>NZ_LNYU01000085.1:42918-155397 GCF_001468135.1 Legionella santicrucis | reverse complement strand
TATATGAAATACATTTAAAATCAGCGAGTTATTTCTTATCCTTTCTTCCTTTATTTATTTTTTCAAAGTTTTTTGTCCCGTACAAAGGCGTCGTATTTTGTATTGGAAGACTGATAATACTTACTTAAGGTATTTGAATTATAATTGGTATTATAAGTAATTTTTTATTCATTTATAAAGTACTTTTGCGTTGGGTAAAATTAAGTTAATAAGTTAATAAGTTAATAAGTTAATAAGTTAATAAGTTAATAAGTTAATAAGTTAATAAGTTAAAAGGATTAAATATGTTTGATAAAACAAGTCCTATAAGTGATAAGGGTTTTCAAAAATATAAACAGGATTTTCAACAAAAATTTCTTTTAAATTTGGAAAATCATCTAAAGTTGCCATATGATCCCAAAGGCGCGGACAATCAACCGTATAAAGTCATAGAAAAAACCAAGGGTACAGCAGCTATTTTTTCTCGTATATTTGATGAATACAAAGTTCCTTTACCTTCTTATGATGAGTTTAAAAAATATATAAAAGCACCAAGTTGTATTGGGGCGTATATGCAATCTTTAATAGATGAACTTTTACCTGAGCTTTTAAATGAAGATAAAACGGCTTTAAATCCCAGAATAATTGACGCAATTAATCACAATAATAAAGAAAATTACCGCCTCATGCTGCAAAAAGCAAATAATGACCCTCAACAACTTGCAAGATTCTTTATACAAGCAATAGTTGTTGGTTATAGTCAGCAAATGTTAGACAAAGTTAAGAAAGACCCGGACCCAGAAGTACAAATGGCATGGTTCAATAATGAGGGTGCTGAGTTTACAATAGTAAGTGGACTAGTGACTATTGATGGACTTAGTGAGTTTGCGCAGAAACCCTTACCCATAGATGAAGAAGAACAAAGATCCCGTATGCAGAAGTTAATGAATGTATATGGAGGGAATGAGAATGCTCCTCAGGGACTCAAGAATAAGTTTGAGAGATTTAATGATTCTTGTGAAATTAGTAAGATAAAAGCTCTTGAAGCTTATTTAGATGCATTAAACTGGGCATTAAAAGAAGAGAATTTAAAAGGATTATCTGAAGAAAAAGTCCAAGAATTATATAAGCTAGTTGAAGAAAATATTTCCCTTGTTCCATTGGATGAGAATTTAGAAGCTCGAGTCAATTTCAACAAGGCTTATAAGGATTTAGAAAAAATTAGTTCATCTGATAAAAGAGTTGGAAACCTTTTAAGTGCTGTTAAAAATGTTGATTTGAGTACAGAGGATTTGCAAAGAATAACTACCTACCTTAATGATACAAAAGCTTTTATCGAGAATCCTACCAAGGAAACCCGTGAAAAGCAGCATAATAATATAAGAGATGCAATTGGAAAAAACCAATCGTGGGGACCCATTATTGGTGGCGCACTACTCTTGGATAAAGTAGTTTATCACTCTCTGGATTTTGATGGATGTTATAGCAACGAGGCCTCAAGCTTTAAGCTTGGTAGAAACTGGATTACAGAACGCACACTTGAAGAATCCAATAAAGCCTACCTAGAGGCAAATCGTAAATTTCTAGATTCTTTGAAAACAGAAGATAAAACAGTTCTTTTCATTGGCTCTAATCGCCAAACACCTGATATAGATTTTAAAAATGGAACTGGCACGGACTATCCTCCTGGCTCCGTTTACCCGAGAATGGCCGCTATTGCTAAAGAATTGGGAGAAAATGCTACATTTAATCCTTTTCTACTTCCGGATTTAGAGAGTGATGTAGTTGTGGCAGGAGAAACGTTTGAAAAATTCAAGGAGAAGGGATACTTAAATGAGAATGGGAGTTATAAAGAGGAAATAATATCAACTAAATTTAATGAGGATGGATTTTTAGAGTTAATAGATGATGAAAGTAAGGTCTCCTTGGCTCTGGCTCAAATGCATTATGCTGCCATGGAAAATCCTGATGATATCATTGAATTTAATTTTTACGACGATCGTAAAGACATCGTCGAAAGTATGGAACATTTTTTTAAAGAACATCCCGAATTAATTCCTAAGAATGTAATCTTAAACTTAAGGGGATATTCCGGCCCCCAATTAACTCAAGAACAAGCCAATGAGAATCTCCTTAATTTTCTAACACACACAACAACAGATCTTGAAAGTGAAGAAACAAAGAAGGCAATATCAGAAGCCCAAAAACATAATATTCCTATCCTCATTAAAATTCCAGGTGAGGAGGAAAAATTTAAAATATATTGCCGTGATGCTAATGGAAATTGGGACTTCGCTGACTTTAATAGAAATATAGAGGGATTAGAGGCTTCTAAATTTGATGACGTTTTTCCGGAGCTTAAAGGGATTAAAGGACATAATACATCAAAAAACATGGAAATTTTTGATGAGTTAAAAAAGCATCATTTCTTGCCTATCCCAGTAACAAGAAGAGATAAAGTCTATAATTATGGAAGCCCAACATTAATAGCTTCAATACCAGGCGAGGGTAGTATTCCAAAAGACGTAGCTGATTGGAAACCTCTTTATAGAGCAGTTCGAGAAGCTTCGATGAGTCCCGATGCGAAGCAATGGAAAGCAATGAAGGTTGCTAGTGAGTTCAGTTTTACAGAACTTATATCGCAATCCTACTCCGAAAATCGCTTACCTGCTAAAAGGGTGAAAGAATTTATTGATCACAATCTTTCAAAAATGGGAAATAAAGAGATTGCTGAAGTACTTTCTAAGAGCAAAATAAGTAGCCAAGCAGTAGTTCAAATCCTTAATGGGAATGAAAATAAAGATAATATAATTAAACAAATCATAGAGAACAAAATCAATCAGCTTAAAGAAGAATTAAGTAAGGAAGAACGTCAGCAGATAGAATCTTTTCTTAAAGGGTTTAAAAAGACTATTAATACCATAATAACTGAAAAATTATTGGAATTGCGCAATGAGAATGATCTTGAAAAGAGAACTGCAATAGAGTCTTATTTAATTGATCTTTATAAGCTAAAAATTCGCGATGGCAATCAATCTTTAGCCGAGATGAAAATAAATCCCGAGATAAAACAACCAAGAGATGCACTGTGTAGCACCATTAGTGATGCATTGAACTCACCTATATCACTACAAGATTGTCAAAAATTGAATAGTTTAGTAGGAAATGCGAGAATTGCTGCGGATCCTAATGGAGACCCTAGAACTCAATCAAAATCCCTTTGCGCACTTGCCTATCTTTCAGACGAGCTTGTTGGAGCAAAATCTGAGAAGTTGCAGGCAGCCTCTTTAGCATGTGGATTATTTGCTGTTATTGCGACAATAGCAGCATTTGCTCTTGCTCCTACAGGTATTGGGTTTATTGTTGGTATGGCTGTAGCTGGGGCACTGGCAGCGGCTAGCATTGGAACGGGAATAGCGGCAAAAGTTAAAAAATCCGATTTGTCGGAAAAAACTCAGGACTTCAAGAAGGCGCTCGAGGAAACGAGAGAAGCTCAAGTGAAAGAGGAGCCAGAGCATTCTCAATTTAACTTTTCGTGACCTAAGAAAGAGCCTTAGTCGAAATTTAGATGCAAAGAAGCCGGGCTGTAGCAACGTGCCAAATTGCTTTTTGAAATTGGATTCGTTGTTGTGATGCTGAGTTGGTGTAATGTCCGACTGCTAAGCGAAGAGGTTTCTAGTTTTTCCTATGACCTTGGAGATTCATTGTAGCCTGGGTTTCGCTATGCTGCACCCAGGTTACCAATTCATTTAATTAATGATCTATTCGTGACTAGTAAACTTCATCTCTTCATCTTGGTAAGTCACATCAATTGTTTCACCTGATTTAAATCTTCCGGTTAAGATTGCTTGAGCCAGAGGGTTTTCCAATTGTTGCTGTATGGTTCGCTTCAAAGGTCTAGCACCATATACTGGATCAAATCCTGCTTCAGCTAAATGCGTTAATGCCTCTTGAGTCACTTCAAGATGAATGTCTTGTTGTTTTAGGCGTTTTTGTAAATAGCTAATTTGTATGGCAGCAATTTTTGCGATTTGCTCTTTAACCAAAGCATGGAAGACAACTGTATCATCAATTCGGTTAATAAATTCAGGACGAAAATGTTGTCTAACCATTTCCATGACAGCTTCTTTGATTTGCTCGTATTTGAATTTATTACCCATTTCTTGAATTAGATTCGAGCCAAGATTGGACGTCATGACAATAATCGTGTTGCGAAAATCTACAGTACGACCTTGGCCGTCAGTTAAACGACCATCATCCATTACTTGGAGAAGAATATTAAACACATCAGAATGTGCTTTTTCCACTTCATCCAGTAAAATGACTGAATAGGGTCTGCGACGTACAGCTTCGGTTAAGTAGCCACCTTCTTCATAACCAACATAACCTGGGGGTGCACCAATTAAGCGCGCAACAGAATGTTTTTCCATAAACTCAGACATGTCGATACGTACCATTGCTTCTTCTGTATCAAAAAGAAATGTTGCTAAGGCTTTACACAACTCTGTTTTGCCGACACCAGTAGGCCCCAGAAACAAAAATGATCCAATAGGACGATTAGGATCAGATAGGCCTGCACGTGAACGCCGAATGGCGTTAGATACTGCCTCTATGGCTTCATTTTGTCCTATGAGACGATGATGCAGTACTTCCTCCATCTTTAGTAATTTTTCTTTTTCGCCTTCCATCATTTTAGCTACAGGGATACCCGTCCATTTAGAAACAACTTCTGCAACTTCATCCTCAGTGACTTTATTACGCACGAGTTTGGTTTCATGTGATTCCGCAGTTGCTACTTGGGTTAGGCGTTTTTCAAGTTCTGGAATACGCCCGTATTGTAATTCGGACATCCGACTTAAATCTCCAGCTCGACGTGCGGTTTCCATTTCAAGCTTTGCTTGCTCAAGCGCTTCTTTAATTTGAGTGGCTCCTTGCATGGTTGCTTTTTCAGCTTTCCATACCTCTTCTAAATCGGAATAATTGTGTTCCAATTCGTCAATCGCATGTTGTAAATCTTCAAGTCGTTTTTTAGAGGCTTCATCATGTTCTTTTTTGAGTGCTTCACGTTCAATTTTTAATTGAATCAAACGTCGCTCTAATTTATCCATACTTTCGGGTTTTGAATCGATTTCCATACGTATCAAGCTTCCTGCTTCATCGATTAAATCAATTGCTTTATCAGGTAGCTGCCTGTCTGTAATATACCGGTGTGATAAAGTAGCAGCTGCAACAATCGCAGGATCGGTAATTTCAACACCATGATGAACTTCATAGCGTTCTTTTAATCCACGAAGAATAGCTATGGTGTCTTCAACACTCGGTTCATCAACCAAAACTTTCTGAAAACGTCGCTCTAAGGCCGCATCTTTTTCAATGTATTGTCGGTACTCGTCTAACGTAGTTGCGCCAATGCAATGCAGTTCACCCCGAGCTAAAGCAGGTTTAAGCATGTTTCCTGCATCCATTGCTCCTTCTGCTTTTCCGGCACCAACCATGGTATGGAGCTCGTCTATAAAGAGTATGATTTGACCTTCTTGTTTGGCTAAGTCATTGAGTACTGCTTTAAGTCGTTCTTCGAACTCACCCCGAAATTTTGCTCCGGCAATTAATGCGCCCATATCTAGAGCAAGTAATCGTTTATTTTTTAGGCCTTCAGGAACTTCGCCATTAATAATGCGTTGTGCCAATCCTTCAACGATAGCAGTTTTACCTACTCCAGGTTCACCAATCAAAACTGGGTTGTTTTTAGTGCGTCTTTGCAGGACTTGAATGGTTCTACGGATTTCATCATCGCGTCCTATGACGGGGTCTAATTTACCTTGTTCTGCACGTGCTGTTAAATCTAAAGTATACTTTTCAAGTGCTTGTCGTTGTTCTTCAGCATTAGGATCAGTAACTGTTTCTCCACCTCTTAGCTCATTTATGGCTTTTTCTATGGCTTTAAGTTCACCACCAACTTGTTTGAGCATGCGAGAAAGAACACCCTCTTCACTTATTGCAGCTAAAATAAAAAGCTCACTGGAAATAAAGTTGTCTTTTTTTTGTTGGGCTAATTTATCAGTAAGATTTAATAAGCGATTTAAGGCATTGGAAATATGAACATCTCCTCCCATACCAGCTACTTTAGGAAGTTTATCCAAAGCTTGATCGAGTAAAGTTCTTAATAGAGGGATATTGACTCCAGCTTTACTGAGCAAAGGCCTGCAGCTGCCTCCCTCTTGATCCAAAAGCGCTTTCATTAAATGTTCCGGCTCTATAAAACCATTATCTCTTCCTAAAGCTAGAGACTGTGCATCTGCTAAAGCTATTTGAAACTTTGATGTTAGTTTATCCATTCTCATAACGATTCACCTTATTTAATGGGTGTTAATTTTCTTTTATCTACCGTAAAATGAGGTTTAATTAAATAATTTCAAGTGATTTTAATATGACAAATGATATTTCTTCTAATTCGAGTCAGGATTCACAAGCTTTACTGAATCAAATCATCATTGATTATATGAAAGAAGCGAAAAGAAAGCGTAGATGGAAGTGGTTCATGCGCGTCATTTATTTATTAATTATTGCTTATATTGTTTATCAATTTTCTACGAGCTCCAATGAAGAGGCGGGTACCAATACCAAGCCTCATGTTGGAATTGTTGACATTAATGGTGAAATGGCGGATGCAAAACCTGCTAACTCCGATGATTTTGCGAAGGGCATTGATGCCGCTTATAAAAATTCGGGATTAAAAGCACTAATTGTTCGTATTAATAGTCCTGGAGGTAGTCCGGTACAGGCTGAATATATGTACAACACGATAAAATATTATCAAAAAAAACATCCTGATATAAAAATTTATTCGGTTTGTGTCGATGCTTGTGCTTCTGCTGCTTATTATGTCGCTGTTGCTACTGATGCTATTTATGCAAGCCCTGCAAGTATGGTCGGTTCGATTGGAGTTTTATACAATGGATTTGGAGTAGTTGATTTGATGAATAAAATCGGGGTTTCACGCCGCTTGCAAACATCTGGTGTTAATAAAGGATTTTTAGATCCTTTTTCTCCGCAAACTGATTTTGAAAAACAAAAGTTACAAACGATGCTTGATATAGTGCATCAGCAATTTATTAATCGTGTGAAAGAGGGCAGAGGAAGTCGTTTACACATTGATGATGAAACTTTTTCAGGACTTTTTTGGACTGGTGAGCAAGCCCTAACTATGGGATTAATTGATGGATATGCCAGTAGCGGACAATTAGCTCGTGAAATTATTAATGTTCCAGAGGTTATTGATTACACTCATAAACAAAATATCTTTGATCGCGTCACTAAAAATATTGGTACGGCTATGGCAGATGAGTTACCTTTAAGTTTTGGGGCAAGGCAAGGATTTAAGTAACATGAGTTCGACATAAACGACATAAAATGTCTTTTATGTCGTTAAACAAACGTTATCCCGTAAAATGCGCAGTATTTAATCGACAGTAAAGCTTTCTCCACAACCACATTGACCTGTTTGGTTGGGATTATTAAATACAAATTTATGATTTAATCCTTGTTTTACATAATCAACGTCCATTTTTTTTAAAAATGGATAGCTGGCTTTATCAACACAGACAACGTATTCTTCAGTTAAAGGTAGAATTAAATCTCCTTCTAATGGGGCTAATACATAATCTACTACATAGGATAAACCCGAACACCCCGTTTTTTTTACTGATAGGCGAATTCCTGCATGTCCAGGCTTTTTTTGTAAATAAGATACTACATGTTTTAAAGCTGCATCAGTAAAACTGATTTCAGGTGTTTTATTTTCTGCATGATGCATGATGACGCTCATGATACTTCCTCTCAATTTTATTTATAGACTTCTTCATATCACATTTTTATCTGATTGTTCACAATCAAGCAAAATTTATTGATTATGTAAGAAGTTTATTTTTTATTAAAAACAGGACTTCTTTATAAATATCTATAATCCTTAATGCTATAGGGTATTGGGCAATAGGAATATCCAAGTCGTTAATAATTAGTAGATGATCAATTTCTGGCACGTCATCTATAGTTTTTCCCTCTAATTGTCTGCATAACCATTCTAAACTGGCAATCACGTAGGGATTGCCATTTGTTTTAAAACAAACACGTATAATTGCACCCTTTGAGTCACATTGCATGTAGAGTTCAATAGTCCCCTGATTTTTTTGATTATTTTTTACCATCACTGCGAGAGCATGATTGGTATCAATGATCCCTACATGTTTTGGTAAAAAAAAATAATCTTGTACTATTTTATTATACATCATGATGGTGATATTTCGTGTAATCGAGTGATTTGAGTGCAAATTGTATTAATTGCATATTCAATTTCTTCTTCTTTAGTAAAACGTCCAATAGATAATCTCACCGTACTTTGTGCAAGATCATCACTTAATCCCAATGCTTTAAGCACATAAGAGGGTTGGATGCTTGCAGAGCTACATGCTGATGTAGTAGATACTGCTAATTCATTTAATGCTAAAAGCAAAGAGTCGCCATCCAATCCTGCGAAACTCATATTCAAATTTCCAGCGATTCGTTGATGTTCATCGCCATTAAGCTGGATGCCCGGTAAATGCTTTATACCATTCCATAAGCGTCTGCTGTAACTTAAGATACGTGTCTGTTCTTCTTTACGCAAGAGCTCAGTTAATGCGAATGCCTCTCCCATACCTACTATTTGGTGAGTTGCTAATGTTCCTGAGCGTAGGCCTCCTTCATGTCCTCCGCCAAAACTTTGGGGTTGAAGACGAATTCTAGGTTTATGTCTGACATATAATGCACCGATGCCTTTGGGGCCATAATTTTTATGTGCTGAAAATGCCATTAAATCTACAGATAGCTGGGTTAAATTAATCGGAATTTTTCCTGCACTTTGTGCTGCATCAACATGAAAAATAATTCCTTTATGACGTAATAAAGAACCTATAGCTTCAATATCTTGGACAACTCCAATTTCATTATTCACATGCATAATAGACACTAAAATAGTGTCGCTTCTTAATGTTTGAGCTAATTGTTCAAGATCTAATAAACCATTAGATTTTGGCTGTAGATAGGATACTTCAAAACCATTTTTTTCTAGGCGGTTAAAACTATCGAGTACTGCTTTATGCTCTGTACTCATAGTAATTAGATGTTTTCCTTTGTTTTGGTAAAAATGGGCGGCACCAATGATTGCTAAATTATTTGCTTCAGTTGCTCCCGATGTAAACACAATATCCTGGGGCGACGCATGAATTGTCTCTGCAATTTGTGTACGAGCATGTTCAACAGCACGTGCAGCGACTCTACCGTATTCATGAGTAGTTGATGAAGGGTTACCATAATCTCCATCGGGTCCTAAATAGCAGAGCATACGCTCTACAACACATGGATCAACTGGTGTTGTTGCCATATAATCAAAATAAATTGGTTTTTTAATGATCGTGTTCACTCCTGCCTCTTTTGCTTGCCCATTCAATTGATTTTTGTACTTGACTTAACATCCCTCTTAAAAGATTTACCTCCATTTTCTCTAAGCTCACACGATTAAATAATCGTCGTACGCGTTGCATTAAACGTCGTGGATTAGAAGTTTTTAAAAATTGAATCTCAATAAAAACTTCTTTGAGATGTTCGTAAAATTGTTCGATATCTTCTGCAGTTGCATATTCGTCTTGTCGTAATGCTACTTCTGCTTTAGGTGCTAACAATTTCATACGTAATTCATATGCAATAATTTGTACGGCTTGAGCCAGATTTAGCGAACTGTACTCAGGATTACTTGGAATATTTATATGATAATGACATTTTAGCAGTTCTTCATTAGTAAGGCCTGCATGTTCTCGCCCAAATACAATAGCAATTTGAGTTTTATCGGCTTGCTGATAGACTAAATCAGCACAAGATGAGGGAATTAAACCAGGTAAAGAAATTCCTCTAGGTCTTGCACTGGTGCCTAAAATGAGCTGACATCCCACCAAAGCCTCATCTAAAGACCCTGTAACTATAGCACTTGCTAAAAGATCATCCGCCCCAGCCGCCATTTCTTGTGCGCGCAGATCAGGAAAAGATTTGGGATTAACCAAATAAAGAGATTTTAACCCCATAGTTTTCATTGCTCGAGCTGTTGAACCTATATTACCTGGATGAGAAGTTGCTACTAAAATGATACGAATAGAATTTAGATTCATAAAAAATAATAATTAATGCATTTCGATCATGCGATCATAACATTTAACTCTCTTTGTGCAAAAAAAGTATGATAGAATCGCCAGTTTTGTAGATTACTATAGAGTATATTCATGGAACCACTTTTAAATATAGCAGTTAATGCAGCGCGACAAGCCGGTGATATAATAATTCGTCATATGGAGCAAGTGGATCGTCTTAAAATTACCGCTAAAAATAACCATGAATATTTTAGCGAAGTAGACATCAAAGCAGAACAGACTATTATTAATACCATTTATAAGGCGTATCCAGAGCATGGAATTTTAGCTGAGGAAAGCGGGATACAAGAAGGGGACGGAGAAACAATTTGGATTATTGATCCTTTAGATGGAACATCTAATTATTTACATGGTTTTCCCTTTTTTTCAGTTTCTATTGCAGTACAAATTAAAGGAAGAATAGAGCATGGAATTATTTATGATCCATTACGACATGAATGTTTTGCCGCGAGTCGTGGGCGAGGGGCTCGATTAAATGATCGAAGAATTCGTGTTTCGAAACAAACTCAACTCACGGCCGCATTATTAGGAACAGGATTCCCATCCCGAGATATTAATGTTGCGCAAAGATATTTACCTACATTAGATGCATTGTTGGGTAAGTGTGCTGGAATAAGAAGAACAGGATCTGCTGCCCTTGATTTAGCGTATGTAGCTAGTGGACGGTTGGATGGTTTTTGGGAGTTTGGTTTACGCCCTTGGGATATTGCTGCAGGTTCACTATTAATTAGAGAGGCTGGTGGATTAATTAGCGATTTACAAGGAGGAGATGATTTTATTAAATATGGAGATGTTGTTGCAGGAACACCCAAAGTATTTAAATCTTTGCTGCAAACTATTTCTCCTGCTTTGAAATAAGTGGGAAAGACAAGGTAATATCTCTGAAGCTTTTATACATCCTAATATTTTCTCAGAAGTGACGCAAAATTTGAATGATCTGGCGCACGACAGTGCGCTTTGTTCTTATTTTTTGAGTGAGCATAGAAACTTTAAACATTAAGTCAATCAAAAGGCCTAGCCTCAAGAGCACTAGTATGCTGCCCAGAGTATTTCATTATTTGATCAAAATATCTTTAGGAGATGCGTGTTGAACACGTATTTATGTCTAATGAGCGAACTTCAAACTGTAGTGAATTTAATTAATTAATAAATTCACCTGTCCATTTAACAGTTAAAATGGTAGAATTTTTTAACTTAATATTTCCTTAATAAATGAATATCATTAAAACAATATTTACACTCTTTGAGATGTTTGGTACTATATAGACCATGGTGTTCGGTGAGTGTATGTACTGGGCATAATTTCACTTATTAATTTGTACTAGGAGACTTAAATGAGCACAGAAACAATGGTGCAAAGCAGCGAAGCACTTTCACATCAAGTAGTTCGTGCTGTTAAGGGGTATTTGACGAGTATTAACAATAAAGACTCTAATTTGAATCTATATCAATTAATCGTTGAAGAGGTTGAAGCACCTTTATTTCGAACTGTTATGGAATTAACTCGCTATAATCAATCAAAAGCAGCACGTGTTCTTGGTGTAAGTCGTGGAACTTTACGTACTAAGTTGAAGCGCTATTTTGACGATGAATTTATTGGAACTCGCGATTTTTAATTAATTTAACCTCAAATTTTCAATAGTATTTTTCGATTAATTACCCCCAAATAGTGGTCTTTCGGTAGGCACTCTGCTACTATTGATAACAGAGTTGGTCAGGCAATCGCTCTTTGCTGCTGCAAAGGGAGGAAAGTCCGGGCTCCAAAGGGCAGAGTGCCAGGTAACGCCTGGGAGATGCAAATCTACGGAAAGTGCCACAGAAAATATACCGCCTTTTTAAGGTAAGGGTGAAATGGTGCGGTAAGAGCGCACCGCGCGATTGGTAACAGTCGTGGCAGGGAAAACCCCACTCGGAGCAAGACCAAATAGGAATCCATTTGGCTGTAAGGCTAATACGTGTGGCCCATACGGGATTCGGGTAGGTCGCTTGAGGCGTGTGGTGACACACGTCCCAGATGAATGATTGTCCACGACAGAACCCGGCTTATCGACCGACTCTTTTTCTTCCTAGTTTTCATCTTCAAAATAAAATAAAAGTTTTCATTTTAGTGTTTGCTAGTGTTCATTTTAATTTGGTCATGTATGACTAATTTCATTAATTATGGACTTTCAGCATGAGCTTGCTAGTGTTTTCTTTGTCTTACCTGAAATTATTTCTTCCATAAAATCCCCCTAAAAACAGCAAGATAGCATTTGAGAAAAAAAATCATACCAAATGGCTAAAGAAGTACATGCAATACTTTCAGAATTAGACGATAAATTATCGAAAAAAGATAATATGGCCAGTGCCAATATGAGTTTTAAAGAGCGATTTCAACAGCTTAGAGCACCAGCAATAGAACTCCAAAAAGAAGAAGATGGAATTGCGTCAGAGAGTTTGATGGGTTATAAGCCAAATTAGTATATAAAAATAAAGTAAATAGGCATTTCATAGATAATTAAATTAGGATGTGTTTCCAATTCATCCTCGACCTAATTTAAATTAAATCTGCAACCCCATTTGCAGGGATGATAATTTATCTGCATATTTTTTACTTAGTGTTTTTTTTCAGTATAAAGTAGCTAATGCCTAATACAGCACCATACACAATATGGCCTACCAAAGCAGGTATATTTTGTTTGACGCCTTCAATAGTCCATTTGGCAAATAAAGGTGCACCTGATGAAAGTGCGGGTAGCAGAGTCATAGGACCTCCTATCCACAAAGCAAAACCAAATAGTACACCAAGACCTACAGCAGAAATCCAGGAGTTGATTAACCATCCTAAAATTAAAGCAAAAGCTATCCCACCTCCTATACTTACGACAGTATGGACTAATAAACCACCCGCCATACTAGGAAGATTGATGATATTTCCTAATGTCTCGAGCATTCCAGCATGAACAAGAAAAAAAGCAAACACAATACCTGCAATTATTCCTGCAACGGCTCCTTGCCAAATCCAATTGATATTTCTCATGGAGAATTCCTTATTAAATAAATCTTGAGCAAATATATTTGTGATTTCATCTATGATGAGCTAATGACTCATCGTGCAAATGCATATCGTATAAAACCGCTCCTACGTCTTTGGGTATGGGTTTAAGCCAGGGAGATTTCTTAAGAGCCGTCATTGCTTGTTCGTATCCCATTTCAATACCTTCGCGTATCGAAGTGGGTGAAAAAGCATAATCTTTGGAAGAGAGATCAGTTGATGTATGATGGCGATGAAAACGTACCATCAGCATTGTTGATTTACATCCTAACGCTCTTAATTTTCGAGCATGAGGATCTTCTTTCACTTTATCTGGAAGCATATCATAAAGAGCAGAAATTGCATGTCGCATTTCGTGAGCTTCACTAAAGGACTTTATTACTCGTTTATAATTACTCGCATAACTAATATCTTTATGTCTTAATAAGACTTGGTCTAAATTAGAAGGCAAATCTCCATCAGGATCAAACAGATGTACCATAAAGCACAATGTATTTTTGCGAGGTAGATCATTCAAAATTACCTCAATTGGTGTATTGTTAACAATTCCACCATCCCAATAATATTCTCCATCAATTTTTACTGCTGGAAATCCAGGAGGTAAGGCACCACTTGCCATAATATGTTCGGGATATATCTTTTGGTTTTTTGTATCAAAATGGACTTCTTGTCCATTATCCACTCTTACCGCAGATAAAGTTAGGCGGGTTTTACCACTGTTCAAAAGATCAAAATCGATTAGACGTTCCAGAGTATTACGAAGTATGGATGTGTCATAAAAACTGATCTCCTCGGGAACAGCCTGATGAATAAAATGAGGAGATATCATGCGTGGCTGAAAAAAACCAGGTTGACCTAAAAGTAATGTGGCATGGGCATGCCATTGATTATACAACTTCCGTAGACCTTCTTCTGAACTCAAATGATGCCACCAATTCAAAGATTCAGGGGAGCTAATTATTTGCCAGAATTCTTTTAGTTTCTTCACGCGATCTTCTGGTTTATTTCCAGAAACAATAGCTGCATTAATTGCGCCAATTGATATACCACTCACCCAATCAAAATGATATCCAGCTTGTTGTAAGGCGTCAAAAACTCCAACTTGAAAAGCGCCTAAAGCACCGCCTCCCTGAAACAAGAAGGCGACTCTATCCCATATTGGTTTTCCTTGCATCTTCTTAGTCATCTTAACCTCTATTCCTAAATTAATTACTAATCCATATTAAAAAGATACAGCACTTTCTCTGAAAACTAATTATTTCAATTCATGGTTACTTGTTTTTATCAATTTATTGTTGGGTGGGTAATTAATAATATTTAGTATTAAATTTTTATTATTTCAAGAAAATTACTCGTCATTAGTGTGGATAAAATATTCTAATAATTGTCAATCTACAAGATTATTTTGTTGTTAAAATTTAATCAATAAGATTTTATTTGATAATACATGGTTAATAATCGTTCGACCAATTGGAATAGCGGTAGTATGTAGTAGGAGCCTGAATATGCCAAAGAAATTGAAAAACTATTCTCCAATTCTAGAAAATAAAAAAATACAAGAAAAATTAGATCTAAAATTAATACAAGCTAATGAGTGGGGCGAGGAGCAACTTAAGACAGCAGGTACAAAAGATCATTTGTCTGCTGGCATTATTAATGCTGTAAAAGAGGCTGTTCTAGTTCAAGAAAAATTTAGTGCTGATATGCAGCATGTGAAAAATTTACTAATTACTTTAGCAGGAAATAGCTCAATAAATGACAAAAAACAAAAAATTATTGATAGATATGTCGAAAAAATAGATAAATTAGTTTAATTATACAATGAGTTAAATCATAGTCACTTTTACAAAAGCAAGTAGAGCTCCTAACTGTGGCATTAACGAAGAATGATCCGAAATCGAAAGATGCAGAAAAAAACAATGTGGCTAGTGCCAATACGAGTTTTAAAAAACGACTTCAACAGCTTAGAGCACCAGTAGTAGAACCCAAAGAAAATGTACATGAAATTGTTTCAGAACAAGTTATGTTTTCAAAGCCAAATTAGCATACAAAAAATAAAGACATTTCATAAATAAATTAAGTTGTGTTGACGAATTGTAAACACGACCTAATTTATTTTTTATTGAAAAAAAATCCAAACTGATACTAAGTAAAGGAGACAAAATCTAAGTTAATTTAAATCAAATTTGCATTCAGAACTTGCTTCTTTAGATTCTTTATCAGTGATACTAAAACATTTAAATAAACTAAAGCGCATAGGAGTAAATGGATTTTTATTCGCGTTCCAAGGTACAAATTTTTCCATATTTTTGAAATAAGATAATTGTGGTGCATTCAATGTAATCAATGGATGCTCATCAAAAATGCGTTGAATTTCTTCTTCAAGATATTTTTTGAGTTTTTCTCCATCAGACCCTGTCACCAATTTATATTGATAGGCTAAGGTAATATGCATCTCTTTAGGAATTTTATGGAGAATATTAAAGGATTCTGCAATTCTTTCGATTAATTCTCTTTGTTCTTGAGGTATTTCAACCTGAAGCTGGATTACGCTAGATGCACGAATAGATTTAAGCTTAATCTGGGGATAAATTTTGTTTTCTTCTAAAACAGAATGTAATTGTCTCAATGTACTTAATCGTTCAGTTATAAATTTTCCCCAGTTATCGCCTCCGTCAGCCATTTCGGTATAGAGATCTATTGCAGTCATATGATAACTATTTGGAGGGAGAGGAGCAAAATAGCTAGATACTAAGTTTGAATTAAGAACATTATGAATTTTACTCCAAAAAGCAGCATCGCTTTTTGATGTATTTGCAATTACTGTGACTCCGGGAAATTCCGTATATTGACCTTGGGAATTGATTTTATCTAAATATCTTTTCATCACATTAAATTCCGTTAAAATTGAATATAAAATTATAATACAAAATGCTTAAATATAAAACTATTTTTTGAAATGATAAATGTTTACGAAGCATGTATATCTCGTCTTTGCGAGCATGACCACAGAGATTATCTGCAACAACACTGATGAAGCGAAGCCTATCCAATTAGGCAGATAATAGTTTCTGCGCGCAAATATCCATTCTGCATATTAATCAATTAGTTTAAAGTGGTAAGATAATGAATTAATTTCAATCAACTTCCTATCAAATGCTTCTTCAAAAGAAGATTAATTTGTTCGGGGTTTGCTTTTCCTTTAGTTTGTTTCATTATTTGCCCAATAAAAAAGGCTAATAATTTTTCTTTTCCTGCTCGGTAATCAGCAACTTGCTCGGGGTATTGTTCTATTAATTGAACAATCATATGCTCCCAAAGAGCGGTATTATCTGACTGATGAAAACCTTCACGCTCAATGATTGCTTCAATATCTTTTTCGCCGGCCCATAGTAAAGTAAAAATGGTTCGTGCATTATTTAGAGAAATAATATTGTCATGTAACTTATTAAGTAGACTAGCCATAGTTTTTGCCGGTACGCGAGGGCTATCGAAGGTAAGATTTTCTTCATTTAAAGCAGCTATATATTGTCCTTTTAACCAATTAATGATCATTTTTTCTGTGGCATGGCTTTGTCTCTTTATTTCTTTATAAAAATAATAGGCTGCTGGCGAAGAAAGAATAAAATGAATGTCTTCCTCATTTAATGAGGGTATATTTTGTAACTCCAGATGGATTTTATCAGGGAGATCAGGTAGGTTATTTTTAACTTCAGAGATGAGAGAAGCGGTGATTTGAATGGGTAATAAATCAGGATCGGGAAAATAACGGTAATCGTTTTCATTTTCTTTGCTACGCATCGCATGAGTAGTATGTGTGTCGGGATTATACAGACGAGTTTCTTGAATTACTTGTTGTCCATTTTCCAATAAATCCATATGGCGTGCTTTTTCATACGCGATTGCTTTTTCAATAAAACGAAAAGAGTTTAAGTTTTTTAATTCAGTTCGTGTCCCTAATGCAGCAGAGCCCTTGGGTTTTAATGAAAGATTCACATCGCAGCGAAAATTACCTTCTTGCATGTTCCCATCACAAATATCCAAAAACTGAACCAATTGATGTAATTTTTTGAGATAGCTAACCACTTCATGGCTGGAAAATAAGCAGGGGGTTGTTACTATTTCTAGCAATGGGGTGCCCGCACGGTTCAGATCAATACCACTATAGCCAGAATGTACACCATGCAATGATTTACCTGCATCCTCTTCCAAATGGGCACGTACAATCAAAACTTCTTTTTCACTACCATCATTCAAAGTAATGGTTAATTTACCGTTACTGATAATTGGTTTTTGAAATTGACTGATTTGGTATCCTTTGGGTAAGTCTGGGTAAAAATAATTTTTGCGTTCAAAAATGGATTGATCCTGGATTTCTGCCTGGATGGCTAAACCAAATCGAATTGCCATAATTACAGCCTCTCGGTTTAATACGGGCAAGACTCCAGGAAAGCCTGCATCAATAAAGCATGTTTGTGAATTAGGAGTGGCGCCAAATGTGGTGGATGCACCGGAAAAAAGCTTAGATTTTGTTTTAAGCTGAATATGTACTTCAAGCCCAATGACTGTATCCCATTCCATAGTTCACCCTTATTGATTTGGATTGGCTAAATGCCAGTTAGTCTGTTGTTGATAATGATGAGCAACCTGAAGCAAACGGTGTTCGCTAAAATGTTTGCCCATAAGTTGCAGTCCTATGGGTAATCCTTGAGCAAATCCTGCTGGTATGGAAATTGCAGGTAGTCCAGCAAGGTTGGCAGCTACAGTAAAGACATCAGCTAAGTAATTTTTAATGGGATCCGCAATTTTTTCCCCGATTTTAAAGGCGCATGTTGGAGTGGTTGGTCCTAAAATTACATCTACCGTTTTTAAGGTAGTGACAAGTTCTTCTTGGATTAAGCGACGAATTTTTTGTGCTTGCAAATAATAAGCGTCAAAATAACCCGAAGAAAGTACATGCGTTCCAGTAAGAATACGGCGTTTTACTTCAATACCAAATCCTTCACTACGTGTATTGCGAATAAGATCTGTTAAGCTTGTTGCTTTATTACTGTGATAACCAAAACGTAGCCCATCATAACGTGATAAGTTAGACGATGCTTCAGCGCAAGCAACTACATAATAACAAGGCACCCATAATGGTTGTAGTTGCAAATCCAACTCAATAATTTCTGCGCCCATTCCCTCAAAAACGCTCACTGCTGTACGAATTGCCTGTTGTACTTCTGGTTCTACTTGGGGTTGAAAGAAACATGAAGGTAGGCCAATTTTTAGTTTGGTTAAGGGCTTATTGAGTTCTTCATAATAATTAGGGATTGCAGCTTCAACGGAGGTTGAATCTTTAGGATCATGTCCGGTCATAGATTGGATCACCAGAGCTAGATCTTCAGCACTTCGGGCCAGAGGTCCTGCTTGATCAAGGCTGGATGCATAGGCAATCATTCCATAACGCGAAATAAGGCCATATGTGGGTTTTATTCCACTGATTCCACATAAAGCAGCGGGTTGTCTTATCGATCCACCCGTATCGGAGCCTATCGCAAAAGGGACTAGACCTGCAGCTACGGCTGCTGCGGAACCTCCAGAAGAGCCTCCTGGAACTCGTTCTTTATCCCATGGATTTTTGACGATACCAAAGTAACTGTTTTCATTGGATGAACCCATGGCGAATTCATCCATATTGGTTTTACCAAGAAGAATGGAGCCATGTTCTAAAAGTTTATTCACCAGAGTTGCTTCATAAGGAGCTCGAAAATCAGCAAGCATTTTAGAAGCACAGGTCGTTGTCATTCTTTTAGTACAAAATAAATCCTTCAGGGCCATTGGAATTCCAGTGAGTGTTTTTCCTTGGCCATTTTTTAATTCCTGATCGGCTTTTTGGGCTGCAAGCAGGGCGTATTCTTCATCAATACTAATAAATGCATTTAAATCGCTTTGTTTTGCAATTTGTGTCAGACAGTGTTGTGTTAATTCAACGCTAGAAAGTTTGCCTTGACGCAAAGCATGGGAGCATTGTTTTAGAGATAAGATGTCCATAGTTATTTACTCTGTTCTATCACTTGAGGTACTAGATAAAGTTCATTTTCAAATTTGGGTGCAAGTACTGCTAATTCAGTCACGCAAGTTTCTTCCGTAACCCGATCAGGTCTAAGATATTGATTTAGAGCAAGGGGATGAAAAAGTGGTTCTATTCCTTGAGTATTAACAGCACGCAATTGATCTACAAAGTTCATAATGGCATTCATATCTTCGATAAGCTTAGGTGAATGTTCTATATCTGTATCGAGATAGGCTAGTTGAGAAATCTTTTCTAACTCTTTTACTGAGATGGTCATAGATTAGGTACCTTACAAGTTGAATCCTTATTATATCTAGGATGTAGTAACTTACAAATATTATTGTATTTTGGGTGAAGCGGGCTAAGTAATGTAATGGTAAGGTATATCCACTCATCTTTTTAAATAAGGAAACTCATCGTATAACAATTGGACTACATTAGGTAGCAGCTCCTTATTTTTTACAATAAGAAGCACTGTATCATCACCCGCAATAGTCCCCAAAATGCCGGGGTTTTGTGTATTCTGAAGCGAAAAAGAAACATATTTTCTATCAATGTAAAAAGCAAGACTGTTTGCGTTTCCGGGATGGGTATGGAGTATTATTAGCCCATAATCCGAAATTTGCATGTTCAAAACTAAGGGTAAATTGGGTAGATTAAAATCGATTACTTGATAAGTGCCGCCAATTTTCGCAATTTTTAGTTTTTTGAGTCGACGCGATAAAGTTGCCTGGGGAATCGTGTAGCCTCGTTTTTTTAAAGCGTTTTGTAAATCAATTTGTTCTTCAATTTGTTCTGTCTGCACAATATTTAATATATGTCCATCCAGAGCTGGATCTTGGCTCATTAATATCTCCCTTTTACTTGATATTTTGAATACATAATCACTTTTAAGAAATTATATTCACAATTCCTTGACAAAACAATAGTGTGTTGTTAAATTTAAAAAACGCATAAAAACTGGATTTAAATTCAAATGAAAATCATATATTCTATTATTTTGGCAAGCTTAGCTTTTGTTATATCTTTAAGCTATGCAGATATATCTGAGGAAAATACAAATACAATTCATTTTGCCACAGCCGCAGAATATCCACCATTTGAATATAATGATTATGGGGAAATTAAAGGGTTTGATATTGATCTTGCTCGTTTGATTGCTAAAAAACTAGGTAAAGAAGCTTATTTTGATGCCATGCAATTCAGCGGTATTTTACCTGCATTAAGCTTGGGGCAGGTTGATGCAGCGATTTCTACAATGACGATTACTGAACAGCGAAAAAAGAACTTTGATTTTACCGAGCCTTATTATTTCGAAAGCATGGCGGCAGTATTTCCAAAAGAAAAACCAATTAAGAATACAAAAGAATTAATTGATAAAAAAATAGCAGTCCAATTGGGGACTACTATGGAAATTTGGTTAAAAAAGAATGTGCCTAATACCAATATATTAGTGATGGATAATAACAATCAAACTATAGCGGCATTAAAAGCAGGGCATGTGGATTTAGTATTGGTAGACGGGATACAAGGGGCTGTTTATAGTCAAAAAAATCCCGGATTATCTTTTGCGGTTATTGCTCAATCAGCAGATGGTTACGGTATTGCACTAAAAAAAGGCTCACCTTTGACTCAGCAACTCAATAATGTTTTACACGATTTGGAGCAAAGTGGTGAGTTATCCAAACTGAAGAAAAAATGGTTGGGAGACGCCCAATGGCAGAATTAAATCAAGATATTCTTTATATTGGTGAAGGGATTTTAGTGACGTTAATCCTGTTGTTTGGTGGTTTGTTGATAGGAACCTTCTTGGGAACCTTGCTGGCATTATTACGTTATCAAGGAATAATGAAACCTCTTATTAATGGATTTATTTCGATTATGCGAGGTACTCCAGTAATTTTACAGTTGAGTTTTATTTATTTTGCAGCGCCAGCATTAATTGGAATTAAAGCAAATATTATGGTAGCGGGACTAATCACGTTTGGTTTGAACAGTTCTGCATATATAGCTGAAATTTTGCGAGCAGGTATCGACCATTTACCAAAGGGGCAGTTTGAGGCGGCAAAAACACTACACATCCCTAATTTTTATTTATGGAAGGATATTGTTCTACCACAAGTAATTAAAAATGTTTTGCCTGCTTTTATTAATGAAATGATCGCGTTACTCAAAGAAACTGCTTTAATCGCGACTATTGGGGGTATGGATTTGATGCGTAGAGCCCAGTCTGTTGCCGCTGAGCAATTTACCTATTTCATCCCTCTTTGCATTGCGGGTTGTTATTACTATGCGTTGGTTCTCTTAATTGAATCTTTAGGTAAAAAAATAGAACAGAGGGGGCTTTATGTTAACCATTAATAAAGCATGCAAGTACTTTGGTGAGTTATCGGTATTAAACAATTTAGATCTTCATATTAAAGCACACACAGTACTTGGTTTGGCGGGACCATCAGGAAGTGGAAAATCTACATTATTGCGTTGTATCCAACAATTAGAAACTTTGGATTCTGGGACAATTGAAGTAGTAGGTAAAAGTGGTTTCATGTTCCAAGATTTTCAACTTTTTCCGCATATGACTGTAATGAAAAATTTAGTATATGCGCCACAATTACACCACAAAAACGTAAACCATGAGGGGCAAGCACATGCTCTTTTAAAGAGTTTGGGTATTAGCGATAAGGCATATGTTTCTCCCCAAAAGTTATCGGGAGGACAAAAGCAGCGTGTTGCCTTAGCACGAAGTTTGATGATGAAACCCCAGCTTCTACTTTGTGATGAACCTACATCAGGTCTTGATTTAGCAACGATTGATGAGGTGATTAGTTTATTAAATTCAGTAAAATCTTTAGGTGTTACGATGATCATTGCGTCGCATGATCTTGATTTCTTAAGCAAGATGGCTGATCGATTAATTATTCTTAAAAATGGCCAATTAGTCGCAGATGTAGTTCCTAAAGAATTAGCTGAACCAATAGCACATTTAAAACAATATTATCAGGAGTAAACGATGACTGAATCCATAAAAAAAATTGTTCTTGCTTATTCAGGTGGCCTTGATACATCAGTGATGATTCCCTGGCTTAAAGAACATTATCAACAAGCAGAAATTATCGCGATGGTTTGTGATTTAGGACAAAATGAAGATTTATCTGCAATTAAAGAGAAGGCAATTAAAAGTGGTGCTGCAAAAGCCTATGTGATGAATGTTCAAGAGGAGTTTGTCAGTAATTATCTATGGCCTTTAGTAAAATCAGGAGCGCTTTATGAAAATCAATATGTTTTAGGCACTATTTCCCGACCTTTAATCGCGCAAAAATTAGTTGAAATTGCATTACAAGAAAATGCAGATGCAATAGCTCATGGAGCAACTGGCAAGGGTAATGATCAGGTACGCTTTGAATATACGATAAAAGCTTTGGCCCCAGAACTTAAAATTATTGCTCCATGGCGAATTTGGAAGATTAAGTCAAGACAAGAAGCGATAGAATATGCCCAATTGCATGGAATAGAAGTACCGGTAACGCCTAAATCTCCTTATTCACGAGATCATAATCTTTGGTATATTTCGCACGAAGGAGGTATGTTGGAGGATCCAGGACAACCCAAGCCGAATGATTTGTTGTTAATGACAACTGCTTTGGAGCATACACCCAATCATTCAGAGCTCGTACATATTGATTTTGAACAGGGTATCCCTGTTGCTCTAAATTCTAAAAAAAGATCCCCAGTTGAATTGCTGAACGAATTAAATCAAATAGCAGGTGCACATGGAATAGGTGTGGCTGATATTGTAGAAAATCGATTAGTTGGGATGAAAATCAGAGGCGTGTACGAAGCTCCTGCAGCAGCAGTGCTTTATAAAGCACATCAAATGCTAGAAAGTTTATGCTTAGATAGAGCAACATTGCATTTAAAACAATCTTTACAACACACTTATGCCAATTTTGTATATGAAGGACGTTGGTTCTCTCATGCTAAAAAAGCATTGGATGCGCTAATCGATGTGACCCAACAGCATATTACAGGCACAGTGACATTGCAGTTATTTAAAGGGAATATAATTCCTGAGAGTATGCATTCACCTTACAGTCTTCATGATCCTGCTTTAGCTACTTTTGAAGAGGATAGTGTTTATAATCAAAAAGATGCAGAAGGGTTTATTAATTTATTTTCTCTGTCAGCACAAGTCTATGGCAAGGTACATAAAAACAAGGAGAATTGTAATGAGTCATAAAACTTGGGGCGGAAGATTTAAGAAAGCACTGGATCCTAGAGTAATGCATTTTAATGCCTCATTGCCTTTTGACAAGATACTTTTTAAGCATGATATATTGGGAAGTCAGATACATGCAAAAATGCTTGCTCGCCAAGGGCTTGTTACTCAGAATGAGGCGGACTGTATTTGTAATGCTTTAACAGAAATTGGTCATGAGCTCGAAAACAAAAACCACGAGTTTGATGAGTCTTGTGAAGACATCCATATGCTCATTGAACAATTATTGATTGCTAAAATTGGTGAAGTTGGTAAAAAGCTGCATACAGGCCGCAGTCGTAATGATCAAGTTGCTTTGGATCTAAGGTTGTATTCTCGTGAGGTAGGGGAGCACATCAGTCAGCTTTTAAATCATTTGCTCCATGTTTTAGAAGACCTCGCAAAATGCCATGCTCAGGATAAAATGCCTGGTTATACCCACTTGCAACAAGCTCAGCCTATTTATCTAGGACAATTTTTTGCCGCTTATCGTGCGATGTTTCATCGAGATTTGGAACGTTTGCACGATTGGCAAGAAAGGATGAATTATTCCCCTTTAGGGGCTGGAGCTTTGGCAGGAAGCTCTTTACCGCTTGACAGAGCATGGGTGGCACAAACTTTGGGATTTAAAGGGATTATTGAAAATACATTGGATGCGGTAAGTGATAGAGATTTTATTATTGAGTTTTGTTCTGTTGCCGCAATAATAATGATGCATTTATCGCGTTTGGCTGAAGACTTAATTCTTTGGTCGACACAGGAATTCGGTTTTATCACACTTGATGATGCATTTGCTACAGGCTCTTCTTTGATGCCCAATAAAAAAAATCCGGATGTTTTAGAACTTATTAGAGGAAAAAGTGGCCGGGTTTATGGGCACCTAATGGGCATTTTAACCGTAATGAAAAGTTTGCCTTTGGCTTATAATAAAGACATGCAAGAAGACAAAGAATGTTTGTTTGATACTGTAGATACATTGAGTGCTTGTTTGGAAATCATGACTCCTTTTTTACAGAGTGTGCAATTTAATACAAATGTGATGAAAGAAAGGGTGGGAAGTGGTTATTTAGATGCTACGGCACTTTTAGAATCATTGGTATTGCAAGGAATACCTTTTAGGGACGCGCACCATCAAGTTGGATTGTGGGTCAAAGAAGCAATAGAGAATAACTGTTCTTTGAGTGAAATTATTAAAAATCAATGAGATGCTGTTTGAATAAATCTTCGTCTTATTTATATGAGAAGCGATGATCTGCCTGTATATCGCGCCTAGTGCGTGATATACAGGCTCTAGATGTTCTGAAAAATGGTTCTATTAGGTTCGCGCTTTTGAGAATGGGTTACTGAAATCTTGGTTGAATGAATTGAGGTAGTTTCCTTCATATCTTCTTCGACCACTTTTTATATTTTTATAGTCTTTATTAAGGATATTTCAATGCACCAATGCTGAGCGGATGATGCAGAGAGGTTCTACAAAGTATGCCAGACTGAGCTGCACGAAGATAAATTGAGGGAATAAAAGAAATGAATAATTGGATGATTTATGGAGCAAATGGATATACTGGGGAATTAATTGCAAGAGAAGCAAAAGTTAGAGGGCTGAATCCCATTCTCGCAGGGCGTAACGAGAAAGCAATCCGATTATTAGCAAAAGAACTGAGGTTTAATAGTCGTGTTTTTAACCTAAGTGATCAGAAAAATATAATAAGTCAGCTTTCTGATGTTCAATTGGTTTTAAATTGTGCTGGACCTTTTTCTACCACAAGTCAGCAAATGATAACAGCATGTATTCGGTCTGGTACCCACTACATCGATATTACTGGCGAAATTTCAATTTTTGAATACGCCCATAATCAAAATCTGCTAGCAGAAGAGGCTAACATTGTTCTTTGCCCAGGAGTTGGATTTGATGTCACACCAACGGACTGTATTGCAGCTCAATTAAAACAAATGCTTCCTGATGCCAATTATTTGGCTCTTGGATTTGATTCGAACTCAGCCATGTCCCCTGGTACAGCAAAAACAGCAGTAGAAGGTTTGGTTCTTGGAGGAAAAGTTCGCATTAACAGTCAAATAAAAACAGTCCCTCTGGCCTGGAAAACCCGCGTCATTGACTTTGGTAGGGGAGAAAAATTAGCCACTACTATTCCTTGGGGAGATATAAGTACTGCTTTTTACACCACGGGCATACCTAATATTGAAGTATATATCCCAATAAGCCCTAAAAGATTATCTATTTTGAAACGAGTCAATTATATACGATGGCTTTTAGGTTGGAGTTTTATACAAAATTTTCTTAAAAAGAAAGCTGCTGAGCAAAAGGGGCCTAATATAGAACAATTTAAAAGCCAGCTAACGTATGTCTGGGGTGAGGCAAAGAACGCTCAAGGCAAAAGCAAAACAGTTCGGATTATAACAGCTAATGGTTATGCTCTCACTGTAGCCAGTAGCCTAGAAATTGTTGAGCATTTGCTAAAAAACAAAGAAAAAGGTGGTTATAGAACACCTTCGCAATTAATGGGATCAGATTTCATTACTAGACTACAGATAAATAAATTCAATTCTGAGAGTCTTAATAACCGTGCTGCCGACTTATGATGATAACCATGCGTTTCGCAAAATTCATCAATATACGTCAGCACGATTGCCACGGAGATAACGCAAACACCGTGTTTTAAATATAAATCCATTCTCAACTCCCCCATGCTGGTTCCCTTTTTTCGGCAACAGCAATATTGAGGCAACGATGCAATTTACATACTTAGTTGGGCATGGCTTCGGCAACAGGTAATTTGAGGCCATTCGGAATAGAATGGTTTTAAAACTTATTAATCTTTATTTAATCTTCATGACCTATAATTAATCAATAGCATTAAATACAGGCCTGAATATGAACATACACGCATACGTAGATGGTAAATACTTATTTACAATTAAAAGTGATGTAGCCCATGAAAATGTGCAAAATAAGAAAGATACTAGAGATTATATAGGCGTTCGTGGTTCCGAAGAAATTGTATCGATTTACAAAGAGGTAGAAAAGAGACTCTCTGGCGGCAATTATGGGATAACTCCCAGCACTCAAGATGAGCTTGATAGTAAGTCTTTGGACAAGACAAACATCAGTGAATATTTAGCAAAAAAATATCCTAATTTGGAGCGATTAGAACTTAGAGCAGATGACGATAGTTACACCTCTAAAATATCAAACACGATGGGAAAACAATATGGTTATCCTTTAGTATGGTTAAATTGTAATAAATATAATTTTAATAACCCTAATGGGATGCAAGAACATCAGTGGGAGCGCTGTCTTTTTCAAACTACAAATGATTTAGATAAAATGAGTTCTTTAATTGAGTATTTTAAAGAACATAAGCAAGAAAATGAACAAGTTTTATATCAAGGAGGACTTTCTTCAGTTCTAGACAGCTTGAAAAATTCAGCAACAGATAATCTATTACTTAAAACCCGAAGAATTCCTACAACGGTACCCTATGAAATAAGGCTTATGGAAAAATACGACAGTCAAAAAGGGTTCGCATTTTATGAGAGCTCCTCACAAGATACTTATATAACAAATAATATAGAGTCTTGTTTAAATGATATTATAGAACAGGGACTTTTTGATGATCACATACTTCAACATTTTGGTGAAGATGGTGAAGTAACTGGCGGAGTATCAAAAACCATAAAAATTTTATCCCCGGTTACAGTAAGAAATCCCAACTACAGCCACGTAACCATGCAAGCCATTACCTTGAGCATGGTGGATAATAAAATAAACTGTGATGTCACTTTGTATGAAGGATTATTAAGTGCCCCCTTTAAAGATCAAGAACTAGAATGTGTAGCAGAAACGAAACAAAGTATTAGCGATTTCTTCGCTAAAAAAGGCTTACAGATGGAACCTATTTCAACCAATGTTCATAACTTAAAACTTCAATTACCCTTACAGACTCATTGTGGACGATTTGTAATGACTTGGATGGCTGCAGAGGTAGCCGGCGTTGATATTACCAAGTTAAGTAATTACAGCGAGCCATTTAACCAAATTTTTGGAAAAATTGATAAAGATGGCGACAAGATTTTTCGTTCTGGAGATACGCGGGTTCCTCCAGAAAAAGCGTTTAGCCATTTTCGCGAAAATTTAGAAAATTTTTTACAAGTGCGACAAGAAGAATTTAAAAAACAATACCTTAATACAGGAAAAGAAGAGATTGCACTCACTAAAGAATTAATTGCCTTAGTCGATAAATTACAAAATGCCAGTACACCCGACAACTTACTGGCAATAGAACAAAAAATGTCGTATTTGAGCGACAGTCGCTTGAAAAAAATCATTAATGAAGGAATGGCGAATCTTGGCTATGGATCGCTACAAACTCTAATAACTCAGAATAAATTCCCGGAGAATCTTGAAATTGTTGAAATTGAAGATGACTTTTTCCTCGTAGAGGATATCACTGGCGATCAACTGGCGCAAAACAGACAGTATGCAATGAATAATCCAGTAACAACCCAAGACATGAAAGATAGATTAACAGAAATCAAAAAAGAACAAGAAGAAGTGAATCTTACAGTCATACCAGTGAGTACAGGGAAATAAGTGTTATTGTTGTATCAAGACTAATTTCTTGAAGAAGCCAGAGGCGTATTAGGTTGTAATTTACTGTAGTAAATCTTAAGAGTAGGGGCAGGTTTTCCAGAACCCCGCCTACGTCCCATTTCGCTAGAAAAACCCTACTTAGTAAAACTTTTTCAAGCATAGCGAAGAGGCAAATTTCTCCAATTTAACTCATTTTTGGAGTAGTAGTTTTTTCAAAACTTTGTTTCAACATCTCTTCGAGAACATCTTTTGCTTTCTCGGGTGAATCAAGACCAAAAGAATTGCTAAAACCTAGCCCTTGACCAAAACTGGCGTTATGAATTGAATATTGACTTTTATCTAAATATTTTGTGGCATTATCGCAAGAAGCAATAGCTGCTTGTAACGCACGACGATAGGTAGTAATACTTTCATGCTCTTGGGCCCATTGAGCATATTGATAATATGCTTCAGCCAATAACATATACGCATAACTCCCATAAAGTTCCAATAGAGATTTGGCTTGTTTAATGGCCTCCATGAGCAATTCTTTAGCGCTCTCTCCCTCTTCTAATTGCCCATGAGTCACTTTATCGAATAAAACAATATTATATCGTTGTACTGCATGAACCGAATTAAAGCGCATAGCTTCCTTCAAAAAGCGAAGTTCACTGAATGAAAGTTCATTTGGCAATGCAGCTTTTACTTGTTGAGACAGATAGAAAAAATAAGTGCCTCGCAGCAAATCAAAACTATTAATATTCTCATGCTCGTAAAAAGTGATTCGTTTTCCGGTAAAAGCAGATACAGAAAACCCGAGTTGAGAATATAAATTACTCCATAATTGTCGATATAGATCTTTTTTACACATTGTCGCAAATTCAGAACTTGCATACGACATTTTGGTGATAAAACCAATATCTGCTACAGATTTTGTCGAGGAGAAAAAAACTGACTCTTCAAACGAACCCTGTTTAATCTTCTTAAGAGTCATTTCTTCTAAAAAATTCAACTTTAAAAAATCACTTAAAGTAAGAAGAGTAAAAATAGTTGTTCGTGCATGGCTCATACTGTATTCGTATTTTATTTAATCATATAGTACTTTATCAAGTCAGTGCGAAAAAATCAACATCATTTGTTATGAAAAAGAGATAATTGATCAAACTTTTTTTAACCTAGAAAAAACAATTGAATTATTCAGTTTTTTCTAGGTTTACGATTTGAGTACCATAAGCATTCAAATTCGATTTTGTAATTATGGAAAACATTTCATATCATCACTAACTCGCTCTAAAGGAGTGGTATCTTTAATTTGCTGATGTGGAGAAGTAAAAAATCGACTACCATGACTTGCTGTACCTACAGAGGGACTTACTTGTGAATCTACAGACGGTAGAGAAGCTACGAATCTTTTGACAAGTGCGCGTTCAATAACCTGCTCATAATTTGATGGCAACAGAGTCACTGAACTGAGATTCTCTCGGGGTTCAGTACGAAAACGGTATATAGGATATTCACAGGGCGCTTTTCCCCAAAGGATGTCTAAATCTTTTTGCCAATTAAATAAACCACATCCCGTTGCTGATGGTGCAAATGGATTGAGTTCTATCACCATGAGGATATAAGTGCTTTCGCCTATTTCAATTTTATTTTCATCGGTTACTTCACCATGATATTCGCTTATAGGAATTAGAGCTAAATCAACAATATATTCACGAGTACAATTTATCGAATTATCATCATCTTGTTCACTTGAAAAGTTTAAAAATTTCGCAACGGCAGGATCGATGGACTTAAGAACATAATTTTGAAATTTTAAAATAAGACTCTTCTTGATCGCCTCATCTAAAAAATTAAAGCAATCTCCAGGTGCTTTATCAAAATACAAAAAGTGAAAATATTGGGATATAGCAGTAACAATACTTTCTTGACGACAACGTCTTGATACAAAAAGCCTAAACTCATGATCGGGACGAATATTATACCATTCACGCAAAACAATATTCGTTTTACAATCAGGAGGTGACTCTGAATTAAGAAGTGCAAATAAATCATTTTGGACTCTAGGACTTTCTTGGATCATTTGAATTATTTTTTTGCCGCTGGTAATTTTCATTGATTTTGCCATCGAGGCAACAAAAGAAACGAGTTGTTGATTCTTGTTGTCGGTATTTTTCCAATAAGAGTAATCATTACTCATCATGGTTTCTGCTTCATCAAATAAATATCTAGAATCTTTAGGGCTTCGAGTAGACAACCTCATAAATACTTCTTGATTCTTGAATTGAGAAAGGAGCTTATCAAACGTTTGTTCTAACTTGATACTCTGGTATTCTGAGGAGCTGTTACCGATTAAAAATTGAATGTCTTCATGGTCGAGTGAGAAAAAGCAAGATTCGAATGTATACTTTTTCAAATGAGGATACCAATTTTCTACTGAAAACTTATCTACTGCTTCCCATCTAGTTGATGAGGTCGGATTAGTGGTTTGAGTTGCGGGAAAATACAAGGGATGGTTTGGATCCAACCACGGATAGCTTTCGTAATCAATCTCTTCACCTTGCTCACCATTGCTGTCGATGAGGATAAAATCATCAATGTCAGTAAAATCTTCATCCGCTTCATCGAGTAACGTACTTATTTGCTCAGGGTTTTGTATTTCAGTCTTATTTGGGGTGAAACTTTTCACGTACTCTTCAAATTGAGGAAAAATTGTCTCCGATAGGAATTGATCACTCAGCTCTATTCTGTTTTCGATTGGCACAGTACTCTCTGGAAGATTAAAAAATAACAACAGCTTCTTTAGATCAGTTTCTGATAAGTGACTCACATTCAATAATATTTTATGAGATGCTTGCTCAGCAGTCATAGCATTTTCATCAAGTTCCAATTGAACCTGTTTCATAACCCAATGCATAAAAAGATTCTGATCCTTAATTCCGGCATCTTTTAAAAGTAAGTCTAATTTATCAAAAAAGTTCATTATTGCCTGCCTCTCAAAAAAGTATAAATCAGCGTTCATATCATGAGCCACCTATTTGTATGGCCAGACTCGACTAATGATTCGGTCTTTAAACTTTATAACAGAAAAAAATCTGACTTACAATTTTTTAATCTATGTGGCCTTTATTTGCACTCGAGTGCAGCTAAAACTTCAGGCAGAGTTGGGGAAAATTTTTGCATATAAGTGATTAAATTAGATACAACATTGAGATTCTTGCAGAACAGCATTTTTAAAGTACAATGATAAGTCATCCTAATCATTCTTTGAGTTTGCTATTTATGTTGCAACAATATAAAACCCAAGGCGGTGTTGAGATTGAGTGTACTCAACAAAGCTTAGATTACGCCCAAGGTATAGGAAATCTTCTTGAACACTTAGATACGCAACGAGGCGCTTTATTTGCTTCAAGTTTTGAATATCCTGGACGTTATACTTGTTGGGATATAGGTTTTTATAACCCTCCCTTGGCTCTTGTATGTCGAAAAAATTTGGTGCAAATCGATGCATTGAATCAACGGGGTCATGTATTGTTGGCTTTTATTAGTCCTTTGTTGGAAAAAGAAAGCTCTTTGGAACTCGTGACGCAAAATGATTCTTCCCTTCAAATTAAAATTAAAACCTCTGAGCAGGTGTTTCGTGAAGAAGAGCGCAGTCATCAACCCTCTGTTTTTACAGTTATTCGTTTACTATTGGCTTTTTTTAAAATGGAAAATGAATCTTATTTGGGATTATATGGATCTTTGGGTTTTGATTTAATTTTTCAATTTGAAGACTTGCAAAAACATAAAGAGCGAGAGTTATCGCAACGAGATATGGTTCTTTATTTTCCTGATGAAATTTTTGTTGTCAATCATCAAAAAGAAGAGGCCTTTGTACGTCGTTATGAGTTTCAATTTCAAAACTTATCTACTCAGTCCTTAGCCAGAGAAGGGAGGGCTGTAGCGTATGAAGCCCTTCATAAACCCGAAAAAACTTGTGATCATTTGCCTGGAGAATACGCAAAAATAGTTAATATTGCTAAAAGTCGTTTTGCTTGTGGTGATTTATTTGAAGTAGTGCCAAGTCAAACTTTTTATACCCATTACACAGAGTTGCCTTCTACTTTATTCAAACAAATGAAGCAATTAAATCCTTCTCCTTATGGTTTTTTTATTAATTTAGGCGAAGGAGAGTATTTAGTTGGTGCTTCTCCAGAAATGTATGTGCGTGTGCAAGGAAGAAGAGTGGAAACATGCCCTATTTCTGGAACCATTAAGCGTGGTGCTGATGCGATTGAAGACGCTCAGAATATTCAGGCCTTACTCGATTCAAAAAAAGAAGAATCTGAATTGACGATGTGCACCGATGTGGATAGAAATGATAAGTCGCGGATTTGTGAGGCAGGTTCAGTGAGGGTCATTGGACGAAGACAAATTGAAATGTATTCTCGGCTCATTCATACTGTAGATCATGTGGAAGGGGTTTTAAGACAAGGTTTTGATGCTGTTGATGCTTTTTTAACTCATATGTGGGTGGTAACGGTTACAGGTGCACCTAAAATTTGGGCGCTTAATTTTATTGAAGAACATGAAAAATCACCACGCAAATGGTACGCGGGGGCGGTGGGATGGTTTGGTTTTGATGGCAACTTAAATACAGGCTTGGTATTACGAACCGTTCGCATTGAAAAAGGAATTGCAGAAATTCGTGTAGGTGCTACTTTGCTTTATGATTCAGTACCTGAAGCCGAGGAACAAGAAACTCGTTTGAAGGCATCCGCTTTTTTAGATATCTTGCAAAAAAAAGGAATCAGTTCACAAGGTAAACCTTCTTTACCTTTAACGGGAAAAGGTAAGCGTGTTTTGCTTATTGATCATCAAGATTCTTTTGTTCATACTTTGGCAAATTACATTCGTCAAACGGGAGCTGAAGTAAGTACCATTCGGTTTGATAAGGCCTTACACTATTTACAAGAGCAAAAATATGACCTTGTTGTTTTGTCTCCTGGCCCAGGTAAACCCTGTGATTTTCATGTTTCAGAAACAATAGCCGCAGTAATTTCTCGAGGTATTCCTTTATTTGGTGTTTGTTTAGGCTTACAAGGTATTGTTGAACACTTTGGCGGTATTTTAGATGTACTTGATTATCCTATGCATGGTAAACCTTCAATCGTTAAGGTGACACATGCTACTCGTTTATTTTCTGGTTTAGGTGAGCGTTTCAAAGCGGGTAGGTATCACTCACTTTATGCACGTTTAAAAACTATGCCTGAAGTGTTGAATGTTACGGCAGTAAGTGATGATGGTATTGTGATGGCAGTTTCTCATCAGAGTTTGCCAATTCATGCAGTGCAGTTCCATCCTGAAACAATATTATCTTTAGTAAACCAAGCAGGAATAAAAATTATAACAAATTTGATGGGGATGATTTAGAAGGATGCGCAATAAAATATTGATACTCTATATTGTATCTGTTGTATTGGGTATTGTCGTTGGTTTAGTGGGATCAACTTTTCGTTTATCCATCGATGTATTGAGTGCATTATTAGATAACTTTTATCATTTTCTAAGTCTCAATGGATGGCCATCAGGACTTATTTCTGGATTAGTCTCTATGATTATGGTTTATGCTGCTTATCTTGCAGTGAAACATTTTTCCCCCGAGGCCTCAGGAAGTGGAGTTCCAGAAATAGAAGGAGCATTACTCCACGTAAGACCTATATTTTGGCGACGTTTATTACCTGTAAAATTCTTTTTTGGTATTTTAGCACTTGGTGCAAAAATGATTTTAGGTCGAGAAGGACCTACTATTCATATTGGTGGTAATTTAGGAGAAATGCTTGGTAGTTTATTTAATTTGGCTCGACGTAGAAAAGATAGTTTGATTGCAGCAGGAGCTGCTGCGGGTTTGGCTGTTGCGTTTAATGCTCCGTTAGCAGGAGTAATTTTTGTTATGGAAGAAATGCGTAACCAATTTAACTATTCTTTCACAAGTTTTAGTATGGTGGTTATTTGTTGTATTACAGCCACAGTAATTTTAGATTTTATGATTGGACCACAGCCAACTATTCCAATGAATGTTTTCGAATTTCCACAACTTGATGCTTTATGGTTATTCGCTTTATTTGGTATTGTGGTTGGTTTGCTAGGACTTTTGTTTAATCTTTCTTTAATAAAGACTCTAAAACTTTTAGATAAATTAACCTCAAGACAGAAATCATATTATGTTTTAATTGTTGGGTTTTTAGTTGGTTTTTTGGCAGTACATCATCCTGCATCAGTGGGTGGTGGAATGGACATTATTCATCAGGCAATAACATTATCCCCCAGTTTTGGTCTTTTGTGTTTTTTATTGATTGTCCGATTTATAGGTATGATGGCTTGTTATGGGACTGCTGTACCAGGAGGAATTTTTGCCCCCATCCTTTCTTTGGGTACACTTCTTGGATTAGCGATGTTTCGTATATTAGAGTTTATGCACATTGATTTTTTAACTCAACCAGGTATGTTTGCTATCGCAGGAATGGCCGCACTTTTTGCTGCATCGACTCGTTCGCCTATCACTGGGGCAGTATTAGTAGTTGAAATGACTCATAATTATTATCTCATATTTCCTGTAATGATGGCGTGTATTACTGCAACAATTGTGCTGCAGCTTGCTCCCAATGGCCCAATCTATGAGCAGTTACTGTATCGGACTCTTGCAAATAAAAAGTTAAGATAGCATCTGTTTAAGGAGCTGCGATAATTTTAATTTATAAGCACAATAATTTTACCAAAGTGGGTGCTTGATTGCATGTGTTGATGAGCTTCCTCAATTTGTTCCAGATTAAATTTAGAATCAATAATTGGGGTGAGTTGTTTTAATTTGAGAGGTTCAAACCACATTTTATGGGCATCATTCCACAGTTTTGTTTTTTCTTCGATACTTTGAGCACGAAGCACAAACCCAATAATTTTCAGTCTCTTACGCATAATCAGTGCAAGATTGCATTCAACAGTACTGCCTTTAAGACAAGCAATCTGAATTAATTTACCTTGGGGTTTGAGCAGATGCAGATGCTTATTAAAATAATCGCCGCCAATAAAATCAATGACTAAATCAAGACTGTGATCGGCAATTAAATCTTCGAAATCGTGTTTATTATAGTTGATGACTTGATTTGCACCTAATGTGACTGCTTTTTCTACTTTGTCATCAGTTCCTACAGTCGTGATTATATTTCCATGAGCAAGTTTTGCCATTTGAATTGCGAGTGAGGCAATACCACTTCCTGCTCCATGAATAAGTAAATTTTGTCCAGATTGAAAATTTCCTAGATCAAATAGGGTGGCATAAGCGGTTGTTAAGGCTTCAGGAAGGGCAGCGGCGAGTGTGTAATCCCAATTCTCAGGAATGTGTTGTGCAAGCGAGGCTTCCACAGGACAAAACTCAGCATATGCCCCACTACCTACTAAGCCATAGATTTTATCCCCAGGTTTGAATTGGCTCACTTTTGCGCCTACATCGATTACATCTCCGGCTAATTCCAAGCCAGGAATTTCAGATTCTCCAGGAGGAGGCGGGTATTTTCCATATCGTTGCATAATATCAGCTCGATTCAGAGCGGTTGCTTGAACTCGCACCAGAATTTGTGAGTCGCTGTATTTAGGTACGATGCTATTTTCAATAATTAAACGATTGTGTGACCCAGGATTTTCTATGTGTACGTAGCGCATATGTTCCTTTTTATTATAACCCGGGTGCAGTGAAGCGAATTCCGGGAGTTCTATGCCAATTAAGCCTAGGTTTTGTGTGCTACACCTAGGTGACGAGTTATTTATTAGCTTGTAAATTGTATTAATTTACTGGCGCTGTTTCTATTTTATTATCTCCGCAAAAATGAGCAGGTTTTTGATGTTCCAATTCTCGCATAGTGTGTCTTGCTGTGCGTCGGTGTTCGAAAATCAACCCATTTTGATTAGGGCCAGCGAAATGTAAACAGCCCCTACTTTACTTCAATAACTATCCCTATATAATGCTTGCACCTACCCTTTTATTTGTTGGGCAATGGCTAAATTCAATCATCAACGTCTTTATGCTTGGTTTTTTATAATTCCTCAACTGATTGTAACCCTGATGTTTTTTATTTGGCCTGCATGCAATGCATTACTGCACTCTTTTTTTTATACGGATGCTTTTGGCCTACACAAACGATTCGCAGGTCTTGCCAATTTTTTAGATCTTTTTCGAGATCCAAGTTACAGCAAAGCAATTGGGGTTACGTTTAGTATCGCTTTTAGTGTCACTTTTCTTACTATGAGTTTAGGTCTTTTTATTGCCATATTAGTGAATAATCGAGGTAAGACGCAAGGGGTTTATAAATCTTTGTTAATTTGGCCTTATGCTGTTGCTCCAGCAGTTGCTGCAATTTTATGGCGTTTTTTATGTCACCCTACCTTGGGTTGGGTGACTCATTTTTTACAATCAATGGGAATAAATTTTGATTATATCAATCACGTAAACCAGGCGCTTTTAGTAGTTATAATTACAGCGAGCTGGCAGCAATTTAGTTATAATTTTTTATTTTATTTTGCAGCCCTAAAAGCGATACCGTCATCATTAGTTGATGCAGCAATTATTGATGGTGCTTCTGTATGGCAACGCTTCTGGCAGATTATTTTTCCGCTTTTATCGCCAACAACATTTTTTCTACTCATTATGAACTTAATGTATGGTTTTTTTGAGACTTTTGGCATTATTCAAGTGATGACTCATGGTGGTCCTGGTAATAGTACGACTAATTTAATTTATAAAGTATATCAAGACGGATTTGAAGGAATGGATTTGGGAAGTTCATCTGCACAGTCGGTACTACTAATGGTTATTGTCATCATTATTTCTTTACTGCAATTCAAATACCTTGAAAAGAAGGTTCATTACGCATGAAACGTTACTTCGCATGTGTTTTATCTCATGGATTTTTATGTATTTTTGTTCTTTTAATGTTATTGCCTGTGTATTTGGCACTTGTAGCTGCCAGTAATGACGGCAGTATCATGATGCAATCTCATATTCCTATGGTTCCTGGGTCTTTATTATTTAAAAATCTAAAGGCAGTAATGACCGAAGGTCTATCCGTTACAGGGGGGGAACCAATTACCTTCATGTTGCTTAATAGCTTATCTATGGCTTTAGCTATTGCTTTTGGCAAAATTATTTTTGCTTTGGGGTCTGCGTTTGCTTTGGTTTATTTTGATTTTCCCTTTAAAAAACTTTGTTTTGCATTAATCTTTACAACAATGATGTTACCCATTGAGGTCAGGATAGTACCAACATTCCAGGTAGTGGCTTCTTTTGGATTGTTAAATTCATTTACAGGATTAACTTTGCCCTTATTCGTTTCTGCAACAGGTACATTTTTATTTCGTCAATTTTTTAAAACCATCCCTTCTGAACTAGTTGATGCGGCAAAATTGGATGGAGCAGGGGCGATGCGTTTCTTTTTTGATATTGTTTTACCTTTATCCAAAACTCAAATCGCATCCTTATTTGTGATTTTATTTGTGTATGGTTGGAATCAATATCTTTGGCCATTAGTGATTACTACAGAAACGAAAATGGCTACTGTAGTCATGGGTATTCGTTATCTTGCTGGAGTAGCAGACCAAATTCCTCAATGGCATTATATTATGGCTATTGCATTAATTGCTTTAATTCCACCATGTTTGGTTGTGATATTGATGCAACGCTGGTTTGAAAAAGGGTTAAAATAAATATGGCAACAGTCAATTTGATTGAGGTATCAAAACGTGTTGGACAAACAACTATCTTAAATCACGTCAATGCAAGTATTAAGAAAGGTGAATTTATGGCAATTGTTGGTCCTTCCGGATGTGGAAAAACAACCTTACTGCGTTTAATTGCTGGTTTAGATGATGTAAGCTTCGGAAAAATATTAATTAATAATCAATGTGTTAATGAAATACCTGCTGCTAAACGAGATATGGCTATGGTTTTTCAAAATTATGCACTTTATCCGCATATGACTGTATTCGAAAATATGGCTTATGGGTTAAAAATGAGAGGATTTAAGAAAACAGAGATTCAAAAAAGGGTTATCGAAGCAGCTCAATTATTGCATTTAACTTCTTATTTAGATCGTAAACCACAAGCACTCTCTGGAGGGCAAAAACAAAGGGTTGCGATGGGACGTGCGATGGTTCGATCTCCTGCTGTTTTTTTATTTGATGAACCTTTATCTAATTTGGATGCAAAATTGCGCACTGAAATGCGACATGAAATTCGGCGGTTACATCAACAGTTAAATACAACGAGTTTATATGTGACGCATGATCAAACTGAGGCTATGACTATGGCTGAACGGGTGATGGTGCTCAATCAAGGACTCGTTGAGCAAATAGGAACACCACAGGAGTTGTATCAAAATCCTGCAACATTGTTTGTAGCAGGATTTACAGGCCATTATCCTATGAATATTGTACCTGGTTGTTATGATAAGAACAGTCATTGCGTACAAACAGAACTAGGATTGAGTGTTCCTGTTCCAGATTTAGCTTCGAATTTGCAAGATAAAGAAGAGGTTATTTTAGCGATTCGTGCGGAACATGTATTACTTTGCTCGGAAAAAAAACCACAAGCCATATCAATCCAGACTGAGTTTGTGGATGATATGGGCGCTGATAAATTAATAAGAGCTAAAGCGAATAAAAATGGATTGATTTTGAATTTACGCATTACAGCAGATCAATCTCTTCCTAGTGGACAATTGCATGTGGAGCTACCTAAAATAAAGATACATCTATTTCAGCATCAATCGGGAAAACGAATTGGAGATGTAGTATGAGTAAAGAAAAAAACAAATTAAAATCAATTGATACGCCTAATTATCGTTATTGGTCTGCATTGTATATGTCTTTTTACTCTAGACTTCTTTATGTTGATGTAGGAAAGCGTTGGCGAGGACTAGGTCTTCTTTATCTTTTATTGGCTATCGCTTTATTCTCAATTCCATTTGTTATAAGAATGGATTTAAGTTTCAATAACTCTTTTAAGGAACAGCTTATTAAGCCTTTAGAAGAAATCCCGGTTTTTTATATACAGGATGGAAATGTTGTTTTTGACAAACCTATGCCTTATTTAGTAAAAAATGACAAAGGACAAGTGAATATTATTATTGATACTACAGGACAAGTTAATGACTTTTCTAAATATCCTTCGCTTGCTATTTTGGTCAATAAAAATAAAATTTCTTTAAAAATACCCAACTTACAATTATTTAATATGCCTCAAGCTCAATTTAGCAATGGCCCTCCGATGGTGCAAAAGTTTAATAAAGAAGATAATGCTGTGTTTGATGGTAAAGTCATTGCAAAAGAAAAGACCATAACTAATATGAAATATTTTGCACAAATATTGATGTATCCCATGATTGTTGCGATATTTTTTTCAATGTTTATTACGGTTTTTTTAGTATTTGGATTTTTAGGGCAAGTTTTTTCTAGTGTATTCTTTTCTTTTAGTGTTACCTTCAAGCAATCTTGTCGGCTTTTAATTGTTGCAGGAACACCAATGTTGTTATTAACGATGCTTTTATTAACATCTAATTATATATTCCTTGGCTCGGGATTCATTTTATTATTTTTGCTTATTGGATATTTCAGTTATGCTCTATATGCCTTGCGTGCGGAGAGCAAGAAAGTTGTCAAGACATGATTGAGTTAAAATGGTTCCACAAGAATAATTGTTGCGTTTTAGAGGAACAGTAACTTAACGTCGGTTATAGATAAGCGATCGACTTATGTCTCGGTTCGTAGTAAAACCATGCTCTCTTATCCGTTAGAGAGTTTGCGTTGAACTAAGAATAAGGGTGACTTTATGAAAGAGTTGATTCATTTTGCTCATGGAAATGGCTTCCCAGCTTTATGTTATAAGCAAATGCTGGATTGTCTAGAGAATCAATTTGATTATTGCTATATAGATAGAATTGGACACAATCCATTATTTCCAGTCAGTGAAAATTGGTACAATCTGGTACTGGAAGTTATTGCTAGTGTTAAAGCACAGTCCACTCGCCCTGTGATTGCAGTTGGCCATTCTTTAGGTGGTGTTTTAAGCTTATTAGCTGCGATAGAACAACCCGAATTATTTAAAGCAGTAATTATGTTAGACTCACCACTAATTGGTACTTTTAAATCAAGTATGGTTCGTCTTGCAAAAGCGTTGGGGATTATTGATCGGATAACACCAGCACATAGAACTCGAGGACGTCGTATGTACTGGAAAGATCATGAACAATTAATTAGCTATTTAAAAACAAGAGACTTATTTAAAACGTTTACTGATGATTGTTTAAATGATTATATTAGTTATGGACTGGAACATACGGACGATGGCTATTATTTACGCTTCGACAGACATATTGAATATCAAATTTATCGTACGATTCCTCATGTCATTCCTAATTTTGAAGGCAAGTTATTCATTCCAACAGCATTAATTTATGGTGACAAAAGTACTGTGGTTGGTAAAATGGATGTGCGTTACATGAAAAAATATTTCAATGTAATCAGCCATAGGATTCAAGGGACTCATTTGTTTCCTATGGAGTATCCTGAATTGGCGGCAAAGCAAATTATAAAAATTGTTTCTTGTTTTAATAGACCTTTACATGTGCCAAATAAAATCAGTTTGGTATAAAAGCAGCATGTTATTTTTATATCAAACGTTACATTCATTAAGGAGAATACTGTGCTACATGCTATTTTAGTGCTCATAATCATTGGAGCAGCAGGAATTTTACTCACGAGACAGGCAGCCATTTCGGTTTGGGCTATTAGTTTTGCTCTATTTAGTGCCCTTATTTTCTCCTATGGTTCTCCAAGTTTATTCACTAAAATTGTTCTTGTTCTCATTGAACTCATTTTAATTGTCAGTTCTATAAAGCCTTTAAGAAGAGAATTATTATCTAAGTATTTTTTTAGAACAGTCAGCAAAGCAATGCCTTCTATGTCTGCAACAGAAAGGGAGGCTCTAGAAGCCGGTACCGTGAGTTGGGAGGGTGATTTGTTTAGTGGTACTCCTAATTTTTCGTCACTTAGAAATGCTCCAATTGTGCATTTGACTGATGAGGAGCAAGCATTTCTTGATGGGCCTGTGAATACTTTATGTTCCATGATTGATGATTGGAATATAACACATAATCTTACCGATTTACCTCCTGAAATTTGGCAATTTATTAAAGAAAATCGTTTTTTAGGTATGATCATTCCTAAGAGTTATGGTGGTCTTGAGTTTTCTGCCACAGCACAAATGTCAGTTTTAGTAAAAATCTATGGGCGTTCGATCACTGCAGCGACAACTATTTCTGTTCCTAACTCGCTGGGTCCAGGTGAGCTGTTACTTAAATATGGAACCGACGAACAAAAAAATTATTATTTACCGCGCTTGGCTGATGGACGAGAAATTCCATGTTTTGCTTTGACTGGCCCTAATGCAGGCTCAGATGCAGCATCGATTCCAGATAAAGGGGTTGTTTGTCATCAGGAATTGAATGGTCAAAAAGTATTGGGAATACGCTTAAATTGGGATAAGCGTTATATTACTTTATGTCCAGTAGCTACAGTAATAGGTTTAGCTTTTCGATTATTCGATCCTGAAAACTTGTTAGGCCGTGGTGAAGATGTGGGAATTAGTTGTGCATTAATACCAGCAAATACACCAGGAATTACTAAAGGACGCAGGCACTTTCCATTAAATACCGGGTTTTTAAATGGACCAACTCAAGGTAAAGATGTATTCATACCTATGGATTACCTAATTGGTGGCGCAACTATGGCAGGATGTGGTTGGCGTATGCTTATGGAGTGTTTAAGTGCCGGAAGAGCAATATCCTTGCCTTCAAGTGCTAATGGCGGTGCTCAGGCAGTTGCTTTGGTCTCAGGAGCATATGCACGTATACGGAAACAATTTAATCAACCTATAGGAAAATTTGAAGGAATCGAAGAACCTTTAGCGCGCATTGCCGCGAATACTTATATTATTGATGCTGCATTAACAATGGCTGCCGCAGCGATTGATCATGGAGCTAAGCCATCTGTAGCTGGAGCTATATTAAAATATCATACAACCGAGCGCGCAAGACAGGTTGCATTCGATGCTATGGACATTCATGGTGGTAAAGGAATTTGTCTTGGTCCTAATAATTATTTAGGTCGAGGTTATCAAGGATCTCCTATAGGGATTACTGTTGAAGGTGCAAATATATTAACTCGTAGTTTAATTATTTTTGGTCAGGGCGCGATACGCTGCCATCCTTATGTGTATCATGAGCTTGAAAGTATTAGAAATAATAATCTCGTTGATTTTGATCAGGCTTTTTTTGCACATGCAGGTTTTTTCCTGGCTAATTTTACTAAGTCTATTATTTTTGGCTGGACGGATGCTTATTTATCCAAAGCACCTGTAAGTAGTGCAAAGCGATATTATCAATTAGTCCATAGGTACAGTACTCATTTGGCGTTTCTTGCGGATTTTTCAATGACCGTTTTAGGTGGAGCATTAAAACGTAAAGAAAAATTATCTTCGCGTCTTGGTGATATGCTTAGTAATTTGTATCTTGCTTCTGCTGTTTTGAAACGCTTTCATGAGGATGGAGAACCGGAAGCTGATTTTCCTTTGGTTGAATGGAGTTGTCAGCAATTATTGTATGATTGTGAGACAGCAATGCAAGGAGTGATTGTTAATTTTCCTGCGCGTTGGGCAAGAGTTATTTTACGATTGATTATCAAACCATTAGGTAATCGTAGAAATAAACCCGATGATCAATTAGGTCATAAGTTAGCGCGAATTTTAATAGAGCCCAATGAAACCCGGTCGCGTTTAACTCGTTTAGTTTATAAAAAATCAGGGGAGAATTGTCCCTTAGGCCGTACGGAGGAAGCATTCCTTAAAATTTGTGCTGCAGAAGAGTTAGAAAGAAAAGTAATGCGTGCGGTCAAAGAAAATGTTTTAAAATCACTTACCTTGCTTGAACAGATCGATGAGGCTTTGACTTGTGGTTTACTCAGTGATAAAGAAGCAAAACAATTAAAAGAAGCTGAATTGGCCCGCCAAGAAGTAATCAAAGTAGACGATTTTAATGATGAAGATCTTCGTCGGCCTATACCAACAAAATCAGTAAAAAGTAAAAAGATTAAGGATGGCATAGAGTCAGAAATAATTTAAGCTACTTTTGCCTGACTTGTTAAAGTGACAGAAAATTTTTTGTAGATTTTCTAAGGTGTGTTAGCGATTGTAACACACCTTAATCCTTCCCACTTATATCCTTTCATAACTATCAAACTGTTTAATCCTCTTGAGAAAACAATTCATCAATAAATGAGGTAATTATGACTAAATTTACAAGAGCCATGGGCACTTATTGGGTGATGTAATTATAAAATTTCCCTGTTATTGTGCCCATCATTATCCATTTCCAGCTTGAGTTTTCGGCAAGTGTAATACGGAAAATCAATTTCGTACCGATAATTAGGATATCTAAGTTCATGCTTGATGTTATGGGGGTAACGATGCCTAAAGACCATTCTCGAATTATATCCAGAAAATCAACGTTTAGAGACGGTGATGCTTCAAAACAAATATGGCACTACAGTATTTCATGATGCTGCTAGGAATGCTGAAAGCTTAAAGACTATTCTAGCGTTATTGCCGAAAAATCAACGTCTAGAGGTGGTGATGGTTCAAGACAAAGATGGTACTACAGTACTTGATCGTGCTGCTAGGAATGCTGAAAGCTTAAAGATTATTCTCGAATTATTACCAGTAAATCAGCGCTTAGAGGTGGTGATGACTCAAGACAAAGATGACAATACAGTGCTGCATTATGTTGCTTCTAGCCCTGCAATACAGAAAATAATTCGGGAGTTATTGCCTGCAAAAACGGATTATAATAGTGAAAATATGCAGCCAACTGTATTGTCTTCAAATAAGAATATTTCAAGAGCATCCCAAAATAGGCACTCATTTTTCTTGACTGCTAAAGAAAATAATACTGACAAAGATGTGCTGCATAACCCAGCTCCTATCAAGGAAATAGATTCTTTATCCGAAGCTTGTGTGAATTTAAGCTATAATTAATGGATAAAGGATAGATCAGTCTCGAGTCATGTTGCTTCAGGAGGATAGCATGGAAAAGAGATCAACAAAAAGCACTACCATGCTAGCCATTCTCCTAGGTTGTTTTATCTATTGTGTATCCACTTTTATTTTTGCAGATCCTCCCTCTCAAGTAGCAAGGCTTAGTTATATTAATGGAACGGTAAGCTTTTTGCCTGCCGGAGAAACTCAATGGGTAGATGCGACACTGAATCGGCCTTTAGTTATAAATGATCAAATATGGTCTGATCCCAGTTCACGAGTTGAAATGCAGCTTCCCGGGGCTGATATACGTATAGGAAATAACAGTGATCTAAAAATCTTAAATCTTGATAACGATATAGCACAATTTCAAATGACACAGGGGAGCCTAGTATTAATCATTAAGAGGGTAAACTCTGATGTTTATGAAGTTGATACCCCAAATTTGGCTTTTACTATTAGTGAGCCAGGGTACTATCGTTTCGATGTGTCGGCTGAAAATAATACTACTGTAGTTAGTGTACGTGTAGGAGAGGGAATGGCTTATGGAGAAAGTACATCTAATGTTATTAATGCCGGTCAATCGTGTCGTGCTACAGGAACAGATTTAGATAATTATCAATGTAATGAAACAAGCGCACCCGATGATTTTGATGCCTGGAGTTTAGAACGTGATAAAAATTTAAATGCACATGCTACTCAATATGTATCACCAGATACTATAGGATATGAAGATCTAGGTAGCTATGGTACATGGATGGAAGATGATCAATATGGTCAAGTTTGGTTGCCTAATAATATTGAGCCGGATTGGGCTCCTTATCAAAATGGACAGTGGGTTTGGCTGAGTGAGTGGGGGTGGACTTGGGTGGATAGTCAGCCTTGGGGGTTTGCACCTTTTCACTATGGAAGATGGGCTTTTATTAAGAGTCATTGGTGTTGGATTCCAGGCCCAGTTGATGTGCGACCTATATATGCTCCGGCATTAACTGTATTCATTGGTGGTGATAACTCACAGCTAATAATTAATGGCGGTGGTTATGGTATTGCATGGTTCCCACTTGCTCCTGGGGAGATATACATTCCTCCTTATTATGTGAGTAAACAATATTTTACGGCACTAAATATAAGCAACACTGAGGTTAATGTTGCTTATATTAACAATATCTACACTCATAAGAACATGAAAATTAATTATAAAAATGTTCAGATGGCAAATGCAGTGACTGTAGTGCCTATTGCAGATTTTACTAATTCTATGATGGTGAACAACAAGAGTACTCTTGTTTCCAAGCAAGTGCTACTTAGTGCTCCAAAAAACTATACCGCATCTGTGGTGCCTAAGCCTGTTAGTGTCTTTGGTGGTAAAAAATTTACAGGAACAATACCGCCTGAAAAAATTACATCAAAATTAGTCGTGATGAAGACAAAACCATCGGCACCTACACCTTCTTTTAAAGAAGGGCAACAGCTTCTTTTAAAAAATGGGAATAATCCTTGGAGTCCTTTGCAAATTCATAAAATAAATACTAAAAAAAGTATTAACGATGTCTTTCAACCCGTTGCGCCAAAAACTAAAAAAAATATCAACGATATATTTCAACCCGTTGCGCCTAAAAATACAAAAAATATCAACGATATATTTCAACCCGTTGCGCCTAAAAATACAAAAAATATCAATGATATATTTCAACCTGTTGAACCTAAAAATACAAAAAATATCAACAATATGTATCAAAAAGTTGAGCCAAATAATCCTATTCAACAAACACCACCTATCATAAAACAAACGCCACCAGTGGTTGTCCATCCTTTACCCGGTGCTCCTCAAGTCCCAAGTGTATCACCTAAACCTAAAGTGGTACCGAGTACCAATGTGACTCCAACGCCTGCTACTCAGCCAGGTTCCAATATTTATCACCATCAACAAGGGAATCCTAAGCCTAATGTTCAGCCTGAGGTAATCCAAACGGCGCCTACTACTCAACCAGGTTCCAATATTTATCACCAACAACAAGGGAGTCCTCAACCTAATGTACAGCCTGGGGCAATTCAAACGACACCTACTACTCAACCCGGTTCCAATATTTATCACCAACAACAAGGGAATCCTCAACCTAATGTACAGCCTGGGGCAATCCAAACGACACCTACCACTCAGCCAGGTTCCAATATTTATCACCAACAACAAGGGAATCCCAAGCCTAATGTTCAGCCTAATCCATAGGTTTATCCTGAACGTAAAGTGAGCTTCTAACGTCCAATCAGACTTGATGGTTGATTTTTTATCACCTAAGGGTGATTTTTATCCTAATAGCGAGATAACGCTTCTAAAGTTTTATACATTAAAGCGGGTGAGTTTGAAAATTCTTTTGAAGACTCATCAGAATTTTGCGTGATAATTATAAATGGTTGTTATACGCTTTCTAAAGCATCATCTGGCATAGTAATATTTAATTCAAGCACGGAATTATCACCCATACGCTCAAGATTGACACTGACCTGATCACGTGTAACATGAACATATTTGGCAATAACCGCTAGAATTTCTTCTTGAAGTTTTGGTAAATAATCAGGCGTATGTCTTTGTGAGCGCTCATGAGAAATGATTATTTGTAACCGCTCTTTAGCAACTGATGCTGTAGCACTCCGTCTACGCAAATAATTAAAAATACTCATACGGTCACTTCCTCCTTGTTTTTACCGAATAAGCGACGCAATAATCCTTTACGATCATTATTTATAAAGCGCATTGGTTTCTCTTCACCGAGAAAACGAGCAATTGCATCTTGATAAGCAATGCCGGCATCGCTGGTTTCGTCAAGTACTACTGGCGTACCTGTATTTGAAGCTTTAAGAACTGATTTTGATTCAGGGATGACGCCAATTAAGGGAATAGCCAATATTTCCTTTACGTCATTAACGGAAAGCATATCACCACGTTCAACGCGTTCTGGATCATAGCGGGTTAGCAATAAATGTTCTTGAATTGGCGTTGTATTTTCAATGGCTCTTTTTGTTTTGCTGGCAAGTATTCCTAAGATTCGATCAGAGTCACGTACGGAAGAAACTTCTGGGTTAGTTACCACAATTGCATGATCAGCAAAGTACATAGCCATTAATGCACCGGCTTCAATTCCAGCAGGGGAGTCGCAAATGATAAAATCAAAATCTTTAGATAGATCATTAAGTATTTTTTCAACGCCCTCAATAGTCAATGCATCTTTATCTCGAGTTTGAGATGCGGGAAGAATGTAAAGGTTTGCGATACGCTTATCTTTAATTAATGCCTGATTAAGACTGGCTTCACCATTGATTACATTAATAAAATCATAAACAACACGGCGTTCACAACCCATAATGATATCAAGATTTCTTAAACCAATATCGAAATCAATGACAACTGTTTTGTGTCCCAAAAGAGCAAGACCTGAAGAAATAGCGGCAGAAGAAGTAGTTTTTCCTACTCCACCTTTACCTGATGTAATAACAATTATCTTAGCCAACGCTGAACCCATCCTATTTTTTGATTCAACACAATATTTAACCAACAGTGTACACGTTAATCAATAACTAATTCAAGTGCTGTAGGGGAATCAATGGGAAAAAACATTTTCCAATGAATGAAGTTAAGACGATCTTATGATCTTAATGATTTTTGTTAGGGCAACTTACACTTTTGAGTTAGGTGGCGTGTTAAATAATACACAAAATGCATCTAAAATGCACCATAAAATAGTGGAGGATAAATCTATTTACTGTAAATTATCTGTTTAATTTGTCTACTATTTATGGTAAACTATTCGGTTAATTTAACTCCGTAGTGATGAGAATAAAATGGCTCTTTCTATTGTGCAACAATCATTAACCTTTGATGATGTTCTTCTTGTTCCCGCCCATTCTTTAGTGCTTCCTAAAGATGTTTCTTTAAAAACGAAACTAACTCATGGACTTGAGCTAAATATCCCCCTTGTTTCAGCAGCTATGGATACTGTAACTGAGGCACGTTTAGCAATTGCTTTGGCCCAAGAAGGGGGGATTGGCATTATTCATAAGAATATGACAATTATGGCTCAGGCTGATGAAGTTCGAAAAGTGAAAAAATTTGAAAGTGGTATGGTTAGAAATCCAATTACTGTTACTCCTAATATCACTGTTAGAGAATTATTGGATGTAATGGAAAGATATAATTTTTCAGGTGTGCCAGTAGTCGATGGTGAGGATTTAGTGGGTATTGTAACCAGCCGCGATATACGTTTTGAAACGAATTTATCTTTGAATGTTGGACAGGTTATGACTCCTAAAGCGAAACTGGTTACTGTTAAAGAAGGGGCCAGCCGTGAAGAGGTTTTGAGTTTACTGCATAAGCATCGTATCGAGAAATTGCTTGTGGTTAATGATGCTTTTCACTTACGAGGATTGATTACAGTAAAAGACATACAAAAAGCCAAAGAAAATCCTTATGCATGCAAAGATGAAGCAGAACAATTGCGTGTTGGTGCTGCTGTTGGAGTGGGGGAAGGAACAAATGAGCGTGTAGAAGCATTAGTCGAAGCGGGTGTTGATGTTCTTGTTGTCGATACTGCACATGGACACTCCCAAGGTGTGCTTGATCGTGTCAAATGGGTAAAAAAGCACTTCCCTAATGTGCAAGTAATTGGTGGTAATATTGCTACTGCTGCTGCTGCGCGAGATTTGTATGCCGCAGGTGTAGATGCTGTAAAAGTAGGCATAGGTCCTGGTTCTATTTGTACCACAAGGATTGTAACAGGAGTTGGTGTTCCTCAGATTAGTGCCATTGCCAATGTCGCGCAAGAACTTAAAGGAAAAATTCCGATTATTGCTGATGGTGGTATCCGTTTTTCCGGAGATGTTTGCAAAGCACTTGCAGCTGGGGCGGATACTGTAATGTTAGGCAGTATGTTTGCTGGAACAGAGGAATCTCCCGGAGAAATTGAATTATATCAAGGCAGAACATACAAAAGTTATAGAGGAATGGGATCAATTGGTGCGATGGCCTTATCACAAGGCTCAAGTGATCGTTATTTTCAGGATGCGTCATTAGGCTCCGAGAAACTGGTTCCAGAAGGAATTGAAGGACGTGTTCCTTATAAAGGATTAGCTCAAGCGATTATTCATCAATTGTTGGGTGGTTTACGTTCTTGTATGGGTTATACAGGATGTGAAAATATCGAACAATTGCATACTAAGGCTGAGTTTGTGCAAGTGACAAGTGCTGGGATGCGAGAGTCGCATGTTCATGACGTCAATATTACAAAACAAGCACCAAATTATCAGGTGGATAATTAATCATGAAAGATTTAAAACAGCATCCTTTATTAATTCTTGACTTCGGTTCTCAATATACACAACTGATTGCACGACGTGTTCGTGAATTGGGTGTTTATTGTGAAATTCATCCCTTTAATATTGAACAAGTAAAATTTATTGCACTAAATCCATGTGGTGTGATCTTATCTGGAGGCCCTGCAACAGTAACCTATGATATGAATCCGCGTGCACCTGAATGGTTATTTACCACCGGGATACCTATCTTAGGCGTTTGCTATGGAATGCAAACAATGGCAGTGCAATTGGGAGGGGAAGTTCAATCTTCTTCGCTTAGAGAGTTTGGTTATGCAGAATTAAAATTACATGGCCATAGTCAGTTATTTTCGCAAATTGAAGATCGTATCAATTCTGATGGTTGTGCTTTATTAGATGTCTGGATGAGTCATGGTGATAAGGTGACGAAATTACCTCCGGGTTTTAAGATTGTTTGTGAAACACGCAATGCCCCTATTGCTGGAATGGCAGATGAAAGTCGTCAAATGTATGGGGTACAATTTCATCCAGAAGTAACACATACCTTGCAAGGATTGCGTATTTTACATCGTTTTGTGGTGGATATTTGTAAAGCTTCGACTAATTGGACTTCTGATCTTATTATTGATGAGGCAATTAGTAAGATAAGAGCTCAAGTAGGCACAGAGAAAGTCTTACTGGGATTATCGGGTGGTGTGGATTCCTCCGTTGTTGCTGCTTTATTACACAAGGCAATTGGAAAGCAATTGATTTGTGTTTTCGTGGATACAGGGTTATTACGTATTCATGAAGCAGATGAAGTTATGAATATGTTTGGCAAGAACATGGGAATACAGATTATTGCTGTGAAAGCTGAAAATAAGTTTTTAAATGCGTTAAAAGGTATCACCTGTCCCGAAGAAAAACGAAAAATTATTGGCCATACCTTTATTGAGGTATTTGATGAAGAAGCCCATAAAATTCCTGGCGTTTCTTGGCTTGCTCAAGGAACTATTTATCCGGATGTTATAGAATCCGCAGCAACAAATACAAATGGTGCTTCAATGGTTATTAAATCTCACCATAATGTGGGGGGATTACCTGAGACCCTAAATCTGAAATTATTAGAGCCTATACGTGAATTATTTAAAGATGAGGTTCGTAATATAGGTCTGGAGTTAGGTTTGCCGCATGATATGATCTATAGACATCCATTTCCAGGTCCTGGTTTAGGCGTGCGCATTCTTGCTGAAGTGAAAAAGGAATATGCTGATATTTTACGTCAAGCAGATGCCATTTTTATCGATGAACTGAGAAAAGCTGATCTTTATTATAAGGTGAGTCAAGCATTTGCAGTATTTTTGCCTGTTAAAAGCGTGGGCGTGATGGGGGATGGCCGTAAATATGATTATGTCATTTGTCTTCGTGCTGTAGAAACAATTGATTTTATGACGGCACATTGGGCACAGTTACCTTGGGATTTTCTTGGTCGGGTCTCTAATCGTATTATAAATGAAGTAGAGGGTGTATCACGTGTCACTTATGATATCTCAGGTAAACCACCGGCTACTATTGAATGGGAATGATATATATACTGTGCGCACACCCATAATTTGCGTTTTTTAAAGTTATCCAAATTGGCTTTATAAAATGAATGATCAATACTGGATGCGTAAGGCTTACGAACAGGCAATTCTCGCTCAAACTGAGGGAGAAATTCCTGTAGGCGCGGTATTAGTGAATAAAGAGAATCAGTTATTAGGAGCAGGACGAAACCTCATCCAAAAGAGCCATGATCCATCGGGTCATGCCGAAATTCATGCCATCAGACAGGCATCACAGCTCATACAGAATCACCGCTTGTTGGATACAACTCTATATGTCACTCTGGAACCTTGTGCTATGTGTGCAGGACTTATAGTTCATGCACGCATTAGAAGATTGGTTTTTGCAACACGTGATTTTAAATCAGGAGCAGCGGGCTCTGTTTATAATCTATTGCAAGGTTATCCGCTAAATCATAAAGTTCAAGTCGATGAAGGAATAATGCAAACTCAATGCGCTTCTTTATTAACTGAATTTTTTAAAACCTGTCGATAATTTATATCTGCTGCGGTCCGTAGAGTGCCGAGATGAGTGGGATTTAGTCAAAACAGGTTTAATTTAGTTAATAAATATTAAAATTCTAAGCCTATACTTAAAATAAAAAGATGTATTCGCGCTTCAAAGTTACTACCATATATTAAATATAATTGGAGCAAATTCTTATGAAGTTTCAATTGATTGTATTATTTTTTCTTATCATTTTCTTTGCATTTATTTTATTATTTTTGTATTTAGGTATTTATAGTGCACAACGTAATGCTAAAAATAAGAAAAAAAGTACTGGGCCGGGTTTACAAATTGTAGAGGGAGCAATTTTTACTTTACTAGGATTAATCGTGGCCTTTACATTTTCTACGGCTAATCAACGATTTGATGATCGGCGCTATGTAATCATTCAAGAAGCAAATGCAATTAGAACGGCATATTTCAGAGTAGATTTAGTAAGCCCAGAAATACAAAAAAGCTTACGCCAAGTACTTAAACAGTATTTATTTTATCAAATCTCTGACTATAGAAACGTATCCGATCTAGGTATTTTTAGAGCAACTCATGAGAAAACCCAAGAGATGCAGCGCAAAATATGGAAATTAGCATCAAAAGGATGTGCCTCTAAAGAGCAACAGTATGGGTGTTCTCTTCTTCTATCTAGTTTAAATAATATGTTTGATGTTGCTAATACTCGATACGAAAATTCCTATATTCATCCACCATTGATTGTTTTTATATTACTTGTGGGACTTGCTTTGCTTGGAGCTTTAATTGCAGGGTATAATATTGGAGAAAAAAATGACGGAAGTATTTTACACTTTATAAGCTATGCATTCGTTATAGCAATCACCGTTTACATTATTATTGATATGGAATTCCCTCGTCTTGGTTTTATACGTGTTGATTCGTTTGATACAGTGTTAACGCAACTTTATCAAGAAATGACTTGAGCAGCTTTAATATGCATTGGAAAGTTCCTCAATAAGCTTTTCACGTAGCACTTCTTTTTCCTCAGGAATTAATGCTTGATTTTTTTGATTTGTAATATAAAACGTATCTTCAGCGCGTTCTCCAGCGGTTACAATTTTAGCATTATGTAAATGAATTTTTAGTGTTGAAAATACTCTGCCAATTGTTGCTAGAAGTCCTGGTCGGTCCCCCGTGACTAAAAATAAGCGAGTTTGGTTATTTGCAATTTCATCGTAGTAATGAATTTGAGTTTTAACATTAAAATGTGCTAAAGCACGAGATAGTCTTCTTTTTACTACAACTGGCAATTGATTGCTTTGAGCTAAATGAATGCATAAGGCTTCTTGGATATCGATGGAACGTTGTGTATCAAAAAATGCCTGATTTTGTTCATCTAAGATAATATAGGTGTCTAAATCGTATTGATTATCACAGGTTAAAATCATTGCCTCTTGAATGGTTACATTGTGATTATTTAAGACTGTTGTTGCAATGGCAAATCGATCCTCGCAATGAGGCATGTAGATAAATACTTCAGTTCCACCCTGACTATGATGAGGCATAATCATGACTAAAGGGAAATGAGTACAAGCCAATATTGCTTTGGTATGACGTGCGATTATTTCAGAAGATTCATGCAAAAAATATTTATCTTTAAATTGAGCCCATAAATGCTCGACTGTTTTAGAGGCTATACCTTCAGCAATTAATGCGGATAATGCATATTGCTTTCGTACTTTAATGAGCATGGATTCATCCATTAATTCCTGCTCTTTATGGAGCATGTGTTTTGCTGCATGGTATAGTTCTTTAAGAAGTGAATCTTTCCATGAATTCCATAAAGTAGGATTAGTACCGCAAATGTCTGCAACCGTAAGTAAATATAAATAATCCAAATAATAGGGTTGGGGTAATAGCTGACAAAAATTTTTTATTGTATTTGGATCGTAAATATCTTGTCGTTGAGCTGTTTGTGACATGATTAAATGATTGCGTACAAGCCAGACAAGTAAATCACAGTCCTCTTTTTCAAGATGATGATTTTGTGCAAAATGAAGTACTTCAACAGCCCCCAATTCTGAATGGTCACCTCCTCTACCCTTAGCAATATCATGAAATAATGCACTTAAATAAAGAAGTTCTGGTTTGTTTAAAGAAGGCATTATTTGAGCACAAAGAGGAAATTGCTTTGCATATTTTTCTTGTTTAAAGCGAGAGAGATTACGGATTACAAACAACGTATGTTGATCAACTGTATAAACATGAAAAAGATCATATTGCATTTGTCCAGTAACCATAGCAAAGCACTCAAGATAATGAGCTAAAACACCATAACGGCTCATTCTATGTAGCGCTTTATAAGGATCATTTTCTGTTTTAAGGATACTCATAAAAAGGTCTGTTGTTTCTTGGGAGGTTTTAAAGCGTTTATTCATAAGATAGAGCGATTCTCTGATTAATCGAATTGTATTTGCTCTAACTCCTTCAATATCAGTTCTTTTGGCAATCCAAAGAAATAATTTTAAAAGTGCTTGGGGGTGTTGGTTGAAGATACGGGAATTTCTTACTTCAATATAATTATTGGAAAGTTGGAATTCATTATCTAAGTGAAACAGTTGTTGCTTAGGGGCATGCATAATCGTTTCATCAAACCATTGTAATAACATTTCATTAAGTTCTCTATTACGTTTAATGATCTTAAAGTAATCTTTCATGAATTGTTCTATAGCTAATGAATGCGATTTATCTTTATAACCAAAAAATTGCGCTAGTTTAATTTGATAATCAAAAGATAAACGTTCTTCTGCTTTTTCAGCCAATACATGTAAAGCAAAACGTACGCGCCAAAGAAAATGTTGGCAATACATTAGATTTTCATATTCTTTATCAGTAATAAATCCGTAGCTTATGCCATCTGCTAATTTTTTAATATTAAAATGACGCTTACCTATACTCAGTAAAATTTGTAAATCGCGTAATCCTCCCGGGCCATATTTAACATTGGGTTCTAAGTTGTATGCTGTTTCACCATATTTAGCATCACGTTTTTCCTGCTCTTGACGTTTTGCTAAAAAATAATCATGACTGGTCCACATATGTAAAGGATGAATTTGATAAATTAATTCCTCCATCAGTGCACCTCGGCCACACAATAAAAACATGTCCATAAGACTAGAGATGACGGTAATATCTTGTCTGGCTAATTCTGCACAATCAGAAACACTCGTAATTTGATGACTTAGATTTAAGCCTACGTCCCAACAATCTTGGATGAAGTTTTGCGCATAGTGCAATTGTGATTTTGAAACTTTATCAGTATGTATTAAAAGTAAATCAATATCGGAATAAAGGAGCAACTCTCGGCGCCCATAACCGCCTAAGGCTAGAAGACAAAAAACATCATGATCCAGTTTGTTTTTAATGAAAAGAGTGATCACCAGCTCATCAATAAAAGCAACCAATTTGCGAATGATTGTAGTAACATTAGTTTTATAATCAAACTCTTCCCTAAGTTTTTCTTTAAATTCCTTAACCGTATTTTTAAGTTGATGTAAATTTACTGACATCCCTGATAAAAAGGGATGGGCAGCATTGGAAAGTTTATTTTCGTTCTTCATTGCGCAGAGTTAAAATTTCTACACCGTTATCTGTTACCAATAAGGTATGTTCCCATTGGGCTGAAAGGCTGTGATCTTTGGTGACTACCGTCCAATGATCAGGCAATAATCGTGTATGATGTTTTCCAACATTGATCATTGGTTCAATTGTAAAGGTCATTCCTGGCTCTAATCTTATTCCAGTTCCAGGTACTCCATAATGTAATACTTGTGGGTCTTCATGAAAAATACGGCCTATGCCATGGCCGCAATAGTCGCGTACAACGGAGCAACGGTTTTTCTCTGCGTATTGTTGAATTGCATGGCCTATATCTCCTAAATGAACGCCTGGTTTTACCATCTCAATTCCAATAAATAGGCAATCATGGGCTACTTGGACTACGTGCTTTGCTTTAACTGCTGGACTGCCAATAAAAAACATTTTACTGGTATCACCATGATAGTCATTTTTGATAACAGTCACATCGATATTAATGATGTCTCCATCTTTTAGAACTTTTTTTCCAGGTATGCCGTGACACACGACGTGATTCACTGAAGTGCAAATGGATTTCGGAAAACCATTATAATTTAAAGGAGCAGGAATGGCTTTTTGTGTATTTACAATGTAGTCATGACATAGAGTATTGAGCTCATCGGTTGTGATCCCCTCTTGAACGTGAGGGCTTATCATTTCAAGAACTTCCGCGGCAAGTTTGCCAGCGATACGCATTTTTTCTATTTCGTCAGGAGTTTTTATTATAACCGCCATTATGCATCCAAAAAGTGTTATTTGTTATGTTCCAAAGTATATAGAGTGGCTAATTAAAGAAAATTTCTGGCATTATCAATCACACATTCACAGGTGGTTTTTTTGTTAATCTTTTATTAAAAAAATGATTTTCCGTAGCTTATTTTATTGCTTCGACAAAAAATACCCTCAATTGTGAAATATGAAATAAATGATGTTTTTTTGGAACGTCATCGATTTTAGCATAATTGATTTTGTATGTCATCGAATTGCTTTTGCAATCAAAGTTAACTATCAATCAATTCGGCTTATACTTAATTAAATAAGGCCCACGCATACTAAGGAAAGAAAATGAAAATATATGTCTCTTCTATCATTTTTTTGTTGTTTTTTTTCTTAAATACCTCCGTTTTTGCTTATGAATATAGTGGTTATCATTATGGTAATGGTTACCATAGCGGTAATTATGAACATAACGGATATTATAATGGCTATCATAATAACGTCTGGTATGGAGGCACTATAGATGTCAATTCATGGGATGATGGAATTTGGTATGATAATAATTTAAATGATGATACAAATGGAGTAATAGGGGTGCCTGATGAGGGGTATTATGATCCTTCATGTCAAACAATCGATGATTGCAGTACAGGTACATGCATGTTAGTAAATACGTGTGAATAAAGACGGATTATGCATAATAATAAATTTCAATGGGCAGTAATAGGGGCAGGACCTGCTGGAATTGCAGCTGTGGGTAAATTATTGGATCATGGTATCTTACCAGAGCATATTCTTTGGTTAGATCCTCATTTTAAAGTGGGCGATCTGGGTCTTTTATGGCCGAACGTTTCGAGTAATACTAAGGTAAAACTCTTTAAGAATTTCTTGTTAGCAGTGAATTCTTTTCATTATAAAGACGCCACTATTGATTTTAAATTAAACCACTTACCAGAGGATGAAACATGTACTTTAGGTTATGTGGTTGAACCACTGCAGTGGGTTACTGATCATCTCCTAAAAAAAGTTCAGAGCATAAAAACCATAGTTCATACTATGTTTTTGTCGGATCGGTTATGGTCTTTAAGCTCAGAAACAGAAACCTATTATGCTAAAAATGTGATTTTAGCTACTGGTGCATTGCCTTCCTCGCTTAATTATCCTGGAGTTAATGTCCTTCCTTTTGATATTGCAATTGATAAAGAAAAATTATCTTCAATGTTTCGTCCTGATGAAACTTATGGGGTATTTGGTTCGTCTCATTCTGCAATCATTATCTTAAAACATCTGGTCGAATTAGGCGCAAAAAAAATCATCAATTTTTATCGTTCACCTTGTTGTTATGCGATTGAAATGGATGATTGGATTCTTTTTGATAATACTGGGCTTAAAGGGCAAAGTGCGGCATGGGCCCGGGAAAATATTGATGGAGTCTTACCTCCTAACCTTGTTCGTTATAATGTTAGTGAACCTAATATTGCACGTTTTTTACCCGAATGTGAGCATGTTATTTATGCAGTAGGTTTCGAGAAGCGTAAAGCGATTGTTATTGGTGATTACGAGTACTCCCATCATAATCCCTATGTGGGTATTATTGGCCCTGGATTATTTGGTTTGGGTATTGCATATCCTGAAACAAAGGCTGATATCTATGGTAATGTGGAATCTCAGGTCGGATTATGGAAGTTTATGGTGTACCTTAATAAAATTATACCTATTTGGTTTAAATATCCTGCTTGAATCATATGAATGTATCTGTGCCTCAGTAAGTGGAAAAATCCTTACTGAGAGTTACGACTTTCATTCTAATCATTAAGTAGTGAGATTGAGGTCGCACAAAACTTACCCCGGTTTTCTTGGTGTAATTGGGTGCTACTATCTAATTAATAAAAAAATTTGTAAACTATGCTCCCTTTTGAGGAGTAAACCATCATATTGAAACGTACTAGTTATTGGTCTAGTGAATTAATCACTTTATTGTGTAGCATTTTTTTTACCTTAGCATGTAATACCTCTTTTTGGACCGAATTATTACGTGATAAGGAATTAGTGAATGCTCATACTTGGTTTGTGATTTTTGGTACAGCAATCGCAATCACTGGTTTACAATGGTTTTTGCTCTTATTAGTGATTAATCGTTGGACTTTTAGGTGGGTTACTATTTGTCTTTTTTTGATCACATCTATTGCAGTTTATTTCATGAGTACTTTTCATGTGTACATTGATTCAACAATGATCACTAATATTGTGAGTACTGATTATCATGAAAGTAGAGAGTTCCTGCAATGGCGAATTCTTCCTTATTTTGTATTATTGGGTGTCCTTCCTTGTTGGATTGTATGGCACATCGAAATTTATAAAAGAAGTCTTACTTCGTATTGGATTGGGCGATTAGGAACAATTTTTTTATCACTATGTATGGTTTTTGGTGGTGGATGGGCAGTGTTTCATGATCTTGGTCCGGTTCATCGCGAGCGAAAGGAAATTGCTTATTTAATTACTCCATTAAATTTAATTTCATCTTCTGTAAAAGCATATTGGAAAACCCATCAAGTTCATGTGAATAAAACAAAAATCAAAATTGGTGAGGATGCCTATCAACTTCCACGCGCAGAAAACAACAAACCTCGGGTTATAGTGCTTGTTGTTGGCGAAACGGTTCGAGCATTAAATTGGGGATTGAATGGTTATCAAAGGCAAACAACACCAGAGCTTGCAAAGCGTCAAGTCGTTAATTTTAGTCAAGTAACTAGTTGTGGCACCACAACTGCGGTTTCACTACCCTGTATGTTTTCTCCTTATGGAATCCATGATTATGACAGTCAAAAAATAAATCAAACAGAGTCATTGTTGCATCTCCTCGATCGAGCTAATATTTCAGTGTTATGGCGAGATAACCAATCAGGTTGCAAGGGGGTATGTGATGGTTTACTCCTTGAAAAATTAGAGACAGATGCTTTATGTAAAAATGGACGTTGCTTTGATGAAATTCTTTTGCATCAACTTCAGCAACGTATTGTCAGTAATAAGAAAGATCAGTTAATAATATTGCATATGCTTGGTAATCATGGTCCCGCATATTACGAGCGATATCCAACACAGTTTAAACATTGGCAACCTACCTGTGAAACCACAGATTTATCCAGTTGCTCGCCAAAAGCCTTGGTGAATACTTACGATAATGCCATTTTATATACCGATACGATGTTAGCTAATACTATTGATTTATTGGCTACGATTAAGTCCCATGATACAGGCTTAATTTATGTATCTGATCATGGAGAATCACTGGGAGAACATAAGTTGTTTCTACATGGATTACCTTATTTTATGGCTCCGGATGAACAGAAAAAGGTCCCAATGATTTTATGGATGTCTCATGGACTTGCGAAGCAGTTAGTAATAGAAGATGATTGTATACGCAATAAACAATCAGATTCCCTATCCCATGACTATTTGTTTTCTACATTATTGGCTTTTTTTGATGTGAAAACAAAAGAATATAATCCAAAATTTGATTTGATTTATTCGTGTCGAAATTTGAATAAGACCGCATAATGTGTTTATTCGGAAACTCTTTTTTTCGTTCGGGATGACTGGAGAGTTACGTTTGCTCTTAATTTTAATTATAAGTTCTTGGAAGGTGCTGTATGAGATTGGTAATGCCAAAATTTAGGTAATAACAAACAGCATGCGGTTACTCCAACAAGGCACAATATACCCCCTGAGATCAATGCTGTAGAAATACCAAATAAAGAGGCGATAAATCCGGCGCGTGTATCACCTAATTTAGGTCCGCTTAAATAACTAATCATTTCAATACCAGCCAACCTGCCTCTGTATTCAGTTGGAATAGTATTATTCCATAGGGTAGTGCGAAAAATACCGCTTATGGCATCAAATGCACCGGATAGTGCTAAGAAAATAAGCGCTAACCAAAGTGAGCTTGCTAACCCAAATCCAATAATTGAGACTCCCCAAAGTAGAGCAGCTATTGCAATTGCTTTACCGTCTTGGTTTATTTTTGAAGTCCACCCACTAAAAAATGAAATAAATAGCGCGCCAATAGCTGGGGCAGAATAGAGCAAACCTAAAGTTTTTGCACCACCAAATGATTGTGCCAGAGCAGGAAGCAATGCATTGGGCCAAGCAAAAATCATCGCAAAAAAATCAACAAAATAACTTCCTATTAATTCTTGTCGGTTAAAAGCAAAAGAAATTCCCTGTTTTAGAGAAGATAAAATGGATGGGTGTTCTTGAATTTCTGGTTTAGGCAAAGCATGCATTCTTACTAAAGTAATTAGTGATAAGAAAAAAGTAATCAAATCAATGAAATAAGTAACCACAATGCCATAATGGGCAATTAGTAGTCCAGCAATTGCAGGTGCACAAATCATACAAAAACTAAATTTAAATGTAGCGAGTGCCCCTACTTTTTTATAATCACTTGGATTTACGATCTGCTGGATAACACTGTCAAAAGCGGGGCGATGTAATCCATTAATGGCTGACATTGCAGCCGAAACAATAAAAATTAGCCATACAGATGGAGCTGCATGATAAGAATTCAAAGCCAGTAAGAAACAGCCAATGGTCAAAAATAGTTCACTGATAATTAATAATCTTTTACGATTATACCGATCAGCAAATACCCCTCCGATCAGTGCAGTGATTAATAGTGGTAGTAATTGCACAAGACTTAATAGTCCAACCATAAAGCTCGAATGGCTTATTTGATAAATCTGGTAGGGTAGGGCAACACTACTGATCATGGTACCAATAAATGAAATAAATTGTCCTGAATAGAGCAATCGAAAGTCACGATTTTTTTTTAGTAGAGAAAAATCTAAGAACTGACTCATTTTGAAATACCCAAAATTGATGAAAAACTTAGGTTTATTGAAAATTATTTGTCACGTGTCGCGAGTTGAGAGATGTTACATCTTTTATTATATTACCTGCAAATTACATTTTATACATGGTTGGATGCTTAATACTAAATTTTATTAGCATTTAAGCATCATCGATAACCATGTTAGCTCCAATTCATAATTTTTGGGGAGAGGAGCATAGGTGAATTATAAACAATCCTTAATAGAACAGTAAACATTAATTTGTGTATTTTTATTTGTTTCATGCAGTGCTTGGTACTATGAAATGAATTTTTTGGTAATAGTGGTAGCTAAGGATTAGTACTAAAAAGGAGTTATAATGATTATAATGCATTGAAAATACATTAATATTCGAAATTTTCGTATAACATATAAAAACAATCAATTGGATATTAATTTAACTTAATGTTTAAATTAAGTGAAAATAAGCCATGGCAAGATAATGGTGAAAATTTGCATCTATTGAAGAAATTGGTGCGTAATTAAGACAAGTTGGGTATAAAAAAATGAGTTGTTTAGATACCTTAAAATACATAATTCAAGAAATAATTAAAGAAAAAAATAAACTGCATCAAGAGTATATAGAGGATAAAGTTTATTTAGAGCGAACATGCTGTACTTTACACGAAAAACAAGTAGTAATTGATAGTCTAATTAAAAACCTCGCTTTTGAGATCGCCGTTAAAAATGAGCTTTTCACAAATAGATTCCAGATCCCAGAGGTCGATATACAACCCTATTTAGAAAGAACAAGCAATAATTTGATAAATATAGCTGTTGCTATGGATACTTTAAATAAAGCATCCAATTCTGGAATTAAATTTTCTGAGAAAGGTCTGGAGGATATACTTTTTAAATTTGGAAAAAAAGCAGAAAGTTATTTAAGTCATCCATTTATAAAACAATATATTGTTCACGATGGAAAGTTTCAGTTATTTATAGGAAGAACTATAAATACGATAAATAAAGTCTTTTTACAAAAATACATCTTCTTGTAGGATTGTATTTTGTTATATATAGATACTTTACTACAGTTTTAAAAATCGCGGTTGTCATTTATGATTTTTTTTAATTTTTGAACCTTTTTCTTTTGCTGGATATACATCTGCTAAGGATACAGAAGTGCCGTGCTCCGAGACAATGCGAGCATGGTGTCTCCTTAATTCACGGGGTTCTTCTACACCACAGGAATGGCAAATGACTCCTACTTCATAAGTGAGGTTTTTTACATAGTGATATACGCGGTTCGCTTTAATTTTGGGATTTAAACCCCTAACAAGCCATTTATTGTGGGTTGTAATTCCTGTAGGGCAAGTATTTTTATGACATTTTAATGCTTGAACACAGCCGAGAGCAAACATAAAACCACGAGCTGAATTTACAAAATCAGCACCGACACAGAGTGCCCATGCAACCATGCCAGGGGTTATTAATTTTCCTGAAGCTATAATTTTAATTCGTTCACGTAAATCATATTCAACAAGTTTATCAACAAGAACAGGGAGACTTTCTGTTAAAGGTAACCCCATATAATCTGCTAAAGTAAGTGGAGTAGCTCCTGTCCCCCCTTCTGCGCCATCGAGGGTAATAAAGTCAGGTGCATATTCAATTCCCCTTTTAATAATTTCTTGGCAAAGTTCATCGAGCCATTCATAATTTCCCAAAACGACTTTAAATCCTGTAGGTTTACCAGTTACTTCTCTTATATGATGAATCATGTTGAGCAATTCAAATGAGTTTGAAATTTCAGGAAAACGGTTAGGGCTTATTGAGTCTTGGTGAGGTTTAATTCCTCGAATTTTAGCAATTTCTTGAGTTACTTTTACTGCAGGTAATAATCCTCCTTTGCCTGGTTTTGCTCCTTGACTTAGTTTAATTTCAAACATTTTAATTTGAGAGTGTGCTGCAGCCTCTTTCAATTTTTCATCAGATAAGTTGCCATGCTCATCAAGATAACCATATTTTGCAGTACCAATCTGGGCTACTAAATCACAACCTCCATCCAAATGATAGGGGGATAATCCACCTTCACCTGTATTAAGCCAGCAACCTGCTTTTTGAGCTCCGTGTGATAATGCTAAAATTGCATTTTTCGAAATGGCTCCATGACTCATTGCGGAAATATTAATTAACGAACTGGTTGTGTAAGGAAATTCACAATGTTCTCCTATTGTAACCGACCTGGCTTTTACGACATCACGCTTAAGTACGGGAAATGGAGAATCTACAAAATATATTGTATTGATCGGCTTGCGATCGCGAGTAGTTCCAAATCCTATAGTAGTGTCTGTGTTTTTGCTTGCTTCATAAACCCATGTACGTTCAGTGCGATTAAAGGGTAATTCTTCTCGATCTTGAGCGTAAAAGTACTGTCTTAGGTATACCCCCAATGCTTCGGCAATATAGCGTATATAACCAATAATAGGAAAATTCCTCAATATGGTATGTTTTTTTTGGAATACATCCCATATCGCTACAAGAATGATTAATGAGATTAAAACAATGACTAATAATTCTAAAAAGCTGGTGTATCCTTTCATAAATGAGCATCCAAGCTAGAAACCTCCTCAGAATACAATACAAAAGTGTTTGTCGGCAAGGTTAGAAGGTAGTAGAACTCAGAATTAAGAAAATCAATTTATACCCTATTAGCGCTTATTGATTGGATGATGACATAAAGATATTGCATATATCATTTTGATCGTATAAATTGCATTTTATGCTAAATAAAAACTAAAGGATTAATGTTGTGTCAACGTGTTTCGATCTCATCATACAAATAGGCACCATGGACGAAAACGTTAACGTTTACTTCACAAGAATCAATGCTCCATTTAATGTCAAAAGAATCTCAGAATTAGAGATACAATGTTACAACCTAATGGCTTATATGACTGATCAATATCAGCATCTCACTATTAAAATAAAATAAACGTCAATACTCATTATTATATCAAGGAGGATAGAAAAAAAATTAGTAACACAGAACAAAATCAAGGATTAGCACTTTGCACCGGACAAACTTTAAACCCTATATGTCTTGTCCATAGCCTTTATAAGTGATCTAGGTACTATGGTTAAGCCGATGTATATCGGGAATTAGTCCAAACACCAAATTGTCTTGTACGAAGGGATTAACAATTTCCAAAAAGGAGTAAATATGTTTCAAGTGGATAATAGTGGTAAAGGCAATTGTATGTATTATGCTTATAGTATTTCTTTAATGTATTTTCTACGAGCCAAGAATATTCCTGATGTAGCTGAAGCTGTTTTTAATACATTAAAACTTGGAGAAGAGGAAAAAGTTCGTCTGCGAGTCCTATTATCTAAGAAGTCAGAGCAAGAGTTTTCCTCTTATGAGATTAAAAACATCATTGAACCCATTCTTGGAAAAGCCGCTCGAAATTTAGCGGCAGAATATACAAAAAAGGAATTTAAATCGTCTCCTCAAGATGCTCCTTTATTTTCTTCTGCTCATTATGGGTTAGAGTTTTGTTTTAAATGCTCTATGCGGATTAATGGCTCAGAATTATCCCATCTTATTGAGCATGAGTTTGATAATCCCGATTATATTGGAGCAGAAATCTATAAGGTCAAAGGCATGGATATAGCAATGCAAGAATATTCTTTAGCTCGATTGCCTTATGTTATTGAAAAATTTAATCGTCAGTGGAGTATTAAAGAACGAGAATGCATAGAACAGAAAAAAGAACTCACTGAACGCGAGATTCAATCTCAAAAAAGAATTCTTTTAGATAATATTCTGAGAAATGAAACAATCGAGTTTTTTTTAGGAGAAGAAGACAAGCATCTGGATCAATATGTTCATCATCTCCAACAAGAAGGCGTTTGGGGCACAGAAGAAACGCTTTTCGTACTACATCGTGCGATTCAGGGAGAACATTTGGTTCGGAATCAAGAGGGGAAAGTTCATATTTTATATGATAGAGAGATTATTTTACATCTGTATCGAAATGATGGAGTTTCCTACGATCAATCTGGAAGTCCAGAAATGATTGTGAATAATAAAGGTAATGCTCATTGGACTTCGATAATACCTGATTCAACATTTGTATTAAAGTATACGCCTCAAGAACAAAAACTTTATCAATTACTTGATGACATGCAGATGGAGTATGAAAGTATACCTCAAGGCTCAGAAAAGCATGTCATTGTTTCAAGCGACTGGATTCATACTTTAAGGGCTCAATTGGGGACCATGAAAGATAACCCTAGTCGAGAAGCGAAAGAGAAAGCAATGGGCGATTCGATGCAAATTCTTGGTAAGATGATGCCAACATTAGGTAACTATCCCTATTGGAGAGTTTTACTCGCTCATTTTTTCTCTGCTTTGCTCGAATGCATTCCCACCTTTATGGCGGAGAAGAAAATAAGTTCGGGATTGAGCCAATGTGAATCATTGCTCACTACACAACAACGTTCTACTCCAGTAACTTCAGAGAGAAAAGAATTATCACCAGTATCTGAGAATAAAGAATTATTACTTTCAGATATTACCAATAATGAAGAAAATTCAAGCCCATCTCAAAAAGGGTTGGTCAGTAAGTTTTCTCAACATACTCTGTTCAAACAACCTTCTACAACAATTCAGAGGGCATATCCTGAGGAAATTACCAAGTATACTCGAGAAAACAAACAAACAGGACCAAGGGTAGCAAAAGCGTTGCGACAAATGTATCAAGAAGGACTTAGCGGGAATGAAGAGTATTCTCCAGAAAAGTGTAGAGAAATAGCTCAACGCTACATTGGTTATGTCAAATATCAAGGACGGCATTTTGTTCTTGATGATGTGGTTAATTTTATAAAAGAAATGGATGAAGTGATAAAACAAAAAGAGGAAAACCTTGAAGAGTTTATTGAGCATGTTGATGGCATGACGTTTAAATAATTCATGAGCTCTATTTAATTAGTTATTAGTATAATTATTCCATCTCGATATTTTGTGGCCCAACCATAATATGCCGAGATGGAAAACTTATTAATTATTCATACTCAACCTTATATCCATAGGTTCTTGAGAATGACGAATGAAATCTGCAATTAATTGCGATTTACCTCCTGCGATATTCTTTTCAACCATGTTGTTTGCAACAAACAGCACAAGGTCATTGACAACATTCTCTTGTTTTTCATTATTGATACTTAAAAAAGTTTCAATCTGAATCATATTTTCTTCAATGGCAGTATTAAAAATACTGATAAATGACCCTTGAGTTGAACTTGAGTATTTAGTGGCTCCAGTATAGTGGCGATGTTCATCGATCATACGTTTATTTGAATGGCTTCTGTTGTAAATTTCACATAATCGAGCATGAGCTATAGAATGTTGTCTATCTAAAAGTAAGACCGTTTCATAAATTTCAAAAGAAATTAAGGGAATATTTTTGAAAGGTAATGAGCGCGATTTGTAATAAAAATCACCTATAAGTGATAATAGATTAGCTAAGAATTTAGGATCTCTATAATGGTTAGATATTTCTTGCATCACTTTGACAAATGCGTCAGTAGGATTTCTCTGCGGCAAAATCGTCAATGTATTTGGCGTTGATGGAGGAGCAAAAAAAGTTGCCTTGTTTGACATTGAAAAATTTGAGGATGGTGATGATGTTGGTACCAAAGGATTAAAATGAGGCGCTACTGTATGGAGCTGTTGGCTTATTGTCGATGTTTGAATTTCATCAATATTCATATCAGAAAGGAGTGAATCTTCACTTAAGGACATATCCATATCCTCACCAATTTCGTCTATTCTTTTGGGGATCGTAGAAACGTCCATCGATGTTGCTTCTAATTCCTCGTCCGATTCTTCGATGATTATTTGTAGAGGTTTTCTTGAGCGGTTTTTTAAGTTCTTTGTTTGAGTAGAGTTTGTTAGTTTACTGATTAATGTGTTAATGTCCTCAATAATTAAGCTTTCATGATCTATATGATCGGAGTCTTCCATAAGTTTTTTACAGCGTTTCACATATTTTGCAGCACTATCCTCATCTTTATTTTCAGTCGCTACTAAAAGTTGATAACTTAAAATTTCAAGTTCTTGCATAGGCCATAATTCTTGGTGGATTAGCCTGTTTTCTTGGATGTATGCAGTAATTTGCGTAAGAAATTGTTTCTCATGATTACATTTATATGCCCTTTCTAAGAGATTTAAATATCCTACATGTAAATCCATTGCGATCGGTAATTTTGCGTTCTTACGATAATTTATCGCCTGTGTCAGCCAGGTCAACGCAGAGGTAACTTGCTCAAAAATGGGAGCCTCGTTTTCATTAAGAGAGTCAATTAATGCATCACTTATTGATTCACAACAATTCGCTACGGCTTTGTAAGTAATGTTAATTTTTTCTTTTTTGGTTTCTCTTAGCTCAAAAAAACGAATTTTTTCATAAATAATATTCATTTCATGAAGCAGACTTGGAATGTCTTCCCATAAGTTTTGTATGTGATTATAGCTAAATGGATCATCAAGTGATGCCATGATGTGATCTGCTTTTGTGATAGTAATTTCACTAAGAACATAGGCCAGTGCATCATAAAAAGGTTTATTGGGCTTAAAATTTCTTTGTGATGCAATTTGATTTAATAGGGATAATGCTTTTTTGTAATGAACAAGTGCTTGTTCAAAATTTTTTTCATTGTATGCTTCATCACCTTGTATTTGTTCTAAAGTATTAAAGTAATATTTCATGTTCGTTTTAGGCAAAAGGCAAGATAGTAGCATAGCCTATTTTTTGCGCAACCTTTTTCTTAACTATTCAATACATTTTTGCTGAAGTATCGATTTTAATTATCAAATGGAGTTACATTTTAAGTAAAAAAATGATTATTTTTCGATGCTATTATTCACTGTTTATTCCCCATAGAAGGTGATACCATCATCAACGATTAAGCATGAGCTAAGGACAGTAGTACTTATGAATAAGGGAGTAAATTCATTTATTTTTTTTGTCGCCTCGATTGCTGGGTTTGGAGGCTTTTTATTTGGATTTGATTCCAGTGTCATCGCAGATGTTAAAGATCAGGTTATGGTGCAATTGTCTCTTTCAGAGTGGCAATGGTCTCAGGTAGTCAGCATTAGTTTAATTGGATGTATTCTTGGTATTCCAGTAAGTGGTTTTTTTGCGGATAAGATAAGTCGACGCTGTCTTTTAAAAACAGTTGCCTTGGGCTTTATTATAGGAACGATCTTATGTGCTTTGACCAATTCTTTAATCGTATTATTAGCAGGACGGTTTATTATTGGAATTTGTATCGGCATTGCTTCTTATGTAGCTCCATTATTTATTGCAGAAATCGCTCCCCCTAACAGAAGGGGAACATTAGTTTTGATCAATGGCTTAACGATTACCTTCGGCCAGGCTATAGCGTATTTAATTGGCTATTTTCTTCATGATTATTCTATAAACAGCTGGAGATTTTTATTCGCAATAGGTGGTATTCCTGCATTGGTATTATTTATAGGAATGTATTTTGTGCCTCATTCACCTCGTTGGATAATGAAAAAATATGGAATAGATGAAACAATAAAAATTTTAAAACGCATTCGTCCATCAGGTTATAACATTCAACAAGAAATAGAAGAAATTTATAGTCACCTAAAGAAAACTCAGCCAGGCTATAGTTTATTACTTAAACCACCAATTGTTTGCGTTTTAGCAATTGGGATTATTTTAGGAGTATTCCAGCAACTTTCAGGTATTAACGCCGTAATGTACTATGGGCCAGTTATCTTTGAATCAGCTGGTTTTTATCCAGTTTCTAAGGCCATTTTGGCAACTTTTTGTATGGGAGTGGTTAATTTTTTATTTACAGTACTGACTTTGTTATGTGTCGATAAATTAGGACGACGTTTTTTATTATTAAGTGGTACTCTGATTGCTGCATTTAGTCTCTTTATCGTTGCCTTATTATTTAGTTCAGTCATACCAGGGCAAAAGTTCTGGGTATTAGGTTTCTTATCAGTCTACATCATGGGTTACTGTATTAGTGTAGGATCTTTATTCTGGGTTTTAATCTCTGAAATTTACCCCTTGCATGTACGTGGCTTAGCTATGAGTATTGCTACAGTAGTGCAGTGGGGTGCTAATTTTTTAGTTTCCATATCTTTTTTAGCTATTTACCAAAATTTAGGGCAAATGCTTACTTTTGCTTTATTTGGTTCATTATGCTTATGCGCTTTTTTCTTTATTTACCATTTTATACCGGAAACCACCGGTGTTTCTTTGGAGAAAATAGAAAAAAATTTGATGTCAGGTAAAAAAATGAGGGCTATTGGCAAACAATTATCGCACCCAATAAAAACTAAAAAATTTGAATTAATGAGAGAGTAAAATGGATTGTATCAATCAGCAAAGAAGATGTCGTATTGGTATCATTGGCGCAGGACGTATTGGAAAATTACATGCAGAAAATATTAAATATCATTTACCAGAATATGAATTGTCCGCCATCGCAGACCCTTATTTAGACAGAGAATGGGCAAATCAACTGTCAATCCAAGGTCAGTATAATCATGCTGAAGAAGTAATTTTTCATCAAGATATAGATGCTGTTCTTATTGCTTCCCCCGCGAATTTACATGTAGCGCAAATTAAAGCAGCTAGTGAAGCAGATAAGGCAGTATTTTGTGAAAAACCTATAGGCTTGAGTGAAGCAGAAATTGTAGATGCCTTAAAGACAATTGAGGCTAACAATACTTTATTGCAGATTGGTTTTAACCGGCGCTTTGATCCAAATTTTTCTTATCTGCAGAAACAGGTGCAAGCGGGTGAAATTGGTGCTGTTCATGTAGTTAAAATTACCTCTCGTGATCCTGCATGTCCTACTCAGGAGTATTGTAAAAACTCAGGTGGTATATTTATGGATATGAGCATTCATGATTTTGATATGGCGCGTTTTTTAACACAATCAGAAGTTGTTGAAGTCTATGCCACAGGTGCAGTGCTTATTAATCCTGATTTTGAAGCCTTGGATGATGTGGATACTGCAATAATACAAATGCGGTTTGCGAACGGTGCCATGGGGGTTATTGATAATAGTCGTCAGGCTGTTTATGGCTATGATCAACGTATAGAGGTATTTGGTAATGAAGGAATGTTATTAGCTACGAATCAATTAAAACACTCCGTATTTTATTATTCCAATACGGGTACCGAACAAGCGAATCCAAAATATTTTTTTCTTGAACGTTATCATCAAGCTTTTATAGCAGAGTTACGTTCGTTTTATGATGCCTGGTTGAATAATAAACCCAGTCCGGCTTCTGGAAAAGATGGCTTGCAGGCTTTGCGAATAGCGCGAGCAGCAAAGCAATCTTTAGCGACTAAATTGCCTGTTTTTTTGAGTTGAGGATAGATATGACTTACCCACCATTTTATTTTGATGCTGAACGACCAATAGATTTGATTTGTATGGGCCGTGTTGCAGTCGATCTTTATTCAGAACAAATTGGGGCTGCATTAAGCGATGCAGAAAGTTTTAAAAAATATTTAGGCGGTTGTGCTGGGAATATCGCTGTGGGTGGAGCTCGTCTTGGCCTTAAATGCATGATGTTTTCTTGTATTGGTAAAGATGAGATGGGATATTTTCTGAAAAAGGAATTAGAAGCTGAAGGGGTAAATACAGATTTACTCCAAGAAACTGAAAATCATTTAACCGGACTTGTACTATTAGGTATAAAGCCCCCTAAAGAATTTCCTTTAATGTTTTATCGTACTGATTGTGCGGATATGCAAATTAAGGCGCATCATATAAACAGTGAGGTACTCCAGAAAGCAAAAGCCATTTTAGTGACTGGAACAGGCTTATCTACAGCCGCTATGTTACAGACAACTGAAGAAGTGATCCAACGTGCCAAACACGCTGAAACAGCCGTAATTTTTGATCTGGATTATCGTCCTGTTCTTTGGGGCTTAATGCAGGTAGGTGATGGGGAAACGAGATATGTTCAGAATCAAAGGGTAAGTACTACTTATCAACGTATTTTAGCGTTTTGTGATTTAATCGTAGGCACCGAAGAGGAGATTTGTATCGCAGGTGGTTGTGATGAGGTTGTAAAGGCATTAGAGAAAATAAGAGCATTGACTCAGGCACCTATAGTTGTAAAGCTAGGTGAAAAAGGTTGTGACGTTTATTTTGCAAATTATATTCAACCTTTAAAGACTAAACCATTTCCGGTGGAAGTACTTAATGTACTTGGTGCAGGAGATGGTTTTATGGCTGGTCTTTTATCCGCTCTTTTGTATGGTAAGGCTTGGGAGATTGCTACTACTTATGCAAATGCAAGTGGGGCATTAGTAGTGACGCGTCATGGCTGTGCTCCTGCTATTCCCTATAAAGAAGAGTTGGACTATTTCATTCAACATTTTGATGAACAGCCGCAGCTTTGGAAGAGTGCTTATTTGATGCAAATGCATCAAATAAGAGAGGCGCAAAACACACATTGTCTAATTAAGAATTCACAAGGTTTTAATCAAGGATGTAATACTATTGTGGCTATGGATCACTTAGCGCAGGACAGCATGAGTTTTAGTGCTTTAAAACTGATTGCTGGGGAAAAGTATTCATTTAATGAACATTATGAATTCGCTGCTTTATTAATGACTGGGAAGGTAGTATTTCGTTATGCCGAACAAAGCCAAGAAGTGTATCGATATGATTATTTTCTTCAGGAGCCTATAGTTTTACATTGCGCTGCAGGTCAAATAGCTTCAGTTGAGGCCCTGACTGATTGTGAGATTTTATTGATCGAAACAGAAAATAATGCTTCATTTGCTCCTTTATTATTTGATAAATCGAACCTTCTGGAGTTAGATAATCGAGGAAAAAATCTTTTAAATGACAGTTCATATCGTATTGTGAGAACGGTATTCGATAAACGTAATAGACCAGAGTCTAATTTAGTCGTTGGAGAAATTATTACTTTTCAGGGGCGCTGGTCAAGTTATCCCTCCCATTATCATGATCAACCTGAAATTTATCACTATCGTTTCTCAGAGCCACAAGGTTACGCGTTTGGTGAAAATGGGAAAGAGGTTTTGCGTATTGAGCATTATGATACGTATCAAATTGCTCCTGGTCAGACTCATGCCCATTGTACGGCGCCAGGATATACTCTTTATACGCTTTGGTTTATTCGTCATTTAACAGATAATCCTTATAGTACTCCAACTTTTCTAAAAGAGCATGAATGGACAAGAACAAGTAAAGCAAATAATAGGGTATGGAAAAATAAGGATTAGCATTGATGAAAATTCGATTAACTATGGCTCAGGCATTATTGCGATTTTTGGCCAATCAATACGTAGTAATGGATGGCAAAGAACATCAGTTTATTGCAGGAGTATTTGGAATTTTTGGGCATGGCAATGTGACTGGTTTAGGTGAGGCTCTTGAATATGACAGTTATGGTTTGACTTATTATCAAGGCCATAATGAACAAGGAATGGCACATGCAGCAACAGCTTATGCAAAACAGAAAAATAGATTAAGCATTTTTGCCTGCACTTCATCTATAGGTCCTGGTGCTACCAATATGATTACTGCTGCGGCAACGGCAACCACAAATAGAATCCCTTTATTACTACTGCCGGGAGATGTATTTAGCTGCAGACAACCGGATCCCGTCTTACAACAACTTGAGATATCACATGATTATACCTTATCGGTTAATGATTGTTTTAAACCAGTGAGTCAATATTGGGATAGAATTGTTCGACCAGAGCAATTAATGACTGCTTGCATGAATGCGATGAGGGTGTTAACCGATCCGGTCGAAACAGGTACGGTTACTTTATGTTTACCCCAGGATGTACAATCAGAAGCATATGATTACGAAAATTCCTTTTTTGAAAAACGTTTTTGGCACATTGATAGAGAGCCAGTCAGTGAGCGTGCGTTAGATGATGCGACTCAACTTATTCTTAAAGCAAAAAAGCCATTAATTATAGCAGGAGGCGGAGTCCATTATTCTTTTGCTACAGATGTTTTATCGCAATTTGCGCAACACCATAAGATTCCAGTAGCTGAAACACAGGCTGGTAAAAGTGCTTTGCCAGAAAGTCATCCCATGAATGTAGGAGGAATAGGGGTTACTGGTTCTGAAGTAGCAAATATTCTTGCCTCACAAGCTGATGTAATTTTAGTAATAGGTTCTCGTTTACAGGATTTTACTACAGCGTCCAAATGGGGTTTTAAAAATGAAGAATGTCAGATCATTCATCTTAATGTTTCCCGTTTTGATGCACTAAAAATGAATGGTTTCATGTTGAAAGGGGATGCAAAAATAGGTTTAGAACAATTAGGAAAAAAATTGGGAAGTTATCAATCATCCAAGGACTATCAACAATTGGTATGGCATTATCAAAATGAATGGCAGAAAGAATTAAAACGTATTTGTGCGGCTTCCCCTGTTTCAGAAAGTGGTTTATCTCAAATGAAGGTTATTAGTCTGTTAAATGAAATGGTGACTGAAGAGGATGTCATTATTTGTGCAGCAGGGAGTTTACCAGGCGATTTGCATCGATTTTGGCACTCCAAAACCCCTAAAGATTATCATCTGGAATACGCTTATTCCTGTATGGGCTATGAAGTTGCTGCGGGTTTAGGAGTGAGATTAGCTAAAGAAAATAATCCAGGCGAGGTTTATGTTCTAGTGGGTGATGGTAGTTTTGTGATGATGCATTCGGAGCTACTTACTAGCATTCAAGAGCACAAGAAAATAATTATTATTATTTTTAATAACCATGGTTTTCAATGCATTAGAAATTTACAAGAAAGTCATGGTAGTCAAGGTTTTGGTAATGAGTTTCGTTTCCGAGAGGATAAAACGAATCGGCTATCAGGAGAATATTTACCTATAGATTTTTGTAAGTATGCTGAAGGATTAGGCGCTCGGTCTTTCCATGTGAACTCTTATGAACAGTTGGGTGTTGCTATGGGGGCTGCTAAAAATGAAAAAAATTCTGCAGTTATTGTGTTACCGATATTACCTAAAACCATGAGTAATGGTTATCAATCTTGGTGGCGGGTAGCGGTTGCAGAAATATCAAATTCTGAAGAAGTGACTAGGGCACATCAAGTGATGTGCGATCAATTGAAAGAGATCCGGGAATATTGAAGAAACTGTACGACAATGTTGTGAAGGTGCTTTGCCATTGAGTTAAGGAGCTTATTGTCGTCCTCGCGAAATCGGGGACCACTGCTTCTTCAGTACGAGCGACCTAAATAGCAAATGGATCAGAAGTATTTTTTAGTTTAAATTTTTTGAGAGTCTCTCAATCAAATTATTTTGATTTTTAATAGAGGAATTATTGATGCACATCAAATTGGGAATAGCACCAATTAATTGGTGTAATGATGATGATCCAGAATTGGGTAAAGAGATTAGTTTCGAGCAATGTATTCGTGAGATGTCAGAGGCGGGTTATAGTGGTACAGAACTAGGTAATAAATATCCTCGTGATGTGTCCGTTTTAAAAAATGCACTCAATAATTATGGGTTACAATTATCCAGTTCCTGGTTTAGTACTTTTTTTACTGAGTCAGAACAACAGTATGAAAATACTTTATCACGGTTTATGGAGCATTTAAGCTTTATGAAAGCCATGGGAGCATCCTTTATTAATGTATGTGAATGTGGACATGCAATTCAAGGAACAGAATTACCTATTTTAGGTCCTGACAAACCTAAGTTTAATGAAATGCAGTGGGAGAGATTAATTCAGGGGCTCCATGCTATTGGACGTATTGCCTATGATTTTAATATGCGCCTTGTTTATCATTATCATGCAGGAACAGGGGTTTTTTATGAGCATGAAATTGATTTTTTAATGGAGAATACTAGCCCCCAATTAATTTCTTTATTAATGGATACCGGGCATGCTGTATTTGCTGATGTTAATCCAGTGGATTTAATTAATAAATACAGTGAGCGTATTTTATATGTTCATTTGAAAGATATTCGCATAGATGTTCTGCACAAAGTTGATAGGGAACGCCTGAGTTTCATGAATGCGGTACGCAAAGGTGTTTTTACAGTGCCAGGTGATGGTTCTCTTGAATTTGCATCCATATTTAAAGTCTTACAAAAACATCAATATACTGGATGGATGATCGTTGAGGCAGAACAGGATCCAGCTAAAGCTCCTCCACTTGAGTATGCTAAAAAAGCCTATGACTTTTTGTTACAGTACATTATTTAACTTGAGTGCGACATAAAAGGTATAGAATCTCTTTTATGTCGTTAAGCAAACGTTTTTAGAGCCTTATTTCTAGGGAATAAGGCTGAAAACTCAATTTTCTTTATTGCCATTAGCATTCAATTAAATGCTATTCCCGCCGGAGACCAATTTGGTGCCCCTGTTATTGGGGTCGCAGTACATGCATTAAAAGAGCCATCTGCCTCTATAGTGCATTGGTACATGTTTCCAAGATTCGGGAGTAAGATGTTGTCAGCTACATACGCATATTGCGCGCCATTATAAGAGAGAAATGCTATTTGTTCTGGAAGCCAGATCGGCGCTCCAGCTATTGGAGTTACGCTACATGTATTAAAAGTGCCATTCGTATTTAAGGTACAACGGTACACGTTTCTATTGTAGTCAGCCACGTATGCATACTGTATTCCTTGAACGCTAGTAAATGATACCCCATCCGGAAGCCAACTAGGTGCTCCAACTGTAGGAGTGACAGTGCATCCATTTAAAGTGCCATCCGTATTTAAAGTGCAACGATACATGCTTCCATTGAAGTCAGCCACATACGCGTATTGTATTCCTTGAACAGTAGCAAATGCTATCCCAAGAGGATTCCAACTGGGGGCTCCAGTTGCTGGGGTTTCAATACAGGTATTAAAAGTGCCATTCGTATTTAAAGTACATTGAAATACGTTTTTGTTACCAGGTAGTCCATATGAACCGGAAGTAACATATGCGTATTGTACCCCTTGAACGGTAGCAAATGCTATTCCAACAGGGTTCCAACTAGGTGCCCCGGATGTTGGTGTTTCAATACAACTATTAAAAGAACCATCTGTATTTAAAGTACAGTAGTACATGTTTCCAACATTCGGAAATGGGCCATTATTAGCTACATATGCGTATTGTGTTCCCCGAACAGTAGCAAATGCAATATTCTCAAAATCACCGCTTGTATTTGTTGCAAGAATACAGTTTTCAAAACCAGCAGTCGATGTTAAGTCACATTTATAAACTGAAGCAGCATCTGCACGTCCTGAATTAAAACTACTCACATAAGCAAACAACTCAGTTAACTTAATATTCAATTCATTGCCTGGACTGGGCCGGTAACATTGTAGCGGATTCCCTTGTTCACATAATATTGGGCCATCTGTAATATTTTTTGTTAAGGCACTTCCCGTAATTGTTAATGTTAACAGGCATGATTGATGTCCTGGGAGCGTACTGCAACCGGTTACAGTGACACCTGGGATAGGTTTCATTTGCAGTGAATGTGACTTTGAAGATTGGTTAGTTACAGTATATTGCACTGTTATAGAGTCTGCTGCGCTGATCTTCTGTTTTGGTGGATAGTTTAAATTGGGCGTAAACGTCCATAATGGCGTTCCAATGTGCCTTTCTTTTGAATGACTCGCATTATTGGTCAGTTGGCTTGCGTTTGTTAAGCCTAACTCTAATAACAGTAAGCCTCCTAATAAATACCGAATCATTCGCTACTCCTATTCCTTTAAGATTTATTTATTGTATCGATTTATTAATTTAGTGCAATGATTACCAATGATGGATGGTGATTTAAATGAGGTGACTTGCTATTTAATTTAGGACTTTTATGATTAAAAGTAATTTAGTGTTTTTGCTAGGTATTAATTCTTAACCATAGAGTGATTTTTGTTTTTTTTGACATCAGTGAGTACTTCATGTGCAACTCTAATCCCAGATAAATAGGCCCCGTGTACAGTACTTAGATCCGTTGTAGAAGTTGCTTCTCCAGCAAAATAGAGCTTTCCTGCAACGGGCTTGGCTAATAGCGCAATCATTTTTTTATCGATATCTTTAGGTAAATAAGAATAACTACCCAGAGTGTATGGATCGCTCGCCCAATGAGTCCTTTTTGTTTTGATCGGCTCAGGAATATGATTTCCATAAATCTGTCGTAGATGGTGCATAACCCATTGGGTGAGCGGACCTTTTTCCATATCGCGGGCCAGCTTACCACTAGTAAATACGATAAGGATTGGTTTTTGAGTGTATTTGTAAAGATTGAAGATGTTATAAGCTTCTTCTTTATGATGAGGTAACATACCAATCCATTCTTTATCTTTATCCCAAAAGACTTTATCAAATAATAAATAAAGTTTTTCATAATTACCCATTTTCAATTGAGCAATTGCATCGCGTTTCTCTTTAGGCAAATTAGGACGAAAGATGATTTTATTGGATTTGAGTACCCCTAAGGAGACGGTGATGACGACTCGTTTGGCATGATAGGTATCATTTTGGGTGATAATTGTAACTCCATCTGCATCATAATCAATTTCTCGGACAATTTGATTCAAATATAGGGGAATATGCCGCGAAAATTGTTGGAAAATCTGGAAGTAGCCTTCTGGAATAATGGCGTTTTTTCCGGTTGCAATTGATTTTTCAGAAACAAAATAGGAGTTAAGGGATAATTGTGGCAAATTATCTGCAAATTCGTAAGTATAAATATTATCCAAAGCATAATATAATAAGGAGCTTTGTTTCAGAGTTAATTGTTTTTGTTTCACGAATTCAGTGAAATTTTGCTCAAAGGTGATTAATTTATTACGAGTTTGGCAATACTGTAAAAACTCATAGGTTAAACTCGAAAATAGGTGTAAGTCGTATTCCGATACAGGTTTTCCCTTGCTATCATACAAAGCAAAATCCTTAAGCATGGCTATTAGATTAGAGTTATCATAGCTTGTAGGCGCAATAGCTCGTTTTCCTAGCAGAGGGATTAATGGGTTGTGATCAATGCCATGAATCCAAGAAGCACCTAATTCAATGGCGAACCCCCAGCCATAATTCGTATCTACTCTGCCGCCGGTACGATTTTTTGCTTCAAGAATGAGTACATCTTGTTGTGCCTGATGTAATTGTTTTGCTGCGGTTAGTCCAGACACTCCCGCACCAATTACTATAGTATCGTAGCGATGTTCTGCCCATGTGATTTGAAACAGGAATAATAAAAAAATAGAATAGATAAATCGTTTTGTAACCTGAAAAAAACTCTTCCTCATTATCTAGTCAAACCTATTTCTTTATAAAAATTTTGCTCAATTAAATAAGCACCAAGAGTTGCTCATATTAATATCATTTGTCTGTTTTATTCAATATGCTTTTAATATAAAAAGGACGGTTTATTAACGGCTTGATATTTTGTTTCTCTCAACTAAGTACAACAAATTGCCTACCTTTGACCAAATACAATAAAATTGTAGAACAGAGTTTTATTTTGCAGATGATGAATTTAAACTCAGAAAGAGTATTTTTAGTTCACTTTGAAGTGGGGTTCAGGTAAACCCTTAAAAGAAGTGTTCATTGCAAATAGATTCCCAGACAAGGGACTATGCTGTAATTGTTCTTCACTAAGCCCCATTCGTGCTGAGGTAATAAAAAGTGTCGAAAGATTACGATCACCAAATGCAACGCTAGTTGGTCTAGGAATAGGTAGCTTGATAGAGTCCACTTTCCTCCCTTGTGGATCATAACGATTAATACTCCACCCATCCCACATGGCAACCCATAAAAAACCATGAGCATCAACAGTCATACCGTCGGGTAGTCCTTCGGAATCGGGGATGCTGATAAATAATTTTTTATTTGCAATTGCTCCAGAGGATAAATCAAAATCATAACGATATATTGTATGAGTTAATGAATCTGAAAAATATAAATATTTATTATCAGGGCTAAAGCCTATACCATTTGACAAGATAAAGCCTTTGTCCATAGGTTTAAATGCTAAATCAGCGGATAATTGAAAAAGCACTCCTATAGGAGATTGCCAATCTTTGGCTGCAGTACCCGACCAAAAACGTCCCTCACGGTCACACTTACCATCATTAAAAATTACTGCTTGATGGGCATAAGGGTTGCCGATGGGTGTTAATGAACCGGTTAAAAGATTTGCAAAAGCATATCCTTCTTCAACAGTAACCAATAAGCTATTTGCAGAATACAAAGAGATACTCGTTACAATTTGGTTTAAGACAATAAAATTATCAGTAGCTGTTTGAGGATTAAAACAATGTATCGCCGGTTGTAAACAATCCAACCAATACAACACACCCTCATGTGGCGACCATAAAGGACTCTCTCCCAAGATCGCTTGGGAACTTAAAACAACAGTAGGATGAAACGTATTCATAATAATTATATTATTATCCATAATGACTCAAAAATCCAAAATCATAAGATTATTGAAAATCATGCAATGGAGCCTAAAAATGATGCTATTTCTTTGGAGGCATAATAATCAGACGTATGTATATTTTCTATTTTCTGTAATTGCAGGAAAAATTAATAATTCTAGCTTATCAACAATATAGAATAGAGTAGGGAGAAATAAATGGCATTAAAAATTGTAGATTCCCATTTTCATTTTTATGATAAGAAAATAAATCATCATCCTTTTTTGGCAAATTATGATGAGAATCTTGCATTATTATGGGGAAAAGATTATCAGCAAAAACTACCAGAATCCTATCTTCCGGCTGATTATTTTAGGGATATGAACGAATTTCAAATCGATGGTTTAGTAATGGCTGAATTGGTTTCAACTGATCCACTCAAAGAAATGCAATTTGCCCAGGATATTGCTAATCAGAATCCACAGCTGTCAGCAGCAATTGCTAATATTAGTCTACGTGATGAAAATCTTTCGCAACTTCTGGATGAGTATCTTAAAATCCCTTTGATACGTTCCGTTCGTGATCATTTGCTTTGGGATCCCAATAATCCTAATCGATGTTATACAGATAAGGCGGGGATTCTTCTAGAGCCTATTATAAAAGAATCTTTTGCAATTCTTAAAAACTATCCTTTTAATTTTGAATTTGAAGTTTATGCACACGAAATACCCTCGGTACTTCATTATGCAGAACAATTTCCTACAATTAAATTCGCGTTACATTGCCTGGGTTGGCCATTAGATCAAACTCAAACTGGTTTTTCAAAATGGAAAAAAGACATGCAACGCTTAAGTCAATGTCACAATGTTTCTGTGAAAATTACTGCTATTGAGTGTATTTTTGGTCTTGAATGGTCTTTCACTCAAATTGCTCCTTGGATAAAAACAACAATCGATATTTTTCGTCCAATGCGATGTATGTTTGGCAGCCATTTACCTATTACTAAATGTTCAAAAGGAGCCTCGGCTCTTTATGAGACATATCAAGCCATTGTTAAAGAGTTTTCACTCCAGGAACAACAATCTCTTTTCGCAGATACTGCAAAGAATTTTTATAATATTTCCTAAGTGAAACATCGTCTTATCTATATGTTTGTTTAAAGCAACGAGTGATCCAATTAAAAATTGGATTCGGATAGGATTATTTCTTTTGTGGCTGATTACCGTGCGTGAGGCTGCACAACGCAAATTACCTCGTTTTTTATTCGATTATAGCCGCAAGAAGGAAAGCAGATGTTGAGCATCTGCTGATGTAATTAAAAACTTAAGGATCTTGTAGTTGTCCTCGCACAATGCTTAGAAATAGATTCCCGTTTCGCGAAAACTCTTAAGTCAATGGCAGTGGGGGGAACTCATCTGATCCATCCCATCTCTGTACTTTATTGTGAAAAAATACATCTAACCTTAGATGATGTATTGTAATAGCGTTCTCACATTTAGTTAAAGAGATAGTTAAAGATTAATAATACTGAAGAGTGTTTACCATAGATCGTTCATTAAACTCCTTTATCAAGAAATCGATTTTTTCTCCTAACTGACTTTTCCCCATTATTGTTTCACTGGCTTTATAAAATGTTTGCGAAAAATAAGAATACACCGAGTTTGTACTTTGTTGCGATTTACGTCGTTGGATATCATTTTCATCTGTTTGCATTTTTTGCAGCAACATTTTTGTAAGTTCTTTGTATTCACTATCTTCTTCATTATTTTCAAAACGTGAATACAGGCTCGCGGCATTTTGAACATACTTCTGAATCAATTGTATCTTTGTATCGAAGATATCTCTACCATTTTTATTAGTAGCAAGTTCGAATTCTTTTTCAAGAATATATTCATATAATACAAAAGAAAATTGATAAATCCAGGGCACACTTCTATTATTGTTAAACGATGAATTATCCTGAATGCTCTTGATGATTTCAGGGCTTTTTTGATATAGGTCGCTTAAAGCATTAATAAAATTTTTCAAGCTGGATGTAAAAAATGAGTCATACAGATCGGATGTAAATGCTGTACTGTGTTTGCTATTATAATCAATAACAGTAGTATTAACATGCTCTAATGCAGTGGAAATTTCATTCAAAAGTTGTTGAAAATACTGATTGTAATCCTCATTCAATTCCTTTGATCTTATTGTTTTAATGAGACATCGAGCAAACTCATTTCTTTCGATTAATAATTCAGCTTCCTTACCTTTATAGGTTTTTTCATCTGCCTGTAACTTGTAGGCATCATATATTTTTTCACAATAACGGATTGCAATCTCTTTAAAAATGCCCATTGTACCTCCCTTTAGTTCTCTAGGCGTAGTGTCTTTTTATGCAATATGGAAATAAATCATTTTTTTAAGAACAATGTCTTCTTTTTTCCTATTGTGATGCACAATATTGTAATTACAAAAACATATAACTTCCAGATTGTTCGTTATGTTAACTCACTGTAAGCTTTAGGAAAAGTAACTTTAGGCTATTTTAGAGTTTATATATTGATTAAAGAGATAAAAATGAATATCTAACTCTAAGTGAGTAGTAGATTTCTAATTGGTATTCAAGAATACTTCGGGGAACAAATCTAACTTTCAACGTATAACACGAGCCAGTTATGTATGTAGTTGGGTAATCATGCGATCCAAGTGGTTTGAAAAATGTTGAATTTCTTTGGGGCTTAACGTATCTAATCCTCCACGAATTAAACCGCTTTCTCTTAGAGATTCATTTAAATGACGCATAGTGAGAACTTGTTTTATGTTATCAGTAGAATAAAGGGTGCCCCGGGGGTTAAGAGCAAATGCTTGTTTTGTAATAATATGATCCGCCAAAATAATGTCCGCAGTAATTACCAGATCTTGGCTTTGTACCTGAGCGAGGATGTATTTATCAGCCCCATCAAACCCTGATTCAACTTTAACTCTTTTAATAAACGGTGAAGGTGGAATGGTTGCTAGGTGGTTTGCGACAATAATTACCAAAATATGGCGTTTCATGGCTGCACGAAATAAAATTTGTTTAATTACCTTAGGACAGGCATCACCATCAATCCAAATTTTCATTAATTGTCATTCACCTAAGCTAGTTAATAAAATAGTGTTCATTTATGATTTAATTTGAAACAGATTACGTGGGTACTTTAACTTAAATGATTTAAAGAAAGCAATGGAACAATAACCAATAAGGTATTTTTGGGGTTGGTTATTTAGCAAGGCCAACCCCAATTTCATTAAATAAGCTCAAACTTAGTTGATTCTTCCATAGGCTTTTGGGGGGCTTCCACTGACATTTTTTTATTATGTATTGATCTAAAAAAAGACTGTAACGTACATGCATGACGGTAGACACTGTCAGATACAAAGTGGCTTGGTTTTCCTTCCTGATCCGTTTTTAAAAGATAACCTTTTTCACGTGCTTCTTGTGCTTTCATAAAGGAGACTACGCATTTATTAGTTTTTTCATTGATCTCATATACGGCTGCATTATGCCAAGGTGTGCCACCGGTGGCATGATCTTCATTAAACCATATACCAATTTTGTCGGTAGCTATTGTTTTAGGATGGCATGACAAGCGTAGTGCTTCTGGCTCAATGATTGATAAATATTTGCTAAGCGCATTACTCATACGTGCAACACCGCGAGAAATGATTTCAGCTTCTTTTTTAACTTTTGATTTTGACTTTTCTGGATAGCCCATACTGAGTTCTGTTGTAAAAAATTGAATTTGTCCTCTATATAAATTAAGGCTATTTATATCATCATCATTCTTAGGTTTTGAAACTCTTTGTCTGAAGCTCGTTTCGGTTTCTGCGTATTTATTTAAATCAACAGTACCAGCTAAGTTAATGATTTTAATATTTTTTAAATCATTTTTTTCTATCATTTCATTTAATTTTTCGAGATAACTTTCACGTTTTTCTTTGGTATGAATATCAGGAAATACCTCAGCAAAAGCAAATCCGTCTGTATAGATTACAATTTCTGCTCCAGGGCCATAAACAGCCTCTATTTTCTTGCAGATATTATTTAAGTGTTGCAAGGAGACTAATTCGGCCATATCAGGCGTATCGCCTAAAGTTTTTCCTCGTACAGGTGCTTTTTCTGGGAAGGCAGGTGCCACAAGTCGTATTTTCTTTCCATCAACTACCATATTATCTACTTTATTGATGATTGCTTCTGAAAATTCTTTGACTGTATGACCTTCTTTTTCGTTGTCAGGAATTTTTCGATGTTCCGATAATATATTTAAAATCTCACTTGTCAGGGGGTGCGGCATAATTGTACTCCAATTAATTTTTTGATTTTTCTATTTAATCTCCTGACTTTTATTTATTCACAAATTCGTATTGAGGCAAAACAAATCATAAAGATCAAATGTTGAGCTAGTATGATATATTCTAAACATTAAGAAATCCTTAAGGGCGTATTAATTTAATTCATTTGGAATGATAAATTTTCTTATTGGTTTTAATTGTTTCATTTTGGTTGTAGATAGAAGGTGGGATGATAATGATAAAACTAAATGGGTTATGTTGAGTATTTTTAGCTACACGTTATAGAAACTTGACTTTATTTAACGTTTGCTTAGCTAGGGTCTGTTAACAATTCAGTTCCCGACGTCCGCTTGTCCGCGGGATACAGCGAGATCTGTATTTGAGCAATAGACTTTTATATTCATCAAGATTACTGGATACTGCGGACAAGCCACGGGACGTCGGGTATTAGAAGACGAATAGTCAACAGTCCTTAGCCTGTTATGTCCAATATTGATGTTTCTACATACGATCTATTGCATATTGTCCTCATCCCATAAAATGGATAATGGCATTTTCATATCTTATACTTTTAATATTATTCAGCTCAGTTTTCTTACTCTTAAATAGCTTTAATGAATTGGCTTAGTCTTAATGCTTCAGGTTGATAGTTAAAGCATTTGGATTAGGTAATGTTGTTACTCTTTTTATAGATGTCTTTTTTAGTACCAGTCGTTTCAATAATGGAGCTGGTATTTACCTAAATGGCAAGGTTGTGTATTACCCAAATGATAAGGACAAGGGATATCAAAATGGATAATAAAAATACAATACCCAGTAGGTTTGAGGCATATACAGCTCAATTCCCTCATCATATTGCTGCAATTCATGGCCAACAGACTCTTACTTATGCTCAATTAAATCAACAGGCGAATCAACTTGCGTATTATTTACAAAGCATAGGGCTTAATGCTGATACACCAGTTGCTCTGTGTCTTGAGCGTTCTTTTGATTTTTTAATCGCAATAATGGCTATTTTAAAAGCTGGTGGCGCTTACTTGCCTATCGATGCTTTACAACCTGAAGAGCGCCTTTTATTTCTTTTAAATGATAGCCAAGCCCCGATTTTAATCACCAAAGCCGCTTCTGCTCATAAATTTTCACAGTACCAGGGTAAAATGATTTTATTAGATAAAAGTCGAGTACTGCTCAGTCAACAACCTGGCAACAATCAAACAACTTTTATTTCTGAGAAGCAACTTGCTTATATTATTTATACGTCAGGCTCCACAGGTGTACCTAAAGGCGTGCTCATCGAGCACCGCTCTATTATAAATTATTGTCAATGGTTTGGAGAATATACTCAAAGCAAGATGCAACAACGAGTGGATTTTTCTGCTAGCCCTATTTTTGATATGGCAGTTTCCGTTTCTTTAGTACCACTTCTGTTAGGCTTAACTATTGTCATTTGTGATACAGAAATAAAAAAAGATCCTAAAACTTATTTAACTTATTTGGCAGGTTCACAAATTGATGTGATTAAATTAACTCCAAGTTATTTTAAACTCTTAGTTCAAGAAACTAAAAACAATCTTATTGCCTTACCCCACTTAAAGTCGATTATTTTAGGTGGTGAAAACCTTGCTGCTGCTGAATGTAAAGCCTGGTTGAGCTTATATCCTGCACATATATTATATAATGAATATGGACCGACAGAAGCAACTGTTGCGGTTTCAGTATATAAAGTGCAACGAGACAGCGTTACTAATTTTGATGTCCATATACCTATTGGTACAGTTGGACCGCAGATTTCATATCATATTCTTGATAAATACCATCAACCAGTAGCTGATGGTGAGAAAGGGGAACTGGCTATTGGTGGAGTTTGTCTTGCACGTGGTTATTTAAATCGTCCGGATTTAACTCAAAAGCAATTTATTGAGAATTTTTGCAACCAGGAACCCAAAGCTCGTTTTTATAAAACGGGGGATTTATGTCGAAAGCGTACAGATGGCGTGATTGAATATTTTGGGCGAATCGATGATCAAGTCAAAATACGAGGTTTTCGTGTGGAACCAAGAGAGGTTGAAAATTGCCTCGCAGCCCATTCTTTAATTAAGTCAGTTGCAGTGGTGACGCAAGAAAATGAACAAAAAGAACAGCAACTCGTAGCCTATTATGTTTTAGACAATAAAAATACCGAATTAAATGCCGTACAAGTACGTCAATTTTTAGAAAAACAAATTCCTGATTATATGATCCCCTCAGCTTTTATAAGAGTGGATTTTTTACCATTAACGGCAAATGGAAAGTTAGATAAATCAGCCTTATTCATACCTAAAATGCGTACAAGTCATGATTATATTGAACCTGTAACCGCTTTAGAAAAACAGCTTGCACGTATTTGGTCTGAAGAATTAGGGGTGAAATTAGTCGGCTTAAAAGATAATTTTTTTGAGCTTGGTGGGCATTCTCTTTCTGCTGCACGTTTGGTATCTAAAATTAATCATACCCTAAAAAGAAATATTACACTTTATGATTTTTATAAAACTACGTGTATTGCTGATTTAATCCCAGTATTGCAACACACAAAAGGAATTACAAAAATTATTGTGAATGAAAAGACATTAGAAACAACACCGTTAAGTGATTTTCAATTTGTGCTGTGGATGGCTGATACTTTTGAGCCTAAAGCAAAAAGATTAAATATTATTGCTAGAAAGCGCGTGAAAGGCCATTTTGATAAAGAAGCTTTAGATTTTGCTTTTCAAGCCGTTTTAAAAAAGCATGAGGTACTTATTTATCGTGTCTTTAAGTTACAACCTAAACAAAAAGCAAGTAAAAATTTGTCCATTGAGCTGGTTACAAAAGATCTTAGTACTTTATCCGTTGCAAAAAAAGAGCAAAGTATTGAAAAGTCGATGCGAGAGCTGGAATATTTTAAACGTTGGTCTAAAAATGCGCCTTTGATCCTTGCTCGTCTTTTTTACTTAAACAAACAAGAATCAGAGTTACAGATTTGTATGCCGCATCTGATTTCTGATAATGCATCAGTGGATATTTTATTTAATGATTTGTCTAAATTTTATCTACAGAAACTTAAGGAAATAGAGCACCCAACTACCTCCAGAACAAATGAGCTATTATCAGCAATAGAAGTTGATAGACAATTTAAAAAATATATTCTTACGGAGCAGCAATTACTTGAAAGTTCTTTAGAGAAAGACAGTCAATTTTGGGAAAAATATTTGCGAAATGCCTCTTTTTTCGCTTTTCCTCAAAAGCACATCGTTCGTAATATGAAAAAAGAAAAACTAGCTTATTCAACATATATGCCAATATCCATTGAAATAGTGAATAAGCTAAAACATTTTTGCGAGCAACATCATATTAGCGTGAATAATGGTTTATGCACTGTACTCGCATTGGCCTTACGTAATTGTTGCAACAATTCTAGAAATGATAAGCCTTTCATGGTTATGAACATTATTAAATCAACACGAGATAATCCGACTTATGATAATTCTATTGGTTGCTTTTTAAGAGTTGAGCCCATTAAAATTGCTTTAGATAATAATGAGACTTTAGAACGTTTATCGCAGCAAATTCAACAATCAATCATTGAAACCAGTAACCATCAACATTGTTCCAATCTTATCAAACTGAGTGCAGTGAGTACCTTAAATACAAAAAAGAAAAAAGTTCAAAGTTCTTTAATTAAGTTGGTAACCCCAGTTTTTACTAAAATTCTGCAAACACCGCTTATTTATCGCAAAATATTACAACGTTGTATCAGTCGTTTAATGTTGTTTAAACGTAATCATTATTTTGTTATAAATCTTAATGTCAGAAATAATTTTCTAGCTCATGATGAAAACCAAACTCAGTTATTTGGTTTTAAAAACCAGGGTGCCAATCTGCAGCAGAGAGACTTATTGGCCATCGATTATATTTTTGAAGCATGTTTTTTATATGATGAAGATCAAAAAACCTATTATTTGGTAATTTCAGCAAATTTAACACCAGAGTTCAAAAAGAAAATAGCGCAAGAATTTGTGCAGGTAATGGGGGAGATATCATTAAATCTATCATTAGCAGTACAAAGCAATCAATGAGTTAGGGCCAAGAGTATAAAAAATTTAGCTTCTCTTTTTCTTATTTTTAAAAATCAAAGGATCAAAATATGCACAATATTAATCTGTCGGTTTGGCAGTCATTGAGGCGCCTAAAGTTTCTGTCATTCGCTCAGTAGCGACTATGATACCTGACGCGGAAGAATAATAATTCATATGCAAAGGATTACAAATCATTGCTCGAATCAATCGAGGGCCTAATCCTGGCATTCCTGCATGCATTACCTTTTTATTATCAATCAGCAATACATCTCCTTTTTTCCAGATGCATGAAGAATAATAATGACGCATTGTTTGTGCAAGCGTTTTCACTTCTTGATGACTAAAACAGCTCCCTACCTTTTTCTTATTGGATGATCTAAGTTTATTTTTTCTTTCTGCTTGAAAATTATAAAATTTGGTGCGCAAAATTTTATAAGAATTCTTTGGTGAATTAAAAAAAGAAATAAAAAGAATAGCCAGAAACTCTATCGAATTAAAAATAGGCGTGGGCAGTTTCCAAAAGAAACGATGCCAAAGCCATTTTTTACCTTTATAGTCGTCCATAAAACACTTTCTTAATTCATAATTCAAAGTTGCAAGTTCAAACAGGTTAATTTGCAAGGCTTTTTCTTGAGTCAAAGGATGTTCTAAAACGCTTGGTTTATACATTACGGCAAAAGACTCATTTCCTTCACCTTCAATAGGAAGAGCAAATTGTTCGCATTTTTTTTGGGCTTCATCTTCAGTAATTTGATATCTTTCTGCGATCTCTTTCATTGACCATTGGCATACAAAAAACGAATTTTTTTCTAATTTTTCTTTTAATTCTTTAGGTAAATGCTCGTAAATTTTTTGTGTATTGATTAAACCGGTTTCTCCGCCTAATGCTGAAGGCTGAAAACAGCAAAAACATAAATAACTAGGGACGTCGGTGGAATAATAATTTTCAGTATGAAATCCTCCTAGATATAATGTTCCTCCGGTTTTATAAATGGAGTTGGTATGTAAAACATAGTTAAGATCACCAACATGAACGCGACCATTTTCAGACATAAATGCTTCACTAATACCACGAAACTCAGAAATACTTAAAATAATATTTTCAAATTGCTCTTCGGTATCAATATTAAATCCTCTTAAAAGCACGGCGCCATATTGAGCCATATCCTGAATGATTTGACAGGAATAAGATTTAAGAAATTGCTGCAAAAATTCGAGATCAGCCACTTTATCTGCCTCGATAACCAACGGCATTTGTTGTTCTTCAGATAAAATAAGTCGTTCATCTTTACGAAGAAACCGCGTAATAACACCTTGATATTCCTTGTGCATGACTAAGTTTCTCTAACGAATTAGGATATGAAAACTATAGCATAAAGAGTAAACTTATTTGAGCGTTTTACAGAGTATCCGTTTTAACTTCTGCCGGTGGAACTACGATAGCAAAAGGTTCGATAGAATTACCATCTATGGATTTGCTTAGCAACTTAACTCGTATTAAAACCTCGGTAGTATGGCTGTCCTCAGAACATTTTATGTCATGCAATTCGCGTTTACAATTTGCAACCTGATGAACTGTATCTATAGGGCTGTTGTCTTTATCAATCACTTTTTGATTTTTCAAATCGAAAACGGTTAATTCTAGGTGGCTGAGTTGCCACTCGTATCCTTCAGGAGTATATCCTACTCGTCGTTCATGTACTAAAGTAACTTTTTGTCCCTTTTGAAGTACAGTATGGTATTCCCATACTGGATTTTCTACAGTGAGTTCACTTTCTACAATATTGTTTCTTTGTTGAAACGCTTTTTCCATATTGAGATAACCCCAGCCGTAAGTTCTATTCCAGGCTGAGCCCATGATTTTTGAATGGTTGGAGTCAGCAGTCCCTGCATCAGTCCATGTATCGGCACTATTGATAAGTAATGCTTTAATTGCCATAGGATTTTGAATTCCGGCATCTTGTAATAATAGTGCGGATGCACCTACGTGTGGTGCCGCAGAGCTAGTCCCACCCATGAGACGATAACCATCTTTATAATTCATCGTATTGGGATAAATAAAACCATAAACTTTGGGATCTGGAGCACAAGTCATGGTGTCATGGCCGGGTGCAGTTAAATCAGGTTTACGCCTGCCAAAAGGGGTAGGGCCTCGACTGCTGGTATTTCTTATACGATGTTTTTCCCTATCAGCAGTTTTAACCACCATATTATTTTCAATGACAAGAGTATTTATATTAGCTATAGTCAGTCCATTATAATTGTCGCCAGGAACAGTCAGTGTGGAAGCATAAGGAAATTGTGGAGTCGCTTCTACATATCCAGCATTTCCAGCTGATTTTACCCAGAGGATTTTTTTTGTATTTACGACATAGTCAATGACTTTTGCAAGACCACTCCACTCGGGACAAGACGGACAATTTAAATCCAATCTGCCATTTCCCATGCTGTAATTAATGAGGGTAGGTTTCACTTCAGAACGGTTCAACATCCAATTTAATGTTTCCATAGTGAGTAAAATACTGGCTGGATCCGCAGTTTCCTCTCCTGCTAATCCAGAAATAATAGTCGATGCTCCGTATGCTATACCTTTGTATTTTTCATGGGTACTTGCATAGATACAAGCTACACCTGTTGCATGGGGCTCTTTTACACCGTTAATATGATTAGAATACCCTGAACCTGCATCTTGGCGAACAATTAACCTTTTATTGGATAAAGCAGAATGTAATGGATCTACCCCTGTATCAATAATACCAATAACTCCTTTTTGTCCTGTATAACCATGAGCCCACCAATTATCTACATTAGGATAAAAAGGAGAGGGCGCTAGTTTTAAAGCTTGAACAGTAATATCTAATTCGGTTTCAGCTGCTTTATGAGAAGAGATTTGCGCGGCGGCATCAAAATTAGCGATTTGCTCGAGCAAATTACGCTCCTTGGGGATTTGTATTGCCACAGCAGGCATGAAACTTAAATCTTGTACTCGTACTCCTTGAATTTTTTTAATTTCCTCAATAAAGGATTCTTTTTCTGAAAGATTATGTAAAAAAACGAGGAGTGATAAAGGAGCTTGATTTACTTCTAATCTTTTGGAATGTTTTACAGTATTGAGAACATCAATATCAATGATTGCTTTTGCAAAAAGAATAGGGTTTACGGCTAATAAAAAGATTGTTGCAAAAAATCTTTTAGGTATGTACCGTATCCAGAGTCTCATTTTGGGATTCTCACTTAATGAATTTCTTATTTATTTAAATGTAAATAATTCATAGTAAATTAAGTAATTGCAAGTGAAAAGCTATTCTTGCATTTTAAATGTCATAAATCTGGATCCCGCGAACAAGCCGCTGGACGTCGGAATAAGGATAGATTCCTTAGGTTGATGGCAGTGTGGTTGTGGAGGCATGATCCTTTCGGATATGGTCGCAAGCATGAGCTCCTCTAATAATGATTGTGTAGGAACTTGTGTAGAGCATTTTAAAAAATTTTTTTACACCCAAACATAAAAGGTCACACAAATGAAAAGCCGTTACGAATCAGGACCAAAAGAAACTATCAATTTCTCAAAAAAAGTCACGACACAACAAAATAACGAGAAACCTAAAAAAGTTCAAAGAGATTTGCTTCCAACCCAACTCCATGTCACCAATATCACCAATATTGAGCAGGCTTTTACTAATAGCGTGTATCTTTCCAACCAATATCAAATGTCAGGGAAAGAGTTAATCGCTGAGCTCCTTAATACTAAAACTAAAACCACTTATTATTACCCAGTCAACTTTGATGAAAAAATTTCGGAAGACAGTATGGGGGTCTCTGGCCCATTTAGAGTAGAAATGGACCTGGTGAAAACAAAGGACCTGAAACTAGATCCCAAACAAATCAAACTAACTCCCATGGAAGAATATCAAACAGAAACCTTAGCTTCACTTGGTATCGAAATTCAATCGATTAAATCACCTGGGCACAATGGAAAACTTAAAATTGATTCGGAAACCCTCTCTCAATCACTTATTTCTAAATTTAAAAATTACCCTCTATTTCCAGGACAACTCTTGCTTGTGAAAGAGGGTGAGATCACGCTATACCTAAAGATTGTACAGACAAATGATCCTAATCTATCTGATCTCAATACTGGCAAATTTTTATCCTTATTAAATGAAAATACAATAATTAACATCACTGCTTCACCTAGAGTAAACAACCTTGTTTTGATTTCACCAAAATCAACCAGTCTGCCCAAAACCTTTACGTTAGATTTTTCACAATCTGGGGTAGGCGGACTCAAGAAAGAAATCTCAGAAATGATACGCAATGTTTTTATGCCGCGTGCGATGCCTATTAAAATGGCTGAACAATATGGTGAAAAACATAATTCTAAAGGTATTTTGCTGTACGGCCCTCCAGGAACAGGTAAAACATTAATCGCAAGAACAATAGGCAATTTTTTCACTAAAGATAAAGTGAAAGTCATTAGCGCAGCAGAATTAATGGATAAATATGTAGGTGAATCGCAAAGAAAATTACGCGAGATCTTTCAGGATGCCAAGAATGAATGGGATGAAAAAGGCCTGAATAGCCAACTCTATGTTTATATTTTTGATGAAATCGATGCCCTCGCACCAAAAAGAGGAATGAAATCGGATAGTTCTGGCGTAAAAGATGATATGGTTGCTACCTTGTTGACAATACTAGATGGGGTTGATTCACCTAAGAATATTATCGTGATAGGCACTACCAATCGACTTGATTTAATTGACCCAGCCCTGATTAGGCCAGGCCGTTTGGATAACGTAATTGAAATTGGCTTGCCAAATGAAGAAGCACGATATGAAATTTTGAAGATACACACTAAAACAATTGCTGTTCTTGATAGTGGTGTAGATTTGAAATACTGGGCTGAGCAAACAACAAACTATACCGGTGCAGAAATTGAAGAGCTGGTAAATAAGGCACGTCACTATGCGGAGACAGAGAATTTTTTATCAACACCAGGCAGCAATGAATTGACCTTAAAAGATAATATGGACAAGGTTGAGAATTATCAAAAAGTAACAAATGAGCATTTTGCTAAAGCATTTCAAGATATCAAACCTATGTTTGGTGTTGATAAAAAATTCGCACAATTCAAAAAAGATGGTTTCGTTATTTATAATAGCGAAATAGCAAATATTGTGAACGATTGTAATTGCTCAATGCATGGATTTAATACTGATCTCATTACAAATAAACCGCTCATACTCATTAATGGTGAAAGCGGCGTTGGAAAAACTCATCTTGCCATGTATCTTGCAAAGTCAACCGGAACAAAATACATTAAAATACTATCACCTGATTTGTTGTTATCATTGTCCCTGGAAAAACAAATTAACTTAATTGATGAAGAATTTGATAATCTGCAACGTGCTGAGTCTGGTGTACTGATCCTTGATGACCTTGAAAGTTTGGTTGGTGCCAATGCTGAGTATACAAATTACAATAATACATTAAGGCTTAAGCTGATATCCATGTTAAAAAACATCATGGAATCGGATAGTCGATCCATTGTAATGGCAACTTCAACTGATATTGACTTTTTGAAGCGAATTAAACTTTATGATTTATTTAATGAAGTAAACCAGATGAATCCCATTACTCTAACCCATTCCCTACAGTCCAGAGAGACCCTACAACAACTTTGTAAGTCACTTGGATATAATGTAAAAGAAGATAATGGTGATCAGTCATCTCATAACGAATTTGAACTAATACTACCCATTCGTGACTTAATTTATCAAATCAAAAAATTCTGTTCGCTTGAAGAAAATAAAAAAACATTGGATGTGAATGAGTTTTATCATTTTCTTGAATGTAAGGGAAAAAAACGTCCGACTTCATTGTATAAGGAATCAATAACGATGCCGTTGTTCTTTAGCAAACGTGAAAATAATTTCACTATTTCCCAACCAGAAGAGAAAAAATACAATTTTTAAAAAGGAATTAAATGATTGTTGATAAATCCCGAAAATACTTCTTTATAGCCGTTAGGCAAGCATTGTTTTTATAAAATTAATTTAAAATGTCAGCAAGTTAACCATCGCCCTGCGGTGGTTAACTCTCAGTTCAGTTTTACGCACTTTGATTGTTATCTCGGCAGTATATTTTATTTGGAACAGTATTTTTAATTTTGCCAAAGCAGAAATAGACAATGGAATGGTTGATGATTATGGCTTTAGCAGTGAAACAATCTAATTCCTTTAAAAAAGCAATTAAAAAATTACCCAAAAAATATAAAACTATTCTTGATGAAGAAATTAAAAAATTAATGCAACATCCATTTTTAGACGAACGCAAAAAAGATGATTTAGATTTCTTAAGAGTACATAAATTGAAACTTACCAACCAGGAGGTTTTGCTAGGCTATGTGTACGAAGAAGAGAGATTAATTTTAACTTTATTGAAATTCGGTGCCCATGAAAATTTTTATCGGGGTATTAAAAACAAATGAATCACTTCGACTGTTCAAGTTATCTGTAATCCGTATAACTTGCTTCACAGTAACGCAAGCGGAGACCCATGTAGATGAAGGCGCCATGTTCCTATAGAAATAGATTTCCGCTTTCGCGAAAATGACGAAACCTTTAAGTCAATGGCAGTAGGGCCTAGGACATGCCAAGGCACCTAGGTAGTGGCGATCAATTGTTAATGCATTCTATTGAGAAATTGTTGATCATCTTTGGTTTCAATCGAGGCCGACATATGATTATCTATTGCTGTTTTAGCTTTAATTAGACTTGCTGTTATATCCCCTTTTTTATTTGGATCATAAGCTATTTTTTCAAGATATTGATTAAATTCTTCACTAACATCGCTGGCAGGTTTTTTTTGTAATTTTGATGCCAAAATTTCTAAACTTTCTGCTGCACGTAGGTGAAGTGAAAAGAAACCAGCAATCTTGCTTCCAAAGTGTATTGAGCGAGAATTGCTACGTATTTCAGCGGCTATTTTATTAAATATATGAGAAAGTTCCATATTATCTACTTGGTGAATTAAGCCTGCAAAAAATTGCTCTGATTTTTCCAGATAAATGTTATGGGTCGCGTGGATAGTGGGAATCCCTTTTGTCTGCGCCGCCTCTATTTCTGTATGATCATCATCGATAAATACTTTTATTTTATTACCAGTCATTTTTTGGACATATAAAATGAAACTTGCTTTATCAAGAAAGTTTGTTTCACCATACCTAGTAAATAACAAACGAGTATCATTCTCGTCAAATGCGAAATTGTCTAATGGCAAAATAGAAGACTCTAGACCATAACTTTGTAATTGGAGTTGTCTTAATCTATTTAACTCTCCTCGCGAACTGACGATCACAACATGATATTTTTCTTGTAGTTGTTTAAGTGCTTCCACTGCTCCAATGAACATAGGAGATACGTGATAAAGGTTATTGTTTTCGTCTGTTATCGATTCAAAATCCTCTGCATTCTCTTTATTGACTAATGTATCATCCCAATCAATAAAAATTAATTCTTTGTTCATAGTTAACTCCTGTGAATAATGTTAAACAATATAATTTAACGGCAACCAAAAGATCATAAAGATTAATTTTTTATCAATTGTACGCGAGTATAATAAGATAAATAACTGTCATTTTTTAACAGTAGAGTAGGCGGAGTCTCAGTGTAAAAAGAATAGGACCAACTGATTAGTTCAGGTTTTATCTTAAGACAAAACCTGAACTAATCAATAAGTTAGAGCTTTAGTAGTATTTATAGAGCTAGGGACGGAGTCATTTCAACTTTTTCTAAATTATCCTGACGTGCAGCTAACGTTAAATTTAACTTATCAGTTTGTGCAATAGTGACATGAAATGGAATTTCCTTTTTCTGACTGTTCCAAATTTTAAATCCTTCACCAAATACACAAGAAAGTTTATTAGAAAGCATCTCCTGAATATTCTGGCCGGGCAAAAGATTCACAATAGTATCTCTACCATTACCCACAACTGGTGCAAAAGTTACGTTAGCTTCAGTGTTTATTTTTTTGAATGCGTTACTTGTTGAGACGATTTGGAAAGGGCATCCATCGATTTCAAAGGATACTTCCTGTCCATCTAATTCTTTATATGCGGCTTTTATCTTTTGTTCATCAAGATCGTTATCCGTATTTCTTTCTATTCTAAAATCGCCAAAATAAGCAAGAGAAAGGTGGCATACATCGGTCATTCCTGCAGCCAATTTATATGTTTCAAACAAATCACTCACCTCTTCATTATTAACTTGAACTGAGGGGAACTTAGGCTTTAACGTATTGAAAACACTTGCTAAAGTTGAAATAGGACTTCCATCAATATCAGTAATTTCAAGTGCTAAGAAATAATCATTTGGTAGTTGCTTTTTCACAAACCTATCTGTTCGTCCAGGTGTTTGGATCATCTTGATTGTTCCAGTAATTTTCATATATTAAGTCCTATAGTTTAAAAATGATAAAAGCAGAAATTTGCTGCCGGCGTGATTATAGGCAAAAAGAATAAGTATTAGAACTGTTGGATTTCAACAGTTACTTTTTTGGGTCAAAATGGTTAAAATTTGATTACTTTTCTCAATTTAGAAGAGATAACAACTGCCATTAGTAGCTATTTTGGAGTAATTAAAACATGCTTGATAGTAATATAAACGAAATAATCAATGAATTACAAGGACAGGACGTACTTCCTCAGACTGGAACAATTATCGGTGGCCCACGAAATCAATTTGATAAGAAAGGACAGAAAAAACAAGGACATCTTTTTTCAGTTATTGACGAAAAACCAATAGGAAAAGGTGGGTTCGCTTCTGTTTATCCTGTTACTCTGTATCGACAAGATGAAACTGGAATAGCTAAAAAATCCATCAATAATAAGAGCTTTGTAACAAAAGAATTTAATTTAAATAAACTTAAAAAAAAATATAGTGACATAAATGTAGAAAATTTAATTGAAAAAGAGTTTGATTTTTGTCGAACAGCAGGGCACTTAAGTATAAAACCACCTGTCTATGATAATAATAAATGTTATCTTACGATGAAACGAATGCCTGGGAGGAGTTTAGGAGATATCTTTATTGAATTAATGGGTGATCCTAATTCTCTTACAAATAATCAACGAATTAAGATAACCTATGCTTTATTGTGGGCTTTGAAAAACCAGGTGATTGATAGAGGAATTATTCATCGGGATATAAAGCCTGAGAATATCCATGTTAAAATAGCTGATCCTGTTGAAGTGAATATTTTTGACTATGGGCTTGCAAAAAAAGCAGACGAAGAAGATGAGTTATTCCCTGGAAGCGAATTTTGGGCAGCGCCTGAAGTATTTGTTCGCTTAAGACATGATAATAAAGCTGATATTTTTTCAATGGGGAGAGTAATTGCTTTCTTATGGGGCGAAAATAATAACAACTATTTAGATGGTGATCCTTTTCTCAACAGCAGATATGCAGCAAAAAAGCTTAATTTGCCTGAAAATGCTAAATGGGTAGAACCCTTTTTGAAGCAAATGTTAGCAGAAATGCAAGAGGATAGAACAGATATTGATTCTGCAATAAAACAATTTAAGCAACTTGTGTCTATTAACGCACCTATGCTTAAATTACCTCGGTACTCCATAGCGAACCACTCCAATGTTAATAATCCCCGTTTTTTTCAAAATCCAATTAAAAAAGCTAATAAACAATTAGATATTCAACAGGATATCAAAAGAGAGTTTCAGGACTTATTAGAGTATCTTCCTTCTCAATATTCTCATTATCGTGATAATAAAATTTTTAAAAAAACGATTGGTCGCTTTACAACGATACAAAAAATGATGAATGAATTAGAACAAATAATGAATGAAAAGGAATCCCGAGATATACCCCAAGCATTAAATAATTTTATTAGTCATCACCAGAATAAACCTTTGCACGCAAGCGAAGCTAATATTATAAGAAAAATAAAGGATTTCTTAGAAGATGTAGAATATCAAAACTTAACGCTCAGGCTATAAATTATAATTATTCATTTCTGGGATTGTTAGGAACGCATTGCTAGCAAATCCCAGATAATTGTAAGATTCTTAAAGCCTTTTTCAATGGATTTAGTGTATATATCTTCTTTATTGTAACAGCCCCATTTGCTTTTTATATTATTAAGATGAAAAATAACTGTTCTTTCAGTAATATGAAGCAAGGGTGCAATAAACTTGGTGGTTTTTCCTTGTAAAAAATAATACAGAACCTCCATCTCTCTTCGAGACAAATTAATCGTTGTTTTTAACAAATCATCAACATTAATATTGATTTTAAGATTAGGTGCTAAAAAAGTATTTTTTGAATTGATATTACTAATCAGCTCATGGAAATTCATAAATTTTGTAAAGCCAATGATGCCATGCGTTTTTCCATCCTCATCCTTAAGTGGTAATTTGTGAGATAAGGCAAAGATTTTTTCGCCATTTTTAGTAATACAATCATCCAATTGAAAATAAACAATCCCTTTCATTGCGGAGTAATCATGACTATTATAAAAATCCGCATACATCCTAAAGGGAAGTGCTTTAGCTGACATGCAGAGAATATCTTTTTCTTGTAATTGCAATCGCTTGAGCCCGTTATTATTCATATACTGGTAATGGCAATTTTTATCTTTGATGTATACGGTACTATGAGAATATTCAAAAATTGTTTTTGTATAAGTTAAGAGTTTTTCAGGAATCATAAAAGCTACTGTTATATCAACTTACAAGGTGCTAAAATTATACCACTAGATTAAAAATAAATCAATTTGATTTGTTTGTACCGAGTTGCCTCAAAAGAAATGTTACCGAACCTAGGAAATTTTAGATTCGTTGCCTCATAACTAATGTTACCGAAGAAGAAAAACAAAAAGGGACAATTTTTATGAAAAAGTTATTACTTAGACTGATTGAGAAGTGATGTTATATATCAGAATAATTAATGAAACTTTTTTTAATAGGACTCACCATTTTTACGAGAAAATTGCCATTGCCCATTAGTATCAAAAATTGCGACTAAATCATCATGGGGATAATTTACCTTATCCCCCTCAGTTCGATCCCCAATTTCAAGATAAATAACATCGTCTGACGTCCGGTTTACTAATTTATGCGCTACGCCGTCAGGAGTAAATCCGGCGCACATTCCCGGTTGTAATTGAAGCTCATCAATATCAGTCACTAATAATGGTTGTCCTTCTAATATAAAAATAAATTCTTCTTGTAATGAATGTCGATGAAGTAACGCGGATTGTGCACCTGGGGCAAGTCGAGTTAAATTTATACCAAATTTTTTTATTCCGAATAGATCGCCTAATGGATGTTTTTCTCGCCCAGTCATCATTGAAGCGAATGGCTCTGGATACACAGAGGGTTTCTTACGTGCAGGCGTATTCTCTGCCACCACAGCAATTGGACTCTTGTTCTTTCTATTCATATATTTCCTACATGATTAGGTATGATTTTAAAAGCTGATTAAAAAATTAAGTTAGCATAAGCAGATGGTATGAATAATACAAGGGTTTTATCTGCCTTAATTAAAGAGGTACAATGGAAGAAATGTTCACGCAACATAAAACTGTTCAATTGGAGTATTTGTTGCCTGTTGTAAAAATGCTAACAGACCTTAGTATTAATTGCTATTGTTTGAATTCCATTAATCCTTTAACCTTGATATCAATATGGCGAATATAACGCTGTATCAGTTGATTTGCCTGTTCGAGAGTGAGCGGTTTGCGGAGGATGCCATCCATTTCTGCGTCTTCACAATTAAAACCAACATCCATTGGGTCATGTCCTGTTAATGCAATAATAGGAACTCTAAAATGTGTTCCTTGTTCTTTTTTTCTTAATGTTGCTGTCAAATTATAGCCGTCTCCTTCCTCTAGAGTTAAGTCCATTAAAATCAAATCATATTTTGCTGGTTTAAAAATCTCACATGCTTGACTGGCTGTGGCAACGACATCCGTTAAGCATTTGCAATTCATTAAAATTGCCTTTTCTACTTTTTGTGCAATAAGATTATCTTCGATAAGCAAGATTTTTAATTTATTGATTTGTCCTGTTTTTTCAGAGAAATAATGATTTGTAACTGTTTTATGATTGTAATTAGCTTGTGATTTTAAATTTTTTACTTGCTCTGTTAATTGTTTTTGCTTGGATATATCTCGGATAGTAACAGCAAGACCTAGTGCATTTCCTGATTTATCTGCTAAGGGAGTTCGCGAAATTTCAAAATAAAGAATAATGCCATTGTTGTTGATAATTGCCTGTTGTTCCACTTCATTTTTCCCCGAGATGATAGCGGCAATATCCTGTTGCTGAAAATGGTGAATTTGTTCGGAAGTCCATAAGCCTTGTTTCCGCATCATTTCGTAAATTGAGCCTATGGAGTTATCTTCACTATAACTGTAACCTAAAAAACGTAATAAATTAGCATTACAGTCAATAAGAAAACCATTTTTATCAATGAGATAAACCATGTTATCTATTTTTGTAAATGCTCTAGCATAAATCTGCGAAGTAGGTGGGTTTTCCATAGAAGGCTATGCTAATAATTTGTTTTAGTATAACATAGCCAATTTTTTTAGGATAAATATTGACCAATATTGACGATTTTTTTTCATTTAAATTGATGTAGTAATGGAACAGTCAAAAAGATTTGACTGAAAATGTATATACTTTATGAAATAACTAATTTCGCCTCCATGTTTCGAATTTTTTCGTAATCTAATAAAATTGATTCGCGGTCACCAGCTAGTCCAATAATTCCAATACTTGAGAGATAATCTACAGTCTGAGGTACCAGATCCCCATTTTTAAACCAAATATGTTCACTGAGAAAGGTCGGTAATTTAGAAATTTCAGCAAGGGCTTCAACATTTGATATTATTCCTTCCGCGAATGCTTTCAAAAAAACAGGTATCACTGATTTTTTGAATACATATTTTTTAGTGAGTACATCACCATCAACATAGATTTCAACTAATTTATCAGCTTGACTACTACCGGTTGCTGCTCGTGCAAACCTCACAACTGGACCGCCACACATTCGAGCACTTGTTTCTATAAGGCGTGGCCCTTGCTTCGTAAGCATAATTTCAGTGTGCGTCGCACCCCAACGAATTCCCAAAGCATCCAGCGCCTTTTGGGTATAATCAAATAATTCTCCATGCACTTTTTCACTATAGGGCACAAATTCAACATAGTCGTAAACAGTATTGCGATTATTAAATGGGATTTTATTATATTTAATTAAATGCGCTAAATAGTGTTTTCCATGAGCGCTTACAGTTCCGACGGCAAATTCTGTACCAATAGCTTGTTCTTGCACGACAACGGTTTCGCTAAACGCTCCAGTAATTTGAGATGGCTCAGTCATAACTCGATTGAAGGCCATTTTCCAATCTCCTTTTGCTGGAATGTGAAAGACCTTATCACTGCCGGCAGACATTGGCGGTTTAATTACAAGTGGAGCATCAACTAATCCATTTTCCTTAATCCAAGTATCCACTTCATGTTCCGATGACGTATTGAGTGTTTTAAGAACAGGAACATCAGCCTCTTTTAAAGCATTTTGCATGAGAGCCTTGTGTAATCGATTAAGCGATTTTTTGGAGTCATTGGCGAATTGAGGCGTTAAAATCTCAGTCAGGCGTTCTGCCACAGAAATCCCTAACTCGTCCCCAGGAATAATCGCAATAGGATTATACTTTCTAAGATCCTCAGCCAGGTTTGGATGGTCGGGAATAATTTCGATAAAATCTGAAGTTTGAACTTTTAATCCAAATCCAATTTCTTCTAAGGATTTAAAAGTGACTGCAATAACAGGTATTCCTCGAGCTTTAAAAGCAGGAGCTAAATCTATTCCTGATGATAATGGATTAACAATGACGACGGGTCTATTCACCTACTGCCTCCTTATTTAAATTTTTCATTAACATGATTGGCGTTTTGTCAAAACTCCAATCAAATAGAGATTCGACTTTATCTAACGGCGTGGACGATTCAATGTAGGAGTCCGGCCTGACCAAAATTACATGGTCTCTATATTGAGTGTCATGGGTCCAATAGTTTGCCTGCTGTTCATAGGAATAAATTTGAATAACTTTTATAAATTCAGGTACGTTTAGCTCAACTGCACAATCATTAAAAATTAACAAGGTAAATTTGGTATAATCTAAAAGAGAATAAAGTCGGGTTTTAATGATCCCATTAAAAATTTCAAAGTCAAAAAGTCGAGAGCCATTGAGCTCTTGATGACCATAACAAATTCCCATCCCAGTAATATTCCCCGCGCGTTTTTGTACAATCTTTACATAATCCTGGGCATGGGTTCCGTTCTGTGAATACTTAGTAGAACGAACAAGTTCTCCTGAGGTTTCGATCACACTTTGAGCAACCGGTTTACGCTCGTTTTCATAACTTTGCAAAAGTTTTGGAGAGGCACCAAAATTGAGCACCATATTAAACTTCCATATAAGATTGAATGCGTCTGCAAGACCTGTATTCAGACCTTGTCCTCCGTTTACTGAATGAATATGACATGCATCGCCAGCAAGAAAAATACGGTCTTGCACGCAAAATTTCTCGGCTAAAGATTCTTTGACTGAAAATTGTGAAAACCACACGATTTCTTTAAAACGGAGGGTATGAGGCTGTATTGCATAATTAATTTTGTCAATTGCCTCTTCTAGGGTAAAATTCTTAGTATCCATTCTTACGTAAAACCTATCAATTTCTCCCTCTCTTGGAATCCATGCTACGTCTGATGTTTCTGCTTGAAAAACGATGATTTCAGGAACTTTTAGAAAATCTGTATCTATAATGCCGTCAATTACAGCCCATATAATTTGTGGTCTTATGATCTCAAAAGGTATTTTAAAGTGATTTCTAACGAAAGAACGAGATCCATCCGCACCAATGACATAGCGTGATTGAATACTTTCTTTATTTGAAAGTGTTGTGAGACATCCTTCTTTATTAAGCTCAATGTTCTCAGCTGCAGCGGAGCGTTTTACAGATGCGCCAATCTCTTTAAGCTTCCTATCCAACAGCTTTTCAACATAGGACTGACCAAGCATAAGGAAATGCTTATGGAGACAACCTTGGAGTTCGTCCCACCAAGAAGATTGACGTGAAATGAATTTCCCATGCGCCCATACGGCACTGGTGTTGCATGTCTTTCCCAAAGGATAAAGCTCATCAAATAAATCAACTAGTTCAAGAAGTTGTAATGTACGGGCATTAAGAGCATCAGCTCTCCCAACTTCTAAAGGTCCATCAGATTTATCGACAATAACAGTTTGCATACCACAAAGTTGCCCTAAGTAAGCACACATGAGTCCTACTGGGCCTGCCCCAACTATTACAATATCTGCTACTTGAATACTCATTCGTAAGATTCCAAACCTGGGTTATCAAAAGGAGGGTTACTCAAAACATGAACTCGTTGAATATGACGAGGAGACTTAGAGGTAAATTCTTCTCGACCATGTAAGAGTGAAAAATTATCTGCAATGACTATATCTCCAGTTTGCCATTCATGAGCATAGAAATTACCAGGAGAATAAAGCGCTTTTTCTAAACTGCTATGAAAGACATCTAATTCTTCATCACTAATGCCCGTAAATTCAAGTTCTGGTGGGTTTACGAAATGGCCTTTATCTTGAGCGGGTGGCTCATTATAGCGAATGACAGGAAACCCTTTTTGAGGGTGCTTAGTAATAATTGGCGATGTTGTTTTGCTATTATAAAATTTCATTTTTCTTTGATAGGTGCCAGTTACTTTATTCCAAAGTTCCCTTGTTTCAGAGGACGTATGTTTTAAAACCAAAATGGTGTTTGAAAAAGTCGTTTTTCCTCCTTGGCCGGGCAAAGGTGCTTTGACACAATGAAAAATCTGATATTCAGGAACTTGGGGGCGATACATGCCATCCCAATGTAATGGCATGTAACTATGATCGAAAATGTGATCTTCTGGGATATCTTGCTCAATTAACTCAAGTACCTTTCCAAATGGCCAGACACTAACTTCTCCCCATAGTTCGCAATAGTTAGAAAAATCTTCCGCATTTTGAAATGTCTCAAAGCCTCTCAATACAACGAGTTGATTCTTCCAAAATAAATGACGTAAATTTTCTATATGGAGGTCTTCCACATTCTTTTTTTCGCTCAGAGGCTCTAAGAGCACACCAAATGGTTTAAGATCAGTAACTTTATAATTCATACTATATCCTTTCTATCGATAAGCATTAATCTGCAATTAGTTTATAATGGCTTGGACGTCCATCAGTTGCATAAATTAATTGGGCACCTAAGGCTTCAGCTTCTGAACGTTTTAGCAAGATATAACCTTTCCTGCTTTCAATGACAACCCCATGCCATGGAGTCATCCAGCTTTCATTTCCAATTAAACGGATCCCTAATTTTTTTGCACCACAAGTTTGCGGGTGAATAGACAGTCGAACAGCCCCAGGAAAATGCTCTGCAATTAATTGGCTCCAGGCATTACTTCTTCTTATGACCTCGTATGCTTTGGAACGGGATTCTTTTTGGATAGCCGTACGACTTTTAGTTTGGCCTGGAAATTTGGAGTCTTCAAATAAAAAGCGAGTGATGCCACAGTACATACGATTTGATTCTTGTTCATCTGGACTTGCTGTAGATTTTGCACCATTACGAATCTTATATTGAAGAAAATCTAATGATTGTCCATAACTTTTCATGAGTTCGTCACGCATTTGGATAAAGTTAAGTCCCCTATAAAAGTCATCAAGATTAAATGTTGATAGATCTGGTAGGGACATTTCCTGTATTAGTTTATCTAATTCAACTTGGTAATCGGTCACATTACTTTCTTTCATTCCTACCACATCACTAAATACTCTTCCATCGGAGCACAGAATGATTTTAATTCCAGGTTGATAAAATTTTTTAATTTTTTGACAAAGATTTCCAAGAAAATTAAGCGCAATTTTTTCAGCATGATCAGGAAAATGACTAAGTACTTTTTCGAGGTTTGGAGACTTTCCAGGGAAAGCTGGCAATACAAAAGTCACTGGTTCATTTTTTCTTACTGCTGAGATTATTTTGGGTAAATGTGGTAAAGAACACTTTTGGCAATTTATATCGCTACATGTATCAATAGACTTTGGAACACGACGGAAAATCATAAACTCGGCTAATATTTTTTTAGCCGTTTCCATCATAGAGTCGCTATCTAATGATTTTCTAAGTTCAAAATTGTTAATCGAATGATTCTGAATTGTATTTAAATTTAATGTTTTATTTTTCATATTTTCTCTCCTGAATTTAGATTACTTATTTTCATGAGATAAATAAAATGACTTATTTTATTTGCTGTGATAAAATTTATTTATGGCTTTACTATTAGATGACATAAAATATTTTATAATTGTTAGTGAAACCCTTAACATAACAAGGGCTTCGGAAATTATAGGAATATCTCAACCTGCGCTCAGTTATGCTGTGAAAAGATTAGAGAATAAACTGGGTGGGCAGCTTCTCATTCGTCTTAAAACGGGTATCCAGCTAACGAAGCTTGGAGAGGAGTTTAAGCGACGTTCTTATCGCTTGTTATATGAATGGGAGCAGGCTCAAAACCTAGCTAATTCTGAATCAGGTCTTATTCAGGCAAACTACACTATTGCGATTCATCCATCAGTTGCTCTTCATACGCTTGAATACTTTATGCCACAACTTCAGGTTAACTTTCCAAAGCTTAATTTTAATTTTATTCATGGTCTTTCTAGAGAGATGACTGAAAAAATTATTAGTTGGGAGGCTGATTTTGGGATCGTTGTTAACCCTATAAAACATCCTGATCTTGTTATTAACAAGTTACGTGAAGATGAAGTCACCGTCTTTTATGCTCAGAATGCTCAAGATAAGCTGATTTATGATCAAAACCTCGCCCAATCACAATACATACTTAAAAAATTAGGTAAGAAAATAATTTTTAATGGTGTACTTAACTCGGCAAACCTTGAGGTTGTTGCTAAATTAACGTCATTAGGCCTTGGATACGGTTTTTTACCTTCAAGAGTTGCATCTCAATATGCTCATCTTAAAAAATTAAAAGATGCTCCGGTATTTCACGATGAAATTTGTTTAGTCTATAGACCTGAAAAACATAAAAATCCTGTGAGTAAAAAAATAATTCAAATTATCAAGGCGTCCTTAAGTATTGGATGAAATAACGACGTTATACTATCAGTAATCGGTTTGGCAACATATCTCTGGCTTCTCCTATACTTAAATAATATATTTGGAGATACATTCTTATGACTCTACCAATATTTGATTATAATCAATTTATAGGTCCTAACCCCCAAAAAGCCCATGCAGCTACTCATATGTTTACAGAAGGGGCATTTCCTGGACATTCCAGTAACTGGATAGTTAAGATAGCTGATGATCCTATAATAGCTAGGCATGAGGTTTTGGCACAAGAATTGTTTCGATTGTTTATTCCTCACCAACCACAAACACGTATTGCTAAAGACGAAAAAGACTACTTTGTCTGCTCAGAAAAGGTAGAGTCCTATAAATCTTTGCCTTATGGGGAAGGCAAGCGGTTTGAAGATGGAACTTATACCGGTTTAGGACAGGCGATTCTAGTAGCAGTTTTTTTACAAGAAGTTGACTTAAAAAATGGAAATATAGGCTTAGACAAAGACAATAGAGTAATTAAGATAGATGGCGATCAATGTCTTGCATCAGTTTTAGAGGGAAGACTTCATTTTGCCCTAACACCAGAAGTAATTGCAACTTTACCAAGGAAGGGCGATTTTGCTGCAAATAATTGGTTAGATGATAAAAGCACAAGCACCTCTTTTTCTACCTCAAAAATTCTTAATCACACAACTATATCGAAAAATGAACTATTTAGAGGGGAAATAAATCAAGCGATGTTAAAAATTTGTCTTTTGCCTGATGAATATATTGAAAGATTTGTTGCGCTCTATATACCCGAGGAAAATGGAATTAGTAGAAATTCATATATTGATTTAATTAAAAATCGTCGCGATACTCTAAAATTATCTGCAGTGCAAAATGATTCATTTAGACACTATTTATACAAACCTGAAGCTCAGGATGATGCGAGAAATTTTTTGGAGCATATGAGAAGTTTTCAAGTCGGTGGAGAGTCTGTTATACCAATGGATTATGCTCTTGAAGTGAATAGCACCCTGACAGAATTACAAAAAGCATCAGCTTTGCCAATGCTGGCCCTGTTAAACGAACAATTAGAAAAAGTAAAAAATCTAGAGGAGCAACCAGAAGTTGGTCCGACTCCTCTTGAAAAACTGGAACTGTCAATTGTTCAGCTAGGTGAGTTAAAGAAGACTTTAGAGCAAGAGTTAAGTGAACTAGTAAAGAGAAAAAAAACGGAATTAAATCACATTTTCAATATATACATCCAAATAAAAAAACAAGAGCTATTTGCTCTTGAGGCTCCGAGTACTCAGGTTCAAGCATACAAAGTGTTTCTCAAGCAAAAAATTATCCCTATATTAGAAGAATACATTTTACATTTACAAGAATCTAATGCTCCATTTCATGGAGCATTCCCTGAAGAGAGCGAGTGGACTGATTTTAACTTTACGGAAGCTGGTATAGCTAAAGAGAGCATAAATATAATTAAATTGATGATTAAGAATGAAGTGGCACTTGAGGAAGCAAGGGCATGTATCGCTGAAGCTGAGGCTCTTGCTAAGTTTCGAGAGTTCTCACAATTTAATTATCTTTCAGAGCAGAGTAAACAAATTAAAGGTGTAATTGATACTGATCTAAAAGATAGAATCGAACAGGCATCGGTTACGCTGGCATCACTTAGTACTATTAAATTACCAAATCAGAAGGAGGAAGTAGCTGAGAAAATAAATATGAAACAACTTTTAGCTGACATAACTAAGCAAGTTGCTGTTCTGGAAAACAACACCCAGATCATCTCATCTCAATCAGAAGAGTATTTAGCTATTCTAGAACGATGTTTAGAAACATTAAAGACTCTAAAAGAGAGAAGCAATGAACAGAATAAGGCACAAAAAAATCTTGATTCCTCTGTTGTTAATGATTTAGAAAGTAGATTACAAAAGATTAAAGATAATATAGCAAAATTGAGTGCTCCTTCCGTTACGAATAGCCCCTCTGAACTGAAAAATTCCTTGCCCCCTGATGCGAATATCCCCCCTCAAGAAAAGAGTTTAGTAACAGAAAGTGCATTGCCAAGTAAGTTTAAGGTGAAAAATAGGGTGATAAGGATACCTACGAATGAAAGAGAAGAGAATATTTTTGCGGTGGGTGTTGTATTAAATGATGATGATTTAATGAAGGGGACAGATAATGCTGTCCCAAGCCTCATTCAAGATATACGCAATATAGTAAATGCCATTGATTGTACAAATGAAGATAATATATCTGAGTCGATTATTTCAATTCAAGAAAGAATTCGTAAATCGCATGAAAATCAGTACCCTGAGAACATTAAGTGGGTTATTGATGCATTTAATCATGCGAATCACCTAAGTTTTAGAGAAATTCGACTTAAATTGGAAGAAAATAGTTCTATGAAAGAAATAATGGATCCTATTAAAGTTGGAATGAGTTTGAATTGAGTTTGATATCAAATTTGCGATATAACTGCACAAAAAGTAAGACACCCAAGCTGGAGCTCGCCAAAACTGCAGCAAAAGGAAAGCCGTAATCGCTAATAAATAATCATATAATGAGAAAATAGCGCTTGACCAAACCGATTGATAAAACGCAGTTAATAATAGTCCTACAACCGAAGCATTGATCCCAGGGATTGCTCTTTGCATCGATGGATGTTGTCGTAGATTTTTCCATAAGGGTAATGTGCCGATTATTAATAAAAAAGATGGCAAAAAGATAGCAACTAATGCAATGACTGCTCCAAGCCATCTATGGGGGATATTCGTTGATACCGCCCCTAAAAATACTGCAAAAGTAAAAAGAGGGCCTGGCAATGCTTGTACTGCACCATAACCAGCTAGAAAAAGCGATTATTAAATGCACTGCGTTAAGGGGCTCTTAATATCTAGGCTATATAATATTCCCCTAATTGATCATTAGGGAATGTTTAGATGAGCATAGAAAAATATATTGAAGCATTAAAAGCTAGCACGGTTGATTCTGCTGATTCTGTTTTAATTACTATTCGCATCATTGAACATGAGCTAGGGCATTCACAAGAATTGAATTTAGTAAAGCAAGCTTTTGCCCAAAATGATTATAAGCGCACATTTGATTTAATAGAATCACTTATTAATCCAACTTTACTTGAAAAGAATGAGGAACTATTTGCGCTAATTTGTGAAAAAATAGCTACCGCCTTCGAACATGATAATCCCCATAAGAATTGGAGTAGAAGATACTTTGATACTCGTCTTTCTCAAGAACTTTGGAATATCCAAAATGCAAATTACTTTTCCAGCATAGAAAAGCTCGCCTCTCTCATGATTGAAAAAAACAGACAATTTACACCATCAACCCAAGTAAAATCACTTGATGAAGCTGAGGATGTGATTAAGCTTGTTAGGGATTTTGGTGAAAAAACTCATGAAATAAATACATTAATGGGTGAGTTACGTTCCATGAAAACCAGTATTTCTAATTCTAAAGATCGTGGCCCCAAGCGAAAATTATCTGAGGGACTCATAAGTCAAAATCCAGGAATAGTGAAATCGATTTCGCCCATGCCAGTCGATGAGCTATTGACCACTGCAATGTGCAATAAGGTCGCAGATGTTTTCGAAATTGATCCTTCAGTAGTAAGAGGATATTCAAAAACAAATACCCAAGTACCTTATGTGAATTCTGTATCAGGAACAACCTTTGTGCTGGTGGCTGTTTTGACAAATTATATTGAAAAATATAAAAATGATCCTAATTTGGAAAATGACACTAATCACATCATTCAAGCATTTTTTTCTTTTACCTGTAAATGCGGCTATCATAGTCTGGCTGAAATGCAAGATGTTTTAAATGATCCTGCGGTTAGGGAAATTTTTGCTAACAATAACATTACAATCCATGATATCCCACAAAAAGCATTAGATGCTGCTATTGCTGCCTCATGCCACTACGCAACCAGAATTACCTTACAACATAAGCTTCATGAAGACATAAGTGAAGGGAGTCCATCTTTAACACATGTTGAATCTAATGATCGAAGCAAGCCTTCCTTATCTTTTTTCCGCAAAAGCTATCCAACAGAATTGTCAATATATGGTGTGCGCGAAAATAAAGCCACTGGCCCTCGAGTGACAGAGGCTATTAAAAAAATCAAAGAAGAAAAAGGAAATGTTCCTGCCTTGAAGGTAGCATTTAATTTCATGCATTGGGCCAGACAAAAGCATCGGCATTTTAATACCACTGAATTAAAAGAACTTATTGGTAAGATGCGCACAGAAATACACCAAGAGATTTGTAATAATCATCTCGACAACTGTATTATCATCTAAACATAGTCTCATCGAAAATAATGGTTATTCAAAACCGAGCCGATCAATTAATCGCTGAGGAAATGATTTTACGAGATGCATCTAGCACTTGAGAAAACTTAAGAAGACCTTGGTGAAATTTTGCATATGAAGCAAGATGGAATTTCTCGTTTGGAAAAGCGTTCTGATATGTTAATTTCAACTTTGAATAAATATATTTCAGCTATAGGGGGATCATTAAAATTAATGCTGAATTCCCTGATAGAGCTCCAGTAGAAATTCATGGAATTGCTGAAATTAGATCTCATTGAAATGAAAAAGCAGAGAAGACAGTAAGCTCTCAATAGTAATTAATAAGACTGGGATGGGAATTGCTTCCAAATATCATTAAGAAATAGTAAACATGTTTTTAATCATAAAAATCAATCGGTTATTTCTTAACTTAATGGCAGTTCCTTTTCGGATGCCCCCTTATCGGTTAAAATAGGACATTGAATCGGCTCAGTATATTATTGTGTCACAGAAATAAATGATTAAACCATATAACGCCATAACAATGCATGAAATCGGTTTAAATTTTACTTCATTCTCAAAATTTATTGGAAATGAAGGCTCAGTGAGATTTACTGAGAACATATTATGCAATTTTCAGTGCATTAAAAACATGTCATTTCGGATAAACAATGCAATGAATCAAATGGAGAAACAGTCATGTTGAAGAATGATCAGTTGGCGGGAAAAGTGGCACTCGTTACCGGTGGATCGCGGGGTATTGGCGCAGCTATAGCAAAGCGTTTAGCTTCCAATGGAGCCCGAATAGCCATCACATATTTAATGGACGCGAGCGCGGCTTCAGCCGTGGTCGAGCAAATTGAGCATAGCGGCGGAAAAGCTATTGCCATCAATGCTGATGCGGCTAATGCGAAAGCGATTCAAGGAGCAGTCGAAAAAATCGTTGCTACCTTCGGACGATTGGATATACTTGTGAACAATGCCGGAACGGCTATTTCGAAACCATTTGAAGAGTCCACGTTAGAAGAGATAGATCGTGTGATCGATGTCAACGTTCGAGGTGTTTTTGCCACAACCCACGCGGCCTTAAAGCACATGAATGAGGGAGGTCGCATTATTATGATCGGTTCTGCTGTCGGTGAGCGTGCCGCAATATCAGGTTTGGTGCCCTACGCTGGGACGAAGGGAGCCGTTAAGATGTTCACTCAGGCATTAGCTAGGGAAATCGGACCACGCGGAATTACGGTCAATAACGTGCAGCCCGGTCCAATTGAAACAGAATTAAATCCAGCCACGGGTGATTGGGCAGTGCCACAAAAGGCTGTCACGGCTCTCAACCGTTATGGCAGTGTTGATGATATCGCTGCGATGGTAGCATTCGTTGCCGGGCCAGAGGCATCTTATATTACGGGCGCGAATCTGACAGTTGATGGTGGCATGAGTGCCTAATAAAGCACGCGTATCAATTCCGCCTTCTGCTTTTTGCTGCGGTATTGCCTTGCTTTCATTGCTGGATTAAGGTGGTGGCTAAATAAGTCATTTATGCTTGGTACAATAAATTTTGTAATTCAGAGTTTTGAGAGATTATGCATGACAATCCTGCGGCAATAAAACCGCAATTAATTCCAGCTAGTTTAAATGATTATCCAATAATTAGAAATATGACCCAATTTTATTTTTATGATTTATCACGAAATTGTGGGCGTGATTCCGCTGATTGGGCTGTGCTTTCCGATGGACTTTATGACGCGTTTGATTGTAAAAATTATTTTGAAGAAGCGAACAGAAAAGCATTTTTAATCAAAATATTAGATGAGTTGGCAGGTTTTGTGCTTTTGAATCAAGTTGCTACTTCTTCCGATGTTAATTGGAATATCGGCGAATTTTTTATTCTTGCACGATTTCAGAGGCAGGGTATAGGCCAATTAGTGGCTCATGAACTTTGGAACACCTATCCTGGACGTTGGGAAGTTTCTATTCTCCCCGAAAATAAGGATGGATTATTATTTTGGCGTAAAATAATATCTGTATATACTAATGGAAAATATAGCGAGATAGTAAAAGAAATCGATTATGATCTGCATCAGCCAAAACGAATTATTTTAAATTTTGAAACAAAAATTCATGAATCTCAAGATCTAAAGCAGAAGGCCTCTCAAAACATTACTTTTGTCGATCAACTCGGCGAAGCGCTTGAAAAATACATGACCGACGATTTAATTGCTTATGAAAGAAATCATGGAATTGATGTGAATTATAAGCGCTTTTCGGTAGTGCTTGCTAATGAAG
>NZ_LNYU01000085.1:0-42908 GCF_001468135.1 Legionella santicrucis | reverse complement strand
GATGCCGCGGACAAGCCGCGGCACGTAGGCGGCAGGTGAAATGTCAACAGACCCTAGTATTTTTGTTATTTAAACAGCGGTAGGCTTCAACAAGATATTCCATAAAAATTTTATGGTGGTAAGACATATGTTGGCTACGGGGATGAATTAACCACACAGTGAGGGGCGGGCAACGATAGTTTACTAAAACTTCCACTAACTCCCCTTTGTTTAGATGATTTTGAAAAAAATAGTGTGGGAGCCGAGCAATTCCTATGCCTTCCATAACGGCTTCCAATGCTAAAGCAGAATTGTTGACACGTAAATTTCCCGAAGCAGTAACAGAAATTAATTGATGATTATCATCAAAATCCCAGATTTCGCCTTCATATAAATTAATTTGATGAATAATACAATTATGATGAATCAAATCGTGGGGATGTTCAGGCATCCCATGAAGCTGAAGATAGTGAGGCGAAGCACAACAAATCAGCTGATGATCAATAAGCTTTTTGGATTGTAATGTGCGTGTGTGAATTTCTTTATAACGGAAATAAAAATCAAAAGTATCCTCAATGAAATCGGGATAAATATTACTTTTGAAATAATTAATTTTAATCAGTGGGAATTTTTTAATGAATCCCGAAATGATGGGGATTAATTCCATGTAGCCTGAATAGGCAGCAATACTGAGATGAAGCGTGCCTTTGGGCGACTTAATTTTATCTGCAATACTTTGGTGCAATTCCGACACTAATCCAGTAATCATTTGACAGTGTTGATAACAATACTCCCCATAACTCGTTAATGAAAATCGTCTGGTATTACGGTTTAGAAGAGTTACACCTAATGAAGCTTCTAATTTGGCAATTTTTCGAGTGACCGATGCAGGAGAAATCTTTAGTACATTTGCCGCTTTATAAAAACTATTGCTATCAACCACTTGCATAAACACTTGAATCTCAGAAATCATACCACATCGATTATTGCAAAAATGAAATAATATATTACTGAAATAAGCTATTGATTACAAATAAAAAAAAATAAAAAATAGCGTGGTTATTCAACAATAAAAGGACAAAATGGATATGTTAAACGAGCAAATTTCCAAGCATACAAAAAAGACGTTTTCACCTAAAAAAATACGTAAATTAAGTGAAGCTTTCTTAAGACAAGGGATGATTAAAATACCTGATGTAGTTAGCAATGAACTTAAAACACTTGTTCATGCTGAAATCCATCAATTATTAAAAAAATATGCCGAACGCCGTGATTTGATTTTAAAAACTACCGACAATACTCCGCGCTATTTAAGCGTGGTCAGAAGCGAGCTAATCGCAGAACATAGCACTTTATTAAGTGAAGTTAGGGAGTCGCCAGCATTATTGCAATTTTTGGCGATGCTTTGTCAAGAACCGCTTTTCACCGATGTGAAAGAAGATGAGAAGTTTGTCATCACCAAACAAGAGTTCAGTGGAGATACTCATGGGTGGCATTGGGGCGATTATGGTTATGCTTTAATTTGGATTGTGGAAATGCCACCAGTGGATTGCGGCGGGATGTTGCAGTGTGTTCCTCATACCAGTTGGGATAAAGAACAACCGGATGTCTATCAATACCTTTGCGATCATCCTATTAATACTTATTCTTTTGTTCCCGGTGATGTGTATCTCTTGAAAGCTGATACTACGTTGCACCGCACGGTTCCCTTACGCTACGATGCAACGAGAATCATGCTGAATATGACTTGGGCAAGTATCCGTGATACGAGTAAAAGTTCTCATGAGGTGGATGACCGATGGTGGGATAATGTGAATGCCACGGCGGCTCATCATGTCGCATAAAGTCAGCCAGGCTGATCCCGCTGTTTTACAGCGGGCAAAACAGCAATTATTGCGTTACCCTACTTTTGCTGACAAACGCCATCACTTTATAGAGACTATCCATTGCAATCAAGAGTGGCGAATGCGACGGTGTATCAATTTGGTTGCTGCAGAAGGTCCGTTGAGCCCAATAGCACGATCTTTATTGTCTGGCGATCTATGTATACGGACAGCAGGAGGCCATATTGGAGCGAAGCAGCGTTATTTTGCCGCTACCCATTGGATCGATGAAATGGAAGCTTATACTTACGAGAGCATCAAATCACTCTTTCAATGCCAATTTTGTGATTTTCGGCTTATTGGAGGTACACAGGCTTGTCAAGTGGTCTATTCTCTCCTTACCAAACCAGGCGATACGGTCATTGCTATTATGCCAGAGCAAGGTGGGGATTCAAGTCATAGTGAACAAAGTATGCCAGGGTTATTGCAACTCAATGTAATACCTATGCCTTTTTTGGAAGATAACCTTAGCATTGATCTAAAACGGCTGGAACAATTGGCTGACCAGCATCATCCCTCGCTGATTAGTCTTGGATTATCGGTGTCTTTGTTTGAACTGCCATTGCAAGCGATTCAAACCATTGCTCACCAGCACGGAGCCAGGGTTTTTTACGATGCAGCGCATGAATTAGGATTAATAGCTGGGAAATGCTTTACTAATCCTTTTTTACAAAAAATCGACGTGGTGAGTGGTTCTACCGGAAAAACATTCAGTGGCCCACAAGGTGGACTTTTGCTATGGAATGATGAAGCACTTGATGCGCATTTTTCATCATTGATCTTTCCAGGTTTTGTCGGTACGTACCAGTTAAATCGTGTTGCCGCATTAGGGCTAACCGCATTGGAATTTTTAGAGTATGGAAATGTGTACATGTCGCAAGTCATTAAAAATGCCCAAGCATTGGCTCAATCATTGGATGCCTATGGGATGACGGTTTGGGCGAAAAATAAAGGGTTTACTCAATCTCATCAAGTACTCCTTGATATGACTGCCTATGCAGGAGGGTGGCGTGCCACTAGACGATTAGAGCATTGTGACATCATTGGAAACCCTGTTTTCGTTCCTGGAATAACATCTACGTTACCCTCAGGTTTAAGATTAGCGACAACTGAAATGACACGCCGAGGCATGAAAGAACCTGAAATGAAAATTATTGCGCATCTTATTGTCAGAGCATTATGTACGGATGAGCCAAGCACTCAAATTGCGCACGACTCAAATAACCTGGCTTCCTTGTTTCAAACAATACATTACTGTTAAGGATAACAAATGACTTACTTTTTAATGATGGCTGTTTTATTAAATATAATGCCTGGCCCAGCGATGTTTTATGTCATGCATCACAGTATGCAAAAGAATAGTCGCAGGACATTATTGTCGCTGTTTGGCGTTGAGTGTGGTACTTTTGTGCATACAATAGCAGCTACCATTGGGTTAACCGTTCTGCTAATTAAAATTCCCTTCTTTTTGATAGGGGCCAAATATTTATGCGCTCTATTTTTAATCTATCTTGGAGCATCAGCCTTAAAAAAGAAAACATTAAAATCGACAAACAATTTTTCTTTAACCAGCAAAGATTATTCTATATTTTGTAAAGGTGTAATTATTAATCTTTTGAATCCCAAAGTTCTTCTTTTTTTTATGGCAATTTTGCCACAATGTATCGCCATTGATGCACCTGATGCAAAATATCAAATTTTTGTACTCGGATCTCTATTTTGTCTGTTTGGCGTCCTTATTCGGGGAATAATTAGTATCGCCCTGATGATTACCTTGCCAGAACAGCGGGCCAATCCATCAGGAAAAATATCCTGGTTGGATAAAAGCATGCATTCTTTATTTATTTTATTTGGAGTTATCTTATTAACCTGGTCTAAGTAACGGTTTTATTCATAAAATTGGGCTTTGCCCTCCGATGAACTATAGAGCAAAAATCTCCTGCCCAATTTTAATCATGTCTTGCAAAACCATTCGCCAAAAAACCCCCATCTACAGCGATGCATTGTCCTGTTATATAAGAAGCCGCGGGCATGCATAGAAATGCAGCAAGAGTTGCCACTTCATGGGGTTGTCCAACTCGGCGCATTGGTGTAGATGAAATGATGGCATTAAGCTTTTCGTGATTAGATAAGGCTGATTTAGTTAATTCTGTTTCAATATACCATGGTGCTATGGTATTTATTCTGATGCTATCTCGCGCCCATTCTACCGCAAGATGCTTTCCTAATTGAATCATCGCTGCTTTACTCATTCCATAAGGAGCTCCTGATGCATCATCAATTAATCCTGAAATAGATGCGATATTAACAATATTTCCTTGCACTGATTTTTTTAATAAGGGATACGCTAATTGGCACAATTTGAACGTTGACGTTAAATTGGTTTGCATTATCTGCTCAAATTCATGAGGCAGGTAATCCTGAGCAGGTTTTCTGATGTTGATTCCAACATTATTAATGAGGATATCTAATACACCCCATTTTTGGGTGATTGTATTGATTACATGGGAATAGGATTCTTCCTGATTGAGATTTGCTTCGATTCCAGTGACACGATAACCCTTTGAACTGCAATTGTTAATGACTTTCTCAAGATTATCTTTATTTTTAGCTACAACAACTACCTCTGCACCTAATTCCAGAAACTCATCAACAATAGCTCGTCCGATTCCACGAGTTCCGCCAGTAATGAGGGCTTTCTTCCCTTTTAAATTCCAATGCAATTGATTCATGAATTACACCTTCTAAAATTAGTTTGAATACAATAAATCATTAACAACTTCCATAGTAATTTCGGGTAGTTTTTGCGTTTGATCAATACACTCTTGGATGGTTATAACGGCTTTTTTAATTTCATTGGGTAACATCTCGGATGGTGTATTGTCGCCCGGCCAAGAAGCATCTCGAGTCTCTTTATCAGGCCAACGAGAATAGGCAAGCCACATACCTTCATTTGTTTTATGCAGACAAGAACCTAAAGCGCCGCGGTATTGCAAAAAATAGGATGCAACTTTACGCCAAGCCTCTTGATATTCCATCTCGAGCCCTGGCTTAATAAAAGCCCTGTAAATAACTGCAAAACATTTTTGGGGAAACCGTTTAAATTGTTCCAGCGCTTCTTCAGGTGTTAAATCTTGTTTCCCTAAAACTTCTTCAGCTTTGAATATGTTTATACCGTGAGGAATTAAAAATTGCGAAGTAAAATACATCTGATCAAGACCTATTCCAAAAGCGCAATTTTCATAGCCTAGAACACGAAGGAAATTAATTGGTTGATGGTTTTCATTAGCTAAAACATAGTTTCTAAATTTGGGATTATAAAACCCATAAGTCATGTAATAATGAATGTTTTGTTTTTCAAGATGTTGAATGATTTGAACCAAATTTTGGTGAAGTTTTTCAGGTGAATAAAGTTCAATATACATCCCAGCTTTTTCAAGCGTTGAATGTTCATTCTCTGGATAAGGAGGATTCAATGCTACAAAATCGCCTGGTGCAGCAAGCGAAATCACTTCCATGAAATCACCACTCCTGAATGAAACTTGATTCGCATTAAGTAGATTTGATAATCGGTCAATTTCGCTTAAGAACATTTCCAGCGATAAATTCGCATGTTCAAGAAATCGATTGTCTTTTTTTCCTTCAAATAGTTCACCTTCGCGATAGATAATATTCAATTCCTGATCATAAAAAAGAATTCCGCCCCATGAATGATTGATGATAAAAGGCAAGAGCAACGCTTTTTCTTTATGCTCGACTGCTTGGTTGTAATTATTAATCGTTTCAAGGAAATATTCTTTTTTCGATAACGAGACATCATATTTTTCTATTAATGCAGCATAAGACTCTTTAATAAGAGCAGGATTATCTTTAATTAATTGAAGTGTATTAATCAGAATTTTATTGCTGTCATTGATAATATATTCTTCGGCAAGGCCGATCTCCATTGCAGCCATGCTCCATGAAGCGGACCCTGAAAAAGGCTCAATTGCTTTCTTGTATTTTCGCCCCTTGGTATTCGCCAATAATATAGAAAAATGTTCATTCAACCAACTCGTGTCAGGGGACATATGCCCTGTTAAATCTGGAAGAGTGAGATACCTATTTCCGAGATAATGGAGTGGTCCTCCATGATTTTGAGTTAATTGAACAATGATTGAATTCATAATGGCCGTAATGTAGTAAATCTATCTATAGGGAGGCACATCTTAACATGAATCAACAATTTTCATTACCTTTTTAAAAACACTCTACGGTTCTTTATATGGTACTATTAATAAAAACTATCTTCACCCAAAGTCCTGCAATTATTCCTGTCAGTTCTTTGGTATTTATAGTCCTGCTTATAATAGTGAGCGAGGAATATTAAATATAAATCCAGATTCGATCGCTTGTTCGATTAATTCGGAGCGCTTCTTTGAGAAAACTTCATTTTTAATTGCTCAATATAATATTCAATTGTTTTTGAGGAAAGATTGAGTAATACCATTATAAACCATAATGTTATGCTATGGTTATTCTCTTCTATAATGAAGAACGATCAACTATTGATATTATGGCGACACAGAGTTAAATGGATTTTTAAAAAACCACTTGAAAAGGAGAGTTCATATGAAATTATCAAAAAATAGGTTAGCTATAGGATGTTCCCTAATTCTGACAAGCTTTTTTTTAGGTACTCCTAGTTATGCAGTACCAGCAAATATCAATCATTCTGAAATTAAATCTGATGAAATTAACATTCTAGCAGATATTGCTGTTATTGATAAAACTGAGATTCTATTGGCAGTCATTGCATCCAACAAAAAAGCAAGCGCTGATGTAATGGATTTTGCTAAAATGATGATTGACCAACACGGCAGTAATCTGACTCAAGTTCTTGAAATTGCAAACAGCGTTCATCTCAAATCTTTAAGCAGCAATGCATCAAACAAATTGACCACAGAGGGCAATGAGATAATGATGAAATTAGGGGGGTTACAAGGTGAACAATTTGATAAAGCATACATTGATGGGATGGTAAAAGGACATCAAGCTGCTCTAGAACTAATTGATAATCAATTAATGAAAAAAGCTAAAACTGAATCAATTAAGAATTTCCTAAGTAATACACGGGATGCAGTGGTACAGCATTTAGACAAGGCTAAAAAATTACAGGAAAATGTAAAGTCTTAAAATAAAACATACTCATGCGTTTTGTGACATAATTTGTCACAAAACAACGCATTTTCAATAAAATCACAAGACATATTGGGAAGTTCAGTCTGGTCACAAAGGTTTTATTACCAATTTATAAAAAAATATGGATTTTTATGTTCCTAAAAAATTGAAAAGGATGGAGCATTGACTGGAATTATTATCGTTGTAGGATGGATACTACTTTTGTTTTTCCTGGAAGGTAGGTTTCCCCTCCGAAAACGCAAAAGAAACAGGTTTTCTCGCTTGGCTGTCAATATTACAGTTTCTATTACTGCCTTTACTGTTGCCTTTCTACTGATACGCCCTACAACAGGATTTTTTCTCAACTGGACAGCGAGCACACCATTTGGACTAATACCGTGGCTTAAACTCACGGGACCTTGGGAGGCTCTATCTGGTATTTTACTGTTGGACCTAAGCTTTTTCTATTGGCATATTGCCAACCACAAGCTCTTGTTCCTTTGGCGTTTTCACAATGTACACCATATCGATCCCGATCTTGATGTTTCAACAGGGATCCGATTTCACCCAGGCGAAGTAGCCCTTTCTACCCTATTTCGAGCTATTCAAATGGCGCTCATTGGCGTATCGGTTAGTACTTTTGTGATTTATGAAACCTTATTTCAAGTTGGCACCATTTTTCATCATTCAAACCTGTGCCTTCCCTTGCGTTTGGAGAAGTTACTGAATCTTGTTTTTGTAACACCTAGAATGCACGGCATTCATCACTCTAATTTTAGGAGAGAGACAGACTCAAACTATTCGGTTGTTTTTTCAGTTTGGGATAGGTTACATCGAACAATAGGATTAGGAATCTCTCAAAAAGAAATCGATATTGGTGTTCCTGGGTATGCAAGACAAAAGGATAATACCTTAAAACAAGTGATGATATTACCGTTTATCCAACAGCGAAAATATTGGAGTGATAAATGGGGTTATAAAAAATTATCCCGGGGCGAAGAAAAACGTCGTAAGGTTCAATGGCTTTCAGAATAACTCTATTTTTTAGGTTCCTCATAAATCCACTTGATTTCAATATTAGGCATTTTAAAAAAGTTGGTCTTAAATGCATTGCAAAATTGTAAACAAAAGCCTGGGCAAAAACTCTATGTCTTTTAAATATCTTTTTGAGGCCGATCAGTAATGCAGATATGAACGGGTGTCTCTACAAATATAGGCATTGAGTTGAAGATTTATTCGCAAGAATAAAACATTATAGAGCACTTGCCACGAGATTTAATAAGTTAAAACGCAATTATGTATCGGTAGTGGCTATGTCTTGTGCTCTTTTATGGTTGCAATTTCTTTATTTAGCAGGAAGTAAAAATTCTCGCAAAGACTTGATGATCGTGGTGACAAATCAGTGCACAATATAAGAATTGAATGCCAATTTTACATTAAACTTGTATCAATATATGACACAGTGATTCAACTGCAGTATGATATTGACCTTTAAATAACCATTTAAAAATAACAAGTTAAGGTCAATAAAATGAAATTACCTCTCCAAGAACCGATAGCGCCAAGATATATATACATCAACCCTAAGACTAATGTGGTTCACTTATTAATGCCCATCATGAGCGGCACAGAAATAGGTCTTGATAACACATGCAAGTCAGTCTATTCCCTACAGGAATTTTTTGGTCTTTTAGGCGCCAATCAACAAAGTGCAGCATCTCGGATGCTGAAGGATTATCAGGAGGCATTGGCATTTGATATAAAATATCACCCTGATTCGGAGGAAAAATCACTTAAAACGCAACGTCTTGAGCAAATCAATAGCTATTTAAGATTGTTGCAACAAGCTCAACAAGAAAAACAGATCACATCCCCCTTAACGCTTGTATTTCCCGCCTATCCTGCCGCGTTGGAAAGCTTAATGCAAGCCCGTGAAGGGAACTTGTACAGTATGATCTTACGGCCTAAAGAGCAGGATGTGCAGTTACGTACGACAGCGATATCCCCAGTATTTAGTGCCCATCATAACTATATAGTAAATGGTCAAGTAATCATTAAAGAATCATTACTTTATGAGGGCTTATCGAATCGCTATGAAGGGTTAGTTTTTACCCTTAAGTCTAAGGAACAATTAATTGCCCAGGTTCTATCAAAATGTCCAGACAACATAGTTGTTAATTTTGAGTGGGTTAAGGAGCTGTTAACCCAGGAAATCCGTACGTCCCTGGGCATTGACGTAGATTTCAACCAAACCCAAGGCTCTCTGTATGCTCCTTCTGTTCCAGTGACTCAAGCTTACATGGATGAAGAATTGGATTTTGGGGTAAATAATCCTAGAACCTATCAAGGTTATATCGAAGCCCTCATTGAGTATTGTGCGCCCAACTTATTTGATGTTGTTAAAGACTCACCCTTTGACATGATAAATAATAAGGAAAAACTGTCTATTCTAACCCAGTTCTTTTTAGCAGAGCTTAACATCACATGTCATGAAGAAGGCATAACAAAAGCTAATTTTGGTCAGATTTTAGAAGATAATCCTGACCTTATTAGCAACTTAGCTGAATCAGTAAAACAAGCGCTGGCGCACAACGCTTCAGTAGAGGATGCGCTGGTTGATTATGTCAATCAGCATCGAGACGATTTTCAACTGAGAAGCCCTATCCCTCAAGGAGGCATTCCAAATCTTAAAGAACGCTTTAAATCCCATTACAATACCATCAAAGACTCGCCTCATTTTGATGAGTTTATGTTATTAAGCACGAAAGAGGGCGCATTTGTCGCTCATCAAGGGTGCATCGCGACTCATTTTGCGTACTTCATGCAGACAGGTTTTTTTTATGATATTTTGGCGGAGTCCGAACAAACCTTCTTGCAAAGTGTACAACGAGACTTTGCAACGGCTAATAAACCTGAAAACGTCCTACCACATAGAAATGAGCACATTCATACAGGCATTAAAGAGGTAAACCTTGATTTATCCAAAATGGATAAGGACACCTTACAAACTTTGTATGAAGATATTAATAGTTACCAAGACCCAAAGCTCAAAGAAGCACTTTTAGCCCAATTAAAACAAGAGCGTCCCGATTTTAAACCGCAAATTGATGCCAAAGCGTTTTTACAGCATGTGGCTTATGGTGAACAAGACGAAGCAGAAGCGCTCCTTAAAAAAGACCCAGAACTAGCTCAAGAACTCCTACGAACCAACAACATCCATTTCACCGACTATTCAGGCCGCACCTTTACCTGCACCGCTTATGAATACGCTTATTGGGCTAAAGATTCTCATATGCAGAGAATGTTAGAAAACTACATCAGGCAAGATGAGGAAACCAGGCAATTGATGTTTGAGCAAGTAAAGGCTATAGAAGAACTGGTAAATCCTCCAGCAGCCGAAGGATTTTTCGCAATCCCCAAACCACGAGGCCTGCACTATACCACCCAAGATAAGGAAGGACAAACCATAGACCATTGGGAAGCTCATTTTGACCTCACCCCATTAAAAACAGCATTAAAGCATTATGTGGATGAGTATAATAATAGACCCAATAAGTCTGATGATGATTGGGAGCAGCTCGATAAAATATGGGTAGAAAAAGTCGGTATAGCCCAGCGGAGCGTTCCTGCCCATATTGCCCAAGAATACTGTCATCCGGAGCGTTCTTTTTATAACATAACTCAGAGTGAGGCTTTGCTGGATGTATCTAATCCGAATAATCTAAAACGACAGCTTAAGTTTTATAACAAGGATACTGGCAATTATGATTTGTGGTTCACTCCTGATTCTTATGCGGTAGATTCTAGGCTAGGCTTTTCATTTGCAATATTGCGAGGCGGTGAGCCCCTATGGGGGATGTGGCGGGCGCCGTCTCGCGCGGAAAGCCACCGGCGCGCGTGGCGCGGTGACTTGTGTGAGATTGATTTGGCCATACTATCGGTCATTGATAAAGTGAGAATTAGAGACCTCAAACAGTCACTAGAAAATCTAAGCCAGCCACTAATCGCCCAGGTGGCGCAGTATCCCGGCATTTAATCAATAGCAGCCCCAAGGCCATTCCGGCTATGGGGGCTGTCATAACAGCTTTGAATCTATTGGAATAGTACAGTTTCATTTGCCTTTGAGTGCATGAGGAGTGAAGCTTAATCCTCCGAAAACTGGATGTTAGTGTTGTATTTCGTTCGATTAAGACAAAAACTACTGCGAAACATTTTAATATTTGCTTCATTTGCAAATACCCTACGTGCAAATTCATTATAATGATTCATATCTGCCACATGAATGATTAATAAATAATCGGTCTCACCAGAAACAAAATAGCATTGCTTTACTTCTTCTTGCTCTGCCATTTTACGCTCAAAATGAGCCAATAAATCCTCTCTTTGTTTCTCCAAGGTAATATTTGCAAAAACAATGAGGCCTCGGCCTGCTTTAAAAGGATCAACTAAAGAAACATCTTTAACAATAATACCTTCATCCCGTAGCCGCTTTACACGTCTAAAACAAGGAGGTGCTGAAATTCCTACTTTTTCGGCTAAAGCAAGGTTTGTAATCTGATTGTCTTTTTGTAAAAGATTTAAAATTTTTCGATCAATTTTATCCAAAAATACTACTTGAGTGGATTCAGTTTTATTTGCAAACGACTCATTTTCTTTGTTCTTTTTCATATATTACCAAAAAAAATAAAAAATTAATTATAAAACGAAATAAAAACACAATAAATTAGAAATTTATTTATTTTTATTTCATGATAAATTACTACCTCGATTAATAAGATCAAAAATGGAACAATTATGATAAGACAAGCACATAGTGGTGATATAACGCAACTAAATCAACTGATTGAACATTCGGCTAGAATTTTAAGCGATAGCGACTATACAAGCCCAGAAATTGAAGGAGCAATTCAGGCCATTTTCGGTGTCGATAAAGAATTGATTGACGATCAAACTTATTATGTCATCGAAAAAAACAAAGTACTTATTGCATGCGGTGGATGGAGTAAACGAAAAACTTTATTTGGTGGGGATCAATGCAAAGTTCGTGAGGAGGGGCTTTTAGATCCCCAGAAAGACTATGCCAAAATTAGAGCATTTTTCGTACATCCTAATTATGCACGACAAGGACTAGGAAGAAAGCTCTTAGAATATTGTGAACAACAAGCTTTGACCAGTGGATTTACCAAATTTGAAATGATGGCTACGTTACCAGGCGCAAAACTCTATCAAGTTTGTGGTTATCAAGTGATAGAGCCAAAATATTTCGTTCTTCCTAATGACCAAGCGTTCAAAATGCTAAAAATGACAAAACATATAATATAAATTTCTGTTTAAAAGACATGGCAATAACTTTTTTATTAGTTAAAACCATGTCTCTTAATATCCATTTAAGGTTTATAACGTACTATATTTTTTATAATAACAATCCATTACATAATTCTATGACCAAGATTTACTTACTCACAGCACCATTTGATGAAGACGCAAAAACAGGAGATGGACAGTACGCAGCTTCTTTAGAAGTGGGTTTTGCAGAAAATTACGATAAGATTCCTTGTACATGGTTAAAAAAAGATAAAGGCCATTACAGCATTCCATTTCCTAGTGGAACTACTTCTATTCCAGAAGAAACGATTCCAAGTGCGATAGTATTACAGCCAGTTGCCAATGAAAATACCATAATCAGCGGTTATAAGTTAAAAGAAGTTCATTCATTAATAGACGAGGCACTACAGGTAAACATTAAAACTGTTAGTCCCAGAACACCCAAAGTTCTTGTAACGCATGATAACAGCTTACAGTCACTTACTATAATGGATATTTACTCTCAAAAGCCGACCCAACTTAATAAAGAAAGCATTGATAAAATAATTAGCTCCTTAAAAACAAAAAAAAGCACGTTAGAAAAGGCCATAGAAGATAATAGTGATGAGTTAAGTAAAATTAAAAAAACAAGAAGTAAGCTAGCGCGTTTAATTAAATTATACAATGAAAACAAAGAGAATATTAAAGACCATTGCTCATTAAATGAATACATTGAATTTCATTTAACCAAAGAAAACTTTTTAGCAAGACATAAAAAAGCCCTCGATAATTTTTTAGCACTTAAAAAACATTTTACAGGGCCTGTCAATTTAAAAGAGGTGGAAAAGTTAACTGATAAATTTACGGGAATCAAAGAGTACAGCTATGACTTTCACAGTAATAATCTGCCCTATGATTTAGAGCGCGATAAAAAATTTAGAAATTTTTATAGCTTTGATGAATTAAAAAGCTCTGTTGAGGAAATCATCACGCAATTAGAAGAACTTAATCACATTCGTCTTGCTGTATCCGAACGATATGCCAATAGCTTGAAAGCGCTCAATGAGGAAGAAGACTTACAAAGTAAATCTGCCTTTATCAATCTGATTTTCAATGATGGATTTAAAGGTATTTATGACCAACAAAAATTCATTAAGGCCTTATTAAATCCAGTTGAAGATGCGATTCTCTCTTATACAAATGTTAAAAACAAACTAGAAAACATTCAGGATATTTTTGCAAATAAAGACAGCTGTAGAGATAAGTTAATTTTAGAATTACAAATCTTAATGTTAAATCAGCAAGAACCTTACCTTTCTGCGAATACAAAACTGAGTGGTTTTTATGGCAAAAGAACACTTTCTGCAAGTGAAGGATTTCATTTAGCCTATCAGGCAAACCGACGTGATCCAATTAAGCCTGAAGTGATTAAAACTATGATTGCCAGCATGCAGCCAATCGAGGAGAACACTCATCTTGATATTCATATACGCCCACCAGATTGTGGTGTATTTATTACTCCAGAAGATATCAAGAAATTTCAAGAAGCAAAGATCAAAGTCAATATTACGATTCATGAGTATAAACAAAATTACACGAGGCGTTATTTACAACAATATACCCATGACTTAATGCACCAGGCAAACAGCGTGCAATTCTTTAACGAAACAGATAGAGATAATGCAATTATTGCTGCTACTTATGGTGATTGTGATAAGAGAAACACAATTGAATCTACTGGCATTGCTAAAAAAATAAGAGAAGTTGGGGAGGATTATATTTTAAATAAGTATCCCATTAAGAAATATGATTTAAAGGAAAAGTCTGGATTAACTGTTGCATCACAAAAATTAAGCACAGCACCAGACCATCCTTTGGATGTAGTGGCTAAAAAACCTAATATCTTATCTTTTGGTACAATTCGTCCTGGTAAAGGATTCGAAGAGGCTCTAAAATTGGCTCAACTAGTAAAACAAGATTCATCAAGTATTGAGAAAAAAATACCGCAAATACCTATTGTAAAACTAGCAGGTGATCCACAAGATAAAGATTTAATGCAACAAATAGTTATCGAACGATTTGGTAGTATTGCGGTTGAAATTTATCAAATAGGACATGCCTATGACTATAGCTTCACTAACAGTCAACGCAGGGATTATTGGAAAAACTTAGTCAAGGAATTAAATCGACAAGTTAACGAAGAAGGAGCTACCCTTAATAACCCTTATATAGAAATATATCCTTGGTGTGAGGCGCATGAATTATTGGCTTTAAAGCAAAACTGTAAATATGTGTGTCGAATGGATGATATGGGCATGCGAAATAATGGCTCTGCGATTATCAGTGTACTAGATGTTGGCATCGTTTATACTAAATTTGGTTCTGTTACTGATGATATATTCCTTAAAGGAGGCAAGTATGGGAATGCCGTTGATATTGGCAAATATCGTTACGGTAAATACAGTTTATTAAAAAAAGAAAAAGACTTTATAAAGGAACATGCTAAAGAACCATTACCCAAGTGGCTTATCAAAAATCCAGACTCTGCATATAAACGTCAACCAGAATCAAGAGATCCACAAGACATTTTAGACTCAATTATTACACGAGAAGAAAATCAGTTAGCATGCAGTAAAAATATCAAAGATTCCGATAACTATAAAACGGTAGTCGAAGCACAAAAGTTATTAACAGAACGATTTACACTCAAAAATGCAGTAGATCATTTATTAGAAAATGTAGGGATCCAAGATTTAATTATTAAAGAAAAAGTCGATGAATTATTTGAAACAGAGGATCCACTCACAGCACAAATAAATAATTTAGGAGAGCTTGTCGATATTCAACCATATCGCCTTTCTTTATCAAAGTCTTGTCCTGAGCTTGGTCTTTTTGGTTCTCGTCGCAATAAAGTGGAAATTGGGCAAGAAAATAATAAACTTAAAACATCAATAATGGTATTTTAAATACGGTAAAAGGAAAAATTTATGCCTGGTTCTATGAAAGATATTGAAGCTTTAATAGGTGAAGAAGGTATTACTGATGAAGTGACTCTGTTACTTTATAACTTAAAAGTAATTGATCTAGCAATACTCAAGGCTACTGGTAGCGACAAACTCAAAAAGCAACTTGATGGTCCTGAGTTACAACCATTCTGGACAAACAAATTTAATAAACTGCGGTTAGAAAAAGATGTTGCTTTTCAATTCAGAAACCCAGAACCACAATCAAGAGCTGATTTCTATTGTGGGTATGTATTGTATCTAGCAGCTTTAAAAGAAAACAAAAAACCAAACACTAATAAATATAATGATTATCTTATTCTTTCTCTGTCACTATTTAACTGTTTTTATGCTGTCCAGGAAGTTTTGACTTCTCTCATTATTAATTGTAAGAATAATCTCAAAATCGACAATGTAAATGCTTTATACGAGTTTATGACTCGTATAGACTCTCAAACACAACAACACAAAACACCAGGCTGTTTGTTACTCGCCAATGCCTATTTTTATCTTGCAGGATTTTATCAGCGCTTAAATTTTAAGAGGGAAAGCGCTGAATGTTATAAATTATGCTGGGAGAAACTTCATTTAGCCCAATTGTTAGAGCCAACATCTGAACGAGAAATCCACAATGCCTATTTTGGGCAAGGATTAGTGATGAGTAATGCGTTTCGATTGGATTCAATATTTGAAATTAAAGGTCGCTGTCGCCAATTAAACTCAGAACTATTTACTGATGCTGTTCAACATACTGCTGAAGCAAAAGCTGAAAAGACGTTTAACAGTGAATTTAAAAGTACCATGGATACAGATACAGAAGATACTCTCACCAGAAATACTATTTTAAGGTGTTAAATAAATTCATCTGGCAGATAGTTTTTGCTTATTTTTTGGGATGATACTCTGGAATTTCCTTGGAATAACGTCCTTTTATCGTTCTAAAAAAATCAAGAATCATTGGAAAATCTTTATTAATGTCCCCTGAAGGAAGAAATGCCTCATGAATTCGCACTTCTTTTGTTGCATAATCAGGCCCTACCATAACTATAGGTAATTTTGCTTGACAAGCAATATGATAAAATCCTTCTTTCCAACGAGTAACTGGTCCACGTGTTCCCTCTGGAGTAATCGCCAATTTAAACGCATCATGAGAACGAAATATTTCAACCACTTGATCAACTGTTTTATTTTTTTTGGCTCGATCAACAGGCGCCCCCCCAAGTACCCTCAATAGAAGACCTAAAGGAAAAAAGAAAAGCTGATTTTTAGCTAAAAAATTAATCTTAACTCCGATTGCAAAACGTGTAAATAAACCAACAGCGAAGTCCCAATTACTGGTATGAGGAGCAACAACCACCAGATATTTTTTATCTTTAGGTAACTCACCTACAATTTTCCAACCAAATAGTTTTAAAATAAAATGACCAAGTCTTTGCATATTCACAATCTATAAATTATTTTTGTTAGGTATTGTTGACATTTGCATCGTTTGTCCGCTTTCATGCACGACATCCAGCTCAATCATTTAAAGTCATCACGCAAATCATCTTAATCCCGCGCATAAACGCTGAGAACTCATCACAAAAATTAAACTAAAAAAATACTTTTAATCCATGCTCTACCTGGAACGTTCGGACTGAGGAAGCACGAAGCACTGTCGCTAAGCCGAGGATGAAGCCTTAACAGCGAGCTTTTATTCTCCTGAGACTGAACGATTCTAAGTAGCGACTGGATTCTCAGCGTTTAAATTTTGCGAGGATTTCTCCGGCATAAACCACGAGACGTAAGTCACTTAAATAAATTGTCAACACAGCTTAGTATATACAAATTATTATTTCGATACACCTTAAATACTTTGCACAGGCACAATTTACCTAAGTTATTAAAAATAAAAGGTGATAAACAATAAAAAAAGCCTTCTAGAGTTTAAAATTATACTAAAATGATACATATATAGGCGTAGCTATGGAGTGCTCAAATGAAAAACGAAGATCCCGCACTTACTATTTCGAATCCGCGTTTACTCGCCGCTGTTTATTATGGATTACTCTCCGTTGTTGGCACCATATTGATAGACGTATTGCTTACCTCGCTGAATATTATGGAAATTGTACCTCTTTTCCAATCAATAGTCCTAGGAGTAATTGTTGCTTCAATTACTGGAGCAATATTTGGTGAACTTATCGTCCATTGCCCTAAACCCCATAAACTTAAAACCTTTATGTTGGGTTTTATCATGGTCCTTCTTTCTTTGCCTTTTTTTGATCTGGGTTTGATGTACTTTATCGAAGAATCAGAAAGGCCAATACTCAAGATAAGCAATTTCCAGGATCTTTTTCTTTCTTATTTGACGGTATTAGGCTACAGCTATATTCTGTTCGGGTTTGTACTTGCCATTGCAGCAGGTCTTGCTTCTATGTATTTACGAGGCTTATTTGTCTATCAAATCTTGCATACTGATAAACGACGAAGTCATCGCTTACCACGTTATATAGGAGAATTAGACAAAGCCAAAACCAAATCCGCACCCAAAAGACGTACTATGCAACGGAAAAAAACTTCAGTAAAATAAGCTAAAAATGAGTCATCTTTGAAAGTGTACGCCAACATCTGACAATGTATCATCACGTTAAGGTGAGTATCAATAATATAAAACTCACATTTTCAGATCTCATAAAAGCACTTTGCATCGATTATCAGCCAATATACTTTTAAGATAATCTTATTTTTGGATATTTATGCTCCCCCATACTTTCAGCAATAAAGATCAACTTTTTTTTCTTTTAGCTCAAGGAGCCATTGTCCTCACACCTAACAACCGACTGAATGAATCCATAATCCAACAATATTTTACTCATTGTAACAGTCAAACTGTGGATAAACCTAAATGCATGCCTTATCGAACTGCACTCATCAAAGCTTACGAACAACTTAATTTTATTCATGCAAATGACTCCTACCCTATATTATTAAGTGACGCCCAGTGTCAGTATTTATGGCGTAAAATCATTAAATCAGACCCCTCTATCACCTATAGCGAAGGCTTACTCAAATCGGTGATCACTGCTTGGGAACATTGTCAACAATGGCAAATTAAGCCCGAAAATCCAAAATTTATCTATACCGCTCAAACACGCCAATTTCAGCAATGGTGGCTTATTTTTGAGAAACAATTAGAGCAACAACATTTGATTACGGAATATCAATTAATCCCTCACCTACTCAATGCCCGATGCTCTTTGTTTTCTGATTCGATTGTTTGGGTATGTTTTGATGACTTTACTCCTCAACAATTGTACTTACAAGAACAGTTAATCCATCAAGGAATTACCCAATACCAATATGATTTAAAAGAAAAATTATCTATAACTGAAATGCTAGCAGCCCAAGACGAAAAAGAAGAATATCAGCAATTAATGTTGTGGTTGCATTTAAAAATACAAGAAGGTCATCATCGTATAGGTGTAGTTGTACCTAATTTAGAAGAAAAATCAAACTTATTACAAAGGATATTAGCCCATCATTTTGAGCCAACGTTCTTTAATATTTCCTTAGGCCAGCCTTTAAGTGATTTTCCCTTAGTTGCGCATGCCTTGTGTTGGCTCAATTTAGATGATGTTACTTTAACCCAACATCAAGCAAGCCTGCTTCTCCAATCTCCTTATCTTGGTCATTCTAAAGAAGAATTCATTGAACGAGCGGAATATCTTCAAGAGAGTACCTTACTTGAAAAACACTTGATTTTATTAAAGAATTTTAGAGAGGATCTCCATTTTTATACCCCTAAACTTTCCAAATTATTAAGTTTTCTAATCCCCTATCCACCAATGGCTACCCTCCAAGAATGGGTATGCCTATTTCAAGATCGCTTAAAGACGTTAGGATTCCCAGGTGACTACGGACTTAACTCAGAAAATTATCAATGCCTCAATCGTTTCATCACCCTTTTTGATGAATTGAGGCAACTTTCTGTGCTCAATACTTATTTAACTAAGGCTGAAGCACTTGAAGCATTACACTATTTGACTCACCATACCATTTTTCAGGCCCAAAAAAACAACGCCCCAATTCAAATTTCTGGTCTTTTGGAAGCATCTGGATGTGAATTTGATAGCCTATGGGTGATGGGCTTAACTGATCAATGTTTGCCACAAAAGGTTCACTTATCTGCTTTTGTGCCTTCATACTTACAGCGCGAGCTGCATATGCCGCATAGCCTACCCGAACGTGAGTTGCAATTTGCACGTCAAATACTCCAAAGACTACAAAGAAGCGCTGATTCTATAGTATTTAGTTTTGCAAAATTACAAGGTGATAATCCTAATTTACCTTGCTCCTTAATAACATCATTTCCTCATTTTATGTTATTACCGGTATCTAACTCTTCGACACCTCAATGCGTGACTGTAGAAGAACATTTTTCTCTACCGGTATTTCCAGAAGAACGTATTACTGGAGGAACAGCAATTTTGGCGAATCAAGCAAAGTGTCCGTTTAAAGCATTTGCTGAGCATCGACTTCGTGCAAAAGCACCTTTGCAAACAACTGATGGTTTGAATCATAAAGAAAGAGGAAAGATGATTCACAAAGTGATGGAGTTATTGTGGCAAGCATTAGAGAGCCAAGAGAAACTCCATCTTTTAGCGCCGCATATTTTAGATGAGTATATAGATGAAGCAATTCATACTGCTTTAAGCCATTTAAAACAACACTCTGATTTACTCCTTGCCTCACTACAAGAAGTTGAACATACTCGGCTAAAACGTCTCATACATATCTATCTCGAATGGGAGAAGCAACGATCTCCATTTACAATCGCAGCATTAGAACTCTCATATTCCATTAATTTGGCAGGACTTGATATTCAAGTACGTATTGATCGTTTGGATCAAGTAGCAGATAAAAAATGGGTTATTGATTATAAGAGCTCCCTTCCTACGAGTAAACCTTGGCATGAAGAGAGGCCGAAAGAACCACAATTGCTTCTTTACGCGCTACTCGATGATCAGATTAATACCTTTTTACTGATGCAATTAAAATCGGGAAAAATATGCTGTGCTGGACTGAGTGAAGAAAAGCAGGCTATTAATGGAATTACTTCATTAAAAAAAGATGAAACTTGGTCTGAATGCAGAAAAACGTGGCAAAAACAATTAACTCATTTAGCAATGGAATTTCAACAGGGACATTGTCCACCACGACCAGCCCATTTAAGTATTTGTCAGCAATGCGACTTTCAAAATTTATGCCGCATTCAAGACAATGAATAGATTCTCTTCTTTCATAATAAACAGCGTTATGGTTAAATAAATAAAAATATCATGATTTTTCTATGTTAATTATGTTATAAAACGTTAATTTAACGTAAGTTATAGATAAGGATTTTATTAGAATCAGAGTCTCTCTGAATCCATTCGGGCTGAGGAGATATGTGTCAGCATCGTCTCGAAGTCTTAACACGAGCATACCAATGCTTCGAGACAGCGTAACCGCCTCCTCAGCCCGAACGTGTAGGGGGAGTGATTCGTTTTCTTATCTCCAACACACTTTAATTTATTAATTGAAATGATTTTGATTACATGTTTTCCTAAATAATTATAATAAGAGATGAATCATGCCTTATAATCATAGAATATTAGAACAACGTTTAAGCACTTGTGACGATCAATTATCTGCACTCTTCGCCACTGAAAAAGAACTAGACGACAAAATAAAGCAACAAATAAAAGCAGTCCAAGATTATTATAATCTCTCTTACACTAAAGCAGCTTCAGCAAAAACTGTTGAAGCAATTGCGAGGAGTTATGAATCTTTTGTTGCCTTACTCACTAAAGTAAAAAATAAGGAAATGCCCCCCAAAGAAGCAATGGATGCATTGATAAATACAAGCCAATCCAGAAAAGTTAATGTCTTATTTAACAACCTTACTAAAGCATGTGAACTATTATTTTGGTCCGCCACTGCATTTTCTCTGTATATGGGTATTTTTGGAATTGCTTTACCTGTACTTGTTATCCAACCTGTTCTAGGTATTGCAGTGTCAATAACCATTGTTGGTGCAATGCTTGCGGCTGCATGTAAAGCGATTTCATGTTTTACGGAATTTAAATCATTGAGTCGACACGATACAGAACATACCAACGAATCAAGCCTGGTTTCATTTTTCAAACCAGCCCCCCAAGAACGAGAAGTAATTAGCCCGATTAATGAAGAAATAAACGAACTAGAGGACATATGTTGTATTTAAATTAAGCAAGCGCGATATAAACTAAAATAATTTTTTATATCGCGCTGTTTTTATCAGAACTGAATTCCGTATTAATCTACACCTACTCTCTTTCGTTGGGAACATGCCGGAATAACGTTCGTGCGAGCAAACATTCGCTATAGGGGCAGTTATTTCTCATCTGGGTCAAAATAAGCTTGCTTAACTCAGAATACTATAGATATACCTCCCCTACGTATGCTCATTTATATACTTTATAGATTAAGAACTTACAATTGCGAAATTTAATCAGATGTTTAATAATGATTAAATCACAGAATAAGGGAGTGAAGATGTCACTCAAAATAACTAAAAGAAAAATTTTATATTGTGGCTTCATTACATGTTTACTTAGTAGTTGTGTTCATCCACCCTATAACAATTTCAAACCGGTACATCCTATGCCTAAAAGAGTTGTTACTGGAGCAGTCGTTGGCACAGCAGTAGGGGCTGCGACTACAGGTACCGTAGCCGGGGCACTTGTAGGTACTGCAGCTGGAGGGGTGGCTGGTGCCATTGTAGGTTTTAACAAAACGAGTAGCCGCAGCATCATTAAAGAATTAAATAATGAAAACATTGAGTTCGTGCAATATGGCGATACTATGACCCTTATTGTACCTGTTGATAAATATTTTATGTTTGAAAGTCCACGCCTTAATGAAATTTGTTATCCAGGTTTGATTAACATCGTAAGACTATTGAAATTTTATCCAGTAAGTCCTGTCTATGTAGCAGGATTTACAGATGATGTAGGTACTAGATACCGTAAAAGGTCATTATCTCAAGCACAAGCGGAAACAATGCTTACCTTTTTATGGGCCAATAATATCCCCGCACAACTTCTTAAAGCAGAAGGTTATGGTGATAAAAATGATGTAGGTGATAACAAACTGATTCATGGTAGCGCATTTAATAGACGCATTGAAATTCAATGGTTCAGCAGTTTAGGAACTAAACGTTGCGCAACGTGTCCTGCTCCAGTACCATCACCTATGATTTATGCAACGAAGTAAGGCGATTTAATGCGTACATCAAGATTTATTGGAGGGATTCTTTTAATTGTTGGGACGTCCATAGGTGGAGGAATGCTTGCCTTGCCTGTTGCCAATGCAGCGACTGGTTTTTGGCAATCCTCTATTTTTTTGTTTCTGTGCTGGGTTTTTATGACCTTAGGCGCCTTTTTTATTCTTGAGGCAAATCTTTATTTGCCTCGAGGAAAACACATGGTTTCTATGGCACAAGCTACTTTGGGTAACTTTGGCTTACTCATTGCCTGGATAAGCTATTTGTTTTTACTTTACACCTTGTTGTCTGCTTATATTTCTGGTGGAGCCGATGTATTAAACAGTCTTCTTTTTAAAGTGGGGTTACACTTAAAAGATTGGCAAGCAAGTTTTTTATTTACACTCATTTTTGGCCTTGTAGTCTATGGAGGTATTTACTATGTAGATTATGTGAACCGTGGCCTGATGTTTGGCAAGTTGGCTGTTTATTTTTTGTTAATAATATTGATTGCACCTCATATAGAGATAGAACATCTTCATCATGGTGATATGCATTACATTGGAGGCTCTATCATGATTTTGATTACCTCTTTTGGCTTTGCCATTATTGTCCCCAATTTAAGAGACTATTTCGATGATGATATTAAGCAACTAAAAAAAGTGATTTTTATTGGTTCATTAATTCCGTTATTCTGTTATTTAGCTTGGGATGCTGTCATTATGGGCGCTCTTCCCTCCGAAGGCAGTCAAAACCTGGAAAGCCTAATGAGCAATCCACATACTACGAGTGCCTTAGCCAATATGCTCTCGAATAAAGTACAAAACACGACTATTAGCGCTTTATTTAATTTTTTCACCTCCATTTGCATGTTAACTGCCTTCCTAGGGGTATCCCTATGCTTATATAGTTTTCTTGCGGATGGTTTAAAATTGCGTGAAAAAGGGAGTCATGGTTTAGGATTATTTTTACTCACTTTTACACCACCATTACTTATTGTCATTTATTATCCCGGCGCATACATTCATGCTTTAGGTTATGCAGGAGTTTTTTGCATCATACTACTACTATTTTTACCCGCATTAATGTGTTATTTTGGCAGAAAATACCATAGTCCTGCTTTTAGTGTCCCTGGTGGTAAATTGACTCAACTAGTGGTAATTGCTATTTCAATTGGGCTATTGGTGCATGAACTTTGGAAGTTAATAGGCTAAATATAGAGGATTCAAGTACATACCTCAATCCTCTCAGCCCCCGAATACATTTTCAGCCTACAATACTCCACTACACTCGGTTATGATACAATTGACCCAAAATGAATAATAATGTATCATATTGAATTATTTTTGAGCTATTTTTGGATTACTTCTTATGAACCATTCAAAGCTAATAGGCGGAATACTACTTATAATAGGTACCTCAATAGGTGGAGGTATGTTGGCATTACCTGTATCCACAGCAGAAGTCGGCTTTAGTAATTCAATTTTTTTCTTATTTTTATGCTGGTTTGTTATGACTGCGGGAGCATTATTAATACTGGAAGTTAATCTGCGCCTGCCAGCAGGAAGTAATATGATTTCCATGGCTAAATCTACATTAGGTTTACCCGGACAGATTATAGCTTGGATTACTTATCTGTTCTTGCTGTATACATTGCTCTCTGCTTATATTTCAGGTGGAAGTGATGTATTCAATAATTTATTGCATAAAATAAATATTAACTTGCCTAATAGTGTCACTGCGATACTCTTTACCTTTTTATTCAGCTTGATCGTTTATAACGGTATCCGTTCCGTAGATTATGTTAATCGAGGTTTAATGTTTGGTAAGTTAGGTATTTATATTTTGTTAGTTGCGATTATTAGTCCACATACATCAACTTTGGGATTAACAGGAGGATCTGTACGTGCTTTTACTGGTACCTTAATGATTCTCATTACTTCTTTTGGTTACGCAACAATTATACCCAGCTTACGGGACTATTTCGACGAGGATATCCATAATTTAAGAAAAGTCATTCTCCTTGGCTCACTCATCCCTCTTTTCTGCTACATTATTTGGGATGCGGTTATTATGGGTGTTGTATCACGAGAAGGAGATAATGGGTTAATTGCACTTATGAGTTCGGATCATGCTACAAGTGGTTTAACTGAAGCTTTAAGCCAATCCGTTCAAAATCAATGGATAAGTGGGTTTTTTGGATTTTTTACTTCTATCTGCATGCTTACTGCATTTCTGGGTGTTTCTATAGGTTTGTTTGATTTTCTAGCAGATGGGTTAAAACTTAAAAAATCTGGCCATCAAGGAAAATATACGTTGGCTTTAACGTTCCTTCCTCCTTTGGCCGTAGTTTTGTTTAATCCAGGAATTTATCTCCATGCTTTAAGCTATGCTGGAATTTGCTGTGTCATTTTATTACTGTTACTACCTGCAATTATGGCATGGAAAGGGCGTCAATACCTAATAACTACCGAAAGCCATTTGGTCCCAGGAGGTAATTCCACTCTCGTTATAATTGGTTTTGTCGCAATAGGCTTGCTCATAGTTGCAATGATGTACTAATACAGGATTCGTCAATAAAATTCAAATGAAAACATTTATTTGTTTTTCGCTCATAAAGTATCCTCTAAACTTAGTGCTTCCTAGATGCCAACAAGTCAGATAAATCATCCGCATGATCTTCCTCGTCCTTTAAAATTTCCTCGAGCATCCGTCGCGTTGTTGGATCATATGGACCAAACCATTCAATCAAATCACGATAAATCATAATTGCAATTCTTTCAGCAATTAAATCATCTTCTACTAATTTTAATAAATCAGTTCCTGAACCATAATCTGTAGCTGTTCTTTCTAATACAGTATCTGGATTAAAATCAGGATCGCCGCCCAATTGATTAATGCGCTCCGCTATCATCATCATATGCCTTTGCTCATCATCTGCGTGTTCTACAAACTCAGCTACAACTTGTGGCCTATCAATACTTTTTGCGATCACTTGATGATGACGATAACGTAAGACACACATAATTTCTGTAGCTAATGCTTTATTTAAATGAGCACATGCTTCTTGAAGATTAAGTGGATAATCTTCGGTTATTGCCCCTTGTTCAAGAGAGCGTCTTGCTTGTTTTTTTATTTCATTCAGATTAAATGGAACTTTGCTCTGTTGAGATTTCATCAGTCATTCTCCTTATGAACAACTTATTGGAATAGTCAAAACAACCGTTCATCGCTTTTTCTAATTCATCAATAATTGAATTATTTCCTAAATTTTAGAACATTTAAATCGTTTTGTTTTAATTTCAATTAAAATGATACTTATTTATTCAATAAAATAGTAAAAAAATAGCGATTATATGAGAGAAGTATGGATCATTCAAAAAATGGCTCATTAATAAGCTATAATAGTTAGTAGGATGATTTTGCAGCAATAGCACAAGGAGGTTATCATGTTAGGCTGGGCTCTCACATTTTTTATTATCGCAATTATTGCCGCTGCATTTGGATTTGGAGGCATAGCTGTAGCCGCAGCAGGAATTGCAAAAATTTTATTCTTCATATTTCTTGTTATTTTTGTCGTATTTCTCGTGATGGGTTTACTTGGACGCCGTCCACCGCCTCCCCTATAAAAATAAGAGTTAACTCATTACAAACTTTAAACTGTTTGCTGAATAGTTTCTTTTCCAAACTTTTTATAATTTAGTATTCAATAAATACTAAAATTACCCTCTCGGCGAGAAACAATAGTGCTTCTCTCGAGACACTGAGATCATTTGATTGCTCTCAAGATCAACCAAGGCTAAATACACTGCTTATAAGCAATGATAGTAATACACTATACGCTACGTCGACAGATAATTATGGCTCAGTTCTTAAAATTGAACTGAATAAACCCAATTATCCCACCACAGTGCTGCATAGCTTCGCAAGAAATGCGCAAGGACAACATCCAATTGATCTTGTATTAAGTCAGGATGAACAGACTCTTTTTGGCTTAACGAGTGGTATGGATAGCAAAAACTATCATTATCCAGCAAATATTTTTAAAATTTCTTTAACTGATGAACCTATTTACTCAATTTTATATATTTTTGATGAAAACTTACAGCAAACACCGAGATGGCCTAGAAAAATTACGCTTAATACTCATGAGGATTCTCTTTATGGAATCAGTGAATATGGTGGAAAATATGGTAGTGGAACTTTATTTAAATTTTCTTTGAATCGTTAGACTCTATTTTTACATATCTGCTCAGAAACTGGACATCAAATATGACACCATTACCTGGGCTATTACATTGAAAGATCGCTACCCCTCTGTGAACGCAGGAGGAAAAAATAACCAACTGCACAATTAAGATGAAATGAGCACAGGCTCTTCCGATTTAGGGAAAATGGTGATATTTAGCTCTATTAATCAAAAATTTTAACCTGAGTTTTTTGCCCAGAACTTTTCCACGCTCTTTTCATAATCTCTGTATTAAATGAAATACCAAAATCACCATTTCGATTAAGAGCAATAACCCCCATCTCGCCACTTAATTTTTTGTTCCGCTCATGAATCACATAATCACAAGCTTGTTGCAAGGGCATATTAAATTCAACCATCATGGATATGGTATGACCTACTACATTTCTAATTAAATACTCTCCTTCTCCTGTCCCAGAAACCGCACATGTATTATTATTGGCATAACAACCTGCTCCAATAATACAACTATCGCCTATTCTTCCTGGAAGGCAATTACTGGTTCCTCCTGTAGAGGTTCCGGCAGCAAGATTTCCATGCAAATCCAAAGCTACAGCGCCCACGGTTCCTGTTATTTTTTTATTTTGGATCACTTCTATGGTCTCTATTTTGTTGAGATTTTGAAACATTTCATATTGATGAGGGGTTATAAAATAAGGCTCATTTTCAAGCTCAAGATTATATTTTTTTGCAATTTCTAAAGCACCATATCCTGAAAGAAAAACGTGACTCGTATGTTCCATCACTAAACGAGCAAGATGAATTGGGTTTTTCACGGTACGCACCATAGAAACGGCACCTGCCTGCAAATTATTACCATTCATGATTGACGCATCCATTTCAACTTCACCACGACAATTTAATGCAGAACCTTTTCCAGCATTAAATAAGGGATTATTTTCAAGAGCTTTCACCGCCTCTTCAACAGCATCTAAAGCCATTCCACCTTGATTAAGTACAGAATAACCTTTTTCGAGAGCATCAATCAGACCTTTTTCAATGTCATTTTGATATTTTTGTAAGAAAGGATAATTTTCACTGGCCCCACCATGTACCGCAATTGCAATTTTATTCATGCTCTTATTCCAAATTTGAATTTTTTATGGGGATTGCTGGATTTGCAAGGGTTCGATTTGCGATTGAAAATTGACATCCCTTAACTAAGAGATGCACTATTAAATTTTCAACAAACACCGCCTCCCCCTCTTCAACATCAGTGATATTGGTTTGATCTATATTTCTCCCATCGATAATCACAACCATTCCTGAACCATAACATTCTGCATCTGCTCCATTACGTATCACTAAGGCAGTATCTTCTCCTAAACCAATTCCTAATTGTTCTGGGTTCATAATAATTGCATGTGCGAGGCGACTAAAGCGCCCCCGTTTAATAAAATGGGTATCAATGATGCACGACTGCAAAATCCCTAAGCCTGACGAGGTTAATAAATTTCGATATCTTAATGCTTCAGATAGTCCACCACCTGTAATCATTACCGAAGCCATCACCATTGCCCCAGCACTTGTTCCTGCAATAATGAAGTCACTATCCTGTATATATCGTTCTTTAATAATATCAACAATGGGTGTGCCACCTAATATTGTGGATAAGCGAAATTGATCACCCCCCGTAAAAAAAAGGGCGCCCGCATTTTCGGCTCGTTTTAAATACTCACTATTACGCGCCTCCCCCCTTTTCTTAATGGGAATAAAACCTATATTGTTATAACCCATATTTTGAAAAACATTTTGATAAACTTTCTTCACTTCCTCCTGAATTTCTGAACCCGTCGTAATAATTTCTATTTTCTTATTCGACGGGGGTAACAACTCACTTAGGATTTCATAGCGAGTAAACTCTTTTTTTTGTTCCGTGTCGGTTGATGGGCCATTACCTTTATCTTCAGCACCCCCGATAATCAGTAACTTAGCCTTGGGTACCATTATAAACCTCGCTGGCTGCCTTAAATTGTTTTTCCTTTTGCTTTAAAAAATGAACCGTTTCAAATACATTTTCAACGGCACAAAAGATAAAAGAATTAACATCTGCAACTTCTAATACATGCTCAATGGCCATCAGTTCATCTGAGATAATATTTAATGAAGGTTTAAATTCAGAGCGCAGAATTCCAGAAACAAGAAGACGATTAATTTCATTATGCGTTCGTCCTCTTCCATCCTTATCATGGCGGATCACAATCTCATCAAACATAGAGGCGGCGTGGAAGCCTAATTTTTCTATATCCTCATCACGTCGATCACCAGCAACGCCGATAATCCCTATTTTTTTAGCACAATGCACTGACTCAAGGTAATTCTTTAACTCACAGAAAGCGCCTTCATTGTGCGCATAATCAACCATGACTTGGCAATGAGGAAATTTAAAAAGATTCATACGTCCAGGTAAATTATCAAATGTAGGATAAAAAACATGCAGTGCTTCTTTTATTTTTTCAAAAGAAAACTGACTAATCACTCCAGCTAAAGTAGCAGCCAATATATTGGCTATCATGCTGGTAGCCGCTCCATGAAAACTTAGAGGGATTGATTTAATATTCGATAAAAAGGTGCGCTCAGAACCTCTTTGCACCACAAGCTTCCCTTGATCAATATATGCGGCTAATCCTCCCGCCCTACAATGCTTTCTAATATGTGGGCTTTCATACATACTAAACAAAGCAATATTACAATCCAAATCGTTTTTTAAATCATAAGCTAAATGATCATCGGCATTTAAAATGGCATATCCAGACTTTTTAGTACTATGAGCAACGACTGCTTTGACTTGAGCCAGATCTTCAAGAGTATGAATATCATTTAATCCCAAATGATCGCCACTAATATTTGTAATGACACTAATATCACATTCATCAAACCCCAAACCTGAACGTAAAATTCCACCTCGAGCGCATTCTAAAACAGCAAAATCAACTTCAGGATCATATAAAACTACTTGTGCGCTACTAGGACCACTGCAATCCCCACTATGAGCCAGTTTATTATTTAAATAAACTCCATCGGTTGTAGTAAATCCTACATGATGATTTGTATAACGTGCAAAATGAGCGATCAAGCGAACAACTGTTGTTTTTCCATTGGTACCAGTAACGGCCACAATTGGTATTCTTGCGTTTAAATGTGGAGGATAGAGCATATCAAGAATAGGCTTAGCAACATTTCTTGGTTTACCTTCATTAGGTGATAAGTGCATACGTAACCCTGGCCCTGCATTAACCTCAATAATTGCACCATGATTTTCATTCAAAGGAATGCCAATGTCCTTTGAAATAATATCTATTCCACAAATATCTAAATTCATAAGACGTGCTACACGTTCAGCAAGATAGATATTAAAAGGATGCACTTCATCAGTAACATCTCTCGCTGTTCCCCCAGTGCTTAAATTTGCTGCCTCTTTTAAAAATAGAATTTGTTTTTGAGGTAAGATACTTTCTAGATTCAAATTATTTTCATTTAAAATAGAAAGAGTTGCTTCATCTACTTTAATTGAAGTTAAAGTATTTTCATGAGACTCACCTCGATTAGGATCTTTATTGACCTGCTGAATAAGTTGATTTATTGAAAGTGTTCCATCCCCCACTACGTGGGCTGGGGTACGTTTTGCTACCGCAACTACTTTATAATTAATTACCAAAAACCGATAATCTTCGCCCGAGATAAACCGTTCTGTTATAATTTGATTTGAAATTTTTTTTGCTAACGTAAAACCAATATGAGCTTTTTGCCTATCAGTAATATGAGTCATAACTCCTTTTCCATGATTACCGTTAAACGGTTTAATCACTAAAGGAAATCCTAATTGTTTGATTGCTTCATCAAGTTCTTCTGCAGATTGAATCATCAAGCCTTCGGGGATTGGAATAAAGTTTGCTTTAAGAATCTGTTTTGTCAGTTCTTTATCTGCAGCAATATCAACACCAATAGAACTGGTCTTAGAAGATACGGAGGCCCAAATTCTTTTTTGATTCCGACCATATCCTAATGTAATTAAAGAGGTATGCTCATAACGCCTATAAGGTATTTTTCTGTTTTGAGCTTCCGCAATAATTGCTCGAGTACTAGGACCTAGACCTTGTTCCTTAAAAATTTCTTTTAAATGAGCAATCACTCTATCTAAAGAATATTCCTTTCCTTCAGCTATTGCGTTAATGAACTCCACAGCAGCAACACCGGCATATAAACCAGCTGCCTCTATTTGATAAGAAAACAGTACATGATAAACTCCATATTCTTGGGTTCCATAAGTCCTACCAAATCCACAATCCATGCCTGCCAGACATTGCAATTCCAATGCAACATGCTCTATAACATGCCCTAACCAAGTTCCTTCTTCAATTCTTTTTAAAAATCCACCTTCAACTCCTAAAGAGCAGCGGTGGCTTAACAGGCTTGGTAAATAATGAGTTAACCGTTTCTTAAAATTTACTAAGAGATTGGTAGGTAACTCCTCGTATTTTCCTATATCAAGCTTGATGACAATAAGCTCTTTCCTGGAGTTTGACCAATAATTGGGCCCTTTTAAAACTTGGGTTTTTAAAATGTTCATTTGCATTCCTTGGCATAAAATGAATAACTAAAAACTCTTTTTAGAATAGGAAGAATTATTTAATTCTTCAAATTTAATTACAAAATAACTGATAAATTATTTATTGTGAATTAAGGATGATCTTAATTATTTGAAAGTTAGATAATATCGCCCGCATTTCAAAAGAAATGCAGGCGAATTAAATGTTAATACAATTACTTTACATAGCAAAAACGATTAAAAAATCATTTCTAAGAAGTTTTAACGTGAGTTTCGGCTAAAAGAATCTATTTAGATCTAGTCGAACCGCTCGGACTAAGCCTTAAATGGTGCCCAGGCATTTCGAAGTAAAATCACGTTTTCTTATACGAAACTCACATTAATTTATCTCCTGTTATAGAATCCCGTGATGCTAGTAGTAAATGCAGGGGCAGAAAAATTTGGCCAATGATCCTTATCAAATCCAGGTGCATCTTTTAACCGTTGCTTGTCGACATTAAGAATAAAACAATCATCCTTATTGTCGTACATAAATAAATTCCAAGGCACCGCAAAAAATTTATTTCCAAAACCTAAAAAACCACCAAAATCAAGTACCAGATAATTCACTTTTCCAGATAACTTATCGATAACGACTTCGGCAATTTCGCCTAAATTTTCATGGGTGGGATTCATTACTTTAGTACCAGTAAGTTCACCTGATTTAACAATTCCTTTGTTTTCCATGTTCGAACTCCTTTCAAACTAATGATTAATCTTAATGATGAGTTTTACTTTGAAAGTCCTTAATTGCTTTCTCAGCTTGTTCTTTAGTATAACCATAATGTTTTTGAAGTTTTCCGAAAATCTCTTGTTGGTTCCCTTCAATTTGTTTAAAATCATCATCTGTGAGTTTACCCCAAGTTTTTTTCATTTGTCCTTTGACTTCTTCCCATTTACCTTGAAAAATATCCTTATTCATATTTATATCTCCTTATTAATGAGTCCTTATTAAATGTAGTCCGTAATTTCAAAAAATTCAAAAACCCTTAAGTTTTTAAGAGGAGTTAAATACCATTTTTTCAATGAATTAGATAACAGTGATATGGAGCTGGCTTAAATAGACTTCAACAAAAGTTACGTATTATAATCATTTTAAATTTGTATCCGAATCTCCTATTTTTTATCTGGAATCATTGCATGAAATTTTCAACACTATTAAAAATGATGCGATTTTGGCCACCTTTTTTGGGTGCGGGAATTAGCGTAAAAAACTTTAGTCTTGATGGAACATCTATTGTTGTCCAAATGAAAATGCGCTTTTGGAATAAAAACTATGTAGGTACCCATTTTGGAGGTTCTATATATTCCATGACTGACCCATTTTACATGCTGATGTTATTGAATTTATTGGGTAAGGGATATATCGTTTGGGATAAATCTGCCTCTATTCGTTATAAAATACCTGCTAAGGGTGCTCTTTATGCGCGATTCGAATTATCACTAGAACAAGTTGAAAAAATTCGACTTCAAGTAGACGAAGCTAAAAAAATTGAATCAGAATTTCATATACCTATTACTAATGAGGAAGGAAATACCGTTGCCGAGGTAAAGAAAATTTTATCAATCGCTAAAAAATAACTATCAAAGATTTAGCTTACCTATTTCCAAAGGTAAAAGTATAGAATTGGATTCCAGGTTCATCCACAATAATTTGTACGTACCCACTAGTAAATTGCTTTTGTGCAACGAGCGGATAAATAGAATCTTTATCGATTAACAGGCTACTTTCATTTATTTTTTTACCCTTAGAATCACTTAAAATCACCTTAATATGAATCGGTTTTGCAGTACTATTTCCCATAACAGCATACACCTTCCGAGCATTAAAATGTATTTTGAGTGCTGCATTCGCTTCTTCTGCACTAATATACTCTTTATGAACCTGCCATAAGCCCTCTAAGCTCCAAGCATTAGCAGATAACTTCGGAGAAAAATGATATAGAGTAGTTTTATCTTTTATAAGTTTTGGACTGTAAGAGCTATCAGCACGTGCATAACCTAAATAAGTTTCAGGGGTTTGTGTGAAAGAAACAGCATTATCTTGAGAGGCTTCAAAAGTAGTTAAATCCTTCACACCCAATAAAAAGCGAATATTATTTTCAGTAATATCATAATCGCCTTCACCAAAATGCTTGTAGACTACATCACCCTTTTTATTAATTAAATAATGTGCAGGCCAATAATGATTTTCATAGTTATTCCAGGTAACATACTGATTATCAAGCGCTACAGGGTATAAAATTCCATAGAGTTTTACTGCCGCTTCCACATTAGATAATTTTTTTTCAAAATCAAATTCGGGCGTATGGACACCAATAATCACTAATCCTTGCTTGTGATAACGTTTATACCAATCCTTAACGTAGGGTAAAGTACGTAAGCAATTGATACAAGAATAAGTCCAGAAATCAACTAACACTACTTTTCCCCGCAAGTCTTTGATATGTAATGGAGGAGAATTTATCCACGCATCGATGCCTTGTATGGGTGGTGCGGGATAAGTAAGCCATAAGCCATCAATCAATGAAGTTGATGTTTTAATGCCTGTTTGAGGAGCTACAGAAGTAGAAACAACAAGTCCTTCAAAATAAAGCATGTACACCACACTTGCAATTATCAATCCCCCTAAAAATTTACGAAAAAGAAGCGCTCGAGTTTTAAAAAAAGTAAAAGTACCAATTAATTTTTTTCCATACAGAGAAATAATAAACATAGGAATTGCAGCACCTAAAGCAAAGGCTATAAGGGTAAAAAAACTAACCCATGTTGCTTTTTGCAAGGCAGTTTGAACAATTATTGCAGCCAAGATAGGACCTGCACAAGGCGTCCAAATAATTGCAATTATGCATCCAAATAAAAGTCCATTCCAAAAGCCTCCTTCAGAATCATGTGCTGTAGAAAAAAAATTTCCTATGCGGGTAAATCCCTGGGTCATTTTGCTAAATTGTTCCGTTAAATAATTCGAGAGCATAATGACGCCCAAAATTAACAAAATAATATAACCAAAATCGCGAACCCAATTAAAATCTATATCAAAATATTGAACCAATTGATGTGAAAAAAACACAAGCAGAGAAAAAAATAAAGTAAACCCAACAATAATGCCTATAGGCCTCTTTTTAGATCCAGTCAAAGATCCTGCCAGAAAAATAGGTAAAATAGGCAAAATACAAGGAGAAATAATAAGGCCAAAGCCTTCGATAAATCCCAATAATATATTGATGAAATGAGTTTCCATTTTTTATTCCAAGCAAATGCAATTCCTCTACACTTTTTTCTACATACGAACATACACACCACTTTCTTGTAGACGCTTGGCAACAACTAACTGAATATTGTCACGTGCTCTTGCAGGAAAATATTGATAAACATTTAAAAAATCTTTGGCATTAATCGTAAGAAATTGGCAAGCAGTAATTGTAATGATCCGCGCCGTTCTGCGTATATTACGTAAGATAGCAATTTCCCCGAATACGTCTCCGGGGCCCAAAGTATTGATACGCTTCCATCCCATGGAGTTTGTTTTCACAGAAACCTGTACAGTACCTTTAATAATAATATAAAGCCTATCCCCTATTTCTCCTTGCTCTATAACAGTCTCTTCAGGTTTATAGGCAACAACAGTACATTTATCAGCAAGCATTTTTTGCTCAATAAATCCAACACCTGTGAAGATAGGGGCCCGAGAAAGTATGGGTATTTTATCTATTTGCGACAAATTATTAATCGTATCCATATACCCTCTCCCTATTAAGATAAATAATGTAATCTAACTACTTAACTTATAGTATAGATTGTATTTTTTAAATTTTAGGAACTTGCCTTATCCAAAAACAATAAATAATTGCGTCAGTGATATCCGACTTTCTGGTAAACGATAACAACTACATCTAATAATCTCTCAAAGACTCACAAAATAATTGTCCAAGAAATAATAAAACACTAATTAAATCAGCCACTCCCCCAGGACTAACTCCTATTTCTGAAAAAAGTTGATGTATTTCCAACGCCTTTTGTCTGCGAGTTTGCAAACATGGGATAGCCAATAATTCTTTTACTTTGCCTTGCGCATAATCGAGTCCGGTTTTCCCTTTTTTGTAGAGAATGTTGGTATCGTCCATACACACTAAAAGCTCTCCATAGGCAAATAAACAAACTGTATCTAATGAGTTTGTTTCAATAAAAAGCGCGATAAATTCAGGAAGTAATTGAAAAAGCAAATCATATCCTTGGATAGCCATTTGCATCGCATCAACCACCTTATATTTTCGGCGTACTTCTGCTCCATGACTGCCACGATTTCCAGTATGATTTTTTAAATGTATTGGCCAATCCTTCAATAACTGCAAATGCACATCAGCAGGCGTAAAAAATTTTTTTCTGTGGGCTAATCGAATCACAGAAACACAGATAAGACCTAAAGCAAAAATAGCACCACGATGAGTATTGACGCCAAAGGTTCTTTCAAGCATTCTCCGCTCAGCTTGAATGGCTATTTGCTTTAATTCATCAAAAGAATCATTTTTTAACCCATGTTGTGAAATTTGATAAAAATAGTGGCGCAATGCAAACAAACTACGATAAAAAGTTTCGCCGTTCATATCATGGTGAGCTCCAGAATCAATAAAGCTTACTAACCCGGGTTTTGGATAAGCCTTAACTTCAAAATAAAGCGATCTAATCGCCATTTTAGCCAGAGCTCGCTCACAACAAGGAATAGTGTTCATAAAGTTCTGTTCTTGATAATAAAATTACTTTGTCTTTACCCTTGCACAATACTTTTTTTGTGGATGTATTGAGTAATTCTTTAATCGGAATATCTCCTAATCCCGAAAAACGTATTTCTCCATCTATAATTCGTTTAAATTTTTGAGTTAATGCATCAACAAGATTCTGCAAGTGATTTAATGAATATTCGTGATAATTGATAAGCAAATCAAGATCAGAATCCTTCGTAACGAAATCATACCCCGATAAATATTGGGATAAAAAAGATCCATATACTGCAACATCAGATATTCCATGTAATCCGATAACTCTATCTAAATCATCAATTCCATAATAACGCAGGAAAAAGTCCTGCATTTCTATGAGTTGTGGCGGAGGACTTTGCTTTTGTATTGCTAAGGGAACAACACGAAGACCAACACGATGTTTTTTATTGGTATACCAAAGAGGTAAACCTAAACTGATGAGTTCGTCATCAGGTACTTGTTTTGCATAAATACATGGCAACCCTTTTGCAAGCCAGACAGAAACCTGCTCTTTAATTAATTCTTTCTCTTCATGACAGGAAACAAGAAAAAAATCAGCACAAGGATCAAGATAGATTAAATGATGTCTTTGTAGCATCATGAATGATTAGCGACTTGCTTAATAATTGAAAAAGCTAACTTTCGTCCGCCACGTTCACTTCCTAAAAGCGCCCTATCATCTTCAATTCTTTTCTTTTGAATTGCCAAACCAATCTTTTCAGCAAGTTCAGATGGAGCTACAATCTCATGCAATCCTCCAAGTTGGTAAAAATTTTGCACTCCTGGAGCAAACACAGGAAATGTTTTGCTAAGCTCTTTAAGCTGCTCTAATTCTATTTTTGTCACTTTAGAAATACCTTCCAACCACATCACTGCTAGAGCTGCATCCGGTAATGCTAAGATTGTATCTGCCATCAATCCATAGGCAATAAAAGCACCGCCCAACGCTTGATTATAAACAAGCGATATCAATGGATTTCCCTGTTGACGTAAACATTCAAGACACTCAAGCAAATGACCAAAATATTGTTGCATACCCAACCATTCATCACGCATTGTTAATTCTTGCCCGGCAACATCCACTAAAAGTAATACTGGATCTTTAGATTGGCTTTCAAGAAGTTCAATTATATGTTCTGCCATAATCAGTGCTTGTTCGGCACCTAGAAAAGTTGACTCTTTAACTCCGAGAATATGAATCAACTGGCCGTTTAACCTAGCTTGGCCATAAATCACCGCTTGATTCTCACTAAACTCGATTTCCTGAGAAAAAATTAATTTTAGAATATCTTTTAATGCAACCATTTCTCTTTCCTTCCTCACAATTCATAAAGCCAAGCTATGACAAAATCCACTCCATGTATCATAAGTTGATTTTTATCTCTTTTGCTGCCTTTAAAAACTCGTCATCCTTCATATTAAAAAGAGTCGCGGCATACTTTGGAGCAACTTTGCTTAAATAAGTACCCTCTTCCTGATAACCTACTGTATCCTGGAATCTTTTTTTCAAAAGATTATGTTTTTGTTTGATAGAATTAATATTTAAGGGAATCTTTTTATCAAGGACAGTAATCAGCTTATCACGAATTACTACGATGTCCGAACCTACGTAGCTTTGTGCAACATCTTGCAAATAACGTGTTTTTCCTCCATATACGCGCCATACTAAAGCCCTATCCAATGCATTAAAAGCGTCTTTGCCTGCCACTGCTTGAATCACCTCCGGACCGGAAACACCAATTCGTCCCACTTCATTGATAATCAGATAATCCAAGCAAGATGAAATAATGCCCATGCCACCAAAAGCACCGTTTTTACCGCAAACGACTCCCACAGTCATTATTCCGTTATTTCTTGCATCAAAAATAGCACGAATCGTTTCCGAAATGGCTATTTCCCCAGCATTTGCTTCATGTAAACGTACCCCACCACTATCTATGAGCAAAATCACAGCCTTAACTTTGATTTTTATTGCCGCTTTGAATAAACCAGTAAGTTTTGCGCCATGGATTTCACCAACTGCCCCACCCATAAAATCTTTTTGCTGAGAAGCAATAAGCACTTTATTGGTTCCTAAAAAAGCAGAACCAATGACAATTCCATCATCAGCCTCCCCGGGTAAGTTTAACGCAGCTAAATAAGGACTATAATGTTTCTCTTCAGCAAGCCACTCAACAAATGAACTCGCATCAAAAAGAGCATGAATTCGTTCACGCGCACTTAGTTCTTGGTAGTTATTACCTGTTTTGTAATAACCTTGGAATTCCTCTAGAGCCTGGGTTAAACGTAATAACACTACGGCAGGCATGGCCCCATTATCATTGAGCGTAAATTGCAAGCCTATTGGTTCATGTTGTCTCATAAAATCTGCGATCACCATTTTCCAAACAGGTTTATAATGATCCACAGCTGTTTGAATCATAAATACGGTTTCGGAGGTATTATTTTCTTCGATAATCACTTCCAGATTACCTGAGCCCACAACGCCACAAACGGTTCTTTTGCCCCGTAACCTATTGCCTGAAAGAGTAAAACGAAACTCCATATTTTCCATAGTTATTACCTCTACCAATTTCTAAATTTTGCAGGTGGCTCATATAAACCATGAGAACAATCAACCAGATCTCGAATGGACTTGGCAGCTAAAAGATCTCTCGTTGCATCAGAAACCTTAATGCCTAAATCTTCAGGACGTTTTATTATGCCTCGCTGGCGCAGTTCATCAACTTTTGTCTTATTTCTTTTCATGCCAACTTCTGTATAGCCTGCAATCCCACGAATTGCCTGTTCACGCTCTGCCATAGTTCGACACATTAAAAGGTTTGCAATACCTTCTTCAGTCACAATATGACTTACATCATCGCCATAAATCATCACCGCAGGTAAATCAGCATTCATTGATTTTTGTAATTCCCAAGCATCCAGTTTTTCTACAAAAGTGGGCCGCGCCGAACTTTGAAATGTTTCAACCATTTGAATCACTAGTTTTCTGCCTCGAGGCATTTTCGTTCCTGACGCTTCGCTGCGTTCCTGGCCGGCTTTAAGCCAAGCATAAGAAGAATGGCGTCGTCCAGGAGCATCACAACCCATATTCGGAGCACCACCAAAACCTGCAATTCGACCTTCAACAGCGGTTGAGCTATTTCCCTCAAGATCCATCTGTAAGGTAGCACCAATGAATACATCACAAGCATAATGACCTGCAAGTTGACCTAACATGCGATTAGAACGCAAACAACCTTCTTTACCGGTAAAAAATACATCGGGACGAGCAGCAGCATAACGATTCATACCCACTTCACCCCCAAAGGGGTAAATGGATTTTACAAATCCAGCCTCTATAGCAGGAATTAATGTAGGTAAGGGATTCACAATCCAGTGCTGAGCTATTTTTCCTTTTAATCCTAATGATTCTGCATAGGTAGGTAACAGTAGTTCAATGGCGCATGTATTAAAACCAACACCATGATTTAGGATATTTACGTGATAAGGTGCATATATTCCTTTAATGACCATCATGGCCATTAATATTTTAATCTCATCAATTTGCGCCGGATCTCGGGTAAAAAGAGGCTCTATATAAGAAGGCTCTGGACCTTTAACAATTACATCAACCCAATCACCAGGAATATCAACTCTTGGTAAACGATCAACCAGTTCATTGACTTGCACCACAACAAAACCATTTCTAAAATTCGTTGCCTCAATAATTGCCGGGGTTTCTTCGGTATTCGCTCCGGTATATAAATTACCTTGTCGGTCCGCTTGCTCTGCCATGAGCAAACAAACATTGGGTGTTAAATCAGCAACTAATCGACCAAAAAGTTCATTATAAGTATGAATATTACCTATCTCAATTTTGTTATTTTTAACCATATCAGCCAGGCGTACTGATTGTGGACCGGAATAGGAAAAATCAATTCGCTTTGCAATTCCTTTTTCAAAAATATCAAGGTGTTCAGGTAATGCAATGGCAGATTGAATCATATGCAAATTATTCACCTGTTTGGGATCTAATTGAGTCAATGCTGCGGCCAAAAAACTGGCTTGTTTCTGATTATCCCCTTCAATGCATATTCGATCACCCGAACAAATCAGTTTTGACAGCACCGTGACTAAATCATTTGCGTCAATAAGCTTGTCACCTTTTAGATATTCTTTAATCTTAGATAGACGATTTAAATATTCTTTTCTATTGTGATCCCACATTATTGCTTCCTAAATTGTTTCTTTTATTTATATCAGTTTTTCTAATGAATAACAGAAATAATTTTCATTAATGCAACTTCAATCGAGGCCTTATACGACGGCTTAATAAATTAGATAAAGTCAGCAAAAAAACTCGCCACCAACCATATAAAGCAATTTGATGTTGTTTGTATAAAGATAAATAAAAAAGACGCGCTAATTTGCCTTCTATCATAAAACTCTTAGCCATATTACCCATTAAGTTACCTACTACATGGTGACTTAACGTCACCAAGGAACCATGATCGTGATAACTATAAAAAGGCATAGTATTTCCCATTAAATAGTTCTCCAAGTGTTTCGATAAAAAACGTGCTTGTTGGTGAGCGGCTTGCGCCCGAGGAGGTACTGTTTTATCGGAATGCGATTGGGGACAGCTCGCACAATCCCCCAATGCAAAAATAGCATCATCTAAAGTGGTTTGTAATGTTTGCTTTACTAGTAATTGGTTGATGTGATTGACTTCTAAACCATCCAAATGACGCAAAAAATCTGGGGCTTTAATACCTGCAGTCCAAACCACAATATCAGCAGATATAAATTTTCCCGATTGGGTATGTAATCCTTGTTCTGTTACTTCATTTACTTGTTCATTTACATAAACGGTTACGCCCATGTCGGTTAACTTAGTAAAAACCTTTTCTGACAGTTGCTTTGGAAGCGCAACTAATAAGCGTTTTGCTGCTTCTACTAAAGTAAACGAAATGTTCTTAAGTTGAATCTCAAATCCATAGTTAATAATATGTTGGAGCGCACTATTCAATTCAGCGATTAACTCAATTCCAGTAGCCCCTCCGCCTACGACAACAAGATTAAATGGCTCATGTTGCGTTTGTTGGGAAAGACGCATGAAATGATTTAATAATTCGCGATGAAAATAGACCGCTTGTTGAAGATTGTCTAAAAACAAGCAGTGTTCATATACACCTGAGATACCAAATTCGTTGGCAATACTACCCACAGCAATAATCAAAATATCGTATGTAAGTGTTCTTTTGGGTAAAATTTCTTTTTCATGACTGAAAAATGGTGCTAAATAAATTTCTTTTTTGTTGCGATCTAATCCTTCTAATGCTCCTAAAACGAAATGAAAATGATGGGTGGCCGCATACGCTAAGTATTCAATTTCATTTTCGTTTGTATATAAACTACCTGCAGCCACTTCATGCAAAAGTGGTTTCCAAATGTGAGTAGGTGATAAATCAATTAAGGTAATAGATGCTTTACCGCCTTTCCCTAGCTTTTTACCCAGGTTAGCAGCCAATTCCATTCCTCCTGCGCCACCACCTACAACAACAATATGTGGTGAATTTAACTTTGCCATAAAATTATTCCCTATGCTTTTATAATCAGTGTAGTTCTATTTATCTGTTTATTAAAACAAATCAGGCTTATCCGAAAAATAGGAACGACCATTACCTAAAAAATTCGTCAGTACTAGGTATGGGACAATTTTTTAAAATGAATTCTCATGAGGCTCCATAAGATATTAAGAAGACTGTAAAAAATCAAAATAAAGCTTAAAGAAGTTATTTGGGTCTTTTTGATTTTGTATTGTTTTTAGATTTTTATGTACCAAGAAAACCAATAGTAAGAAGAACAATAAATTTGTTATCCGTTAGCAACGATATGAGTTTTTTTAAGTTGCTATCCCCTAGATTTCAAGAACAAAAAGCGTTTCAATTATAAAATATATTTAAAATCAGTTGGTTATTTATTTTTTTCTCTATTTTTTTCAGAATTTTTTCATGTAAAAAAATATCCTTATAAAACACGATAATTTCTTAATGTTTACTTAATATTTACTTAATATTTGGGCTTTATAATGATCAATTTTTAATTATAATGGAAAATTATTATGGCAATTCGCGTTACCTCATTTGATTTTGATGGATGTCTGTTTCATCGCAATTATGCTTATTCTGAAAATAAAGATGTAATTGCCTCAAATAAAATCTTTTTAGATACCATTAAAGAGGAAAATCAAAACTTTACTAAAGCAATTGCCCTTATTGGTTCCAACAGACAATCCTTAAGTGTAGATTTTGCAAATAGTATTGGAAAAGGTTCTTGCTTTCCTGCGATCAAAAAAGTAACTGATCATCTAGGCTGCACACTTGATCCATTTCTCTTGGCTGATATTTACGGTGATCTACCCAGTGGTACCTCTTATGATCGTGCAATACATCAGTTAGATCATACCTATAATGGTGATCATAGTGACTGGTTATTTGATGATACAAAAGCATCACTTATTTATGCACAAATGCATAAAGTTGCTTTGGAAAACCCAACTGAAGAAATTATTTTTGATTTTTATGATGACCGCGGTTTCGGGGCACGCGCTCCCAAAGACATTCTTGAGGATTTACATGAGTTCTTCACTCATGTTACGCACACTCAGTTTTAAGCGGTCATATTTTTGAGCTCCTGCCAAGCAATTTGGTTTGCTCTAACAATGAGTTTGTACT
>NZ_LNYU01000084.1 GCF_001468135.1 Legionella santicrucis | reverse complement strand
CGCGCTGCAGGCTCATCCCGTTTCTCTGAAAGCATAAAATCAATGGTATTTCCTTCTTTATCAACCGCACGGTATAAGTAACCCCACTAGCCTTTTACCTTGATATACGTCTCATCCATCCTCCAAGATCTACCAGCTCGCCTTTTATGGCGTTTTCGGAATCTCTCTCCCAAGTGAGGAGAATATTTAATAACCCAACGATTGATGGTGGAGTGATCCACTTTTAGGCCACGCTCTAAGGCTAATTCTTCAATTTC
>NZ_LNYU01000083.1:9162-113014 GCF_001468135.1 Legionella santicrucis | reverse complement strand
TTTTGGCGGTAGCTTTGGTTAGAATATAAAGAGGATCAGTTCTCCTAATAAACTTCTTGAAAGTTTATTAGGGGTGACCTATTACTAATAGCGTCACTTAAGAAAACTGATTCCTATTTTTCTGTAGCCCGGATTCAACGTACCTTGCTGTTCGAGATGAGCTTAACTTAGTGGGCAGTGAAGAGATACATTAGCATCGTCTTGAACTGAGACACTCTCCATAAAACTATGCATTTAGCTTAACTTCTAAAGTATCTAGCTCTAATACTTTATTTTGACTAAATAATTGTTGCATAACAACACAAAAAGCGCCTTTACTTTCTTTAGAAAAACCTGCAACAGAATTTAATTGATTTTTATCTTTCAAGGTATTCATTAATTTTAAATGAAGCTTAGGGTAACGAATTTTAACCATACATAGATCATTATCTAATGGTTTTATGGAAATAAATTGTGACATTTTTACTTTATTGCCTAAAGGATCAAGCCAACCAGCCACAGCGGCACTAGTTGCATCTTTTTCTTGGAGATTTGCTGAATAAAAACCATTATCATCATTTAAATTACAAAATGCTGTGCTTATTTTATGGGAATCCTTTTGATCATCACTTAGTACTAATTTACCGAACCACGCTTTATTCCCTGTAACAAATTGCTCTTTATCATCGATACGTAAATGTCCATTAAGTTGACTTGTTTGCACCGCTTGCAATTGAATTCCAGGACGTAAAGCTAAAGTTTCATTATCTTGATTTGCTTGCTTTAACATATCCACTTTGAAATTAAAGCCTTTCTTATCAGTTTCCTTCACTCCAAAAATCCAACTATCATTGATAGGATTGTAACGTATAAATGAATTACCTACATGCCAATCCAAGGATGTCGATTGCTCTATTTTTTCTTTACCTTCATAAAAAAATACAAGCTCATTTGTTTGTCCATCAATTAAAGCAGCTTTAGCATAAAAATCGATACCCTGACGCTGCATTTCAAAAAAGTAACCGTATTTATCGCCACTTTCATTCTTTACCATTCCAGAAAAAGTCCAACTTCCTGTCATTGGAACAATAGATTGTTGTTGTGGTTGCGGCATTTTTTCAGTTTCAGTCGCAAACAACCCAGTACTTGTGTGGAATACGATTAAAAATAGAAAACAGCGAATCCAAGCAAACATAATCAGCAATAACCTTTTAACTGTTGATGTAACCACAATGCGTTCCAAAATGCATCATCCAATACAGCATCTACCGGTAAATAATGCATTCTGTCTGAACTAAATGATCGACATTTTACTGCATCTTTTTCCGTCATAATAATAAGTGATTCAATATAATTCAAATCTTCCGGCCTAAACTGATAATGATCAGGATAAGAACAGGTATTGAATTCTATCCCTAATTGCTGCAAAGTGGAATAAAAACGTTGGGGATTACCAATTGCAGCAATTGCCTCCCAAGTTCCATATAGCGTTTCGGGAGCAATCTCTTCATCAGTATTTAATTTTTTAATTTTCCCAGGTTTTAGGATCATAGAATATGCATTTTCCATGCTTCCTTCATTCACCACAATAAAATCAACTTGCTTTAAGCGGGATGCCGGCTCTCTTAACGGCCCTGCAGGCAAGCAAAAACCGTTTCCTAAGCCGCGTGTTCCATCAATAACAGCAATTTCAATAGCCCTTCCCATACAATAATGCTGCAATCCATCATCACTAATAATGATTTCGCTTTGATATTTTTTCAAGAGATAGCGTACCGCTTGAGTTCGTTTTGGTGCAATCACTACAGGGCATTTGGTTCTTTGTGCCAATAATAAAGGCTCATCCCCGACTTTTAAAGCAGAATCATGGGGTTGGACTTCATAAGGGAATTGTTTTACTGTCGCGCCATAACCACGACTCACAATACCTACTCTTAATCCTTTTTGTTGCATTTTCTTAGCTAACTCGATCACTAGAGGAGTTTTACCTACCCCTCCAACAGTAATATTGCCGACAATAATAAGAGGGACGGGACAAGCGATTTGGTAAAAACGCTGCAAAAAATAGCGTCTGACCGAAACCGCAATTTGATACCCCCAAGACAATGGGCGTAATAGCCATTGCAATGGATGTGCTCCGTACCATAACTTATCTAAAAAAGAAAGCATCAAGCTATGACTTCCTCTTGAATACCTACACGTTGCATCCCCTGGAGCTGAGCATAATGTCCTTGCCTATCAAGTAACTCCTGATGCGTACCTTGCTCTACAATACGTCCATGTTGCATTACAATGATTTTATCTGCATGTTTTATTGTCGATAAACGATGAGCAATAACAATGGTAGTCCGATTTTTCATGACCCCTTCTAAAGCAATTTGTATGTATCGCTCGGACTCACTATCCAAGGCTGATGTTGCTTCATCAAGAATTAAAATAGGCGCATCTTTCAAAATAGCACGAGCAATCGCGACTCTTTGTCGCTGACCACCAGAAAGCAATACACCGTTCTCCCCAACGCGGGTCTCATAACCTTCAGGCAATCGACTAATGAACTCATCAGCAAAGGCGAGTTTAGCCGCATGCATAATTTGTTCACGGCTTATATCTGAACGACCATAAGCGATATTATTAGCTAAAGTATCATTAAACAAAGTCACATTTTGACTCACTAAAGCCATTTGCTCTCGTAAACTCGACAAACTAATTTGATTGATAGGAATGTTATCTAAGGCAATGATACCTTCAGTAATTTCATAAAAACGAGGAATTAAACTGGCTATAGTTGTCTTACCACTCCCAGAATGACCTACTAAAGCAACTGTTTTTCCTGCTTCAACGGTAAAGCTCACATCATGCAATACATTCTCACCTTGCCTGTAAGCATAAGATACGCACTGAAACACCAACTCACCACGCACTCGCTGTGGCAAAATAATGCCTTGATCTTGCTCGATAGATACATCGAGCATATTGAAAACACTTTCGGCACCCGCCAAACCTTTTTGGATCACTGCATTAAGCGTTGTTAATGTTTTCATGGGTTTTATTAATTGTATCATCGCAGCAATAATTGCCAAAAAAGAACCTGCTGAAACAACAACCACAGTAGATAATTGAATTGCTGCTGCAATAATTGCAGCAATCCCAATAGCAATGACAATTTGTACCCCTGAAACATTAAGTGCCTTACTTGCAGCCACCTTCATATCATTTTGGCGCGAATGTTCTATCGCCCTACTAAACTTTTCTGATTCATAAACAATACCACCAAAGATACGCACCACTTTGTAGCCTTCAATGGCTTCACTAGCAATTTCGGTAACTTCACCCATTGTTTTTTGTACCTTATGACTGATTCGTCTTACTCGTTTGTTTGTGAAATTCACAATGAAGCCCACAAAAGGAATGGTTAAAAGAAACATGAGTGATAATTGCCAGCAAATAACAAACATTACTGTAAGAAAACCTACAATTAAACAAATATTTTGGACAATATCTGTTAGAGCATCTGCACTAACTTGAGCAACTTGTTCCACATCATAAAGAATTTTGGAGAGCATTTGTCCTGAGGTTGCTTGATCATAAAAATCAGCCGGTAAACGAAGAATATGATTAAATACTTTTTCTCTTAATACCTTAACCACGGATCGAGCAACCCAGGTCATACAATAACTACCTAAAGAGCTCACTAGTCCTCTCAAAGTAATCCCTATCAAAACGATATAAGGGATTTTCTTAATAAAATCCATATCGACATTAATAAAACTCTTGTCAAAAAAGGGACGCATCATGTAAGTAAACCCAGCATCAATCAGGGAGTACAACATATTGGCGAAAACACCTAATGCCAGTATTGGCCAAAACGGTTTTACATAAGTGAGCAAACGTTTGTATAGGATACTGGTTTTAACTGTGGGTTTCTTTTTCATGAATTAAGTGGTCAATCGGCCAAATGAACTATTGTAACTGTTATTACATGGAAGTGCTAACTTTAGGTTCATTCTAAGGTCATCTTAATGCGTGTGTAAGCACAACAAAAACCGATTTTTTGCACATTCATATCCGAAATACTTCCTGGTTCAGTAGTTACTGTGGCCCAAGATAAATGATGTTGTTTAGCAAAGTTTAAACGAGCAAGCAATAATCTTTTTTGCAGCCCTTTACCTCGATATTCAGGCAAAGTACTCGTAACTCCTAAATCACAAAAATCATCATGTATGGCAATTGTGGCTCCTGCTACAATTGCCTCATTATCATAAGCTGCAAAAACACTAACTCCTTTAGATTGAGCATAATGAATAAATTGATTTTTAGCTTCAGGAGCCGTAAAACCTAGTGCTACTCGGGTGGCCCATTCATGAATTTCATCGGGTTTTATTTCCTTTATCATCAATGGGTTTTTATGAAAATCAATAGGTTGATATGTTTTTAAATCCAGGACAGACACATTATTTAGTTCATTGATGCAATAACCCCGTTGACTTAAAAAAATAGCAAGATCATTTCCTACAAAAGGGCATAGCTCAATATCTACCCGTGGATGATTTAGGCTTTTATAAAAATGCTCAATGCATTCAATTTCAGTTTTAAATTGTTTTAATGGAGTATTAAAGCCCCATCCAACTACTTGTGATAAATAAGAATCAAAACCAGAAAAACAAGCAGCGCCCCCATTAATTTCCAATACTTTTCCTTCTGAATATCGCTTAGTGACCTCAATGTGAGTTTGCTTGATGCAAGACTCCATTTGTGCTGCCAGATTTTTAGTAATACATTTCATTAGCCACACCCCTGTGACCTTAGTGAAAATAGGAAATTGAAATTCAAAATAAATTCAGATTCTGTCATGCTTTACAGTTCATCCTTTTTAAGATAATCCGCGAGCCAACTCATAGACTAATCTTGGTCCCTGGTAAATCAAACCGCTATATACTTGTATTAATGAAGCTCCTGCGTTCAATTTTGATCGAGCACTCTCACAACTATCAATGCCCCCTACCCCAATCAAAGTCACATTATTACCCACATATTGTTTTAGCAAACGCAAGCATTGGGTTGATAATTCCCACAGAGGTTTACCACTTAATCCTCCTGATTCCTCTGCGAGAGATAAATGCTCCACTCCTTTACGTGAACATGTTGTATTTGTCGCAATAATTCCTTCTATGCCTAAATTCAAAATGACTTCTGCCATTTGTTTCAGTGTTTCTGCGTGTTCATCTGGTGAGATTTTAACAACGAGAGGAACATGACGTTGAAACTTATCCTCTAATTTGATTTGCTCAGCCTGAATTTTTGACAATAGATGGACAAAATACTCCTTTTGTTGTAATTGGCGTAAATCTGGAGTATTAGGTGAAGAAATGTTAATCGTTACATAGGAAGCATATTCATAAACTTTCTTGAAGCAATAAATGTAATCATCTGCAGCATATTCCAGTGATGTATCTTTATTTTTGCCAATATTAATACCTAATATTCCTTTATAGCGTGCTTTTTTTACATGAGTAACTAAAGTATCAACACCCTGATTGTTAAAACCCATACGATTAATGATTGCCTGAGCTTCAGGTAAACGAAATAAACGAGGTTTAGGATTACCTATTTGTGGTTTTGGCGTTACCGTTCCCAATTCAATAAACGCAAAACCAAGCTTAGCCAATGCATCTAAATGCTCGCCATTCTTATCCAATCCTGCAGCTAAACCCACAAGATGAGGGAACTGAAGTCCTAAAGCTTGCACAGGTTGATGCTCTGCTTGCTTAAAACAAAATTTAGGTATGTAGTGTAAAGCAGACAAACTCAAAGCATGGGTTTTTTCTGCATCCATCCTAAAAAGTAAGGGACGTAACATTGAATACATAGAGAATCCTGTAGCCTAAATGGAGCGAAGCATGATCCGGAAATTCTGTGTGGGTAAAGCCTTGGGTTACGCTTCACTTCACCCCAAGCCGCATTAATTAATGCGAGTTCATTTTCGAACTCACATTAATTAAATATCACATTTCTGAGCCCAAACCCGAAGCATCGCATTTTCTGATTTGTGCAAATGATAATCCACTTCTCTAATTTCTACACCATAACCATTTTTTTGCAGCTGCAGTAATACTGGACCTAAAAGCTCAGAACTCTTTCCTTCCATATCATTTAAAGGAAAAATTCTAACTTCTTTAGCTACTCTTGCTAATTCACGAATTACATTTAAATGAAAATCAACTGTTTGATCTTCTAAATCTGCAAATAAATAATGAGCACTTAAAGCAAAGTCAAAAGAAAAATCAGCATAAGGTAAATGATAATCAGCTGCCCCCAAATAGCGCCCTTCAGCCTTACCTTTTTCATAATCGGCAAAGAATGATTTCATTCCTTCTTGTCGGTATTCAAGCAATTGCTCTAAACTGCCATTACGGCTAAAATCAAATTGTTCTTGCTCTTTACGCACTTCATCCGCCATTTGAGCAAAAATCATAATTGCTTTGGAAGATAAAGTATCTTTATCCAAAACAAATAAAGGATCACAACTTACAGCTTGATGCGCCTCCAGAAATTGTTGTGCGTTTACGGCACTTGGGCCACATCCATATTCTAAAATTCGGGAATTCATGTCCTCTTGAGACAAATCAAACATCTCGCGATACTCATCAACACTATGCCCCCAGAGTACTAACTTGCGCATGAACGACTCTCCTAAATAGATAAACCTGAACTCTTAAAACTAAACTTTACTATTGCTCCTAATGGAACAATAGTCATTCTCTCATATACAAGGTCCCGCTTTGAGGCGTGATAACACCTAAAATAATGGATACTAACCTGCGCGCGAATGACAACCTATTCGCAACGTGTATTGAAAGGAATGCATCGCTTTCTTTCGGCTTAAGAGTAGGCGATTTTTTAAATCAGGTAAAGGAGATTCTCTAAATTATATTAAGAGTCCATGCTTATATGTTTCTATGAAGTCGCTGCTGCCAACAACAACCGCGAGACAGGGATAGAGATAAATAATATAGATAAGGATTTTAAGGTCCGTGCCTATCTGCGTTCGGCTGAGGAAATGCGTCATCAGCATTCTTATCTCGAACTCACGTTAATAATGAAATCTTCTCCATCGTATAGAAATTTTATTTGCAACTTCAATTCGATTGGGTATAGTCTAACAAATTTGTTAAAATTCACGGGAAGTCATCTATGTATACAGGACCGAACTATCAACTCGGTGACACTTATAATATGTTACGCGAGAGCGTTTATCAATTTGCTCGTGCTGAAATTGCACCACTTGCTGCTCAAATTGATGAAACAAATACCTTTCCTCATCACTTATGGAAAAAATTAGGTGACATGGGTTTGTTAGGAATTACAGTTAGCGAAGAATATGGTGGCGCCAATATGGGGTATCTCGCCCATGCAATCGCCATGGAGGAAATTTCCCGTGCCTCTGCCTCTGTGGGATTAAGTTATGGTGCTCATTCGAATTTATGTGTCAACCAAATTTATTTAAATGGAAGTCATTCTCAAAAACAAAAATATTTGCCTAAACTTATAAGTGGGGAATACATCGGTGCTTTGGCTATGAGTGAATCCAATTCAGGATCAGATGTAGTCAGTATGCAATTACATGCTCGTCCAGCAGGTAACAAATATATTCTCAACGGTACAAAAATGTGGATCACAAATGGACCTGACGCAGATGTCTTAGTAGTCTATGCAAAGACCGACAAACATGCAGCAAGTAAAGGAATCACTGCCTTTTTGATCGAAAAAGGAATGCCCGGCTTTAAAACAGCTCAAAAATTAGACAAATTAGGAATGCGAGGTTCAAATACTTGTGAACTTGTTTTTGAACAATGTGAAGTACCCGAAGAACAAGTTTTAGGTGAAGTGAATCAAGGTGTTAAAGTATTAATGAGTGGTCTCGATTATGAACGCACTATTCTTGCGGCAGGACCAGTAGGTATAATGCAAGCATGTATGGATGTTGTTTTACCTTATGTTCATGAACGAAAACAGTTTGAACAACCTATAGGTGAGTTTCAATTCATCCAAGGTAAATTGGCCGATATGTATACTGATTTAAATGCATCAAGAGCTTACTTATATGCCATTGCTAAAGCGTGTGATCAAGCTATGGTTAGTCGTAAAGATGCCGCAAGTGTCATTTTATATACAGCTGAAAGAGCAACACAAATGGCATTGCAAGCAATTCAAATTCTTGGTGGAAATGGATACATTAATGAATATCCCACAGGTCGTTTGCTGCGTGATGCAAAATTATACGAAATAGGGGCTGGCACTTCCGAAATCAGAAGAATGCTTATTGGACGAGAACTTTTTAAAGAAACAGTATAAGGAAAAGTAAAAATGGAACAGAATGACATTGTAATCGTTGCAGCAAAAAGAACTCCTATGGGCGCAATGCTAGGAAATCTATCAACACTTTCAGCTCCAGAATTAGGCGCAATCGCACATCAAGCAGCCTTATCTCAAGCTGGGATTAACCCTGCAGACATAGATGAAGTAATTAGTGGCTGTGTGTTACAAGCAGGAATTGGTCAGGCCCCGGCACGACAAGCAGCGATTAAGGCAGGGATACCTAATACTGCAGGAGCCACTACGGTCAATAAAATGTGTGGCTCTGGAATGAAAGCAATTATGTTGGCTCATGATTTAATTCGTGCAGGAACTGCGCATATTATTCTTGCTAGTGGTATGGAAAGTATGAGTAATGCCCCCTATCTACTGAGTAAAGCACGTTCTGGATACCGACTTGGACATGGTGAATTAAAAGATCATATGTTCCTTGATGGATTGGAAGATGCCTACGATAGAGGCAAATTAATGGGTGTTTTCGCAGAAGCTACTGCCAGCCATTTTCATTTCAGTAGGGAGCAACAGGATGAATTCGCTATACGTTCCATGAGCCGAGCGCTTCAAGCTATAGAAAATGGAGCATTCAAAGATGAAATTACTCCAGTAACAATAAATTCACGTAAAGGGGATGTTACTGTAAACATTGATGAAGGTCCTGATGCAGCCAAGCTTGCTAAAATCGCTCAGTTAAAACCTGCTTTTAAAGCAGATGGAACAGTTACCGCTGCTAATTCAAGCTCCATCTCTGATGGTGCAGCAAGTGTAATCCTGATGAGTGCTGGACAAGCAGAAAAACGAGGTATAAGACCTATAGCTCGTATTGTTGCTCATGCAAGCCACTCACAAGCGCCAGAGTGGTTTACAACTGCCCCAGTCGATGCTATGCGCAAAGTTATGAATAAAGCCTCATGGAAACAAAACGATGTTGATCTTTATGAAATCAATGAAGCATTTGCTGTAGTCACTATGGCTGCTATAAAAGAGCTTGAATTAAATCCAGAACACGTTAACATTCATGGCGGTGCATGTGCCTTAGGCCATCCCATTGGTGCTTCAGGTGCGCGTATTTTAGTTACCTTAATACACGCTTTAAAACATCAAGGAAAAAAACGTGGTGTTGCTTCATTATGTATTGGTGGGGGTGAAGCGACTGCTATGGCTATTGAATTAATTTAAAATAAACAGTTCCTTTCTCTTGAGAAGAGACTCAGGGTTGCTGTCACTAACGCAACATCTCAGCCGAGTAGCAAGCTCAGAGAGAACAACAAGATCTAAAATTTTGTTGTTCTCTCTGAGAGGTAATGAGATATTTTTTGGTGAATGACAAATACCTTTGACTCTTCTTATAGTATGTAGAGAGAGGCTGTATCATAAAAAGGACATTCATGCTTCGACACAGTCTTATCTATTTATTACTTAGCATCTTAGTAGTAATATTCGCAAAATATGCACATCTAATCATTGTTTATATCGATCTTTTTTTTACCTACATTAATTTAAAATTAACACCCATTTTCAGCCAAACCGGCTGGGGGCTTGTAGTTCGTAAAATACTTGTTCTTGTCTTATTGCCAGTAGCGATTACTGCTGTTCCAGCTCTTGTATATAGAATTTTTAAAGGCGGTGATATGCCCCACTTTATTGCAATCACCTGGATTATTTGGATCATCATTGTTTTAAGTGATATTTTGGTTCGCTAAGGATTAAGGCATGGCACAATTAATCAGTCAAATTAACACCGGTAGCCAAGAATTCAAGGCTAATCAAGCAACAATGCTCACCTTAGTAGATGAATTAAAAAACCAAATTCAGCGTATTGCTTTAGGTGGTGATGAAAAAGCACGTACTCGCCATCTAAAACACGGCAAATTATTACCAAGAGAGCGACTACAACAATTATTAGATCCTGGCAGTCCTTTTCTTGAACTCTCTCAACTTGCAGCTTATCAAGTCTATGACGATGTAGTTCCTGCTGCAGGAATAATTACCGGGATTGGCTGGGTTTGTGGCATCGAATGCGTCATCGTTGTCAACGACGCCACTGTAAAAGGAGGTACCTACTATCCTTTAACTGTTAAAAAGCACTTAAGAGCGCAAGAAATTGCACTGATGAATCATTTACCCTGTATTTATTTAGTCGACTCAGGCGGAGCTTATTTACCTCTTCAGGATGAGGTATTCCCTGATCACGATCATTTTGGTCGTGTTTTCTATAACCAAGCTCGATTGTCGGCACAAAATATTCCCCAAATTGCGGTAGTTATGGGTTCGTGTACTGCGGGAGGCGCTTACGTTCCAGCTATAGCAGATGAATCGATTATGGTTAAAAATCAAGCCACCATTTTTCTTGGCGGCCCCCCTCTGGTTAAAGCAGCAACAGGTGAAATCATTAGTGCTGAAGAGCTAGGTGGTGCTGAAATTCATTGCCGACATTCTGGGGTAGCTGATCATTATGCCGAAAATGATGCCCATGCACTTCATCTGGCACGAGTTGCTATCAGCAATTTAAACCGCAAAAAACCGCAACAACTAAAACGAATAGAAACCCTAGAGCCACTTTATGACAATAAAGAACTTAACGGTATAGTACCTGCAGATCCAAGAAAACCCTTTGATATACGTGAAATTATTGCCCGTATTGTTGATGGTTCAGAATTTGATGAATTTAAGGCACTTTTTGGTACCACCCTAGTTTGCGGCTTTGCACATTTATACGGTTATCCTGTTGGCATTATCGCCAATAATGGCATTCTTTTTAGTGACAGTGCTTTGAAAGGAACTCACTTTATAGAACTTTGTTGCCAACGTAAAATTCCATTAATATTTCTACAAAATATTACTGGTTTTATGGTAGGGTCAAAATATGAAGCCTCCGGTATTGCCAAGCATGGTGCTAAAATGGTAAATGCAGTAGCCAATGCCAGTGTGCCCAAATTTACAGTCATCGTAGGGGGAAGTTTTGGCGCTGGCAATTATGCAATGTGCGGCCGAGCTTATAATCCCCGGTTCCTGTGGTCTTGGCCAAATTCTCGAATTTCAGTAATGGGCGGCGAGCAGGCAGCCAATGTTTTAGCTCAAATTAACCGAGATAAACTCGCAAAACAAGGAACTGAATGGTCTGCTGTAGAAGAAGAGCATTTTAAGGCTCGATTGCGAGCTCAATATGAAACTCAGGGACATCCATTCTATGCCAGTGCCCGCTTATGGGATGATGGTGTCATTGCACCACAGGATACACGTAAAATATTAGGTTTGGGCTTATCAGCAGCACTTAATACCCCGATTGATTCAACACATTTTGGCGTATTTCGCATGTAAGGAAGGAGTACACGTGAGCGACTTGTTATCTGAAATTTATGGGCACTTATGTATTCTTACTCTCAATCGAGTAAATAAGCATAATGCTTTTGATAATCACCTTTTGACTGAAATACACGATCAACTCAACTCAGCCATAGCTGATTCTAATGTTCGTGTCATTGTGCTTAAGGCCAATGGAAAGCATTTTTCTGCTGGCGCTGATTTAGATTGGATGCAAGACATGGCTCGTTTTAATGAAGAAGAAAATTTAAAAGATGCCATGGTACTTGGTAATCTGATGTACAGTTTAAATACTAGCCCTAAACCTACTGTGGCTATGGTACATGGTTCTGCTTTTGGTGGAGGAGCAGGGCTTGCAGCAGCCTGTGATCTCACTATAGCCGCTCAATCGGCACGATTTTGTTTTTCAGAAGTAAGGTTAGGCTTAATACCCGCTGTAATTAGCCCTTATGTTGTTCAAGCCATAGGAGAACGTAATGCTAAAGCACTATTCATGAGTGCAGAGATTTTTGATGCAGCCAAAGCGTTGTCATTAAATTTGATACAACACTGCGTTCCTGAAGAAAATTTATTAGAATTCACACTTAATTATGCGCAACAAATCTGTAACAATGCGCCCGAAGCAGTACGAGCATCAAAACAGCTGGTAACCTATGTAGCAAATAAAAAAATCGATGCAGAATTAGTCTATTACACCGCCTCCTTAATTGCTCAAAAAAGGGTATCAGTTGAAGGTCAACAAGGGCTTAATGCATTTTTAAAAAAAGAAACACCTAATTGGGGTAACAATTAAAGAGGCTCTCATGTTTAATAAAATTCTTATTGCCAATCGTGGTGAAATAGCGTGCAGAATTATTAAAACTGCTCGATCCATGGGTATACACACAGTAGCTATCTATTCCTCGGTTGATAAAGAAAGTTTACATGTACGCAGCGCTGACAGCGCCTACTTTGTTGGCGACGCCCCTGCTAAAGACAGTTATCTAAACATTACTAATATTATTCATATTGCAAAAAATTGTGGTGCGCAAGCCATACACCCTGGTTACGGTTTTCTCTCTGAAAACCCTGAATTTGCCAGAGCCTGCTATGAAGCCAATATTATTTTTATTGGTCCTTCAATCGAAGCAATGGAAGCTATGGCATCGAAGCAATTAGCAAAACAATTGTTAGAAAAAACAAAAGTTCCCCTAACTCCAGGCTATCACGGCAGCGAGCAAGCAGAAGAACAATTACTTGCACAAGCCCAAAAAATAGGATTTCCTGTTTTAATCAAAGCTGCCAATGGTGGTGGAGGCAAAGGGATGCGTACTGTTTATCATGAATCAGAGTTCAGTATGGCCTTAGCTGGAGCTAAACGAGAATCTATGGCCAGCTTTGCTGATGACACCATGATTATAGAAAAACTAGTATTGCATCCTCGCCATGTCGAATTACAAATAATGGCCGATAATCACGGTAATGTGGTTCATTTATTTGAGCGCGATTGCTCCATTCAACGTCGGCACCAAAAGATTATTGAAGAAGCACCAGCTCCTAATTTATCTGTGTCTTTACGACAAAAACTAGCTGAGGCAGCTTGTGAAGTAGCCCGTTCTATTAAATACAGAGGTGCAGGTACTGTTGAATTTTTAGTAGATGGAGATGAACAATTCTATTTTATGGAAATGAATACCCGCTTACAAGTAGAGCATCCTGTTACTGAACAAATTACTGGGCTTGATTTAGTGGCATGGCAATTAAAAATTGCAGCTAACGAGCCTTTGCCATTAACACAAGATAAAATTCAATCCTATGGCCATGCCATAGAATGTCGTATTTATGCTGAAGATCCTCATCAGGATTTCATTCCGTCAATTGGTCAAATTAATTTTTTGCAAGAACCATCAGGTGATGGTATTCGTATTGATACAGGGATACAGCTTTCATCTCAAATTACCATGTATTATGACCCAATGATTGCCAAACTTATCGCTTGGGGCACTAATCGGGATGAAGCATTATCGAGAATAGAACAAGCACTGTCTCATTACTTTATAGGTGGAGTAAAAACAAATATTCCATTTTTACAAGCCATTTGTCATCACCCTAACTTCAAAGATGTAAAGCTAAGTACTGATTTTTTAAGCAAAGAAGATATTAAAATTGCAATACCTGATTATGAAATAGCTTTACTTATGGCCGTAAGTTTTGATTATTTAACTATGGTCAATTCCATCCAAGACCCACTACTTGAAGAAGCATTTGCTTGGCAATCTCTAGTGTCGAGTCATTGGATTTGGCGTTATAAAAATAAGGATACATCGATTGAAGCATTGATTATGGCAATCAATAAAAATAATTTTAAAGTTCAATTCAATCAAAAAGAACTTTTAATTCATGCAAATTTTATAGGCAATCAGCTACGTATTGAAACAGAAAATCAAAATTATCAAGCCACAATAGAAAACAAAAAACAATCACTGACCTTATATTCCCCACAAGGTTCCATAACGATTGAACGGTTTAATTGGAGTACATTAGGTACACAAACAACAACTCATAAAGGACAGTTGACTGCACCAATGCCAGCAACTGTTGTAGCAATTTTAAAAAATATTGGCGAAAAGGTCAAAGCTGGGGAGCGTTTAATTGTTCTTGAAGCAATGAAAATGGAACATACTATCCATGCGCCTAATGATGGTATTTTGATGGAAGTTTTTTATGCTGTAGGAGCTCAGGTTAAGGAAGGAGAAGAATTACTAACATTAAGTGAAACCGACTCTTAACTTGAGATATAAAAAAGAGATAATTATGGACTATCCGCAACATATAACTATTATAGAAGTAGGTCCCCGCGATGGCTTACAAAATGAAGCTGCTTTCGTGTCCAGCAAACACAAAATTGAATTAGTTAATTTACTCAGTGAATCTGGCTTACGCTATATTGAAGTAACTAGTTTTGTTTCTGCAAAAGCAATACCTCAACTCGCGGATCATAATGAAGTCTTTCGGGCAATAGATAAAGCACCTTCTATCCATTATTCAGCTTTAGTGCCTAATGAGCATGGTATGCTTAAGGCTTTAGAAGCTGGTGTTCGAGAAATCGCTGTATTTACAGCAGCAAGCGAACAGTTTAATCAACGAAATATTAACTGTTCTATTGATGAAAGTATTGCTCGTTTTAAACCAGTCCTTGCCTTGGCTCAAGAAAATCATATTAGGGTTCGCGGTTATATTTCCTGTGTCCTTGGTTGTCCTTATCAAGGAAGCATTCCACCAGAACAAGTAGCGCTTGTAACACAAAAACTATTAGACTTAGGAGTAGATGAAATATCATTAGGCGATACTATAGGGGTTGGAACACCTCGTCAAACACGTTTAGTATTAGATCAAGTGCTTAAACTATTACCTCTAAATCAATTAGCAATGCATTTTCATGACACATATGGCCAAGCTATAGCGAATATTTATGCATCGCTACAGCATGGGGTACATCGTTTTGATAGCTCAGTAGCTGGTCTTGGAGGATGTCCTTATGCTCTAGGAGCTAGCGGTAATGTTGCTACTGAAGACGTTCTATATTTAATGCACGGTTTAGGAATAGAAACAGGTATAGATATTTTTAAAATTGTGGCAGCTGGTGACATGATTTGTAAGATTTTGGGGCGTAAGAATCAATCAAAAGTTGCAAATGCCATGCTTCCTACTCCCTGCAACTAAGAAGAATTTCCTCAAATGGAAATTCAATAATAATTACAGAGAGAAATAATTATGAGTGACATTGTATGGAAACCTCAAAACCCTCAAAAGAGTAGAATGTGGCAATTTATGGAATTTGCTGCTCAAAAGCACTGTCAGATCTTTGAAAATTATCAAGACATGCATACTTGGTCTATCAAACATCCCGATTCATTTTGGCAAACACTTTGCGAATTTTTTCATTTAAAATTTGATAAGCCACCCCACCAAATTCTTAACTATTATAAAGAGATGATCGAAGCACGCTGGTTTACAGGTGCTCAATTTAATTTTGCAGAAAAACTTTTATCACGTAGAGATCAACATATCGCATTAATTAGTCTTAATGAAGATAATCACAGACAAACAATGACTTATGAGCAACTGTATATACAGGTTGCTCAATGCGCCGCGGGCCTAAAAGCGATTGGAGTCACGGTAGGTGATCGAGTAGCAGCTTTAATGCCCAATACTTCTTACACAATAATTGCAATGTTAGCCACAACCTCATTAGGAGCAATATGGTCTTCATGCTCACCTGACTTCGGCGCTCAAGCTGCAATTGATCGGCTGGGGCAAATAACACCCAAAGTCTTATTCATATGTGATGGCCACCAATATCAGGGGAAAAAACACAGTGGCGTGGAAAAAATTAAACAACTTAATGATGCCATATCCTCGCTCATAAAAATTGTAGTTTGCCCAAATACCAACGAACCTGTAGATATTTCTTTACTTCCTAAAGCACAATCATGGAATGATTTTCTCCGTCCAGCAAGCCAATGCGAATTTGTTTCCTTACCTTTTGAACACCCTGTTTATATTATGTTTTCATCAGGAACTACGGGCAAACCCAAATGCATTGTTCATGGTGCTGGAGGTACCCTACTCCAACATCTTAAAGAATTGGGATTACATACTGATCTTCATGCCACTGATAATCTATGCTTTTATACCACTTGTGGTTGGATGATGTGGAATTGGACTGTTTCTGCTTTGGCATTAGGAGCAACGCTCACTTTATATGAGGGTTCTCCAACTTATCCTGAAAATGGTCGTTTATTTCAATTAATTGAAAAAGAACAAGTAACAGTATTTGGAACCAGTGCAAAATTCATTTCTGCTGTTGAAAAAGCAGGAGTAGTTCCTAAAGATGAATATAATTTAACTCATTTACGTTGTATTCTTTCTACAGGCTCTCCACTATTACCTAAAAATTACGATTACGTTTATAACCAAATCAAAAATGATGTACAACTATGCTCTATATCTGGTGGCACAGACATTATTTCGTGTTTTGCATTAGGTAACCCAATGCTTCCAATCTACCGAGGTGAGTTACAATGTCTTGGTTTAGGTATGGCAGTAGATGTTTTTGATGAACAAGGTGACCCCATTCGAGGAGAACGAGGAGAATTAGTTTGTACCGCTCCTTTCCCCTCCATGCCCGTAGGCTTTTGGAATGATCCTGAAAGAGAAGCATATCAACATGCTTATTTTGAGCGCTTTTCTGGTGTTTGGGCACATGGCGATTTTGCTGAAATCACAAAACATCATGGATTGATTATCTATGGTCGATCCGATGCCGTATTAAATCCAGGAGGAGTGCGCATTGGTACTGCTGAAATTTATAGACAAGTAGAAAAAATTGATGAAGTAGTTGATAGTATTGTAATTGGCCAAGATTGGCAGGATGACGTTCGTATCATTTTGTTCGTCAAATTACGTGATGATATGAAACTTACTGAAGAAATCATCAACAAAATACGCTTAATTATTCGACAAAATGCATCTCCTAGACATGTACCGGCAAAAATCCTGCAAGTCGCAGATATTCCACGTACAATTAGCGGCAAAATTGTGGAAGTGGCAGTCAGGCAAGTAGTTCATGGTTTACCGGTAAATAATTTGCAATCTCTAGCAAACCCAAAAGCCCTGGATTATTTTAAAAATCGTGAAGAATTACAGCAATAACCCTGGATATCTATAAAGGAGCACTAACAAATTATGCTAAATTTAAAAGTATCACTTTGTTTATATAAACAATATGTGTATAATATTGCATTAGCGTCGATTTGAAATTCAGCTTGCGGACGCTCAAAAAAGATTTTTTTTGAAAACACGGCTAAAGCGGATATGATTTTCATTCCTCTAAGTCTTACGTCCGTAATAGCTCAAATCCCTAAAGCTCATGTTGATGCAAACTATTGGCTTTAAGTACAGATCACATGAAATGATACTGAGGAAACATAGCATACAGCATAGTATGAGAAACTTCCAAAGAGTTATTTTCGAGCGAAATGTGCCCAATGCATCGTTTCAGGGGGATGATCTATTACTTACGTCCGCACGCATAAGCCCAGGCTATAATTATGATTGAATTAATTGGATTATCCAAATCCTTTTCCGGAAAATCTGTCCTGCGTGACATTAATTTATTTATCCAAGAAGGTGAAATTTTCGGGATCATTGGTAAAAGTGGTGCTGGAAAATCTACTTTATTAAGATGTATCAATCTACTAGAACGTCCTGATCAAGGCGATGTCGTGATTGATGGTCAATACCTAACAAGCTTATCCCGAAAAGATTTAGCTTTAGCTCGCCATAAAATGGCCATGATTTTTCAGCACTTTAATTTACTCAGCTCTAAAAATGTCTATGATAATATTGCGCTTCCTATGCGAATTCAGGGACTGGATGAGGAATTTATCCGCAGAAAAATTGAAGAGTTGCTTCCTATAGTGGAGCTCTCTGAGAAGAAACTGGCGTATCCAGCACAACTTAGTGGAGGACAAAAACAAAGAGTAGCAATTGCCCGTGCATTAAGTTGCTCCCCTAAAATTTTACTCTGCGACGAGGCAACATCAGCATTGGATCCAGAGACAACAGATTCTATTTTAGCATTATTAAAAAAAATTAATGCTCTTTATGGCATTACCATTGTGCTTATTACCCATGAAATGGATGTGGTTAAACGTATCTGTAAACGATTAGCGGTTATGGTTGATGGTGAATTAGCCGAAACAACCTCTCTTGCCAATGTATTTAATAAAAAAGACAGCCTAGCTCGCGGTATGCTTTATGCCCAACTTAGTCCCGAATTACCAGAATGCCTTACGAATAGGCTTGCAGATTATGTCACAGATAAACCTTTACTTCGTTTATTTTTTCAAGGTGAAGAAGCGACAGTACCTTTTATTAGTCAAACAAGTCGGGAGTTAAATCTGGATATTAATATCTTGCTCGCAAATATTGATCGTTATGATACAGTAACTTGTGGTGTTTTAGTTGTTGAGCTCACCGCACACCAGTTTTTACTAGAAGCATTCATTGAGCGCTGTCAGCAAGCCAAACTAACTGTGGAGGTATTGGGCTATGTCCTTCCCAATGGCATATGATTTATTAATCGCGACAGGTGAAACACTGTATATGGTAACCCTAAGCACCCTATTTGCAGTAATACTCGGCTTGCCTTTAGGGACATGGCTCTACTCATCCAATCATGTCAAACCAATGCCACGAGTAAACAAAGTATTATCCACTGTCATTAATATGGCACGCTCCATCCCTTTTATAATTTTGTTAGTGGCAATCATCCCGTTTACACGCCTTATAGTAGGCACTTCAATTGGAATAAATGCCGCAATTGTGCCTCTAACAATTGGAGCCATCCCTTTTTTTGCAAGACTAGTAGATAATGTTTATCGCAGCTTACCATCAGGACTTATCGAAACAGGATATGCAATGGGTGCAAATACGCGGCAAATCATTTTGCATATTTTATTGCCAGAAGCGAAACCAGCATTAATTCATGCCATTACGGTCACTGCCATTACTTTGGTTAATTATTCAGCTATGGCTGGAACAGTTGGAGCAGGAGGTTTGGGAACATTGGCAATTAACTATGGATATCAACGTTTTGATGCTGGAATTATGATTTCCACAGTCATTATCTTAATTATTATGGTACAACTGACACAAATGATTGGAGATTATTTGGCAAAACGTTTTTTACATCATTGATGTGTATGGTGAACACTTAATGGCGTCAACCTAAGCCGAGCTACAGAAAAATAGGAATCAGTTTTCCTTAAGTGGGCGCCATTACGTGGACACTTACGATACATAATCTCAACATTGGAGTTTTAAATGCGGATTTTAGCTTATTGCGTTTTATTATTAAGTCTTATAGCTTGTCACAAACCCTCGCCACCAAATACTTTGATTATTGGGACAATTGCGGGACCAGAGACAGAGCTGGTTGAAACAGCAACGGAAGTAGCAAAAAATAAATATCATTTAAATGTAAAAATCGTGACTTTTAATGATTACAACCTACCTAATGAAGCATTGCAAGATGGGAGCTTAGATGCCAATGTTTATCAACACGTTCCATACCTCGACGCAGCAATGAAAGCCCATAGCTACCCCTTTGAAGCGATAGGAAGAACCTTTGTATATCCTGTAGGCATTTACTCCAAAAAACACACATCCTTAAAGCAATTACCTGAAGGAGCCGTAATTGCAATACCTAATGACCCAAGTAACGAAATGCGTGCTTTGCAATTATTGGAAAAAGCCAATTTAATTACTTTAAAAAATACTCATGATACTGGTTTAAAGAATATTGCTACAAACCCACAAAAACTTCAATTTAAAGAAATGGATGCGGCTCAATTACCCAGAGTTTTACCGGATGTAGATGCAGCTATAATTAATACAACTTTTGCCTTGCCCGCAGGTTTGAGTCCTTCTAAAGATTCTTTATTTAGTGAAGATAAAGATTCACCCTATGCCAATGTTATTGTGATTCGAAGTGATTCACCCAAAAAAGCAAAATTGGAGTTATTTGTTAAAGCATTTAATTCACCCGAAGTTAAAGAAAAAGCTAAAAATATATTTGGAGATGCAGCTATTCCCGCCTGGTAATAAAACTTCAACCCAATTTACTAAAACACTAAGATAAAAAAACGTTTGAGTTCAAATATGACTCAAACGTTACCCCACCATCAAGATTTATTTAAATACACACAAAAAAAATAAATTTGCACTATAATGATAAAAAATGATCAAATACTCACCCAGCCAATCATTCTCTCTTAATGAAAAGATGATATACTTTACTTAACCTAAAAGCTTTTGAGGTAAACTCTATGACATTCAGAAAAGGCGTATTTGATATTTTCGATTCTCGAAAAATTCACAGAGAACTTACGCCTGAGGCGGAAAAAGAACTTCTACAAAAACTTCGTGATCAAATTGGATTATCTGCATTTGATTTTCAAGATAAAGCTTTTAATGATCATGATACCAGCAGAATTCATAGTTCTTCGGATTTTAAACTGCAAATTGGTGCAGATAAAGAAAATACTTTTGATAAACTACTGCGAGGAAAGGAGCCAGAAAAGGCTGAAATAAAAAGAGAATTTGAAAAAGTATTTGTAAAAGAAGATTTTTATGATAAAGCGAAAGAATCATATAATAGATCAATAGCTGCATTCAAAGACGTAATTGTTGAAAAAGTTCCTAAACCCTATTCAGTAGAAGATATTCGAGGTGAACTCAATCGAATTCAAACTAATGCAAGAAATGCCATTGCAGCACAACAAAAAATGGAACTCGATAAATTTAAAGTTGCGGTAGAAAATCAAACAGCTAATTTGAAAGTGGCTTTAGATATCGATGATGACGAAGAAATAAAGGACATAAAATCCAATCTCATCAAAGAACTTGAAGATACTCATAAAAAACAATTAGACGCTTTTGATAAAGCAGCTGCAGAAAACATCACTCTATTAGATAAAGCAGCGAATGCTCAAATGGAACACTATATCTTTGCTGAGCAAATGAAAAAATTCGCCTGGGGGCAAACAGATGCTAAAAAACGCCAAGAAATGCTTGATGCACTTGATGCAGCCGTAGCCAAAAGACTCAAGGAGCACCCCGAGGGAAATACTTTTGTCGACACCGAAGTTAATCCAGATGGGATGTCAATTTCTGCCCTCGATCCCAATGATTTAGATTTTTTTTATACCTTAACAGGGAGAAAAATAGAACAAAAAAAACCTGGTGTTTGGACTATAGAGTTTCCTCCTAGAATTTTTGATCCCGGTTACTATCTAAGCTTTCCAGCAAACCAGGAAAAACCAAAAGCAGATATGCTCGCCCTCGCTCAAACAATTAGACGCGCTGGATTTGGTGGAATTAAAATGACTGTTAATTTTCCAAATGATCCCGATACCGAAAAGCAAAGACTTAAACAAGCTTATGAAGCATGTCTACTCGCTGGATTCCCTCCAGTTGAATATGGTGACGACGGAAAACCTAAAAAACCACAGCATATAGTATTAATAGATGGCAAGGGTAGAGAAGTAAATATTCAAGAGCTTTTCAAAGATGATGGGCCAAAGCTCGCCATGCTTCATGAGCAAGCCAAACAACAACGTAAAGAACTTGATGAGAGAAAAAATGTTCTTACTTCTTCCAAGAAATCTCCTCCTGAAATTACGAATGCATTGAAGGACGATCTGTCTACAGCAAAAAATAAAGGAAAAACAGGAGCAGATATAATTACTCAGGAAAAAGAAAAAGAATTAGAAGAACACGTAGAAAGAGTTCTTAGAGGTCCCTCATAAAAGTGTATACCTTGTTTTAGTGATTAAAACACTAAGACAAGGAAAACTAAAAGATATCTTTTCTCCTATAAATGCTCAAAAAATTCCACTGTTTCCTAAGCTCAAATTCTGGTATTTTATAAAATTGCTCATGGTTGAAGGCTAAGGAGATGGCTATGGATCCACGTGAATTTGATGAAAATGAGATGGAAATGGAAGATATTAATGTTGATACAACGCTATCTACCGAAACAACGACTTCAACCAAGTTAGAAAGAAGAAGACGTATAGAAGATTTGTTTGAAGAAAAACGTCTTAGAGAAGAGCTCGCCGAATTCGGCTAGAATTTATGAAGAATACATACAAACCTAATTTGTTTCATGTAGAAATTATTAAAAATAGTAGTCCTCGTTATATTCCATAAAATGACGAGGCCGATAATCTTTTAAATCAACCCTACAACAAAAGCAAACTTAAATTTTCCCAGTAAAATCAAATGCACCTAAGCTCAGATGGTATAAGGATTTGTCCTTCCATTCCAATTTATTTTCAATGGATTAAAAGCCGATGGTAGAAAGGATACCTTCCTAAATAAACCACCCCCTACATAGCATTACTCCATATATAGAGGATAGAGTGATCATATTACTGATAGTTATCGACCCTCTTTAGAAAAAGTAAATCATGCCCAACAATTGAATGCTGAATCAGCAAAATGGATAATGACTACTTGCTTAGGTTATCATTCTGAATCTGAACTTTTAGCTTTCATTGAGCTTAATAGGCCAAAATTCAATTTGACGTAGAGGATTTATTGTCAAAAACAATATCAGGAGAAATTTTAAGTATTACAAAGTTAAATAGCCTTACTCAGGATGTGTATAATGCATTAAAAACCAACAGTTCCCAGCTACGATTTTCATTTATACGGTGTTTGAGTTACTTAGAAGAAAAGAATGTAGGTACGTCAGAACTTATTCTTCGTCTTTGTAATAATGAACTCAATTTTAACCAATTATATGAGCTATTTGAACCAGTGAATATTGATACTGCGTCGCAAAAGCAATGTTGTCTCAAGGTTTTATTCATAATATGAATAATCAAAAAAACCATTCAGAAAGTAATGAAATAGCACCTTCATCCCCTAATCGCCTCGATAAACCATGGTGAGTGTATTGGAAACATAACAATCAAAAGGGAGAGCGTCAGCTATCTTCAGTTTTCACTGATTTTGCATCACCTTATCCGCAATGAGGTAATATCATTTTCGCGTACCTCAATCCCATTTTTTATTAAAGTTAGAGTCAATTATTAATAATTAGCAGTACAAGAACTTTGGTAATGATCAATTTAAGTTTTATATTTCAGTGGAAGTTTCACTCTAACTTTCTGAAAAAAAAATAATATCTATCTTATTTATATGACATATAAAAACAATAACTTGGATATTTTTTACTCAACACAATTATAATTAGACTAATTTAAAATATTTTTAAGTTGAGGAGAACGATGTGAAGAATAAAATCATAAATAAATCAAGTTATAAAAATTGGTTATCCAGTGTTGTATGTTTGGGGGTATTGGCTCTGGTCAGTCAAAATGCAGCTGCAGGTGATATGAGTGTTGGTGACATGGCATCAGAAATTACCTCATCATTTACAAACCTAACTAAATTAATCACTGCTGGTTCTTATTTAGCTGGTTTAGCATTTTCTATTGCGGCAATTATGAAATTTAAACAGCACAAGGATAATCCAACTCAAATTCCAATAGGAACACCAATTGCTTTAGTTTTTATCGCAGCTGGTTTATTGTTCCTACCTTCTATTTTGGGCGTCACTGGAACAACCATGTTCGGCGTTAATGGTGGTGAAACTGCTGGTCCTACTGGTACTGTTTATACTAATGGCTAGAAATAGCTGCTTGCACCATAATTCAATTTATTTCAAATAATCCTCATCTTAAATGAGGATTTTTTAATATACCTCATAAAATTTTTATAAATCAGCACAATTGAGTTTATTACCCTAGCATCTGGAAATTGATTATTCTCCTTTAAGCATGTTTATTTTTGGATTTGGGAAATAAATATCAAATCGTACTGTTTTACCATTTATTTGTGCATTTACCGGCAATAAAGGGTTACTTTTTTGTGGCCATTTTACAACTACTCTATGTTTGACTCGTGTTATCGCTAATTGAATTAAATCCCGCGCATCATCATCTGTCCCTATTATTTGCTGCAATACCTGCATCTCTTTTTTTACTAATGCTGATTTACTACGTTCAGGATGCATAGGATCGATATAAATTATATCAGGATAATTTTCCTCTTCGAGTGCATTAAAATAAGAATATGCATCACCAGTATAAAGAGATAGATGCATTTTTTGTCGATCAGATTCGCTTCTCCTTGATAGTGCATCCGATAATAAAGAAGCCATAACAGAATGACGTTCTATCATTAATACTTCTGCTCCAAAACTGGCTAATATCGCAGCATCTCGTCCCCAACCTGCAGTAGCATCAATAATTTTAAGTCCAATACTAGGTTTACAAGCACGAATTAAACCTTGCCTTTTTCCTTCTGATTTTCGCTTATTCCAAAATACACTGCTCAATTCAGCCGAAATAGGTGAAAAACCAGGTATTTTCAATGCAAGTTTATCTTCAGCAACAAAAAGACAAGAGTTTGCGTGCTGGTCTAAAACAAAATTTAACTGTTTTGCAAGTACATGTGCTTTATCATATAAATGTTCATGCTCATAACCTACTGTTGTAATCTCAATCATATTTGCAATAATGAAATATCCGCAACACCTTGTAATAAATCCTGCAAGCGGACTAAAAGTGCTAAGCGATTAGACTTTATTGTTTCATCGTCAACCATTACCATTACTTTATCAAAAAACGCATCGACAGGCTCTTTCAGAGTCGCAAGTAATTTCAATAGTGAACTATAGTCAGCAGAACGATATAAAGGCTCCACTGCTTGAGCAATATGTTTTATATGAGTATATAAAGATTTTTCTACCTCCTCTTCAAGAAGTTGTTCTTTGATCGGAGGTAAAACGTGTTTCTCTATTTGAGCAAGCAAATTATTCACTCTTTTACATGCAGCAGAAAGAGAGGCAGCCTCAGGTAGCGTAACAAATGCTTGTAAAGCACTTAGTCGTTTATCCAAATCATACAGCCATTCATCTTGACGAGCACGACCTGCATGTATTAAATCAATGCTTAACCCCTGACCTTGGTAGTGGGATTGTAGACGATCCAATATAAATAATTTTAATTCATCACGCAAATTTGGCTCAATGGATACGGTTGCTCCATAGTGAACGATTGCTTGCTCAATTAAAGTACTTAAATTAAGTGGGGCAGAAGTAGAAATGAGTAAACGAACAACGGCCAAAGCATGACGACGTAATTTAAACGGATCTTTTACTCCTGAAGGTTTTTGCCCAATAGCAAAAATACCCACTAAAGTATCAACTCTTTCTGCTAAAGATAACGCTAAGCCTAAATCAGATTCAGGTAAACTGTCTGCAGAAAAACGAGGCATATATTGCTCATTTAGGGCATGTGCCACCACATGGTCTTCCCCATCATTCAATGCGTAATAATAACCCATTAATCCCTGTAACTCTGGGAACTCACCCACCATACCTGTTAACAAATCACACTTACTTAATTGTGCGGCACGTTGTGCTTGCTGAATTTCTAAATGTAATGCAGCACTTAAATAAGTCATCATTGCTTCAACTCTTAATGCTTTATCTAATAAACTCCCAAGTTTTGCTTGAAAAACTACATACTCTGTTCCTGGAATTCGTTGACTTAAAGGTTGTTTTTTGTCTTGTCTAAAAAAGAATGCTGCATCGCTTAAACGAGCACGCATTACTTTTTCATTTCCCATAATTACTTGTTTCGGATTGGAGCTAACAATATTTGAAACAGTAATAAAATGGGGCAACAAATTTCCTTGTTTGTCTTTTAGAGCAAAACATTTTTGATGTGATTGCATTGATGCAATTAATGATTCAGCTGGAACCTCAAGAAATTCTTTTTCAAAATCAGCTATTAATGCCTGAGGCCATTCCACAATGGAGGTTACTTCATCAAGCAAACTTTCAGGCATAATTGCTGTCGCTTGGTAAGATGCTGCCAGTTGTTTTACTTGCTCTTGAATTATTTTCCTACGATTTGCAAAATCAGCCATAACAAATGCTTCTTTCATTTGTGATTCGTAACTTTGTGCTGAATGAATGGCAATTTGTTGTGGATGATGAAAACGGTGTCCCCTACTAAAGCGACCGCTTTGAATTCCCAAAAGAGTATATTCTATGACTTCATCCCCATAGAGGGTAACTATCCAATGCACGGGTCGTGCAAACTCATCATCACCTGTCCCCCAACGCATAGGCTTCGAGATAGGTAACGCAGCTAAAGCTTGGCCAATCAAAGAAGGTAATAAATCTTTAGTTTTATTCCCTTGACTCTGTGTCTCATAGACTATCCAGGCCCCTTTTTCGGTTTCTAATCGAGTCAGCTGCTCCACTTTTACGCCACAAGATTTTGCAAAACCAAGTAAAGCTGATGACGGTTTACCTTCTTCATCATAAGCAGCAGCCAATGCAGGGCCTCGCCGAGTAATACTTTGGCTTTGCTGTTCTGCTTGTAGACCTAAAATAACAACAGCGATACGTCTAGGCGTAGCATAACGTTTTACTTGCCCATAAACTAATTGTGCTTTGTTTAATGCAGCTAGCAAAAGATTAGCCAATTCATCAGCCAGAGGCCAAACTGAACCAGAAGGTAACTCTTCACAACCTAATTCAAAAATAAAATCATTGACCATCACACACCTTTTGGTTAAGCATGGGAAAGCCTAAAGCTTCACGTGCCTGATAATAAGCTTGCGCCACTGCTCTTGATAAATGTCTTACCCGTAAAATATATCGTTGTCTTTCAGTGACTGAGATTGCTTTGCGTGCATCTAATAAATTGAACGAATGCGACGCTTTAATCACCATTTCATAAGCCGGCAAAGGCAGCTGTAAAGAAATTAATTTTTGCGCCTCGCCTTCATAATAATCAAACTGCTTAAATAATTCCTCTACATTGGCATGTTCAAAATTATAAGTAGACATTTCAACTTCATTTTGATGGAACACATTACCATAAGTAATTATCCCATTTGCTGTTTTGCTCCAGGGAAGATCAAATAAATTATCTACTCCTAACAAATACATAGCCAAGCGTTCCAAGCCATATGTCAATTCACCGGTTACAGGTTTACATACTAAACCCCCTGCTTGCTGAAAATAGGTAAATTGAGATACTTCCATACCATTTTGCCAAACCTCCCAACCTAACCCCCAAGCACCCAGTGTAGGAGATTCCCAGTTATCTTCAACAAAACGAATATCATCTGCCAGAGGGTCTACTCCTAAAGCACGCAAAGAATCCAAGTACTTATCTTGTATGTCTAAAGGTGAAGGTTTAAGTACCACTTGGAATTGATAATAATGCTGCACTCGATTTGGATTATCTCCATAACGACCATCTGTAGGTCTGCGAGAAGGTTGAACATATGCTGCATACCAAGGTTCAGGGCCTATGGCTCGCAAGAAAGTAGCAGGGTGAAAAGTGCCCGCGCCAACTTCCATATCAAATGGTTGTAAAATGACACATCCTTGAGCAGCCCAATATTGCTGCAATGTTAGAATAATATCCTGGAATGTAGTTGGTTTTGTCATGAAGGTCTCAATATAACCTAGGTGCAGCGAAACAGAACCTGGGGTCTAGCACAAATTTTCCGGGCTCTGCTTCGCTGCACCCGGTTACATAGAAACGATTTTATGAATTACCGGCTGCTTTCTTAATTAACTCTTGTAAAGATTCTTCGCTCGCAGCACCAGGTATAAATGAAGGTTCAGATCCTGCTTTAAACTGTCCATCTGGAGTTGAAGCAATAATAAATGCTGGAGTACCCATCAAGTGTAGTTTTTCTGCTAATTCACGATTAGCATCTAAAATCGCGGTAACTTCTTTGCTTTGCATATCAGCTTTTAACTTCTTCATATCCAAACCTAAAGACTTAGCAGTTGTCATCACGATCTGGTCATTCAAACGCTTATCGATAGAAATCAGCGCATTATGCATTGCTTGATATTTACCCTGCATACCAGCAGCTAAAGCAGCCCTAGAAGCAAGCTCGGAGCTCTTACCAAAAATAGGGAATTCTTTATAAACAACACGCAAGTCACTGTCTTTCTTGAGCAAACTGTCTATAACTGGTGACATTTTTTTGCAATGAATGCATTGATAATCAAAAAATTCTACTATAGTCACATTACCTTTAGGATTACCCACTACGGTAGTTTTACCTTGGAATAATTGATCCGTATTATCTTTAATTGCAGATTGAGCTTGTTGCTGCATGTTTTGTTGTTGCTTTTGTTGCAATGCTTGCGAAACTTCCAATAGTACTTCTGGATTAGCTACTAAATAGTCATGCACTACTTTTTCAATTTCTTTTTTTTGTGCATCAGACATAGGAGTCACAAGATTAGTATCTGCTGCTATTGCAGATGATGCCATAGACACTGTCAGTGCTCCTACTGTTAATAAACTTTTAAATTTCACGCAGTTCCCCTTATTTAATAGTTAACATAATACCAAAATCCTTTACAAACGGCACCCTAGCATCCACTTGAAGAAAATTCAATAGTTAGGATGTCATTGTACTTATTTTACTGTGATTCAGACAAAGACAAAATCCAGATTTTAGGCACATTCATAAAACCAAGCAGATAAATTACCTTCATCCAAGCTATGTTGCAACAGCCAAATTGGCATAGGCTAAAACAAGCCATTTTACGCCATGCTCCCTAAATTTCACTTGGACACGCGTATGCGCACCACTCCCCTCAACTGCTAATACTACTCCCTGACCAAATTTTGCATGAGTCACATTTTGCCCAAGAGATAACCCTGATGTTTGTGGCGCAACTGAAGGTTTACTTCGAGAAATAGCAGGCGATTGAAAACTCGCTTTTACACGAATCTCCTCAAATAGCTCCTGTGGCAATTCTCTTAAAAATCGTGAAGGCCGATGATATTCTTCTCGCCCATACTGACGCCTTACTTCAGCATAAGACAAAATCAGCTTACGCATAGCTCGAGTCATACCTACATAGCATAATCGGCGTTCTTCTTCTAAACGACCAGGTTCCTCCAAAGACTGTTTTCCTGGAAAAACACCCTCCTCCATACCCACCAAAAATACCATGGGGAATTCAAGACCTTTAGCAGCATGTAAAGTCATCAAGTGTACGTAACGTTCATGTTCACCTGCTTGCATTTCTCCTGCTTCTAATGATGCATGTGCTAAAAATGCATTCACTAAAGGAATTGCTTCATCTTCCTCTTGTTCATAACGAAATTGTTTCGCAGCATTAATCAACTCTTGTAAGTTATCGAGGCGAGACTCCGATTTATCTCCCTTGATTTTACTGAAATGTGCATACAACCCACTCAACTGAATTACCGTGGAAAGCTGCTCATCCAGTTCCATTTCTACAGTGTTTTGTTGCAATTGCTCGATTAATTCAATAAATTTTGCTAATGCAGAACCAGCACGTTGTGCCATTCCACCTGATTCTAATAAAGTTTTAGCCGCATACCATAAAGAACATTGTTCTGATTTTGCATAATAACGCAAATCATCAAGCGTTTTTTCACCTATGCCGCGAGTTGGAAAATTAACAACACGCTCGAAAGCCGTATCATCATCTGGATTAACCAATAAACGTAAATACGCTAAAGCATCCTTTACTTCTGCACGATCAAAGAATCGTAACCCGCCATAAATACGATACGCAATTCTCGCACGTAAAAGCGCTTCTTCTAAAACCCTGGATTGCGCATTTGAACGATATAAAATAGCAATTTCATCCGCACTGATACCTTGATTAATTTCCATCATAATGCGTTCACAGACAAAACGTGCTTCATCCAGCTCATTAAACGCACTGTAAACAAGAATTTTTTCTCCAGTTGCACCCTCAGTCCACAAATCTTTTCCCATTCGGGAGTGATTATTGGTAATTAATGCATTTGCTGCATCAAGTATGGTCGCAGTAGAACGATAATTTTGTTCTAAGCGAATAGTTAGTGTATTTGTAAAATCTCGGGCGAATTGTTGAATATTCTCAACCTTAGCTCCACGCCAACCATAAATGGATTGATCATCATCACCAACTGCCAAAACAGCAGTATGCTCACCAGCAAGAAGTCGTATCCATGCATATTGAATTGTATTAGTATCCTGAAACTCATCCACTAAAATCGCTTGAAAACGTTGGCGATAATGATGAAGAATTTCTGGATTATCACGTAATAGCTCATGTGTTCTCAATAACAATTCCGCAAAATCAATCACTCCTGCAGTCTGGCAAGCTTGTTCATATACTCTATAAATATTAAGTAATGTTTTACCTGGCCCATAGGATAAAGTATGTACATGTTGTGGTCGTATCCCTTCATCTTTCTGCCCATTAATAAAAGACTGGGCTTGTTTTACTGGCCATTGTTCAGGATCAAGATTTAATGAAGCAATGACTCGTTTAATCATACGCGCTTGATCTTCTGTATCAAGAATATGAAATAATTCAGGTAAATGCGCTTCTCTGTAATGACGACGAAGCAAGCGATGGCATAATCCGTGAAATGTTCCGACCCATAGCCCCATTATAGGTGTATTTAACATATTGTTTAACCGTGCCCTCATTTCACCGGCTGCTTTGTTGGTAAACGTTACTGCCAAAATACCATGGGGAGAAATACCCTGTTCTGCAATCAACCAGGCGATGCGACTTACCAGAACTTTGGTCTTACCACTTCCGGCACCGGCCAGAACCAATGTATTACCAAGCGGGGCAGTAACCGCCTCATGTTGTCGCTCATTCAACTCGCTAAGAATTGCAGCAAGAGTCATAATTAATTCCAGGAAATAATCGATGGTGTATTCTATTAATAGATTCTTTTTCCCGCAAGAAAAAGAAAACACAAAGATATTATTATAATTATACTCGACGCCCTATCTGGTTGCTCAAAGCTGATTTTCAGATTTTAAATCTTGTGACTAAGAAACATTCAAGACCACAGAACATTAGGACTTTTTTACGCACCGACTCCCCGTCCTGCGGTTTGTCTTCAGATTCCAACTGCAGAACGTAGGCTGTGGCTTTTTAATAGGTTACCGATAACTCTAATAACCATTTGAAAAATATAAGATATTTAAAAAAATTCTATGATATATCAATACAATTAATTGTACAAATTAAAATCAATAAGATTAAATGTAATCAAAGGCTTTAAATTCATAGGTTAAACACTATGCCTAACTTACATCCATTGAATTACATCAATAATGCTGATCCAAAGCTAATAAATTTTATTACCCAGGTTAACCAGGATATAGACAAAATCAATGGATTAATTAAAGAGTATAATAATACGACTTCAGATAAAGACAGCATTGAAAACCTGAAAAAAATTCTTCGCTATAAACAAGTTATTGAAAGTAAATACAGTAATTATCATGTGGGCAAATGTCCCGAGTTTTCGACAGAAATACATGAAAATCTGTATTCAAAAATAAAAACTGAATTTGCAATATATGGTATTACCAGTTTATATGGCATTCTTGATCAAACTCCTCCAATTCCAAATACATTCGCTGAAATTCCAACCAATATGGAACAAGAAAAAGTCAATCAATTAATGGATATATTAGCTCAGGGTGCTGCATTTGATAGAAATAAGTTAGAACAGTTATATGCGCCATTGGGTAATGCAGAATTTAATCAGTTCTTAAATAAGAATAGCATTTCATATTTAGGCGGGAATAATTCAAAAAATTTTAAAATTACTCCAAATGATGGTAGCTCACCCTATGTTCTTAAAATTGAGAATCGTCTTGGCATGCCTAAATATCCTGTGCATTATCTGAGGCAGAATGCACTTAAAGAGGTGTTAACACCTGAATGTGCTGAACGGCAAAGCAAATCAGGTTTAAACCTTGTAGTTACAGATTTTTGTTCTGATGGTAATTTACTTACTCATAGCAAAAACCATGGATCCGATGATTTGAATCGTATCAAAGCCGCCCATCATCTATATACGCAAATGCTACATATTGTAATGGAGATGAGCCAGCACGGTTGCGCTTTTCCAGATAAGAAGAATACTAATTGGATGGTTGAAAAAAACAAATTAAAAATTTCCGATACTAAGTCTTTTTTTCCTTATAAAAAAGATGGCAGCATCGATTCAGACACCATTAATAAAACTACAGGAGGATCTTTTGTTACAACTCAATGTTTAAATCCCCCTGAATTTAAAACACGGTTAGAGTTAGGGGCTCCCATTTCAGCTGAAAAAATGCATGCGTTTATGCTTGGAAAAAATCTTTATCAATACTTAACACAATGCACATTAGATGAATTGCATGGCATTAATGATGCTTTTCAATTCAATTTTCATTATCCCATTTTTCAAAGCCATGAAGGCAAAAAATTAATGGCATTAATTCAAGACTTGGTTAAATATGATCCTAAAAATAGAATTTCGTTATATGACGCAGCCAATCGATTAGACAATTTGATGCAAGAAAAAAAACAAGGTGAAAATAAATTAAGCTTAACTGGGCTGGAGAAAGAAGCGCAAAAAATCTTATCTAAAAGTCAAATTAAAATTAATGGAAAAACAGGTATTGATATAATAGGCGAATTCAAAAACCGAAATCAACAATTGATAAAAACGAGTAATGATCTTGAAATCGTTGAGAAATTAAAAGATGAATTAACAAATATCTTAAAGTATCAGAAGTTAGAAGATATTATGGCCATAATCGCTTTTAAAAATGAACTGCAAACGATTTTATCTAATATTCTTGAGATGAGCATAAACGATGCCACAACCGAAGAATTCAAATATGGTGCACAAAATTGTATATTTGAAAATACAAATAACCCTGAAAACCTGATGCAATTAAAAGATGAATTAGCGGAGATGTTTCACATTCAGCATCATCGACTTGAACTATCTAAAGAAGAAAATAGACAACTTATAAATCAAATTCAACTCACAGGGTTTGAAGATAAAGATGAAAGTATGAAAAAATTCATCAAAGAAAAAGAGTCATCCATACGTAATAATCTGGGTACTCTTATGCAGTTAGAAAACGATTTAAAAGCTATTTTAATACACCAGAAAACAGTAAGTATTATCAAGGAAATTATTCAAGATCTGCATAAAAATACGGATGGTTTTAACGTTAATATCGATACTATTAAACAAGCAATGTGCGATGTCCCTATTGAAGAACGAGGGAAAATAGGGATAGAACAACAAGAAGTTGGAGCCAGCTCCAATTTTACAGCGATATTAAAAAAAGAACTCGACGATATCATAAATGGACTTATAGATAAGAATATGGATACATTATATGAGATTGACTCTGAGTTTGATGAGACAACCGCAGATTTAGAAAAAATCTTTGAGCAACAAGAAAATTTAATGAAAAAAGCAGGAAAAATACCACCTGATTTTGGACGATTAAAAAACAATTTAGCATTTATTTTAAAGGATCCAAATGAAAAATATCTGGTAGAGGATCTTATTCTAAATCTTAGACTACACACAATGTTGTCAGCGAATATGCAAAATAAGGACCATCGTATTAACCAAGGCCTTAATGCCCCTGTTAAAAATAAAGAAATCCTGGAAAATTGCTCGAATAATCAAGCGACTAATCACTATAAAGATTTTAAAAGTAGATTAGAAAATATAAAATCTAATGAACAAGAACAAAATGCACTAATCGCACAATTTAGTTCATTTTAAATGATTACTCAAATGAGTAAGGAGAAATTATAATGACCCGCTTTAAGACACTATGTCGTGAGCTTAATTTACCTTCCATCTATGAACACGAGTCAAATCTTAGTTCTCTTCAAGCATGGTGTCATGAACACATCTCCCAAGATATACACTTTCATGGCAGTTTCAATGAAAAATACAGTAAATATCTAACTCTTGCAGAACATTATCTTGATAACTTCATGGCACACCTTCCAAATGATCTTCAGAAAAAAACAGTACCTTATGATAATTCTAATGCCATTCATTATGCAGCTCAACAAGGCTATGATCGGTTTTTTACAGCACAAAAAGAACGTTTAGAACATCTTATCAATGAAGAAGATATTTATGGCATGACACCTTTACACAAAGCAGCTATTCAAGGACATCTGTTTACTGTCAAAGCACTTTTAGCTCAAGGAGCAAATGTTCATAAAGCGAATACACAAATGCAATTGCCGCTTCACAGTGCTTTATTTGTTCCCATAGTTCATGATGAAGAATTATTAAAGCGCAAAGAACAAATTGCTCGCGAACTCCTCCCTTTTACTCCTGAAGCATTAACCATACAAGATAAAGCAGGTAACACTCTGTTACATCTTTTAGCAACACATGATTTTAGTTGCCTCGTTACTGAATTAGTAGAAACGAATCCCAAACTCTTTTTTGTAAAAAATCATGCATCTCTTTATCCCATTCACACGGCAATTTTAAACCACCAACAAAAAACTATTGATTTACTGCTATCCATTGAAGGTATGTCCTTATTAGCTGATGAACAAGGAGGACTTCCCATACATTATGCGGCACGCTATGGCACTGCAAAAATAGTACAATCCTGTTGCATTATGGGGGCTACATATATCAACAACAAAGATACTCAGGCAAGAACCCCTTTACTCTGGGCTGCCTATGCTGGTAATCAAGAAGCACTTGAGATATTAATAAAAAATGGAGCTAACCCAAAACTCACTGATTACCAAGGGTATTCTATTTTGCATCTTGCCGTGCAAGAAAATAACGAATCCATAGTTCGTTGGATAATCGAAAATGTAGGTCATTTTTTAGTGGATCAGAAGGACTCCAATCATCATAGTCCGCTGTATTATGCACAAAAAAATGATTACCAAAAGATTGCCGCACTTCTTAAAAGCAAAGGGGTAAGCAATCGTTGACTTACTTAAACTCATGAGCCGATGCATTCCGTAAAATTTACTGTTGCTTTCAAGCGACTCCCAGCGCAAAATAAGGCAATATAGCAAATTTCCCAAAAGGACTAATATGCATTCACTCTATCCATCAATAAAGCCTTACGCACAACATGAATTAAAAGTCAGTGAGCTGCATACACTTTATATTGAAGAAACAGGAAATCCAAACGGGCTTCCTGTCATAGTACTTCATCCAGGCCCAGGAGCTTCTTCAGGAGATGGGTATCTAAGGCGTTTTTTTGATCCTCAACAGTACCGAATCATATTTTTTGATCAACGTGGATGCGGACGTTCTACACCTCATATAGAACTTCGTGAAAATACAACTCACTTTTTACTTGATGACATCGATGCCATTAGAGATTTTTTGGGATTGTCTGAATTTGTATTATCTGGTGGGGGTTGGGGCTCATTACTTGCATTGCTTTATGCACAAAAATTTCCTCAGCAAATTAGGGCATTACAACTGCATCAAATTTTCCTAGGAAGACAAAAGGATTGTGATTGGTTTTATAAACAAGGTACCAATTTATTTTATCCCGATTACTGGCAAGAATTTATAAGTAGTGTTCCAGAAAACATGCTGAATGAAATTCCAGAGTACTATGCCAATTGTTTACAAGGAACAAACGAATTGGCTCGCATGAGTGCTGCAAAATCTTGGGCATTATGGGAAGCCCGATGCAGCAGTTTACAACCTCATTTGTATGTTATTGACCAATTTAGTGATCCTCATTTTGCTTTAACTCTTGCAACCTTAGAATCTCATTACATGAAAAATCACTTTTTCATTGAAGAAAATCAGGTATTAGCTAACGTCCATAAAATAAGACATATTCCAACATACATTGTTCATGGACGCTTTGATTTAATTTCTCCTTTAGCCGGAGCTTTTGAATTGCATCAAGCGATCCCCGCCTCTAATTTAAGAGTAGTTCGTGATGCAGGGCACTCAGATAGGGAGTCTGGAATCATTGATGCTTTAATTTATGCAAGTAAAGAAATCTCCAAACAGGGACTCGATGCATGTTAGTTGTAATTCAAAGGGTATCTCATGCCCGAGTAGATATTGCAGATGAAACTGTAGCCAACATCGATCAAGGATTACTGATACTCTGTGGTTTTGAACCTAATGATACAGAACATAATATTAATAAAATGTTAGATAAATGTATCAATTACCGTATTTTTGATGATGGGCAAGGCAAAATGAATTTAAGCCTTAAAGAAGTCAATGGTGATTTATTACTAGTACCACAATTTACTTTAATGGCAGACACACAAAAAGGCTTGCGTCCCAGCTTTTCAAATGCAGCACCACCAGAACTTGGGCGACGATTATTTGATAATTTGCTCACTCGTGCTGCACAGGTCTTTCCCAAGATCCAAAGTGGATGTTTTGGCGCCAACATGCAAGTTCATTTATGTAATGACGGTCCTGTAACCTTTTTACTAAAATTTTAGCGTGCATTAAAAATAGATCTTAGGGAAACAAATGGATTAACTGGAAATCAATCATAAACTGGATGGTTTGCAAGAACAGTAAACTCGTGTAACATCTCCAATAAAATAAATAATAAAAAAAATCATGCGATTCATCTCATTAGTTATCAGTGTTACAAGTAGTCTCATTTTATCTGGTTGCGTTTGTAAAGGAACTAACCCCGCAGATCCCTTTGAACCCTTTAACCGCAAGGTATACAAATTTAATACTGCCCTTGATAATTTACTTTTAAAGCCGCCAGCAAAAGTATACAGGGCTGTACTTCCTGCTCCTGTTCGTAAGAGTATTAATAATTTTTACAATAATCTGGATCTTATTCCTACAGTAGGAAATGACCTCTTACAAGCACAAGGAAAATGGGCAATTCGCGACTCATGGCGTTTTATCATCAACTCTTCTTTAGGGGTAGGTGGTTTATTTGATGTAGCGAAAACCTTTGGTTTACCTCCTCACTCAAATGATTTGGGTCTGACACTAGCTAAATGGGGAGATAAAAATTCTCCTTATCTTGTTATACCTTTCTTAGGCCCAAGCACACTTCGAGATGGGGCTGGATGGCTTTTCCAATTTGCATTATACAGCCCTTATGTTTATATAAATGATGATACAGTCGTCTACAGCTTGTTAGCACTTCGTTATATTGATTTACGTTCTCAATTATTTGATACGGATCGTATAATGGATGAGGCTTTTGATAAGTACGCATTTATGCGTGATGCATATTTACAATATAGAAACCATCTTATTACTGGCGTTGAGCCTGATAGTGGCGCTCTTTATTCTTCAGATAAAAAAGCAGAACAAAATGCTGAAGCAGATGTTGGCGGTGATTATGTAGATGAATAAGTTATCCAAAGATCACCACCCTCTGTAAAAGGAGCTGTCTCTTAATCACATCTCTAACTACAACCTGCGGCTTGTCCGCGGGGTTTAGTATTTTACGCAGTGTTCCTGGATTCTGCAGATAAGCCGCATAACGTCAGAGAATAGCTAGGCTGAATTTTTAGAGATGTATAGAAAATTCAGTAAGAAGCGAAGGGCTAAAATAACTCGCCAAACAGTAAAAGTAAACGTGTACAGAGTGTGCCATTCTTTGAGTGTCAGGATAAAAATCAGTCGTCATTTGCGAACAAAATGAAGCAATCCAGTTCATCTCTTCAATCTGGGAACATTCCAGATTGCAAAGACGAAATAGACATAACCGTAAACAAGTTCCGCTAAACCGCTACAATGAATTTATCTACTACGACAAATTGTCTCAAGACAACTTAGAAAATCGCCAGCAATATCTAAATTGGTTTCGGCTTCTATTTCACGTAAGCAGGTCGGGCTTGTAACATTAATTTCAGTTAAATAATCTCCTATCACATCGATACCCACAAAATATAAACCTTTTGTCTTAAGCGTAGGCGCAATTTGTTCACAAAGCCATCTATCTCTAGTGGTGATAGGTACTACCTCTCCTTGAGCTCCTGCTGCCAAATTACCTCGTAAATCTCCTTCCGCAGGAATACGGGCCAAAGCATAAGGAACAGGTTGACCATTAATTAACAAAATACGTTTGTCTCCTGCCGTTTTTATTTCATGAACATAGCGTTGGGCGATGATCGTTTGCGTCTGATTTTTAGTTAATACTTCCAAAATCACTGCCAAATTTTTCCCTTGTTCTTCAACATGAAATACAGAATTTCCACCCATTCCTTCCAAGGGTTTAAAAATTACCTGCTTATGCTCCTCCCAAAATGCTTTCAATCGTTTTATATTCCTAGAGACAAGTGTTGTAGGACAGCATTGTGGGAAATTCAAAGTAAAAAATTTTTCATTGGCATCACGTAAAGCTTGTGGATTATTTGCTACTAAAACGCCTTCACGTTCTGCAAGCTCCAAAAAATAGGTGGTGTAAATATATTCTGTATTAAAAGGAGGATCTTTACGCATCAAAATAATATCAAATGTACCTAAAGGCTTTTCCCCAAGATTTGTTATTTTAGCCCAATCTTTACTATACAAATCACCAATACTTAACTCATAAACTTGTGCAAAAGCACGTCCTTCTTTACAGAATAAATCTTCTTGAGTAAAAACAACACAAGACCACCCTAGCTTTTGTGCTCTTTTGAGTAGAGCAAGGGTAGTGTCCTTATAAGGTTTTAATTGGTCTATCGGATCGAGTAATATTCCTAGTTGCATTATTCCCCCCCAATTGCCGCAATTTCCTTTGCCGCAGCAAGCGCTGCTAAACGTGCAATAACACCATAAACATAAAACCGATTTGGATAATCCACTTCAGTCAAATCATCACAAGGCATATTGCAGGCTTGAGCAAAAGCCAAAGGTTCAAAATGCATTCCAGGCGCATTCAGATTTTCATCAATACCACGTTCTTTATGAACCCTATAAAATCCACCAACTACAAACTGACCAATCATATAAACTACTGGCTCAGCAACAGAACCATTTAGCATAGTTTCAAACGTATATACACCCTCTTGAACAATGACTCTGTCTACTTTACGACCACCCTTACTCGCTGACATCCGGGTACGCTGTTTTCTATTGAGTAAACGAACTTCATCAGCATCATGTACCATCATAACACTCATTCCATACGTGCCATTATCAGCCTTAATGGCAACAAATGGATTTTCTTTGATGCCATAAGTCGCATATTTATCTTTCATTAAAGTTAAAATTTCCTCTACTTCAATGGCTAATTTATCAATGCCTTCTTGTGCCATAAAATCAATACCTTCTATAGCTCTAAAATAAGGATTAATTAGCCAGGAATCCATGCCCACTAACTCGGAAAACTCATTAGCCACTTCATCATAAAAATTAAAGTGTTTGGATTTTAATCTTGAAAACCATCCTAACTGCGCTGTGGGCCTTATTTTTTGTTGTATGCCTTGTAGAACTTCGGGAACACCTTGAGATAAGTCATTATTTAACAAGAGAAAACAAGGATTAAAATCAATTAAGCCTACACGATCATCCTGACGCTGTATCGGTTCCAACAGTAACATTTCACCATTTTCGAGAGCAACTTCTGTAGGCTCGATTATCTCTGGATCTAAACTACCGATGCGTACAATAAAACCAGCTTTTGTAAAAATTGTTTTTAATACATTAAGACTTTGCAAATAAAATTTATTCCGAGTATGACTTTCTGGAATCAATAAAATTTTAGTACAATCAGGAACATAGTCGATTAATACAGACTGAGCTGCCTGAATACACAGGGGAAGAAACTCGAGATTTAAATTATTAAATCCTGCTGGAAATAAATTGGTATCCACAGGGGCTATTTTAAAACCTGCATGCCGTAAATCAACAGACGAGGTTAATGGAGGAGGAGTCTTCTTCCATTGGTGTCTAAACCAAGTCTCAATAGTAGCAATTTGATTTAAAACAATTTTTTCCACATGAAACAAAGGTCCGGAGTGTGCAGTAGTCAAATGAGGAACAGGAATTTCATGTGCATTCATACTTTCTCTCTTATTATTTTTTCCAACGATGTTACCGAGGTTAGCATAGAAATAAAAGATTTTATTAATTTTCTGTTATTATTATATAGCAGTTATGTAAATTAAATTCACAAACAAATCAAAGGAACCTCTGTTTATGATTAATGAACTAGCCCAACAATTTGCTGCACAAATACAAACTTTCCTTTATATCATGACATTAATTAATGGTATTTTACATTTAATTTTTGCTGGTGCTGTGGCTCATGATGCTGGAAATATGAATCAACTGGGACAACGACCAGTTCTTGTTTCTGCAGCTACTTGGGCATTTGCAACTTTAATAGGTGGTGTATTTATAGCAGCAATTTATTGGTTATTACACCACTCCACATTAACAAGACCAGTAAGAGAAATTCGTTATGATAAACCCCAATATTAAAACAATAAATGTACATGAACTTAAAAATAAAATGAAAAGCTGTCCTGATCTTTGTTTAATTGATGTGCGAGAATTAACGGAATGGGAAGAATTTCATATACCAGGTGCAATTCATATACCCAAAGATCGTATTACGGCCTCTATTGAGTCTAAAATTTCTAATAAAAATCAAGCGATTTATTTACACTGTAAAGCGGGAGTAAGATCTTTATACGCAGCTCAATCTTTGATAGATTTAGGATACCAAGAAGTCTACTCCGTTGATGGAGGAATAATGGAATGGGCTTTATTTGGCTATCCTATAGAACAAATACACAATTTCTAATCAGCCTTGCTCAAGAAAACAATGTAATTCTTTGGAATTAGTGTCTCTAACACCAATTCCAAGCTCCGACATTCATGTCTGAAAATTTTAGGTATGAATGAATCGATACATTACTTAATGACTACATGTATGCGTTAGTTGCTCTTCAGGATCTTTGCTGGAAGCAGCTATAGCAGTGCTAACCTTCTCTGCAAATAAACCAAAAGTCTGTGTCGCAGTTTTTTTATCAGGCTCCTTGACTAACTGATCCTCTTTAGCAAGTTTCACCTGCTCTAACTCTAATGCATTTATTTTTTCTATCAAATCAGAAAGTACTTTTTCAACTTCATATCCTCTAATTCTTTTTTTTGAAAAAATTTGCAGACGCTCTTCTAAATAACCATTTCTGGGATTATTAGAATCTAAATATACATGTGCACGCATAAATTTACTTAGTGCACCATACATACTCTGTAAATCTTTTGAATCTGGCATATTTTCTTTAGTAAGACTGAGTGATGTTGTTAATGAATTATATAAATTACTATTCGTTGGGCGCAGAAAAACTGGAGTAACAACTCCTTGATAACTTTCATCTATTTGATTCCAGATATAAAATGCAGCTGCATTAAGAATACAGGTTTTATTTTCTATTTCTGATCGATTAAGTCCGCCCATAACAGCAAGAAGATACTTACACTGTGTGGCTCTTTCCGGATGAGTTTTATAAAGGGTTCTTAATGCGTTTTTTAAATCTTTGTCATAAATCTTATGATGCTTTAGTTCGGTTGTTATACTTTCCTTTATATATTTTTCCAATAACTTATGCTCTACATACTGAAAACCCATTTCTGCTCTCCTTAAACTCCATGAACCGGGAATTAGTAAAATTTACTCCAACGACCGAAGTGTAAACCAATTCATAAATACAGTCATGCATTTTCTTTTTACTGCTTAATTAATTTTTAATCTTTAAAAATCAATAGGTAATCACCCTAGATTTATGATTAAAATGAGGAGACCCAAAATACTTTGAAGTCCAGGCTGCCAAATTGGATCCCCCTAGAAAAAAATTCATGATATCTTGTTTTTTAATCACTTTTGATTACCCTATCCACTCGTTGAAATCTTTTATCCCTTGCTAGGATTATTTATGCAAAATTACATCTGTGCGATTTTTTTTATTTTGGGTTGTATCTCGACTTATGCTCAAACAAATCAACCAAAATTGATCTTACAATTAGTTATTGATCAATTACGTGGTGATTTAATTTACCAACATCAACAACAATTTGGTAATGATGGATTTAATTACTTACTAAGTCATGCTCTTGATTATCATAATACTCACCACCCACATGCCAACACCACGACATGTGCTGGACATGCGACAGTTGCCACAGGAAGTTTCCCTGCATTGCATGGCATCATTAATAATGAATGGTATGACCGAAAAACGCAACAAATGGTCTATTGTATGGAAGATTTAAAAGCAAATATCCTGCGTACCCCCTATACCCATATTGCTGTACCTGGCCGCTCACCTAAAAATTTATATACATCTACGTTGAGTGATGAAATCATACTGTCTCAAAAAGGACGTGCTTTTGGAGTCTCATTAAAGGACCGTTCAGCAATTACCCTAGCAGGCCATGCCGGTAAAGCATTTTGGTTTGATACAACCAATGGCGGTTTTGTTACCAGTGACTATTACTACACCCAATACCCTAAATGGGTCAAAAATTGGAATAAAAACTATCATGCTCAAGATTTTGATTGGAATTTGAGTCAACCTAAATCAGAATATCGCAATACAAATTCTCCAGTATTTCATCATGAAGATGAGCTTTTTGGACAAACTTTTCCACATCATATAACTCAAGCCCCAACTCCAGAATACTTTAAGTCCTTATCAAGAACCCCTAAAGCCGATCAATTAACCGCTGATTTTGCAGAGCATCTCTTAATCGAAGAACAATTGGGCAAATCTCCTAATAAAACAGATTACCTTGCGATTAGTTTCTCCGCAGTCGATGCAATTGGCCATCAATTTGGCCCTAACAGCCTGGAAGCAGAAGATAATTTACTGGTGTTGGATAAAACGCTAGCCCATCTTTTTGCAGCCATCGACAAACAAGTTGGCTTAAACAATACACTCATTGTACTGACTGCTGATCATGGCGTAAATGATGGACCAACCTATCTTAAAGCGCATCATTTTGCAGAAATTAACCCAATTAATATTCCAGAAATGGAACAATACATCCACAGTGCATTAAAGAAACAATATAAACTCCCAGAACAAGTACTCATGTCTATCTCCCCCCCTTTTATTTATCTCAACAACAAACTAATTACCCAAAGCAAACTCAAACCAAATGATATCAAACGTTTTCTAGCACAAGCCTTAACCCTACAACCTGGAGTATTTAAAGCATATTCATTACCTGTTGCACACATTGAAAAAGATTGGCTCAGTGCTAAAGTAAATAAAATGTACTATCCCTATCGATCTGGAGATATATATATTATTCAACCACCTAATCAATCTTACGGTTTAAAAAGTAAAGATCGAGTTGCCCATGGAAGCCCTTGGCAATACGATAGTTATGTGCCTTTATTATTTGCACATCCGTCCTTTAAACCACAACGCATTTTTCGGCCAACCTACACAACAGATATCGCCCCAACTTTATCAGCATTACTGATGATAAAATATCCATCTGCAGCAGTCGGACAACCTTTGCCAGAAGTAGCGCATGCTTTTAATTAATGTAAGTTCGTCATAAAAGGCATAAAATTGCCTTTTATGACGTTATCTCGAAACAAGGAGAGAGCGCTAATTAAAGATTGAATTTGGCCTAAAAAACCTATACTATTTGCACGAAATTTTTAGCGATATCATCATGAACAAACAAGCAATAATTATTGGGATTTCGGGTCCGTCTGCATCAGGTAAAAGTCTTTTAGCGAATACTATTGTTAGTGAGTTAGGTTCAGAGCAAGTAGTAGTTATCTCTGAAGACGCTTATTACAAGGATCATGGTCATTTGCCTTTTGTTGAAAGGGAAAAAATAAACTACGATCATCCAGATTCATTTGATCATGCTTTACTTTGTGAACATTTGCGTCAGCTAAGACAAGGTAAATCAGTCGAAATTCCCATTTATTCTCATTCTCAACATCTGCGCTTACCTGAAACGAGAACTATTGGCCAACACGCCATCATTGTTCTTGAGGGAATTTTACTCTTCAGTGATAAAGAGTTGCGTGACATAATGGATATTCGAATTTTTATGTCTACTCCTCTAGATGTATGTTTGACTCGACGTTTAAAAAGAGATGTTGTTGAACGACATCGAACCTTTGAATCTGTTGTGCATCAATATGAAACAACCGTACGTCCTATGTATTTGCAATTTATTGAACCTTCAAGCCGCTATGCAGATATCATTGTTCCTCGTGGCGGAGAAAATAGAATTGCTATTGAAATGATTCAAGCTAAAATGCGTGAATTATTAGCATCACATACTAATTAGAATTATGGGAGAAAATGGTGGGATTTTTAGCGGGTAAAAAAGCACTCATTATTGGTTTAGCAAGTAATCGCTCAATTGCATATGGTATTGCCAAAGCGTTTCATGAGCAAGGAGCTGAGTTAGCATTTACCTATCAAAATGAACGATTACAAGATCGTGTAGAAAGCATGGCAGCTGAATTCAATTCCACGCTCACATTTCCTTGTGATGTAGCCCATGATGCAGAAATCGAAGCCTTGTTCTCCAATTTACGTAAGCATTGGAATCAACTCGATATTCTAATTCACTCTGTTGCTTATGCTCCTGCGGATCAAATTAGTGGTGACTTTGTTGAGTCTTGCACACGAGAAGGATTTAGAATTGCCCATGATATCAGCGCATACAGCCTTATTGGCCTTGCAAAATCAGCGCTGCCCATGATGGAAGAAACTCAAGGTTCTCTTTTAACCCTATCTTATTATGGTGCCGAGAAAGCAGTACCTAATTATAATGTAATGGGAGTTGCGAAAGCGAGTTTAGAAGCCTCCGTACGCTACTTGGCGGCAAGCCTGGGTCGTAAAGGAGTTCGAGTTAATGCTATCTCAGCAGGACCGATTAAAACTCTTGCGGCTGCGGGTATTAAAGACTTTCGTAAAATCCAAAATGCTTATGCCCAAATTACTCCACTGCAAAGAAACGTAACTATTGAAGAAGTCGGAAACACCGCTGCATTTTTGTGTTCTAACTTAGCATCAGGAATTACCGGTGAAATAGTTCATGTTGATGCTGGCTATCATGCAGTATCAACTATGAGTGATATTGGTTAATTTCAATCATTGCATAGACCTATTCATAGCCTTGTTACTTGCAACTCCCTCTTCATACATTTTTGCCCCGTGACTTGCTCATGGGGTTCGGTGATTTTAGGACAGATCTAATGCATCCTGAAGAGAAATCGAAGACCTTAGAATAAAGCTGGATTGGCATTTCAGCGAGGTGTAGAAATTCAGTTGTTTGCAATTAGGAATTCAATTTATTGCATAAAACCTAGTTACTTTGTCAATAAATGAGAAATAATATGTTTCCTTATATCATTAGTTCATTAGTAAAAAGGAAAAAACCGGTTTCTCTTCGCCCCCCTCCATCTTGGGCTTTTCCTCTACTCTGTTTTTTTGGCCTTTAATTTCTAACAGAGCTTCTGAAAGTCGTTTAACGGTTGCATGCTGAGGATAAAGATCTGCACAGAATTTTATCTTTTTGACCAAAGGTGAGCTCTCAATTAAATTTTGGCTTTCACTGAGGAACGAATTAAGAATTTGGTACAATTGACTGTTTCTTGGTCTAAAAAAATGGGTATAATTATATTCACTATCTATAGTTCTTTGAATCTCTTCTACCTTTATTTTACAGTGAATTAATTTTGCTAAAGGTTGTGTAAAAGCACTCGCTTCCTGTTGAAGTTTTCTTATATCTTGAACTTGATGGGATCGCCTCTGAGTATATTGAGCATAATAACTTACGGTATCCAATAAATTTTTTAGAATTACATCAAAATCGTTAACGTCAACCTGAATGACGGGTAATTTATCATGTTCAACTTGATCAAGAAAAATTTTTGCCGTAGTCATCACTACTTGTCGCCACTCGTGACTCACCTTCCATAACGATTCCCAATCTTGTACAGGAAGGAACATAATGAGTTTACACTTTAACTCAGTAGGTAATAGCTGGATAAAAGGCGTAGTTTTTCTTAGGACATCGGTAATATGAGGTGCTTCAAAGCTCTCGTTTTGAAGCACCTCTAAACTTAAATAAGGATCTTGAGCTATTGCGGCAACCACTATATCTTGTAAACTTTGCGGAGACCGTTTTTTTGATCCATCAGTGGCTAAAGATAAATCGATTGCTCCTGATACTTCTTTCAAAGTTTCATCCTTTTCTATGTTTTCAGAGTTAATAGGCATTCATATGATCACTAAGATAAAAATAAATACATTTTACAGCACGGATTATAAAAAACAAGCCGATATCTGGTTGCAAGAAACTGAATCTTGTGCACATCTTGCTCCGAGACAAAAAAATGACCCAAATAGTTTTTTTGTTTTGAAATCCCCATTTGTAACTGAGTATCGAAAATACACACTCTTCGTACTCTCAATAAAATCATCTTAGACTTGGATATTTCTCTACATCTATAGTACCAGGAGCAGCTCCGGGTATTTTGAAAAATCGTAGTTCCTTATTCATCAATTTAGATGATAATATATTCTCTTGGACTACTTCGGAGTCTTTATTAAGCCCTATCAAATCAAAATAATGCGCAATTTTCGAATCTAAGGCTTTTTTTGCATAATCCATAGCACTTAGACCATATATGTCAGTTATGTTGGTATTAATTTCTGGCTGCTCTAATAAAAACAAAACACTATGATAATCATCTCGACGAACTGCTTGGATTAGCAATGTTTCACCTTCATTATTTTGGTGATTAACGTTAATACCAAGATTCTGTAGATGCTGAAAATAGATATGACGATTTTTTCTTTCCTCAGAAGAACAGTCTTTTTTGAGGAGATGAAAAATAGGCGTTTCTCCCTTGGCATCTTCCAACTCCAAAGAAGCGCCGGAATTTTGTAGTAATTGAATCCCTTTAATATTTAACTCTTTCAGCATATGAGACAGTGGCGAAATACCTGAGGATAAAATCACATCAGGTGATCCCCCGAGTTGCAAACAATTGTCTAAATCGTCCATTGCTCCGGTTAAAATAGCAGTTTCTAATTTTGATTGAGGTTGTTCTTGAGTTGAAAAAAATGATAATTGATTTGTTTCACTGAGGATATCAATTGGAGTCATTTGAAATGCGTTTTTCACTTTAATGAGTTCTGAAGAAGCAATTTGTAATAAGTGATAAATACCTCGATTTTTTGTTATCGCCGCAAGATGTAAAGAAGTGTTTTGATCTTCATCCATGGCTTGTGGCTTCAAGCCTACGGATAGTAAATAACGAACGCTATTAATTTTACCATGTCGTACAGCAAAAAGGAGATGTGAGTCATTTAACGGTGTACTCTTTCCTACATTGTCTTCTGAGCTCAAAGCTAGTTGGATTAATTCAGGGGCATCTTTTAAAATTGCCTGTTGGATAATTGAAATAGTTTCATTTACATTGTGTGACTCTTCTTTAGAAGATATAGGCGTTAACTTAGCAGAACTCATTGCAATATCAATTGTATTTTGATCCAAATATTTTCCAGCACTTTGAATGCAAGCTTGAAGCATTTCCTTAATAGTAGATAGTTTAAATGGGTTACTTTGCGCTAATCCTTGTGAAAAATAAGCATTATGTATGTCATCTTTGGATTCTGACTCAATTCGAGTGGCAAGACATAAATATTTAATGACGAATTGGAAAGCTGCTGAAGCTTCTAGTGCTTTATCCTTTTTGACTAAATGAAGAGCGGCTTTAAAATATAAGTTGGCTGTAATTAGATATGCAGGAGTGCCCAACCACACAGCTTCTTTTTCAAAAGAGGGTAACAAACTGAGCAAATCAAAAAACGCCCCTTCCTCTTTGGAGGACATTTTCATAAAACAGTCATGTGCATAAGCATTGAAAGCATGATACGAATGAAAAAAAATTGCACGCTGTAAATAATGACTTTTATTTTCGGGATATTTTAATGATAAGTAATAATTCAGATAACCTAGGGTGATATTCATATCACTTAATCGTGGTGAGTTTCTAAAACGAAATTGAGGAAGATCTTTTATGCGAATGGCCTCACGTTGCGCTTTCCAAAATGCGTCAAACTCGGATAAAGCTAGTATTTTGCGAATCGTTGGATGTTGGTGACAAAACTCACTTAACTCAGTGAGTTTAAATGTGTTTAAACTAGATAGGATATCTTCACGACTCAAATCATTTGGGTCTTCAACAAAATTTTCTAACTGCGTTTTTAGCAATAATAATTTAACAGTTTGATTATTTGTCATAAAATACCAATTATCAATATTTGACCAAAATGTACCATAAAAAAGCATTTCCATCAAGAATGAAATGCTTTATCATTTTCAGCATACCTTTTATTTTGTACTGGTATCAAGCGATTATTTTTTCTCAACAGTGAATAGATCAAACCTTAAATGTTAATTCATCGTCTGGTGGCATTTTATTAGTTTCTATCTCAACAACATTATTTTTAGGCAAGCTTTTTACTGATTCTTGGCTTTTTACTACGGAATCAGAAAAACTTAAAACATCCTTTCGTTGCTCCTCTAATTGTTGCTCCTGTAGTGTTAAAACATCTACGTCTTCCCAATCTTGTTTCAGCACTGGGGCTCCAAGTTTGAGCATCGGATTATGAGCACGCTTTGGCATTGAACCATATGCTTGATGTGATTCCTTGAGCAGAGCTAAACTTTCAACTTTAGCTGTATTATAATCTGTTGCTGAAGCCCCATATTTTATACAATTGTCCAAATATTCAATTAATGCTTTTTGATTGGTATTTACTGGATTTTTCACAAATCGCATTAATACATGATTTAAATCATTCAGCCTATCCAATTTAACTGCAGCTTCATAAGCTTGGGCAAGTTTACCTTTCATCCCTACTTGCAACTCTTCAACAGTTATCAACTTCAATATTATTGGTCGTAACTTTTGTTGTATATCAAGTTGCAATTTAAGCTCAAGGTGTTTCGCAAAGCCAGGATTTCCCTTGATAGCATGCAAAGTGTCATACATTACTTCGACTTGTCGTGCAGGTTTTTCTTTATTAAGCAGGATGTGAGCTTGATAATGTCCAATTAATTTTTTAGCAAAGTTAAAATTGTTGCCAGAATAACCAGCACTCATAAGCTTTATACTATTCATATCAAGATAATCTTTCTTCTTGCTATCCGCGATAAAAGGTGCGCGTTCTGGATAGATACTGTTTTCATTGATTATTTTCAATTCTTCTTTTGGAATAATTAATGTATTTCCATTCTTTTTGCATAAATCTAAGTTAACACCCGCGCTTCGAAGAATATTAATAATACGTTCACGCTTAAACTCACTAAAAGTTAAACGCATATTCTCGCCACTCTCTTCAATAGCAGTAATCCGAATTGAGTTTCTTGTAGTCCATGGATGTCGATAAGGACGACCATCATCAGAAAATAGTACTGGATTATTAACCAGTTTTTCTAATTCCAAGGCAGGTTTTATTTCATCCTTATGTTTTAAAAAAAGTGCAGGAGTCATGGGTGCTTTATTCATACTAGGAAAATTTTTAAACATCGTGTCAAACCGATTGTTTATAGTGCCCTTAATGGTCTCAGCATCCTTTTTTAATTTTAATAATTCACCTTGCTGTTCTGTTAAGAAGGTTAATCGTTCCTTTTGCTTCCTGCCTAATGGTTCAATTTGATTAAGACTATTAATCTCTTGTTGAGTACTTTTTAGATTTGAATCATGGGTTTCGATAATGTTATCCATCATTGCATTGATTCTTTCTTGATTATTCAGAAGATGAATAACTCCATCAAATTTAGCGTCAAAAGAGGAGTCTTCAATAAGACTCCGATTTCTACCTTGATTATGACGGGAGTGGCGTTTTACCCCAGTGGGAATCATACTGAGGCGGGTATCAAAATCCATTTTATCGCTACTCATAATCACCTGATCAAAGATATAGAGATCTTTACCCCTAATGATGGCTTTGTTTTGATTATAAGCACCTACAAAATCCGTATCATTACAAAGAAAGGAAAATGCTGCTTTGTCACCAAAATCATTGAGTGTCGTGTCACAATGTAACCCATTTCCTACTGGAGTAATGGTGGAGTGATGTAAATAAGGATCGCCAATAGTTCGAATTTTTGTTATTCCACTAGGTACAATAACTCTTTGTGTTTCACCTTGTGCAAATTCTTTCATTAATTGGATATTATCAAAAGGAACATAGAGTGCGGCTTTGCCGTTATGATTCACCATGGTCGACTTGGTGGTTTCAAAACCAAGAATTCGGGCAATATTTAATGCAATTGCTTCGCGTTGCACCTCAATAGTTTTACCATGTTTTGGTAACTTAAGTATCCCTTTTGTTTTTAGTTCACAAGCTGATGTATATTCCTTAAAGGCATCATAAGGAAATTTGCTGCCTTTAATAAAATTTCCGCCCTCTTGTGTATTAAGAATAAAATTACCGCCATTCTCCACAATTTTTTGCAGTTTGGCTGTGACCTCCTCACGAGGTGTAACCGATATTTTTTCAGTGACTCCACCCGCAGATTCCGCCATCGTGCAAAATCGAGAAGGTTTTCCTTGTTCATTAGGGATATCAATAACTTCAAGCTTTGAAATTTTATCGATATTTTTTAGAAGTGACAGAATGCTCTTAAATTTCGCTTTTTCATCACTATTTTTTTCTTCTTCATGCTTTTTCTCAAACCAATCGATGGCTTCTTTGAGTTTCTTTGGTGTCGATAATATATCTGCGTTCGGTAAAACAGTTTTTACTACATTGGATAAGACTTTAAGTGCATTATCTTTTAATGTACTAAGCGCCACATCTTCACTGAGTGGTGGCGATTTTGTGACTCTGTTGGTGTAATTAGTCAGCGACTTAAACTTGAGCAGTTCAACTTCATCCTCAAGAGCGTCACCATCGTAACCAATAATATTTGGTGGAATATCATCATTGAAATCAACCGCCTGTCCTACTAGTCGAACAAAATCTTTGTATTCTGAATCCTCATGTGTAAGCTTATCTATGCTGAATAAATTAGTATTAATATATTCAATGGATTGACCAATCCATTCATAACGCTCCATATTATCAAGCCAAGACTCCTGAAACGTTTCACCATAAAGAGTTTGTAAGTAAAGTCGTATTAAAGTTTTTTTAATTTCTGGATCCATAACGCTGTTTTCTGTATAAGAGTGACCCTTATGTGAAGTTTAGTATAAAAATTCTACTTCACACGAAGCAGCAGCAACAATCAGCCCTTAACTGACGTTAATGACCTATAAAAACTTTTTAAATTTTAATGGGATAGCCCCTATATTGAAATTTCCTTAAAAAAGGAAACAGTCATTATGAGTTGGGTACCTATAATCGCAGCTTATTGTTACCTATAATCTGAGTACACCATTAAACACTCTAATGGAAGATTTATTAGATTTAAAACTATCTAAATTGAACATCGAGGCCATAAATTAATAACCTAAGGCTTAGGTGTATTTAGCTCATCATTTTCTATGGTAGTATCTTTAGGACCTAAGTTATCTTTCTGAGCCTTTATTTTCTCTGGTGTATCCATTGCACCTATCCGAGTGTTAAGAATATCGGTACGCAATTCAACCTCTGTATCTATTGCATCAGATTTATTCTCAAGTTCTTTTTCCAACTCTGATTTCGGATTTTCAATTTGTGACTTTCTGTGAATCTCATCCCATTTAGAATTAGACATAATCAACCTCAAAAAAATTACTTAATCAAATTATAGCTCATTTAATCCACAAGAACTTCTCATATAAAGATTGCTTTTATCCTAAAGCATCTAGGTTTCTAGCGGCAGCATAGCCACTGCCGCAACAACATAGAAAATCCAGTAATCAACAAAATCCTAAACCAAAAGTTCAATCTCACCATAATTTTTATAGACAACATCCAACGCTTTTAGTGACTCTAATAGCGGTTTCATTTTATGCAATGGCCAACTGTTTGGACCATCGCTTAATGCTTTATCCGGATCAGGATGCGTTTCCATAAACAAGCCTGAAATTCCAGCAGCTATTGCAGCACGAGCGAGAATAGGAATAAATTCTCGTTGTCCGCCAGAAGCCCCATTATTACCACCTGGCAATTGCACTGAATGTGTCGCATCATAAACAACAGGGCAACCCGTTTCACGCATTATGGCTAAAGAACGCATGTCGGATACCAAATTGTTATAACCAAAACTCACCCCACGCTCGCAGGCCATAATCTGGTCATTGCCTGTGGCTTTTGCTTTAGCAATCACATGCTTCATTTCCCAAGGAGCAAGAAATTGACCTTTTTTGATATTAACAGGCTTATTCATGGCCGCTACTTTCTGGATAAAATTAGTTTGTCTGCATAAAAAAGCAGGTGTTTGTAATACATCAACAACGCTAGATACTTCCAGCAAAGGGGTATCTTCATGAACATCCGTTAAAACAGGAACATCAACTTGCTTTTTTACTTTTTCCAAAATAGATAATCCCTTTTCAAAACCAGGACCTCTATAGCTGGATATAGAAGAACGATTTGCTTTATCAAATGAGGATTTATAAATAAAAGGAATTTGTAATTCACCACATATTTCTTTTAAATAACCTGCAGTTTCTAACGCTAATTCCTCACTTTCAATGACACAAGGGCCAGCAATTAAAAATAAAGGTTTACTCAAACCCACTTCAAATCCACATAATTTCATTCTTCATTTTTTCCTTGATGTTTCTCTCGAGCAGCAAGTACAAATTGTTTAAACAATGGGTGACTTGCTCTCGGAGTTGACGTAAATTCAGGATGGAATTGGCATGCCAAAAACCACGGATGATCTGCTAATTCTACCATTTCAACTAAAGAATTATCCGCGGATCGGCCAGAGATAATCAAGCCATGCTCCACTAAGCTTTCAACATACTTGTTATTAACTTCATAACGATGTCGATGGCGCTCTATAATTTGTGGTTTTCCATATACCTTACGCGCCAAAGTACCTTCTTCCAATTGGCATAATTGCGCCCCCAGGCGCATTGTTCCGCCTAGATCAGCATTCTCGTCACGAAGCTGCTTAGAACCATCTGCATCCATCCATTCACTAATTAACCCAAGTACCGGATATGGAGTATCTTGATTAAATTCAGTGGAATTTGCCTCTTTTAAGCCAATGACATTCCTAGAAAATTCAATTACGGCAGTTTGCATTCCTAAACAAATTCCTAAAAATGGGACTTTATTTTCACGGGCATACTGAATCGCTTTAATTTTTCCTTCAATACCTCGCTCACCAAATCCACCTGGAACAAGAATAGCATCGGCACTTTCTAAAAGCGATGCACCATGTTTCTCGATAAGCTCAGCATCCAAATAAACAATTTCAACTTTTGTTTGCGTATGAATTCCAGCATGCAATAATGCTTCATTGATTGATTTATAAGCATCGTTCAATTCAATGTATTTACCAACCATCGCAACTTTTACAGTCATGGTTTGAATAGCCTGCATTGCAACAACACGATCCCATTCGCTTAAATCAGCTGGTTTTGCATTAAGTCCCAATTTTCTAACCACAATATCATCTAAGCCATGCTCGGATAATATTCTTGGAATTTGATAAATACTTGGGGCATCTTCAAGAGGAATAACCCCTTCTTTCTCAACATTAGTAAATAATGCAATTTTAGCACGATCAGCCATGGGTAATATTTTTTCAGATCGACAGATCAAAATATCAGGTTGAATCCCTATAGAACGTAATTCTTTCACCGAATGTTGAGTAGGCTTTGTTTTTGTCTCACCTGAAGTAGCAATATAAGGGACTAAAGTAAGATGTATAAATAAAGTTCGTTGTGAACCTAATTCAATACGCATTTGGCGAATAGCCTCAAGAAAAGGGAGTGATTCTATATCCCCCACAGTTCCACCAATTTCTACCATTGCTACATCAAAATCATCAGCGCCTAATTTGATACATCGTTTGATTTCATTGGTAATATGAGGAATTACCTGAACCGTACCCCCTAAATAGTCGCCCCGTCTTTCTTTTTTAATAACCGTTTCATAAATCTTCCCTGAAGTAAAATTATTACGTTTTGTCATAGTTGTATTCACAAAACGTTCATAATGTCCTAAGTCTAAATCTGTTTCTGCGCCGTCATGGGTCACAAAAACTTCACCATGCTGAAACGGGCTCATCGTTCCTGGATCAACGTTAATATAGGGATCAAGCTTAATCAGTGTCACTTTAAGACCACGTGCCTCAAGAACAGCAGCGAGTGATGCAGCCGCAATACCTTTTCCTAAGGAAGATACTACTCCACCTGTAATAAAAATAAAATTTGTCATAATTGACTTTATCCTGCTCATTTAATACTTATGGAATAGAGAATATGGGATTCTTGCCAAGCCTTTTTAGCCTTGGCGAAACAAGCAAAACCTGGAGAGTTTATTTACATTTATGCTAGTTTCGGATAAAGAGTTTATTCGCCCCAGCTCTGTTTGCACTGAGAGGGTACTTAAACTTCTCGAAGTCTGAGCGATTCGAAGTAATGATTCAATCGTTTATCCCGAACTGACATTAAATTTAAGTAAACCCAAGTTTTGCGTTGCTTCACCCAGGCTATAATGAATTAAGAGCGCCACCTTTATTCAAGTAGCAGCCATTAATTGATTGCCAACAAATGCCCCATTCTCTCTTTTTTCGTTTTTAAATATCTGTGACTTTCCTTAGTAGGCTCTATCTCTAAAGGCACTCTCTCAGTTACCTTTATCCCATAACGGTCAACAGCAGCAATTTTTGATGGATTATTAGTTAATAATCTTATTGCCTCAATGCCAAAATACTTAAGCACTTGATAAGCAATAGCATAATCTCTACTGTCAACGGGCAGACCCAGTTGATGATTCGCATCAACTGTATCTAAACCTTGCTCTTGCAACGCATAGGCTTTTAATTTATTAGCTAAACCAATTCCTCGGCCTTCCTGACGTAAATAAATTAATACTCCTCCTTCTTCAGCAATCATAGAAAGCGATTGCTCAAGTTGTTTACCACAATCACATTTACAAGAACCAAAAATATCTCCTGTAATACATTCTGAATGAATACGTACCAAAGGAACTCGATTCGCAACTACAGACGGCTTAACTAAAGCAAAATGCTCTGCTTTATCCAGTTCATTTGCAAATACGGTCATCTTAAAATCACCCTTATTCTGCAAAGGAATACGCGTTGATGCCGCTGCATCGATTAACACTTCATGACGAATTCTATATTCAATCAGATCCTTGATGGTAACCAGTGGAATATCATGCTTTTTAGAAAATGCAATTAATTCATCACGACGGCTCATGGTACCATCTTCATTGATAATTTCACAAATCACCGCAGCAGGGGTCAAACCTGCTAACTTAGCCAAATCAACACTACCTTCTGTTTGGCCTGGTCTTTCTAACACACCTTTTTTCTTGGCCCGTAAAGGGAAAATATGTCCTGGAGAGATAACATCCGCTGGACCACTTTCAGGATTAATTGCTATCTTAATCGTTTGAGCCCTATCTTTAGCCGAAATACCTGTTGATACACCTTTTGCTGCTTCAATTGATACAGTAAATGCCGTACCATAAGGCGATTTATTATTTTGTGCCATCATCGGCAATTGTAATTTATCAATGAGCTCGTCAGCCATAGACAAGCAGATCAAACCACAACCTTGTCGAGACATAAAATTAATTACCTCTGGAGTTGCATATTCTGCAGCTACAACCAAATCTCCTTCATTTTCTCTATCTTCATCATCCATTAAAATAATCATTTTACCGGCTTTGAGTGTTTCCACTGCATGTTCTATTGTAACTAATGAATGCTTCATAACGCGACCTCATTTGTTTCATCCTCCCGCCAATCCAAACATGCTATCATGTTGTCTTCCATAGCATGCCAAGAAACAGTATGCGCTCGGCTAAATACCCCACTTTGTTGGTACGCTGAAATTGCATTGTGCTCCAAACTAGTGGGAACAATATATAAATAAGTTCGATGAACTAATCCTTCCCGGTGTAATGCACTAAAAAGAGCACCACCTGCTTCCACCCAAACATCATGATATCCCAATGCCCCTAAATGCTTTATTACAGCATTTAAATCCATAACCCCATTTTTTTCAGGCGTTAGATGAAAGGTACTATTGGGATAAAAAACTTTCTGCTCATTACAATGAAATATATGGCAATGAGCCGCTGTTGAAAAAACTCTAGCTTCTTGATTAAGACTTAATTGTCTGTCAATAATTGCTATAGTTTTTTTCTGTTCTTCATTGTCTAAGCGAACATTCATTCTAGGATTATCCAACTGCACTGTTCTAGCCGTAGTGAGAATTACATCAGCAGCCGCTCTCATTTGGTGAGTAAATTGTTCACATAAAGCATTCGATAGGATAACACGTTCTCCGTCAACTTGACCAATTTTACCATTTAATGTTTGTGCTATTTTAACAGTGATCCTAGGTTTTTGCGTTAAGGTCCAATAAGTATAACTTTTATAAAACTCCGTAATTTCTGCTATGGGGTAATGTATCACCTTAATTCCTCGTAAACGCAGCTTTTCTGAAGAATTATTTTGCGCAACAATCGGATTGGGATCTAAATATGCAAAAACAACCTCTTCGACACCATGATTAATAATTGCATCCACACAAGGAGGAGTTCTTCCCCAATGGTTACATGGCTCGAGAGAAATATACAAACAAACTCCTGGTGTTTTAGGAGGAATTTGTGTTAACAATAATTGTTCCGCATGTGGAGTCCCTGCACCTCGATGACATGCTTGTGCTATAATAGTTCCATTTTGCACAGCAACAGCACCAACGCAAGGATTAGGGGCGCAATGACCTTGCCCAAGACGGGCTTGTTCGAGTGCTGCGAGCAAAAACTTTTTGTGCATTATTGAGTACCTTTATAAAATGCTAGTAACTGCTCACGTATTTAATAGCTCGTCGTCCCTGAAAGCGGTCTGAGAGAACGAAAGAAGAATGAGTAGTTACAATGCGTGAATGATAACAAATTATTCAATTTTTGAGTAGCCTAATGATTAAATTGAACATTAAGAAAAACATCCACTGGATTCTGTTAATCAGTATTTTAGCCCAGTCTTCTTTCGCTGTTGAAAGATTATCACCTTATTCAACAAGTGAATTAGATCAATTGGAAAAAGAGTTTGTCCAACAAATTAATCAATCAGAAAGTGTGGAACGAAATCCCTTGGCATCCCAATATGTAAATCACATTGGAAAAAATCTTGCTCAAGCAGGCCATATTAAACCACCTGATTTCTTTATTGTAAAATCAAATGAAATCAATGCCTTTGCAGGTCCTGGTGGACATATAGGTATTAATTCTCAATTAATTCTAACCACCACTAGTGAAAGCGAACTTGCTGGGGTTATGGCCCATGAAATCGCACATGTGCGTTTGCATCATCTCTACAGCATGATAGAACATCAAAAACAAATGCGTATTCCTATGCTTGCCACAGTACTGGCCTCTGCTGCATTGGGCGTAATCAATCCTACTGTAGGAATGGCTGGAATGATGGGCGCTTTGTCAGGATTTTCTCAAGATAATATCAACTTTGCCCGCTCCAAAGAAAAAGAAGCAGATAGAATCGGAATCGATATGTTGATTAAGGCTGGATATAATCCCCATAGCATGGCTGCTTTTTTTAAAAAAATGCAGGAAAATTCACGCTATTATTATACTGCAAATGTACCAGCAATCCTGCGATCTCATCCTCTGGATGGAGACAGAATTGCTGAAGCAGATAGTCGCACCGCTTCTTTTGCTCACAAAAAGTATTCGGACTCCAATGATTATGCCTTAGTCAAAGAGATAATTCGGACCTCAGTCATACGCGATCCTAAACGCTTACTTGATTATTACGAACATCAATGTAACAAAAACACCCCTGCCCACGCCTGTCAATATGGACATGCACTTGCATTAATCAATGCCAATAAATATACCCAAGCCTCTATAATTCTGACTCCCTTATTAGAACAACACGATAATCTCTATTTTCAGATTGCCATGGCACAAGCTGAAGCAGGTTTAACACAATATAAATCAGCGCTTTCTCGACTAGAAGAAATGCAAAAAAATTATCCAGATAATTATGCTGCACTTATGGCCTATGCTGACGGTTTACTGGTTGCAAATCAAAATGAAAAAGCAACGGCTATCTTACTTAAAGGAAGTAGGAAATATAAACAAGATCTGCCTCTTTGTCGTCAGCTAGCTCAAGCACAAGCTCAAGCCCATAAAAAGGGATATGCCTATTTTACTCAAGCCCAATGCTTACTTCTTGAAGGACAAAAAAGAGCTGCGGTAGCTCAACTAAAAGTTGCTCGTAGTCTTGCAAAAACGGATCCTTATTTATTAGCAAGAATCTCTGCTAAAATTGATGAAATTGTGAATTAAATAAACTTAGACCTATTGAGCTGCAATCGTCTGAATCTTATTGCATATCTCTAAAAAACCAACCAGCACTACGCTCCAACGTTCCGCAGCTTGTCCGCGGAATCCAGGAGCACTGAACTAAAATTAATCCCGAAAATTTTCATATTGCAGCGGCAACTTGATGTCGGATTTTTTTAAAAGCGCAATAGTTTCTTGCAAATCGTCACGTTTTTTCCCTGTCACCCGTACTTTATCTCCTTGGATAGATGTCTGCACTTTGGCCTTGGAGTCTTTAATACATTTCACAATTTCTTTAGCAGTAGGTTGATCGATACCTTGTTTAAAAGTCATATTTAAAGAAAAAAATTTGCCACTGTGTACGGGTTCATCCTCCATATCAACACCAGAAGCATCAACATTTCTTTTGCTGCAGTGATTACGAAATAAATCTTCTAATTGTCTGACTTGAAAATCCGATTCTGCACGTAAAGTAACCGTAAGATCGTTTAGCTCAATACTTGCTTCTACTCCACGAAAATCAAAGCGGGTAGTCATCTCCCGTACCGCATTATCAACAGCATGACGTAACTCAACTTTATTAATTTCAGAGACTATATCAAAAGAAGGCATAATCAACTCATTTAAGTAAAAAAATATAATTTAACAAAAAACACCATACTGCACCACAATTATGAACCCAATTCTTTTTTTTATTGCATCTTATCAAAAAGAATGTTATCAAATTAATTGATTTAAAAATATTCTAATTAGTTATCAACCGCACAATAATTATGATTTATTGAGCTATCTCAAGGAGTGAGAAGAAGTATGACTAAAGAAAAACATCAATACAAAGCATCTTATCTATCCCTTCGCAATCAGGCGCGCTTTTGGCTACATTCCGAAGCTTGTTATACTGAAGAAGAACTAAACCAGAGAGCATGGATACTAAAAACTCGTGCTCACTCAGGTATTTATACTGATTATTTAGCAAATCCTAGCTCATGGTTTGCCGATGACTCACAAGCATTAATAAATGTTTATGAACATTCTTGGTTTTACTCTAATGCTTATAAAACAAGGCATATTTTAACCAGAGATGATTTCCATGTCCAACCTATTGATAGTCAACGGGTACAATGGTCCAAGTTATACGATTTAATGCAAAAAACTGGTGATTACTTATTATTAAGAAATAAAGAGCTACGTCAAGAACATCTTAATCAGCCCATAAATTTTTTCTTACTCGATCTCAATTATATTCTGAAAGGGATAAGTCAAAACCCTAACATCAAACAAACTCAAGAACAATTAGAATATCTTGTGCGGTATGTTCGTACTGTTGAAAAAAATATTTCGCCTTTTGTTGGTTCAGACAGATTATTTTTAGCAAACTTTCGCAATGTTATTGAAACCCAGATCCAGCCTCAATTAACGCAAATGCTTGAGTCACAGTTATTAAAAGATCGTCTTGGCGAACTCTCAAAAACCATTAAACAATTATCTACAGACCGTAATAGAATATTACATTTTGCACTTAATATTAATCCAGTAAACCCTCATCCTTATACCTTCGCAATTGATCAACCCGATGATTTAAAAGCCTATCCGACTCAAGCAGTGCAGGAATGCGGAAAAAGTACAGCTCTTGTAGAAAGCCCTGTATCGACATTGAAATTAACTATTGAACAACTTAAAAATTGTCCTAATTTTCAACTTATTGATATGCAAGATAAAATTTTAGATCATTATGCAAAAGCAATATCTGATTTGCATGAACTTGATCAGTTCCAAAAAGTGATTTCGCAAACTATAGATCTATTAGGGCAGGCTGGAGAAGTATATACAGTTTATCAATTTAAAGAGCAATTATTTTCCTTGCTCGAACAAATTGAACTCTTTATTGATGATTCCTCAATACATATTGATGAAATTATTCAAGCGAATACACAAGCATATCATCAAGCCATTCAGCACGAACAAAACTTATCATTTTTAAAAAAATGGCTAACCTATGAACGAGAAAAACTAAATACGTTCATACACAATCAAGATACTCTAGCACAATTCCCATCAACGACAACCGATCTCATTAAAACCAATCAAGCATTAAAAGAACATGTTCGTCAAGTTATTATTCATTTAAATGCACCTAAAGCAAAAACAACCAGTTTCGAGACAATTGCGGGGAAAGCACAAGAGTTAAATGCGTTGATAACCTCAATGCATCAATGGGTCAAAGTTCAACATGAACTCAAAGGCTTGCAACCTCCTAAAAAACCTCAAGAAATTAAACAATTATCCTCTTCTTTCTCTTACTCCCAGTCTTCTATACAATCAAAATCAAATCCTTCATTTTTTCAGGAGCCTCAGCAAAAATTCGCTGCAAGCGACATGTGCTTCATATCCAAACCTGAAAATCTTGTATATAAAACAACCTTTCAGCCACTAACCATTAACTCTGGTTCAGAAAACCCTGTTGTTCAGGAATGTAAAATTCAACACTATGAACCGGCTAATAACTATTATTGGGGATTACTTGTTTTGGTACCCATTGGGCTTCTTGCTCTTTATTTGTTATATCACTCACGAAATGAATCTGAAATAAGCGCCAAAATTCCTGGAAATAAGGAAGATTACGAGAACATCAAAACTCAAATTGACGATATGTTTGTTGAAATACAAAAGGTTAAAGATAAAGAGAATCTAGAAACGGAATATGCATATGAAAATTTTGAAGAAACATACCGACAATTAGATAAAAATTATCACGCACACGACTATCAAGTTGAAGCACTAAAGGAACTTCTTGAAGATTTAAAATATTTCTATAATGAATACTACCAAGAAGTTAAATCCAATCAGTTATTCACTTATTAAAGCCGATCTATTAATCGGCTTTACTTCAAACCTATTTTCAAAGTGGCAAACGTCGTCTTGGGAGAAATGTTCATTACCCAAAATAAACTTTATACAGTAAAAACAGACCGATAATTAATGTAACTACAGCACAAACAGTCAATTTTTCCGACTTATCTATAGTTTTATTCCAAATTTTATAAACGGTATCCGGACAATAGAGTCTGAATAAGCCACCAATAAGTATTAACCATGAGATAATAGTCACTATAACAGGCCATCCCATGACCCAAATATTATGGCTTGTAACCATTAATAGACCAAGAATTAATGTGATAATCCCAACAACCAACATCACAGCTCGTTGTCCCATTAATTCTCTCATTGCTGTTACTACAATGTCGCGTCTTATAAGTAAGAGCAGGCTCATAATCACAAAATACCAACCGATCACAGTAGCTAAAAAATTGGTATTCATCTTAATCTCCTGAAATACATCTCCTCTACTTAAATTATAGTTCAATACTTATCTTTAAAAGGTGATGAATAGAAGAAAAACAACTAAACTTAATAATATAGGGCTTGGATCAAGGATTTTTAAAATGAAAGAGCAATTTACTGCATATGTATACTGTAAAGAAGAAAAAATTGCGACCCAAACCGGAAATGATCTTGAAAAGCTTTATACTTGGATGCTGACCCAAGTCAATGGAAATTTTTATGACATACATGGTGAAATCATTGATAATCAAACCAAAGAAGTAGTTAGAACTTTCCGCAAAGCGTCTATGGAATAAAGTGAATCATACAAAGTGAGCATCTTTTGCGATCTCAAAAATCATTTTGAAAAAAACTCATTGACAAAAACAAATAAATTTTTAAAATTTATGGCCCTATCAAAAAGCAATAGTTAAGGAGCATCATGCCAGAACAGAAAAAACCATCCTTATTTAATCTATTTTGGTTGCTCAACTATATTTCTATTGCATCCGTCTCAGCCGCGATTATTACCCCCGCTTTACCTCAGATTCAAACTCAATATATCTTAAGCCCTGGTACTATTGAATGGATTGTTTCCGCATTTTTAATTGGCTATGTTGCTGGTCAACTGATTTATGCCCCTCTTGCCAATCAATTTGGACGTTTAAAAGCATTACGCACGGGATTAACAATTAATTTAGTTGGAATTTGCATCTGCTTGTTCGCTATTGGGCAAGAGAATTATTGGATACTCGTTAGTGGTCGACTCATCACTGCACTAGGATCTGCGAGCGGACTTGCATGTACCTTCATACTTATCAATGAATGGTTACCTGAATCACAACGAAAAACTGCTATGGCCTATTCAGTATTATCTTTTGCTCTGGGTATAGGGATTGCTGTAGTAATTGGTGGAGTAATTACTGAATACCTCCATTGGCAAGGGTGTTTCTGGTTTCTACTGGCACACGGCATAATCATGCTTTTAGGAACTGCCGTTTTTAGTGAAACATTAGTTCATCCTAAACCGATTCGCGTCATAACCATTATTCGTGATTATTATACTGCTCTTGCTTCTGAGCAACTTGTGATTTTTTCTTTAGTCGTTGGATGTTGCTCTGCAATATCCTACTGTTTTTCAGCAGCAGGTCCCCAAGTAGCTGAAAAATTATTAAAACTGTCTGCTGCTGAGTATGGCTACTGGAATAGTCTCAATATTGTTGGCATGCTTTTAGGAGGATTATCTGCGAAACAATTACTTGCCCGTTTATCAGCAAAGCAAGTCATTGCTATTGGTTTTTTGGGGGTCGCTTTTGGAATCGGGAATTTATTAATCATGTGGCTCCTCGAAAGCCAATCGTCATTATGGTTTTTCCTAACCACAGCCAGTTTGTATTTGTTTAGTGGATTATTATTTTCCGGAGGTTCTTTAATCGCATCAAATGCCCTTTCGGATAAAGCCAGTGCTGCCGCCATGATGAGTTTCGTCAATATGTGTTTTGCAACCTTGAGCGTCATCATCATGGGCTATTTACAAGTTGATCCTTTGGTTAGTTTTATTATTATCTTAAGTGCAATTTGGCTACTTATTGTTACATTACTGATTGTGAAAGGCACTCAAAACAAAAACTGAACTATTTTTTTATTATTTGGAGCATAAAGAGATGTCGCATAATGATATTCCACGTTCCTTGCAAAATTTTTTAGATTTAGTGAAAACTAGACCATTAGTATGTACACCTGAAGAAGTACGCAATCTTGCCGAAAAAACAGCCGAAGCCTTTGTGCTACAACCCAAAACATTTGTGCCATTAATAAGTAATCAAATAGTTAAGCTCGCTGGTCATGAAATAGCAACCCGAATTTACCACCCTGCCCCGCAAAAAAAATTACCCTTGACTCTTTATTTTCATGGTGGTGGGCATTTATCAGGCAGTATCGAAACTCATGATGCTCTTTGTCGACGAATTGCTGTTGCTAGCAATTCGGTGGTTGTTTCAGTTGGATATAGGCTGGCTCCTGAATTCCCTTACCCTGCTGGACTACTCGATTGCATTGCTGTCTTTGAACAAAGAGTATCGTTATTAAAAGATTTTCAAGTGAATACAGAGCACGTATTTTTAGTTGGTGATAGCGCAGGGGGCAATTTAGCGATTTCAGTAGGCCATAACATGAAGAAGCGCGACGATAATACGATTAAAGGTCTAGCCTTAATCTACCCTTCAGTTGATTTCTCGATGAATTATGACTCATACCAACGCAATGGAACAGGATTTTTGCTAACCCGAGAAAAAATTAAATGGTATTTTGATAATTATTTTCGAGATGAAGGGGATCGTATTCAGGCCTCGCCAATCTATTTCAAGCACTTGGAATTATTACCACCATGTTATATTGCCGCAGCTGAATATGATCCTTTATTTGATGAAGCTATTGCCTTTGCAAAAAAAATAGAGGCTTTAGGTGTTGCTGTTCAATTAGAAGAATTTAAAGGGATGATCCATGTTTTTGCTCAATTAGAACTCTTTGTGCCCGATCAAGTTTTTCAGTTGGTTGAATCTATAGGACATTTTATCAAATCATACAGTTAACTTATTCATGAAAACAAAGTACTCTAAAACGTGTCAAAACCACTATACTCCTGCCATATTAGCTCTTCATAAGTACATTCTTCTACGACAGCAAGCTTGGGCCCTACTTTTAGCCATTCGTAGAACATTTGCAAATTGTCAACGGTGCCGCAAGCAAAAACCTCAACACGTCCATCATCAAGATTTCGTGCCCAGCCACTAATACCTAACTTTCTTGCCTCCGATTGGGCAGAAGCCCTATACCATACTCCTTGGACTTTTCCAGAAACATAACAGCGCATGCATATTTGATTCGTCATAAAAATTTATTATTGGTTTTTGAATAAATACAGTTTATCTTAATTTTAAGAAAAATGGAGAAAAAATATGGCTATATGGTTTAAAGAAATTTCATTAAAAGACCTCAATCAATTCGGAAAAAATACAATGTCTGAATATCTTGATATCCAATTTATAGAGATTGGTGATGATTTTTTAAAAGCAACTATGCCAGTCAATGAACGCACAAAACAACCAATAGGAATTCTTCATGGAGGAGCCAATCTGGCATTAGCAGAAACAGTAGCAAGTACTGCTGCAAATTCTGTAATTGATTTAAAGCTATTTTTTTGCGTTGGTTTGGAAATTAATGCCAATCATCTTCATTCAGTTAAAGAAGGATTAGTCACTGCAATCACTTCTCCAATCCATCTTGGTCGTTCCACTCAGGTTTGGCAAATTCAAATTTTTAACGAAGAAGGAAAACAAACGTGTATTTCGAGAATGACTGCAGCGGTCATAAACCGACCATCTTAGTGTCATTTTCCCATCTCGATTTACCTAAAAAAAGCGAATGAATCTACCCTCTCATTAGCTACTTTATTTCAGATTCAACCATGCTTTTTAGGTTTAACGCATATGATATAATGACACGCTTTTTATTAAATAAAATAATTATGAAGTCCAATCAAACAATTAAAAATAGAGGTGCTCTGAGTAATCCAGATGGACGCTTTGAACCCCAGACTCGCGAAAATTTTGAGGATGGTTGGGATATCCAAGAAGAAATTTTACCACCATTGGAAACTTTATTATTCCCAGAGTATCCTAAATCAGTCATTAGCCGTAATGATTCACCCGATCTTGGTTTTGAACAATCAATTAATCCTTATCGAGGTTGTGAGCATGGATGTATTTATTGTTATGCCAGACCAAGCCATTCTTATATGAATTTATCTCCCGGAATCGATTTTGAAACTAAAATCTTTTATAAAGTTGATGCGGCAAAGATTTTAGAAAAAGAAATTAATAAATCAAATTATCGATGTAAACCAATTGTCTTGGGCGCAAATACAGACCCATACCAACCTGTAGAAGCAAAACTTGGAATTACCCGCAGCCTTTTGAAAGTATTAGAAAATCACAATCATCCAGTAATTATCATCACTAAAAATGCGCTGATTGAACGTGACTCAGACATTTTGTCTCATATGGCCAAACAAAATCTAATCAAAGTTGCAATAAGTATCACTTCTCTTTCCGCTGATTTAAAACGGATTATGGAGCCACGAACTACCACACCAGCTGGGCGGATAAAAATCGTGAAACATTTATCTGAAAATAAGATACCTGTGCGCATTATGATTGCTCCTATTATTCCAATGATTAATGACATGGAAATGGAAAGAATCATGAAAGCAGCTGCCCAAGCTGGAGCGAAATATGCCAGTTACGTCCTAATAAGGTTACCTTACGAAGTTAAGGAATTATTTAAAGAATGGCTTGCCAAACATTTTCCACAAAGAGCAGAGCATGTAATGAGTCTTATCCGCCAAATGCGCGGAGGAAAAGAATATGATGCAACCTTTGGTACTCGTATGCGCGGTGAAGGAGAATATGCCAACCTTCTTAAAACTCGATTCCAGCTGGCTTGTAAACGATTTGGGTTAAATATTGAATCAGAGCCTTACTTGAACATTCAGAAATTTTGTAAAAATAAAAATTCATCAGGAATACAATTAGATTTATGGGATAAGGAATGGTAATTATAGAGCCAAAATTTCTTATATTAAAAAGAGTCGATTTTGCTTTTCAACACAATTTTGAAGATTTAACAATAGGTTGTATCAATATTTTTTTTGCTAAAAAATAATTCAATCCAAAAAATAAACTCTATACTTAAATGGAGAGAAAAAAAGTAAAACCAAGGAGGATGTAATGAATACTTATTCTTGCATTTCAAAAGTATTACGTTCGGGTATTATTGTTGGTTCTTTACTCTTTGCTGTAAGTTACACATCAGTTGCAGATGCAGCCCAAGGATGTGGACATGGCTGGCATAGAAACGGTTATGGCGGATGCGTTCTCAACCATCCAGGACCTAATTCATCGCCAGCTCCATATCATCCAGGATGCTGGCGAAATGGTTGGGGCCAATTGCGCTGTTATTGATACTGACTTACCTAGCCTTGCCATTATCAGGCAAGGCATTTCTAAAAATCTCTGCTATTTGTAATCATTTCAATTAAAATAATTTAGAAATGGAATTTTTATGACCCCAGAAATAAATGACACGTTAAGAAAAATTAGGCAACAAAAGCCATTTATATTAACAATCACTAATTATTTCCCTATGGGGTATGTTGCAAGCGGCATACGCAGTATTGGGGGGTTCCCCATAATGTGCAATGCAAAACAAGAGCTTGAAGAGTTACTGAAAATCACAGGATCAGTAGTGATAAATGTGGGAAAATTAGACGATTCTTTTATTAAACTATGTAATCATATTTGCAAAATGGCAAAACAATTGGATGTGCCGATTATCTTAGATCCTGTAGGCGCAGGCGCAAGTCGATACAGAACCGATGCTATAATCAATATGATTGAAAATCATCGCATTTCTATCCTCCGTGGCTATCCCAATGAAATTGCAAGCATACTTACAGGAGAACTTGTAATTCAAGAAAACATGCTTCTTATTGATGAAAAAATTATAATAGAAAATACAAAATCATTATCAAAAAAATATGATATGGCTATAGTGGTCAGTGGGAAAAGGCATATTGTAGTTGCCTCACATCAAATAGCGCAATTTAATTTCGACTCAGAACTCGTACAAAAAGTGGCTGGAATAGGAAATTTACTTTCAGGAATTATCAGCGCATTTCATAGTGTCGTTAAAGATCCCTTTCTGGCAGCAAAAAGTTCAGTCCAGTTTTATGCAGAATGTGTTGGCCCTACATCATCTACTGCAGCAGGACCTGCTTCTTTAATTATAGAAGTTATTGATAAGATGTACATTAATGCGATAAAAGCACAATTATTTACATAAACAAATATGAATTACTGCATACTCAATAAAATCATTGCGTCAATTAACCAGGGAGAAATACGAAAAATAATCGCTGCAATTAGCGCAAATAGTGTACCAATAAATAAGAAAAAGTTTGGTAATCCCGATTCAATAGGATACAAGTATGTCGACTCTATAAGAAAAGGGGTTATGTATCAAAATTGTTGATGTCTTATTACGCTAGAGCTTTGTCATTCTTAGACTTGACCGAAAGGTCCATCGATGAGCAAAGAACTTGGATCTTCCGGTCAAGCCGGAAGATGACATAATACCGGAAGATGGCATAATACCGGAAGATGACGTAATAAATGTAAAGCAACAAATTTGTTACACCTCCAGAAAAGGGGCACATTGCACCAAATGACACCAAGTGATAAAATTTAATCCACTTAGGTAGTATACAGGCCAAACATGAACTCTATAATCTCTCTATTACTGTTTTTAGGTATTTCTGTAAGTTGTATTGCTTGTGCTACATCTGAAATAAGCTTACGTGATAAAATTGGCCAAATGCTTCTTATTGGTTTTGAAGGAAAAGAAGTCAATGCCCAGTCTTCAATAATAAAAATTATTGAAAAAGATAACATCGGAGGAGTTATTTTATTTGATTATAATTACCACACCAAAAATTTTGACAAAAATATTGAAAGTCCTGAACAAGTTCATCAACTAAATAATAATTTGCAATATTTTACTCAACAAGCCAATCTAAAGCATCACCGTCCCCAATTACCACTACTTATTTCTGTAGATTATGAAGGAGGCCAAGTAAATCGATTAGGAGAACAATACGGATTCCCTCCCATTTTGTCAGCAGCTGAAATAGGAAAAAAACCACTTAATGAAGCAGAGTCTACTGCTGAGACAATGACTCAAACACTAAAAAATACAGGTTTTAATTTAAATTTTGCTCCAGAGCTTGATGTAAACGTCAATCCAGACAACCCTATTATTGGCAAAAAAGAAAGAAGTTTTTCCAGTGATCCCAAGCAGGTCACTCGTTATGCCAGCATTTATTCTCAACACTTCTTAAATCAAAAAATTCAATGCGCCTATAAGCATTTTCCGGGGCATGGGAGTTCAACTAAAGATTCACATCTAGGATTTGTGGATGTAACCGATACTTGGCAAGCTTATGAATTAGAACCTTTTCAGCAATTACTTAGTTCATCTGCCTCCTGCGGTATTGTAATGACAGCACATCTTGTAAATCGACAATTGGATCCTTCTGGATTACCAGCAACCCTATCTCATAAAATTTTAACTGATCTTTTACGCAATCGGCTGCATTTTAAAGGGGTTATTATTACTGATGATATGCAAATGAAAGCTATTAGTGATAATTATGGGCTTGAACAGGCATTAGTATTAGCAATAAATGCTGGTGCCGATATGTTAATATTTGGTAATAACTTACCGGCTGCACCACAAGATCCTGATCAGGTTATTGATCTCATCGAAGCCAAAGTTAATTCGGGAGAGATAAGCCAGGAAAGGATCAACGAAGCATATCAACATATCGTTGCTTTAAAAAAATCACTTAATTAGGATGTAGTTTATTCGCTTAAACGTATAAACAGTAAAAACCTGGAGCGAACTTGCTCCCAGGTTATACGTGATTATCCTTTAACTTGGCGTTGAAATTGAATGGCTACATCTACATCGATAGTTGGGGCAACTTTTAGAGTACCATTGGAGCTACCTGAGTCTGTTGAAAAATAGCCTGATAAATTACCATACTCTGTTTTTATAGTAACTACCCCATTAACACATACCCCAGTCAATTTATGTTTTGTATGGTGGGGACAAAGGCTTGAACCCGAAAGTTTATACGCCTCCACATCTACTGTAAAACCACCCTCGCGGCCAACTCCACTTATTGTTCCTGACCCCTCATAAGCACACTCTACCAACCAATGAGAGGCAGTGCCTGATCCTTTCCAATCACCAGAGACATGTTTACAATCATTTGTACTGGAGTAAAAAGTAAAATCAGCATAAGCTGCTTTCGTCAAAGAGAGCGCAATAACCATCAATCCTATAAATGATTTTCCTTTCATTTTTTTCCCTTAAAATAAGAAATAAAAATACAAACACTTTCTGTTTGTAACGAAACACGGGACTATTATTACGTTATAAAATGAGCAGCGCAACATAAGTATTTAAATCGTTATTAGTTCTACATCCTATTACAAGTTTTACAAAATAACAGATAAATAAGCGATGAAGAAATAAATAGACACAACCCCTATTAAACTTGCTTGCGTGGAGAAGAACATTCATACACAAATAAATACACAGGCTTAGTTAACTTATGGACTACAGGAATCATTTTCTGATGAGATAATGTAGCAACTGCTTGGCATTTATTAAAAAAACGTTCCGCACATTGTTTACTATCCCAAAAATCTATATAAGAGATTTTATCAATTTTCCCTTTAGATAAATCATTTAAAAATTCAGCTCCCCAGTATTGGTATTGATTAATATCGCCACAAGGTATCGCATAAACAGAGGCATTAGGACTAAAAAAGCTTAATGCAGCAGCATTTGAAAAATAACTACTAACAATAGGCTGCTCTTGCTTAATGATTTCAGGTAGAGATAAGGCTTTTTGCAATATGGAATATGTCCTGCCTTTTTTTAAATAGGTTGCTATGGGCCAGGAATTTACAAGAATCAGAATGATACTAAAGAGCAAAAAGAATGAATAAATGATTATAAAAATGCGCCTATATTGGAATTGAGTAATATAATAAGCAGCGATTAGAGCAAGATTCATCCCTAGAGGAGTCAAATATATTGCACGCGCATCTCCTCCTAACAATGCTGCCCCTAACCAAAAGCCAAGACCAACAAACAAGACTGCATAAGTTAATTCTAAAACTTCGTTACTCTCCTTCTTTTTATTTTTTTGATATTTGAACCATCCAAATACAGCCAAAAATAAAAAAACTGAATAGTTAATAAGTAATACAAATAATAATTCTAAGAAGTAATGAGTTACTGAGGTATTACTTTGGGCATGACTGTGAAAATTTAATAAATACGTAACAGAAACCCACTGATGAGTTGCATTCCAATAAATCACTGGCAGTGCCATTATAAAAATAATCAAGCTTGCCAAATAAAAATGAATACTTTGAAACAATTGTCTGTTTTTGGAAAACAAAACATATACTAACAGCCCAATAATACTCACAACAGCAGTATATTTCGATAAAATCATTGCTCCTATAAAAACCGCACTCAGATAAAGATCTAAAATACGTTTTAATGAAATATAACGTGCAAAATAATAAAAAGAGAGAATAGTGAACAAATTTAAGGGAGCATCGTATAAAACACGAACAAAAATACTTTCAGTAGTAGTCGGTAAAACAATCCAAATTAGCGCACTAATTAATCCCACCTGCTGATTAAGTAAGAGACAACCTATTTTATATATATAATAAGTACTTACAAATAAACAAAAAAAACCAACAATATTAACCGAAAAAAATGTATTACCAAAAATTGCATTAGAAATATAAAACAAATAGGCAATCATAGGAGGACCATCAAAATAGGACCAAGCTAAATGTTTTCCCCAAGCATAATAGTAAAAGCTAGTGATTGTAGGAGTTAAGAAAAAAGTGGCAATAAACAAGAAACTTATATAAGAAATCAGGAATGGTTTTGTTACTTTTTCATTCCACATAAAAAACTCCCTTTTCCCGAGGATTTGTTGACCATTCATTCTGATCCCCTACGTCCTGTACCTTTTGAGATCAAAACATTGTGAATCTACTTGAACCAATATTAGGCTCTTACAAAGCTGGGTGTCACATAAAGCGCGACAATTTAGATAGTGAGTTCAATTGGTCAACAGCCTCATATTTTAAATAATAAACTCCAAGCAATGACTTTTAGTTTTTGCCAGTAAAGTAAGTAAACCAAATCCGTATTAACTACGAACTAAAGCTGCTCTAAAAATGGAGATAGTATCACAAACACTCATCATATACTCAGAATAGTATGAATAATTTAGTTATTACTCAATTAATTATGCTTCGCCTGCTCTTGCACTGGATTAGGCAAAATCTCTATAACATGTGCAAGCCATTTTTTGTTATCTGCTCTAATAATGGTATTTGTTCTACCATAAACAGAATGATTTAGAGGACAAGAAATTAAGGTTGCTAAAGTTTCATTACAGCTTACTTTAAAATAATTTCGATCTTGAGTCAGTACTTTTACTTGATACTGAGTCAATAACTGACCAAAAGGAATATTAGTATGCAACACATCATCTACAAGTTTCTTTGGCAGCTCATCAAAATTGATTGCAATAAATGCTAATTCAGCAACGATCGCTTCTTTTTTTGTCTGTGCGATATCCGGCTTATTTCGCTTTTTATTTTTATCCACCAACATAATAATAGATCGATGATAAATATTCTTCGATTGCTCCAGGTATGCCTCAATCGTTTTTACAACTGCTGTGCGATCATAATATTTTTCAATTGCTTTAGTCATTAAGGGTTGCGTCAATAAAACGTTATAGGGACTTGGCAACTGAGATAAATTTACCTTTTCCCCAATTTTATCAATTTTTGCAAGTTTATTGACTTCAGCATAAGACGCATTAATTTCAGATGTGCCATCAGCAGTACTTACTTTGCACACCAGCAATAAGATAATTAGTGGGAAAATAAAAAAAAGTTTTTTAATCATTTTAACGAGCAGTGTCCTTTGCTTTGTAATGATAGGAGTATAGACATAATGGAGGGAGTCTCCACGGTCTAAGCATTAGACCGTGGACTTCGTAATTACATACTGAAAGAATTGCTATTTTCTTCTTCGTTTTCGTTTTCTTCGTCGTTTGCAGCACTCATCATTTCCATCACTGAGCTTATCGCAAGCATCGCCAGAGTACGCTCATCACCACGTACAACACCCATAACTAATCCATCATCATCTAAACCCACGAAATGAAGATGATCTGTTGCACCTTGTGGGCATGGGAGGAAAAGTTTACGGCCAAAAAAGCTATTTAGGTTTCTAGCTGGTGTTCTTGGCTGCTCGGTTTGTTCAGAAGTTGTGTTTTTTTCTTCGGTAGATTCTGAGCTTTGAGAAAGGGTCTCTTTAACGTCTTCTGAGCTTTGATCCACTTTTTGTTCTACAGTTTCTTCAATGTTTTTTTCCAAATTCTCTTCTGAATTAACCTCTATACGCTCGCGCATACAAAATCTCCTTAAAAGTTAAACTAACAAATAAAACAAAAATTCAAGATATGAAAAAGAGCATTTTATTAATAAGATGTTTTTTTCAGGGGCAAGTTTACAATTAACTTACAAAATTTGGTAGAGCAAATAGACAAATTTTGTTTTTTTTATTGCTTTCGAAAATCAAAAAAGTATGATAGTAAGAGAAATAAATAATATATTTTGCCCAAATAATTCATTATACGAACAATAAAATGAAAAAAAACTCAACCAAACCATCTTATCTAAAAAAAGCATTCCAATTATTTAGGGATTATTTTATTCGTTCCGATCAAAAATTAACTGCATGGCTCTTGCTAGGAGGCATAATACTCTGCATCCTCGCTCTTGTTGGATTAGCCGCCAGCCTCCCCTGGGGATTTTTAGGATTTTGGGCAGCCCTTACGGCAAAAGAATTTACTGGATTTCTTTTTTATAGCGGCATAATTGCTTTAACCAGTGCGGCTATTGTTGGAGTAGGTACCTTAATGGATTACTTAACTGCAACATTGTCTATTCAATGGCGCTCTTGGTTAACCACAAAATTCATTGACAAATACCTTTTTGGTAAAAAAAATTATTTAGATTTAGCACGTGTTTCACCTCATATTGATAATCCAGATCAACGCATTCAAGATAATATTGATAACTTTGTGGACCGTACTCTTTCATTAAGTACTGATTTTCTCAGATCCTCATTAACTTTAGTCGCTTTTATTGGCACGCTATGGATCCTCGGAAGCTCTCTACCCATAGTAGTATTTGGTGCTACGATTATTATCCCTGGATATTTAGTATGGACGTCGCTATTTGTTGCATTAGTCAATAGCGTAATCACGCATATGTTGGGCAAATCATTGGCAACAATAAATCAAAAAGAAGAGCGTTTAGAAGCAAAATTTAGGAAGGATTTGGAGTTTGTTCAAAATGAATCTGAAAATATAGCTCTTGAAGCTGGAGAACAATATCACCAAAAAAGATTAGCGAAAGATTTAGAGCAAATCTCTCAAAACGCGTTTCAAAAACTATGGATTAAACTCAAAGTTTCCGCTTTTCAAACGAGCTATAATTATATAGCCGAAATATTACCCTATTTTTTTACTGCCCCTGCTTATTTCACTGGTTTAATCAATTTTAACCAAATTATGCAAGTTGGTGTTGCTTTTGGTGAAGTGAGTAAAGCCTTAAATTGGTTCGTTGACTCCTACACCTCTCTAAAAAAATATCAAACGAGCATCGAAAGAATTATCGAGCTTGAAGAAGAACTGGATAATGAAAACAGCAAGGTAAGCCAAAAAAATATTCACATCCATAATTCTCAATCAAATGCATTAATCATAAAAAATTTAAATATTGCCTATCCCCGTGCTTCCAATCCTGGTTATATTATGCGCCATTTAAATTTAGAGTTTAAACCCGGGGAAAACACCTTAATCAAAGCACCTTCAGGTTTTGGTAAAAGTACCTTTTTCAAAGCGATTCGTAATACATGGGGTCATGGTAAAGGAGAAATTAGTATTCCTCAACAGCAGAAAACGTATTTCCTACCTCAAAGACCATTAATTCCACATGACTCATTGAAGGCCATACTTGCCTATCCTGATCCGGTTAACATTTATACGGAGGAACAATATAAAGCAGCCTTACTTGCTGTGGGTGGAAAAATGGACCGGTTTATTCCAGAGTTAGATAAAAAAGATACCTGGTCCAAAAGATTATCTCTTGGTCAACAACAACGAATTTCTTTTGCAAGAGCTTTATTAAAGAAACCAGATTGGCTTTTTTTAGACGAAGCTACTGCTTCATTGGATGAGGAAAGTGAAGATCAACTTTATAGCCTTTTAAAAGAAAAACTACCTAATACTACCGTTATTAGTATTGCACACCGCTCTACAGTGATGAAATTTCATCAACGTGTGGTACAGTTTGAAGCACCAATAGAAGAAACGCGACAAAGTAGCTTAGTGTGTTAATTGTTCCATTAAAGAAACAAATTATTGGGGTGTTTTAAATATCCAAGGGAGAGAGTCATTAATGAATGCATACCAACAATTAGAACAACATCTTAAAAAATATTATGATTTTGAAAATCTAAATGCTATTGTTTCTTGGGATGAAGCAGCGATGATGCCGACCGGTGGAGGACAAGCACGTGCTGAAGCTTTAGCTACTTTAAGCGCTGTTCAACATGGCTGGTTAACCCATAAAAAAGTAGCTGAGTTAATCAAACAGGCAAAAGATATAGATGGGTTGTCACTGTGGCAGCAAAGAAATCTGTATTGGATAGAGAAAAAGTATCAGCAATCAACCTGCATTCCTGCAAAATTAATCGAAGAATATACTAATGAATCTTTAATTTGCGCCCAGGCCTGGCGAGAGTTACGCACAAAAAATGATTGGCAAACATTTAAACCTTACCTACAAAAATTATTTAAAACAGTAAAAACCATTGCTGATATCAAATCACAAATATTTCATAAATCTTCTTTAGATGTGCTAATTGATGAATATTCGCCTGATTTAGATTGTAAAACAATCACCCCTATTTTTAACTCCCTAAAACAAGAAGTACCTACGCTTATTTCTAAGATTCTCGAAAAACAAAACCAGCGTGAAATAAAACCAATCGTAGGCCATTTCCCTATGGAACAGCAAAAAAAACTGGGAATGGAGATCATGGCTCGTTTGGGATTTGATTTTGATCATGGTCGATTAGACATCAGTCATCACCCATTCTGTGGCGGTATTTCAAGTGATGTTCGCCTCACCACACGATATAACGAACATGATTTCTTATCGTCTTTAATGGCAATTACCCATGAAACGGGGCATGCCTTATACGAACAAGGATTGTTACAAGAATGGAGCACTCAACCTGTAGGCCATTCACTGGGAATGTCAGTACATGAAAGCCAATCATTACTTATTGAAATGCAAATCTGTCGCAGTTTATCATTTATTCATTTTATAACGCCTCTTGCACAAAAATATTTTCCTGAGGCCCAAAATATAACCGCGGAAAATCTATTCTATCATTATACACGAGTCAAACCCGGATTTATTCGCGTTGATGCAGATGAAGTTACTTATCCTTTACATGTAATTCTTCGCTATGAAATAGAACAATTACTATTTGCTTCTGAAATTACAATTGATGATTTGCCCTCAGTATGGGATTCCTATATGCAAAAATACTTAGGCTTATCAACTCTAGGTGATGATAAAAATGGAGTCATGCAAGATGTTCATTGGCCATCAGGAATTTTTGGCTATTTTCCCGCTTATACGTTTGGTGCATTAATTGCCGCGCAATTGTTCGCCGCATTAAAAAAATCCATTCCCGATATTAAAGATCACCTGCAAGAAGGCAATTTTAAGGCTTTATTAGGTTGGCTCAGAGAAAATCTTCATCAAAAAGGTAGATTATATCCCTATCAAGAGCTATTGCATCAGGCAACAGGTGAAGAATTGAATCCACACTATTATTTTACCCATCTCAAAGAAAGATACTTATAAGTATATTCGAGAAAGCATGCTACAAGGTGAAATTTTAGCGTAAGATTTGTTGCACTTAGACCCTCCGCTTTTCGCGGAGGGTGACGAAACTCAAGAACATCCGCTGCATGAACAATTATGATTGATTAATTCACTAATTTCATGAATTGTTGTAACTCACATACATAACCACCACAAGCAGGAATCAAAACTGGACTACCGTTATAGGTGACTTTTACTTTATAACCAACAGAGTCACTTTCGTAGAGCGAGAAATTAAGATTTGAAGCATAGGGTGGCGATGTTTCCAAAGGAGCCCCCATAAAACTCAAAGCACTCGCAATAGTTGTATCATGAGCTGATAATAAAACATACTTCAAGTTGGATTTTTTTTGACTTCCATTATAAAGATAATCCACAATATTTTTCATAAGCTTAGTACTATAAGCATTTGCTACTTGTTTGGGCCTCTCTTGAGCCATAAAAGCCCAGTCACTGGCATTGATAATTGTTTCAACATCATTGGCAGTAAGATTCTCTGGCATAGGGGCATGATGAGTTTGATGAACATACAACGAATCCCCCAATAATTGTAATTCAGCTAAACTGTGGATTGGAACACCTGTTAGACGACTCCAAAGCGGGTACTTATCTTTTAACTCATTATCTTTTTGTTGCCATTCTTTAGTTGAATAAACATATTGTTCAAAGAGTTTTGCACGCTCTTCAGAACTGACCTGCTGAACAATGATTTCATCATATTTTGCAGGAGCGCTAAAAATAGGAATGGGCTGAAAAGCGTGCGGTAAAGCAGGTGAAGAATCTGCGATCTTTGGTCCTGTTCCCAGAGGATATAGTCCCATTAATAAGGACTCTGCACTCATCAGGGTTCGATCATATGCAGTAGAACGAACATACATCGTTCCATATTCATAATATTCGGGCAATAGATGGGATTGTTCAATATACTTTTTACGAAACTCCTTACCCATATTATATTCTTGCCGCATACCCTCTGCAGTTAATTGACCAGCCCCCTCTTTCCATTGATAGTTAACCGCAGGTATAGAAATAATTGGTGTCCTATCACCATGGCGAATAATATCAACAGCAAAAATTAAAGTGTCCTCAGCAAATAAAAGTGATGGCACACCGATTAAAAATGCGACTCCTAAACTAAATTTAAAACCCATTACACTACTCCTTTGAATTAAAAGGTTAGCTATTTTAAAATAAGCATACAAAAAATCAAAAGATTGTAACCAAATAAAATGATTAAAATTTACCCAAATATTGGGACTGATAATAATAATCTCGTATATCCTCTTGAATAGAGGTTGCAGATATCCCCGCTTGGAATTGGGAAATCAACATTTTGGTGCTGATAAGACGTTGCTGCAGCAAATAAATTAAAGAGTGGGAATCTTTTCTGGGTTTTAGACTATAAAACTCCGTATTTAAATAAGATTGCAATTCATCTGCTTGTACGGAGGAATCTAAAGTGATCGCGGCATAAGACTCGGCTAATCCTTCCTCCAATAAACAAGGATTTTGAGCCATGTTTTTCTCAGCAGTAGTAATTGCCTGACAAAAGCCTTCAAGCATCGCTTGACTAATAGTATCCTTTGCTGACATGTTAAATAAATCAGAAATTATTGTATGAGGTAAAAGAGGGGCAACTAATTGATCAAAAGGTAAAGCATGGCCATGACGGTAATGATCACGGTAATATTGTCCAAAAAATGAATAATCAATTTTTTTAGCCGGTGAAAAATTAGGATCATCCATAGCAAGAGTGTCCGCATGCCTCCCTTTATAACTAAGAGTAGCTCCACAACCAAAATCAACAATTGCAGCTTGTTTTATACCTTCTCTGAAACAATAACCTGAATTAAGCAATTTAGAGTTTAATAGATCCCACAAATTAAAAACCAAAGCCACTGCATATAATTGGCCGATGATTCTGGCTTCTTCTGGAGTAAGAGATAAATCTTCGCGTTTGGGTAAATGTTCTCGATCAAATAGAGATCCAATTTTTATTGCATCCTTTTGCGATAAAAACTCTGAAAAATTATTGATGAATTTAGAGATAACCCCAATTGATTTGTCTTTATCTACATGCAGGTAATTTTCAGGAACAATTAAAATCCCTTCAAACATCTTTTTTGCCATACGTGGGATTATTATTTCTAAGAATGCACCTTCAAGTTGTATTGAAAAAATATGTTCTTTGGGATCAAAATCAGGGCTTTGCAATTGCTCTTCCGAAAGATACCCCTTAAAGACATCGTTTACGGTCAATGCATCAGGTTTTTTAATCAAGTAATAAGCACCAAATTGATCCTTTAAGATTCTTTTTTCAGTAATCCCTTTAAATAGAGAAGAAGCAATTTTCTCAGGTAACTTGTTTTCTACTGCTATGAGTTCAACATTATGATGAAGCTTTGGCATGATTTATCCTCCAAAAATAAGTAACTTGAGTTCAACATCAAAGACATGGAAATGATTTTAATGTCGCTAAACAAATGTTATTCCGTAATGCATGTTACTTGCAAAATCAAAGATGCATCGTATTGATGCAGAATTCCATTCTAAATAAAAGAACATGCCGTGCAAACACTATCGATATTGCAATCCGGATTAAGAGACTTACTGAAAAAATAAAAGAGAATTAGGCGAACTGTATGGGATAAAAACATGATTAGTGGCATCAAAGACATTTTTCATGCCTTTGATGGCGGCTATTTTATATAAATTAATTCAGTTTTTGCTTTTGAGATAAATTATATTCAGGATCTTTTGGAGAGTTCGATGGAGCATCAGATGAGAAAAAATTATACAAACTATAACCTAAACCTGCAATACTTGATATAACAGTAGTTGCTACTGCCTCTTCTACCAAGCTAGGCCCTGGATCATATTGCCCTGTTAATATAGCAATTCCCACAAGAGTAGCTAATGCAGCCGATGTTCCAACGATTGATGAACCAAGATTTAAAAGGAAGTTATGATTGACGTTTTGGTTTACAGCAGTTGACTTTTGACTCACTGGTTTCTTATCGTCTACTTTACGTAAATTCTCTAATTCAGAAAGACTTTCAATTAATGCATCAAAAGGCTCTTCATCTAAATGTCCTTTAGGACAAGTGGCTCTAACCAATAAAGAAGAAACAGGCTTCTTTGATTGAGAAAGAAGTTCACTTCGATCTTTTTTATATTGTCGCTGACTTTGTTCATACTCTTCTAAATCTTCTTTCGTCTCATCCGTTTTTAAAAGAAAATAATGGCCTTCTGATGCATGAAGTGCTACTTCAAACTTAGGCGACGTTGCACCTAAATTATGATACTCATCCACAACAGCAGCAGTGGTACGATCATAAATGGTCAATGGTTGATCTATAACCTTCATCATTGCCATAATTTCAATATGAGATAATTTCACCTGGGGTTGAGCCATATATTTACAATAGGATGCATACCCTTCTATATTCCAATAATTTCTAATTGCTTCTATATCTGAAGATGAGTGAGCAAAATATTCTTCAAAAGGTGAGCTCTTATCTATCTTTCCTAGTGAGCGATTATAATAATATTCTAAAAATTCTTGGTTAGCTTCGTATAAAACACTAAATTCCGACGTATATAATTCTTCCTTGGACATAACTGCTCTGTATTCTTTATAGTTTTGGAAACCAATGAATACACCATGCTCTCCCTCTAACATTTCATTACCTAATTCGAGATGTTCCATTAATTGAGTTGGAAACCACTCTCTAAATAAGAAACCCAAAACCAAGGTTTTTTCAAAAAGATAATTTGAAGCATGGTCTTTTGCAGAATCTAATAATGAAATTTGATTCAATGATTTTTGATTAGGAAAATAACGAGATAGTTTTTCTGCCTTACTCTCTTCCAAAATCGATTTAAAGTTAAATAAATCTTTAGGAAGAGCTTGATGGTTAGTTAATAAATAAAGTGCATAATTATGAAAAAAACAATTATCAAAGCTTCCAGAAACATCAACCGCGTTTTTTACTCGAGCTTTAATATTTTCATCTTTTTTATTGTACATAGATTCACCAAAACAATTGTTGTTATATTCAGGCTGGGTTCTAAAGTATAAAGAACAATTATTAAGCAAACATTAAAATCAAAAAGTTAAAATCTGAAGCTAGCTGATTTTTTATAATAATGTCGTTATCAATTATTAAGGTCTGTTAATGTTTCTAATTTTTAAACTATTTTCATTTTGTAAGCTCATTGATCAGAAACAGTTAATCTCGGACTTTGAAATGTTAAATCTTCACCCAGCTCTCTTTCTAAGCTGGCCTTTGCATTTAAAATTGTTTCAATTGCGCCACGTTCTTGCTGAAGTTGGTCTGTACTGATATTTCCCTGTGTTGTTTTCAATCGCTCACTAATAACTGTGATGCGTTTAATATCAGATTGCCAAATTCCACCCGTGATAAATTCAAGAAATGCTGAACTAAAATCTTTGATAGCAAAGCAAACTTGCCTTAGCAAAGAAGCATTATTCCTATCAATAGCCCCCTGTAATAAAGAAACATGTGCATCCAGAATATTTTTGGGTGTTTTAAGATCAACTGTTTTAACCTGGCTCATTGCATCAGCTAAAGATTTATAGGCACTCGCTAGATAGATAAATTTCTCATCATTATCTTGAGAAAATTTTCTCATTCCAACAACATCAGAAATCACTCTAAGACACTCACCTAAATGCTCCTTATGTTGTCCTCCACCTAAAATGTCATTAATGAAGTGTTCCGCTTCTATCTGATGGCCTTTATACATTTGCAATGTGATCTGTTGCATTAATTCAAATACAAACACATCATCTTCTATACTTGAAGATAAAATTTTACGAATACTGTCTATTTTTTGAGAAATATTTTCTTGAGCAATTAAAGCAGCAACGTGTTGCACCGGTTCATTTAATTGATATATCTCAATCAACTCTTCGATACTTAAGTCTGAATAATCTTCTTCATACCCTTGAGAAGCAGAATGCTTTGGAATGGGGTGTTTCGTATAATGAGTGGATTGTATTCCTAACTCACCAATAATTTCTCTAACACGTACATTGACTTGGTTAGGAGACAACGACAAGTTTACACTACTAGAACCGCATTCATTGTTAAATATTTGAACAATCTCATTGAGATCACGATTATGTTTATGTGCATAATAGAAACAAATATCAAGAACGTTATCATCTGTTGTTACGTGCAAAGACTCACTATTTTGAGCATGATCAATAATCCAATCTAACAATATCTCATCAACTGCATTACATGTAGAACAACTTCTTATTGCTGTTCCTTGAGTCATCATATTAAGTTGTTGCTCTCGAATTATTTTTCTTCCTGGGTTAGCCTCTTGTCCTCGATTATCAAGACATCGTGCACCATTGACAAGTGAGTAAGGACCACAAGAAGAACCATCTGGCTGTGTCCAGGTATAAGGATAAACTGCTGATCTCATGTTCAATTGACTTGGACCATATGCTTGGCGAAAAATACCCTCGATTCTTGCAATTTCTTGTCGAATTAGAGGGGCATGGTTTGCAAAATTCGCATCGGCATTCAACGAATCAGTATACCCAAGATTAACGTTTACTTGATGATTAGCCCCCTGACTTACATTAATAGTAATTGCTGTCCAATGGTTTCCATTTATATTTAAAGGCAAAAGTATTTTTTTGGGCAAGTCATCCCAACGCGGAACATGGTAAGCTCCAAAAGCTGTACTGTCTGAGCCCTCTCTGGAGGAGTATAAAAAAAGCCGTTCTGGACTTTCTAGTTGCCAAGCATTTCCAACATCTACAATTTGTGCAGAAGTGTACCAGTAATCTTCTCTTACGCGACGAATATCTGTATTAGGCATTATTTGAATATTTTAACGTATTAGTTTAATGCAAATCTTATCATATTGAATTATTTACTTCCATAGAGATTATAATAAGAACTTTTTGAAGATTAAAACATCATCAAATTATTTAGCTTTTAAATTATAAATTTAAACTAATGAAATTCTAATAATGACTTGTTACCTATATATTAATCAAGAGAAATTAATAGGAAAATGAATTACTTTGAAAAAGATCAACTATAATTATATCAATTAAAGATAAGTTAAGCTTAAAAATGAAAGCAGTTTATCTCTTCGGTCTTTTTACTCTAAGGGGGCTAAAGCTCTTGGTATGGGGCTTAATACTCACGATATTTTTGGGAATAGTTGCTCCCTATATCAGCAATTTATCCTCATATTCTTATTTAAAACCAGTAATTCAAACAGACAAAGTACTTAATACTGCTATAAAACACTATATTCCTACACAAATAGCAAATTGGGATCTTTCCAGACTGATTCCAATAATTGGTTTATTATTTATCTCATCTATTCTTTCTAATTACATATTGTCCCTTCAAAAAATTAAAATGAGAGTAAATTTAAAAGAATTTAAAAATCGAGCAATAACAAAAGAACAACAAACTTTAGTGAAAAAAATGGAAGCAACCATAGATAAACCAGGTAAACTCAAGGAAAAAAACAGACAAATATTATTGAAAGAATTTATTCAACTTAAAAAAGAACTTGAAAAAACAGGAAGAAATCTCTCATTTTTAGCAATCGATGTAGTCGATTCTACTAATATGAAAATTGGCGAAGACCCGGTGATAGTTGAAAATGATTTTAATCAATATCACGATTTCATTGTCTGTAAATTTAAAGAGCATGGCTATATTAAAGCAGCCTGGACCCCTGATGGAGTGATGAGTTGTTTTAATACAACAGAACAAGCTTTCGAAGCTGCAAAAGACATTTTATCAAGTCTACGTGATTTTAATCAATCAACTAAAATGATGAAACAAGACTTTCATGTTCGTTGTGGGATAAATACTGGTTTTGTGTATTATGATTTATCAACTCCGTTAGAAGAGTTTAGTGATAGAGTTATTGATATTGCCGGACACATGCAAAAACATGCGCCTCCAGACACCATTCTTGTAGCTAAAGATATTGTCAAGCCTATTGAATCTCAAGAAGTATTCGTACCCACTAAAAACATAGTTGATGGGCTTGAAGCGTTTGAATGGAGATCCTCAAATTGAAGAATGTAATTCCAGGAAAAAGCTTCTTCTTAAATTAACGTGAGTTTAGGCTAAAAAATCTATTTAGATCCAAATCGTTCGGGCTAAGGGAGCATTTATACTGTCTCGAAGCTTAGCAGACAATGCCCTTTCTCAGCCCGAACGGTTCGAAGTAAAATCACATACTACGAAAACTCACATTAAATTAATTCATCTAAATTAATTTAAGAAGATAAAACATAGTTACCGAACAAGAACATAATGACCATTTTTCAGCATATAACGATGTCCGTTGTGATAAATAACTTGATTATTATGATAGGTGCCCACATTGTGATAAGTAGCTGGTTGACCAGAAATAAATCCAACCCCTGTCCCTACTACTTTACCCACCCCATTACCTATAAAAGCACCAGTATCGGCTATATAGCCTACACCAGTACCCACAGCAGTAGCACCATATTTTACACCTGCTCCTACAGTTGAATTGCTATATTGGCTAACGTCATTCATTGTATTACAACCTCCCAAACTGAAGGTCATCAATAAAGCCGAAGATGTAATTATAAATTTTTTCATTGTACTCCTCCTTGAATCCATAAAAAATGACTTCTATATGTATATATAGTTCATAAATAAATCATTTCCAGTGGATCTTTAGAGAAATATACTTTAGGGTGAAAATAAGATTTTAATTTTCTCCCATTATCCGATAACCAATCCTTATATTTTCAAAATTTGAAATGCCGCAAAAATTACAACCAATCATTTCAATTGAGGTTGATTTGCAATTATTTGTATTTTTCAAAAAGTTTGTTGATAGGGCATTTGGTTATCTTGCTCAAAATTTCTGAAGTTTTGTTCTGCTTCATTTCTTTTTTCAACATTTAAACAATCTTTTCTCTCCTCAGGATCTTTTAAATTCTCACAATTATTATTGAAATAAGAATTAGGATTTACTTCATCACTAGCAAAAACATTAAATGGAAGTAACACAATAAAAAGAAGAACTAATTTTTTCATAATTGCCCCATGTTTTTCTGGTAAGCGAATCATACCTAATTCAGACAATAAAATATATGTGGACACATGAATCATCCTTTATGTTTCATGGTATTTGTTCTAATACTATAGACATGTATTATTATTTGAACTTACCAATGAGGTTTTAGCTATGAACATGGAGCAAAAAAAGAGTTCCTCTGAAAACGAGAAAAACGTTGAGTCTGAAAAAATCTCGTTTCATGAAGAACATCCAACTGATGTAAAAATCAGACGAATAAAAGATTGCCTTCTTTTCTTTATTGTTTTAGTTATGATTTTAGGCGTTTTTTGCTATTGTGTTTCTGTATTTTTCGATGTAAAAAGTTTTGATGAAGACAGAAAATGGGCCACTCTAGTGATTACCGCAATAATCTCTGCCTTACTCGGTTATCTTGTTGGAAAATCGAGCAAATAACCTAGTGAAACTTTTCACATCATCTAAACATTATCGCTCGCAACAAAAAAATCACTTTTAATTCTGTTTTTTACCATGGATACAACATTTAAATGGAGAAAATCATGATGGATAATGAAAAACAAAAAGAAGAGAAAAAAGCAGAAGACGGATGGTTTTATGGGCTTTTTAATGGCCAGACTCACACAGAGGCAAACGGACCTTACTGTACTCCAGACCAATGTTTCATGAATAGCCCCCAAACATTTTCCAGTACTCATTTAATACCACCACAAATATTCCCTCATACTGAGTTTAATAATACGATCAGTGAGGCTGTTAACTCTATTAGGCTATCCGAACTATTTTCTCCTGAGCTCATCCAATTAATTACCGATGCAGCACGACAAGGCCTGTTGCTATCCGCATTAATTACTTTAGCCAACGAGGGAGTAACCGACTATTTGCAGAGTCTTCATTATCACCCTGATTCTATATATTGGATTAATCAAGCTATTCGAGCGCTTTTACTTATTGCACTAGGTACCTCGCCCGCTCAAGCAATTGCAGCGCCTATAGTAGGATATATACTCAATACACATTTGGGTTTAAGTAAAGAACTTTCAAATCATATAACTACCGGGGCGACACTGGGTATTAATTTATTAACAACACCAATGAGTTTTATTGAGGCGTCGGTGAGTATAGGTACTGCTATAGGCACCAGTTTATTAGGAAGTAAGATTACAAAATCAGGTTACAACTTTGTACGTAATACCTTTTTCGAAAGTAAAAAAGTTGCAAATATTCAAAAAGAGGAATCTCAAAATATGCTTCAATTATCTTAGCTTATTGGTTCAGAGGATATGCTTGCCTCTTGGTGAAAAGCTGGATTTTCGCGCAATATGCGTCTGCGCCAAATGCAGCCTTTCGGTGCATGTGGCGTGAACGTCACTATTGATTTTCCTCAATTTAATGGACAACTACTCCATATAATTAAATCAGGCAAATCAATACGAAAAAATTGGGCACACTTGATCCAGCACTTCGTTTGTTCATTTGCTTGAGTCACAAAATGATAAGCACCATATGGCCCCGCTACAAGCCCTAACCCAACCACAGTAGGGATAAGGGAAAAAACAGAGGCTAAAACCAGCACGGCTCCTATAGTAACCGCCAATAAAGATAATGCAGTATTACAACCACTATCCACCGCAGACAGTAATTGCTGAGCATTGAAACTTGTTGAATAAATGCAATCAAACCTTCTTTTTATGTAATAATAATAAAATTATCTAGGTGAGGATGCTAAAATGCTCATTAAAAATATTTATGTTTATAACGATGCTGGGGTTAAAGAATTAAAGCACGTACAGGTTACAGAAAGTGGTTTTAGGGTAATTTTCAATCTTGACGATGATTTATCACATCTTCAAGATAAAAAAATTATTGATTCTAAAGGTTGCTATTTTCTAATGCCCGGGATGTTAGATTCTCATATACATGGTCAAGGAGGTATTGATTTCTCTGCTTTAGGCAATGAAATGGGGGATGAGGGATTAGAGCACATCGTCAAAACGCTAGGTAAAACAGGACTTTCTTATGCATTAGCAACCCTAGTCTCTATGCCAATAACAGACTTAAAAAAATCGTTAATTAAGATTAATGATTTTATAAAAAAACAAGAGCAAAACCCTATTCCGGGTTGTACTCAAATCATTGGTGTACATCTAGAAGGCCCTTTTATCGCCAAAAAATGTAAAGGTGCTCATGCTGAAGAGGCACTACAAGAACATATTTCAATGGAAAAATTTAGAGATATTATTGATGTCGCTCCTGATATTAAACATTGGAAAATAACAATTGCTCCCGATTTATTAGGAGCAGAAGATTTTATTAAACAGACAAAAGTACTTGAGCAAGAAGGAATCTTTGTAAAAGTATTTATTGGTCACTGTAATCCGGAGGATAAAGATGCCATTAGTAGAGCTATTGCAGCAGGTGCTTGCGGATTTACTCATTTAGGTAATGGTTGTCAAGAGACCTGTAGCAGAGAAACACGTAAACTTACTTTAAATGATGTCCAAAGCCATGTTGTCCAATGGATACTTGAAAATCCTGAACTGTGCCCCCCTGGTGTAGAACTTATTACTGATGGTGTTCACTTATCGTCCTCATTTATTTCTCTCATACAAAATACAATTAAAAACAAAATAATTCTTGTGACCGATGCTTTAGGCCCTACAGGTTGTCAAGATGGAGTATATAAATTAGGGACTCTGGATATTCGTAAAGAACAAAATAGTTTCTATTTAGCAGATAAAGAAGGTAATTTTCTGATGAAAGAAGGTATATTACCTTCCGGAGAAAAAGGCCTTGTAAAAACTCTTGCCGGAAGCGCAGCCTCATTATCCTTTTGTATTCAAAAATATTTTGCATCACTGGATCATGAATCCCCAGAAAGCCTTATGGATTTTATATATAAGGCAATTATTACCAACCCTAGAATCACATCGTTATCTATTGACGCAATAAAAAATTTATCTGATAACAAAAATTTTTCTATTTTTAATAATAAGGGACAACTTATCTTGAGTTCATGTAATGGTCAAGTAATAGAACATCAGCAATTACAATGGCCTATATCAAGCATGCTTCATTATGGTTTTTTATCCACCCCCCCTACTCTTGAAAACAGCCTTACTGAGCCTGAAATAAGCCATACTTATAATTAGGATCGGTTGATAATTGCTAGAAGACTTGGGAGTATATCATTTTCACATCAAACTGATTTTATTTTGAACTATATTTCCTATAAATGCTACGCATTTTATGGGACAACGTTCGTTTAGCGACGTAAAGTTATGGAAATGCCTTTACATTGAACTCACCTTAATTGATATGAGTTCGATGTAAAAACAGATTTATTATTGACTCATGCGTCTATTCATTGTATCCATTAATTCTTCATGTACCAATGCTCTCTGCACGATCTGCAAGTTGTATTCCCCCGCACTTTTTAAAGCGTTACTAAATGCCTCAGAGTTCGTCTGATAAAACAAGTTTTTTACAGTCATTTGCTCTTCAAAACCTAAAATTTCACAATAAGCATCTTGAATTTCTTTAACCTTGAAAGGATAGGTAAACTCATAAAAGGTATGCCCTCCTGAAAGATAGAGCATAGACGAAATGAGGCACTTCATATAATTAGAAAACGGTCCTATTTCATTAAATTGAAATTTGTTATCAGACAACAACTGCCTACAAGCTCTTAATTGAGAAAGTATTGTTCCAGATATTGAGTTCACAAAGGGTTGAAGTAATTTTGCAAAATTATTATCGCTCCAATTTTTTTCGTTCAGACCTAGTACGTATTGACTATTTTCCGTTGGTTTAAAAGTGAAACTATGTTGTTTGTCTGTATCTGCATAACGAACAGGATCATTATGGTAAGGAGCAGGTGTATTACTTTTCAAAATTCCCGTCGTTGAGAAAAAATGAAGGCCATCTCGTGATTTTCTCCCGCGATAAGAAGGTGCATAAAGGCCCTTACCGTAAATATTAAGAGGCAATCCACTAAATAATTCTGGATTCTCTTTTGTTTTATTGGCATAAACACGAGTACAAATCAGGCCTAATAAAGTTGCGCCCATGACATATTTAATCTTCTCATGCTCTTCTGCGGTAAATTTCTTCTTTGCTTCACTAATAGCCTGTAAATATTCTGCTACATCCGCACCTAAAGCTTCTTTAATTTTACCTAAATTATTCCATGGTGAAGTTAACTTTCCATCAGCAACATCTTTTAGGCTATCTCCAAGAACAGGATCATAATTTTTTATTAACTCCAAAATGTCAGTATAATGGTGCTGAATTTGCTCCAAATCAAGTTTTTCTACCTCAGTAATTGTCGTATGATAGGCCAAGTGTGTTTCAAAATAACGCCGGCTCGGATCAGCATCAATAATCTCAGCCTCAAATGAAATATCAACAGCCTGTAAATAAGAATTACTCTTTGCAGCATGTGAAATAATTGTAGTTAAAAAACTAATATCATCGTCATTTTCACAGCCCGTCATATAAAGCGCTTCTAAGCGTAATTTTTCGTTTGCCGTTATTTTATTCTCTTGTAAAACTAACAAAATTGCTTGTCCTGGAGAAATTTTCGGTTTTGGCATAATCTCTACTCTACAAAACGATCGTCATTATTAATAAACATATTGATCAAATTAAATGCAAATATAATGTTATATTTTAAGACGATATTATTAAGAAAAGATTAAATTGTGGATTTTTTTTCCATTTTCTTGTTATAGCAACAAAATAAATTTGGATTAAAGAAGCTTTGTTGTCTTTATCTATAAAACATAATGTCATCCTATACGCTTAGGATGGCGTAAATACTCTAAAAATAATTTCCTCAATAAGATCATAATTGCTAATAAATTTTCCAACCAAACAGCATCTATTTTTAATTATTTTATTGAAATGAAACAAATTGAATAATAAATTTATAATTAGAATACATAAAATTCAGGCTATCATTAGGGTCAGTTGACAATTTGTTCCCCTTGAAGCTCTAAAAAAGGAATTTAATCATGTCTACAGACAACCACTTAAAAACTTATCAGCAAAAAAGAGACTTTCGAAAAACCAAAGAACCCCACGGAGGGTCTACAAAAAAGAAAGAAAAAGATCATATTTTCGTCATTCAAAAACATGATGCCAGTCATTTACATTATGATTTTCGCTTACAAATGGATGATGCATTAGCTTCTTGGGCTATTCCAAAAGGACTTTCAACTGCAGCTAATCAGAAAAGATTAGCTATTAGAACTGAAGATCATCCACTCAATTATGCCAAATTTGAGGGTGTTATTCCTAAAGGAGAATATGGAGCTGGGGTAGTTATGGTATGGGATTTTGGCCATTATGAACCCATTATTGATGATAAAAAAGATAAAAAATCTCTGCAAAAAGCATTAAAAGAGGGTTCTTTAAAATTTCGTCTGTATGGAGAAAAAATAAAAGGGGGTTATGCTATGGCTCGTACCAATTTCAAAAAAAATAAAGAGCAATGGGTTATTTTCAAACTTGACGATGATCAAGCTGATGCGCGGAAAAACCCTGTCAGCTCTGAACCAAACTCAGTATTAACTGGCCGCTCTTTAGATGAAATCGCTCAAGAAGAGAAAAAAAGTGAATAAATTATTGGGTCAATTATCCAATAAAATGAAAGCTCAACTGGATAAAAGAGAACAAAATAAAGAGATATCGCCGATGTTAGCAACACTTACTCACGATTATTTCTCAGATGAACAGTGGATCTATGAGCCAAAACTTGATGGACAACGTTGTCTTTTATATAAAAAAGATAATGAAATCAGCATCATTTCACGAAATCATAAAGAACAAAAAAAATTTTATCCCGAAATCACCAAAACGTTAACTGCCTTTTCGGGCAACTTTATTCTTGATAGTGAATTAGTTGTATTTAAGGACAAAATAACAAGTTTTGAACAATTACAGCATCGGATGCACATCAAAAATCCTAGTCAAGAATTAATGAAGCAATATCCTGTTTATGTTTATGTCTTTGATTTTTTATATTATGATGAGTATGGATTAGAAAAATTACCTCTTCGTAAGCGTAAGGCGTTATTAAAAAATGCTTTTAACTTTAAATCCCCCATTCGTTATCTTCCTCATCGCAATAAAGAAGGTGAAAAATATTTAGAAATGGCATGCCAAAAAGGCTGGGAAGGCCTTATTGCTAAAGATGCAACAGCACCCTATCTATATAACCGTTCTAATCAATGGTTAAAATTTAAGTGCATGAATAAACAGGAATTTATTATTGGAGGTTATACTGATCCTCAGGGTACTCGTACTGGTTTTGGTGCCTTATTAGTCGGTTATTACGAAAACAAACAATTAAAATTTGCTGGCCGAGTCGGAACTGGCTTTAATGAGGATTTCCTTAATTTTTTGCATCATAAAATGAAAAAACAGGAACAAGAATCTTGTCCTTTTAGCCCATATGATGAGCCCCAAAAGAATATCCATTGGTTAAAGCCTAATCTTGTTGGTGAAATCGGTTTTACGGAATGGACGCAACATGGAAAACTAAGACATCCCCGTTTTTTAGGTCTTCGTAAAGACAAAGATGCAAAAGATGTGCGCCGAGAAGATAAATCAAAATAGGTATAAACTATTTGGGAGTGAATCTCTATGAAAATTATTGGTATTGATATCTCGCATGCAGATAAATTACTTTATCCAGATGACAAAATTTCAAAAAGAGAAGTCGTAGAGTATTTTTATAAAATTTCTGATTACCTTCTACCTTTTGTGCAAAAAAGACCTATAACTCTTAAACGATATCCTGATGGAATCAACGAAAAAGGTTTTTATAACAAACATCGTCCTAATTATTTTCCTGATTTCATTAAAGAGTTTACTGTGCCCACCTTACAAGATAATTCTGAAATGAAAATGGCAGGTATTAGTTCTAAAAAAGCTTTAGTCTATCTGGCAGGACAAGATGTTCTTGAATTACATATTTCATTATCAACAATATCTTCAATTGAAAAACCTGATCAAATTATTTTTGACTTTGATCCCCAAGATGATGACTTTGAAAAAGTTCGTGAAGCAGCGTTTACTTTAAAAAAAATATTAGAAGAATATGATCTCACAACTTTTGTCAAAACATCTGGTTCACGTGGTCTTCATGTTCATTTACCACTAAAAACTCACTACAAATTTGATAAGATTAAAACCATATCACGAAAAATAGCAGAAAAATTACATCAAAAATGCCCTAAAATAACTACCTTAGAACAAAGGAAAGATAAACGCGGCAATAAAGTGTTTATTGATTTTTTACGTAATGATTATGCTATGACTGCAATAACACCCTATTCCTTACGTGCGAGGAAAGGAGCGCCTATTGCAACACCACTGGAATGGGACGAATTGAATAATAATTCATTAAATCCTCGCTCTTACCATTTAAAAAATATTTTTCAGCGCTTAGAGAAAAAAGCAAATCCTTGGAAAAATTTTAACAAATATAATCGTAATGTAGACCTATATGATCTGCTCAGATTGCTTTCCTCTTAATCTTTAAAAACTCCTTGAGGATTAAGCATCTTATATATTTCACCAAGGTGCATTTCTTCTTCTTGAATCATTTTTCTTGCAAACTCTTCAACTAACACTGATTTTTTTTCCGCATGTTGTAATAATTGATGGTATAAATTCAAACCCTGTTTTTCATGCTCAAGAGACTCTTCTAAAATATGACTAATATTATGTTCGTGAGTCTCTAATAACTTACCAATTTTAAGTGTTGGATGATGCGCAAAATGAGTGATAAGCTCACCGATCATATGAGCATGATTAAGACACTCTTGAGCTTGATCACGCATCCATTTACAAATAGGGATACGATTAAAACCAAAGATCATAAAGGAGTAATGGGTATAACGCACTACCCCTGCCATTTCAATCTCTAATAAGGTATTTAGAATTTTTATAATAGTATCATCAATTGTATCGCTGTCAGCTCTTCCAGATGCCATATTCATTACCTCCTTTTTACTTATGTTAAAGTATAGAGTAATATTTTTAATTTAATCGCTTGAAACAGAAAAATTTATAACCTTATTCTTAAATATATTGGTCTACTAATGCATGAGAAAATATCATAAAAACAGCTTTATAAAACTACATCAATGTACAGTTATATCTGTTCCGGTATGATACTAACTTTAATAGCCTGGTTTAGATAAAATCAGAAAGACTCTCTATTCAAAGGATTCTCACCACCCTCTGTTTTTGCAGAGGGTTGCTCCATTTAAATGGTATATTGCAAAAATTTAGGCAAGATTTGTTGCTGTTAGCCGCCGTTTTCGCAAGAGCAGTGCTCTTGGATGTTAAAACTTTGGTGAATAGCTACTTTCAACTCTATGATTAATTGGAGTCTTCTCCTCTGCCGCAAAAATTGGGCTTGCAATAAAACTTTGAGTGGCAATAGCTGCTGGTTGCTGTATGGGATTTGTTTCTGACTTATTAATAAGATTGGTACCATCTTTAACGTTTTTTTATTTCTTATGGGTGCACCTAATGCTTTAGAAGGCTCATTCCAAAAAACCAAATTAAATTCCTTCATTGAAACTGGGCCTTGAGCAAGAGTTCCTTCTTTTTTAAGTCTTTGATATGTCCCATAATCTAGAGTAGATTTAAAATCATCTAGTCTAATTTGGTAGCAATAATAATCTAACGCAGTTTTTCCGTATTTATTTTGTATCTTTGAATCTGCACCTTGAGAGATTAAATCACGAATCAATGTCTCATCACGTCTCATACACGCCCAATGCAACGCAGTAAAACCCTCTGAACAGGTTGAATTGATGTTATTACTTTGTTGTATCAGGATAGCAATTTTCTCCTTTTCATTATTGAAAACAGCAGCACAGAGTGGTGCATTCTTAAACCGATCGGGTACAAGCAGTTTATTTATTTCTCTACTTGTTTGCATCATTTCTTGAAATAAAGCTTCATCAAATATTTTACATTTTCTAATAATAGCCTCTAGTTGCTCGGGAAAACAAGTTGCCAATTCGCGCAAAGTTGATTCATTCAAATCTCCCTGCTCTTTGAATAAAACATCTTTCCTTAATATGCTATCCAGTATCTCATTTTTATAGGATGGCAGAGGTTTCACAAATTTCTCTAAGTCTTCTTTTAAAAAACGCCTCAATAATATTTGATTGGCTAAAACTGTTGGCAATATCAAATCTACAGATGCTGAAAGCGTATAAATCATCTCTTCAAGATGGCTTATGCTTTGTAAAGATTCGATTAATAGTGTTTCATTTGTTAAGAGAGTTTCACGTAATAAGTTACGTTGAAAAACTAATTCTGATATTTCAAATAAAGTACGTAAATTTGGTAAACCACCACCTTTAACAAATTTTGACAATATACTTGGGTTTGTATTGATTTTGTCTATAATCTTATCTTTTGCTTCAGGTAATAATTGAACTATCATCTTCACATCAGATGCTTTAATACAAAGGTGCTCCAATAAATCATCATGAGCAAGAAGTAAATTGATAAGATCAACCCGATTTGTATTAAGAGCATATTCCGTTAAAAGATTTAATAACTCTCGCAATTCACTTAAGTTGGTCAAGCGCTCTTTTATAAAATGAATATCAGTTAATTTTTCTGGGGAATTTAATAGAAAGTTCCATTCTTTTTTCATTCTCATAAGTATTCTCGTTACGAATAGATGAAGCACATTATGTCATTTATTAGACGGACTGTGAATTTATTGGCGAATAATATACGAGCACATTTCTTCCCCCAGTTTGAACTCCGTTTTAACATAGCCTAATGCCCAGCAATAATCTAAATTAATGAGTATAATTAATTCATATGAACTGCAACAAGGATGTTTTTATGTATGAAGATCTGAGCACCCCTTATCAAAGATCCAAAAGCATTGCTTCCTTACAACTAGGGGGCATTCTTATTGAAGATAAAGTCTTAAAAAATGCTCCTGTTAATCTTGTACTCAAATCATTTAACCGGCATGGCTTAATTGCTGGGGCCACTGGTAGTGGGAAAACAAAAACGATGCAAGTGCTTTCCGAGCAATTGTCTCTTGCAGGAGTTCCTACCCTGGTGATGGATATTAAAGGAGATATTTCCGGTTTGGCAAAGTCAGGAGTTGCGACTCCAGATATCGAGGCTCGATGCCAATCCCTACAAGTACCATATACTCCACGTGGATACCCCATAGAGTTATTCACTCTAAGTAGTGTTCCAGGAATCCCCTTGCGCGCAACTATTTCTGACTTTGGTGCTCTTTTGTTTTCAAGAATGTTAGGAATTAATGAAACTCAAGCTGGAGTTATCACTATTATTTTTGAATATGCTAAAGACAACTCAATGCCTCTAATTGATCTACAAGATTTTAAAGCCTTATTGCAATACATACAAAGCAAAAAAGGAAATGCAGAAATAGAATCTCAATATGGTAGTGTTGCTACAGCTTCGATAGGTTCTATTATGCGAAAAATAGTCGAATTAGAATCTCAGGGTGGCCAACATTTTTTTGGCGAACCCGCTTTTAAAATTGATGATTTATTACAATATAACGAAAATGGCCAGGGAGTTATCTCCATTGTTCGTTTAATGGACATGCAAGATCGCCCCCAGTTGTTCTCAACATTTATGTTAAAATTACTTACCGATATTTATCGCCAATTACCTGAATTAGGCGATCCTGATAAACCAAAATTAGTTTTATTTATTGACGAAGCACACCTAATTTTCAAAAATGCGAGCAAAGCCTTATTAAATACATTAGAAACCATTGTTAAATTAATTCGCTCCAAAGGTGTGGGCTTGATTTTTTGCACTCAAACACCAAACGATATCCCTGAGGCTGTTTTAGGACAGCTCGGATTAAAAATTCAACACGCACTACGCGCATTTACAGCAAAAGATCGACAAGCAATGAAATTAGTAGCTCAAAACTTCCCCCCATCAACCTATTATGATACAGAAAAAATGCTAACTACTTTAAGCATTGGTGAAGCTCTTTTGAGTGCTCTTGACGCGGAAGGAGAACCAACACCGTTAATTCACTGTATGATTAGGCCACCAGAATCAAGAATGGGTGTATTAACTGACAGTGAAGTGCAACAAACGCTTAACACATCTCATTTGTACCAATGCTATTTTCATCCGCACAATACCTATTCCGCGGCAGAAATGCTTGCTGAAAAAAAGCAAAACACAACAATGGATACACCTCCCCCCTCACATGAGAAAACGGCAACATCAGAGCCATCTCTATTGGTAACAATGAGTAAAAATACATTAGTGAGGCAGCTCGCACGAGATTTTTTTCATTGGCTATTAAAAAACCTCACGAAGCGTGGGCAAAGATGAACATCATAATCAATTTATATCTATAGCATTTTATAGACAAACTAATTATGGGTTATATAAATGTGCTTGTTTTTGATAGTAGTGTAATATAAGTTACACTACTGTAGTTAATGAGCGCCGTACAGAGCATTCTATTAGGAATGATGAGGTTAATTTCTGAGTGTAAAACCTGCATCGACTTCTTCTCTTCTCTGTTCTCGAGTGATTTCTTTGAATCGCGCTTTGAATTCATTTGTAGATGCTATTTGAGGTCCATTTATTTGTTGCTGATCGATAACATCTTGTTTGGTATTAAGATGAAGTAATTCGGACTGAATTTTTTTACTAAATGCACAAAACGATGTGGGTGTGGAAATGAATGCTTTTGATGCCTTTTCAACATCAAATCCATCAGCCTCCATAGTTATTTTTAATTCATCACTGATACCTGATTTGACCACTTTTGTTGCAGTAGTAGAACAATTAAATTTAGTATAATTATAAGCGATCGCGCTCTGTGATAAGCTGGCCATTTCATCAAGAATTTTTTCAGCATCTAGTGCAAAATCTGGTGCATTATGATCATAAGTAGTTGGTATTCTAACGATCGCAGCAGGTCTCTCTCCAACACTAAGATGTCTTTCTTCGAAGTCTATCTTACATAAGTCGATTTGTGCATTGATTCGATTTAGTTCCTTGGGAATCTCATTACATCGAACACTTTCAGCTTCAGTTAAATCAAGAGCTTTATTAGGTTCTCTGTTTTCAACACGAGCCTGGTTTAATTCTTGCATAAAGCTCGTTAATTTATCTGTCAAATGCTTATGCTCAGCTGCCAATGCGACTTTTTCTGCTGTCAACTCCTTATAGGCTGGATCATTTTCAATTTCATGTTTTAGTTGTGTATGTGAAAACTCTTTTGCTTTGGTAATTGTTTTTTCACGTACTAAACTTCCTTTAACATTGGTTTTATTATCTTCAGGTACATTTTCTCCATATAAATATCCTTTTGTATAGGATTTAATTTTATGGCTTGGCTCGTGACGCCATTCCGCTTCTAAATCATCCCGGTGGCTATTAATGTGATGGCCATTACTATTTCCTGGCCACCAACTAAAATAAACAAAATAATTAATCTGTTCCTTAGCCTTGTAACTACCATCCGCTTGTTGTTCTGGAACCATTTCTGTCCGCTTACTTATCGCAAGACCTCGGGTATCCTGGTATTTTTTTGCTAATTCATCTCCCTTTTCATCAGCGGGAAAGGTTAATTCAACAGCAGCATGCCCCACATTCCCACCGAGAAGTGTAGACTTAACTGGTGTTGTAAAACCTAAGCCTTTGTGGCTGCTTTTCCAAGTATAAATTTCAAGGCCCATAATAAAATCTCCTAAAACATTATGATTTAATTATGAACAATATGAATTAAATTAAACTTATAGTGATATGCAATATATGTATCAATTATACGGAAGCTATTTATCCCTCATAATATATTTGAAAACATTGGATAACTTCGTGAATTGGGTATTTCAGCAGTCAATGCAACGTGCCGCCTTTAAAAACAAACCATCAGAAATGGTTTATTACTGTAAAGACAGCATCTACATTTACTATGGATACTTATTTATGCTCAAACGTTACCATAGAATAAGTTTCAGCTGTATAGTAGGGCTCTTGATCCACTTTATATTCTTTGGCTAATTCTGCTGCTGTTTTATGATCAATGCATTGTATTCCTAGCTCTTCGCATAAGGAAACAATCTCGCCTGGCTCAAAAAATGTTTTAAAAGGAGATTTTTTACTGGCAAACTCATCTAAAGTTTTTTCGAGGCATTTTTCTTTGGCGGATGAGTCTAATTGCTGTGTCCCTGTTTGCATAAGGGTATGCATGTAATCGAACGTAATAACCAGGTGGCTAAATTTACTTGATAAATCACGCAAAATTCTTAGCACCTCTTCTTTTTCAAGATAAAATGTATTTCCTTCCCATAGAATTAACGTTGGCTTTGTAAAATCAATATCATTGCTTGTTAATGCAGCAATTAAATCACCTTTCACATAATCGAGAGTAATGTAAGTGGCATTCTTATTAATATATTGTTCCGCATAAATCCGTTCTTTACATTTTAGAATTTGTGGCTGGTCGATTTCAAAAAAACGTACTCCAAATTGTTGCGTATATTTTATTTTACGCGCAGGTAAAGTATCAAAACCACTACCTAAAATAATAACTTGCTTTATTTCTTTGTTTTTCACGACGTCTGATACAGTTTGTCTAAAGAAACGCGTTCTGGTAGCTAATGGCAACCACATTCTTTTATCAAGTCTTTGTTCTGCTTCTTCTTTTACTTGCTCATTAACAAAGTTCTGCATCAGAGGATCTTTAAATAAGTCTTTTTCTCTTGTACCCTGCTTTTGTGTTAATGTGGGCCAATTTTCTTTAGATTTAGCCTCATTCTTCCAATAGTTCGCTAATAACGAGGTCGTAGCAACATTATGATCTTTTAAAATTTTTTCACGCATAACAACAACTCTCTTATTTTAATAATTCATCTACAATCTGCCTTACACCTGAATAATAGGCAGCATGGTCAGCATCTAAATATATAATATTATCGGTAACCGCTCTACTCATACGCAACTGATCACTAAGAAGTAGCGCTTGATCATAGCGACAAACTAAAGAGCGTTTAGGAATAAAAGTATATTTTTCACCAATATGAATTGTTTCTGTAAATGGTCGCATAGGCTGCGCCTGTAACTGCAACATCGCTTTTTGAGCATCTTCTCTCTTACAACAGTTAAAAAAAACATTCACTAAATCTGGTGAAAGTCGAAGACGAATTTCTTGTAATGTTTCATCAATAATTAAAAAAGGGGTCAGGTTATTTGATGCAGATTCTTGAGCTAATGAAAGCAAAGACTTCTTATCTTGTGGAACATAGCCTGCGACAAAAACGAGTTCGCGAATGGCATCGGGAATAATTTCTGCAACTTCTGAAATAACCAACCCTGCCATACTATGACCAACTAGTATCACCTGTTCTTGTTGCTGCTGAATTAATTGAACCACACAGTTCACATAATCAGTAAAACCTATCACACTGCTTATTTGATTTTTTAGGCCATGTCCAGGCAAATCAGGCATAAAAACTTTATGGCCCTTCAAAATAAGCTCTTTTGCAATAGGGTTCCAGCACCAAGAAGCATGCCAAGCACCGTGAATTAAAATAAATGTTTGAGCGTTTTGCATACACTACACTATACGAATTACAAGAATCAATTTAGTTTACCTGAATTTGACATCAATCAGGTTATCAATCGTTTAAAAATTCCAATATTACCCGAGAATCAATCGTATCCGAATTCAATTTCTTTAGCTTGGTATCTAACTAAGACCTGAACAGCCAACTTATTTTTCAGCGCTAATTCAGGACATTAAATAAACTACCACTCTTTAATTATATTTTGATTTTGTTAGACTGTTATAGAAGATAAGAATTATAATTTCATCATTTCAATAGCAAGAATAAGTAATATACACGCTCCAATGATATTGAAAACTGCCGATAATCGTTGTGGAATCTTTTTTGCTATACCCATGCCAATTATAGTCGATGCAAATGCCCAACCACCTATAGAAATTAAGTAAGGCCATAATGGTTTATTAGAAACACCCAAACTCACCCCTACGGCCAGAGCATCTAAACTTGTTGCAATTGCAACGATTAACAATTTGATAAGACCATGAAATTTAACGTTCTGTATCGTATTATTTCTGTTTTTCCATTCAACAAAGCCCTCATAAAGCATATGGATAGAAACAGCGAGCAGTAATAAAAATGCAATCCAATGATCGATAGAGCTAAATTGAGAAATAACTTTTTCGCCAGTTATAGCACCTATAAATGTAGCAATTAATTCTGCACCACCCGATAAAAATGCAAATTTCAATGAGTCTCTTAATGTATGGGGTTTAAGTCCCATTGCGATGGCAGCTGAAAATGAATCCGCACTTAGCACCAGTCCCAATATTATTGGTTCAAAAAAACTCATTTTTAATACCGATAGATGTTTTTCAATTGAAAATATATTCTAAACAATCCTTCATAAAAATTATATTATTTTCAATTAGATTCATTTGCTATGAAGCATCATACGTTATCACATCGCAAGTACTTTGGTTTTTCTCTCCACTCAATCGCTACTCCAATGCTTTGACAACGCTGAAGACAAAGAAAAGTCCACTTCAATACAAAGTTCTGCTCAATTGAAATCATCACCCCCATTGACTAATTGAAAGCTTCTGTCATTTGCTAATTGCTCATGCATAAAATCCATATGGCAGTATTGATTTATCGTATCAGGTACAGAAAGTGACTCAGATTTTTCTCTCACTAAACGTTTTTTAGGCTTAATCTGAAGATTCAGCTTAGATACGATAAACACGCTTATGGTTCCATGAAAATTCCTTTAAATTCCGTAAGTACAAAAAACATAAACCAAATCCCCAGCTACGATGCTTGCATTACGTTAAGTTAAGTTAAGTTAAGTTAAGTTAAGTTAAGTTAAGTTAAGTTAAGTTAAGTTGGCGATTCTCGGCCAACAGATGCCCACTCCAAGCTTTATTAATTGTCTTACTGATATCAATTGGTTGTAATTTTTTGAAGAAGGTTACACCAGTATTGAATTGATTTTTCTGTAAGCTAATAGCTTCTTGATGTTCTTTAGCAAATAAGTCAAGAGCAGATTGCACCGCAGGTGCTTGGCCAAGCTTTGAATGCGAACTTTTACCAATAATTAATGTATAGTTGAGCTCGGGTGACTGTGCCAGTGCATGCAATGTAAACCAGGCTGTTCCAAAACTAGCCCCATGAAAGTCGATGGTAAAATGATTTGGGCTGTTTTTATGAATGGGTAAATGAAATTGAAAATGGCTATTATAGCACTCTTTGGCGGCATCTGTATGATTAGTAAATAAAGCCGCGTCAATAAAGCTGGTAAAGGTAATAGCATCTGCCAAGCGAGAAGATTTAGCCTCATTAAAAATGAAAAGCGTTAAGGGATAGTCTTTTATTTTTTTTAACAACTGATTGCATATGACAACATTAATAGAACCAGGTTCCGCTGAGATTACCAGCTCGAGTATATTTCTAAAATTTGTAGCGAATTTTAATTCTTTACTTAAACGTATGGCTGCACTTTTATTTGGGTATTCGTGTAAGACATTAGAAATTCTTTTTTTAAACTCTTCTTTCAGTTGTTGAATATTTTTTTTCGCGTAAAATTTAGGATAACTTTCTTGCCGCTCACTCGTTCTTTTCATGTTGATTACCTAAACATTAAATTAATCTTTTCTTAAATAAATGATTGGTGATAATTTTATTATCCAGACCTTTCTTTGGATACCGTCAGAAAGTGACAGTACACTGTCAGCTTAACTTAACGTGACACCACCTCGGTTGTATCGCAAAAAAGTACTCTGCCAAGTTAAGATCTGAAATTTTGCATAAGAATGGTCCACTGAGACCTATATTAAAGTAAAAGGCCAATGGAGCTATTTGTATCGACTGTTGATAAAGAGGAAATACCGTTGATTTCATGTTGCCAGAACAACGTGATGATCCTGAAGCCTGGGCATTTTTTGAGAAATGCATATATTGCCATGACAAAAATTTCCAACAAAAATCATCGACAACACAGTACAATTCTATTAATTTTTCTACTTCAGGCCTTTTGTTTTCTGTTCACTGTTTCGCAAAAACACAACAAAAGGTCTGATTTTTTCACTATATTATGCAGTGCAATCCTTAAATAGTTATATCTAATTCACATTATACTAGTAAAATAAAAGACATTTCTGTGAAATGTGACGTCAGTGGCGTCTCAGCACAGAGGTAATCACATAGGGGCTGGGTTATGCCGCACATCTTTGTCACTATTATTTTCTTTAGCAATCAAGAAAAATGAGGGTCTGTTTTGGGGTATTCTTAAAATATCCTGATTTGAAGGCAATACCGCTTGTTCCTTATTTTCACTATTACAATCAGTTTCTGTAGTCAATAATGCTCGAATGATCTTTAGGCTTTCAGCATTCGCCAGATAAAGCACTGTAGTGCCATATTTGTTTTTAACCCGCACTGCTTCTAGACGTTGATTTTCTGGATATAACGCGAGAATGGTCTTTAGGCTTTCTGCGTTGTTAGCAGCCTTATGAAGTACTGTATTGCCATAGTTGTCTTGAATCATCATCGCATCTAAGCGCTGATTTTCTGGTAATAATTCAAGAATAGTCTTTAGGCTTTCAGAATTCCTAGCAGCAGCTTCATGAAGGACTGTATTGCCATATGCGTTTTTAATCATCACCACCTCTAGACGTTGATTTTCTGGATATAATTCGAGAATAGTCTTTAGGCTTTCAGAATTCCTAGCAGCAGCTTCATGAAGTACTGTATTGCCGTCTTCGTTTTTAAACATCACCGCCTCAAGACGTTGATTTTCCGGCAATAACGCTAGAATGGCCTTTAGGCTTTCAGAATGCATAGCAGCAGCACCATGAAGCACTGAATAGCCAAATACCTCTTGAATCATCACCGCCTGTAGACGTTGATTTTCTGGCAATAATTTTAGAATGGTCTTTAGGCTTTCAGGATTATAAACAGCATTATGAAGTACTGTAGCGCCAAATTTGTTTTGAATCATCACCGCTTCTAGACATTGATTTTCTGGATATAATGCGAGAATAGTCTTTAGGATTTCAGGATTATCAGCAGCCAGATGAAGTGCCGTCTCGCCACACTTGTTTTTTTGTGTTATTACCACTTCTTTTTGTGACAAGATTTTTTGTGCAATACCCAAATGGTTATTGTTTAGTGCGGCCAGCAGCGGAGTATCTTCACCCGGATAACTGGCTATATTGACTTGAGCACCGTGTTTCAGGAGCGTATCAAAAATGACCTCATCTCCGTTCTCAGCCGCCCAAAATAAGGGGGTTTTCATGTGGGAATCAAAGGTTTCAAGACAAGCTCCGTGCTCCAGCAGATAGTTCACCATGGCTAAATCCTTGTTTTGCACTGCGATGATAAGTGGTGTATTTTCGTCATTATTTTTGATATCCACTTGCGCCTGCGCTGCAATCAATTTTTTGGCAATATCGCGTCCAACCTCGTTGTTATTTTTCAGGGCATAGATTAAAGCGGTATTACCGTATTTATCTTGGATATTTTCATTAATGCCGCGTGCAATGAGGGTGCAGACACTCTTCTTATCTGCCTTTAAGGTAGCAAGATGCAATGCACTTTGCCCCTCTTTGTTTATCGCATTAATCGCAGCACCTTGTTCCAGAGCGTCAAAAGCGATGATTCCTTGGTCTAATTGGTGCAGATAATACCGGTTAGTCGCTAACAGCGCGTCAAAAGCATCTTTGTGAGTTGCACGCGGCATTAATGAAAATATCCAAGATAAATACGGTAATACCGTCTTAATCCGTACCCTTGAATTGGAAGCGTACTCCCCCAATAACTGCAGTAACTCATCGTTCTTGGTATAGAGGACAAACACAATGGCTTGTTGCAAGGCTTCGTTATTGTGCAGTGCTTCTTGGGTGCTGAATAATTCTTGAAAAAAGCGTTTCGTCTCTTCTGCAATCTTGGCTTGCAATTGAGAAGAGACCACCTTGCCGTAGAAAAGGTAAGGCATGGTCGCACTGGCAAGCGGAAGTTGCGATTTAGAATCGCAGTACCCTTTATAATCCTGGAAGTGCTCTTTGAGCGCG
>NZ_LNYU01000083.1:5567-9152 GCF_001468135.1 Legionella santicrucis | reverse complement strand
TTTTCCCAAGACAGGCCGCAAGTGCTGCTCCTTTATCACTGGTTGTATCCAGTTTTTTAATATAAATCCCTGGATAGCCAATGTCTTTACCATCAATAATCACATCAGGAATCGTCTTCTCCGCATTATCACGCTTGAGGGCATAAAATTGCTCTCTATTTTGGGGACTGATGCCGTTTTGGATTAAGATTTGTTGGGCTGCACTGTGTTCTTGTTGGTACTTGGCATAAAAGGCTTCCAGAACAATCATGTCAACATTTGCCAACGGTAAGCGTCCTTGGCAAAGAGAGACGAGCTGGGTTTGCAGCTCAAATAGGCGTTGACTGAATACTTTCAGCTGTTCTTCGCGCGCCATTCGTTCTTCGGGGTTGGCCAAGGGCTTTTTCTTAAGGCTCTTATATTGTCTTGATACCGTAGCGAGTTCCTTTTTGACCTCTTGAATTTTATCTCTTACTTGTGCATCGAACTTTTGGCCTTCTTGCTTCGTTGCTTTCTGGCCCATTTTTCCCATCGCCTCAATGGCTTCTGCATGCGGTAATAGGGCGCGAAAACGGGGGTTAGCAAGGTAGAGGTTGGCCAGTTTTAGCCATTGCGGAAACGCACACGTATCGGCTTTGGGAAGCTCAAATAAGCACGCATCATGAACCAGGTAGTTATAGGCATTTTGGTCTTTAAATTGGAGTAAATAATGCAATACTGCTTTTTCATCCTTAAAAATAGCGGCTAATTTAAGGGCATGATCTTCAGCCACCCCATTATGTTCCACCATAAGAGCTAATTGGCATAAAGGAAGCACTTTTTGATAACAGTCAGGATGAGAAATTCCCTTATCATTTTCTGCTCTAAAGTCCCCTAATCCCCATTGCTGTAATGTGGCCTTCATGAAAGAGGCAGCTTCATCACCATACTCATGGTGAATGCGCTCAATGAGCTCATTGGTTTTGGCGCTATAGGCAAGTGATTTTTGTTTTAATCCCTGGAGGGTTTGGAGTTCTTGTAAAATATTCAGCATGGACAAGGGTGACATATTTTTTTTCTCGTCGGTTGGATTATGTGAGAGGGACAAATCAGCTTTTTTACTAACGGCATAGGGGTTCACTAAAAGTAAAACCAGTACAACTAAAAATGGCTCACCTCACCTCAATGTGCACAGACTTTAATCTATATAATTGCTCAATATAACTGTCGAAAATGAACAGGGTACAACAGCTGAAAAAAATACAATGAATGAAAGCAATGGATCTGCTTCAGAAGTGATAAAAACTAAATAATTCTGTATCCATTGCATTTAGGGAAATATTAACGATTCATGTTGATAATTCGAAAAAAATAAGTAAATCTTTCTATTTGAATCCGTGGAGTAAGAAAAATATGAGATCAATATACGGAAAAAGCGGGTATAGCGTCTTCCGTATCACCTAAGTTACGACATTGCTTATTTACTTGGATGAAAGCAGGGAGTCGGTGATGCATTACTGCACCTTACTCAGGTCATGAAGGTTGCGCATCGCTTGAAATTTATTCAAAACTATCATTGAGGCACAACCTATGTATGCGAGTAAAATAAAAGACATTTCCTGAAATGTAACTTCAGTGGCTTCTCAGCGCAGATGCCTTAACATAGGAGCTGGGTTATGCAGCACATTTTTGCCAGTATTATTTTCTTTGGCAATCGAGAAAAATGAGTTCCTGTTTTGAGGTATTCTTAAAATATCCTTATTTGAAGACAATACAGCTTGTTTCTTATCTTCACTACTATAGTCAATTTCTGTAGGCAATAACGTTAGAATGGTTTTTAAGCTTTCAGAATTATCGGCAGCACGATCAAGCACTGTATAGCCCTCTTTGTTTTGAATCATCACCGCCTCTAGACGTTGATTTTCCGGCAATAGCACTAGAATGGTCTTTAGGTGTTCAGCATTGCTAGCAGCAAGATGAAGTGTTGTATTGCCGCCTTCGTTTTGAATTCTCACCGCCTCTAAGCGTTGATTTTCCGGCAATAACCCTAGAATGATCTTTAAAATTTCAGCATTATTAGTAACCCACTGCAGCACTGTATAGCCATAGTTGGTTTTAACCATCACCGCCTGTAGGCGTTGATTTTCCGGCAATAACTCTAGAAGGGTCTTCAGGCTTTCAGGATTTTTAGCCGCATCGTGAAGCACTGCGTTGCCACATTCTTCTTGAATCATCACCGCCTCTAAGCGCTGATTTACTGGTAATAATTCGAGAACGGACTTTAAGCTTTCCGGATTACCAGAAGCCAGATGAAGTACCGTATTGTCATATTTGTCTCCAATCCTCACCGCCTCTAGACGTTGATTTTCCGGCAATAACACTAGAATGGTCTTTAGGCTTTCAGGATTGTTAAAAGCCTTATGAAGTACTGTCTTGCCAAACCTTTCTTGAATCCTCAGCGCTTCTAGAAGTTTATTTTCTGGCAATAATATTAGCATGGCCGTTAGGCTTTCAGGATTATCAGCAGCCAGATGAAGTACTGAATTGCGACCATCTTGGTTTTGAATCATCACCGCCTTTAAGCGCTGATTTTCTGGTAATAACTCTAGAACGGCTTTTATGATTTTAGGATTCTTAGCATTATCGTAAAGTACTGTCTTGCCAAATTTGTTTTTAATTATCACCGCCTCTAGACGCTGATTTTCCGGTAATAACGCTAGAATAGCCTTTAGGCTTTCAGGATTGTTAATAGCCTTATGAAGTACTGTATTGCCATAGTTGTCTTGAATCATCACCGCCTCTAAGCGCTGATTTTCTGGATATAATGCGAGCATGGTCTTTAGGATTTCAGAATCATCAGCAGCCAGATGAAGGACCGTCTCACCACGTTTGTTTTTTTGTGTTATTGCCACTTCTTTTTGTAACAGGATTTTTTGTGCGATACCAAAATGGTGATTGCTTAATGCAGCCAGCAGTGGCGTATTTTCTTCTGGATAACTGACCCCATTGACTTTAGCGCCTTGTTTTAAGAGCACATCGAATATATCCTCATATCCTTTCTCAGCCGCCCAAAATAAGGCGGTTTTCATGTGAGCATCAAAGGTTTCAAGACAAGCTCCGTGCTCCAGCAGATAGTTCACCATGGCTAAGTCCTTGTTTTGAACCGCGATGATAAGCGGAGTATTTTCATCATCATCTTTGATGTCCACTTGCGCCTGCGCTGCAATCAATTGTTTGGCAATATCGCGTCCCACTTCGTTTTTATCTTTGTAGAGCACTTTTTCAAGAGCACGGATTAAAGCGGTATTGCCGTATTTATCTTGGATGTTTACATTAATGCCACGTGCAATGAGGGTGCTGAGGCTCTCCTTATCGGCCTTTAAGGTGGCAATATGCAAGGCGCTTTGCCCCAACATGTCCCTCGTATTAATCGCAGCACCTTGTTCCAGAGCATCAAAAGCGATGATTTTTTTGTTTAGTTGTTGCAGATAATACCAGTTAGTCGCGAGCAGCGCGTCAAAGGCTTCTTGGTGATTGACGGCGCATTCACCTAATAGCTGCAGTAATGCATGGTTCTTGGTAGAGAGGACAAACGCCATGGCTTGTTGCAATGCTTCGTTGTTGTGT
>NZ_LNYU01000083.1:0-5557 GCF_001468135.1 Legionella santicrucis | reverse complement strand
GTACTCCCCTAATAACTGCAGTAACTCATCGTTCTTGGTAGAGAGAGCAAAAGCAATGACTTGTTGCAACGCTTCGTTGTTGTGCAGTGCTTCTTGAGTGCTGAATAATTCTTGAAAAAAGCGTTTCGTCTCTTCTGCAATCCTGGCTTGCAATTGGGAAGAGACCACCTTGCCGTAGAAAAGGTAAGGCATGGTCGCACTGGCAAGCGGAAGTTGCGATTTAGAATCGCAGTACCATTTATAATCCTGGAAGTGCTCTTTGAGCGCAGGATAATCTTTGCAGGCCACTTGACGCGTGATGCCGCTTTGTGCGCCTGTATTCACCTGGGGAATGCGATGCTCCTGACACAAGGTGTGACCCAGCAACCGAAACATATCCGCCACCTGCGCAATTTTTTCTTTTTTCACTGCAGCTTCTATCGAATCCAAACACAAAGCACCCTGTTGCCCTTTCCAGACCCAAGCTTGTGCCAAAATGACATCATCCAGGGAGGGATTTTGCGCCTCACCTTGGCATAAAACATAAAAACCACCATTAGGCGAGGTGATGCCATGAATCACACACTCACTGCCCACACCACCAAGATACTGGCAGCACTGCGTTATTTTCCCAAGACAGGCTGCAAGTGCTGCTCCTTTATCACTGGTCGTATCCAGTTTTTTAATATAAATCCCTGGATAGCCAATGTCGTTCCCATCAATAAGCACATCAGGAATCGTCTTCTCCGCATTATCACGCTTGAGGGCATAAAATTGCTCTCTATTTTGGGGACTAATGCCGTTTTGAATTAAGATGTTTTGAGCCGCACTGCTTTCTTGTTGGTATTTGGCATAAAAAGCCTCCAGAACAATCATATCAGCATGCGCTAAAGGTAATCGTCCTTGGCAAAGAAATACGAGCTGTGTTTGCAGCTCAAATAGGCGTTGACTGCATACTTTCAGCTGTTCTTCGCGCGCCATTCGTTCTGCGGGGTTAACCAAGGGCTTTTTCTTAAGGCTCTTATATTGTCTTGATACCGTAGAGAGCTCCTTTTTGACGTCTTGAATTTTATCCCTTATTGCCGCATCGAACTTTTGGCCTTCTTGCTTCGTTGCTTTCTTACCCATTTTTCCCATCGCTTCAATGGCTTCTGCATGCGGCAAAAGAGCGCGAAAACGAGGGTTGGCAAGGTAGAGGTTGGCCAACTTTAGCCATTGCGCAAATGCACACGTATCGGCTTTGGGCAGCTCAAATAAGCACGCATCATGAACCAGGTAGTTGTAGGCATTTTGGTCTTTAAATTGGAGTAAATAATTCAATACCGCTTTTTCATCCTTAAAAATCGTGGCTAGTTTAAGAGCATGGTCTTCAGCCACTCCATTGTGTTCCACCATAAGGGCTAATTGGCATAAAGGAAGCACTTTTTGATAACAGTCATGATGAATAAATCCCTTATCATTTGGAGGAAGAGTCGCGTTGGGCAACGCCGTTGCCTCTAGCCCCCATTGCTGTAATGTGGCCTTTATGAAATAAGCCCCTTCATCACCATAATCATGGTGAATGCGCTCGATAAGCTCATTGGCTTTGTCACTAAAGGCAAGTGATTTTTGTTTTAATCCCTGGAGGGTTTGGAGCTCTTGTAGAATATCCAGCATGGACAAAGTTGACATATGTTTTTTCTCTAAGGTTGGATAAGGTGAGGTAGCCAAATCAGCTTTTTACTAGCTACAACAAAAAATGGCTCACCTCACTTCAATATGAGCAGACTTTAATCTATATGGTTGTTCAATATAACTGTCGAAAATGAACAGGTTACAGCAGCTGAAAAAAAACACACTTAGTGAGGGCTAATGTATCTGCATTTGCATTGCGCAACAATTTCTAAGAAACATTACTTTACGCTTTTCTACACCTAATCGTTTTTTTATGCAACTTAAGAATGAGTGATGAGGTACGGGATCTTTCAAAGTTAACCCACAAAACCATCGATAACAAATATTAGTATTTTAGTGTTAAGCTACCGATCGTTCACTAATTGACAAAACATATTCATCATAGCGATTTGCTCTATATTATTGGGTACTGAATCCAACAATGCTGGAGAATACACAATAACAGCCATGCATTGTGCTCTTGAGATCGCAACATTAATGCGATTCTTGTCAAAAAGAAAATTTAAGCCCCGAGGCGACTCATTAGCACTACTTGCACACATACTTAAAAATACAATTGGCGCTTCTTGTCCCTGGAATTTGTCAACACTACCTACCCTTGCCTTATCTCCAAGGGCTGCTTTTAGTTTATTAACCTGAAAATTATACGGAGCAACAAAAAGTATATCCTCCCAATCAATTGTTCTTTGTCGGCCGTTTTTGGCATTAAAAGTCCGCCCCAACAATTCATGAGCTAAAGAAAAAATTTGTTCTACTTCTTCATCACTCGCTTGAGTATTACCTTCATGAATAACTGGTACAGCGATTATTCCAGCCTCCTTGTTCAAAATGCCATGATAATCATCCGGGATAGTTATCAATTGCTCATCATTTTCTGGAGCAGTTTCAAGTTTATCTTCATATATTGCCTCGCTAATAAATTGATTTACTGCCGAGTGCATGCGATAGGTTGTTCCCAAAAACACCCCCATTGAATCAGGGATAGTTGGGGTCGAATGTAATAAGTAATCCAAAATGGATAATCCGCTGTCCTCTGGATGACACCCTTGAGAAGGCTGGCCCAATTGCATTTGATCACCCATTAAAATGATATTGGCTGTTGATCTGCTCATAGCAATCAAATTTGCTACACTAACTTGTCCTGCCTCATCGATAAAAAGATAATCAAAGGCTTTTTCAAGATCATCTCTGGAAAAACCCCAAGCCGTTGTTCCTACGACACATCCTGCTTGTACAAAGCCTGCAATACCTTTATTTTCCAACACATTAATATTCAATTCATCAATGACTGGGTCAGTATTGCGTGTACAAGCAAAATATCCAGTAATTCCTTCTTTATGACAGTATTTGACAGTGTTAATCAATAAATTATTGATGGCTTTATGGCTATTAGAAGATATGCCTACCCTTTTGCCTTGTTTAATCAGCTCAGCAATCAAATGCTTGCCTGTATATGTTTTGCCAGCACCAGGTGGGCCTTGAATAGTTAAATAACTATTATTCAGATTAAGAGCTGCCCGAATAATTTCATTCAATCGTTGCTTCGGATCATGACCAGGAGCTATTGCTTGACCTGACACATGGCCATTGATTCTGGGGATAGATTTACCCAGAAAGTCAACTAGAGCTGTTTCCGCAAGCATTCCTTTTGTAAATGCCTCTGCTTGTTTTGTAATTGCTTGAGGTATGGGATCAGGATTAACATATTCATTTGGGATCAAAGTAATGGGACTATCAGGTTCATTTTTAATTTGCAACGCAATAATCCCATGCTCCAAATTACTGCCTTCATCATAGCAAGTAACTTTTATGTTTTTACCATCAGGTGTCTCATTGCCTAACAGATAATATTCTTTTGCATTACCCTTGAACTCTTGATCAGGATCAAACGAATATTCGTAAACTAAATTTCGTGCTTTTGGAGTAGGTTTATAAGGTGGTTTTTCAGTTCGCTGACAATACGCAAGGCAATCTATATCCTCAAGTAACTCTTCTTCGCTTAATCCTAATCGATCAAATAACCGCCAAAAAACAGGCTTGGATTCACGTCTATGAAATTCGATTGACCAAGCCATAACAGAATGAAGTTTAGATAACTGTTCCCGGCCTTCGATATGTAATTGCAAGGAGCGTTCAAGCAATCTGTCGCGAAGTTTAATACGCTCATTAATTTCTTCTTTAATTTCAGGTTCGAGCAACTCTGTTTTGCCAAGAAAACAAATACCATATACCTTTTGTTTTTCTCTTAACCAGGCAACCAATTCCTGGGTAGAATTACAATCATCAATATTATAAGAACGAATATCATTTAATATTTTTGATGTTTGCCAAGTATCACCATCAGGGTTTTCTCGCCACCGCTCGTAAACAACTACAGAATCTCCACCTGAACCAACTTCTGTATCTCGTTTAGCACGATACAAATGTTCAACATTTTTGATTGAATAACGCGGCTCCCCTATTAAAAGCGCACCTTTTACGATTTTATATAAATCAACAAATACTTCATTGCGTAACAATTGATCCACTTCATACTCACATACCCCATATCTGCTCATTAACTTTCGGCAAGCAGTAATCTCATAGCTTGCATAATGGTAAATGTGCATAGAAGGATCCTGCTGCCATCTTTTATATACCCACTCAACAAATGCTCTAAAACTTTCTTTTTCCTGATCTTTGTCATGTGCCCAAAAATCCATGTATTGACGTTGCTCACGCTCATCAAAATAAGTCACTCCCCAAAGATACTCCAATCCTCCGTCTTCTAAAGGAAACCCTTCGATATCAAAAAAGATATCATTTTTTGATTTGGGGGGCAGCAGGGCCAATCCCAGTTTTTTTCCATTTTCATGATTAATTAATTGATAAGCAGGAGTATCCTTTCCGATGCTCTCTTTTTGAATTTTGGCCTGAGCTTTTAATTGCTCGAATAACTCAGATTTTATTCCTTTTACAGTTTTATAATCAGAATTCGCTAAAGCAGTCATCGTATGGATGCCTGCTTGATTCAATTTTTTAATTTGCCCCGAGGTAATAGTAGCAACCTGAATCAGATGATCTGCTTTTAATAGAAGATTCTCTGCATGTGTGCTCCATCTTCCCCAACTTTTAGACGAAGACGGATCAGGGCATTGAGAAGGTTCGAATTGTTGATGTACTGACAAAAATTTGTGTTTAAGATTTTGGTAGAAATAAAAATAATCATGAAGCCGGAATCGTTTTTGTTCCTTGTTACCCAGAATGATGGTGAGATATTCTGCTCTTGCGTGTTGCCTTCCATGAAGCATTTCGGCATAACAACATAATTGTACCAAAAAATAGGACTTAACAGACTTAGCTAATTTAGTATCCCAAACTTCATAACAATAATCTCCAAAAATACTTTTTCCTTGGACTTTAATCAAAAAATCAGCATATCCTCTAAACGGTAGCAATTCCAAATGCGCCTGATAAATGACATCAACTCCATTTTTCATAGCGTCTATAGTAGCTTGATATGAATCCGTTCGCTTACGCAAATTAGCAATTGTTAATCCTCTTGCTTCAAAAGCAGCTAATACTTCTGATTCATGTTGATTTCCCATATCATGCAAGACATTGAGCAACTCATTATTTTCATCAGCAGGAGGGAGTAGCTCAGGATTTGTTAGTGCCAAATGATCCATCCATGAAGCAAAAGGGCTATCCATAAACTGAGCCAAATCTGACGGTGAGAATACAATTTGATTGGATTCAAGATACATTAAATTTACCCTGATTTGATTAATCATTAATAATATTAATCGATTTTTATTGCGAGTAAAGAAATGCAATTCATTATATTAAATTTGAATTTTCTTTAGGGTCTGTTGACATTTCACCTGCCGCCTACGTGCCGCGGCTTGTCCGCGGCATCGAGTAA
>NZ_LNYU01000082.1:1872-4678 GCF_001468135.1 Legionella santicrucis | reverse complement strand
GCACAACAATGAAGTGTTGCAACAAGTCATTGCTTTTGTCCTCTCTACCAAGAACGATGAGTTACTGCAGTTATTAGGGGAGTACGCTTCCCATCACAAAGAAGCCTTTGACGCGCTGCTCGCGACTAACCGGCATTATTTGCACCAATTAGATCAAGGAGTTATCGCTTTTGACGCCCTGGAACACGGTGCTGCGATTAATGCGAGGAACAAAGAGGGGCAAAGCGCCTTGCATCTTGCGACCTTAAACGCAGATAAAAAGACTATAAGTACCCTCATTGCACGGGGCATTAATGTAAATATCCAAGATAAATACGGCAATACTGCCTTAATCCGTGCCCTGGAAAAAGTACTCTACAAAGATAAAAACGAAGTGGGACGTGATATTGCCCAACAATTGATTGCAGCGCGGGCGCAACTTGACATTAAAGATAAGGATGAAAATACACCGCTTATTATCGCCGTTCAAAACAAGGACTTAGCCATGGTGAACTATCTGCTGCAACACGGAGCTTGTCTTGAAACCTTTGATGCCCACATGAAAACTGCCTTATTTTGGGCGGCTGAGAAAGGAGATGAGGCCATTTTTGATGTGCTCCTGAAACAAGGTGCTCAAGTTAATGGTGTCAGTTATCCTGAAGAAAATACGCCACTGATGGCTGCATTAAGCAATCGCCATTTGGGTATCGCACAAAAAATCGTGTCGCAAGAAGAAGTGGCAGTAACACAAAAAAACAGATATGGCAATACAGCACTTCATCTGGCGGCCGATAATTCTGAAATCCTAAAGGCCATTCTCGCATTATATCCACAAAATAAACGCTTAGAGGCGGTGATGGTTAAAAACAAATACGGCAATACAGTACTTCACGATGCTGCTGGCAATTCTGAAAGCCTAAAGACCATTCTAGCATTATTGCCGCAAAACCAACGTTTAGAAGAGGTGATGATTCAAAACAAATACGGCAATACAGTACTTCACGATGCTGTTATGAATGCTGAAAGCCTAAAGACCATTCTAGCACCATTACCAGAAAATAAACGTTTAGAGGCGGTGATGGTTAAAAACAAAGACGGCAATACAGTACTTCATGAGGCTGCTATGAATGCTGAAAGCCTAAAGACCATTCTCGAATTATTACCAGAAAATCAGCGCTTAGATGCGGTGAGGATTCAAGACAACTATGACAATACAGTACTTCATAAGGCTATTAACGATCCTGAAATCCTAAAGACCGTTCTCGAGTTATTACCAGAAAATAAACGTCTAGAGACGGTGATAATTAAAAACAAATTTGGCCAGACAGTACTTCACGATGCAGCTAAGAATCCTAAAATCATAAAGTCCATTCTCGAATTATTACCAGAAAATCAGCGCTTAGAGGCAGTGATGATTAAAAACCATGATGGTCGCAATTCACTACTTCATCTGGCTGCTTATAATCCTGAAAGCCTAAAGGCCGTTCTAGCATTATTGCCGGAAAATCAATTTCTAGATGCGGTGAGGATTCAAGACAGGTTTGGCAGGACAGTACTTCATCTGGCTTTTAACAATCCTGAACTCCTAACGGCCATTCTAACGTTATTGCCGGAAAATAAACGTCTAGAGGCGGTGAGAATTGACGACAGATATGACACTACGGTACTTCATATGGCTGCTGGTAATCCTGAAAGCCTAAAGACTATTCTCGAATTATTACCAGTAAATCAGCGCTTAGAGGCAGTGAGGATTCACGAAGAACGTGGTGAAGCAGTGTTTCACGATGCGGCTAAAAATCCTGAAAGCTTAAAGATCCTTCTAGCGTTATTGCCGGAAAATCAACGTCTACAGGTGGTGATGATGAAAGACAACTATGGCTATACAGCGCTTCATTGGTTTGCTAATGCTGCAATCTTAAAGACCCTTCTAGGGTTATTGCCGGAAAACCAACGTTTAGAGGCGGTGATAATTCAAAACGAACGTGGCGAGACCACACTTCATCGTGCTGCTAGCAATGCTGAAGGCCTAAAGACCCTTCTAGGGTTATTACCGGAAAATCAACGTTTAGAGGCGGTGAGGACTAAAAACAAATTTGGCAATACGGTACTTGATCGTGCTGCCGATAATTCTGAATGCTTAAAGACCATTCAAGCGTTATTGCCTGCAAAAACTGATTATAGTAGTGAAAATAAGGAACAAGTAGTCTTGCCTTCAAATAAGGATATTTTAAGAATACCTCAAAACAGGAGCTCATTTTTCTCGATTGCCCAAGAAAATAATACTGGCAAAGATGTGCTGCATAACCCAGCTCCTATGTTAGGGCCTCTGCACTGAGAAGCCACTGAAGTCACATTTACATAGGTTGTGCCTCAATGATGGTTTGAATAAATTTCAAGCGATGCACAACCTTCATGGCCTGAGTAAGGTGCAGTAATGCATCTTTGTTTTCAAATTATCAACATGAATCGCAGCCTTCACTAAGTGTATTTTTCAGCTTTTGTACCCTGTTCCTTTTCGACAGTTATATTGAGCAATCATATAGATTAAAGTCTGCACATATTGAAATGAGGTGAGCCATTTTTTTGTTGTACTGATTTTACTTTTAGTGAACTACTATGCAGTTAGTAAAAAAGCTGATTTGACCATCTCACATAATCCAACCTTAGAGAAAGAAGATATGCCAACTTTGTCCATGCTGAATATTTTACAAGAACTCCAAATCCTCCAGGAATTAAAACAAAAATCACTTGCCTATAGCACCAAAGCCAATGAGCTCATCGAGCGCATTCACCATGATTATGGTGATGAAGGGGCTTATTTCATGAA
>NZ_LNYU01000082.1:984-1862 GCF_001468135.1 Legionella santicrucis | reverse complement strand
AAACTGTATTGTCTTCAAATAGGGATATCTTAAGAGTATCTCAAGTCAGACACTCATTTTTCTCGACTGCTAAAGAAAATAATAGTGATAACGAGATGCTGCATAACCCTGGAGAGAGTATCGCTAAAAATAATAAATAGACTATAAACTAAGGCATTGTTCCGTTACAACCGGAGCATTGCCTTAAACAAACTGGCCATTTTCCAAACCAGCCACAAAACTCCACGAGCAAAACGCCTAACTATCTGTAGACTTTCCTGTAAAAGAAATCATAGGATATTTCATCTTCGCCGCTTAACACTTACTATTAACAATGAATGTGCCCGCTTTATAATGCATCATTTCTCTCAGGACTTTGTACTTCAAAACACCCCCTTTAACGATTATGTGACCGGATTTAATTTTTGTATTTTTTTCAACTGCCGTACCCTGTTCATTTTCGACAGTTATATTGAGCAATCATATAGATTAAAGTCTGCACATATTGAAATGAGGTGAGCCATTTTTTTGTTGTACTGATTTTACTTTTAGTGAACCACTATGCAGTTAGTAAAAAAGCTGATTTGACCATCTCACCTTATCCAACCTTAGAGAAAGAAGATATGCCAACTTTGCCCATGCTGGATATTTTAAAAGAGTTACAAACCCTCCAGGGATTAAAACAAAAATCACTCGTCTTTAGTGACAAAGCCAATGAGCTCATCGAGCGCGTTCACCATGAGTATGGTGATGAAGGCGCCTCTTTCATGAAGGCCACATTACAGCAATGGGGATTAGGTGACTTTATAGAGGCAACGGCACTGCCTAACACTACTCTTCCTCAAAATGATAAAGGATTTGTTCATCATGGCTGTTATCAAAAAGTACTTCCTTTATGC
>NZ_LNYU01000082.1:733-966 GCF_001468135.1 Legionella santicrucis | reverse complement strand
AAAATAATAAGAAACTTTCTCATCCTGACTGTTATCAAAAAGTACTTCCTTTATGTCAATTAGCCCTTATTGTGGAGCGTAATGGGGTGGCTGAAGACCATGCTTTGAAATTAGCCACGATTTTTAAGGATGAAAAAGCGGTATTAAATTATTTACTCCAATTTAAAGACCAAAATGCCTGCAACTACCTGGTTCATGATGCGTGCTTATTTGAGCTTCCCAAAGAAGATACT
>NZ_LNYU01000082.1:0-557 GCF_001468135.1 Legionella santicrucis | reverse complement strand
AAAAATGGGCAAGAAAGCAACGAAACAAAAAGGCCAAAAGTTCGATGCAGAAACAAGGGATAAAATTCAAGACGTCAAAAAGGAACTCTCTACGGTAGCAAGACAATATAAGACTCTTAAGAAAAAGCCCTTGGCTAACCCCGAAGCAAGAATGGCGCGCGAAGAACAGCTGAAAGTATGCAGTCAACGCCTATTTGAGCTGCAAACACAGCTCGTCTTTCTTTGCCAAGGACGATTACCTTTAGCACATGCTGACATGATTGTTCTGGAAGCTTTTTATGCCAAGTACCAACAAGAACACAGTGCAGCCCAACAAATCTTAATCCAAAACGGCATCAGTCCCCAAAATAGAGAGCAATTTTATGCCCTCAAACGCGATAATGCAGAGAAGACGATTCCTGATGTGATTCTTGATGGGAAAGACATCGGCTATCCAGGGATTTATATTAAAAAACTGGATACAACCAGTGATAAAGGAGCAGCACTTGCGGCCTGTCTTGGCAAAATAACGAATTGCTGCCAGTATCTTGGCGGTGTGGGCAGTGAGTGTGTGATTC
>NZ_LNYU01000081.1:257061-315982 GCF_001468135.1 Legionella santicrucis | reverse complement strand
CTACATGCCACCTGTTGTGTATGCAAAGCGAGTGGCATAAGATAACGAATCTCATCAGGGAAGTGGTACTAATTTAGGGGAAAGGTCAACATATCTGGAGTAAATAATTTTCCATTCACAATAAGCTGTTGGTTTTCTAATTTAAATTGAAGTATATAATCTTTGTCTTTAATTTTTAAAAAATCTTTCTCAACCAAATTTTGTAATATTTGATTGGTTTGATTCTTTGCCTCTTCATCTAAATCGGTTGCAATTGATGTTGGATTCGCAGGAGATTGAGGCAACGTACTTGGGTTTTGAGAAGTTTGCTCCGCTTGTTGACTTAAATTACTTTTAATTGATGAAGCCATCAGCTCTTTTACTATAGTAATAGGGGCTTTAAAATAACCTTGACCTTGAGCCTGTTGCATCGCTTTGGATAAGTCATTTATTTTTGTTTGCGGAAGTGATATTTTAAAATTACCTACAATTTTTCCTTCAGGTAAATTGATGGTCATTTCAGAAAGTTCTAATATTGGCCCCTTACTAAGAAGCTTCGGTAATTCAGTAGCTAAACCTAATGCCACAAGATGAGAATCGCTGTTTTGTAACATACTGAATGTTTGTTTATTGAGCTTAGCCATAACTTCTGGATCTAAATTTTTTAAACTTAATTTCAATATAGCCGGGCTATAATTTTGATTGTTGGCCAATAATTTTTGTAATGAAAGTTTGCAATCAAAGTTTAGTATTTCATTTGTGACATCAGAACTTAAAATGAAATCAAACTCCTTCAAATCTAATATGTTTTGGTTGTTAGAGGTTACGGAAATAGAAGAAATATTAAAATGGGATTGACCAACCCATAACCACTCCTGAATGCGTTTTGAATTAAATGTATAAGTTAGTGTACCTATTTTAAAGACAGAATTATTGCCAGAACCATCAATGCCATAGAATTTTAAATAGCTATCTAAATTATCTATATCTGAAGAAAGACGAAGTAAAGCATTTAAGCCCATCCAATTAAATTGAAATTCGCCATTATTGGGTGCTTCTTTAGTACGTATTCCAAAAGATGGGAGGTTGTATTTTATAATGATCTGGTTTAAAAAATTGATGAATGCCCCATAATGAGTTTCAGGTTGCGTTGTAATTGCGCCAATGCCAAAACGTATTCCATCATTTGTAAAAAAAACGGGACCATGTTTGAGCGTAATAGGTAGCGTTACTTCAAAATCAAGAGGAGGTTCTGTTTGGGGGACGCCATTTTTATCTGTAATCGTTTGGGCTGGGATATGCATTTTGAATACCCATAGCGCTTTAGATGAGAACCAACCATGTTGGAACTTATCAAGCTGAACACTCATTATTGAATTCTGGGGCATTGTATTGATGATTTTATTTAGAGTGCCTTTCACCATCAGGCCCATGAGATCATAAGTAATAAGAATAATTACTACTAGAGATACGAGAAATTCAATCCATTTTTTCATTATGATCTAACTGTATTCCGTTACCTTTGTAATTTAGTATTAGTTTAAAAAGTATATTTTGTAAAATGAGTTAGCGTTTATTCGCAGCAGGCAACCTCGAGAAGCGAACATTCTTTAAATATACAAAATTTTAGAATACTATAGATAATGCTCTTAGATCTATGGAGTTATATTTTTTAATCAAGAACAAGGGGATAAGTTATTTCGATGCATAAGCATTAATGACAAAAAACTCCTTTTTCATTTCTGAAATATTGGAGTTAGATAAGGATTATTAGAACACAGGATTGGTTTGGGAGAATGGAGTACAAATGAAAATTTCATCCAGCACCAGGATAGAGATGAGTTTGATGCAGCACAGAAATCTAATCTTTTAAATCTTACATATCTTTACAAAAGGACATGGGTATGAAAAGACTATCAATAAATAAAACAATTACTGGGGTGTTGTTATTTTCAATGGTAACGATAGCACAGGCACAAAGTCCTTTATGGACATTTACATCCGACAATAATTTTCCGCCCGTGGTAAAAGTAAGTAGTACGGGAAACGCAACCATTAAATACATCGTTCAAAATCATTCCCCTAAACCACATAGCTTGGTTATTGAGCCTATTCCAGGAATAAGCCAAACCGCTCCTTGTGTTGTTCAAGGTAAGGGAGTGTGCAATTTAGAGTTGATTGTGACCGGTAATGCCTTACCCACAAATGGTGTTTTTGGTGGCCCCTCTCTTTGCCAGAAAAACCCTAACGGGACACCAAATCTAAATCAATGCTATCAACCTAGCCCCGGAAATCTTTTGCAAGTAACTAAGGTTACCGGTCCAACAGCAAGTATAACTGTTAGTCCAAACGTGTTAAATCTTACAGTTGGCGGAAATTATGGGCAGGTTACCGTACAAAATACCTCTGCTACAACCGCAGTGGAAGGTTTGACTGCCATGATCCCACAAGGCAGCCATCTTACTGTAGATCCTACTCATACTACATGTAGCAATACACTACCAGCAAATCAATCATGTATTTTTGCATTTCTTCCAGGTAATACGGTAGAAGATGTTAATATAGAAATAACAGGAAGCAATGTTACATCTGCAATTCCAGTAGAGGTTAAAGTGTCGTCCGCAAGCCAAGCCACGATCACGGTTAATCCAACCCAATTAACCCTCACTGTGAATGGTGCTTCTGGCCAGGTATCAGTACAAAATACCTCTGCTACAACAGCAGTTGAAGGTTTAAATGCTGCAATTCCTTCAACAAGTCATGTTACTATTGATTCTTCTAATACGACATGCACTAATACATTATCGGCGAACCAAAGCTGCATCTTTGGATTTTTTCCTGGTAATACGGCCGAGGATGTTTTTGTAAATATTTCGGGAAGTAATACAACCTCTAGTGTTTCTGTACGTATTATTGTTACGAACAATACAATGGGTTCTCTTGCATACGTAGGTGCATCAACATCTCCTTATGTAAATCTTTGTACTATTACCAATGGAAGTTTTGATACGGCATGCCAACAAACGGGAGATTATAATTTTACCCAGTCAATTATTCAAATAGTCATTAATTCTACTGGTAGTAAAGCTTATTTGGTTCAGTTTGATAGCCAGGGTAATCCTCTTCCTGTTATTGTATGCAATATAACGCCACAAGGTAATTTGGCTGGATGCACTCCAGCAGATGATTCCACACACTCGTTGTTGAGTTTAGCTCTGAGTACCAGTGGAAAGGCTTATTTTACAACAAACATTATGGCGTCTGCGCCTGCTACTCCATCCAGTCTTTATTCTTGTGATGTAGATAGTACCTCCGGATTATTTACTAATTGCCATTCTATTTTTACTTTTAACCCTGGTGTTGTTGCTCCTGGGATTACGCTCAGTGCTGATAATCAAAAAGCTTATGTAAGCTATAATGGGTTTAACGCTGGTACTTTGCAAGATGGGATTTATGAGTGTGATTTGACAACTAATAATTGCATACCAAGACCAATGACTTTGAATTTTAGTAATTGGTTTTTCGGTAATATAGTCTTTAATCCTACCCATAATCTTCTTTACATGGTGGGCAATCAAAATGGAGATTCAACTAGAGGAAATATTTTTATATGTAATCCCAGTACATCTCCGATGCAGTGTAGTCTTTCCCTAACTTCTACGGGGAATGGGATAGTTTTCGGAAGTAATATTGCTTTTGGTGAGAAAATTGTTGCTGGTCACAGTCAGCCTCAGTTGTATGTAACTACTCCAAATACGGTAACTAGTTGTGACATGAATAATAATGGGGGGCTTAACAACTGTACTCAGGGCAGCGCCACAATTACTGGGGCATCGGGTCTTGCTGTAAATCCAAGTACCTAATCAGTTATTTGTGAGTATCGTTTATTCTTAAGAATTTATGATACTCACATACAGCTATGGTTTCGTATCTTTTTAGTGTGTTTGAAAAGACTCTAATGTTGTTCAAAATAATCAGGTGGTACGCCATAGATGGAGCAAGCCAAAGCTTTACTGGATTTATTTTCCCAATCAGGATTTTTAAGCACCTCCATTGCATTTTCATAACCTGTTTTCATACGATAATTAATCGCCGAGCGAACAAAGTTATAATCTTTGAATGAATGGGCAAAAGGAGTACCGCGATAAATGATATGCACCACGCTGAAATGTTTGCTATGCCCCAATTCAAGTATTTTTTGAACTTCAGGATCTTTTTTTGCTTCTGGACTTAATTTTTCACCTAAAAACTGTATGGCTGCCTGTAAGTTTTGGCGGCTGGTGTAAACATTTGTGAGCCGTCGAGAGTGACTGGCATAACGAATGTCTTTTTGTCTTTCCTCAAGTTCATCCATAGTTTGCGGTAATCGTCCGCGCAGACTGAAGCAATCAACTACAAAACATAATGTATCCAGTTCTGGTAAGGCATCCAGCACGGTTACAAGGGGCGTATTTGCATAAATACCACCATCCCAATAATAATCATCACCAAGTTTAATTGCTGGGAAGCCTGGAGGAAGAGCTCCACTTGCCATAACATGCTCTGGTGTAATGGTCATTTTTTGATTATTAAAAAACTCCATTTCACCAGATGACAGATTGACTGCTCCCAGACAGAGGGTCACTTTTTTATCATTAATGCGATCAAAATCAATTAAATTTTCTAATGTCTTTTTGAGAATGGAGGTATCATAATAACTGAGGTTATCAGGTGTATCATAAGTTATGGGAGTGGGTGGAATAACACGTGGTTTAAAAAAACCCTCCAAACCATAGAGAACTGCATGCATAGCGCCCATTTGATTGTGCACATGATGTAAAAAATTTGGAATTTCTTTCTCATAAAATATATCTGTCCATATTTTGGGTACAATGGTATCCCAAAATGCAGTTAATTTTTCAATTTGTTTATTTCTTGGATTGCCGGCAATAATCGCACTATTAATGGAGCCGATCGAGACTCCTGCCAGAAAATCAGGATTGTAGCCTTTTTTGTGGATAGCGCAAAATGCCCCAACTTGATAAGCCCCTAATGCACCACCTCCCTGAAATACACAGGCAATTCTTTCGTAAGTTTGTTTGGTATTTTTTAAAGTGGCTGTAGGCTTGTTGATACGGCATAAAGGGCTTTTATGATGTTTTGAGGTTGCTTCTTCTTTAATTTTTCTGCCCATGCTTATTATTCCTGCTGTCCTTATTATTAACAATTATAATCGATAATTATAGAGTTTTGGCAAGAAAAGAGTAAATTCCTTAGATAAATGATGCAACATTAAGAGAAAGTTATTTAATTTTAAATTGAAAAGTTCCTTTTATTAATAAAATAATTGCCAAATCGGCTCCTCATTAGCAGTGAAATCTATAAAATCAATAATAATATGAGGAGATGTTCTCGATTTGGGTGGACATAGTATTTTGTTGGAGTTTGTTCGTGAGTTGCTCCAGTCCAATAAGCGCAAATATTTTCACCGGCTCTAACGTCAGTAAGCAATCGGTAAACAACGGATCTATGACGGCTATATTTTTAATGTCTTCATTTATTTTTTTAATTAAATTCTCTAGGACATTTTTTGTTTCGACTAAAGTATGATTAGGGTGTAGTATCGTTATCCGTTTGGATAACTTATTAATGACTTTTAGTAATAAGCCACATACATCATTGACTTTATTTCCTACAGTTTCATCGTCATTATTGATTATTGTTTTAAGTGCCTCAATAAATTGATTTGAATTTTTAATGGTCTTACCTTCAATGACTAAGCCTGCTTTGGTAATCCCAGTTGAAGGAGCGCTTCCTTTTTTTTGCAGTGATTTGCTAAGCGTAAAACAAACTTCATGGAGTCTATGGATAAATGTTTCTTCAAGAATATGAGTACAAATTGAGTGGAACAATATAGTGCTCTTATCGGCATCTTCTGCATACTTTTTCAGCGCTCCATTTAATTGCTGAATCTTTTGTGAATGTAAATCAGGGTGGCTTATTTTTTGCCATTCTTTAATTAACAAGGGCATTTTAAGTAGATGTTGCATGGGGTGAATCAGCCCATCTAATAATGAATTATATTTTATTGATTTCTTAAACTCATTGAGTGGTGGCTGAAATAACTTCATGGTTGATTCATAATAAACGCCAACCATTTTACTGGGCTCAAGAAATAGTGTACTGAACTCTGAGTTAACTCTCGTTAATAAATGCGCAATAAACTCATTGATTTTATTTAACAATTCTTCTTCGTCATCACAATGACTTATGTATTCTTCGTTAAATTCTGGGGTAATTGGTGTACATTCTGCGATTTTATTATATTGTTTCATTTGAAGCGCCACGAGCTTTTTAAATGGCTCGGTTAATCCATTAATGTGACGTTGTACATTTTCATGATTAGCCCAGATACTAATCGATTTGGAGGATTGAATGACTGCATTCGTTGTTTTGCTAAACTCAAGTATACCTCTAGCTAAATTAATGAGACTTTTATTCATCTTTTCTCCAAATCACCGTACTTAAATCAATCAAAGATAATTATTTGTATATAGTGGGTGCATTATATACACAATGGATTTAATAAGACACTTATTGTGGATGAAAAAACTATATTCAAGCTGAAATATTTTTTGATTTTAATGAGTACAAGGTTTTATTTTGTTTTTTGAGTCCAGTAGAGAATAAGTGCACTGGTAATTGCTGGAATTATTGTTAAGAAAGCAAAACCAAATAAATAGGAGAAAAAAAGCTCAATAAATGGCGCCAAGAAAATAAGGAAGAACTCGGGGAATTTCCATACAATCAGCTGACGAATAAAAGCATCTAATATAAATAATATTAATAATGAAAGGTTACCTATATAAAATCCCAAAATAAAATAGGGATAAGGTAGAGTTGCAAGTGTTTTGCTTTTGAATGCAAACAACACAGCTGTGGCAATAAGAGAAGAAAGAAAAATTAAAATGCCGCTGAGCATTGAGTATGGTGAGGCGATAAGTGTAGAAACTGCTGCCTTATAACCAAAGACAGTGAGCCAAAGTACACTACCTAATAACCAAAAGATAAGCAGATATAGAGCAAATAATCTAAATTGTTTCATATAATTATTTTATCCTAATATTTTTTCAAATTCTCTTGAACCTTTTATAAAGATAAGTTAATTATCAAGATGGTATCTAAATATCCAGCAATTTCTCTATAAGTCCCGACAAATGCTAGCCTCTTAGGTTGTAGCTTGTCCGCAGAATGTAGGGACTTATTGAGAAGTTACACTATATAAAATTTTATGGGCGATCAAGGGATTTACGACATGAAGAAATTAAAATCCACTTCACAAAATTCACAAGAAACAAATCCTAAAGGGAATAGAGCATTACCGCTTCAATTGGTGCAGCATATTGAGCCGGATCGCACTTTTTATTTAAGAAGCACTATAGAAGGAATAGGAAATTTTTTTTCCACACGGGTTAAAGAATTGTATCATACTCTAGCCATGACGTTTTCTTTAGATTCTATGGATTGGAGTAGTTTTAAAAAATATATTTGGCCCACAATTTCTTCTGGGGCTGCATTGCTTCTTGGGCATTATCTCACTCAATATGCGAGTGAATATCAAATGGGGAGCCCAGAATATGATTTTATTTTTAAATTTCTCTTTGGCGCAGCCATATTAGGTTATTGTGCGTTGAATCGTATTACAGATAAAAAAATTACGTCTCAGGCAGAGTTGTCTCTAGCTGTAGCTAGTGAGGTTATGGCAATAACTTATATGTATAGCTCAGTGTTTAAAGGGACTACTTTCTTATTAAATAATACAGTATCTGATGAATATTCATTAATAGCATCACTTGGAACGAGTGCATTGGTTGTTCCAAGTGGTATTTCTTATCTAGCACAAAAAGCGCAAGAGCTTCTTGTTCGATTTCAATACAATCAGGGGGCGCAACGTTCAGATACAGCACTTATTTCTGGAGGACTCACTCCAATATCAAATTTGTATTTTCAAATCAATCATTTTATTGCCAATGAGCTTATGGTGAGTTCTCGTACCTTTCAATTGGGGTTGATTTCTCACAATATTCGTCATGCCGATAAAATAATCCAGAAATTTCGTAACTTGCCCGCATTATTGGCTGATTTGGCTCCATCTACCTTAAAAAAAATGAGTGTGCAGCAAGAAAAGATTGAGCATGATTATGAGTATAATCATAAGTTGCATCAAGTTTTAAGATTTACATCAAATGGGCCAATGTTTGTTAGTATTCCTAGATATCAACTACGTACGGGGGATTTAGTTTACTGTGACAGTAGTATTGATTTTGCTTGTGTACCTGTATCTGGAGAGCTTCTTGCCTTAAAACGGGATGAGAAAGGAAATTTCATTCAGGTATTAGAAGAAAAAAAATTTAGTGTAAATCTTAAAGCGCAAAATGGTGAAGATATTTGGATCGAACATCAAACGAAACCTGATTTTACTTCAAACTATAAGAAAATAGATTTGTATGCAGTTAGAGAAGGCAAACAGGCAGGAGTGTTGGTCGGAGATAGGTTAAATCTATATGGCAATGACAATATTTTTATTCAAATTAAACCTGAAAAAGAACTTTTATTAAATAGTAATTATGAGAAAAAGGCTGTGATTAATGAAATTATTGCAGACCGTAAGCAAAGAAGTGTTTTATATTCTATTTTAGGTTCTATCATCATGGCAGCTTTTTTACAAAGAGACATTACTTTAATGCCTGCAGAAACACTAAAACTTATGTTTACACTTTTTCAAACGATGATTCCTTTTTCTGAGGCTTTTTTAAGGGAAACAGTAAACAGCCGTTTAATGAACACATTAAATAATAATCTAGGAGATCAACCTTTAGAGACTATAGATGCACTTCGTGTGGTGGACTTATGTAATGCATTAGGTGGATATTATCGTGACCGATTTCCAAATGGTGTTGTCGTTATTTCAGATAAAACAGGAACGCTTACTACAACTAGAATGGATGTATTGGGTTTATGGACTACGGATATGGCTCCCAATGTGCAACAGATGTTGAAAGAGAAGGAGGGCTTGCTTTTACCACAAGAAATACAATGGCTTGAGTCTCTTGAGGTATTTTGTGAGGCATTTACTAACAACAAAAAAGAGTTGGAACCCGAAGAACATGCCATCTTGGATCTATTCAAATCTTTGTTAGATAATCCACAATGCATGGAAGTAACTACTTATGGTAATAATCATTTTAAAAAAATAATTACGATTAAAGACAAGAAGAAAGAACTCGAGACATTTCATTTAGGTTTATATCGCACCTTTGGCGGACGTTTCACCTTGGTAAAGGAGGGGATGGATTATTTTCTTGTTTTTTGTGGGGTCCCTAATCAAGATTCATTTAAGGAAACTCCCGTGTTGCAAGCCTATACTATGATGCAAAGCCGTACCGAGGTATTATCCCGTGATTGGTGTATTGCTAGAAGTAAACTCAGTGGAGATGAGTTTGTTGCTTTACAAGAATTAATGGATAAGGATGATAAAAAGGAAATTGAACATTTTATTTTAAAAAGACCGGCATTACTTAAAAATATGGTGTATTACGGTACTTTTATTATTGATAATCCTGTAAAAAAAGACGCAGAAAAATTTATTGCTCAATGCCGAGAAGTATCTGTTCCTGTATTTGTAGCTACTGGTGACACTGCTAAGGCTGCAGAGAATATTGCCAAGGTATTATGTCCGAAAAATGCAAAGAATATTCTTACTATTCGTGCAAAGGAAATTAAAGAAAGTACTCTTGAATTTTTAAATGAAGAAAATTATCCAGCAGATTCGACGGTCATATTTTCGGGGATTAATGAAGCAATCTTGGCACGATTTCAGAAACTGATGGATAGAGAGCACACGAAGCGTCCTGTAATTATTTTTGCAGAAATGAGTACAGAGGGTAAAGGGATACTCGCTCGTTATCTTAAGGACCATCATTATTTTGTTGTTGCCAATGGTGATGGCACTAATGATGTGATGATGATGAAAAATTCGAATATGGTAATAGCACATCATTCAGATGATGGTACTTTTGCTCCTGGAGTCGATTCTCTATCAAATATAAGTGACGAACAGTTAAGAAGATTATTTGGCTCTCAAAAAACATTCTATGAGCTTTTTGATATTAATCTTCCAAAAAGTTTATTTGTACAACAATTTGCCCCTTTAGCAAATTCACAAGAAAAACCAACAATGGCTTTAGCGCTTAAAAGTGGAAAAATGACTTTTGATTTGGCTAAAACTGTTGGCGCAAATGTAACAGAAATGAATCAGCAGCATTGGTATAGCGTTGTTTTTGATTTACTGTGGTTATGGATTTCATTTTATGAAATTAATGAAAGCGCTGATTTGCCTATGGATAATCGGAATATAAATGCTTCAAGGCTGATTTCCAATACCATGGCAATTGCTTTGACAATCGCTCTTTTCCAATCATTGGCAAATTATGCTTTCTTCAATGAGTCTACTAATTTCACGAGCATGTTCATTATGCTGAGTCTTTTGCCTCTAGTTCTAAAAAGCATTTTTTCAGGATTTAGAATGGTGCAGGATAGTGTATATCCTCCGCTGAAATCAACGGAAATTGAAAAAAAGGTCGAATCAAGTTCTAACAGCTCGTCGGTTTTAAGTTATTTGGGTTCCTTTTTTTCGCGTAATAAGCCGGTAAAGCAATTGGAGGATGTAAATAGTGTTCCCAAGCCTGAGTAGATTAGAGTCCTTGCATATGTAATTGATGTTGTTTTAGAGCATAAGCAAGGAGTTAGAAAAAAATTAGGATGCGCTTATGCAGTTTCGAGGCTTCAACACAAACATAATGAGGCTTCGAGAGTTTAAATATCCCTTAGCCCGAATGTGTCAGGGTAATGATTTTTGCTTTTTTATTCAGAGCTGATCTTAAATTTAATGTAAGGAAATCCTATGAACATCCTCATCTCCATTCTCATTCTCGGTAACATCTTCACGGGCAAGATTTTTAGATGTTTTATATGAAATAAGCAGTTCTTCCATTTAATTGATTAAGAATGATGAGGAGATTAATGTGTCTTTTCGAAAGCTGTTGGTGTTATACGATATTTATAGTTAATACCATATTTTTAGGCAAGGCTTATTACTATTACCCCAGCGAAAATTAAAAAACCGCCAATAATGACTGAGGAGTTCACATGAGTTTCATTAAATAAAAACCAAGTAAAAATAATGGTGAATAAAGGATAGATTAATTCCAATATTCCTGCGATTGTGGCATTTTTTAGGTTAATTGATGTAGCAATGAAAAAGCTTGCAAGAAGAAGAACAGCAATCTCTGCGATTGTTAACCATAAAAGACCCGCATCAGCAGCTAAAACCTGAACATCTTTTTTCATCGTAGTAAAAAAAGAAATACCGGTAAATAATAAAGCGCCCATGATCATTTCCAATGCTAATAACGTAACGGGTGATATGCTGCGTAATACTTTTTCAGCTAATGCGTAATTGAATCCCCATAAAATGGCAGCAAAAATTGCAAAAGTAAACCACATTACTGTACTCCTTGGAAAACAGACGAGCGCACGAACTGAACATTATATCATCAAAAAGGTAATAAATCAATCTAAAAGGAGGGTGCGGCATTTTATAGATAGCACTTAAGCGTATTAGCAATTTGTGTGGGATCCCATTGATATCGGGATCTCCCGTTTCCGTGGAAGAGGATGATATTGGGTTAGCAAGAGGTAGTCTAAGTGAAATTTTCAATGGGTTTTTACTGAGTCAGGTACCGATTTAAGATTGCATTTCATATTGTCTCTGAATTACATTATCTACTTCCACAATTCCAAAACCAAGGTCTTCATGCGTTGCTGCCCATAAGGCAAATTTATTTTTTGCTATTGAAGTGGTTTTTGCATCTTTATCATTTAACCATAAAGCATGGGCTACCTTCTCAGGGGTTAGCGGTTTTCTTTTAGAGAACTTTATGGTTGATAAAAATTCAGGTTTTTCAGGCTCTAATAATTCATCAAGGTTAATCCTTTGTTGAAGATTTTGCTCTGCAATTTGTAATTGTTGATTATGTCCTAATTTGATTTTAGAAACTTTATCATGATATTGAATTATTTTTTCAGCATGTTCTTTTTCATTAATATAAATATCAACAGCAGATAATACTCCACCAATAACCACTGCTGCTCCAACAAGAATTAATGCAAGTGTTAATGGGGGTAATAGCTCAAAGAATATAAAGCCTAGGGCAGCTGCGGTGAATAAACCACTTAACGTACCAAATCCTAGAGAGAAACTGTTTCGGCTAAGAAAACTACTATTCTGAGGATTAGGGATTTGGGTGAGTTTTTCTTGTATTTTTTGGTTCGATTGTTTTTTATGTTCGTAATACTTTTGTATAGTGGGATCAGTGGCATAAAATTTTTTTATTTTTTTATCTAATTGAGTAATATCCAATTGGCTGAGCCCTATTATTTTATTTTCATCTGGCCGAGTTCCATCAAATGTTAAGCTTGCTGTTTCTAATTTAATGCGTTTTGCAAGTGCTTTGTACGTGTTAGCCAATTCTATATTTCTATAAGATTCTTCTGCGAGCATTTCAAAACTTGCAACTCGCTCAGAGATGTTGTTTAGAATTAGCGTCAGTTCACTAATCGTTTTGGTCACATTTGAATTTTGACGTAATAGAGCAGCAAGAGTCCCTAATTTTTTCTTTAAATGAAACTCATATATTCCGTCTTGAAAAAAATCAATATCTTCTGTAGCGATATCAATATGTAAATCAGTATTACTTCTTTGTTGTAACCATTCATGTAGGCAATTGAATTGAGCTTCTTTTCTATTGCGATCGTCAATATTGATGGATGGTTTAATTCTGGATTTTAACCGCTTAATCTCCATTTCATTGAGTGAGCCGTCTTGATTAAAAATGCGTTTGATTAATTTAACTACTTTATCATTATGTATTGCAGCTTTTAACTCAGCCTCGATACTCATTGGACTGTCCATAGTGATCATCACAGGTGCTTTGGTACTTATGTAATTAGAGGATGCCAACACAGTTATTTTTCTTTTTTTATAATGATCGGTAGTATTTTGAATTGTAGAAATGATCCATCCTTTATGTTTTCCATCCGCATCACCATTTGGAGACACAATTAATGAAAAACCAGCAGACTCTCCATTATCAGTTCGATAAGCAAAGCAAATTCTTTTAGTGGAAGCCATTAACTGTGCTAGGGAGTCGTTTTTTTTTACAGAGAGCGGTGACATTACTTGTGTTGTATGGAGAATTTCACTCACGCATGCGCCCGTATTATCTCCTTGAGTGAACGTTGGAAAAACTCCTCGTGTTATTCTAATTTCATCAGCAAGATTTCTTGTTAACCATTCCGCTTTTAATTGAGATGCTTTAAGGCCTGTAAAGTCTACATAACACGTTCTATCTGCATCCATGTCGAGTTGTTTTATCGTCGAGGCTATATATTCTTTCTGCTCTGTGGTTTGTTCCAAAACATCTTCGGGAGTTGATGTAGCTATTTTTTCGTAGTTTAGATAGAGTTGTTCAGGTAAAGAGAATACTTTAGGAATTAAATCATAAGTTAGATTAAATTTTTTAATATTTGTAGGCATAGTACATCATTGCACGAATCAGTTTGGTTAAATTTTACGCTTCTTATGCCAAAAATGAAACAACTAGAGACATTTGATTTTTAAATAACTTGTTTAATGAGTATTTAGATTTTGGGGTAATCTGTTATAATTCAATTCTATTTGTCCTTATTTTGTTATTAAACAATACTGCACAGGATCATCATTAATTGAATGTAATTCGTTGGACAGAAAGACAATGTCTTTTGCACTTGTTTCCATTAATTATTAGTATCTCTTTTGCTATGGATGTTTTTGTTCCTGCAATTCCGGAAATGAGTTATTTTTTTAAAACAGACAGCGCTGTGATGCAAGCAAGTCTTTATGTATTTATGCTGACAGTAGCTTTGGGGCAATTGTTTGTAGGGCCTTTAGCCGATCGTTTTGGACGTCGACGAATTGCTGTATATTCTGCACTTCTTTTTTTGATCGGCTCTGTTCTCGCGGTGTTTGCTTTATCAATACACTTACTGATTATTGCACGAATCATTCAAGCAGCGGGAGCTTGTGGTACCTATTTACTTTGCTTTATTATAGTAAGAGATAATTACTCAACTACTGTCTGTGCACGTCTCTTTAGCGTTTTGTGTGGAACTAATTCATTGATTGCAAGTTCTGCTCCGGTCATTGGTGGATTGCTACTGGATCAGACCCATGATTGGCACAGTGAGTTTTATTTTTTAATCATACTTGGTCTTTTAATGAGTCTGGTTGCGTTTCGTTACATTCCTGATTATGACTATTGTCAGCAGAAGTTATCAAACTTTTCTCTAGTCAGGAGTACAAAAAATATCTTTAAACATCCTGGTTTTAGGCTTTATACTTTTATTGCCTCAGTCAATCTGCTTGGTCTGTATTTATTTTGTGCCCTTTCTTCGGGTATTCTCATGACCCAGCTTCATCTTAGTGCAACTCAATATGGTTTATGGTTTGGCCTAAATGCAATGACTGTATTTTTCACAAACCTTATTGCTGCACGACTCACTTATTCTTTTCCTTTAGAAAAGACAGTATATTGTGGCCTTGTTTTGATGATTATGTCATGTTTTTTGATGATAGTTCTTAATTTTCATCAATTCAGTACAGTTCGTTTTATGATGCCTATGCTTTCTTTAACCTTTGGCATAGGTCTTAGTATGGGAGCAGCAACTGCTCTTGCATTAAAAGATTATAAACAACAAGCGGGCATTGCTACTGCTTTGTTGGGTGCTTGTCAGTTTGGCCTCTCGGGTTTGGTTGGTATTCTGATTACTCAATGGACTCCTGATCCATTGATTCTTGCTATACCTATGTTGTGTTTAAGTACATTAGGGTTAATCAAAATGAAAAAAGGGGCAGGAGATCCTGTTCATAGCGATCAAACACTGGATACAAACCTTAATGAGCACGTAGAGATTAATAAATAGTAACGTCCAATCAATTGTCAGAAATCCCATTGAATCATCTAGAGGATATAAAAACACCGATAATGGCATTGTGCTTTTTGGTCCTTGTCCCCATTTATTAGCGCACTGTATTTAAAACCACAGGATGATGCATTTGATACAATGGGCGTGGTCTATCTGCGTTATCAAGACGGCATCATTATCTTATGCCACACAAAAACGTCAATTAGAACGTGCATTGTGGATGAGGACGAGTCAAAGCTAGAGTCTCAACCCTTTTATCCCAATTTATTCATACTTGTTATGATGCTCAAATAGCTGGTATTGCTATTGAACTGTTGTTGGAGAAAGTGGGTTCCTGTAAGATTGATGGTGCAGCAAGATTTCCAAGAGATTGCTTGAGGTCTTTTGTTCTCGTCTTATCAATGCGGTCTTTTCAATCACTTGAGATTTTAAGTCCTTACGCTCATAGTTCAAGGGCCCATATGCTTGAATCAGCGCTTGTTGTAGTAGCGATTCGGTGTGGTGAATGCCTCTTGCCACGCTTATGTGTGCAACACTGAATAGTGGGTTGGCTCCTTCTGAGCGAAGGAAGGCATCTTGGTGTGTAGGGTGTAAGATTATGCTGTATAAATTGGATGTTTCGCCTTGCATCAACCCTTCCAGCGGTCTTGGATAACTTGGAAAGCCTGAATTTAAACAGTTTAATTCTTCATGTTTCTCCAGATGCTTGATTGTCTCCAAATAACAATTTATCTGTGTCAATCGTTCTAGTTTTTGTTTGACAAGATGCGAGTTTGTTTCCAATAGATTCAATAGACAAAAATCACTTTCCAATGCCTCTTGATACGCCAATAGTGAGCTGTTGAGAGAGACTTTTTTGTTTGAGTTAGAGCCCTTGCCAAAAAATTCCTGTAGGGCATAAACCGCTTTGCAGGTATTATCCAGTCCTATGGCTTCCCCACTGACTATGGGCATCCATGCATGCAGAATGTTGTCTGAGCTTAGATACAGGTATTTGGCAAAGAGGGGTTCTTGTAAGGGGAGCTTCATTGGTTGAGTACTTAATTTGATCTCCATGCGCCATATTGTAGCATTCGTTGCTGTTAGCACAAGAGTGGCCAGTGGCTTTTTAACAGTACAAAAACAGCGATTCTGTACCTTAATTTTAGTGGTTAAGCCAATCATGCAAAGTTGAGAATGGGTGTTCACTAGGTATATGATATCTGAAGAAAATTTACTTTTTTATCTTAGAGAGTACTATACTCAATTTAATAACAAAGGATCTGGTATTAAAATTGGAGTAGGCCTAAATGATGGATGAATCCTCACCAGAGAAAACAAATCAATTCAACTTATCATTTGCGGCCCTAGGAGTTGTTTTTGGTGATATAGGCACAAGCCCTCTTTATGCATTTAGCCAAGTAATAACGTATTTGCCGATTAGTGATTATAATGTTTATGGGATTTTATCACTCATTTTTTGGTCTTTGTTCATCATAGTCAGTTTTAAATATCTCCTGATTGTTTTTCGTGCAGACAATGATGGTGAAGGCGGTATTATGGCCTTAGCTGGAATCCTAAGACAGAAAATGAAAAAAACAGGAGCTTGGCTGTTATTTATTACTCTTATTGGGATAGGGCTTATTATTGGTGATGGAATATTAACCCCAGCAATATCCATATTAAGTGCTGTAGAGGGGCTTGAACCATTATCGCCACATTTATCCAAGTATATTCTACCAGTTACTTTAATTATTTTAGTGCTGTTATTTAAGCTGCAACGAGTAGGTACCGGGAAAATTGGTGTTTTTTTTGCCCCTATTATGATGATTTGGTTTATCACAATAGGAACTTTGGGTTTTTTACAAATTATTCAGAACCCTGAAGTACTTACGGCAATTAATCCTTATTATGCGATTCATTTTTTTATATTACATAAGCAGTTTGCTCTTTTTATATTGGGTGGAATATTTTTAGTGATGACGGGTGGTGAAGCATTATTCGCTGATTTAGGACATTTTGGCAAAAAAGCTATTCGAATAGGATGGTTTACTATCGTTTTTCCTGGATTATTTTTATGTTATTTTGGTCAAGGTGCTCTTGTATTAATGCATCCAGAAGAGATCAGCTATCCATTTTACAGTTTGTCGCCACATTGGTTTCTTCCTATTATGGTGATTTTGGCTACGGCTGCAACTATTGTTGCTTCACAGGCAATTATTTCTGCGGCATTTTCTATTTTAAAACAAACAGCATTACTTAACCTAATTCCAAGGCTTAAGATTGTATATACATCCAAAATTGAAAAAGGCCAAGTGTATTTACCTGCTATAAATTTTATTTTAGCTATAGGTACATGTGCGCTTGTATTAACTTTTAGATCATCATCAAACCTCGCAGATGCTTACGGAATTGCTGTTAATTTAGATATGCTTATCACCACTATTTTAGTAGGGATCATTGCATATCGTTGTTGGCGTTGGAATGTGCTCAAGTTAATTGTTTTCCCTTTAATTTTGATTATTGAACTTGGATTTTTGGCAGGAAATAGCTCTAAGTTTTTGACTGGAGGTTGGATTCCTATTTTAATTGCATTTCTTGGTGTTATTGTGATGTATACTTGGCATTGTGGCTTCGAGAAGCTACGCGAATTACATCATAGAGATGCTTTAATGGATGCATTTATCATTGATGAATTAAATCAAAATAAAATTTCAAGACAATCTGGAACAGGGGGAGTATATATTATTGATCCTTATGATCGTGATGGCGACAGTCTTTTACATCATCTGCGACTCAATCGTATTTTTTCGGAGAATATGGTTTTTTTAAGTGTTAAAATTGAAAATAAGCCTTATATTCCTCTTGAAAATAAATTTGAACTCATTACAAAAGCAAAAGGATTATATCTCATTTATATTCATTTTGGATTTACTGAAGATATTAATTTACCTAATATCTTAGACGAACTGTTTCAAAGAGTTCAATTGCCGTTTGAAATCAGTAAAAATAAATTAATTTATTTTATAGAGATTGTTTTTGTCGAAATGACAAGAGAAAGACTTAAAGGTATGTGCTTATGGCAAAAACATTTATTTTCTCTCATGATACGTAATGCTGTACCCGATATTCAGTTTTATCGTTTACCTTACAATAAAACGATTGCATTAGGTACATATTATCAATTTTAAATCCAATTAAAAATCGGTCAATATTGGATAGCTAAAGATTAAGGATTATCGCATGGAGGAATTTGATTTACATAATTGTTCCTTATTTAGAGGAGTAGATGAACAATATATTGATGAATTTTTGGCAAGTTGCGTGCATGTTGAGCTTCTTCAGGGTGAGTTTCTTTTTCATCAAAATGAAATCGGTGATGCGATGTATATTGTTGAACAGGGAAAATTAGAAGTTGTATTAGATCAAGGCATAGCAAAATCAGATTCCCAGAAACCGCAAGTCATTGGCACACGCGAGAGAGGAGCTTTAATAGGGGAGTTATGTGTATTTGGTCAACAAAAACGTTCTGCATCGGTTCGCGCGTTGGTCGATTCTCGGCTATTAAAAATTGAAGGCGAAGACTTCAGGATACGTATTTACTCAAAGGAATTGGATGCATTATTGATTTCTTATAATATCGCAAAAGTACTGAGTGAACATTTAATTACAACGAATACTCTTTTAACGATGTATCTTCCATTTAAAATATAATTAAAGCGAACAATGAAAACATTGGGCTTGTTGCCTGCGGCAATCTTAACTCAATGTTTCTTTAATTTTCTTTTTTCATTCATTTTTATTATTTCTGTTGTGATAAGTATCAAGACAGTGCCTATTGCTGCTCCAACAGCAGTTCCTATACCGAGTAACTTTAAGCTACCAATTACTGCACCTACGGCCATCCCAATAGATAGTTCAATGCTAATTCCAAGTGCAGGAAGGAAAATATCAGCAATATTGTCCTTAGAAAGTGTTTCAATTTCATTTTTGTTTTTATAGATTTTAAAAATTGCTATGCTTCCTGTTAGTGCGCCTCCAAGGAACATCCCAATAATAAAACCAAAAGCGCTCCCAACAATAAAATTTACATCGATGCCAAACTGAAAATCTTTATATCCGGTAAATAATCCAAATAAAGGGGTAATAAAAGCACCAGATAAAGCACCAACAGCACCTCCTGTAATCCCTCCGGGGACTGAGCCTACGACGGCTGCAACATATAAATTAGGATTTTTTAAAAGATTTAGAAGAAATAAAAAACCATTTTCAATGCTCATGTTCATGATAGCTAGAAATCCCACACATTCTAATGTTATTAATTTAACAATAATGGTATCTATTGACAATCTAATCTTTATCGAAGTAGTTCTCTTTGCTTTATTCAATACAAGTGGTGTTCTATACTAGACAATATATGCGTGGGGATTGATTCATGACCAATTGATTTGATCCACTTTATATTTGTATTATGCACCTAGTGATAATAGGATATTTTTTTCACCGTGAAGTGAATTAGAATTTGTACTATTCATACGAGGGGTTGTCAAATTTTGAATAAAAATATCATCATTCAAATGCAAATTGTTGCAGTTTTGTTGGGTGCTCCTATTTTTGTATTTTTGGATAGTCCTTGGTTTGCTGATCATTTTTTTGTGGGACAAGATATAACTAATGTAATTATGTTCCTTATCTATGGTTGGATATTTTATTTTGCTGGCCGCAGATTACATTGGTTGATGTTAATTATGATCGTTGCGAGCTTTTGCGCGGAAGTAATCGGATCAAAGATATTAACCTTATATCGGTATCATCTGGATAACATTCCTCCTTTTATTCCTTTAGGACATGCAGTGACCTATGCCATAGTATTTCAAATATCTCGCCAACCATTTATATGGAAGTATCATATTAATTTTGAAAACTTTTTGCACAAATTTGCTTTTATTGTCTGTTTTATGTCCTTAATTTTACTAAATGATGTTGCCGGTTTTTTAGGATATTTGTTTTTTCTTGTTATTCTTAGACAACGAAAAAAACCTTTATTTTATTTGACTATGTTTGCCATAACTTACTATTTAGAATTTTTAGGTACCGCTTTTTCAGCGTGGTCTTATTATTTTGCTCTGGGCAATCATCCTAATTATATCCCAACATCAGTGACGCCCTGTGGTATTGCGGGCATTTATATGCTTGTTGATATAACCAGTAATTCGGCCTATTTTTATGTTAAAAAATTAAAAAAATACCTTAAAAAGGTACAAACTTCTCTGCATACTATAACGCCGAAAAAAGAGAGCATAATACAACCTTTATAACAAAGTGGTAGCTAATCCTCTTAAAGCCAGATTCTGTTCTATCGATACTGCATAAGTCTAAAAATAGTCATTATAACAATGGCTCTAATTTGCATATCTTCTTTGTACATAATATAATCATATTGATTCACATTGAGTCTTTTAATGTGGCAAGTTATAAGGAGATTTAAATGAAGATCAAATCATCTGCAGCTGGATTAATAATCGCTACTGCTATGATTATTGCAGTAGGACCTACCCAAGCAGCATGTCATAAGAATCAACCGGGATGGCACATGGTTTCAAAAAAGTGTGGTATTAAACCCGCCGCGAACTGGCAACAATATGAGAGCGGAGTCTACACCCAACCAGTAACAGGTAAAAGTTTACTTCCCTCTTTATAAATAGTACGAGTAGCTCTTATTAGCAAAGTAGAATATGAGCTACTTTTTGGTTAGAGTATCTTTGAAGTTTTCGTTTTTCATAGGCGTTTTTGATAGTGCTGATTTACTCATGGCTATTCTGTTCCTATAGTCATTGCATATGTATATCAGAGACTACAGCCATTGGGAGGCAATATATTAGATTATATCTCTGAAGTAGCCTATTTTTGGAACACATATTTTCCTGGGGCATCAGGCAGCGATGGGTCAATATCTGGTGGTGGAACTAGTTTTTGCGAACTGTTATTTACTAACCAATCATGCCAGGCTATCCACCAAGAACCCTCTCTTTTTTCTGCTTTATTCAACCATTTTTTGGGGCCAATATAAGGCATGTTTTTTTTGTTTTCATGAATAAAATAAAAACGTCTAGGATGATTAGGTTCACTAACAATTCCTGCGTTGTGACCACCATTTGTTAGTACAAACGTAATATCTGTGTGCATCATTAAATGTATTTTATATACAGACTCCCACGGAGCAATATGATCTTTTTCAGGGCTTACTGCAAAAATAGGCAAATGCACATTACTAGGTGCTACTATTTCATCTTCTACACGAAAATGTCCTTCTGCAAATTCATTATGAAGGAATAGCTTATCAAGGTATTCTGTATGCATTTTATAGGGCATACGAGTTGCATCAGCATTCCAGGCAAGTAGATCAATCATACCTCGTTTTGTCCCTGTCATATAATCATCAATCATTTTTGACCAAATCAGATCGTAGGTACGTAACATCTGAAAAGAACCTGCCATGTGTTTGGGATCCAGATAGCCTTTTTCCCACATCATATTTTTGAGAAAATTTATTTCGCTTTCGTTAATAAACAGCATGAGTTCACCGGCTTTCGTAAAATCTCCTTGTGCTGCTAGTAGAGAAAGGCTTTTAAGGCGATTATCATGATTTCTTGCCATTGCAGCAGCGACGATCATCGTGAGTGTGCCACCAAGGCAATATCCCATCAAATGAATTTTTGTTTTAGGTAAAATATCATTGACCACATCAATTGCCGCCATTGCACCCTGACGGTAGTACTCATCCATTCCTAAGTCTCGGTCATTTTCATCTGGATTACGCCATGAAATAATAAAAACTGTGTGTCCTTGTTCAACAAGCCACTTAACTAAAGAATTTTTTGCAGATAAATCTAAAATGTAATATTTCATTATCCAGGCGGGCACTATTAAAATCGGTTCTTTAAAAACCATGTCAGTTTTTGGTTGATATTGAATTAATTCAATCAAGTGATTTGTGAATACTACTTTGCCTGGGGTAATTGCAACATTTTTCCCGGGTTTGAATTTTTCAGCCCCAGGTGGCGGTAAACCAGCTAACCTTCTCAACAAGTGATCAAACGCAATTTGAGTTCCACGAATCAAATTTACACCACCTGAGCGAATGGTTTCATTAAAAAGATCCGGATTACTCATGACAAAATTTGAAGGTGATAAAGCATCGAGTAATTGGCGAATATAAAAAGAAACAGTGCGCTCTGAACGATTAGATAGCCCAGGTACTTTTGTTGTAGCATGACGCCACCAATCTTCAATATGGAGAAAAACTTCAGCATAGAAACGCCAAGGCAATAATTGCCAATTTTCCTTATGAAAACGGACATCTTTTCCTTGTGCTGGTTGTTTGTCATAAATTAAATGAGTCAAAAACTCGGGAGTATGCATTAGAGGATAAAAATTCAGTGCTAAGAGATGTCCTGGTGATTGAGCTAATTGCAAAAGCCAAGCACAATGAGCAGTTCCTATTACAGCTGGACTCATCCCCATAGTAATCTTGCCTAGATTTGCTTGATATAATTTATTAATATAATAAAAAAAATCATCAATTTTATTCATATATTCAGAATAACTTTCGATATCGGCTGTATTTGTTAGGAAAACAGGTTGTTTTTTTGTGGACTTATTTTTTTTTACACGACCTTTTGTAGCCATTTGATTCCATCCTTTGAATATCGATTATCGATTTAAAATGTTCATTGATATAAATTATAGTGTTATTTTTAAAGTTATGTATGCACCAGCTCTGACGATGGTATTATTGGGTGGTGATATAATCGCTTTTGAATAATGATGGTATTAGTTTTTCAGGTTTATTTTGAACAAGGAAATGATTGTTATAAATTCTTTTTGTTAAGATTGTAAAACTTTATACTTAGCTCTGCTGTTGCTATTATTTTATTATAGGTATTCTCTCTATTTTATAGAGAAGATCTGAAAGGTGTTGATCCATGAAATTATCTAAAAAATTATGTTTTATGTTGGCTTATTTGTTGGTGCTATTGCCTTTTATTGGTTTTTATTACGGTGATTTTTATACATTTCTTCCTTTTTTTGTATTATTTACGGTGGTTCCGATCATTGATTATTGGTTCATTGATCCAAGTAATCCAAGTACTACTGAAGAACAACAATTGCAACAAGAACGCTATTTCAAACTTCTTACATGGTTCTATGTTCCTTTGCAATGCTGCGTTTTGACTTTTTCAGTTTATCTTGTTGTTCATTATTCTTTAAGTTTTATTGAGCTGATTGGCTTTAGTGTGTCAATAGGCCTTATTACTGGGGGAGTAGGCATTACTCTTGCTCATGAACTCATGCATAAAAACTCCATAATTGATCAAACTTTAAGTAAAATTTTATTAGTAACTGTGGGCTATGGCCATTTTTTTATTGAGCATGTTCGAGGGCATCATGTTCATGTAGCCACACCTAAAGATCCAGCGACATCGCGATTAGGAGAAAGTTTATATCAGTTTTTACCACGAACACTTATTGGTTCTTTTCAATCTTCTTTGCTCATTGAACGTAAGCGTTTAGAGCGTTTAGGATATTCACCTTATCATTTAAAAAATCAATTTTGGTGGATAATTAGTGCCCCAATTATTTTGGCGTTGGCTGTTTTTTGTTATGGTGGGTGGAGCGCTCTTTTTTTCTTTATTCTTCAGGCGTTGACTGCTATTTTACTGCTTGAGATCATTAACTATGTTGAGCACTATGGGTTAGAGCGTAAGAAACTAGCAAATGGGTATTATGAGAAAGTTTCCCCTCAACATTCATGGAATGCGAATCATTGGCTCAGTAATATGCTTCTTTTTCATTTGCAAAGACATTCTGATCATCATACTTATGGTGCACGTCCTTATCAAATATTAAGACATATTGATTCAAGTCCGCAATTGCCTTCCGGGTATTTAGGAATGATGATTCTAGCACTTTTCCCTCCATTATGGCGACGGGTTATGGATAAACGGGTGATCGCCAAGCGAGCAGAGGTGAATGCAAACAATGCTTTATGAATTAATCCGCTCATTATCCATCGTGCAGGAACGATTTCGGGAATTCATACTCTTTTTGTTAAATTGAAATTTAATGACTTTCAACAAACCACGGTAGAACAAGTACGTGATAAAATTGATTTGCCTATTTTATTCCGATTAATACAAGAAGGATACTCGCGAAAACGTCTTCCTGTAAGACTTTTAGGGGTTGGTATTAAATTAAAACAAGAAAAGGTATATGAGATGAGACAGTTACCTTTGTTTAATTTAGAAATAATGAAGTCTTATTAAGTAGTGAGACCAATAGAGGAAGATCAGTAGGGACTAATTTTATTGTCAAAAAATTCAAGTGCTGACATGGCTTGTCTATGAAAGGATCTTTAAAAAACTAATAATAGCTTTAATATGGGTCGTGTGGAATAACCACCAAAAGTGTTAATTCTAACTTAAAAGATGCTGGTTACTTTTTTGAGCCTATTAAAGAAATATTTAGATAATGGCCTAGCCAGAATGAGATACAAGAAACGATAGAGGTTCTTTTTGCTTAATGGCGGTGAAAATGGATGGAAAAAGGTATTGGGTTTATATGTTGCTCTGTGACAATAATACCTATTATACAGGTTATACAGATAATATTGAAAAAAGGTATCAGTCTCATTTAAATGGAACAGGTGGTTGTAAATATACGCGAAGTTTTAAGCCCATCAAGTTGGCTCAAACATGGGAAATTAAAGAAGGGAAGAGCAGGGCGATGCAATTAGAGTGATCAATTAAAAAATTAACCCGATTAGAAAAAGATAATTTGGTAAATGAACCAAATTTACTGCTGAATAAAAAATAACTGGGGTACTTATGGATTTGAGAATTATTCCTATTCAGGAAGAGCACATTGAAGCGTTTTGGTCTGCAGTAGACAGTGTATCTCGTGAACATAAGTATTTAGCTTTTTTAGAAGGACCTCCTATAGAACGTACACGAGAATTTGTCTTAGAACATATTAACAATGATTGGCCTCAATTGGTGGCTGTTCATGAAGGGAAGCTTATTGGATGGTGTGATATAAGTCCGCTTGATAGACCAGTATTTGCGCATATTGGTTCTTTAGGAATTGGCGTGATTGATGGTTATACAGAGGATTTGAAAACACACAAATTCAAGCCTATTTTGCTGCTATGGCTTTAAATATCAAGAGATTGATATTTTTTATTCTTTACGAAATAGCACTAATTTTGATCCAACTTTGATCATATTTTTCAACAGGCCGCCCCGTTTTATTTCTGGTTAGAGGATATTCTTTATTGACGTTACCAAATTGGTAACATATAATTAAATTATGAGAATAATAGCAAAAAGTAAACTTAAAGCTTACTGGGAATTGCCTGGCAATAAGCACACGCAATCTTATTTAAATGAGTGGTATCATTTTTGTTCTAAACAGATTTGGAAAAGCCCTCAAGATGTTAAAGATATGCTACGGAATGCATCTATTATTGCTAATAACCGTGTTGTTTTTAATATAAAAGGTAATGATTATCGCATAATTTGCGCAATGGATTATCCAAGACAAGCGATGTTTATTAAATTTGTTGGCACTCATAAAGAATACGACCGAGTAAATGCTTCGGAGGTGGAGAATGATTAAACCAATCCATAATGAAAGTGATTATAATATTGCTTTAGAACGAATTGACTCTCTTTGGGGGGCCAAGCAAGATACTCCTGAAGGGGATGAGTTAGATATACTTCTTGTTCTTGTAGAGGGATATGAAAATAAGCATCATCCAATGCCTCCATCAGATCCTGTCGATGCTATTCTTTTTTTAATGGATCAGCTGAATTTAACACGAAAAGATTTGGAGGCTTTTCTTGGCCCCAAAAGTCGTGTCAGTGATGTTTTAAATAGAAAACGTAACTTAACCTTGCCTCAGATTGTCAAATTACATAAGGAATTACATATACCTTATGAAAGTTTAATTGAGGAACGTCATTATCTTTAATGTTTATATCTAAGTTAATTACTAATCCAGTAAAGCAAAAGTAGGGCAATAGATAGATATCCTGGGATAGTCTGATTAATTTTTAAATCAAACATTAGTTCGATTAATTTAATGAGCAAGTTTTCTGATTGCGTCAGCATATAAACATTATTCCTAGATGCAAAACGAACTCCTCCTCAGGACGAGAATAAAGCATTTAAGGGAAAGAGGTAAGTGGACAGTCAACTGCACTTGTTTGATTGGAAAATACGAGTTTGATTACAATGAATGAAGGTGAAATTCTAAAAAGAATTTCACCTTCATTAAAAATGGCTTCTTTTTAAATTCACTAATTCTATTTCTAGAAGCTGATGGTACCACCGATTGCTTAAGGATAATTTAATGGCACAAGAAAAACTTGAAATCGAAAAATATACAAAAAATCCACTTATGCCTGAAGAGAATCCAATTGGAAATAGAGAGGAGTATTTAGAGTTTTTAGAAAAATTAATATTAGAGAATATGCCACCATTCACCTATGGGTCTTGTGTTTCAGGAAAAGAATCAGACCGTAGATTCTATTCAACGGGGATATCGCCTTTGTTTTTTTCTACTGTTACTTCTAATTTTAGCCCATCTAACAATATAGAGAGAGCTGAAAAACCACCCAGCCCTTAAAATTGTCATAATTAATTTGGCGCTATCCATGAGCTCACCAGCGTTAAAACTTCATGTTTACATTCTGGACACGCCAAAATGGTTGCATTATATATTACTGCGAAGATACATACCTTTGGTCTATAGCTATTTATTATAAATGAGCTCAAAACTCAATGAATTTATCTTACAAAAAATACTTAGCGGAAAAGAGGCTAGATATATTTAAAATATTTGCCACTAAGTCTGACTACTGCGATTCCAAGACCTAATAAGTGTAGGGCAATCAACGATGTATTAAATTTTGATTTATGTGCTTTCCTTATGGGGTATTCAATCCTTCTTGTTTTTTACCAAAAACCTCTTCAATGGCTTTTCAATATTTTGGGTTAGAAATCCTCTTTCGGTCATCAATCGCAGCAGCTTTCGATAATTTATAGTATTGTGAGAAGGATCAAGTTGTCCGAATGTACTTCGCATTGTTTTAAGTGTCCTTTCATATTCCATATTAAGAAAGGGGGAAGCTATTTTTTAGCATGGCGAGACTTCATCTCTAGAGCCTTCGCTATCTTCATCTTCGTGGATTTTAGGAGCTGGAACTCCATCTTTATGAATTGCTTCACTTTTCTTCAGGGAGCTATTTTCAGGCGCTTCTATTTGAGGCGTCTTCGTGGGGGTAGATGTCTTTTCTTCTTTCATTTTTAATGGATTAGGATCTCTATCTTCTTTGCTAATCTCATGCATATGAGATGCATTTTCAATTTCCTTTTGTAATGTATGTTGTACCTTTTCGCCTTCGGGAGTAAGAGATTGAGCAATAATATATTCAGAACTATGTCCTACGTTGGTTTCAATATCTTGCGCTTGATGTAAAGAATGTTGCGCATTAGCTTGAGATTTTTGGGCTTGATAATTTTTAATTCGGTTGACTACAAATGAGCTGACAAGAGTAGTGACGGTGATAGCACTCGCCGCCAGCATCAATGTTGCTCCTATTGGGGCTGCGGGTGTTAACATTAAGATTGCACCAACTACGGCTAGAATACCTGCGCTAACATATATTCCTTTTCTTGCGAGCTCCCATCGACTGGTCCGTTTTTCTTGGAGTTCTAAAAGTTTAGAGCTTTTATTAGCAAAAACAACGCTTTTATTGTCTAATTCTTTAATTACAGACTCCAAATGATCCGATGATTTTTTGAGTTCTGTTTTTAGGCTTTCAATTTTTTTTGGGTCAATGGTTAAGGACGGCTGATTGAGCTCATTCATGAGTTTCTTTTTGAGCTTTGCAATCTTATTGACTTCCTGATCAAGGGTATTTTCTAAATCATTTAGTTCTTGCTCTAATTGATGTACTTCTTTTTCTAGTGCTTTTCTTTCACGCCATTCATGAAAATAATTAAATGCGGTTCTACCTAAACCTATAGTAGTAATCGCTAATACAAAAGCACCTACTCCTATAGGTCCTCCTACTGCAGCAATGGCTAACGATCCAAGCACAATTGTGGCAATAGAAAGCCCCATAATTATTGCCTCGTTAGGTTTGGGTTTTCGCTTTTCTAAAGCACATAAAAGAGGAATAGTGGTAAATCCAAGTATACCGGTTACTAAGGCACCAATTCCACCGCCGTGGATCAATAATTTGGATGCCTCTTCAGGAATACGAATAAGTGTATGAGCGTTATCAGCAATTTCACCAAATAGTTTTGTAATTTCATTGCCCTGACTTGTAAGCTCCATAATTTGAGCAATAATTTCGGCTTTTTTAGCACGATCAATTGCTTGTTTTTCACCATGACTGACATGTTTTTGAAGGCGAATTGTATCCAACTCAGCAAAATAAGCTTGTAATAGACATTTAATCTTTTTTGCTTTTAAAGCGTTTTCGATTGATTCTATAGTTTGCTGATCAATGGTTAATTGTGTTTGTAAATTTTTTGTAATTGGAGACATTTTTCACTTCTTTAATCACTGCTTGTTACTCAAAGTTTAGAATAAAAATGTGATCTTAGGGTATGAACATTCGTACTTTTTGGATGTATCACAGTAAATTACTCCCATCTGAGTTTTGTAGTTTTAAAAAAGGAATTTGCCCAATTAAACTAATCACCGCAATGCAGATAAAAGTTGCATGGAAGGAGGTCATAGTAAAAGTACCAAATGAGTAATTGAATAAATGTATGCTCCAAGCTGCAATAGAAATTCCAAGCGATACGAATAATTGTTGTGTCGTGCTGTTTAAACTGGTTGCCGCAGCATATTTCTCACTTTCAATGTCTGAAAAACATAATACGTTGAGTAATAATAAAATAATGGCAGAAAAAAAGCCTAGTGCAATCATTACCGACCATGCAAACATATTCGCTTGTTCAATGAAACATAACAGCACAGTAGCAAGACATGTTCCAAAGTTAGACCAAAGTAGCGTTTTTTTAAATCCAAATCTTTTTAGATATCGAGCAATAAAAATTCGGCTAAATAGATATCCAATGGCCATGGAGGAAATTAATAAACCACTTTCAGTAGGTGACATTATCAACGCAAGTTGTAAGTACAGCACAATGATAAATGCTCGTGCTCCTAAAGTAATGCGGCTTAGCGCACTGCTAAAAAAACACAGTCTATAAGTTCTAATTTTAAACAATTTAAAATGAATTATCTGATGTTTTGATTTGTGTTCAATAATTAAATAAATAACAAAACTAATTATGATAAGCATTATGATTAATAACTGATTGATGATGCTGGTGATTTCGGAGGTGGTATCTAACCAATAAGCTGTAATTGCCAAAAATAGAGCTAGTGGAATGAAAGAAGACCAATTAAAGGGTTGAGTTGATTGCGTGTAATTGTCAACAAAGCGTAAGGTCGCAAACAACATCAAAAGCGCAAAGGGAATATTTACATAAAAAATAAAGCGCCAACTTAAATGACTGACTAATAATCCTCCAATATAAGGGGCTAATAAAGGGCCCAATAATAAAGGCATAGAAATGAACATATAAACTTTGACTAATTCTTGTTTGGAAAATACCCGTAACATCAATAGTCGGCCTACAGGAACTAATAAAGCTCCTGCAACTCCTTGTAAAGCGCGAAAACAAGTGAGTTGGAATAAAGAGGTTGCCCAACCACATAATAAAGAAAATAAGCCAAAGGAAAAAATTGCAATCATTAAAATGATTTTAGTACCAAATTTATCTGCTAAATAGCCGCTAATGGGAATAAAGACAGACAAACTAATTAAATAACTCGTAATAGGGAGTTTTAAACTTAGGGTGGGAACTCCTAAAGATTGTGCCATAGCTGGAATAGCTACATTTAAAATATTGGTATCAATACTTTCCATCATCATCATGGTACCAATAATAATTACAGCAAATAATTGTTTGGTAGAATAGCTCGATAATTGCAACATATTTATAAACTCTCAATCGTACTTTAAATGTGACAGTTAGTTCTGAATAGAAACGGTTTTAACTGCCTTGGGTTTCTGCTACTCCGTGTATGGTTAATGAGGTTCCTTGAAGTTGGTTGTGTTTGAGTTCCACTTCAATGCCAAACACTTTTTCAAATAATTGGGGATCGAGGTTAGGCTGAATTGGGTTCTGATGGATCAGCTTGCCCTGATCAATAATTATCAAATAATCTGCAAATTGAATAACTTGTGGGATGTCATGCAATACAACCACAATAGTTTTGCCTAAATCTCGTTTTAATTTTCGCAACAACAACAAAGTTTCTAATTGATGACGTATGTCTAAAAAAGCGGTGGGTTCATCAAGTAACAAAACATCACTATTTTGAGCAAGGGCCATAGCTATCCATGCACGCTTTTGTTGTCCTCCAGATAATTTAGACAAACAATGATTACTTTTATCTTCTAAATTCACTTGTTTGATCGCCCACTGGATTTGATCATGATCGGTATTATTGGAACCAAACCATGTTTGATGGCTAAAACGCCCGAAACTGACTAACTCTTTAACGGTCATTGATCCCGGGGCCTCTGGATTTTGCATTAAAAAAGACATTTTTCGTGCCAATTGCTTGCGGCTATAAAAATCGATTGATTGTTTATCAATGTATATTTTGCCACTATGCGGTTTCATCAAACCTGATAGTGTTTTCAAAAGTGTGGACTTGCCAGAGCCATTGGGTCCAATAATTGCAGTCACTTGATTTGCAGGAATTGTTAGGCTTAAGTTTTTAATAATATGATTGCGATCTAAAAAAACATTAAGATCTGTTGCGTTAATTTCAACCATAATAGTTCCTGTGCATTGTTTTTAATAAATAGAGAAAAAAGGGTGTTCCTATAAAAATTAAGATTATTCCTATGGGAATTTCTAAAGGGTAGAAAATAACGCGGCTGATTAAATCTGCTCCGAGGACTAAACTGCAACCAATCAATATAGAGCCATATAAGTTAAAGCGATGACTATGTCCAAAGAGAATTCGAGACATATTAGGAGCAATAAATCCAATGAAGCCTAAACTGCCGCAAGTGCTTATAGCACTTGCTGACATATATAACGCTAATCCAATGAAAAAAATTTGCCAAAATCTCAATTGTAATCCAACAGATCGAGAAATATCTGTGTGAAGCATGATGATATCTAGGTAGGGCGCACAGAATAAACAGAGAGTGACACAAATAAGAACAGAGTAAGTCATAAAACTGAGTTGTTGCCAACTGGCTTGATACAAAGTCCCATTTAAAAAATGTAAGAGGGTATGAATATTTTCCTTGGATTCAATCACTAAAAACTGGCTCAATGCTTTGAATAAAATACTCAAGGCAATGCCAATAATAATTAAACGCGTGTTATCAATTTGCCGATTGTTTGTACTTAGTATAGTGGTTAATCCAAAACCAACGAGGGCCCCTACTAAGGCATATCCCAATAAGCCATGCTGAGTATCAAAGACATGAGAAAAAAATAGAATGGCAAAGATTGCAGTAGCATTGACTCCCAAAATATCTGGAGAGGCTACAGGATTTTTGTGTATTGCTTGAAAAATACTGCCCGCTAAAGCAAATAATCCCCCAGTATAAAGACTGGTGATTAAACGTGGTATTCTCATGTCAAAGAGAATGAAATAATTACTTTTATCCAAGTGATTCATTTGCCATAAGTCATACAATGTGAATGTTGTTTTACCAAAGAGTAGGGTAGCAATTGATAAAACAATGACCATAGTAATTAATAGGACAATTTTAAAAAACATTTAGTGCAAACTCCTCGCACGCATGATTAATAAAGGTACCCCCAGGATGGCAATAAATAAATTGAGTGGTGCTTCCCAATCTGGGTAGAGGACGCGCATACACAGATCACTAGCTAACAGCAATATACTCCCTACGCATGCAGTGACTAAAGCAAAATGATGTGGTTTATTACTTGAAATAAATAACTTGCTACAATGTAGGGCTAGAAGAGGAAAAAATAATAACGGTCCAACAATCAAAACTGAACCTGTGCTTAGGATCAAAATAACACCTAAAAATAAGAACAGTATTTTATTCACGTGTATACCTATATTTTTTGCAACATCGGTTCCTAAAGATAAGAGATAACCGTGCTTCATAAAAACTATGGCTAACAAGCTTGTTAATAAAAGAACCGAACCAAAAATTTCTAATAAAGCCCAATTACTGTTTGCTAATGATCCATTCAAACTTATTAATAATGAGTCTGCATATTGGGGGGCAAGCATAAGTAATAATTGACAGAGCGCATAACAGAACAAGTTGATTGCTTGCCCTATGAGTATCAATTTCAACGGAGAGAAACCGAGTTTGAACGACATGAGAAAAGTGACTAACCCTGCACCTGCTCCTGCAAAAACGCCACTAAGAAATAGACTCTTCATCATCATGGACTGCGTCAACACAACACTGGCGATGATGCCAACAAAAACACCTTGATTGATACCAAGTAAACTGGGACAGCCTAATTCATTGCCTGAAATATAAAATAAGATTACCCCTGTTAATGCCAGAGAAGCCCCGACAATGACAGCACAAAAAGTACGAGGAATACGTATGCTCTCTAAAAGAATCGATTCTACAGTCATATCTTTATGGTGTATGAAATTAATGATCTTGCTTATAGAAATGGGGATAGTTCCAACGCTTAAAGAAAAGAGTATTAAAGCAAGTAAAACCATACCCAGCATAAAATAAGTGGCAAATAGCTTCATTTTTTAATCAGCTCGAAATGAAAAGTTCTGTAAATTGCTTGCTAACTGGGTCTGATTCAATAAGCAAATTTGCTGTTTTACCAACCAATCTTTATCGTAAATCTGATGTAAATAATTGATGCCACTGTCTGGAATAATACATACCGCTTTATCTGCATAATCCTGTAATAAATAACTCATTGCGGCAAAAATGACTAAACCACCGGATCCACCGAGCAGCATTCCTGCATGTTTTGCCATTAAATGACACATTGAAATTGCATCTTGATCGCTCACATGACAAACTTTATTAAAAACATCTAAATCGACATTCCCACTTCTCCAAGACAAGCCAACACCATTTAATAAATAAGGTTTAAATGGCTTACCAAATATTGCTGAACCTATAACATCACAAGCAATCACCTCAACATCGGGTTTATGATATTTGATGTATCGAGCAATGCCCGTCATATGTCCACCAGTGCTGACTGCTCCAAAAATGCTATTCATCTCAAGATCCAAGATTTCTTTAGCTGTTTGGGAAAAATGAAAGTTTGGGTTAGCTTGATTGTCGTATTGATTGGGCCAGTAAGCATGGTTATAGCGTTCCAGCAACTCTCGTACCTTTTGAATTCTGGTTTTTTGGTATCCTCCTTCGTCATCGGTTTCTGTCACAATCACCACTTCCGCTCCATAGGCCTCACACCAATTTCTAAATGTTTGTGGAACTTTGGGATCAACGACTAATATCACTTTAAAGTTCATCACTGCACCAAGCATGGCCAATGATTTACCTAAATTACCCGACGTTGATTCAATAACTATTCCGCCGGGTTGTAATTTTCCTGATGAAAAAGCATGTTGGATTAAGCCTAATGCAGTTCTATCCTTAATGCTAAAAGTTGGGTTAAAAGACTCCAGCTTTAACAAGAGTTGTTTTCTACTCGATAAAAGTGGATGAGTAAATTCTATAACTGGTGTGTTACCAATTAATTCATCTATACGCTGTAATTTATTTTTCATAATTTCTATCTACTGTAGTAAAACCAAAGGGACGTTGATTTGTGGAATACAATTAATGGTTATTTCATGTCGTGTTGATTTGCTATCGAATAATTTACCGCTTTGTCCGGCGTTGATGATCAATTGGTTATCGATTTCTGAATTATCTTTATAGAAATAAACTTTAATGTAAGGGTTTTTATAGCTAGTCAAAATACAAGGAATGTATTTTAGTCCTAATTCTTGTGCAATCTGATGGCGATGATGACCATCCATAATAACTTTAGTGTTTTTATCAACCAATAGAGGATGAGTCCAACACTGCATGGACGTAATTTTTTTCAACCAATAACTAAAATTATTTGGGCAAAATTTTTCATGAGGTTTGAGTATCTCTATTGGTAATAAACGCACAGTTAATAAATCACCAATAAAATCAATGCGTTTATTGTTCATAAAATTTCTCCATTTCGGTTAAACCCGGAAAAGAGATCGAGTATTACTACACGACTTAGAATGCTACAACTCACTACTTTCCCCGAGTTATGATTTGAAAGTTCTTCATCATAAATGATAATGATTATCATTTGCAATATTAATTTTGCTGATCTAGAATGCAATTTCATTCAAAATGACAAATGTGTGAAATGATGTTTAAAATAAAACAATATTGGCAAGCAATCTGTTTTTCTTTCGTTGTAATCTTATGCAATTTTGCTCATGCTAGCACTCAAGCTCAAATGAATCAGACTGTAACTCCTAAGCGCATTGTAGTATTAGAATTTAGTCTGTTGGATAATTTAAATCAGCTCAGTTTAAAACCAGTGGGGGTTGGTACTAGTGGATTCTTATATGAGGGTGCTGATCCAGAGTATTTAGAGCCTATTATAGCGAAAACTCCGAGTGTTGGTGCGCGTGAAGCACCTAATCTTGAGGCTATAGCCTCTTTAAAACCTGATTTAATCATTGGAGATATTGATTTTAATCAAGCCATTCAAGCGCAATTAGAAAAAATTGCACCTACCATTTTGTTAAAAGGGATTTTTGGCTTGCCAGAACAACAGATAGAAAACCTTAAAATCATCGCTCAGAAAACTAATACTATATCTCAAGTTCCTTCAATTGTAGCAAACTACCAAAAGCAATATACAGTGGCGCAAAAGCTTGCTAAAAAAGGAGGGAGTTCTAAAGTGCTTATCGGATTCCCTACAGCCAACAACAGCTTCAATGCTCTTGCTCATAATTCAATTACCAGCCAAATTCTCGACCAATTTGGAAAACATAACATGATCTCTGAAAGCACTTCGAGTCAATTGTATGAACTCTCAGTGGAGGGCTTACTAAGAAAAAATCCCGATCAAATCGTTATCTTGCTTACAGGTAATGATCGCAGTGCTTTTGTTAATTTTCAGAAAAATCCATTATGGCAACAACTCACTGCGGTTAAAAATCATAAAGTTTATTTCGCGGATCGTAACATATGGGGAAAGTCGCATGGGCTTAAAGCTTTGACATTAATGTATCAAGAAGGAATTCAAACGGGGTTTTTAGGCAATACTCCAACTAAAGAGATCATTGCCATAGCTAATTGATATTGGAGATGCATATGAAAAAAATAGCAGTATTAGGTTGTGGTCATGGTGGTCAAGCACTGGCAGGGCATTTAAGTCTCATGGGACATGACGTATCTTTGTATGCCCATCCGCAACATCCAGGCGCTTTTCATGCCATTTACCAGCAAAAAGGCATTTACTTAACTGGTGAAATAGAGGGTTTTGCACCAATCCATGCGATGCATACTGATTTACAACCTTGTATAGAAAAAGCAGAGGTTATTCTTATGGCTTTGCCTGCTTTTGCATGCGATCAGTTAATGCCTGATTTATTACCCCATCTTCGTGCAGGCCAAATCATTGTTAATTTAGCAGGATATTTTTCCTCTGTTTTTGCCCATCAATTGATAGCCAATAGTTCCTACGAAAAAGAGATTAGATTAGCTGAGCTTACGTCTTTTCCTTACGCGTGTAGAGCAAATAATGAAGGCGGTGTACACATCGTCGCCACCAAACAATTTGTTGGTATTGCAAGTGTACCTAAAAATCAGATTCATGAAATAATCAAAGAATTATCAGATGTCATACCCTGCCCATTGCATGCCAAATCGAGTGTGCTTGAAGTGGGTCTTTATAATACAAGCGGTATTGGTCATACTCCAGCAATTTTGTTTAATGCAGCGAGAATTGGCAATCAAGATATGTTTTACTTTTATAATCAGGGGATTTCAGAAGAAACAGCGCAAGTATTGATGCGTTTAGATCAAGAGCGTTTGTCAATAGGCAGCAAGCTGGGATATACCATACCTTCTCATTATGAAGTCTTAAATAGGTATTATGGGCATCAATTTACATCCATTTATGATTATTTTAAAAACTCACCGATTCATAATTCCATTTCATTTTTTCCTGCGTCTACAAAAACTCGATATGTCCAAGAAGATGTGCCATTTATATTAGTTCCTTGGTATACCTTAGGCGAAAGTTTAGGTGTTGATGTTCGTGGCATTAAAACGATTATCGATGCAATGTCATTGCTGCATAATACGGATTATCTTGCAATGGGTAGAAAATTAAATCCTGAGATCATCACTGCTTATCAATAGCTACTATCCCGTATACATCGTGTTTATACGGGATAGCCATGCACTTGATTTATCCTTTTTTAAACATTCAAGGTTTAAAATCAAGTGCTATTTTTTGGTTACTAATATCAAATTTATCCAATACCTTTTTCACTGTACCCAATGGGAAACTTTGAGCATGAGCATGTATCTCATGAAAACTAATTGGCTTACCTTTTAATAGATCAGAAACAAATTCACTCGTGCCAAAAAATTTGACTCTCATGCTGTTTTCTTGCGCTTGTGCAAGTTCTTTTTTGAATAACTCCATACTAAATTTGGGTTTTTCCCCTGGATTCTCTAGTTTTTCTTGTTTTTGGCGTAGTAAAGTTGCATGCTCATTGGAAGTCACTAAATTTTGAGTAATGCTAAAATAGCCGTTCTTATCTGCTCTGTATGCACTTCCGAATTGATTAGGAAGACTTTTAAAACCATCCCATAATAATCCTTCGATGATGGTTTCTTCGGGTAGATTTTCAATAAAACTAAAAATTGCAAATTTATGATTTTCACTTACAGTGATAAGTCCGATAACCAATGGAGACGAGTCATAATCATCCTTTTTCTGCATTGCGAGTAAAAAGGTCTTTGCTTCTAAATTATAATTGATTGATGGAAATGTGTCTGTAAAATTTCTGAACTTTCTGATTGTAATATTAATACTGTCCTGGCTTTCGTTATATGATAAATTTTGAGCACTTGTGTAATAACCTTCTGGAAAATCAACCTCAAAACTGACGGAAGTGTCACGTCCATGACAATGAGTTCTTGTAGCAACTCCCATATTGAGAAAATCAGGGGGAATATAAACATAGACTCTGGTGTTACCATTTGTAAGATCTGATGCTAGCTCATTGGGGTTCAATGCAGAGTATCCTGCGTCATTATCCTTATTGGCTGAGTCTTTGGCACTATTAAAGAACCGTTTATAAACTTCCGGACGTAATTTTTCATTACGAGCAATCGATTGATCGTATAATGCTTTTTTATCAGGATCGGACAGAACCGTATATGCTTCATTCACTTTTTGAAATGCCTCAGTCCATTTTTCTTTTTCTGTTTGATGCTTATCTGGATGGACCTCTCTTGATTTGTTCTTATAAGCTTGCTTTAAATATTGACTATCATTAGCCTTGTCTTTGTCATCAAGACCAAGAATTTTATAATAATCTTTGTTTAAGTATTCTTTCATCACTTCTTCATTTGCAGCCATTATGAAACTCCAATTATTGAAATATCTTTTATTTTATAACTGGGGGGATTAATAATTTATTAGGGTAGCCTTGCAGTTTGAGCATAGGTCCAACATTAATTGCATCGACAAAAATTACTTATTCATGGGATTCAGGTTTTTTTCGCAGTACTTTTAGCGCACTTTGTTTGGATTTATCATCTAAGATTTTTTGTTGGGCGCGCCTTGAGCGCCTTTTCTTTTGGCGTTTTAATTTTTCAATTTTTTGCTGTTTTTGAGATTTTTCAAGGCTCAAAATCGCATTTAATTTTTCACAAAGCCGCATTCTTGCAAAATATCGATTGTCTTCACGGCTTCGTGATTCCTGGCATTTTATTTCCAAGCCAGAAGGTTCATGCTTTAAATAGACTGTTGAAGCTGTTTTATGCAGCTTCTGTCCTCCTTTGCCACTGCCCAATATAAATTTTTCGACGAGATCTGCTTCGCTAATGCTCAATCTCATCATTAACTCTGTTAACCTATCCCATTTTTCTTTGTTAATCATATTTTGAATGATTTATGGAGTTATTCATTCTTTTTTGAAGTCATCTGAGTTTGTTAAAAACTTATCTTCATGATCAATCACAAAAGCGGCAAAAATTCGAATGATTCGATCATCAATTTGTTCTGGATAGTGCACAGTGACACTCCAATTGTTGTCATGGAAATTTCGATTGAACTCGGCAATTGGGTGGGGATTATTTGTGGATGGTAAAATGACAAATCGGTCAAAGCTTGAATTGGCGTAGGCAAAGCCGATTGCAGTCGCTTTTCCTGATTCATCATATTCATAAATTGTGAATTTTGCTGATTCGAGTGTTGCTAAATTTCCGTCTATGAATCCAATTTGTACGCCACGAGTGTCATAAACATCAATTTCTTTAGCCCAATTGTATAAAGAGCCTAAGGAAATAATTCGTGTAATTCCGGTAGCTTGCCATCCATCTTTATTGGATAAATCATAATTTGTACGGATACGAAAAGCGCTTTTTTTTACTGAGCCAGGATAGGTTTCTCTTTGAGTTGACTTGATCTGATAAATTTCAGAAAGTTTATAAATATGTTTTGTAACGATGAAATCATAAGGATGATCTTCGTGAACGCCATAACTATGAGCAGTTGCAGACAGTGCAAATAGGAAAAACAAACATGACGCCAATAATTTTCGCATTTATAGCCCCCTTAGTTTAAATAATATTTGGAGATGCCAATACGGTCACCACATTGAAAAATGTAGTGTATAGTAAATCAAATTGATTAATTAATAAATTATTTTCAATGAGATGAGTTGTGCTGAAGCATTTCTTTTTAACTTATCTTCGATTACATAAATCTCTGTCTTGGCTCTATGTTGAGTTTCTCTTGCAGTTGTTCTAAAATAAACCATTTTTTATAAGGCTAATATTATATGTCTTTGGAGTCTTCAGTTCAAAAGGGTATTGCGGATTTTAGTTTAATTATTGGCAAAGGTTTAATTTATGGTGGAGGTGCTGGTCTATTAGTTATGGCTGTTGTAGGAACCATAGCTATTGATCTTGTATTACTGACATATGCCGAAAAGCATCATAATGATTTTATGACCGGATGGATTTTAGGAACTATGTTTTGGGGGCCAAGAGTTGAACCATTACCACTTCTTATTGTTTCTCCTATAACCTCATTGATTGCTGTAGGTTTATCTTTTGCTTTAGGTGTACCTCAAGTTGGTGTCGCGTTATTGGCTGGGTGGGCTTTAGCCGCTACTGTTTTTACTGTGGGTTGTGCTTTAGTTTCTTTATCGGAGTCCATTAATCTTGACCCTGAACATGATCCTGCTCCTCTTTTTGCTTGTTCTTGATTTATAAAACATTTCATAATGAATAAAGAAAAGGAGCGTTGTAAGCTGTAACATCTATTCCATAGCCCACTGAAATAGACTATTAGATGGTTATTGGCACTAAATTGATATGGTCAAATCCATTATACCATGTCACACTTAGAATAATCGATCGAGGGTTTGGGATTTTTACTTATGTATTTACTTTTTGATTTTGATGGAACGATAGTAAATAGTTATGACTGTGTTATTGAAACAACCAATTTATTGGCTGAACAATTTAATTTAAGAAAGATCGAGAAACATGAAATCGAACATCTACGCGATCTTTCATTTCTAGAAGTAAAAAGCTTTTTGGGAGTTCCCTTTTATAAAATACCTTCGTTAATACGAGAAATTAGACGGCATTTATTCGATCAAATGGTGAATATACAACCAGTTACCAATATTTCTACAGTATTAGAGACTTTTTATAAGTCTGGATGTTGTCTTGGTATCTTGACTTCTAATTCGATTGAAAATGTTCGTATTTGGTTGGAGATGAACCAAATTCACCACTTTTTTAGTTTTATCCATGATGAATCAAATCATTTCTCTAAACGTTCTTTGCTGAAAAGGACTTTAAAAAAGTATAAGATTGATAAAAATGAAGTTTTTTATATAGGGGATGAGGCTCGAGATATTGAGGCTGCAAAAAGGAATAATATTCCATCAATTGCAGTGACTTGGGGCTATAATTCCGAGAGAGTCTTATTACAGTATCAACCTACTTATCTTGTGAAACAACCTGAAGATCTACTCACTATATGCCTACAAAATCCAGAGATTTATGATTAGAAATTTATATTGTTTGGGATAGTGGCAATAAGACAGCTCATTTCTCTGTGATAAAAGGAATTATTGGTTACTTTGCCAATATAAATCCGTGCTTTCATTCTGACAATTCTCCAAGATACGAAATAACGTTTTTTAGTGAAAAGGCATTTTCATGCCTTTTATATCGAAGTTACATTGTTTCATTATTTTTAATAACCCTTAATGACATGAGTTTGGTTGACCTGTCTTATCACAGATAGGTGTATGGTGCTCAACACAAAATTGATGTGTGGTTATTTGACAAGGAGGGCTAGGCTCGCTTTGGAAAATGGTTGCTAAACATTCTCCTTGATTCTTAAAAATTAAAGCTGAGTCGCAATGCTTTGTTTGCGATAAAGGAGTACAAATGAGTTTATCGAAATCCAGACAATATGCGTTATTAGCTTCCCACTCATGATAAGGGATGCATGCGCAGTACCGGTAGATATCAGGAAAACAACCATTTTCATCAGGGCCACAGAGAAAATAACGGTTGTTGCAATAACATGGGATGATAATCATGACATATAGGATCATGAAGAGATTTATTTTTTTCATTGTTCTTATTCCTTTTAGTTGGACAGTTTGTTTCCGTTCTAGGATTATGATTTAACGGCAATTTCCTTATTCGTTAGTCGTTTTATCCTTGTTTTATTCGAGATGTAATATAATTTTATGTAGGCAAAAACTAGAATAGGCTTGATATGTAGATGAACTCTTGGTTTTTCATGAAAATATGATGAGGACATCTCAATAAAACTTTGTATTTTTAACATAAAACTAAAATAATTGGAATTATTTATATGATTCAATGGATTGCGTGTTAAAAATAGAATCATTTTATAAAACGTGTATTTGCATGATATTTTTAATTTGTTGGGAGAGCGTTGCAATTATATTGGTGTTTTATTCAAAACCTAATTGTCTCCATGCTTCATATAAAATGACAGCAACCGCGTTAGAAAGATTTAAGCTGCGATTATGTTCACGCATCGGGATATTAAGAGAGGTGAATTTTTGTGAAATTTCTTTGGGTAATCCCTTGGATTCTGGTCCGAATAAAAACATGTCTTCGGAGGCATATTGCACCTTCGAGTAACATTTTTCAGCTCTAGCACTGCACGCATAAATTGTTTTTTGCTGATGCTGCAGAATAAATGTTTCCCAATTTTCATATTGTGAAATGCAAGCCCATTCATGATAATCTAATCCCGCACGCCGTAATGCTTTTTCCTGTAATGAAAAACCTAGAGGATGTATTAAATGTAATTTTGCTCCAGTATTGGCACATAAGCGAATGATGTTTCCCGTATTTGGAGGGATTTCAGGTTGGTAAAGAGCAATATGAAACATAAGTTATTATTAAATAAAAAAATAGCAATGATATAATACTGTGTACACCTTGAAAAACCCTATTTTAATGAGTTCCAAGAGATAAAACGATTTGTTGCGATCCTATAAACCCGCTGGTATATTGCAAATGATGTAATTTTTCGAAACTCCCTAATGTGTACTATTCGCTCATGGATAAATCAACTTTATCATCAAAATCTATTATTTATTAAGATGATGACATTATGATAAAAACCACGATATCAAAACTTCCATTCATCATTGTGCACGGTCTAGCGAAATTTAATCCTCTTTTTTTTGTACTTTTTCTGATGGGAGTTTTTCTACAAGGGTGTTTATCACCGCGACAGAATCAACCATCGCTTCAAGTTCCTAAAAAATGGCCTCAGCAAACCACTCAAGTAAAAATGGATGATCGTATCGATCTGCCTGACATGGCATGGTGGCGACAATTGAATAACCCTGAATTAGATCAAATGATTCAACAAGCACTTCGTAATAATAATAGTATTCACATCGCCGCAGCTAATCTTCAATATGCACAAGCACAACTAAAGCAAGTCAAATTAAATTGGATCCCCGGAATGAATATCCTGTCTGGTTATAGCCAAATGCCTAATTTAGGAGATCCGGGCGCATTTGTGGCTTTATTTCCACAATATGTTCTCAATATTTTTCAGCAAATAAAGCAACAAAAAAGCGCTAAATATCAGGTCGAAGCAAGTTCTCATGCTCAAGATGGCATAAGGTTGGTCCTTATAGGTCAAGTATCAGCCAGTTATTTTACCCTTCTGGCACAGCGTGAAGCACAACAAATATATCAACGTTTATTACATGATGAAAATAAATTGATTTCATTATATCAAAGCCAATACCGTGCTGGTCTCATTTCGAAAGATAAAATAGATACATTAAGCAGTCAAATAAAACAAACACAATCACAATATGTTATTACACAGCACAATATTATTGTAAGTCAAAACACCTTACATTTTTTATTAAATCAAAATCCAGGAACTCTACCTTTTAAAGTTTCATTTAATCAATTGAACGATTTAATGATAGTCCCTGGGAATTTACCGGCAACAGTTCTAAAAAATCGTCCTGATGTACGTGAAGCAGAAGCAAAATTAAAGGCTGCCAATGTAGATATAGGAGTTGCGTGGGCTAATTTATTACCTTCTGTCCGCCTTGATTCACTCTTAGGCTTCAGTCAAATATCAAACGGAGCTTTTACTTTAAATGAAGCCTATATAAATACACCGGCGATTAATCCACCAGTCTTTGGGCTTATTCAAGCAAGTAAAGCACGATCACAAGCAATCTATTATGCGTACCTTGATACGGTAAAAAAGGCTTTGCAAGAAGTGGATAATGCTTTATCTGCTTATTCGGCGTATAGCGAACAATTACTCAAAAATCAATCTGGATTTTTGGATGAAAAAAAACGTTGTGCTTTGGTTGATTCTCGTTACCGTCGTGGTATTGTCAGTTTATCGGAGGTAGTGTCTTGTCAGATTAAGTTGGATTACTTCAAGTTGGTAATCAATCAAAATAAATTGGAAAAAATGCTAACGCTCGTTGTATTATTTCAAGATTTAGGTGGTGGCTATCATGGGGTTTGATTCGCAGAAATTACTCCGTTCGATGCGCTTATCTTTGGCCTATTTGATTATATTCTGGATAACTACTTATTTAGTTATTCCAGAGCCTGGCTGGTGTTATGTAACAGCATTATCTGTTCTATTTGAATATTCTACTGTAGGTGGAGTGCTTACGAAGAGTTTTTTACGTATAACGGCAACACTATCAGCGGTTATTTACAGCATTATCATTGTTTATTTTTTTGCAAATATTGCAATTCTAAATCTTATTGCCTTAATTGGGGGTATATTTATCTATGCATACTTTTTTATGGGAAGTAAATTTCAGTATGGAGGCTTTTTAGGAAATTTAACCCTAGTGATGATGCTTATTAATTACAACAACCTCGATGTAGTTGTATTGCGACCTTTTAATATCATTATTGGACTTATCATCGCTTTAAGTCTTATGCGGTATTTCTATCCGCAATATGCGCGCGATCTAGTCATCAGAACTCTAGCAGATATGCTTCTTCAGCTTATAAATATCTTGAATGATTTTCTGAATAAATCTCAATCAGTACAAACAATTAAAGATAATTTTCTTGTGCATGAAAATAAGTTTCTTACTGATCTCACGAATTTTAATCGTTTTAATGATGAAGCCCGATTTGAAACTCGAAAAGCCCCTTCATTTACCAGTAAGAATACGAGTGCTCTTGTCTATACAAAACGTATTTATCATTTAGTTAGTGTGCTTGTTTTTCATTTAGCAAATGATGAGTTACGATCTCATATCATTATCGATGATAATATTACTCAGGTACGCGATTATTTAAGCGTTTTGCGAGTAAGACTTCTTAATGTTGAACCTCCTGTATTACCACAATCAGCACCCTTAGTACTTAATAAAATAAAAAAAGATTCGTTAAAAGAAGATGATCCAGAGGTATTCCTGGATATTATGTTTGTCGAGCTGGGCAAGGAATTAGGACAATTAAACCAGATAATCGATGATGTTCTTTTAATTCGTTCGAATAAATATTGCTTAACATAGGGCTTACTCATGTTATCTAAGATTTCATTTAGGATATCTAAAATTAGAAATAATTTTCCAGTTAAAACGGTTCTTTGTGTTTTCATCGTGGTGTTAATTTTTTATTTTGTCTATTATTTTCCTTTCACTAATAATGCTTTTGTGGCTGCTAACATTCGTCCGGTTGCCGCAAATGTATCAGGTTATGTCACTGATATTTATGTAAAAAATGAAGAGTATGTTAAGCTTGGCCAGCCATTATTTACTGTATTTAAAAAACCTTATGAATTAGCCTATCAAAATTATAAGGCTAAGGTCGCTAGTGCAAAAGCACGATTAATTTCCTTACAAAAACAAGTTGAAATAACGCAACATAGTGTGCAAGCACAACGTGATGTTTATAAGAAAGTTGCATTTGAATACCAACATTATCAATTAGCGCTTAGAGACAGTGCTGTGCCTAAAGTTACCGTACATAATTTGTTACAAGAAAAAAATACAGCTTGGAGTACGTTAAAGGCATTAGAAAAAACGCTCGAAAAAGACAAACAAGATGTTATTGTTCAACGGATGAATATCAAGTCTTTAATCGCGCATATGCATAATGCTAAAGTAGATTTAGATGAAACAACAGTTTATGCAAAAAATAATGGTATTGTACAAAATATGTTTGTTGCATTAGGAGCACCTGTTGAAATACGAAAGCCACTATTTTCTTTCATTGATACGGATCACATGTTCATTCAGGCTAATTTTAATGAAACTGATTTACGAAATGTTAAAGCAGGCAATAAAGTTACAATTTATCCACGAATTTATTTTTGGAAAAAAACCTATCATGGCGTTATTATTTCTAAAAATTGGGCTGCGAGTCGTCAAGTAACCGATCCAAGAAGTCAAGAGCAAATTGTTACGAATAGTGAAAATAATTGGTTTTTATTACCACAACGTTTCCCAGTTCAAATTCTAATAACTGATTATGATCCCGAAAAATATCCGCTAAGTGTCGGATCTAGTGCGTATGTCTATATTCATAGTTAAAGCGGTCTATTTTAGTGTTATGTTGTCAATATGATTTGTAATCGAGCAAACCAATTTATGGGTTTCCGAGTTTTCCCTTAGCATAAGTTTTAAAATTGTTTTATTAGTACAATCAATCGAGCATATTTTATTGAATTAGGAGCGCTTTTATCATGAGATACATAGAAAATCGTACGTTCGATGAACTTAAAATTGGCGATTTCGCCAGTTTAAAACGAACACTTACTGAAAAGGATATCGAGCTATTTTCAATTATGTCGGGTGACGTTAATCCTGCTCATGTGGATGCTGAATATGCGAAAGATACTCGATTTCATAAAATTATTGCTCAAGGGATGTGGGGTGCCTCCCTCATCTCTACGGTGTTGGGAACCGAATTACCGGGTCCGGGAACGATTTATTTGGATCAATCACTTAAATTTACTGTACCAGTAGTTCCTGGTGACACGGTGACGGTTACTGTGACTGTATTGGAGAAAATAGCTGAAAAACATCGAATTAATTTGGACTGTAAATGTACCAATCAACATGGAGAAATAGTCATAGCAGGAATTGCAATGGTAATTGCGCCAACTCAAAAAGTGAAAAGAGAATGTGTTGAACTGCCTAAAGTAGTTTTTCAAGAATCTAAGGACTCATGGTATAAGCAGCTAATTAAAATGAAAAAAAATTATGAGCCCCTTAAAACAGTAGTGGTGCATCCAGTTGATGCGCTTTCACTTCGAGGCGCAATTGAGGCTGCAGAAGAACATTTAATCGTCCCCATACTTCTTGGTCCAGTCGAAAAAATCCAAAGTGCCGCGAAAGAGGCTAATATTAATCTTTCCTCCTATGAAATAGTAGCAACGAAACACAGTCATGAAGCAGCGGAAATTGCTGTTAAAATGATTAAGGAAGGGAAGGCAGAGGCGATTATGAAGGGAAAAATTCATACTGATGAATTAATGAGTCCTATAGTGGATAAAGAAAAAGGCCTGCGTACAGGGCGACGAATGAGCCATGTTTTTTCTTTAGAAACACCGAACTATTTTAAACCATTGTTTCTTACTGATGCTGCTATAAACATTCAACCCAATTTACAAATTAAAAAGGATATAGTGCAAAATGCAATTGATTTATTTTGTAGATTAGGTCTGGGACAGCCTAAGGTAGCAATCCTATCGGCAGTAGAGACAGTTAATGAGAAAATTCCTTCCACTTTAGATGCCACCGCATTATGTAAAATGGCAGAGCGAGGCCAAATTACCGGGGGAATTGTGGATGGACCACTTGCATTTGATAATGCAATTTCCATTGAATCAGCTCGAGAAAAAGGAATTTATTCCCAGGTTGCAGGTGATGCGGATATCCTTGTTGTACCCGATCTAGAGGCAGGTAATATGTTGTACAAACAAATGACTTTTTTGTCGGGTATTGAGGCAGCAGGCATTGTAATTGGAGCACGAGTTCCTATCATTTTGACGAGCCGAAGCAGTGACGGGAATTCTCGTAAAGCATCTTGTGCTATGGCATTAATATATGCACGAAATCAGGATATCATCAATGAATAAGCTTATTTTGGTGATTAATTCAGGTTCCTCAAGCATTAAATTTTCGCTTTTTACTTGTGATAAACAGTATTTGAATTTGTATTATCATGGCCAAATTCAAGATCTTTATGAGTCACCTCAAATTAATATTTTTGATGCAAGCCAAAATCAAGTACTGACTCAAGTGATTACTTCACAGGGTCATGAAGCAGGTTTAAAGATACTTTTTAACTGGTTAGATGATTTATCTGATTCCATTACGCTCGAAGCAGTAGGGCACCGAGTCGTGCATGGAGGGACATTTTTTTCCTATCCTACTTTGATTACTGATGATGTAATGCAAAAAATTGCAAGTTTAATACCATTGGCTCCTTTACATCAGCCCCATAATTTGGAGGCAATTAAAATCATTAAGCAGTTATATCCAGACTTAGCGCAGATTTCTTGTTTCGATACTACTTTTCACCGGACTCAAAAGAAATTAGCAACACTTTTTGCCCTGCCAAGATCATTAAGCGATGAAGGAATCCTACGATATGGGTTTCATGGATTATCTTATGAATACATAGCCTCAGTAATCACAGAGTATATTGGTGAAATAGGAAATAAACGTGTAATTATGGCTCATTTAGGTAATGGAGCAAGCATGTGCGCTATGCATCAAAGAAAAAGTGTAACTACGTCAATGGGGTTTACGGCATTGGATGGATTAATGATGGGAACTCGATGTGGGCGTATTGATCCTGGAGTGCTTTTATATTTATTGGAGCAAAAAAAGTACTCAACGGAACAAATAACTCATTTGCTCTACAATGAATCAGGTTTATTAGGTGTATCAGGGTTGAGTAATAATGTACGTGAATTATTAAAACATCTAGATGACGAACGTGTATTAGAGGCTATTCATTTATTTTGTTATCGTGCGGCTCTGGAAACAGGCTCATTATTAGTGGCTCTTGCTGGTTGTGATGCACTCGTATTTACAGCAGGGATTGGTGAACATGCTCCATTGATACGAAAAAAAATCAGTGAGCATTTAAGTTGGTTAGGAATTAAAATTAATGACGAAGCGAACAACAATAATGCAACAATTATTAGTGAAAAAGACAGTACCGTTTTAGTTGGTGTGATACCAACCAATGAAGAGTTGATGATTGCTCAGCATGTAAGATCTCACTTGAAAATTTAAAAATGACGCTAGAAATTTTTAAAAAAAACGGCATATTGTTTGTTTTTGTGCTAAATTAAACCGTTGTAATTAATTATTGAGGTTTTAGTATGTTTATTACTCGGTATGATTTGTTATTTATCGGCGGTTTTTTAATGTTATTCCAACTTTCAGCACACAGTCATGGACTCATAGAAAAGCCAATGTCGCGAGAATATTTCTGTGGCAAAACAACCCAACCACATCATATCGAACCTGGCAATAAACTCCCTTATGAAGAGTGTCGCCCTATTTTGACAAAAGAAGATGGGGGTTATAATCATGATGTCTATCAATTTATGAGTGTATTAAGTCATACTCGTGGCTATTATCAAAATGTTAATTTACCACAACATGTTTGTGGCTTTGATAGTGAAACATTTAAAGGAAAAGCCTCTCCTTGGGATGCTGCGATTGATTGGCCAACCAATAAAGGGATTAACAATCCTCAAGAATTTGTGTGGGATGTTTCTTATGGTCCTCACTTTAGTGATACGGAGCATTTTCGTTATTGGATCACTAAATCTGATTACCAATTTAATAAAAATGAACCTCTCAAATGGAGTGATTTTGAAACAGAGCCTTTCTGTGAGTATGGATGGGATGATAAAAATCCGCCTCAAGATAAAAATACTATTTGGGCCGATAAGGCAAATAATAAATTTCATATGATCTGCAATGTTCCAGAGCGTGCAGGCCATCATGTCATATACGCGGAATGGGGAAGGGACCAGAGCACCAATGAACGATTTCACTCTTGTATTGATGTTGCTATCTAATTGCTATTTATAATAAAAAAGGTAAATTTTTTTCTTGAATAACTTAAACATAAAGCATGTTTATATGTGGTAGGATTTGATTAGGGGCTGTTAAGCAGCCTCTAGTATAACCATTTGCAAAGGATGCTTTATGTTAGAAAAAAATTCATTATCTTTGATGCCTGAAATTCTTAATTGTCTGGAGGCTGGTTTTAGCCATTTACCTCCTTATATGCAAGAGGTAGATAGAGAATCGATACGGAACGTTTTACTCACAGTAGCTGAAAAAATGCGTGATAACTTTCCTTATCCTCATCCTCTATATGCGGGTCAAATGCTTAAGCCGCCACATCCTATTGCACGTTTAGCCTATACTCTTGCTTTGTGGATAAATCCTAATAATCATGCCATTGATGGAGGGAGAGCCAGTTCATACATGGAAAAACAAGCTGTTGCTCATATTGCACAGATGTTTGGTTGGCAAACACATTTAGGTCATCTCTGTAGTGGTGGAACAATGGCAAATTTAGAAGCGTTATGGATTGCCAGTAAACTTAATCCAGGTAAAAAAATTCTCGCCTCATCGCAAGCACATTATACACATCAGCGTCTTTGTTCTGTTTTAGGAATCCCTTTTGAGACAGTAGATGTTAATGATAAAGGACAAATGGACTTAGTCGATCTTGAAAATAAGTTGAAAGTCGGGGATGTAGGAACAGTAGTCATTACTTTGGGTACCACTAGCATTGGAGCGCTTGATCCGCTCACTGAAATTTTGAGGCTCAAATCGATTTATTCTTTTCGAATTCATGCGGATTGTGCCTATGGCGGTTATTTTACTCTATGTAGTAATTTAGCAGCTTCTGCAACAGAGCATTTTAATCATCTGATTGAGGTAGATTCTTTAGTAGTCGATCCCCATAAACATGGATTGCAACCTTATGGATGCGGATGCATTTTATTTAAAGATACGTCGGTAGGGCAGTTTTATAAACATGATTCTCCTTATACTTATTTTAGTTCCTCTGAACTACATCTTGGAGAGATTAGTTTAGAATGCTCAAGACCAGGTGCTTCTGCAGTAGCATTATGGGCAACGCATCAGCTTTTACCTTTAATACGAAATGCTCAATTTGCTATGGATTTGGAAAAGTCAAAACAGGCAGCATCGATGCTGTATCATAATCTTGCTCATCATCCTAAGTTTTTAGTGGCAATGCCTCCTGAGTTAGATATCGTTGTGTGGGCACCTAAAGCACCAAATGTCAAAGCGATATCAAATCTTAGCCAACAATTTTTTGATTTATCGGCACAATCAGATTTACATTTAGCATTAATCAGGTTACCAAAATCAATATTAAAATCGCATTGGGCGCTCCTGGAATGGGATGATGAATATGTCACACTTTTACGTTCTTGCTTGATGAAATCGGAACATTTAGATTGGATGGATGAAATTTGGGGCCGGTTAACGCATGTAATTGATTTAATGAATGTGTCTTAAAATTCAGAGTAATTATCTAGACTGCTAGGCCAATTATTAAAGGATTAAAAATGAAAATAGCGATTATTGAACCAATAGGTGTTACTAGCGATGAAATCCATTCTGAACTATTTAATCAGGCCATTACGGAATGTGATAGTCGCAATTGGTCTGATGAGCAATTAATCAATCATATCAAAGATGCTCATATTGTTGCGCTTACCAATCGCCCCTTGTCTGCAAAAGTGATTCATGCCGCAACTGAATTGAAATTTATTGCTGTTGCATTTGCAGGAATTGATCATATTGATATGGATGCTGTGAATCAGAGAAATATCTTAGTGAAAAATGCCGCCGGATATGCAAATACTGCGGTTGCGGAGCTTGTGTTTGGGCTTATGATCTCTTTAGCACGCGATATTCCTGGTAATAATCAGAAAGTGAGGCAAAAAGCTACGACAAATACAGGTATTGAATTAAAAAATAAAACCTTAGGTATTGTAGGGTTAGGAGCGATTGGGTCAGAAGTCAAAAGACTTGCTGAAGCATTTCAAATGAAAACAGTAGATTATGGTAAAAATTCGCAATTAACTTTAGAAAATTTATTTTCACAATCGGATTTTATAACGTTACATGTTCCTCTTGTTAATGCAACCCGAGGAATGGTTGATTTAAAACTTTTATCTAAAATGAAAAAAACTGCTTATTTAATTAATTGTGCCAGAGGTCCTATTGTAGTAAGTAGTGATCTCAAACAAGCGTTAGAACAACAATTAATTGCTGGTGCAGCATTAGATGTATTTGATATGGAACCGCCATTACCCAGTGACTATAACCTTTTTGAGGCTCCTAATCTGATAGCTACCCCACATATAGGTTTTAATACTCAGGAAGCACTTAGATCAAAAGGGTTATTAACATTAAAAAATATTCAAGAATTTCTCAATATAAATACCCGAGACTAATCATTTTAAAGTGGATAAAGGCAGCCTGTGGTATCTAAACTCGTTACACAGGCTCACTTTACCTGAGCGTAATTATTTTTCGCCTTGTACCACATAAACAGAAAAAATAAACCAATACTCACCGGCAAACTTCTCTTGACATTCTTGCGCATAAACTTTCACTAAAGACTCATTAATAAGGTTTATTTGTTCATTAGGGACTTGGCCTTGAAAAAAAGCAATACCATTTACAAAATTACGAAAAATATCCAAACTAGGTAAACGAATTTGATGCTTGAGTCGTTCAAGTTTGATGTGTTTAAAAGGGAGTTTTTGTATTTTTTCTTCTAAGTGTCGGAAATGCTGATAATCTACAGGCGGTTTAAATTCGTTGAGATAAGAAAATTGGTTCGATTCTTTTACTTTATAATAGCTGAGAATAAAGGGATCATCGCCAGAAGGGAAGAGAGCGAATATTTTTCCGTTCGTCTTTAATGCTTTGTGAATATTGAGGAATGCTTTTTCTATAGCGAATGCACACCATTGTAAGCACCAAAAGGAGACAATATAGTGAAACTCATTGGTAAATGTTAGGGTTAATGCATCAGCATGTTGCAGTTTAGCATTAGGGTAATCAGCAAACTCTTCTCTTGCTAATGCCAACATATTTTCTGAAGCGTCTATGCCTAAAAAATGGTTTTGAGGAAATTTATTCAAAATTTTTCGACTAAATGATCCATTGCCACATCCAATATCTAAAACATAATCTGTTGGTTGTATGTCTAAATATTTTAAATAGTTACTTGCTACACTTGCTTGAATATAGGAGCCAATTGCATAATCATGAGCTGGCCACTCTTGTGTTGGCATTTGATATCCTTTCTTTTGACTGGCTTATGAGCATTAATAAACGATGCACTATCTTTAAAGAAAAAGCAAATTTCACCTCACAGCTTTAAATTCTTTTAGGAGTTAGTGCAGCCGCTAAGTTGGCCATTATTACAAGTACACCAGCTGCCACCACCGCAACTTAAACAATGGGACTTATCAATATTGCAATAGTCACCACCAGTAGAGTTTCCTTCATCCCAACTACAAAAAACTACATTCGAACCTGTATGCTCTTTACAATAAGAACTTTGTTGTGGTCCGGAAGTGCACTGAGGTGAGGCGGCTGAAGGGGCATTTACGTTATTCTGTCGTGTATAACCATCTCTTTGGCAGGCAGGTAATGGTCCTGAAACAGCTAAATTTTTAACGTGATCAGTCCAGGAGGCTGTGGGTTTCGCACAATCCATCATACGAGTCATAGCGCAAGCAATTGAGTATTTATCTCCCAGGTTACAGGGTTTAAAAAGCAATAATTCATAATTAGATGGATCATCTTTACGTTTAAATCCTGTGAGTTGAGTGAGTTCATCAGGACATTTTACTCGCTCTGGTACATATTTAAATTTATAATTTAAACCGCTCTCGCCTCTATATTTATTGTCAAAGCCATATTTACATAACATTTGCAGATTATTCGTTTGACCATTGCTACTTACTACCGTTGGATATTCTGGCAAATTACTGCAATCAATTTCATTTTGAATGCCACCGTATACAAGACCCCATTGAAATTTATTTCCGGAATACATGCTAATGTTGGGATCCCCTGCACAGGCATTGAAGGCTCCCATCCCACCAGCGCCCATTTGTAAATCAAATTGATTAGGATTGGTCATGTCATATCCTGTATTTACTACTTGTGCTATGATATCTTTTTGACTCTCTGTAAATACTAACCGAAAGCAACTCCCTAAATGCTTATCTGTGCCAACTTGATCACCTTCTCCCATAAATGTACCGACACCAAAATTTACATCCTGCCCAGTCTTATTTTTGAAGTCTTGTTCTGCTTTTTCCATTTGTGTGCTGCCTAAGGTCCAATCCATACATGCATAAGCACAGGAGTTATTTTCAAGTTCAGCAGAAGAAGTATTTTGTGAAAAAAAGGATAAAACCATTAGGAGACCAAATCCTGTTTTAAATCTGCTAGGCAAACTTATCGAAGCTATTTTCATTTAGATCTCCTTAATAATGAAAATTGCGTTATTTATGAAAGTATAGAATAGTTTTAAGCGATTAAACTGCTTGGAAATCATCGAGATTTTAGGTAAATCACAACATACAGGATTGTGTAAACTGGATAGAGCTTTTAATTGGAATCAATAGAAAAATATTGTATCTTATCTATAAAGCATCATGTAATTCATGATTTTATAAATTTTATCAATGAATGTGATAATGGACAAACAGTATTGGTTCAAATGGGTAACTGAACTGCAGGGACTTTGCCAAGCGGGCCTAGCTTATTCGAAGAATAGCTACGACATCGAACGGTTTCAGCGAATTGAGCAAATTGCGGCACAAATGGCTGCTTACTGTTCCTCACAATCGGCCCATATTATCCAAGAGCATTTTCAAGTAGAAAAAGGCTATCCTACACCCAAAGTAGATGTTCGCGCAGTTATTCTCCAGAATGAAAAGATATTATTAGTCAAAGAAAGATCAGATGATCTTTGGTCTTTGCCAGGCGGTTGGATCGATGTATCTGAATCACCTTCAGAGGCAATTATTCGTGAAGTTCGCGAAGAGGCGGGTTATGAGGTCAAAATTATAAAGTTACTGGCTGTTTGGGATAAATTAAAGCACAATCATCCACCACAATGGCCGCATACTTATAAATTATTTTTTTACGCCCAAATTCTATCCGGAAACTTTGAGCCTAACACAGAAATCCTTGATTTGGATTATTTTCCTCTCCATCAACTTCCTGAGCTATCCATCCATAGGGTTACACAAAAGCAATTAGAGCGTTTGTATCAACTCATTATCAATCCTACTGACACGCAATATGATTAAGCACCGTACAGCCTATTATTATGTAAACCTAATAAAATAATTCAAAGTAAAGTTTATAAATTTAGTAAGCGTAGAAATAGACCTTGATTACGCTATGCTCCATCAAGACCAATAAATTGCAGTGGATGGTTTATTTGTGTTTTGCACTTATCTACAATTTCTGGCAATATCTGGCCTCTGTTGAGGATTAAGGAAGATCGTGTTGTTTATAAATCTAAATTCCCACTATTTTAGATACCTATTAGGGAGCATATTATTCTCTTTCTGTTACATTATTACTGCCGGAACTCCTAATATAAAAGAAAAAAATACTTCGCAATATGGTCATGTAATAGCTAGCCAAGATGGATTTGGCTTCATTTCAAATGATAACCAAAACAAATTATTTCTGCATGGTCTTTATCAATTTGACCAAGATGCTTTTTTCAATGTAAAGGGATTAACTATAAATAATGGTGCCTCAAGTACAGAGATGATTAACCAAGATAATATTGATCGATTTTGGATGAGGCGTGTACGCCCCGTTTTTAATGGTACTTTTTTGAAATATAATGATTTCTTATTTACTCCGGATTTTGGTCAAGGCCAAACTCGCTTATTTGATGCCATTATTGATTTGCATTATTTTAAAGTATTTAGTTTAAGAGCAGGAAAACAAAGAAGTCTTTTAGCAGGATTTGATCGATTGAGGGGGGCCTCTACGAACAATACAGTAGAACGTGGCTATGCAACGATGATGGGGCCAAATAGAGAATATGGTTTCGTATTCTATGGATCTTTGGGGCCAAAGCGAAAAACAGATCGGTCTCCTTATAAGTATAAATACAATAGATTCAATGACTGGTTTTCTTATGAACTTGGGGTATTAACAGGCACTTTTGATAATAGCAACCCCGGTTTAAATCCTGTTTCGCCCACTACTTTTAATTCAGAGACAGCAACTTTAGCGAATAAAGCATTTGAGGTTCGATTATTCACTAATCCTTTTTTAAACAGTTCAGTGCCGTTTTTAAGAAATTTAGGACTTGGTATCGCGGGCAGTACAGAAGATGTAAACAATCAACGCAATCCACCAGCTTTAGTTTCTGTTGGTCAAAATCCAATTTTCTTTTATGAAATGAATGTAAATGGGAATGGCCCAAGAAAACGGCTGCATCCTCAAGCTTTTTGGTTCCTCGGCCCTTTTGGAGTATTTGGGGAGTGGACACAAACTCAGCAAACATTGTCTAAAGGACTGGTTTTCTCCAATGCGGATGATCTTCAATTCGCTACGGTGACGAACCATGCGGCAGAAGTTCAAGTTGTTTATAATTTGACTCAAGAATCTTTTACATTCGGATCATTAAATCCTAATCGTAATTTCTCTCCTCGGGAGAAGGGCTCATTGGGGGCATTTCAATTAATAGCTAGGTGGTCACAATTAGCGATGGACAATCATATTTTTAATTCTTTTACTACAGAGGGAGAGCAAACGAATTACACTTTTGCTGATCCTAGGTTATCCGTACAAAAAGCTAATACCTGGGGAATAGGGATTAATTGGTTTTTTAATAGAAATATAGTCATTATGACAGAATATGATCAAACTAATTTTATTGGAGGTTGTTCAACAGGAGCATTAAATGCCCCTGATACTCCTGGATGCTTAACTGCCGGTACCTATGCAACTGCGTCAACAAGTAAAGTGAGAAACCGTCCCAATGAGCGTGTGATTATGCAACGGTTTCAATTATCTTTTTAAGAAACTTATATGGCCTTTACCAATATTCTCAAAGGATTTTTCACGGTTTTTGTTAAAAGAGTTAGATTGAATAATAACGATGAGATTTAACTATGTTTATAAATAAGCAACTAATTTTAGATAATAAAAATATTTTTGAAATACCCAAAGAAGTTGAAAGTATGACTTTTTTGAGACATATAAGTGCTTACAACAATAATTTAGATTCACTGCCAGACTATTTATAGAATTTTGTTAATTTAGAACGATTGAATATTTCAGCAAATCAATTTAAGACGCTCTCTGAGAAAATTGCAAAGCTTATTAATTTAAGGACTCTAGATATGAACGGAAATTACCTTACTAGTTTACCGGATACATTAGATCAAATTCCCTTAGATGAATATCTTTACATAGCTGACAATTGTTTTGAAGAGCTTCCGGATGTAATTTGTAAGTTGTCACAGTTAAAATATTTGAATTGCTCTGGAAATCAACTTACCAAATTTCAAGACGAGATTGGCAATATGCAATCATTGATTGAGCTAAGAGCCTATAACAACAAACTGACTTATCTTCCCGAAACGATAGTAAATCTTACTTTGATTAGAGAGTTGCATTTAATGAAGAATCAATTGAAGAGACTTCCAGCTGAAATTGGAAAACTTAATATGCTCCGTATCCTTGATTGTTCAGATAATGAATTGGAAGTTATTCCTGAAAGTGTGGGATTTTTAAAGAATTTAAAGATACTGAACCTAAGAAATAATCATATTAAGAAAATTCCGGAACAGGTGGGTCATCTTGAAAACCTTTTATATTTAGATCTTCGCAATAATGATTTATCAGAATTGCCTACGTCATTATTGCAACTAAAGTATTTAGAAAAAATTGATTTACGTTGTAACCATAAACTTATGTCTATGCCATGGTTAGATGAGTTAAGGAAAATTGGTTGTAACATTCTCATGTAAAACCTATTTTTTGAATTAATTAGAGAATTCTATGATGATGCAGGTATTCGCTTTATTTTTATTGGAATGCCAGGCATTGAAAAAATTATTGAATACTACCCTCAACTATACTCAAGGTTGGATTTTGTTCATCAATTCAAAATCTTGGTAAAAGCGAAATAGAAGTTATTATTGCAAATCAATTTTCTAAATTAGGCCTTATAATCGAGGAGGTTCACATCCCCTAGCTTGAAATAAGCCTAGGGGATCGAGTATTTGCGAAAAAGCTCTGAATAGTTTCTAGAACCTTAATAAATTTTTTGACGAGGAATCTAAATTCGAATTTCTTTGAGGATTATTTCCTAAAAAACCAATTCTATTCATGGTTTGTACATCTCTAAAACTAACAACGGTATCATCTATATGCTTTGCAAGTTGTTGGGATTCTATTTCTTCATAGATTTTCTGGTCTTTATTTCTTAAATCTGATTTACCTAAATGATATTGTTTTTTCCATTCTTCTTTATTTACAACCATATCTTCAATAAAAGCACGTTTCAAATCTTCATGCAAAGCAGATTTTAAAGAAGTATCATAAAATAAATCACCAAAGGATTCCGCATTCGGTGATCGATATTCAGGATCAAAGATTGTATCTATCTCAGGGGGATAGGAGCGAATTAATTCACCATCTACCAAAATATCATCAACTGGACGACTACTAGAATTCAGTTTATTTTTGGGATGGTTTTTTGCTATCCATGCTAGCCGCATTCTGGCTTTAGCGACATTCTCTGACATTGCTATTTCGCGCATTGCATGATACACATCATGAATGGCACCAGCAAAGGCTGTTTCTGATGGATGGCCATCAATTTTTGTTCTAAATCCGCCCCGCTCATTTTGATATCTACTTGTTATTCTTCTTTCTGGCATATACATAGCCATAGCAATTTTTCCGAAAGATTTTAAATCAGCGTAATGTTCAGGGTCAATATAACCATAAGTGGGAATTAATTCTACGGGATTTCTACCTAAAGTCTTTGCTTTTGCATTGATGGCAGCCTGAAACATGCTAAAGCTTGGCACAAGCATTATTTTTTCTGTTACTAATCCATCTTTGGAATCAACAAGCCAATCCAATACACGCATGCACTTTAATACTTTTTGTATATTGGCAATAATACTGGACCAACACCCCTCTTCAGGAGCGACCAGAACATGAAAAAATTGCTCTGTAGAAGGAGCTTTGTTCATTTCTTCACAAAAATGACTCCATTCGGAGTTATTAAAATTGAAAAAACGTTGCATTAATGGTTTTCGCATTTGCCATGGCATATCAGATACTGACATACCAGTTTTGGGTAGAATCATCGCGTTATAAATATATCTTTTAACCGAAGTAGGTATCCCTTGTAGATTCGCTAAGGAAAACAGATTAAATGTTCTTGTGAGTTCATCATCATCCACATATTTATGAATAAAATATATCATGGGATTTACATATAAAGTACGAATTTCTGAATCAATAATATGGAGTGTTGCTAATTGATTTACCGATATTTTGTTCTCTTTTAAATTCCTTAATGCTGCCAAAAATAAAATTCGTGACTCCTCAAGATTTAAACCCACCATTTCATTTTTTGAAAGCTCTTTGCAGAGTAATCGAGCTCGTTCAATAACCACATTACTATCCAATTCAGTAATAATATATTCCCGTTCTTCTGCTGGAAGAGAACGCATTAATTCATCATAAGGAGCAATATCTAACTTATCTACAGTTGAAATGTTTTGAAGAGACTTTTCCTGTTTTTCCTGTAGATCTGCTTCTATTTTTTTTTCTCATTAAATACTCCTCGTGTTTCAATCAATAAATTTTTATACTTCGTCATTATGAGCATTTTTTATATCAAAGATAACTGTTGAAATTTACTAGGTAAGTAAAACATAT
>NZ_LNYU01000081.1:256970-257051 GCF_001468135.1 Legionella santicrucis | reverse complement strand
CTGGAAAGGATGGTTCCGTTTACAAGAGCGAGTTGAAGGACTTAGGATAGCTACCAAATTGATGGAGATGTGATCAAGAGA
>NZ_LNYU01000081.1:256178-256960 GCF_001468135.1 Legionella santicrucis | reverse complement strand
TGTTTCACTACCATAGTAAAGGAGTGAGTCAAAAGGATTTAGCTCGTGATTTAAAGCTGGGTAAATCCACTGTAGAGCGCTGGTATCAGGCTCTACCCCAACAAAGGGGGCATTTTAATCAAGTTAGTCTAGACTAAGCCTTTGATTTGACGGTCAAAAGGAAGATTAAAATGCCTAAGAAAGATTGTATCCTAAATTTGCCTGGATATTCTATTAAAAAGGTGAGTGGGGAGAACCCTGTTTTTATCGAAGTGACTTATCGTTGTGTTGTTCGCTGTGTTCATTGTGGTAATAAGAAGTTACGTAAAAAAGACAGTTTTATAAGACGAATCCGTCATGAGTCGATTGGATTGCGTCGTAGTTACTTGTGTATCAAGGCTCATAAGTATTATTGTCCTGCGTGTGGTCGCTATTTTAATCAGCGTTTCCCGGGGATTGGTAAATACCAAAGAGCGAGCGAGAGTTTACGAAAGCAGGTGTTTCACTACCATAGTAAAGGAGTGAGTCAAAAGGATTTAGCTCGTGATTTAAAGCTGGGTAAATCCACTGTAGAGCGCTGGTATCATTACGGCTATGAGCTTCGTCATAAAAAGATATTAAACCGTTCTTGCCCAAGAGTTCTTGGTCTGGATGAGCATTCATTCAATAGGAAAGTAGGTTATGCCACAACCTTTTGCGACTTGGCCAAACACAAAATATTTGATGTGGTTGAGGGGCGTTCAGAAAAGGATTTAGAAGGCTATCTCAACACGTTAGAAGGAAAAGATAAGGTACAGGTAGTT
>NZ_LNYU01000081.1:219216-256168 GCF_001468135.1 Legionella santicrucis | reverse complement strand
GTTATGCCACAACCTTTTGCGACTTGGCCAAACACAAAATATTTGATGTGGTTGAGGGGCGTTCAGAAAAGGATTTAGAAGGCTATCTAAACGCACTAGAAGGAAAAGATAAGGTACAGGTAGTCTGTATTGACTTAAGCTCCAGTTACCGCAAGTTAATCAGGCGTTACTTTCCCAATGCAATGATTGTTGCCGATCGCTTTCATGTGATTCGTTTATTGAATCAATTCTGTTTGCAGACTTATCAGCAGATTGATCCTGAAATGAAATATCAGCGAGGTCTCTTGGCCGCATTGAGAACCAATCCCAATAATCTCACTGTAAAGCGACTCAATAAACGAGAACGTTATTTGCAAAAGCAGCCTGTCATTGCCGCACTTTATTACTTTAAACAGCGATTACATCGGTTACTCATGCGAAAACATCGTACCGCAAAGCAGTGTACGCGTTTAATACCTCTCTTTCTTAAACTGGTTGCCAGTCTTAAAGAAAGTCCTTTCGACTCACTAAAGACTCTAGGTAGAACATTATATCAATGGCGGGAAGAAGTGGTTAGAATGTGGCGGTTTACTAAAAATAACGGTATTACGGAAGGGTTCCATCGTAAGATGAAACTCATTCAACGACGTGCTTATGGGTTTAGAAATTTTGAAAATTACAGGTTAAGGGTTAAAGTTTTGTGTTCTTGATTAGTGCCCCCGGAAATGGGGATGAGCCTATTACGGAAGGGTTCCATCGTAAGATGAAACTCATTCAACGACGTGCTTATGGGTTTAGAAATTTTGAAAATTACAGGTTAAGGGTTAAAGTTTTGTGTTCTTGATTAGTGCCCCCGGAAATGGGGATGAGCCACGTTATTGAGAAACCCAAAGAGTAGACCTGCCAGTCAAAATACTCTAAGGGAAAGTCACGTAAGTTTGTAAGTGCGTGATCTAGGTCACGCAAAAGTCACGCAAGGACTTTTGTGTTAAAACAGGTAATCAACGTAACTTATTGATTTTAAAGGTTTAAATTGGTGGGCCCACTAGGACTTGAACCTAGGACCAACGGATTATGAGCCCTTTACGTCAATCTTAACCCATTGATTTTACTATTAATTTTGCCGCGGGAAAATGCTACAAATGGCTTATAATGTCTAACGGTGTCGTACTCAAATACGACGATCTCCCGAAGGGTGATTTTAGTACATTTTGTTTAGAAGTGAACCTGTTCTAATTTCTGAGCAGTATATTTACGTCCTTCTTTGAACACGATAGAGAACTGATCAAAAATTTTTAAATATTGTGAGGCTGCAGGTGATAGTCCGGTTGTTAAATTTAATAATTGTTGATGTTGTTCAGCTAAATCTTTCCAATGCCAAATAGGTTCGTGATGAAAAATGCGATTACGTAAAAATCGAATACGGTTGAGTTCACGAGAAAGAAAAGCACGTGTTCTTTGCCCTTTTGGTAGATATTGAAAAGTGGGCTTGAGTAACTTGGGCCATAAAATTTGGTTGTGTTCATAACGGACATCGAACAAAGATGTCCAGAATCCAAAAGATAATTCAGCCACCACACGGCTGGCTTCAATTGTCTTATTCACTTTTTTCAAATCATCTTTGACCTGAATAATTTGTTTTTGCTCTCTCGCATGCAAAAAAGTTAGATCAAACCAATATTCCGTATCAAAATGTGAACTAATTGCATGATGTAGTGAATTACGCAAGCTAATTTCTAAAATCTGTAACCCAGGATATAGGACTTGGCTGAGCTCAAGATTCCAAGAGTAAGCTATTAACGCGTCTGCTTTACTATTATTGCAAGATGTATGATTCAGATAGCCATCTAGTCGCTCTTGAGAAAAGATGATTGATAGCTCATCAAAAAATAAGTGGTGTGGATCTGACATCGTATTTGCTCTATAATATAGTTACTGTCCCCGGGCAATTCCTATCCCTATCATTTTGATAGGTGATGAATCTGGGGTTTTCTTTTTTATGTTCTCAATTAAATCTAACCTTAGTTAAAGAAAACCACCTTTTGTTAACGACAGAAGTGTTGTCACGAAGCTATCTGGTTGATTATCCTTTAATTCGGCTTTTAAAATCAATGATTATTAATCACTGAGTATCTTATTCATTGGAATAAAACGAAATGATGGACATTCCGTATATCGTTGATAAAAGCCCCGGCTAGGGGCTTCAATAGTTAGAAAAAACATGCGTTTGACCGTCTACTTCTACCGAAAAATAATCGCTTATAAATAGATCACGAGCAAAAGCATCATAATCAAAATAAAACATCAAATTTTCTGGTATAGCAGCATTACTGTAACAATCGTCAAAAATAGCATGGGCGAAATCAACCTCACTGTCATAAGCACCATGATAATTTTCTGCTAAAAGCTTTTCAGCATCTTCAATGGAAGAGTAGCCAACAAGCTCTGCGCCTAATTCACCATGTTTGGCAATGAATGCGGCAAGTTCGGCAACATCATCAATACTATCGTACTCACCGAGCTGAGCGCTACCAAATCCTTCAAAATCATGGATGGCAAATTCCTCAGCGTTTTCAGTTGGACTATCATGCAACATTTCATAAACTTCATTATAAATGCTATCCGCATCCTGATTAGCCTCAATCCATTTACCATGTAGTACACCATTGTTGTAGGAAGCTAAGCATGCAACATAGATTTGTGGTGTGTCCATCGTATTTTCTCCATTTGGTACAGGAGCAATATTCTCACTTGCAGGAGAATACACTCCTGCAAAGGGTTATATTTTTAAATCACTTCTACAATCTTCTTGAGAGTTATGCTGCTATAGCCCATCAAATCATGTAACTTTTGATTAATGTGTCTAATTTGCTTAACATCCTGCAAGGTTAATTGATCACGTAAACCTTGAAGTTCATTAACGCAACTCAGTAAATCAAAAGTAATATGATCTATTCTTGAAGTGACAGGGGTGATGATTGACATGGTTTTCTCTTTATAAAACGGGAAAAAACCAAACCCTATAGGGGAAGTTTTTCCCCAATGGGTTAGTGTTGTGGTAGCTAGCTAATTAATGATTGAAGTGAATTAACGCTGAAAGATAAGCAGCTAATGATAGCCCTACGGTTATCACGGTACCAATGGTCCATCGACGGGATGCTAATAACTCACCACGCTGATCACGTAACTGGGTTTCATGATACTTTGCTATATCCTGCATACGCATATCAAATTCACGGCGTTGTTCAGCAAGCTTTAGATCTTGCTTAGCAAACACTTTTTCAACAGTTTCACTTAACATGCTATCGACCTCTTGCTTACTGTAGAGATTGAAAATGTCTATTTCTGTGAGCGTAGACATAAAGCCTTGCGCTGCGTCAGATTTTACACCTTCTTTTTCCAACAGTTTAGCATACTTTAAGGTGTCGCACTGTATCTGCATCAACAATTTCTCCTAAACGCGTTGCACATAAATTTCTTGCCACAGTTGAGTTGAATCGCCAGATTTTTAATGAACGGATCACCATTCTGCTGTAAATAGCCAAACAGAAAGTAATAATAATTTAAAACTGAGGGTTTTAATGATGTTCCACCCGGGTGGATGGTCAGGGCAGTACTGAAATTCCTGGCTAATGCTCTGCTACAAGATTAAGGAATGAGGGTAGCGATTCACAAGACCTAATGGTTTCACCAGAATTTCGCTGGATCGTCAGTTGTGTTTTTTTGTCATTGTAACGATATGCATTAATAAAAACAACACATTGTGTTAAAAAATTATATTAATAACACAATGTGAAATTTAGATTAATTAAAGAGCTAATCTAACAGGTTTTTCAACTAAAAAATAAATTTTTAAGGTCATCACTTCTATCACTATTGTCACTGTGAAGGTAAAATAAATATGTTACTATCATATAGTGGAGCCGCTCATTGGGATGCTACCTAACAATGCGATCTTATTGCTGTTAACAGGAAGATTTAACTCATGCAATTTACCCAGCGATTAAAAGCCGCATTAAAATTATCCCCGTACCTATGGCCAAAAGATCGAAAAATACGGCTACGGTTGATGGTATCAATCCTTTTATTATTAACGACTATTGCATTAAATATTGGCGTACCCTTGATTTTTAGACAAGTCATAGATGTTATCTCTTCGCCTTCTTCAATTAAATTACTTGCGGTGGTTTTAATGTTGGCCTATGGATTTGCCTGGACCTTCAGCAGAGCCATGAACCAATTATGTATGATCCCTCTGAACCGTGTGATAGAAAGAGGCATGCGCTTATTGTGTCTATCGGTATTTGACCATTTAATGGGGTTATCTTTACGATATCATTCCTCTCGTAAGACAGGCGAAATACTAAGTGTGATTGATCGAGCTCAGTTTGCATTTTGGCCATTTTTTTGCGGATTATTCTTCCTCATTTTACCGACGTTAATTGAAATGATTATTGCAGCTAGCATATTGACGTATCTCTATGGGTTTGCATATGGAATAATTTTAATATTTATTCTGGGCACCTATATGATTTTTAGTGTTTATGGAAGTCAATGGTCAGCGCAGATACAGGAGGTTGCCAATGAGAAATCATCACAAGTCAGCTCTGTTCTTGTAGATAGCCTCTTAAACTATGAAGTAGTTCGATCTTTTGGTACACGAGAATATGAGTATAGACGATGCGATGCATTTCTTGCTGAACGAGAAAATGCAGCCACAAAACAACACAACTCAGCTCAATGGATACATCTTGGACAAGGCATCGTTATGGGAGTTGGCCTGATTATCTTAACTATCTTAAGTGGATCCGGCGTGATGGCTGGAACGCTTAAAATTAGTGATTTTGTATTGATTAATGTGTATTTGTTGCAATTTATGGTGCCACTTGGAAATTTTGGATATGTTTTGCGTGATATAAACGAAGGACTAACCAATTTTGTAGAAGTTGGAAAAATCCTGGAAGAGGAACCCGAGGTGCAAGATGCACATGATGCTGTGCCATTAATTCTAACATCAGGTATGGTTACGTTTGATAATGTTCATTTTGCTTATGACTCAAGGAGAAATATTTTACAGCACGTAAGCTTCAATATACCGGCAAAAAAAACCATAGCTATTGTTGGACCTACTGGTGCAGGCAAATCGACGATCTCAAAATTATTATTTCGTTATTACGATCTATCAGGAGGCCGCATTCTAATTGATGGACAAGATATCAGTCACGTAACACAAACATCTTTGCAATCAGCTATTGGGATTGTTCCTCAGCACACAACACTCTTTAACGATACACTTTATTATAATATTGCTTATGGTCACTTGGACGCGACAGAAAATGATATTCAACAGGCAATCAAGCTTTCTCATCTTGATGAATTTATTGCCTGTTTACCTGATGGTTTAAATACTATGGTTGGTGAACATGGATTAAAATTATCCGGTGGAGAGCGCCAGCGTGTCGCGATTGCGCGGGTTTTACTAAAAAAACCGGCGATTCTTATATTTGATGAAGCAACGGCGTCGTTAGATACAAAAACAGAACAGTTAATTCAAAAAAACATTGAAGAAATATCGCATGATTCTACCACGTTAATTATTGCCCACCGCCTGTCAACAGTAGTTCATGCTGATGAAATTATTGTTCTCGATCATGGAGTTGTTGCCGAAAAAGGAACACATGGACAATTACTTAAACAAGGCGGGCTGTACTCTCAATTATGGAAAAAACAAATACATGAAAATTTAGAGAAAGAAGAATGAGTTGAGTGGTAACGTGATACAACATAGACCTCTAAATTTTCATAATATTTTTTTCATGTAATACCGCTTGTGACTTGGCGGACACTCATCATGAAGCACTTAAATATTTACTAGAAACATCTCATATGCAGCACGAATATGCTATAACAGAACTTATTAAGTTAAGCGATGAACAAGCTATGAGTATTTACATTAAAGAAATTTGTCCTTAAGGTACTGACTGGCGTGTGTGCATGGTTTATTGGAATGATCGGATGAGCATGTGAGTTTTTTACTGTACTTAAAGATTGAGACTAGTTTGAGATTAGATATAATTTTTTCATTGAGGATAAAATGACATTAAAATGTATTATTTTTATCTTTTGTGTACTCGTTACCTCAGTCGGGTATCCTGAAAATAAAATCGAAACTAACTTTTTAAAACAGCCGAACGGTCCTTACGGTGTTGGATTTGAAGATTTTCATTGGATTAATCAAAACGTTTGTCCCGATATAAATTTTAATGGAAAAAACCAAGAGGATTTTAGTCCAAATAATATCAAGCATTGTCATGAGATTATCACACGTATTTATTATCCTACTTTGTCAAAAAAACAATCGCTTTCTCCCTATTATCCGCCATTTGTTAACGCCACGCTGCAGGAAATTCAAGCTCAAGTTCCTAACATACCGAAAAATGAGTTGGAAGCGTTTAAACATGTTAAAAGTTTTTCAGTAGAAAAAGATGAGGTAGTTAAAAACCAACAGTTCCCAGTACTTTTCTTTATTCCAGGCTCAGGCTGGCCATCTGAAATTTATGAAAACTCTATTACCGAGTTAGTCAGTCATGGCTATATTGTAATCGCTATTAGCAGCCCATTTATTAACCTTGTGGAGCTGCCAAATGGTCGTGTCATTGATCCTGCAAAATTACCGCCCAAAAATCCTCAAGAAATAGCAGCTTTGGTACCCTTGCAAAAAAGTGATGTATCTTATATCTATGATGTGATTCAGAATCAACATAATTTGAATATTATTTTTTCTGCGATGGATCTTAACCACATTGGTATATTTGGTCACTCTTTGGGTGGACGGGTTTTAGCAGATGTTTCACACGATCATCCTACCTGGTTTCAAGCAGGAGCTACCCTGGATATCGGTTGGGACGAAACACATCATTCGCGCAATAAATTTACTTTCCCGTTTATGCATGAAATATGTGCCAATAGAAAACTTATATCACCCGAGTTACCTGTTACGTTTGAACTAGGCGATAATAACTACCTGGTCGTGATCGCTCCGAATGAGCAAAATCATACCTATAGTTATCATGCAAATTTTGCAGATTATTCAACACTACAATACATGCCAGCGTTTGATACATTTTTAACCTATGCAAAAGAGCAAAGTATAAAAGAAGGATTTGATGTAAAAATTATGTTGCATGAACTCACTGAGAAAGAGACTGAGCGGCTTATCAAAACAACCTATGTCTTAATTAAAATGAACGGTGAATGGCGCGGTTCTATTTATGTAAACCAAGCAAAACAGACGGATTTTGATGTAAATATTATTGAAGGCCTCCGCATGGCCTTAGACAGTTTATCTAACAAGTCTACTGACAAACTATCAGACGTTGAAGTTGAGCCTATCGTAAAGGAAATAACATTACTTCACAAAATGCTAGCCGCGCCTTTGGGCGAGGGAAATGGTTGGGTAATTACTGATGCCATTAACACCTATCTGGTGGAGTTTTTTGATACTTATCTTAAAAATAAAGAAAACGCGCCCCTTAGCAAATGCATTCCGTTATATAAAGACACCTATATAAAATGTGGGCCTGGTCAAGGTTGATAGGCCCCTAAATCAACTATCCCGGGACCACACTTAAAATAAGTATTTGTTTTGAGCGGTTGACATGTTTGAAAGTTAGTATTTTCATTGTTTTTTAGAAAAGTATCAAAAAATTGCAATAAATTTTCATTGATTGACTCAGTTATTTCCCAGCCATCCCCCTCGCCCAACAGTTGATTAAGTGTTTTATGCAATGAAATCATTATTTCTTTTACGGGGTTAATGTCATTTTCTGATAAATCCTCAGGCTTTTTATGCGGCAAATTATTTAAGCATTCCTCAAGTGTTGGCACCCATCCAATAGTGATGTTTTTAACGTATTGCTTATTTTCATACAAAGCTAATCGCCAAACATCATTTTCTATGTAAAGTACGTAAGTGATGTTTTGATATTGTTCAATCTCAGATTGAGTAGGTTTATGTGAAAGGAATTTCAAATCAAAGCCATTTGCTATACGTAAATTAAGGTATTCTTTTATCGTTTTGAATACAGGTGTACTCTGTATTGTGGATAGGTCTGTAAAACTAGTGTGTGTGCTATAATGCCTGTCATTGTCACTCGGGGCTATTCCAACAAGATAGTTGTTGTCGCCTAGTTCGAAAATGGGCGCTGGGCTTTCGACATCTTTTCTCGTTGAGGCTATTTGATGCATAAAGGGTATATTAAATGATTTTCTAGAGGCTCCTGAAGAGTCCATGCCAATATCAAAAGTTAAGCCCGCACTCAACCAATTCTGGGCGTCATGGCCGACGCTCGAAATTGTTAATCCGCCGATGGAGTGTCCAAAGGCACCTACATGTGATAAATCTATTTTAGAAAAGATGCTGTCAATGCTCTGATTTGTATAAACCTGTTGATATACATATAACAAATCAGATCGTTGAAGTTGCACGAATTGCTTGATTGTATTTGAGTCTACATATGCTGGTTCAACAACATGCTTATTGGGAAGTTCAACTAGATTGATAAAAGGTGAGTTAATGCCAATAACAACATAACCATGGCTGACTAATTCCGTAATAAAATTCTCATACACTTGAGCTGGTAATCCAAAGCCAGGGCTAAATAAAATCATAGGAAATGTCTTATCTTGACTGATCTCTTTTTGACTTACGGCATATGATTGAAGTTCACTTAATTGATTAACTTGATCTACAGGAATGTTGGGGTACTGTTTCAGAAGTCCATCTTGTACAGCTCTTATTTCAGGCTCATAGTAGTTAGAGCCTAAAGACGGTTTTTCGTCTATTGGATAGTACACTCTTGCCATAATTTCATGGCAATGTTTTGTGTTTTCAGCGCTAAAATCATCTTGATTTTTTCCATTAAAATTAAAATCTGGACATATCTGGTGGTTTATCCAATGATAATCTTTGAATCCTATGCCATAACGTCCTGTTGGTTTCATTAAATAGGAGGTTTCTAACAAAGAGATATGCGGTCTGGCGGCATAGCCATAATTGAATAGAAAAAAGCATGAAAATATTGCTAATATGATTTTTTTCATTATAAAGCGCGTATCTGAGTTTAAGGCGTATTTTATATGGGATCTACTAATAAACCAAGTGTCATACTTAACCATTCGATAGCTTTTTTTTTAATGGGTTTTAGTGAACTACTTTCCACAATAAATTTTAGTAATGCTTAATCTCGAGTGCCCGAGTTGATGGCTGATAATCAATCGTACTTTTCTATCAATAGCTTGTTCAATGGTATTCATTTCTTTAAATAATTTTCCTCCTTCCATTGGACAAGCAAAACCAATTTTATGTGGGTCAAAAAACTTTGTTAATTCTCGATATTGTCGTTGAGCAAATGCATGGCGCAGTCCATGTAATTTAGAAACTCCCATTGCCTTTGTTTGTGCTTCATAGTGATTCAAATGTTGTTTGTAACTGCGATCTTTGGGTATAAGTGATTCACCTGGTTTGACTAATGTAGCTATTTTATCTAACCAAATTCTTTGTGCTTGGTTGGTGATTTTTAAAGTACGACCTATACCACCTTTTGTCCAGCTGGGCTTAATGTCTATACTATCGCCTTGATAAGCTTCGCTCACAATAAATTTAATCGATTCTTCGCGACGCAGACCAAAAAGGGATTGTCCCTCCAAAGATAGACGGATATAAGGATCGGTGCACTTTGATAAATCAATTTTGTGGATGGCTTTGTTATATTTAGGAACGTAAGATCTTTTCTCAATGTGATAGGCAGTGTTGTCTGGCTTTACTAAATTCGGATCGTTGAGCATGGCTGCTGTTTTTCTTAATTTTGACATGTAATTTTTGATGGTCCCTGTGTTCTTACCTTGCGATTTCCAGTGCTCCACAAGTTCATAAATGTGTTTTGACTTAATGCCTTTGATGTGTCCAATTTTATACCCCATTTGATGTAAATCTTTTATACAGCGATATAACATATGGCGCATGTCAGCTTGACTAGCAAAGGAGAGTCCTGGAGTATTTTTCACCAGCTCATTGACCGAGAATTTTGCTGAACGAAGTTTTGAGTTACTCATTAAGATAACCCCAGAGTGTACGTCGGGAATGTAATCCCATTTCGCGCATAATGATTTGTTTCGATTGATAAGAAGGGAAAGCTTTTATCAATTCGTTATAAATCATTTTTGCATAGAAAGGACGGTAGCTTTTGGTAGTGGGTGCACCGACTGCTTTGAGTGCTGTGGAGTAATAATGTCGCAAGGGTGCATAACCATGTATTCCAATTAAACTTTTTCCATGCACGCAAAGGCTCTGGAATTCATTGAGAGTAGTGCTTTGCATATCCACCCTTACAGGTATGATCCTATCCCGGCTGTTAGTAGCAATATCACGCGTTATACAAATGGCATATTCTTCTAGGTGCGTTTCTGGATTAATACGCATAGCTTCACTTAAGGTGAGGCCGAAATGGGTTTGCAATTCGTATAGGCATTTTGCTATTGGATTTGATAGGTTAACTCCGATGTGATGAGTGTTGTTTGTTTTTGTTATTTTTTTGTCATGAATGACGCCAAGGCTATGGTTATCTATCCCGTTAATCAGGTGCTTAATATCAGTAAAAAATCGTCGTAGTACCGTTAAGTACTTCATGATAGTAGAGGGGCTCTTTTTTTCTTTCTGCCAATGACAAACTAATTCCCGGATATTTTGTGTGGTGACGCCATACCATTTCGTGGGAACTTTTTCAATATGAAATAAATCGTGAATAACTTTATGCAGCACATAATGTCGATGCTTTTTTGAATGATGGCTGCCGGTATGCACTTGGCGACAGTAATTATCAACGAATTGTCTAAGATGATTTTTTCGCATATACAATACCTTTGAAACTATTTGCCCTGGAAAAGTTTAGTGTTGGTAGAGCGGTCCGCTATGCAGCAGTACCAGGCTTAAAGCCACAAGGCTCAGTTCAGGGGCAAATCAGTCGTGGTAATAAAAACTGAATTGACCTTAATACAGCAAGGTTTTTTAGGTAGTGATCTCCTTATTAGTTATTAAAAGTTAAATTTTTAGGTAATTCCTGAAGACATCAGGTGGTGTTAGATTCCGACTGAGTGTTCCGCCACAAGATTAGGGAATGAGAGTGGCTATGCATAAGACCTATTAAGGTTTCGCCGGATGCTACCAGCTCATCAGTTATGCTCAGAAGCAGATTAACAAAACAGATCGTGTTATACAAGAAATCAGGCGAAAATAAGTGAGCAATCGCGTGCTGTGCGATTGCTCAAATAAGTTTAATTGATTGATTTTATGTAAAAAATTTGCAGCCTGTCGGCTGCGTCACTGCGGATAAACCTCAGTGACGCAGCCAATGAGTTGGTTGTTAATGCTAAGCTTTAGATTTAACAAAAGTATTATGTCCTATGAATTGCGAACCTGGTCCTTGAGTAAAGGAAGTCATTTGATGAGCAAGAATCGAAGTGGCTTCAATGGTATCTCTCTTTTGATTGATATGTCCTGTTAATGTCAATATTGATCCACAAGAAGGATAATTAACGCTGAGAGTAATTGCTGTACCATCAATATAGCCGATGATTGGTCTTTTCTGACCAATAGCATCTTGACATTCTTTTGAAGCAACAGCCGTAATAAACGTACCCGTTAATGCATTTTGCTTTCCAACGGTTAATTCCAAATGTGAACCATATTGATTTTTGAAGTTGAGCGTATTGGGATTTGCACATACGGGATGATTTGCTATGAAGAAACCCATTAAGATGGCATACGCTTTCATATTTAATTTCATTACTGCTAACTCCTATAATATTAAAAGATTCGAAGGAATTATAATGGGTATCAATCTCTTTATCACTTCGTGAAATCACGGATGTTTATTTGAAATACAATGCGATTAACTCTGCTCGAGTATTAACACCCAACTTACGTTTTGAATTGTTAATGCGCCTCAACCGTTCGTGGTGAAATATCCAAAGTTTTGGCTGTTTGTTTATCAGTGCACCCTTCAGCCAATAGAGATATTACCGTGTGTTCACGAGGAGTTAATATCTTTTCGATCGTGGATTTTGGTAATTCCATACTGAATCCAATTAGGCCAATCAAATTGTGATCTTCGTCAAATAAAGGGCTTTTTCTGCTCACAATATCGACAATGGAGCCATCATGACGCAAAATTCTTTCATGAGCACTTAAATCCTCGCCGCTTTCAAATAAAATATTGTCGTTTGCTTTAAGTGCATCAGCATAATGGTGCCAGGAAAAATGATGGTCCTGTTTGTTATAAATCTCACTAAGAGCCGCGAACCCTGCTGATTTGTTGATAAAAAAATGATTTGCCCAAATATAAGATCCGTTCGTATTTTTTACAAAAATAGCGAAGTTTAAAGTTTGATAGGCTTGTAATGGAAGCGATTCTAGATACATTTAAAACATTTCCTTTGATGAATCAATATCAGATCAAGATTAATTTTTATCCAGAGTGAGTTTTGAAATTAAATTCAATAAATTAATGTGATCTTGGGAAGAAAAATCGTGATCAGCGTCTGCAATAATGTAAGTCGGTATGTCTTTGATGGGTTGTTGATTTCCTAAAACCTGATCATTTTCAGCAAAAACGATACTTACTTTATTTTGCTTACCAAGATTGTTGTATAACAATTTGGCATCAATATTTTTGAATTCTGTCCAAAATTCAGATGGTACATCAATCATGAGATCAGAGCGTACTAAGCGAGAGTCGCCTTGTATGTTAAGATGAGAGCCTGGATTTTTCCAGCCTTGTGTCTTAATAAACTCCTCAAAAGGAGCCTTGATTGGAGGAGCTAATAGTAAAATTAAAGCCTGTTGAGGCTGTTCTAGTGCAATGGTAATACACCCTTGAGAATGACCAATAAAAATGAATTGATTGATATGGTAAGTATTCTCCACATAAGCAATAACGGTATTTAAGCGTTGTCGCTGAATTTGAAAAGGTAAAGCGATACACCGATCATTTTGTACATGCGAGTATTCAGCTTGTACGGAAAGCATTTTCTCAAGAAAGAGAGATTCTATGGCAATAAACAATCCTCTGGATTGACGTTTTACACCAAAGCCATGGGCGAAGATAACAGCAGCCTTGGCTTCAGAGGGGCCGTTTATTTCAACTTCAAATGGATTTTCTGCAAGTAGCGTTATAATTTTTTTATTCAAGATGTTTGTCTTTTAAGTGTATAAGGTATAACTTTCATGTTATGTATGTGCATTCTACAAGTAATTCTGTAAAATTTTTAATAATTTTATCTGCCTTTTTTAACTCATTCTGGTGATGTGTTGTTAACAAAGCAATTACAAACATGCCGGCTGATTTTGCGGCCTCAATCCCATGAGGTGAATCCTCAAAAACCAAGCATTTTTCAGGAGATATACCTAGTTTTTTTGCTGCTAATAAATACCCTTCAGGAGAAGGTTTAGTTCTGATGACATCTTCAGTAGTTACAATGGTATTAAAGTCACAGGGTAATTTTATTTTTGCAAGTACGGTGTTAATTTCTTGTTGGGTCGCCGCACTACAAATGGCTATCTTCTGTTTATCCTGAATGCCAATAAGATACTGTCTTAAGCCCAGTGTGATGGGTAGCTCTTTGCTTTCATGAATGAGTAGAGTATAACGCGCAATTTTTTGTTCTATCAGAGTATCGACTAGTGCTTCTGAAAATGGATGAGAATTGTCTTTGAGTAATTTGGGAAACATTTCTTTGTCAGCAAGACCAAGATACCGTTCGACGTATTGCTCATAACTCAATTCTAAGCCTACGTTGTTAAGGGCATAGCAACATGCTTGGTAATGAATAGGCTCACTATCCAAAATAACGCCATCAAAATCAAAGATAATGGCTTCAAACATATGCTTTGCCCATATACAAATTAAATTAGAGAGATTTTATCAGGTTTAGTTTATCAAGAATATGGTTTATCTGTTATACAGACCCCATCATGATTTAATTTTGTACTGTGTTATAATTTATATTATTGTTATTAAGTGTTATTAAACGATGAAGCCCAAAAAACTGTCTAAAGCTGAGAAGAAGGCCTTGCAAAATAAACTTATTCAAGCTGGAAGAGAAGGTGATGTTGAAACCATTAACATTTGTTTGGAAAGTGGTGCTGGTATCTATGTCAACGAATACGCTTAATCAATGAACCCAAGCTCTATGTTTGTTAAATGTTTTCTAATATATTCAATGTCAGCTAAATAAAGTAGATGATGATTATTTTGCATATTTAATGCAATGGTTTTATTGCCTAATTGTGCTTCAGACATCATAAAATCTACTAATGCCTGGAGTCGTTCGATCATCAAACTGGCCAACGCGGGCTTTTCTTCATTGACTAACCCATAACTCTGACAGAATAAACGCCCGCGTTTGATTTGCTCTTCAATAGAACCAAATCCATCTTGGTTATGCGGATTGGTAAAAGGTGCCCACCGATAGAGAGCATAAGCAATATCCCATATACGAGGCCCAGGGTGACATGTATCAAAGTCTATTATTCCAATGGCTTTTTCTCCATGTAGAACAACATTGTAAGGAGCATAATCGCCATGACAAATGATTTCTTGTGGTTCTCGAGGTGGAAGTTGCCAGTGTTTTTTCTCGGGGGAGATTTCGGTTAAAAAGCTTTGTGATGCATCATGAAACTCACGCAACAACTTTGCTGCTGAAATCAGCGCATTGGTCGATGCAGCATGATGACTTAGAGGATAATTGCTTACTTCTCCTTTTATAAAACTGACAATCTCACGGCCTTCTGCATCAAAACCTAAAGGTTCGGGGGCAGCGTAAAATCCTTTTTTTCGTAAATGTCTAAGAAGCGCATGCACTTGTTTGGTCCATGGTCCAGTAGGACGATGGACTGTGTTGCCTTGTTTGATAATGTGATCTTCGCGACCTCCTTGAAGATAGTGTGAGTCGTCCATTGCGATTATGCTCCTGATCATTCCTATGTTAACGCTTTAACCATATAATAGTTTATAAATAGGACACCGTTTAATTCTTTCGTTTGCTCTTTCAGAGCGACATACCCACATTTTTCAAAAAACGGTTTGGCGGTGATGCTTACATCAGAGAATAACTGTTTAAGCCCGAGTTCTTGAGCTTTATTTTCTCGGGCAAGAAGCAGTGCTTTGCCAATACCTTGTCCTTGAAAATCTTTATGAACATATCCGCGATTAAGATAACCATTATCCTCTAAATCGGAAAAGCCGATAATGTGGTTGGTTGCTGCATCTATTGCAACAAAACTGTGATTTTTAGATAGCGAATTTATCCATTTGCTTAAATCAGGTGTTTTTGGTGCCCAGGTGTTTATCTGTTCCTCTGTATAATCTTTACAGTTAATGTGATGGACAGTGTCATAAAAAAGTTGGTAAATTTCTGCTTCATCCCCAAGCTGATAAAGTCTGATATAAAATGAAGGAGCTTGAAAAGCTGGATAAAATGGTAGTGGTTTTACATCAGGCCAACGTTTTTGCAGAGCATCTACTATCTTTTTTGCCATGAGTGCCATATGAGGCAATAAATCATATGCAGTAGCAACGTTGATGAAGGCTTGTAAACGCGATAAAATTCGCGGCCTTACCCAATTTTCATCAGATTTCCATAATGAGTTTTTTGGAGTAGGGCCAGAAGGGCCGATTCGGTCATGCTCAAGCGTTGAATCTATGTAATGGAGTGTTTGTTGAAGGATCCAAAATCCACAGGCTTCGGTATAGGATTTTTGATAAAGCTTATCGTTTTTTGCTTCTGGAATAGCGCGACTGATTTCTTCTCGATAAATCACTTCTAATGATTCAATGACGTCGATGGGAATCGCTTTGGCACACCAGCAGGTTGGCATGCTCATGCGTAAATAAGTGGCATCTAATAAAGCATTTCTGACAAAGGCCCATTCAAAATCGATAAGTTGTAACTCATCATTGTCTTCATGGTCAAAAACATTATCAGGACAGATATCTCCATGGGTGAGGACTGTAAAAGGGCCAGATGAGAGCATAGAGGTAATCAGTTGGTGCGCTTCTTGAATGCACTCATCGGACAGTGATAACTGTAATTGTTGATGAGTAGATATTAACTGATTAATCAAAGTTTGATGTGTATCAGTGGCATCCTCTTCTTGAGTAATATGCTCATTATGAATTTGAGTTAAAATATTGTCATATAGTTGAGTATGCTTAGCTCCAGCCGCATGAAAACTTCCTAGTGCCTTCATGAATCTCTTTAGTGCAAAAATGGCTTTGTCGCGACGGGGAGACGTCAAGGAGTCTACTAAGCTTATGTGCTTGGCACCTAAATCTTCAATGATAATAAACCGTAGGCTCTTGTCTCCACAATAAAAACGAGGAACATTATGAATACAATGAGGCAGCTTCTCTGCAAACTCAAGACCTGCCCAATCTCGTGCAAACCGAGCAAACGCTTCATTATCTTTTTCTTCTTCTGGCAGGGATTGTTTTAAAATAACCGTTTGGGGAATTGTGGTGGTGCTTTGTATAAGCCCAAGCCGTAATACACAATTTCTTCGTTCTGGTTCATTTAAAAACGTTACTGATTGAATATCAATGCTCGTGCCGAAGTACTCACTAAGGAGCTGTTTTGCCTTATCTATAAGGTGGGGATTAAGTGTTTGTTTCGTTGATGTCATGTTAAATAAACTTCGTAAGTTGTGTGGGGAAAGGCTGATGTTCGTTATTATATCATTTGCAACGCAGAGATTAAAAATTATAATGCGACGACGTTGCCTAAGGTTTTGAGTAGTATGAAACATTCACTAGCATTTAAGCCACTTAAAAAGGCCGATCTTCGTTTGGTTTTTGAATGGTTTCAAGAGCTTATTATCAAGCAGAGCTATGCTAGAAACCAAAATTGGCCTATGGAGGCAATTGAGGCCAAATACATGCCACGTATCGAAGGTAAAGACCCTGTTCCAAGTTTTATTATTTATTCAAATCAAAAGCCCATTGGTTTTATTCAATATTATTGTTTAAAAGATCATTATCCAGAAGGAGTATCCTCTTCTGAAAATAAGTTATTTAGTGAAATATCGCCTGAAGAAGTAGTAGGGATTGATCTTTTTATCGCAGAGGAAAGTCATAGGGGCAAGGGGTTAGGGCAAATTATTACTCATTCATTTATTACGGAAAAACTGGCTCACTACAAGGCAGTCGTTGTTGATCCTTCAATGGATAACATACAGGCTATTCGTTGTTATCAAAAAGCCGGATTTTCTATCACGATGCATAGTCAAAATCCAGAGTATGTATTAATGTTAAAAGCCATAACATCTTGATTAAGGGAATGCTATGAAACAAAAAATAGAGAGCTATAAAGAGATATGTCAAAGATTGTCCCATCTGACTACCTCTTCAATTTGTGATGCTTTGCCAACAGTTCGTTTAATGGATCCTGATATAACCTCCTATAGCAAAGAAGAATATCCACAATGTATTGGTCGAGCTTATCCAATCAACAGTGCTCAAGATTCACTTTCAACAATGCAAGCGTTAGATGATCTATCTGGTTTTTTAACATATTTAGATTGTTCAGATGATATTGTTCCAATAGTCCTTATGATTGCTTCTTATAACACAAACTTTGCTCTTGCAGGAGGAATGTGTACTGAGGTTGCAAAAATTAAAGGTTTTGGTGGGATTATTACTGATGGGGCTTGCCGTGATTTAAAAGAGATAAGAGAAAGCAATCTACCTTTTTTTGCGAAGGGAAAATGTGCAAAATCTGGTACAAAAGACAAAATTGGTACTATACGAGTAACTACTGAATGTGGTGGTGTGAGTGTACATCCAGGTGATATCGTTTTTGCTGATATAGATGGAGTTGTAGTGATGTCTAAAGAAGAAGCGGTCATGGCAATCGAAAAAGGGGAAGAAATACAAAGAGATGAGGCGCTTGCGATTCAAAGAATTAAGGAAGGTGCTCGTTTTAATGAAATATGTAATCTCGAGGAGCATATGAAAAATATTGAAGCAGGAACACCTTCAAAGCTTCATTTCACTTTATAAAATTGTTACACGACCCTGGAGAACTTATGATAGCCGAAAAAGCAGTTTTATCGATGTGGTTAACCTATTTGAAGTCATTAAAAACACAACATGCTTTGAAGGAGCCTATTTTGTCATGTGCTCCGAATGCTGCTATGGTTATCACTGGTGTTAATCAAAATCTATTTAATTCGATTATTCTTCAAACTCCAATAGATAAATTTCGATTAATTGACGAGTTACGTACAACCCAAAAAAATCTAGATTTACCGTTAACAGCATGGTTATCCAGTGATACTGACCTTGCTGATTTCAGTGATATGTTAGAAAGGAACTTTGACTCCCCAGGTCCATTCTATGGCATGCTTTTAGAGGTAGAGCAGGCTATTCCTTTCACTCATTCTGCAAAGATAACCATAGAGCAAGTAAAAGGTCTTGAGCAAGCAGAAGAATATGCACAGATATTTTGTAAGGTATTTCATTTTCCAAGCCTATTCCATCCCACAATATCTTGGGCGGTTGCTCAGTATGAAAATAGTAAACCATCGGGACTAAGTTATATTGCTAGGGTTGATGGGGTCGCGGTGGGTGTATGCTCATTGATGTTTGATGATGACTTAAAAGAATGCCAAGCAGGTGGCTTATATAATGCGTGTGTGCTTCCTGAGTTTCGCAAAATGGGCATTGGTACGGCCATGGCAAATCATAGAGTACTGGTGGCAAAAGAGATGGGGCTTGATTATATCTCGATTTTACTTATGTCCGATGCAATGGCTAGAGGGTATTGTGAACGCTTAGGTTTTGTTCATCAGAATACATTAACGCCTTTTTATGTAGCATAGTTTTGGTAATTATATAAGCTTTGTGTCTCGCGTGAATGGTCGAATATCCCATTCAAAAGTCCAAGCATCCTGAGACTGATTAATGACATGATGAATTTCTCTGGCAATTGATTCAGGTTTGATAAATTGATTTTCTTGAAATGCAGGATTAAGTCCTAAACCTCGTTCATTAAAGATAGGGCCATCAATGATAAAGTGAGCGACATGTACACCTTTTGCCAAGAGTTGCTTGGCTAATATCCGTGAATAATGACTGATGGCCCCTTTAGCGACAGACATTACCGGTGCTTCAGGATTCATCCAAACACTTGAAGTGCCGCCTATGGTGATAATGGCTAAACCATCTAGGGCGGCTGTGCTGATCCTAATCGTTTCTTTTATGGTATTAAACGTACAGAAAAAATTAGATTGCAAAGCTTCCATAAAATCGGATATTTCTAATGAATCAAGCGGTTTGCTTTTTATCCATGCTCCAGCAAAACTAACCACAGCCTTGATAGTTTGGCCATGGATGTTTTGAATAGTATCAAATGCTTTTTTAGTTTCTAGGGGATCTGCAAGATCAACCAGATGCGTTGAAATGTGGATGTTGGCATTAATACATTGCAATTCCTGTTTTAGACTTTCTAAGTCGGCAGCGGTTCTTGATATTAAGGCAACATCCTTGCCTAATTCAGCCACGGTCTTTGCAAAATATCGTCCAGATCCTTTTCCTGCGCCAGTGATAATATAGGAATCAGTCATTAGATAAATCCGCTGTTTATGAGTGAGGATGCAGCTGATGTAAAGTAACCGCATTACCTTCAGAATCTAACATGATAGCCATTTTGCAAACAGGAGAAGAAAAAATATCTAATTTAAATTGTACACCTTTTTGTTTTAGTTTGTTGACCAACGCTTCTAAGTCCTCAACTTCAAAAGCGATACTACCACCAGCATGGGCACTCGGTGATACGCCTTCTGCTAGAGTAGTAATAGCAAAACATCCACCACCGGGTAAATCATATTCAACCCAAGCGCCTTGAGCGGAGATCTTACTCACGGTAATTCCTAAGGTATTCTCATAAAAGGTTCTTGCGCGCTCCATATCGATGACGGGATACATTGTAAATGCAACTTTTTTAATCATCTGAGTTTCCTTGAAAATATTGTTTAGTGTTACATTATAGAGGGATTTATGTGGACCTCAATTTTTTACAACAGAAAATTGTTACTGAACAAGAAACCAGCATCACTACTAAAAAAATTTCTCGAGAAATCGACGATTGTTTAAATAAATTTGAACATTACTGCTATTCCAAGTATTGTTTTTGACAGTAAAACCTATTGTTGCAAAACAGCGGCTTAATCGAAGCAGTGGCATTATGTCGTTGTACTCTGGAACGGAGCGCACATTTGCGTAGCCGGCTAAGAATGATCTCATTATGCTAGGATGGTTGGACCACTCGCCTAATTCTAAAGGGCAAAAATCCTCTTCAGCGAAACTCGCTCGGGCAGAAGCCCAATCGATGATACCCTGAAGTTTTCCGTCCAAAACAATAATGTTTCCAGGGCGGAAATCTCGATGGATAATACATGGCCCATCCACTGAATCTAAAAGTGCAAGATGTGAATCAAAGTATTGACGTGATTTTTTTAGTAGGTCTTGCGGTAAATTCAAACAACATTCAGAGAATCCTTCCTCAAACTTCTGGGCAAAATGAACTTCGGGGCGATTACTTAAATCTTGGGGTTGTGTAAGATCTCCATAGCTTTCAACACTATTTTGATGAATTTTAGCAAGGCATTCGCCTGCTTCATAAGCTAATTTGTCAGTTAAATCTGCTTTTTTAAGAATGTTTCCTGGCAAGTAGTCCATTAAAATAGCCCCAGCAATACCTTGTTCCGGCGGGACTTCCTCAATAAGGCGTGGCACAGGCAATAAAGCTGACAGTTGTTTTAAGAAAAACACTTCCCGTAAATAATCCTGAGCACGTGGGCAGATTTTTAAAATAAAAATGTTATAATCTGCACAAATGATCTTGTACACAATCGCAACGAGTGCATCTTCATGTTCAATACGTAAAAACGTAGCATTTGGCAGGTTAAGACGTTGCTTATATAAAGAAATAAAATCATTCATCTTTTAGATATCACTCTTCATAAAAGCACTTATAATGTGTTGTCAGGTTCTTTTTTGCTTTATTATCCATAGATCATTTCGACTATAACTCTTTTGGGGTGCCGCGAACGCCGGTTGTTATCGGAGCCAGGGTTCTTTGTTTGCCAACTCCCAGCAACGCTTAACTCATCAAACGATTTACCCTGTAGATTTTCCAATCCTTGCTCTTTAGCAATCGCTTTCACCGTATTTAAACGAAGCTCAAATTTATCCAGGCTTTTTCTCAGAGTAAGTTCGGTATCGAAGTTACAATAAGTGCATAAAGAAAATACTCCGTTAATCTGTCTTAGTAATCATTACAAACTTTAAGGTTCCCCAAGAAAGGAATATTGGCTCTTTTAGCTCACCAAGTTTCAGAGTGTCTATAAATGGCGTCATATTTATTTTATTCTTCAATAAAGTTGATATAGTTTTTTATCAAATCGATAACTTTATCAATAGAAAAATTGGGGCAATACCGAGGATACTTCCTATTCAAACCGCCTGAATGTTTTTCTAATGGTTGTAGATCATATTTGAGCATATCCACTACATCAAATTTGTTTTTATCCCACGTATCTTCTGGATGAACGCCAACACCACCATCAAAAAGTAATCCATTTGGTAATCTAATTAATACATGCCAACACTCATCGGAGTTTTTTACCATGATAAATGCAATAGTTACTTTTTCACTAACCTTTTGATTCCAAATCTTATAAAAGGCATTAGCAAAAGGGCCACATGGGCCTGAGTTTATTGCTGGTTCTCCAAAATTTTCTCCAGCAATTTTGACAAAACCATATAGTTTATTTATTTTTTCTGATAATTCATTCAACAGCATCAAAGTTTTATTTTTATCATCATTCATTGTTTTTTTTATACAACGTTATGAATATTATAGACTATAGCTCCAAGGCCATATCTCGCTAGTATAACACTATATTATCCCGATTTTTGGCCCGTGCTGCCAATTGTAAACACGCCATAAATTCAAAAAATATGGTTCTAAATTTTCTAGTGCGCTGGCGATATTTTTTCTTTTGTTAATTCAAAAGTAAGTGTTGGGCTTGAGTTATCATACAGGGCATCAAAATTAAGTGTGGCTTCTAGGTTAGAATCTCCAGGTATTCCTTTTATAGACAAAATCGAATAGTCATAACCAGTCCAAACAACACCTACTTCATCTTTACCTTTAAAAATAAATTCCCCATTTAAACCCAATAAATCACTATTTAATAGACCTATAGCTGGCTGTGCCAAACTCACACTACAGTCATCATTTTGTAGATAAGCGCCCATCATCCAACCATTTGCAAATTTACTTAGCGTTTTTGGTATTTTCAGAAAGCCAATTTTTCCTTTATAGTTTTTATCAGGACAATGTTGGGATAAGTTAAGATTCTCATTTAATTTACTCAAATTTGCGTTATATTCAAAATAATCCATACGAACATTACTCAAATCAATAAATTTATTTAAGTATACATCTCCATTTTTTTCTATATCCTCACCATGATGCGAAGTATATAATTCGCCATGAGTGTCATCTTTAAGTTTGATCATATAGGAATCATCAGAATCATCCGTTGTTTTCATAATGATCTCCACATCACCATCCACATCAGAAGAGATTGAACTCACATTCATAGGAACAAAGGTGAAATTATTACTATTTGGCGAAGTCCAAGTAACAGTAACTGGAGTATTAACTACACCGTATGTACCAAGAAACCCTGGATATCGATCTTCCGCAATGATCAGCAGCCTAAACCAACTAAAAATTTCTGTAGACTGTTTTTGAGTAAATGCAAATTCATATATACCCTCTTTAAGTGAAGGAGAGATGTTTTGCAAAGCTGCGATTTTGGTCCTTTTAGTATGAGAAGGTTTTATGCTTTTATTATGAATGTTATGATAAATAAATTGGTCTGCATAAGCACTAAAATTTAAAGTAAACCCCAAAATAAAAGTCAATACTTGAAATCGCACATTGTTCTCCTAACTATTTATGGTACTTAATTCAATTTAAAATGGGTAGATTTCTAAACATCTGCATAATTCGCGTTGAAAAAATAAGCCTTTAAGATAATCGCATGCTTGAGTGTGAGTCAATACTGTATTATTACTGTATTGAAATCTTGTATCATTGCCCAAACAATGTGTCTCTCCAACGTCAAGACAATTGACCTTGAGAGAAAAAAAGCCTTTTTTTTTGATGCTCCTGATCCAAAATTTAATGAGTAAGATCAAGGGAATTGAGATTTTCTGAAGAGTATATGATTAATACTTTGGAGAACAATTTGAATGAATAACAAAGAGCACACACTTGGTTTGCCATTAGAATATCAGCAACTGCCTGAATATTTCGATGCGCATAACGTAAGTGAACAGACAGAGATTAAAAATGGTTTGATAGAGAAACTACTAAAAGAGCAAAAAGTTAAAACAGTTCTGGATATGACCTGTGGGACTGGTTCTCAAGTATTTTTCCTTGCTGAGCGAGGTTACGAAGTCGTTGGCAGTGATTTCAGTCCTGCTTTACTTGATATAGCACGAAGTAAAGCAAAAACAATGAGTCGTGATATTAATTTCATTGATGGTGACATGCGGGTGTTGAAAGCAGGAAAATTCGATGCAGTAATTACTATTTTTAATGCCATTGGTCATCTCACCAAAGCGGATTTTGAAAAAGCACTACAGAATATACATGCTAATCTCAAGGAAGATGGGGTATATGTGTTTGATATTTTTAATCTGCAAGCCATTACTGATAGTATCATTGATGATTTTGCCATGGACATTGAGAGTATTGTTAATGGTGCTCATATCCGGAATGTTCAACATTCGGAGATCGATAGAGATCGTGGTCTTCTAACCTCTCATGATTGCTATACAATTTCCAAAGAAAACAGTGAACCAGAAATTCATACTAATAGCTTTAGCCTGCAAATTTATACCGCTAAAGAATTGGAAATAATGCTTGAGCACAATGGGTTTAAAATCGTAGAACAATATGACATGGATGGAAATGATTTTGTAGCAGAAAAAAGCCTCAATATCCTAACTGTAGCGAGAAAGAAAAGTCATGACCAACTCAGTAGCAGTGAATTAATTAATCACTATGATGAATTCGGTTAAAGTTTGTGTGAGATTAGTGTATGAAAAAAATACTCATTCTGTTCAGCTTATGTTGCTCTGTAAACCTTCTTGCTGCAACTATCAATTCAACCATCAAACAGACTAATTCGCCAGTTAAAAATAATACGAATGGCTATGTCTTGCATGACACTTTAATTAAAGAGCTTCCTTCCAAGATCAATGGCGTTAAATATAATTTATACATCAGTTTGCCCAAGGATTATGCTTCCAACAACAAAACTTATCCAATCATTTATTTATTAGATGCTGATTACAGCTTTGCATTTAGCGAAACAAATTAGTGAGCATTTATCTGATAGAAATAGAATGAGCGATTCTATTATTGTTGGGATAGCGTATGCAAATCCTAACGAATATAAAAAAAATAGAACCAGGGACTATACGCCAAGTTATGTTAGCTCTGGGGGCTATGGGGCTGAATATCAAAAATTCTCAGGTGGTGCAGAATCGTTTTATCGATTTATTCATTCAGAACTTATTCCCTATCTTCACCAGAGATATAGAGTCAATAAAAATGCTACTTTTGTCGGTCATTCATATGGTGGATTATTTGGCGTGTATTTATTAGTCAATCATCCTGAAGTATTTAACCATTACATTATTGTTAGCCCATCACTCTGGTACGATAATCATTTGGTGCTAAAAGCGGTTCAAAGGAAGCTAAACTTTAATCTATATCAACAAACTCGCGCGTGTTTTATTATTGGCGATCAAGAAAACAAAGGTGATTACAAGATGATAGATGATTTAAAGTTATTAAATGAAACCATCATGAAGAAGCCCCACCGCAATCTAAGCACTGCTTTTAATATTTTAAATGATATGGATCACGATACTGTTTTTCCAGGGGCATTAAGCCAAGGACTTCTCTGGTCTTCGTTTGATTCAACTAAGTGAGTGATGGGATGTATATTTTTTTAGAAACAGAACGATTAATTCTTAGAGCACCAGCGTTATCCGACCTAGATGAGTTAGTCGAGTTACGCTCTGACTTTGATGTAATGAGGTATACCGGCGAAGGTGGCGCTCAAACGAAAGAGCAAGTGTTGGATTATTTGAACTTTGTGCTGTCCTATCGAAAAAAATTTGATCTAGGCTTCAATTTAGTATTTGAAAAGGAAGGCGGGAGTTTTGTCGGAGAAGCGGGCTTGTTTCACCTATTATTTGATGATACTCAACCTAAAATTGAAGTGGGTTATCATTTACACAAAAAATTCTGGGGAAAAGGCTATGGCACTGAACTGACAAAAGCATTAGTTCATTGGGGGTTTGAGCATTTATCAGTTGACAAGCTTGTTGCTTCCACTTATCCGAATCAAACTGCCTCTCAAAAAGTATTACAAAAAGCTGGTTTTGATCTTAAAGGTAAAAAACATACCTCTGATGGGACCGAGTTATTCTGGTACGAAATCTACCAAGTCTGATACAAAGCGAAACTATTACATCATGAGCTTTGAACCTGTCGTAAACCATTTGCAGCCTTAAATTAGGCTGCGGTGTTTATATGACTAAGAGGCATCAATAACACAGCGCTCAACAACCTGTTAGCGCTATTTTGAGTATTCCTGATGTGAAAATAACAATCGCTATCATTAGAAAAACAGCCCGCTAAATGTAATAATTTAATACAGGCCACTAGTCGATCGTAAGTATCGATAAAATTGACAAGTACTCCTCCCAAGTGGTTAGCAATGACAAGTGAAGGACGAAACTGAATCACAAAACCAATTTTCTTTTGATGGAACTCCTGCTTTCTTTGTAGCAATTGCTCGTATTGGTTAATTTTTTCAGAGAATGATTGAATACCCTCTAAAAGCTGCTGCTCTGATTTGATAAGTATTGTATTGCCTGCATTTTCATCTTTTCGACAATGCGCATGGATCTTATTGAACTTATGTAAAAGCGCATGAATAAACAGTACATCATTGTTAATTTTTCTTTCAAATAATTTATAAACTTCTCTTGTCCTCAAACCAAGCTCAACGGTTGCTTTCATGATGTTACTCCCAAAGTTATATCTCTAATTGATTGATTACTCGAATAGCATTTTTGATATCCTTTGGGGCTAATCCATCGTTTATAGGCAAAGGAATTCTTACCTTATATAGCTCGCCGCCATTCACTAAAATAAAGGCTTGCCCTTTGGGCAAGGAAATGATGTCGTTGACATCAATCATTGATACTGCAGTTGTTTGTACACGATCTTCATTGGTGGTGTTAAAGTAAACGCCATCTTCTCCATGGGGTGTATCGTTGACCATAGATACTTGGGTATGACCGACGACACCTACTTGAGCCAAGGATTTCACTAGAAGATTTGCTGTTTCTTCGTTTTTAACTCTAAGCATAATCAGCGTATTAAAGTTACCTTCTGTCACCTCTGCTTTTGCCTTATTGCCTAAAGCTACTTCCATGTCTTGTTTGGTTTGGGCATAGGCAGTGACTTGAAAACCTGCGCCACCTGCCTTGTTAAGAATTTTGACAAAGGAGTCTTGAATAATTTCTGAGAGCTCATCGCAATGTAAGTTAAGACGGTAGTGTGCGTTGCTTTCCTTGTAAATTTTTCCGGCTGTTGAAACTAGATCAGATAAAAACGCTTTTCCTACCGCCTGAGCAATATTAGGATTGGTGAGACTGTCTAATCCGATGTAGATAACTTTTTTATGTTTGATAGCATCCATTAATTCAATTTCATGAGGATTTTTATGCGAAGAAAATATGCCTGACGCATTACTTTTATTGATCTCAGAAAGCACAGGACCCACACTTGCAGTGATTTTGTCATAGTATGTTTTGTCCATGATGGCGGCATCGTAAAGATCAATGATGATTTGGTCATGTAAACTCTCTACATTGCCTGAAGTAATGGTTTTACTAATATGGCTTTTTAAATATTTGATGACTGCTTGCGTCCTATCCATAGGTGGTGGCACCTTGCCGTGTTTATCCATACGGCAATCGTGTTCAGCTAACATTTTTTCTACTTGATTGTGATAATCAGGATAATGCAGAGGCATGGTCGCATCCGCATAAGTCATGAGAAGTTGATCTAATCTGCTGATGTAAAAAGCGATGGTTTGGTAGGTAATAGGTTGTTGCATTTCTTCAAGACAGATAGCAACAATGTTGACGTATTTCCATGCAAAGGCGGCAAATTGTTTTCCCTCACCTTCGGCCGCAATAGCATCGGTGATTCTAGTGGCTACCTCACTGATTTGATCATAATTTTTTAAGGGATTGTAATGGGCTGATAATTCAGGGAATCCTAAGTGTACTACTCGAAAATCATCTAAACGCTTCGCTGCAGCACATGCGGAATACATATCCCGAACCAGTTCTAAGTCTCCTTTAGGATCGACAACGATAACAGCATCTCCATTGCGAATGTCTTGATTTATCAAAATACTCGCCAATCGAGTTTTGCCAACACGCGTTGTACCTACCACAAACGTATGTCCTACACGTACCTCTTGCGGTATATAAATAGGTTTATCTTTTTCACCAAGACCATGCAGATAGAGGCTGCCGCCAACAGGTAGATCGGGCTTAAAGGGGTTAAGTCGATAGGGACTATTCAATAAATGAGACAGCAAATTACTTTCATGCTTTTTACAATATTCACGGGCAGCTTGATAGGTTTTACCGCGCTGCATAAACGATTCATTATGAATTTGTTTAATTTGATGTAATCGTTGAGTATGTTGAGGTAGCCACCGAAACCCTTTCCCTATAAATAACCACTTCTGAGATAAAGGGATTTCAACCGTTGATAAAGCATAATATGGCATTCGAATTAAACGACGATGAAAACGTTTAATCCTTACTGCCTGCCATCCTCTGAAACTGCCCAAGCAAAGTAAACTTATACCCCCGCAATATCCCATATTTTGTGTAAGCAGGAATAAGTTTGGCGTGTAAATAGCAAGTGTTGCTAAGGCAAAGCAGGTGAGACACGAATAAATTTCTGTGGGTTCACGTAATAAATTTTCAACAGGGTATTGCATGCTCATCTCCAATAATTGAGTATTTCAAAAAAGAGCATCATGGCTAGTAAATACCAACGCGCTGAAATAGCAGTTTGTTTTTGCCATGGCTCAACACTTAATTGTTTTTGTGCTAATTGATGATTAATAAGAACTGGCCAAATGAAATAAAAGGCCATATAAAAAAGAATTCGCATGATGAAAAATAGAGATTGATGTGATTTTAAATCCAGTGCCAATTGATTAATGAGTTGAGGGTGGTCCAATAGTTGTGAGGCAAATAAAAGAAATCCAAAGAGTGGCAGAATCAATTGAATCATGACTATAATGGTTGAACGGAGATATTTATTGCGCATAAGGAGTACTCCAATGATAATGAAAAGCTGGAAGTTGATAGCCAAAATTGTTGTTATGGTCTTGCAAACGATAGCCGTTTTTGCATCTGATAAACCTACGCAAACACGTTATTCTGCTATCAATGCCCAACATCTTCATGACGAAGGTCTGATAAGTGATGCTGAATATGCAAAATCTGTTTACCGAGGAAAATAATAGTTTCTTCATCATTTGAGACCTCGCTTTGCCATCTGAGCTGCCTGACTAAAAATTTGGGATCCTGAGTCCGCTACTTTTTCGCTTTGTTCACTGGAGGCCGCTACCAATCCAGCCAAAGCACTGCCTGCCTCTCCACCAAAATGACTGGAGAGTCTTAATAGCAGCATAGGTGCAATAAAATAAAAAAGTACTGCCATATTACGCATCGCATAAACCACTTCATTTTTGCCTAATGGATCTAACACGCTCCTTTCCACAAACCCGACCAAATGCCAAAGGTATTGCAAAAAAATAGCCATGATAAAAAGCCCACAAACACTTCCTAAAGCTTTTGGGCTATAGCCACTCATAGATAAAATAATTGGGGTAATGATGATGAGAAAAAAGTAAAGAAATGCCTGCATCACAGGAAGGGTTTGCATGATGGCTTCACGTTTTAGTGGAGTGGATGTCCAAGACTTAGCCCATTGACCAACATTCACCAAACCATGTGAAACTGCGCCGCTCAATGCGCCATTGGTATTATCCATGAGATTCTTAACTGCATTTGTCTGGACATCTTTGCTGTCATTCAATAGCATTTTGGCGATATAGTCTTCAGAACTTAACTTCGACCCCCATGCTTTAGGATGTTTATTTTTATAGTCGTGTACTCTATCAAGCACTTGATAATAATTAAGATGACTATCAAAAATACTGGCATTATTGGCAACTTGAATGAGATCACCTCGTAATTTAACCCACCATTTTGTACAAGAGGGGTAGCCTTGATCGGGCAAGTGGTTGGGATCAATATCACCACGTTTGGCGGCATCGTTTAAATGACTATTGGGATCTTCTTTGAAACTAAAGCCAGGGACGGGCTGTCGCGCATAGAGTTTATTGTAGTAAAGCGACTGGAATACTTTTGAGCCCATCCATTTCAAGTCTTCCTCACCACCATAATTTTTTAAAAGATCATCCACTTTGCTTTGATCATGGGGTTCTTTGTAATAGCTATTGCGTGCTTCTAAAAAGCATTGTCGATGAAAATTTAAAGCTTGTTCGCGAACGTCTGCTGGCAGATAAGTTGAAATCAAATCACCTTCGATGGCTTGTAAGCTATCGGTGCAACCAGTCACCTTCATCAATCCATAAGTCAGACTCGACATATAATTTTGTAGCATGGCAAAGCCAATCGGTATTTTCACATGATTGGTGAGGACATCAGCAAATGCCTCATCATAGGTGGTTCCAGTATCTTTTATGGTTGAGTTTTTGGCTTCACTTCCTTTTTTAATCCCACACATAGGTTTAAAGCTCAACGCCTTTTCCTCCAAAGGCACACAGGGATAAACGAAAATAGCGCAGATTAAAAAGGTGATGGCCAGTTCATATAAAAAGCTATTTAAAGCATGTTCAGCTGCGTGATGGGTAGAACCCGCTGGTGCTAAAACATTTTTCAAAAATCGAAAACCCACCATTAGAAACCCAAGATACAGCAGCCCTGTTTGCCACAGGGCATTGAAAATGACTTCATATTGTTGCCAACCAAGATAGGTGGTATATAAAGATAAAGGACTAAACACGACCATGATTAGGCTCCAGCTGTTCTAGTGGGTTTGTTATAAATCGCCCCATTTTTTACTTGTGCTTGCTCATGATCATCGCCTGGTAGGCCATTTGCGATATCGTTACTGCGCATATCCATGATGAGGTTTAAGGTATCAGTCATCATTTTTTTGCGAACATCGCTTTCAAAAGCCAATGAGTGGATGTCATCATCTAGTTTTTTTAGGGCAAACTTGACCATATTCAAAGCGGGTTTTAAATTTTGCACTTCTTGAACTTGTAAGCCTGCTTGTAAGATACGTCGCATCATCATGGCTTTGTCTAACATATTTTGGATGGCGATTTCTTCTGCAAGCTTAGAAACAGTGAGTATTTGCTCTTCACGGGGCATGCGTTGAATGGTGATGATGATTTCATCAGTGATAAGAAGATTTGACGCGCTCACTCGCTTTAAATTTTCTTCCGATAAACCCCACTCTTTATCTACCAATTTCCATAGCGCTTTGCCAATATTGCTACTGCAAGTGTTGGCTCCTTCACAGCTTTGCAATAAGGCAGATAATCCAATGCCTGCTTTGCTTTGATGTTTATCAGCATCCGCTTTATCATCACTACTGCTCACGTGAATATCCCCTAAAACTTTAACAGCCCATTGTGCAGCATCGGCTGGACTTTTCCACGTTTCAGTCATGGGTGTTTTGTCTTTGGAGGCTTCTTGATTATCTAAGGGAGTACGATTTAACAGAATATTATATCCAGCAATCACTACATCATTGATGACTTTGATGGGACGTTGATACTTGCCACCTGCATTGCCTTTTTCTCTGCCTATCCAAGGCAAGCCATATTCATCACGTTTTTGTGTGATGGTTTTTGCTGTTTCTCGAATATCTACGTTACTGGTTTTAGCGCGCTTGGCCGCCTCTAGCCAACCCTGACTGTCTGAAACCGATAACATGCTTTCAACGGGTGATTGTCCTTCTTCTAAAGTCTTTTTAACGTCTTGGCAATCTTTGACTTTAAGCGCAAACTCGTTTTGTGCTCCAGCTGCTGTATTTTGCAAGACATTATATAAGGCCGGCATTGCTTGTTGTAATTTATACATGGGATAACCTGCGACAGAGCCTTTCAAGTTATCAATAACGCCGCCAGGAATATTCATCACCGAACTTCTCATGTCTTGAAAAGTATTGGTGATAGAAACGACTGGGTTAAAACCATTACAAGTAAATCCCATCCGGCCATCAAGATTGCCCCCAATGGTAATGGTTTGATCTTTGTTTACTGGGGGAATATACAAATCGGAAGTTCCACCTAATTTGTAATAATATTCAGACTTATTGGGCAAGAAAGAATTTGCCCATAGGGCTGTGGGAAATACGCAAATAAATAAAAAGGATTTAAGCTTCATCATACAGTCCTATCGTTTTTGAGGTTCTTTGACTTTTGGGAAGGTAAGTGCTGAAACAAGCTTACCTTTGTGCTGAATGCAGCCGCGGTATTTACGCCACAAAACAAATACGTAATTCCCACGACCAGCTTTATCGTCTTCAATGCCATAGTCATTGGCATCCCCTGGTTGAATGTTTCTATTGTTGGGATAAACCTCTTGCCAGATCACATGGTTTTGCTTTGGGTCATAAATCACATTAGAAACCACACAATTTCTACCACAGCTGTTGCTGGTACTTTGTGTCACGTGAAGACTATTTTGATTGGTGACTATATCCGCTGCATGCATAGCGGCCACTAATGAGGCACGAAATCGAGAAGGTTGAGTGACTCGCATTAATCGTGGAATTTCATGTCCCCAACTGTGTACCGAACTGCCAATTTCATGATTAAACAAAAGTGTTGGATGTGTAGCCATATAGGCAAGCTCAGCTATCTCAGTTCTATCTGCAACAGCATCGGCTTCACTGAGATAATAGGGCACGCCAAATCTTGTTTCAGAACGATGAGACAATTGAGGAAAACGATAAAACCCTGCAGGACTACCAATCACATCTACCACTCTGGTGCGCTCATCATTCATATGCATGGCGTTGATTTGGTTGCTATCATCACCAAAACCTAACGGGGAATGAGTCGCTAGCTGAAATGTTTTTTGATATACCGCTCGTGCAGCTTCATTTTCAAATAACTTTGCTGCCTCAATCCATGGATTCGTTTCAGGGGCATTGGCCACCGTAACAATGAGATCAGGCAAATATTGCTCTATGGATAATGTGGAGACTACTTTAGGAGGAAAACCTCCCACAGCCCAAGTGCAATTGCCTATGATTTTATAATGGCTATTAGTCAATGTTTTGCTGATGACGCGTGTAGCGATTGTTAGTGTATTGATAGGATGAGGCGGATCAATACGTTCCTCTGCAAACGTTGTGGAAGTAAGGCCCATGCTAATCATCAAAAAAACAAGCCTCGTTTTGTGGTTTGTGTGGTTTGTTTTCAATACGCTCTGCAATAATTTCAGCAGCTTTAAGGACATCATGTTCTTTCTCCAAGGTATGGCGTTCGGCTTTTTCAGATTTTTCATTCATTAATAAAGCCAGCAGATAGCGAGGTGGAATTACACGAAATAATCCTTGATAACGTGACCCTAATAATACGGCTTCGGCATAGAGACCTTTTTGTGAATCAATGTCTCTTATCAATGCCTCTTGTTGGGGGGTGAGTTGCTTAAATTTTTTCACATCCAGAATTTCTTTTTCATCAAGTCCCAATAAAATCCACGTTTCCATTAAAGATAAAATTTTAGTGGCTTTCTCTGAGCTCATGTCCATGATGTTTTGGGTAATGGCCACCAACCAAAGTCCCAACTTTCTTGCCACTTTAGCGACTAATAAGCAGGTCGATACCACACTGGGTATTTGAAACTGAATATGTGATTCATCAATAAATAAAAAGGTTGGACGATTGTCATGCTGTGTAGCCTCAGCCATAGCAAGAATACGGGGTAATAATGACACCATGACCAACGCTAATTTGCCTGTGTCATCTTTAATGGCAGAGATATCAATGTGGAAGATATCAAACTCACCTAATGGCTCAGTAGGTACATTGAAAAATCGGGCTTTAGCGCTATTGATGACATAACTTTTCAAGCGATCGTGCATGTCTAATATGCGATCTTTTTTACGGGGTACTGCCTCCTGATTCATACGTCTTTCAAATGCGGCAACCACATGTTCAGTAAGCATTTGTGGGATGTCTTGATTGAAAGAAGTTAAAATGGCATCGCTCAAGACTTCGATCAGTAAGGTTTCATCGGCTAAAGTAAATTTTTCTTCTTCAAGCGTATTGGCTTCGGTGATCATCGTGCGTAATGCCAGAGATAATTCAGCAAGATAGCTCCGCGACCCCTCATCACATGCTTGCTCGAATATCTCTGCATGTTCGCCCAAAGTTGCTTGTATTGTTCTAATCTTTTGAGCAAGTAAAGCTGCATGTTCTTCATTTAAGTTGTCACTGATTTCAGGAATGGCTTTGTAGGCTTCACAAAAAGGATTTAAGGGAACAGCTTCATCCTTTTTGTTGCTGAGTAGCAGTTGCTTGGTTTTTTTACCATGCATTTTGGCGTGTATAAGCATGCGATCAAAAGAATTGCCCATTTCGAATAAAATAATACGTGCATTCTTCACTGCCATAAGCGTGTTAATCATCCAGCCTGTCGCAACCGATTTACCCCCACCAGAATTGGCAAATAAAGCCATATGAGAGTTTTGGCTGATAAAATCATGATGTAAAACATCAAAAAATACAGGTTCACCCAATCGATTAAAAAAAGTAAAACAAGGTAGATGTTTAACACCTTGATTACGACCATAGACAGGTAACAAAGCAGCTAACTCGGAGGCATAAATCAAACGATCAAATCGCAAATATCGTTTGGCAAACTCAGGGACAAAATTAAAGGGGAAGGCGTTCAGAAAACTATTGATAGGGTGTAAATCATATTTAGAGGCAATCAGTGGCATTTTGGCATCAATAAACAAGTCTTGAAGTGTCTTTTCCATCTGTTCTGCTTCATTTTCTGAGGTCGCGCGATAATAAACTGCCTGATTAACCCAAAAAAGACGATTACCCATCGCTAATTCATTACGGGCTGTTTTGATGTCTTCTCGTACTTGTTGGGGCTTTAATTGTGTGCCAACAATACCTTTTTCTAGGCGTGTTAAATGTGCATCTAGCGCAGAGTCATTGCTAAAAATCACTTGGATTGAATAAATACTGCCTTCAGGAAGTTTATCCAGTAAGGCATAACGGTGTTTAGGATTGGTTTGTACGCGTTCACGGGACAATAATCCAATTTGAGGTGCTTCACGTAAGCCGTCTACATACAATACGCGATAATGATGGTCATCAAATATGAAGCCTTTATCAGAACTGTTTGCTGGGTTAAAAAATACGTGCTGATTAAAATTAAATGCAGCTGCAGGTTCATTAGGATAAGGGAATTGCTTAAGAAGTGTCTCAACATCTCCTTCAGCGACAGAGGGATTGGGATTGAACCATCTTATCCACCAATGATAATAATCTTTCCCTGTTAGGCGCTTAAGTTGTAATCCAGGGGATTTTAATTTGCTTTCAACTTGAGCCATGACCTCTTGATGCTCTTGAAGAGCTGCTTCTCTAGAAGGCTTTAGTTGATAATAGCGTCGGTAAAATAATACACGCACCCGTCGTAAGCGTCCTCGGTAAGGTGCATCTGTTTTAGGATCTAAAAATAAGCCTTGTGGTCTAGTCATTTTGTTGAATAGATCACCTAACCGACCCAGATAGTCTTGGGTAAACGCTGCTTCAGCAATATTAGGTGCTATGTGTTGAGTGATATGTTTTAATGCAGGAGTTAAAGCATACTCATCATTAACATACATCTGCATGACCCATGGATCTTGTTGATGCATGGGAACAACGGTGGTGAAAGTATCACGTATTTTGTTAAAGACTGCTTCCAAATGTTCTTCAGAAGATGCTTCAGCAGGAATGCTAGCCAACTCAAATCCTGAGCCTATACTAATCCCATCTGCCAACAAAAAAACTTGATGCTCATCACAAAAATCAGCAATTGCCCAGTGGTTTGCCAATGATGGATTAGGGTTGATATAACCTTTTCTGATGTCACTTTCTTTTATACTGGTTTCAGTACGTTCACCAAGTAACCAGTTCATCACTGCTTTCATTAAATACCCCACTAAAATTGCTCAGAAGCTAAAGCAAACTGATTTTGTTTATATAGAAAAAATGCCGTGGTATACCCTGGTTTAATGAGTTGCTCATCGCCAATTAAGGCCACATGAGGAAATACATACACAGGAATTTGTGGATTGGCCAATGGCTTAAAAAGCACGTTAATTTCATTTACAGCATTTCGTGTGTATCCTTCATAATTGACAGGCTTGGTGACGGATTTTTTTACCGACCAGCTCGGCATTGGATCACCTATGCTTTGTTCATATAATTGACTTACCGTAAGTCCGCCTTCGGGTACAGCGTTAGAACTGACCTTAGCAGATGCGCAGGCACATAAAGTTAAAACGCTACTTAAGGCTATAATCATGTACAGTTTGTTGTGTGCGACCATAATCTAATACTCTCCCGTTAGATGCTTTATCGAGGTTGATGGTTTGGGTTAAATGTAATGACACTTGCGTTGCTTGATAACGATGAAATTGGTTTTGATAACTTGCAGGCACAAACACCATGTCAAAGCTGCCTTGAATACGTTTTTCAAGCCAGTCAGATACTTTGACTGAGCCTTCTGATAAAGCGCCTCCTAAAGCATAGCGTCCTATAGAACCTGTAGGGATGGTGGTGGAGCCATTGGCGTTCGCGATAGTGCTGGTCTGCCATTGAGATAAAGCTGTACCCGCACCTTGAATGCCTCCCGTGGCCATCATTGCTGTTAACACCCGTGGCGCATTTGTAAAATACTGACCTTTGATACAGGGATTTCCATAAGGAGAGGTGAGGTAGCCCAAGCTATCGTTATTGATCATTTCTGTAGTACCGTTCATCTGTTCTTTGCCAACAGTAACGAAATGCCCGTCTTTAAATACAAATAGTGCAGCTGTTACATAGGCACGCACACAGCTGATGTTGTCTAGAAAGGAGCCTACTCCAATGGCATAGCCGGTGACCTTCATACCAGCAATATCTGGAGGAAGTGGCACGCCATTGGCAGCCATCAAATCACCTCGATTGATCATGGCAGAGAAAGGAAAGAGCGGTTGCATCAACTTACCTTCAACAGGCACTTCCCCGATTAGTGCAGACAGCAATGTGGCACGGCCTAAATCTGAACCTGCGGGTATGGTGTAATAGCGAATGGTTTTTACTTCAGGCTTAGAAATTTTATTACTTGATTTAGGTTTTGATTTTGCATTGAGTCGTTCCCAATAGGTTTTTTCAAGTGTATCGTTCTCTCTTTTGATTAATAAGGAATCAATATCTTTGATATTAGAAGTATGTTGAGCTTCAATGGGATAAGGCTCATCCGTTGTAGGTTTGTTTTTAAGAAAACTGATTTCTTCTTTGAGTGAGTCAATTGCTTTAGACCAATCAACAGTGTTTGTAGATTGCGGTTTAGCTTGTTTAAGCGTTTCGTTGTCCTTTTGTAATTGTTTATTTTGTGATTCTAAAGAG
>NZ_LNYU01000081.1:201698-219206 GCF_001468135.1 Legionella santicrucis | reverse complement strand
AAGCGAATCCTTTACCTACAGGGTGACCGATGCCAACGGCAACACCACCACCGGCACCCTGAACGTCACCATCGTCGATGACGTCCCTGTTGTTTCTGATATCACACGATCAAGCCAGGCTACTGAAGGGATCACGGATACAAACTTACTATTGATTCTTGATACATCAAACAGCATGAACGACGATGGTAAACTCGCCACGCTGAAAAATGCCACTCTTGAATTATTGGAGCAATACGAGGCTCTTGGCGATGTAAGAGTACGAATTGTTACTTTCGACGGTACCTACAGCGGTGATCCTATACAAGACGGGGACGCAAGAACTGTAGGCAACGGTTGGATGACTGTAACAGAAGCAAAAGCTATAATACTTAACCTCACAGCTCCAGGAAATACAAATTATGATGCTGCCCTTAAAACAGCAGAAAATGCCTTTGATAATAGTAATGCAGTTACTACAGATACTAATGGCACAGTTACAGTTACTACAGGAAACCCAGCTAATGCACGCATTGATGGAGCACAAAATGTATCTTATTTTCTCTCTGATGGAGATCCAAGCCTCCCAACCACAAGTCTTGGAATTAACGCAAGTGAGGAAACAACATGGACGAACTTTCTAAATGATGAGCACATCCGCTCTTATGCATTGGGAATAGGGACAAACGTTACGCTCAGTAATCTAGACCCCATTGCATACGATGGGACTACAGCTACCAATACCAACGCTCAACAAGTGACAGATATTAGCCAACTCTCTGCTACATTAGTTTCTACTATTTCTGCGTCTCCGATAATAGGAAGCATTGTCACTGGTTCTAGTCTTGCTGAAAATTTCGGCGCAGATGGTGGTCACGTTCAATCCATTACAGTTAATGGGATTACCTATAGATTTGACTCAGCCGCCAACACCATAACACCTAGTGGTGCAGCAACCTTAGGAACGAATACATATAGCTTTGATTCAAATACTCATCAGCTTACAGTCACTATAAATAGTACTGAAGAAAAAATTTCAATGGATATGGATAATGGAGCATATACATTTACCCCACCCCAAACAATTACTAGTGCCATTAATCGAAGTATTGATTTTGTGGTAGTTGATAATGATGGTGATACCAATGGCGCTACACTTACATTCAATATTGATCTTCCGGGAGAAAGCCCTCATTTAGTCGTTCGTGATGATTTTATTGTGACTAACCAAACAGCTATCCCTGTTTCAGTTGTGTTAGCAAATGATACAGGCGGGGTCGGAGCCTCCTCTATCACAGTTAATGGTATTACTTATTCTAATACTGAGACAATAAATACCACGACTTCTTTTGATTACATCAATAACAGTAGTACTACAGGATATGCATCAAATACAGCCCATGTTGATATCAATCGCATAACCGGTACCACTTTAAGTAGCACGTTTAAAAATGAAATTCTATTAGGCGGCGCTAGTACTACGGATACAGTAACCTACGCAAGTACGACAAATAACCTCGGCACCACGGGTGTTACTGTTTCCTTAGCCACTACTGGCGCCCAAAACACCGTTCTCAGCGGCATAGATACTTTAATTAGCATAGAAAATCTTATCGGCTCCAATTATAACGACATATTGGCGGGTAATAGTTCTAACAACACCATTAATGGAGGAAATGGTAATGATACGATTACATACATTGATGCAAGTGGAGGAGTTACTGTAAATTTAAATGCGGGTACCGCCACTGGCGCTGATGGTAATGATACTTTAATTAGTATAGAAAATATTACCGGCTCCAAATATAATGACACACTAATCGGTAATGCTTCTGACAACATAATTAATGGCGGAGCTGGCAATGATTCAATTAATGGTGGCTCTGGTACTGATACGGTCACATACATAGATGCTGTAAGTACAAACGGCACTACCGGCGTTACTGTTTCTTTAGCCATCAGTGGTGCCCAAAACACCGTTCTCAGTGGAAATGATACTTTAAGTAACATAGAAAATCTTACCGGATCCAAATATAACGACACACTAACCGGTAACTCTTCTGCCAATATCATCAATGGCGGGGCTGGAAATGATATAATTGATGGTGGCTCTGGTAATGATACGGTTACATACATTGATGCAAGTGGAGGAGTTACTGTAAGTTTAAATACGGGCACCGCCACTGGCGCTGATGGTAATGATACTTTAATTAGTATAGAAAATATTACCGGCTCCAACTATGATGATATATTGGCTGGTAATAGTTCTAACAACATCATTGATGGAGGAAATGGTAATGATACAATTACATACATCAATGCAAGTGGAGCCGTTACTGTAAATTTAAGTACGGGCGCCGCCACTGGCGCTGATGGCAGTGATACTTTAAGTAATATAGAAAATATTATCGGTTCTAATTATAACGACACACTAACCGGTAATGCTTCTGACAACATAATTAATGGAGGTGCTGGCAATGATTCAATTAATGGAGGTGCTGGCAATGACACCCTATCTGGTGGATTAGGAAATGATACGATCAATGGAGGAAATGGTACTGATACGGTTACATATATCGATGCAGTAGGAGGAGTTACTGTATCCTTAGCCACTATTAGTCAACAAAATACTGTTTCCAGCGGACTTGATACTTTAAGTAACATAGAAAATCTTACTGGATCCAACTATAACGACACACTAACAGGTAACACTTCTGCAAATATGATTATAGGGGGCCAAGGTAATGATACACTCACTGGAGGAGCTGGTGCTGATACTTTCGTCTGGAACAGCGGAGATAATATAGGAAATCCTACAGATACCATTACAGACTTTAACATAAGTCAAGATAAGATTGATATAACTAATCTTTTGGTAGGTAATGTCACAGCTGCAAACTTATCCAATTACCTGAGTGTTAATGTTGTCGGCAGTAACACCCAGCTTACAATTGATGTTGATGGTGCCGGATCAGGAACAGCAACCCAGACTATAAATTTAACAAATGTAAATGCCAACCTAACATCTCTGCTGAATTCAGGTGCCCTAATTTATTCATCAAATCCAGTTGCTGCCCCTATTGTATTTGATTTAAACAATGATGGATTTAATTTTACGAGTCATACTAATAACTCTTTCTTATTCGATTTTAATAATAACGGAACTTTGCAAATGGCAGCTTCGATTGGTAGCTCTGATGCCTTTTTAGTTTATGATAAAAATAATGATCAGACTGTCAACAATGGCTCTGAAATTGTGTTTGCAGATCCCACCAACAATGCCTTCACTGACTTGCAAGGATTAAAAGTAAACTATGATACTAATTTCGATAATAAATTAGACAGCAATGATGCTAATTTTTCGCAGTTTGGATTGTGGCAAGATAGTAACCAGAATGGAGTCAGCGATCCCGGTGAATTTAAATCACTTTCTGATTATGGAATTACTAGTATTGATTTAACAGGCTATAGAGAAGGATTTACCGCAGCGAATGGAGAAGTTCAAGTATACTCGCTAGGTTCATTCACTTACCAAGATGGAAGTACCGGTACTTTTGCTGATGCAGGATTCAGTCTTTTTGAATCCTCTGCTCAAGATACAACATCCTCAACAGAGAAAACTCTTTTAGGAGAACAGCTAACAAATCATTCACTTTTGAGCGAGTATACACATTTATTAGAAGATCCGACTGAAATGGTTCATTTAGGTAAGCTTTCTGAAATAGTTGGTATGCATGAATTTAAATTAGGTGGGCACAGTATAGAATTAACTATAAATGAAATTAAACAACTTTTTGCTGCGGCAATGGAACAACATGATGGAAATCCATCCAATCACAGCAGAAACATTTTAGACTTAGATTATAAGGCCGTACATGCCCTAACAGAAAATAGTGAATTAAACTTACAATTGGTAGAACAGGGTAATAACGTGAACGTATTAAAAATAAATGCTGCTGCTACCGATACGATAAATTTAGAAAATGCAACCGACATTACTAAACATATTCCCCAAGGTCAAATTGGAGCCGGAGATCACATGTTCCAAATTCACAGTTCGGATGCATCGCAATCAGCATATGTTCATATTGTAGGAACCCCTATTGTTAACATGGAAGCGCCACATCCTGAACCTCATCCGGTTACTCATGTGTAATTTAACGTGAGTCATAATCCGGGGAACGTTGCACCAAACTCCCGGATTACAATTACGCCTAATCCGGGCATGCACTTAAGTATCCTTCGGTGCTGGTCTCCCTGCGTTTTTTTAAGTTATAGGTTCAATTGGTGCCAAGTACAAGCCTTGCCCCCAAATAATAGACAAGGTCTGTAGCATTTCCCATTGAGTTGAAGACTCAACTTGAGTAGCAATGACCTGAAGATCTAAAGTCTTTGCCATTTCATTAAAATAATACAAAAAAAACTGTTTGCTTTGATCTTTATCCATATTATAAGTTAGGCTGCCATGAAGTTTAATATAGGTGATAGGTAAATCACTTAAATAATGCATGGAACTAAAGTGCAGGCCAACTTGATCTATTCCCGAATGAATCTGTAACTCGTTTATTTTATTTAAAAAATCATTTACTTCATTAAAATATTGAAAAACTAATGATTCATTTAACTCTATATGCATCAACTGCCGTATTTCTAAAGACAACTCAGATAGTTTTTTTAAATAATATGCTCTATGTTTTTTATTACTTAAGGTATCTTCAGATATATTTAAAGCAAACGTTTCTTCATGAACTGAAAACCGACCCACAGCTTCCAAAACAAATAAATCAACTTGGTGAGCAAGCCCTAATTGTTGCGCAATTGGCATAAAATAACTGGCAGAATGTAAATCATTTTTTCCTTTTTGTAACCGCACATAGATCTCCTGATGAAAAGCAGCTTTTCCATCAGTAACAGGCTGCATATAAAGAGACAAATTCCCAGCAGAGATTATTTCAGCAACTCTAGTTTTTTCCAAGTTTTGAATATTAGGCATTGAATTGAGAAGATAATAACTCGTGTCATCAGACTTTTCTCTTGCCTGATTTAACGCTTTATCTGCCTCGCTAAGCACCTCTCCAGGCTCTTGATTCAATTTAAAAGAAGCAATACCTATATATATTTTCACCTCATTATCCTGTACAAAAGAATAACATTTTTTCTGAAAATCATTAAAATATTGTTTCAATGTATCCAACGCATTCTCTGGAAAAACTAGCGCAAATTGACTTCCTCTCATCCTAGCTATGCTCCAGGCATACATGGATTTACCAAAATGAACACATAAGTTAGCCACTTCCTGAAGTAGGGAGTTCCCTCTCAAATAGCCTTCTTTCTGATTCAACATTTCTAGCCCATCAATTGCCACCAGCATAACAATACCCGGAAAAAATTCATGTTCATTATGCAATAAAGCATTAAGTTGTCTTATAAATAATTCCCTATTAGGCAAGCCGGTTAAAGGATCCTCGAACGATTTCTTCTGCAATGTATGGATATGTTTTGATTGCTCCTCGAAACGTTGTTTTATTTTAAGTACCATTTGATTCATAGCCAAAGTAACCTCCTTGATTTCGGTAGTCTTAGGTATCTGTGTTTCAATGGGAAACTTACGGTCTTGAATGGCTATAGCTTGAACTTTTAAACGATTTAGGGGGCCAAGCAGCCAACGGATAAATAAATAGGCAACAAATAAAGACAATAAAGCGTAAACTATATAAAACTGTATTAAATCATTAGCATTATGCCACAGAACTTGATATAGGTAATTGGAATTACTCTCTATAACAACTTCACCAGCCTGCCTCCACCCTCTCATGACTAACGCAGATTTTTCCACATTATGCCATTTCATCAGACAAATAAACCATTTTGGTACATTGACTCTTTCGGTCGTAGTACGCAATACAATCACTTTATCCTCAGCATCTCGCACTGCAATAGAGGAAAAATACCCACTGTCAAATACTGCTTGCACCATACCAAGTACGGTTGCTTTATCTTCATCGACTAAAACATGCGATAAAGATAAGCCTAATGATGTTGCTGTATTTTGAGCATTACTCTCTAACTGCTCAATAAAATAATTGCGCGTGTTATTCATAGTGATGGCATAAGTACCTATAAAACTCAGTAGCAACACACTTAATACCCCTATCACCATCTTCTTTGTAAGTGTCATAGTTCATTTACCTTTTTGCATGTATTCCAATACGCGACGCCATTTACTCAAACCCGAAGCACTTCCCAATGACCTACTATCCCCTCCAGTCTTTGCTAACCATAAGCCTTCCCCATTAAAGCTATAAATAGGTATTAAATCAGGCCGTTTTGACGCAGGAAGAATCTCACTGACTAAGTTATCTAAAACAAATGGATCTGCACCGGGTTGAGGATAATAAGCCAAAACCATGTGAGCGCGATTTAGTTTTATTGATTTAACATAGGTAATTCTTAATTGTTTGGTAGGAACTCCTAAAGATAATAAGGTGAAATATTTAGCGATGGAAAAATCTTCGCAATCTCCTCCCCCATCCACCACAAACTCCTCTGGAGTCTTCCAATAATCTTCTTGACCTTGGTAATAAGTCTCTGACGTAAATTCGAATTGATTAAAAAAATCATTAACCCGCTGTAATCGTACAGACGTTGGCTTATTTTTTAAATCTTCAATCAAAAGTCGCCAACTATGAAATCTGCGCTTTACAGCTCCATTATGAGTCTGCTCTTGCTTTGCTATCATATCCATCTGAAGCAAAGCAGAAGCACTGTACGATAAAGGAGAGCCCGATGAAAAAAAAATACTTAAACCAATCACCAGTACCAATATGTAGTAATATAAAAATTTAGCGAAAAAATACTGTACGATTATTAACTCCTTAGTAGTGTATTTGTTATTTAATCGGAACCACCACCTGACGTACAGCAGTATTTATATCTCGCTTATTCTTATAAGTGATTAAAGCACCTTGAACCTGAGCAACTTCCTTCAATCTTGCCATAGTATTCCCGGCCAGGCCTTTATATTCATAGGGTCCAACGAATACCTCATGCAGATTATCCGTTCTCAAAATAACACCGGCTCTAAAGCCTAAACTACGCAAACGATTAGTTAAATCTACTGCAAAAGTTTTTTCTTTAAAAGCGCCACAAGATATATACCAAACTTGAGGTGTTATTTGCTGAGGTGAAGTAGCGTTCCTATTAATAACCGAAGGGGTCATCTGAGCGTCCGCAAAGCTAGGTACGGGATGATCCAGACCAATAGGCTTATCCTTCACATCCGGATAAGGAATTTTGTCCATATTACCATCTAGTAGAATATGCTCTTGTGCCGAAGTAAATACGTCGTTATTTTTAACATTAATGGGAAGTTTCATATGCAAATAACTTAATAATTTACCCATTCCATTGATGATACGATAACGAGCAAACACTTCTTCCATTTTTCCCCGTTCATATGCAATTTGTGCTTCATATAACTCATTTTGAGAATCCAATAAATCCAGCAAAGTTCGCTTATTGAGCTTAAATTGTTCTAAATAAGCAGTTCGAGTTTGAAGAGACGCATCCACATGAGAACGTAGTGGATTAAGACGAAGTTTTGATGAGGTCCATGCGTTCCACGATAGTCTCAAAGATTCTCTTAAATCAATTAATGCCTTATTTTTAATTTCATAAGCTTCTTGGACCTGATAAGCTGCTTCACGTACACCAGCAGTATCTGAACCGCCGCGAAATAGATTATATGTCCCACGGAGCATTGCTAACCTATCATTGTTAGGCCCTACCAAGCCATCAAGGTTGCGGTTTTGCGACGCACTTAAGACCAGATCAATACGAGGATAATACGCAGAACGGGTTACACTGTATCGAGCCTTTGCTTCTTTTACGTCTGCATAAGTAGCTTTAACTGTGGGATGATATTCCAATCCTATTTCAATAGATTTTTCAAGACTTGCTGGTAAATCCTGAGCAGTAGGTACCTTAGGATAGTGTAAATTATGTGGCCATTTACCAACCACTTTTGCATAATTGATTTGGGCCTCGCGCAAATTTGCTTGAGCGCTGATACGATTAGCCTCAGCCAAAGCGAGACGTCCGTTCGCTTGGAAAACTTCTGCCTCCCGTGAAAGTCCTGCTTTAGTGCGCTCTTCTATCATAGAAAAAATTGGGCTGTGGGCTTTTAGATTTTGAACTGAGATTTGATAAAGTTTTTCATGCATTAACACCGTTAAATAACGGTTTACTACATCTAAAGACATGTCTTCAGCAATGCCTTGAGTTTTTAATTTTTGTGCTTGGGTTAAAAAAACATTACGTTTGTATTCGTTAACATTGGCGCCACCAGCAAAAAGATTTTGTTTTAGCTCAACCGAAGACTCTTGTCGATTCAACGTAGTCCCATTAGGAGCATTATCGATGGCTGTTGTTGTAGGGTTAATACTTTTCTCTCTACCTGTTCCTCCCGCTAAGTCTACGGTAGGATAAAAACTGCCGCGAGCTTTATATATTCCCTGCTGAGCAGTTAAAGATCTTGCAGTATTTAACAGTACATCAGGATGAGAAAGCAACGATTGCTGTACTGCTTCGTTCAATGTATCAGCCACTAATGAGGTGGAAACTAAAAAAGATGCTGTTGCAACAAGTATCCTTTTCATATAACTCCTATCCATCCAAAATATCCTTATTTATCATGTATAGTGCACTTGATCAATCATTTAATTTTTCATTAACTATACAAATTCATCAACTAAGCTATACTCAATTTAAAGAAGAATAAAGTACTAATAAAAATGACAACGTACCGAAAACAATCCTGGTCTAATATAGACATGTATACGGAGATAACAAAAGACTCTTTGCTCTCCTGTCTGGTGTTATTAACACGCTACTATCAAAACCCCTACTCACCTCGATCTCTAATTGCGCGACTTCCATTACAAGAGAATCAATTGTCATTGGACTTGTTTGCACGGGCTGCCCATAGAGCCTCTCTAGAGAGCGAAATAGTAACAATTGATCTGGATACAATCAACGATGATTCATTACCTGTCATTTTGCTCACTAAGACTCATACTGCTTTCCTTATGGTCTTAGATGAAAAAAATCAAAGAAAAATCATCAATCCCCTAGCGCCTGATAAGAATAACTCATTAAATGAAATAAAAGCAGCCTATAGTGGTCAAGCAATTCTTGTAAGACCAAAGTATAAGCACTCGGCTCGCGCCAAAGAATCTATGGCCCAAAAACCTCAAAGTTGGTTCTGGGGTGTTGCCATGAAATCTTGGCGTATTTATTCCGAAGTACTCATTTCTGCATTTTTAATAAATCTATTTGCCCTCGCATTCCCTTTATTTACAATGAATGTTTATGACCGAGTCGTTCCGAATCAAGCCATTGTTACTATGTGGGTCTTAGTAAGTGGCATAATATGTATTTTCTTATTTGATTTACTTTTGAAAAGTTTAAGAGCTCACTTTATTGATGTAGCCTGCAAACGTACTGATACCGAATTATCTGCTCATATTTTCGAGAAAATTTTGGGTATTAATATGTTAAGTCGACCTAAATCAGTAGGTGCTTTTTCCAACACCGTGCAGTCATTTGAGATATTTCGTGACTTCATCACTTCCAGCACATTAACCTTATTTGTGGATCTGCCGTTTGTTTTTATATTTATCTTAGTGATTTACTTAATTGGAGGAAGTCTTTTTTGGATTCCTTTATTGGTAATCCCTATTATTGCTATTATTGGTTTTGTCTTACAAGCGCCTCTCATCAAATACACCAAAGAATCCTATCAATTTGCAGCCGAAAAACAAGCTACCCTATTTGACTCATTATCCAACATTGAAACAGTGAAAACGTTGGGCGCTGAGACTACATTACAATCTCGTTGGGAGCATATTGTTCAATTGTCTGCAGACAATAGCATGAAATTACGCCTTATTTCAAACATCAGCATGAATTTAACCTTATTCATTCAACAGGCAGCAAGTATTGCCGTTGTCATTGCTGGCGTTTATATGATTACAGAAGGCGACCTGACAATGGGAGGTTTAATTGCCTGCACTATACTTGCAGGGCGTGCTCTGGCACCTATGTCACAAATAGCCGGTTTATTTACTCGCTATTACCAATCAGTCAATGCATTGCGTTCACTTGACAAAGTGATGGCTCTATCTACAGATGTTGATGAAGAAGCCCATTATTTACATCGCCCCTCTATAAAAGGCAATATTGAATTCCAAAATGTAGGATTTTTCTATCAAGATCAGCAAATAGCTATTCTTAAAGACTTAAATTTCAAAATCCGTGCAGGAGAAAAAATTGCCATTATTGGCAGAGTAGGTTCAGGTAAATCCACCCTTGCTCGCTTACTCATGCAGCTCTATAAACCTACAGAAGGCTCAATTATTATTGATAATACAGAGTACAGACAAATTAACCCCGATGATTTGCGTCAAAAAATAGGATATTTGCCTCAAGATGTTACTTTATTTTATGGTAGCATAAGAGAAAACATTACTATGGGTGCTCCCTTTGTTCGTGATGAAGATCTGATTAAAGCTTGTGATGTAGCAGAAATTGGTTCTTTCACCAACAATCATCCTCAAGGATTAGATCGGCAAGTCGGAGAAAGGGGCGCGGAACTTTCTGGAGGTCAACGCCAAGCAGTAGGTATTGCTCGCAGTTTATTACGCAATCCCAACATTCTTATTCTCGACGAACCCACTTCCGCTATGGATTTAAATAATGAGCGCAATTTTAAGCAACGATTATCTCAGTATCTAACAGAAAATCATACGCTTATTTTAATCACTCATAAAACCTCTATGTTAGACCTAATTGATCGCATTATTATTCTTGATGAAGGTAGAATAATAGCCGATGGACCTAGGGATACCATACTTACTGCCTTAAAAACAGGCATGAGTATTGATAGGAAGACAGCATGATAAATAAAAAACCATCACATTTAACATCTCATCTACTTCTTATAATCTCAGTATTGTTTATTTTTTTTGCTTTACTCTGGGCTAATTTTGCAGTTTTAGATGAGGTCACTGTAGGAGAGGGCAAGGTCATACCCTCAAGCCAAATTCAAGTCATTCAAAATCTCGAAGGTGGCATTGTAGAAAAAATTTATGTCCACGAAGGAGAAACAGTCCAAAAAAATCAAGTTCTTATGAAAATTAGCGACATACGATTCACTTCTTCCTATAACACCTCGTTAAAAAAAATCGATGCCCTACAACTGGAAATTGCACGTATTATGGCACAAATAAATAATCAACCCTTTGTAGAGCCTAAAGGTATAAAAACAAACGATCCTACCTATATGGCCCAAAAAGCCCTGTATGATTCAAAAACCGAAGAGCTAAAACAATTAAACTCTCAATTAGAAGTAGCAGAGCACGAACTATCACTCACCAAACCTTTAGTATCCAAAGGAGCAGCGTCTCAAGTAGAGGTCCTGCAATTGGAGCGTTCTATCAACGAAATTAAAGGTAAAATTTCCAATTTTAAATCAACCATATTAGAACGATTAAATACCGCTAAAAGCGAGCTCGCCGCTCTAGTAGCTGCAGATGATGCGGATAAAGACCGCGTGGTTCGCACTACAGTACGTTCCCCTGTTAAAGGCATTGTGAAAAAAATCCAAATAAACACCCTCGGTGGGGTTGTCCAACCTGGCGTAGACATTATGGAAATAGTTCCTATTGAGGATACTCTATTAATTGAAGCTAAAATCAAACCTCGAGATATAGGTTTTATCCATCCTGGACAGAATGCAATGGTAAAAATAACCGCATATGACTACTCCATTTATGGAGGCCTACCTGGTAAAGTAGAACAAATCAGTGCGGACTCAATGGTTGATCAAAAAAACAATAATAAAGAAGAGAGTTATTACCTACTTCGAGTTCGAACAACTAAAAATTATCTAGGCACAAAAGAAAAACCGCTTAACATAATTCCAGGAATGCAGGCTTCGGTTGATATATTAACGGGGAAAAAGACCGTCATGCAATATTTGCTTAAACCCATACTTAAAGCAAAGCAAACGGGTTTGCGGGAACGTTAAGATCCGGGAACAAGATCTTGGTAAAATTAGCCACACTAATTAAAAAAATGTTCCTTTTATGAGTGTTATTATTTCTAAAACCTATATCTGCTTATTTTTTATAAGGCTCCGCTCCCTAAGGTGAACTCTATTTAAATATAAAAAACTTTATGCTGTAACATAATCATCTCTTCCAAATAAGAACGAAAATGAAAAAAATAATATATCATGTATGTTCTTTTCTCTGTTTTTCATCTTATACAGCAAATCAATTACTGGATTTAACACATCCTTTTGATAAAAATACTATTTATGGTCGGGTTTTACCTTAAAAAAAGCTTCTTATGGCATAAATGATAAAGACTATTTTTATTCTGCTTTCAAATTTTGCGCTCCTGAACATGGAGGCACTCATGTTAATGCTCCAAGACAATTTGCGGAACATGGCTTAACAGTCTAGACCCGGGTAACTCAGAGGAGTCGTGGGCCCACCATGTTTTATTGGGCAATAATATCTATGGCATAGAAAATATTGCAAATTTAGATAAAGTTCCTATTTTAGGGGCCACACTTATTGTAGCACCACTTAAAATAGTTGGTGGTAGTAGCGCCCCAACCAGGTTATATGCATTAGTTCCTTGAAACATTTGTAGCTATTAAGGGTAAATGCTTTAAAACTGTTGTAATGCATCGTTATAAGGCCTGTGAGTAAGGAAAAACTATATGAGCAACTGTGGAAACTAGAAGGCATTATGAATGAATTAAAAAATTATCATAATTTAAAATGAACACAATACAGAGAATTAGAGTACACTCAATTCAAGCTTATTTTGTTGCTATTTCTTTGAATATCAAAAGATTGGTATTTTTATCCTTTATGAAATAGCTCTAATTTTGATCCAACTTTGATCCTATTTTTCAATAGGATGTCCCATATTTCCTATTGTCCTAATCCAATGCAATAAAAGTGGATGGATCTCTGTCAATAAACCGTTTGATTAATTGTTGCCAAAAAGGACGATATAAAACATTAAATAAGGGATGCGAGTCATCAACAGGAAAACATGGTCCATGATTCACTTCCAATAACCAAAGCTTATTACCCTCCGCTTCAATTATAAAATCAAAACCAAAACAAGCAATTCGAGGCTGACTATCCTGCCAAATAGTGGCAAATTGTTTTTTTAAGGTCTTCACTACAAGTTGGCAAATAGAAATAATGCCCTGCTTATAGGGTTGAAAAATGGCCATATCATCGCTTAAGCGTTGCACAACATTAAGCCGTTCATCACTAAGATGTTCATTGGTAAGATGAGCTTCTAATAGGTTGAAATTATCTTCTTGATAAGGTTTTAAAGCAATATTTAAATAACCACTAGGAAAAAGTGCTGAGCCTACGTGCGTAGATACCACCAGTAATTCTCGAATAGAAAATTTATGACCGAATGTAGGTCCTTGAATGAGTTGTGGCTTAACAATATAACGTTGCAAAACTTGCGGCCCTCCCATGCGATGATGAGAAAGAAAATGTGCCTCAACATCGCTTAGATCATGAAATATATGAATATGTTGTCCATTATTCAACGTAGAGGGTTTCAGTATCCAAGGAAAGTTAGCAGCTTCGGAGTTACCAATATCAGCCAATACCAAAGGCCAAATTCGATCATCGATAAAAAAGGTCTCCGGCATCAAATATTCGAGATTATTTTCTTGTAAGAAGGATGCCAGAAGATGCTTATACTCCAATGTCTTACTAATCAACGGTGAAAACTGAAGCCAATCTTCATTTACTGACGCCAGTGCCGAAAACTTACATGGCTTCCATCCTTCCGCTTTCAAAAAACGAGTCAAATTAGCATGTGTGGGCGATTTGTCTTCTACTAAATGAAATTTTCTCATAATCTTTTGCTGTTCATTTTTTCAATTCCGTATTTCATAAACAAGTATAGCCTTTATTAAATGAGTTCGTAATACATGATTTAGAGCATGTAGTATATAGATAAATACTGAGGTTCATTACTCGCCTAATTTATCCTCTTTGATGGCTGGTCAATAGCCTATATAATCTTATTTACAATTCAAATCAATGATTAAGCTAGAGGATACCTATGTTTCAATCCGTGTTAATAATTGCATTAATGACTTTTAGCATCATCACTCAAGCAGCCCTCCCTAATGATCCAATCCAACGCTGCTTAGATATTAGAAGGCTTGCGGACTTTACCACAAGACAGAAAATGGCCGCTAAAGAACCTGGTGTATTGCGCTTTAAATTTCATAAAATTTCAGCATCAGAATTACCGTTAGATAATCCTGTAGGAAACATGGATGAAGTGATTAAAGCATTAAATAATCAGATTGAAAACTGCAATAAAAACTACGGTGGATTTCAAACAGTGACGATTGCTGGTCAAAAATTCAAGCGCCACGAATGGTGTCTTAATACCAATACAAAAATGCTCTCTCTTGCACAAGCTGCCCATGGTGATTTTCAAAAATATTTAGCGGCCATTAAAACCGAATTTGATTGGTATAAAAGTGATGGCTGGCCTGAAAATCATGCCGGATTTAAAAAGGGGGAATTTCAATTTACTGCCTATTACGCCCCAGCCGCTCTTGAGGCTCGCACCAAACAAGATGGAACATTTTTATACCCTATTTATAGTAATCCCGGAGTCGTACAAGTAACATCGGAAAGCAAAAAACTCCATTTGCACCCTCCTCTTTGCGGAGTTGATCCGCTGACCAAAATGGTACGTGGATTTTGCCTGAAAAATGCCAATAACACTTACTCCTTAGTGCCGGATCGAGAAGAAGTTAACCATGGAGCTTTAAATCCAAAGTATGTAATTGGCTATGTTAAAGACCCCAATGACCCTGCTTTTTTAATGCTTCAAGGCTCAGGTTCATTAATTCTTGATGGTCAATTATTTCAGCTTAATTACGATGGTGCTAACGGTAGACCACGCACCATGCTTGGACGAATAGTCCAATGCGCACAAGACCCCACTTGTGGTGGTAATTTGGATACCATTGAACGTTGTGCTAAAGATCCTAAATGTCATGATGAAACAAAGCTACGCTGCAATGTATCGAAAAAAATTAAACAAAGCGGCGCATCAGAAAAGTTAATTCGCCAATATCTAAATACTCTTAACCCAGATAAAGCCGAGAATTTGAGAAATCGCGATCAAAGCTATGTCTTTTTTGCTAAAGAAAATGGTGGGCCTTATGGTTCAGAAAATATTCCCCTAACCCCCCATACCTCATGTGCCACCGATCATAGGGTCATTCCTATTGGAATGAGTTTTATTTATCAGTCCAAAAAATCTACTTCATGGTGTGTTGCCCAAGACGCAGGTGGTGCTATTGTAGGAGCTCATGTTGACGTTTATAAAGGCGAGGGAAATCAAGCTGGTATAGAAGCAAATGGGTTAAATCACGCAGGATCATTATTTGTGGCTCTACCAAAACATAAATAGAATCCTAGTATCTGCTCCTTGGTGTTAGTGCTGCTTTTATCATCCTCTAAAGCATATACTCGGAGCAGATAATCCTCTTCATGTAATGATTTTGTCACTGGTAGCGCTTTTGATGCAGCCCTACCTCATCCGTACTTAGTGTAGGATTTTTTGAGTCAGTCCCCCGAATCTTTAGTAAAATCTTGGGCCGTGGACAGATTATTTTCTCGAGTTAAAGAGCCTCAGCCACTGTTGATCCTGGCCTCTCCGCTTTTCGCGGAGGGTGACGAACTTTGTATTTATAGAGTGAAGTAAAAGCAATGTGTAGAACGTCATCTTCCGCGAAACAGAATATCTATTAAAGAGCAGTCCCATTAATCAAATTTAGAACAATCCCTATTGATCCTAGACCCTTTATTTTTCACGGGGTTCATCTCATCGTGGCAAAAATGCGGGATAATATTCGAGAAATGGAGTTTCGGGCCAGCGCTGTTTTAACTCATTTAATATTGCGATCGTCATCTCTCGTAAATGGGGTAATTGCTTATGAGACGTTGTTTTATCAATAAATGCTTGCAACCTTGAAAAAACTCTTGGTCTCACCCAATTATCTTCTACCTTCCATAGAGAATCTTCAGGTACAGGGCCTGACGGTCCATTTCTGTCTTTTTCCCAAATTGAATCAATGAAAGGTATTGTTTGTTGTAAAATCCAAAAACCGCAAGCATAAGTATAGGCCTTCTCATATTCCGTATCATCTGCTGCTGCAGGAATATTTTGTTTGAGCCCTTCTCTATAAATAAGCTCTAAGTGTTCAATAATATCAGAAGGAACTGCTTTCGCACACCAACAAGTAGGCATACTCATACGTAGATAAGTTCCATCTAGTAACGCATTACGTACAACACACCATTCAAAATCAATAAGCTGCAGATCTTTTGTTTTTGTATGGTCAAATACATTATCAGGACAAATATCACCATGGGTCAGAACGGTAAAAGGTCCTGGTTTTAGCACGTACTCAATGACAGACTTGGCTTCATCAATGCATTCATCGGTTAAAATTAAACTTAACTTTTTATTTGCAGCATCCAATTTTGGTAACAAATCAGCAAACATAAAATCAAGTTCGGCATCAATTGATGGAGCATCTTGATTAATGGATATTAAAATGCGCTCATAAAGCTCGGTATTTCCAAAACTTGCTGCGTGAAAACTACCAAGAGCGTTCACGAAGCGAGTCAATGCTGTAGTAGCTACCATTTGATTTGCTGCCGTAAGCGAATCAACTAAACTGATATGAGGCATCCCCAAGTCTTCAATAAGAAGAAATCTGTCCGCTTTATCGCCCCCATAAAATTTTGGCGCATTATGACTCGTTTGTTTAATTTGATTTGCAAACTCAAGGCCAGCCCAATCCCGGGCAAATCGAGCATATGCCTCTTTATCATCAACATCAGTTTCTTCTCGTAAAGATTGCTTCAAAATAACACTTGCAGGAACTGTTTTCACTTTACTTGATAAAACCAGTCTTACCACACAATTTCTACGCTCAGGCTCACTTAAAAACTGGGTGGAACATACCTTAACTTCTGTAGCAAATTTTATATTTAACAGATGAGTAATCTTATGAAGCATCTTAGGATCAAGGACTTTCTTTTCTATTGTCATAGTAACTCGCTTTAATTAATACGCCCTTGTGTTTCCTGTTCTTCCTCAAAAAACTTCACAAAAAATGTTTTAGAAAGCTGGGGATTTTTTTTATTAGTTCGAGTAAATTCTTCCTGAAAACCACACTTCCTATAAAATTCTGGAGCTTGAAAAGCACTGGTACATAAATTAATGTTGTTAAAACCCTGGCCTTTGAAATGGGCTTCAAGAGCCTCTATCAATTGGCGCCCATATCCTTTACCGCGATGATTAGCATCGACCCAAATATCATCAATATAAATTTCAGCAAAAGCGGTAAATGCATTAATAACTCCGCATACTTCATTGACT
>NZ_LNYU01000081.1:0-201688 GCF_001468135.1 Legionella santicrucis | reverse complement strand
TACGCGTTTAATACCTCTCTTTCTTAAACTGGTTGCCAGTCTTAAAGAAAGTCCTTTCGACTCACTAAAGACTCTAGGTAGAACATTACGTTTTGGTCACAGATAAAATTTGTCCATAATGTTTTTCTATAGATCAAAAGCTCTCTGGCTTTTGTGTATTCTGGAACATCTGGAGCAATATCTCTTTGTTAAGCATAATGATTAGAAATGTAGATTTTTTTTATTATGTTTCTTTTTCACAAAAACGTTTGATTAAGCAGTTCTGAGTTTGGTCGAATGGGTTTGAAAATCAGAAGCCAGCCATTGATAATAGTATTAAACCTAGTGAACATTGCACCAATGAGTAATAAAAATTATCATTATTTCGATCGTTGACTGTGCTTCTAATCCGTTGCAAAATATTTTCGAAATACAAAGAAATAAATGCCCATCATTTAAAAGATCTAAGAAAAAATATCTTCGAAATCCTCAGGCATTTCTTTTTAGGTGTTTTTTCTTTTATATTGTCTTTTCAATGCTGGTTTGCTAGAGCGCTAGGTCTTAATCTAATTGGTGGAGATATATCGATGGCAAAACAACGGTTTATATATTTTATTTTTTTTGTTTTATACTTTATTTTGGTTTTCCCAGGATATAGTTTAAATCTAGACTCTCTTCTTCCTGATGAACAAAATACAGTACAAGTTTTTCATGATGCATCACCTAAAGTAGTTTATGTTCACAGATTGGCGACAGTAACTAATCCTTCACTTGAAAGAATGGAAGTTAAAGATGGAGCCGGTTCTGGAATTATTTGGGATAACAACGGGTATATTGTTACGAATTATCACGTTATTAAGGGAGCGGATAAGCTGGCAATTACTCTGGGCAAAATGACAGTCCCTGCAAAAGTGGTTGGAGCAGAACCTCGTAAAGACATTGCTGTTTTAAAGATTGACTCACAGCAAGCCCTGGATTTATTAAAGCAATTTACGCCATTTCAAATAGTACATCTTAATGATCTCATAGTGGGCCAAAAAGCGATTGCAATTGGTAATCCTTATGGCTTGGATCATAGCTTATCTAAAGGAGTTATTTCTGCTTTGGGTAGAAAAGTTCCTGGGATCGGTGGGGTTACGATTCGGAACATGATTCAAACAGATACTCCAATTAATCCTGGTAACTCTGGCGGCCCCTTATTGAACAGTGCTGGGCAGTTAGTTGGCATGAACACCATGATTTACTCTCCTTCAGGTTCATCTGCTGGTATTGGTTTTGCTGTTCCAGCTGATGATATTGAACGTATCGTAACGCAAATTATAAAAAATGGACGAGTGGTATTGTCTGGGATAGGTATTCAAAGTGCTCCATCTACTATTGCACGTCAATTGGGTATAAATAAAGGGATCTTGATTGCAGATGTTTTACCTAATACCCCAGCTTCTCAAGCTCATTTAAGAGGTACTCATCGAGATGATTGGGGACGAATCGTATTAGGTGATATTATCGTAGCGCTTAATGGTCATGCAGTTCGTAACTATGATGCGTTATATAATATGCTTACGGAAATAAAAGTAGGGGATCAAGTCACTGTTTCCATTGTGCGTGGTACTAAGCAAATGGATATACAAATGAATACTATAGATATAGCCGGAGTTTAGGCTGTAAACGTATCCATTTTTTACAACTTGTTCGACATCTCTAAAACCGACGAGAGAGCGTCGGTTTTCTGAGGCTCCTTGCTCCCTAAAATGGCTATAGTCATCCAATAGGAACTGAGTTCGAAGTCAAGGCTTAATGTAGAAAACCCTTAAAATTCGAGCGTTTCTTTTGACTCATCAGATGAATCAAGGAGACCTTGTTCTATCAATATATTACATACTTGTTTTATCGTATCAAAAGAAAAGCTCCGGCCACTTAAAAATCGATACAGTCGTGTTTTCTTTTGTTCAGATGATTCACTACTCATGCCTATCATTTTTCGACGCGCTTCATCTATTGCTCTGGAGTATTCATCGCCTACGCTTTGAAGTGCTTGATGAATGGCTTCATTACTGATTCCTTTTTGATGTAACACTTGCGAAATAAATCGGTTTCCTTTATGTGCGTAACGAGCTGCTAAAGTTTCAGCTGTATGGTAATCATTGAGTAAATGAAGCTCTTTTAATCGATTTATTGTTGACTCTATCACCTTGTCAAGTTCCGGATGGTTTGAAAAGTTTTTTTCAAGCCTCTGTCTTAATTCATGCTCAGTATGGTGGCGCTCTGATAACAATTTAATTGCGACTTCGAGCAAGTGATTCATGATGTATTCATTCCTCTTAGTTAATATCAATGTACACGGTATATGGGGTCTAAAATACGGCGCGCAAGGATAATCGATTTAGGTCTAAGAGAACAAGAAAAAATTTTTTAGACCCTTGAAATAAAACCATCACGGCCCTATTTTTAGATTATCCAAAAACACTAATCAAGGAGATACTATGAATACAATACGAAGAACATTACCTATGTATCAAGAAATGAATAGCTTACTGGAAAACTTTTTTAATCCACAACGAGAGGATGCCTCATTTATTGAGACAAGTACGTGGTCTCCTCTTGTGGATATCAAAGAAGAAAAAGACCGTTTTGTTGTGCTCGCTGATATTCCTGGTGTAAAAAAAGAAGACATCGATATTTCTTTGGAGCAACATGTGTTGACTTTAAAAGGAGAGCGTCATTTTGAAAAGTCAGAAGAGCGCAATGGTTATACACGCAGAGAACGAGCTCAAGGCCAATTCTACCGCCGTTTTAGTCTGCCACAAACCGCCGACGATTCAAAAATCACCGCACGTTATGCACATGGAGTACTGGAAATTTCAATTCCTAAAAAAGAAGCAGCTACTGAGAAAAAAATAGCAATTACCTTAGAAGAGTGATTGTTTAAGCAACGTAGGTTTGGTAAAGCCTACGTTGCTGCATGATAGAGCACTTATGGGGATGATTAAATGGTAATTTGCCTAAAAATTATTTAAAAATCACCTTGAAATTAGAGCAAATAATCCCTATTAACAGTCGCAATGCTTTTGGATGAGGAGGATTAATACTAAATACTTAAGAAGTAAAAGGCACATTTTATCTCTTACCATTAAATTGAAATTTTTTTTGATTTAAAATTAATTTAAATTTAAGAGGATTTAAGTTATGTCATCAGTTCAAATAATAGTTTGTTCTATTTCATACTCATCGGCAATTGAATGCCATCTTGATAAGCTTTCAAACAACGCAAAAGTCGTTTATTGAAAGATAAATAATTATCGAGAGCTAATTGATGTCTCATTTTAACTGTATTATGCGAAACAACCTGAAGTTGTAGGTATAAATTAGGTGTGAATTGCTATGAATGAAAATAAAATAACTATAAATCAATATGAATATCCTAATTTCATGGAGTGTGCACTTGCCATTCATGGTTCGGTTACTCCTAGAGTATGGAAAAAAGTTTTGGCGGCATGTCTGTATGCGTGTTTTATTTCTTTACTAAGTATTTTTATTCCCTCGTTGACTCTTCCGATAAGTCCCTTTGAGTATGCAGGGGTAATTATGGGCTTGATTTTAGTTTTTCGTGTTAATGCAGGATATGATCGTTGGTGGGAAGCAAGAAAACTATGGGGTAATGTGGTTAATTGCAGTAGAAACTTGGCAATTGTAATAACAAGTTACATAGAGCCTGCAAATAGGGACGAAATAAATAGAATTCTCGGTCTAATTGCGGCAATGCCCTACCTTATGAAAAATAATCTTAGGGGAAGCTCTTCTGTTGACGAGGTCAAACATCTATTATGTGATGAGACACATGCGCAATTGCAGCAGTGTCAACACAGACCTAATTTTATTTCGTCAAAGCTGGCTTCAATGTTATCGTTGATGCAAAAAAGCGGCAAATTAAGTCAGTTCTCCTTTTTAAAAGCAGAAGAACTTCGTGAAATAATTCTCGATTGTCAAGGGGCGTGTGAACGGATATTAAAAACGCCCATGCCTTTTGTTATGGCAATCAAATCACGGCGTTTTATCCTTTTATTTATGATGATACTTCCTGTAGCTCTAGTGAATTACTCTGTCTATATTAACCCAATTATCGTGACTTTGGTCGCCTATGCTCTTTTTTCATTAGATCAAATTGGAGTGGAGCTACAGAACCCGTTTTCAATTGAGAATTTGAGTCATTTACCTCTGAATGATATTTGTAGCACCATTGAGAATAACGTCATGGAAATTCAAAAAAAGCAAGAATAAATAAATTATTGAAGTGGAGCATTTATGAAAACGATTAGTAAAAAAGATCAACATAATATCACCCCAGACCAAGCACTTGATTTGCTGCGAAAGGGAAATCAACGGTTTATTCAAAACTTGCGATTTAATCGAAATCTACTGCAACAAGTCAATGAAACAGCCGATGGGCAATACCCATTCGCCACAATTTTAAGTTGTATTGATTCGAGAACTACTGCCGAATTAATATTTGACCAAGGTCTTGGGGATATTTTCAGTATTAGAATTGCAGGTAATATTGTAAATGAAGATATTATCGCTAGTTTAGAGTTTGCGTGTAAAGCAGCGGGATCTAAATTAATTGTCGTGCTGGGTCATACCAATTGTGGTGCAGTAAAAGGGGCTTGCGATGAGGCTCAGTTAGGGTATTTAACACAGCTTTTAGAAAAAATAAAACCAGCCATTAATATGGAAAAATCATTTAAAGACAATCGAAACGGGAATAATCTCGCCTATGTCAATGAAGTTGCCAAAATTAATATCAAAAATAGCATTCAAAATATTATAAATAAAAGCAGTATTATAAAGGAGTTAATGGATCAAGGAACCATTAAAATTATTGGTGGTTTGTATGATGTTACATCTGGAGAGGTCTTATTTTTTGATAAGTAAAATAGAGTGGGGTTATGACTATTCGCTCATAACTATTTATCCAAATAACTTGAATTTTTGATATTCCTATTCAGAAAGGAGACTTAAATGAAAAAGAAACTACTTCCTATTTTAATCGTTGTCCCGCTTATCACTATGATATCAGCAGGAGCCATAGCACTTGAGACGAAACAAAATAATCAAGTGCAAAAGAGTAATCAGCAAGTAACCTTGGATCCTTTTGATAACGATCCTTTCTTTCAATCACCTACTGATATTTGGAAGCAAATGGATCAAATGCACCGAGCTATGGATCAATTTATGAAAAGTCAATTTTCACAGATGCAACATAACTTAGTGAATCAACCCAATCAAATGCCTTTTGGTAGTACAAATAATATTGAAATTAAAGAAAGTAAAAATGAGATTATCTATAAAATAAAATTACCAAAAGGTGCTGACAGTAAAGTTGATGTCTCTGTGAAAGGTGGACAATTAATAGTGAGATCGAACGTAACCCAAAAAATTACGCATGAACAAGATAATAGTAAAAGTGTAAGCTATTCTCAAAGCAATTACAGTCAAGCATTTGAATTGCCAAAGGGTTATGATCCAAACTCTATGACCACAAAAACGAAAGATTCAAATTTGATTGTTACGTTTAAAAAATCAATTGCGACATCTTCAGTACTCTAGGAAAATATGAGTGCAAGCTTTTTAGAGTAATGCCAGTTTTGTTTGTGGTGTTACTCTACTCATTTCTATGAGTTTATTATGATAAATTAGAATATTATATCCTTTCTTCTTTATTCGACTAACTAATACAAAATATCCTAAGCTGATTATTAATCATAATGAGGTAAGGACGAAGGTTTTAAATTAGTACAATCAGTTAAAAAGGAAGTAATTCAAATGACTCCGGCTTTTTTTATGTTTGGCTTTGGCTACACTGCCAATTGGCTCGCTGAGAAACTGATTCGGTTAGGTTATGGCGTTGTTGGCACAACACGTCAAGAAAGAAAAAAAATAACGAATCATTCTCCTTTAATCACACTTATTGATTTTGAGGCCTCAGATATTGAATACTACTTCAGTCGATCAACACATCTTTTGATTAGTGTTCCACCTGCATCAGGTATTGGTGATCTCATATTATCTAATTATTCAGACTTGATTAAGAAGTATGCTGCACATATTGAATGGATAGGCTATTTATCTTCTACACGCGTTTATGGTGACTATCAAGGAAATTGGGTTGATGAGTCAAGTATCTGCAGACCACAGAGCTCATCAGGGGTTTTACGTTTGGAAGCAGAAAATGCATGGCTTTCTTATGCGAAATACAACAAACTTCCATTACACATTTTCAGATTGGCGGGAATTTATGGACCCGAAAGAAATCCTCTTGTACGGATTCAATCTGGGAAAAAATACAGTATTTATAAAGAAGGACAGATGTTTTCACGTATTCATGTTGATGATATTGTGTCAGTACTTCTTGCCTCAATAAAAAAAACAAATCCTTTGTCTATTTATAATGTAGCTGATGATGAACCAGCTGCATCTCATGTGGTTGATGCATATGCTGCTTCATTACTTAAGCAATTACCATTGCCTTTAATCTCGTTTGAAGAAGCTTCATTATCACCAAGGGAGCAGGAATTTTATTTAAGCAATCGTCGTGTGTCTAATGTAAAAATAAAAAGGGAATTGAATATTGTTTTACACTATCCCTCCTTTCGTGAAGGACTAACCCAAATATGGAGCGATGATTTTGAATAAAACAAACGGAATTAAATTGATTATTTGGATTTTATCTTTTGAACTAATAGGTTTCTTCTTAGGTTTATTTACACAAGCGAATATTTATTCTTGGTATGAGGGGCTTCATAAATCAACTCTAACTCCTCCAGGTTGGGTTTTTTCTGTGGCTTGGTCCATATTATATGCATTTCTTGCGATTGTTGGGTTTAGGTTATGGCAAAATCGCAGCAGACCTCAAATTAAAATAATACTTTATCTGTATTTAGTACAACTCATTATGAATTGGGTCTGGACACCACTCTTTTTTCAACTGCATTGGATAGGATTTAGTTTTTTATGGATAGTAGTAATGATTAGTTTGAATGCAATCATTATCCTAAAAATTAAAAATATGGAAAAAGGGATTGCATTACTATTAACTCCTTATCTCTTATGGCTTATTTTTGCAAGCTATCTGAATGGGATGATATGGATTCTCAATGCACAGGCCTAGAGGCGACCTGAAATAAGCCAAAACTTTTCCTACATTAGGGTGTATCAAAATAATACACCCTGAAAGTGTTTTTTCCTGAAGTAAGCGGGCATCATATAATGCTCTAACTGATATTCCAGTACCCCCCACTAAGAGATTCCAGCTTATTCAGTTACTGAAATATCAATTTTTTTCGGAGTCGCTTTTTCTTTCTTAGGAATAATTATTTCTAAAACGCCATTAGTATAACGAGCACTAATTTGGTTATCGTCAGCTGTTTCAGGCAAGTAAAAGCGTCGGTAAAATTGACCTTGAACTCGTTCTCTCCGGGTATAAGTCTTTTGATTTTCTGTTTTTTCAATATTTCGTTCACCTTTTATGGTGAGTACATGCTTTTCTAACGAAATATTCATATCTTCCTTTTTTACTCCAGGAAGATCTGCAATCACAAGAAAACGATCACTTTCTTCTTTAAGATCAACAGATGGTGCCCATGAGCTGGTTTCAATAAATGAAGTATCGCTTTCATCCTGATTTTGTACTGTATTAAAAAATTGTTCTAATAAACTTCCTACAACGTTATTTGCAGGAAAATAATTTCTTCGAACTAACTTACTCATCACATTCTCCTCATAATTTTGTTTGGAATACTCTATAGATAGGGGTAACAGATTAAATTTCAAGAGATAAAGAGAACTATTTTTAATCTATAAAAGTAACCAAAATACACCTAAAAAGAGCTTTAATGTTTATTAGTGGGGCAGTGCTAGCATAGGTACCCCACTAGTAATTGAAAGGAAAAATATTATTTGTTTTCAATGGGCTTGTATCTCTGTATGCATATGATGCTTACCAAGAAAGAAAGGATATCTTCTGGTTGTATTTTTCCTTTTAAATTGTTTTTCTAATAATTTTTCAATAGCTGCAAAACCATCAAGTAGCGCGATATATAAATTTTGGTTCTGCTTTCTACTGCTGATTTCCTTACCAAGTAAAGTCATATTAATGGTTACACGAAACATTATTCCTTTAAGGCGATTATTTTGTTCCCTATCGATGACCATTCGACAATGATTTATTTTTCTATAGATTCTCTTGAGTTTGTTATAATGTTTATTGATCTGGCATTCAATTGCCGATGAGTATGAAACAGAACGAAATGTTATTTGAACTGATGACATAGCTTAAATCCTCTTAATTTTAAATTAATTTTTAAAAATAAAACAAAAAAATTTTTCAATTTAATGGTAAGAGATATGATTCATACGTTACTTCTTAGTTGTTATTAATCCTCCTTATAAAATGCATTGTGATTAATCTATAGGGGCATTTAAGTGAAATTTCAATACTAGTTTTAAAAAAAATTTAGTGAAAATTTTATTTATGTCTGATATCGAACAAATCATCGGAGTCAATCGAATTACTCTTCGGCGATGGTGGTTGACTGGAAAATTTCCCAAACCTATTAAATTAAACGGTTCACTTTTATCTTGGCACTTTGAAGTGATTCAACAATGGATCAATCATCATATGAACATCAATAATGAATTGAATTCTCCAACAATAGTTCAATAATCCCACAAATTATACCTTTTAAGAAATAGGCTATTGCCTGTTTTTTTTGCAGTAAAACTTCAACCACATCATAGTTTATCCTAGGTATTGTTCAAGCTCTGTAATTTACTGACTATAATTTATTAGAAAATGACATGAGATCGATAGCATGGTAAGACCAACGATAGGGCTAGTATTAGGTAGCGGGTCCGCACGTGGCTGGGCGCACATAGGTGTCATCCGTGAATTGGCCAAGTTGGGTATAAAGCCGGATCTAGTTACAGGTTCGTCCATAGGTGCGGTAGTTGGCGCTGCTTATGCATCAGGTAACCTCGATGAATTTGAAGAATGGATTTATACCCTAAGGCGTATGGACATCCTAAAATTATTAGATGTCCGCATGACAGGTGGTGGCTTTATTCAGGGACAACCCTTGATGGTTGCCATAGAGAAACGGATTGGAAATCTTTATATCGAGGATTTGGATCTGCCTTTTGCTTGTGTTGCTACATCTCTATTGAATGGTAAAGAGCATTGGTTGCGCGAAGGCTCCTTGCTCGAAGCGGTACGAGCCTCTATCTCTTTGCCTGGTATCTTTTCACCTTTTGTTCTAAAACACGATTTTATGTTAGATGGCGGCCTAGTAAATCCTGTACCTATTTCAATAGCACGAGCAATGGGTGCAGATTATATCATCGCTGTAAACCTAAATGGGGATCTCGTTGGCAGACATTTCTCCCAACACCACTGTGAAAAATCGATAACTGATAATCAAGACAACAACAAGAAACGGGAATATGTCGAAAAGAATGATCCAACTATTTCTAGGTGGGCATCTAAGCTGAAAGCTGACTTCGATATTAGGGTGGATTCTTTTATTTCCTCACTACGTAATAAAAAAATCCCCGAACCTGGTCTCTTCGATGTGATCGCTGGCTCCATTAATATTATGCAGGATCGCATCACTCACTCGCGAATGGCCGAGGATCCGCCTGACATTCTCATCGAGCCGAAGCTTGGCTATATTGGGCTTATGGAATTCGACCGTGCAAAAGAAACAATACAAGAAGGCCATGAAGCGACTCAGCGCGTGAAAGGCAATCTGGAAAAGCTTAAGCGTTAATTGTGATTTCTTAAGTACCCACTAAAGTACCCATTAAATTATTATTCTTGGGAATCATCGGGGTCGGACTCGATTTATTCCTTAATAAGGTCACAAAAACCAAGTACTCTTATAGCCTTATAAGACTTGCCTGATTTGAGTTATTACGAGGAGATAAAAAAATTTTAGGACATGTTTTGGTCACAATTTCCGAAATAACCAAGTACTCTAAGGTGGAGGATTATAGTATAACTTATTGATTTTAAATGGCGCGCTCGGAGGGACTCGAACCCCCGACACCTTGGTTCGAAGCCTGATGCTCTAGTTTTAAAAGCCTTATAAATCAATGCCTTGCAACGCATCAAATCATTGAAAAACTGCCTAGAACAGCCTAAAACTGCCTAGTGCTGCCACAGCCATGCCACAGTTTATGACACAGTGATTATGTGCATGAGTTAACATAGTAACATCAAACAATAAGACCATAATGAGTTCCATTAGTAAGTATTAAACAAATGCCATAACCTGTCTTAATTCAGCTTGAAAAGATGAATGTCTCGGAAATCTATTTTTGATCCTGTCAAAAAATATTCTAGCTTCAGAAGATTTGATTGATTTTAATGTTTCAGTGCAAGCAGCAGTTAACAATGCTGCGCGATCATAAGCTCCACGTCGTTGCTTACTAACAATGCCATTAACCCTAGCTTCAGCTGTACTCAAGCACCAATTAAATTTTTCATTGGAGATTTCCGAAGCATCAGTCAGCAATTGGGCATATATTTTTTCCAAATTTAACAGTAGATCTTCATGTGTATCATTGTACAGCCATACACCTTTACTCTTACTTAATACGTCGCTAAAAAATTTTTTCAGTGATTTAGACAGAGCATTTAATGGCTGGTTTGAAATTCTCGCTAAACAAAATGCGACAAAAAGTGGTTGCGGATTAGTACTGCTACTCCAACCCAATGGGGTGCCTTGCTGAGCTAATTTAAATGCATTGTCATAGTCATGAGAAAAAAAGTAAGCATGCATCAATAATGAAGAATCAGGATGAGCGGGTGATTCTATCCCGTCACGTGGCCACTGTTTTCCCTCCGCGTAATCCTTCATTCTCTTAGAGTATGTTCTAATTGATTCAGCAGCATTTTGCATAAGTTTATGGCGTGTTAAGGAATTTGCTTGCTGGTATAATTGAACCAATTTGGATAAATCTGGTTGGGCATCAAATGAAATCCAAAGACCTTCCAATTGAATTGCGGCATTGTTTAATTGATTTCCACAAATAACCTGCAAATCACCGATGGCACCACGAATGGGTTGATCCTGGGGTAGTTTATCTAATGCGATCTTAATTGCCTTTAATGCAGCCTCATAATCTTTTTTTTCAATGAGAGCATGAATCCAATCAGTATACACCCGCGGTCTTTGTTGTCCTTCTGTCTTAGCAAGTTCCTCTAACCCAGAAGAACCATGTAACAGGTAAACCGCCTCCCTATACCACCCATCATATTGCAATTCAGGTTCAGATTTAATTGCAGAAATCCAATTTTGTAGAAATTCAGTCCATTCGGGTAATGACGTAACACTAATATTAATTAAATCTTCCAATTTTGGTTGAGAGGAATATGAATCTAACTGGGACAATTGAATCATCGCTTTTAATAGATGAGCGACTCGGGTAGAGGGTTTTTCTGTTAGATAAATCGAACGTAAATATTTTGCTCTTATTTCATCTAAATCTATTTTTTCAAGATCGTGTACAGAAATACCACGTCCATAATCATCTTGAATATCAAAAATGGTATATATGCTATCGAATGCCTTTCTCGCAAGAGGGTAGTTCCCAAAATCAAACAACGCCTCAACTGCATCAAATACTTCATATAGCGTTGGAATAAATTCAGAAAGCTCACCAAGAGAATCTTCATCATCATAATACTCATCCCAATCGGGTTCCTCCTCACATTGTGCTCGAATATTTTCAATCAAGGACTCAATTTCATCTAATACTGTTTCACTGGATTCAGTGATCAATACATGGTCAGGTTGTTGTAATGATATTTTTCTAATAAATTCTCTACGCTCATCCGGAGTAACTTCATTAGCCATATTTATCAAAACACCCTTTAAATCATCCATAGAGTAATTTTGTAAGATTTGGGTATATTCCTCTGTAAAAGCCTTTAGGGTCATTTTTAAATCTTTTGTCATTGGCACATCTTTCCTTTTTAATATTATTAGCCGCAACATTGAGTTGATTCAAAGAAGAGCTTATGGTTTTAGTGAATAGCGCATGTTATCCCTCTGCTGAGATAGGTTTTTGTCTCAGGCTCTTTAATTGACCTTGCTTCGATTTTTCATCGAGCATTTTCTGCTTAGAGCGCCTTGAGCGGCGCTTTTTTTGGCGTTTTAGTTTTTCTACTCTTTGCTGTTCTTTAGTTTTTTCATCGCTGATAATTGCATGGTATTTTTCACATAACCGCACTCTTGCAAAATAACGGTTACCTTCGCGGCTCCTCGATTCCTGGCATTTTATCTCAATGCCGGACGGAACATGTTTCAAGTAAACAGTTGAAGCTGTTTTGTGTAACTTCTGCCCACCCTTGCCACTGCCTATAATAAATTTTTCGATGAGGGAATCTTCATTGATATGAAGTTTTTCCATCCATTCAGCTAGCTTATCCCATTTATCACTGTTAACCATTAAGTAGGCTCAAATCGTTGGTGGTCCAGGATCATATTCAATTCCCAGCAATTACCAAGTAATTTTAGGTTATGTATCGCGCTTATTTTCAATTATCTTAGGTTGTTTTAATTTCTTGTTTTCTTTTTCTAGAAAACTACAATTTTTACAAATTAAACTATAGGTGACCTGCATGGTTGTATTTCTTCCAGTTATAAATTCACAAATAGGTTTTGTTTTATGACATTTTTTGCATACTCTTGTATGAGCAGGTTTACACTTGGCCACAGTTCACTTTCTATTTCTATAAACTTCAATTAATTATAGCACTAAGCTCAATACCCACCAAAATAGCCAATGACGTTGTTGCAATCTTTAAAACTATTTGTCCAAAAAAACTGATCTATTTTTAAATGAAATACTTTAGTCCAGAATATATGTCTTTCTAAGGTGCTATGATTAAATATACAAAATATTGGGAGTGTACATGCCAAAATATAATTCATATTATTTAAAAAGTTTTGTTGATGAATCCACTAATGCGATTACTAAAGAAGAAAAAAATCAAATTTGGCAAAGGGTTGAAACTCCGATTATTGAAGATGTTCCAAATCAGCCAGGGCAGTGTTTGGTTACTTTTTTATATAGAGAGGAAAGTGACCACAAAACAATTTATTTGTGGTCTACATTTACTGGATTACCTTGTTCTTTGCAAAGTCAATTTAAAGCGATTCCAAACACTGATATTAGATATTTAACTTTGATGCTGCCTCGCACTTTTCGCTCCGCATATAACATACTCATTGTTGATAAAGATACTGCAAAAGTGGGATTCTCAGAACAAGAAAGCGCTGAAGACCCCTATCCAGTTCCAACAGGAAAATTCAAAGAATCACAAAGGTTATTGATGCACTTATTTAATGAGGGTTGTGTCCAAACCGATCCAAGAAATAAACAAGAAGTGACTTATTATAAAGATTACGACAATCCCAGTGAGTATTTTGGCAAAGAATCGATTATCGAATTACCTAACGCCCCAGCTTTTATAACACCGTTTTCTTTAAATAAAGCAAAAGAACATCGTGAACAATGCAAAAAAGAGCATCGATTTTTTTCTTTTGAGCTAAATTTCTTGGAGAGCCGTTTAAAAAACGTTTCAGGCTATTACGAAAATATTGAACAATCGACACGAAAATATTGGGTCTACTTGCCTCCTGATTATGATAAACAGGCAACACCTTATCCTATGATTTTATTTTTAGATGGTAGTGATTATTTAAATCCTATGCCTGCACCGCTTATTTTAGATAGGCTCATCCAAGAAGGAAGTATTCCTGCTTGTGTTGCAGTGTTTCTGGAGTATTCAAGCATACATCGTATGCATGAGTACAATTGTAACGATGAGTACACTTCATTTTTAGCGGATGATTTTATTCGGATGTTACATGATAAGAATCAGTTTAATATCACTCAAGACGCGAGGTTAATAACGATTGTTGGCCAAAGTGCCAGTGGTTTAGCTGCTTTTTATGCCGCTTTAACTAATCCTACAGTGTTTGGTAATGCTATTGCTTTATCACCTTCCTTGGAAATGCAAAAAATCAATGAGTTAGAACAAAAAATTGAGCAAAATTATAAAAAAAATCTTGATACTCAATTTATTTTTGATGTGGGTACCTATGAGACAATTCCAGTGGATTTAGAATTTAAAGATGGGTCTACGCAGTCCATTTCTACATTTGAAGCTAATCGTAGAATTGCTGATTTGATGCAGAAGAAAGGGATGTTGACGCATATGCCTGAATTTATAGGTGGTCATAATTATGGCTGTTGGTATGCCAGTTTCCCTGTTCATATAAAAACCATTTTTGAGCATAGAAAAGAAGCAATACCTTCGTAGCAAAGGTCAATTTAGTTATAGTATAAGAAGGAAGATATGTACCTATAGTTACAAATAATGTAACTATAGGTACATATAAACCTTGAAAATCTTGTTTAGGCTTGACTTGCAAGCAAATAAAATCTATCATGCCCTTATAGTTACAATAATAGTAACCTTAAGGCCATGGTAATTTTATGAACTTGCAATCATACATAAAAGATATTCGAAAAGATGGAAGGCGCTGCTTTACTATCCTGGATATTCTTGAGCAATTTCACGTTTCAAATAGTCATGCGAGAGTGGCCTTACATAGGTTACTTAAAACCGGAGATCTGATCTCACCCGCGAGAGGTTTATATGTCATTGTCCCGCCAGAACATCAACCGCATGGCTCTATCCCTCCCCAAGAATTGGTGCCTTTGGTTATGCAGTATATGGGAGCTCATTATTATGTCGCACTTTTAAGTGCAGGATTGTTTCATGGAGCAACTCATCAAAAACCTGCCAGGTTCCAAGTGATATCAGACAAGCGTATTAAGCACCCATCTATTTTTGGTGATGTGGAAATAGATTATATTTATAAAAAATCGGTGCTGGAATTACCCACACAAGATTTTACCGTGAGTACTGGCTACCTTAAGGTGGCAACCCCTGAACTGGTTGCTCTTGATTTGCTTGAATATCCTAATCATGCAGGCGGCCTAAATCATATCGCCACCGTTTTCTCAGAGCTTGTTGAGGCATTAGATCCTATAAAACTCATCAATCTTGCGAAAGATGCCCATGCAGAATATCAGTTGCAGCGTATTGGTTATATCCTGGATCACATTGATGTGATGGATGAAACTAATGCTGAAATAATGATTAATGCGCTTGCGCGGCATGTTCAAGAAAATAAACCAAATTATCTGCCTCTTGCATCTGAAATCTCAAAAATAGGCCATTCAAGGTGTAAAAAGTGGAGAATTATTGAAAATTCAGAAATAGAGAGCGATTTATGATCCCAGAAGTTTTTATTGAGAGTTGGCGCAAAATGGTTCCATGGCAAATGACTGAACAGATAGAACAGGATTTAATGATTAGCCGTGCTTTGATTGATTTGTATAATGATCCTCATGTCAGAGACGCTTTGGTTTTTCGTGGCGGTACCGCACTAAATAAACTATTCATTAATCCTCCGGCAAGGTACAGTGAAGATATCGATTTTGTTCAAAAAAATGCTGATCCAATTGGACAAACGATAGATGCTATTAGGGCACTATTAAAACCATGGTTAGGCGATCCTAAATGGAAAATCACACAGCGTAGCGCAAAGCTTATCTACAAATATGAATCTACTAATAAAATTCCGGCAAAGCTAAAAATTGAAATAAACACAACAGAACATTTTCAGGTATTGCCCTTAAAAACAGTACCTTTCGCTATGGATTCATCTTGGTTCAAAGGGGAAACAAATATCATTACTTATGAAATGGATGAGTTAATGGCGACTAAGTTGCGCGCTCTTTATCAACGTCGAAAAGGTCGGGATTTGTTTGATTTGTGGTATGTGACCGATCGCAATTTAATTAACTTAAATCGAGTGTTTGATATTTTCTCTAAGTATTGCACTTATAACAACGTCAAGGTTACAAGTGAAGAATTTCTAAAGAATCTTGAGCTGAAAAAGAATCACCGCGACTTTCATATGGATATGAGTGTCTTATTACCATCGAAATTGCATTGGGATTTCGATGAAGCTTATCAATTCGTTGTAGATAACGTGATTAGCAGGTTGCCATAAATGCAAAGAATCATACGGTATAGTCAAATTTCAACAAGTCTTGCAGTCTTAAGCAATCAAAAGCTAAAGCAGATTTTAGCAGACGGCAAACCGATGCATGAAGGTATCGGTGGTAAGTCTGTCTTAGTTTATATTAACGACACGCCCGTGTTTGTTAAAAAAGTACCGCTGACCAATCTTGAACAAAGCTTTAAGCATTTTATGTCTACAGCTAATATTTATGATTTGCCACTTAGCTATCAGTATGGGGTAGGCTCAGCTGGATTTGGGGCATGGCGTGAACTGGCAACTCATATCATGACAACCAATTGGGTGATCACCGTGAACTTTCGGCAAGCCTGCGTGTCAAGAGACAAGAGCAAGCGATAACCTGTAGGCCTTACAAATCCTATTGAGACCAAACATGAAAAAGACCGAAGACAGATTAGAGCAAGTCAAAAAAACCTTTGCACACTGGAGAACATCTCGGAACAAGCAAGGGAAAATACCAATATCTCTTTGGGAAGAAGTGGATGATTTGCTTATACATTATCCAATATCAAAAATCAGTACCTCCCTAGGCCTTTCTCGCTTTCAAATCAACGAGCACATCAAGAGCAAAAAGACTATTCACTTTGTAGAGGCACATATCAATAAACCTATAATTAAGGCTGAACCTCCTGGAGCAGCCTGTATTATTGAGCTGTACCGTCCATGTGGGAGTATGATGAAAATCAGTGGGGTAACGGGTACCTTAGCCTGCGCGTTAACCCAGCAATTCATGGGGTAGTCATGCTGCAAATAACTCCTCACCATCGATTGTTATTGGCGACAGAGCCTATAGATTTTCGCAAGGGAATCGATGGATTAAAAGCACTGTGCAAACAAAAGCTAAAGAGTGATCCGTTTAGTGGAACTGTATTCGCCTTTAGAAATCGTGCAGGTACCTCTGTTAAATTATTGGTTTATGATGCAACAGGCTTTTGGTTATGTCAAAAGCGCTTTAGCCAGGGCAAAATTTCTTGGTGGCCAACGGGTATTTCGAATGCAATCACTCTGAGTGCTTGTGAGCTAACTATCATTCTTGCCCAAGGAAATCCCACCTGTGCAGCATTGCCAGAAGATTGGAGAAAAGTATCTTAGGCAGCACAATCTATCTTTAGCAGTGCTAAGGACTCCTGGAAATTCCAAGGAAGCCAGGATTTGGGTCTGGCTGCAACAAGAGTTTGATATTCTTGTAAAGCAACAAGGTAGTGATAGGGATTAATTTCCGCTAAGGAGCAGGTATAGATAATACTGGTTAATACACCGCCGATCATTGCTCCGTATTCTGTTTTATAAAACAGTGAGTTTTTCCGATTCCTAATGGGAATTTTTAAAGCACGTTCCAGTACGTTATTGTCAATTGGCGCCCCTGCAACGTGTAAATATCGAGTGAGCTTTTCCCAATGGCGCTGCATGTATTTGATGGCTTTGCCTAAAGCTTCATTAGGTTCCACTTGTTTTGACTCAATAAGGAGCTCCATATGGTCTTTGAGTTGTTCCATGATGGGCGCGCTGTGCTTTTGGTGGTAGGCTAATCGCTCTTGATTGTTATGGTTTAAGGCGCGTGACGCCTCATCATGTTGAAATACTTGGCCTAGCCATTGGATAATAGTTAGGCACAACTCTGGATAAAACTCCTTTAGCTCGTCAAATTTTCTAAATCCATGACTTAGACAATTACAAAGGATGGTTTTAAAAGATTCAGGTACATTGTGGCTTAACGCATCGCACATTTGAAGGGCATGTTCTAACTGTGTATCACGTTTTGCCAATAAGCGATCCATGTTTTCACCGGAGTGGCGTTTGGAATTATAAAAGAGCGCTATTTTATGGTCTTTGTAATGCGATAAAATGCCAGTGGTATACATGCCTGTTCTTTTTTCATTAGGATTTAGCCGATTATGATGAATCACATCCACTATTCTAAGAACGGTGTCATCATTATGAATCAAGGAGCCATTGGCGGCCATATATTCAAGAACTGAAAACACCGGTAACGCACATCCAGCCAGGCCTTCAACCAATTGCCATTGCGTGGATGCAGGAACTGGCACACCCAGCAAGGATTGAAAATAAGCTTGGCGATGAAACGGCATGCCTAAGTAGTATTTTTGCAGTGCTAATAGAGATTTAAAGGCTGCATCGTATTTGTCTTGGCCTACTGATGCAGGGACATCAGCAGAAAAAACCTTCCCACATAAGGCGCAGCGTAGCTTTTCTACCCAGTACTTGTGAACACAGGCTAAATTCTGCCCTTTAATCCGAACAAGAATGCCTGGAGGTAATGAATACAGTCTTCCTCCACAGTACTCAGGGCAATACGTCCCAGCAGCCATACCATTCACAGTGAGTTGATGTGCAAAGCTGTGCTCATAAGATTGGTGAGATATACGTCCATGGCCTGGTGTTTTTGTATTCGTTGTAGGTGCCTCATCTAAAAACCCTTGATTGGCTGCATTGTCTGATGCTTGGTGGTCTTGTCCTTTTGTACTGTTTGTATTCTTATTAGTCTTGCCATTCGTACTTTTATTATTTGATTGCAGCTTAAGCCCTTTGCCAAAAATAAGACGTCGCAGATTGCTCACGGTAATTTTATGTTGAAGCAAAGCTCTTGGAATCCAGGTGGCTACGTAAATGCAGTTGCAGGCTAGTGATTTAACTTCCTCTGGAAGAGTGGATGCATTGATGGCCTGGATAGTTTCATCAATCTGCTCTTGTGATTTTTCAATAAGTTTAGGTAATTCTTTGCCGAGACTCATAGAGGCATAGGTGCTTTTATAATGGGCGGCAAGGTTAACCAATAATACATTTTAAATCAATGGATTAAAGAAAAATCTATTAGCCTGACCTCAATGCCTCGACAAACATCACTGACGTTTTTAGTATACTCACCTATACTTAAACAACAGGTAAACTGCTGTGATTATCAAACAGTTATAGCGCCAATACAACAAGTTAAAGTGTATATAAGTTAAAGTGTATATATTGAGGTAATAATGAAACCAAGTAAGAGTTCATATCAACAAGTGGAATCAGAAGAGCGCTATCAACGCTTATTTGAGACAGCTCAAGACGGTATTTTAATCTTAGATGCTAGCACCGCAAAAATTTTAGATGCAAATCCCTTTATTTCTAAGTTGTCAGGTTATTCTATTGAAGAACTCCTGGACAAATACATCTGGGATTTAGGTTTTATTAAAAACATTGCAGCAAATAAAGATAAGTTTAAGGAGCTGCAAAAAAAAGGTTACGTACGTTATGAAAATCTCCCTATTGAGACAAAACAAGGGGAGAGGCATTATGTTGAATTCATTAGTAATAGCTACTTAGTAGGTAGCTCCAAAGTGATACAATGCAATATCCGCGATATCACTAGCCGGGTGAGTCTTGAAAAATTAAATAACCAACTTAGTGTGATGTATCAAGTTATTCTTCGTTGTAATGAAGTTCTTATTCATGAAACCACAGTAAATACTTTAATTATTCAGATGTGCAAGGTACTTGTTTCTTCAGGTGGATTTGCAGCTGCCTGGGTAGCTTGTGTTCCAGTAAAATCAAATGATTTAATTAATCCTATTGCATTTGAAGGAATCGACCAGAATTATTTCGATCAACTGAACTTAAACATTGAAAACAAAGAGTATAAAGGATTGGTTGCAAGCGCAATCTACTCACATAAGTTGTTCGTCAGTCAAGATATACAACATGATGAATCCGATGCATTGGAACGTGAATTTGCTTTGAAGCATCGATTATATTCGGTGGCGGTTATTCCAATTATAACTTTAAAAAAAGTTCGTTATATATTGGTTGTATATGGGCTGGAATACCATGAATTAACTGATGAGATTTGCACTTTATTACAAAATCTAGCTAGTGATATTGCTTTTGGTATAGATGTCCTGGAAGCTCATGCAAATCATTTAAAACTAGCAGCGAATATTAGTAAGAGCCTCAATAGTACCATTTCAGCTATTGCCTCAATGGTTGAACAGCGTGATCCATATACTGCGGGGCATCAACGTCGTGTTGCTAATTTGGCAGAGGCCATATCAATGGAGATGGGCTTATCTACGGAGCAAATTATAGGGATCCGCATGGCTTGTGTTGTCCATGATATTGGAAAGATACACGTTCCGGCAGAAATACTTTCTAAACCAGGTAAACTTTCTGATGCAGAATATGAGATTATTAAAATGCATCCAAAATCAGGCTGGGAAGTTCTTAAAAATATTGATTTTCCTTGGCCGATAGCCGAAATAGTGTATCAACATCATGAGAGATTAGATGGTTCTGGATATCCACGGGGTCTAAAAGATAATGAAATTTTGCTCGAGTCTCGAATTCTCATGGTGGCGGATGTTATAGACGCAATGTCCTCTCATCGCCCATATCGTCCAGCGCTAGGTATACTCCAAGCATTGCAGGAGATAATGCAACATAAGGGTACACTCTATGATGAGCGAGTTGTGGATGCGTGTATTAAATTATTTATTGAGAAAAAATATGAGATTAAGTAATCTGTGAGCTTTCAATAATCCTGCGCTTCAATAAGATTTTTGATGCCTACAAGTTAATGTTTATTCTTGTCCTGGTTCACGCAGGTTTGCCGAAATCTCACTGATCACCGGCGAGTGTGTTAATTTTCCCATGATGTATCATTGGCGTATTCTGCCCAGTGGTCCGGACGACATCAATACCAACTATTGGGGTGATATTGAAGAGCACTGCCGGTACTGGGGAAATTCTAACGCTATCCGTAAGCGTGTCACTGACCTTAATAAAGCATCCGCGCATATCGCTTTATTTCTTGAATATGTTCCACAGAATTTGTATGAATGGTTAAACGCTCAATTGACTCAAGGTGACGATAGTGCTGACGCAGCAGTTGCATTTGTTGACAAACATCTCAAGGCCACAAACAAGTATATGAATGAGCAAGGCTTGATGCATTTTGATGCACACTTTGAAAATATCCTGACCGACGGTAAGCTGCTCTATATAAGCGATTTTGGACTGGCGTTATCATCAAGGTTTGATTTAACACCAGCAGAAACAGAGTTTTTAAAACAGCATCATTCTTATGATCAGGCTTGCGCCGCTGTAAACCTGCTTCACTGTATTATCACATCACTTTTTGGTAAGGAGCACTTGGAAATTCGCCTGCGTGAATATCTGGCAGGTAGAATTGGCAATGTGGCGCCTGAAATGAATACGATTATCAATCAATACGCTTTAATTGCATTGCTCATGGATGAGTTTTTTCAAAAGCTTCAGAAAGAGAGCAAATCAACCCCATACCCTGCAGCACAATTAGAAAAATTGCTGAGAACAAGCTCATCGGAGACAACATGACCACCATTATTGAAACAGAAAGGCTTATTTTAAGAACGTGGAAAAAAGAAGACGCTCGATCGTATTTTCAAATCAACCAAGATCTAAAGGTGATTGAGTTTTTACGTGGCCCATTAACCATGGAACAGGTCAATGACTTTATTCCTGCAGTTAATAGGCACCATGAAGAACTTGGATATACATTATGGGCAGCTTGCCTGAAGGAAACTGATGAATTAATTGGTTTTATTGGCCTTAATTACACTGATTTTTTTTCAAAATTCGATTCGCATTTTACCCCTGCGGTTGAAGTGAGTTGGCGATTAGGATCGCAATATTGGGGCAAAGGCTTTGCCACGGAAAGGGGCTTGTGCTTCCTTGGAGTATGGGTTTAAACGGTGTAGTCTTAAAGAAATTGTTTCTTTTACAGTACCGGCAAATGTTCGCTCTATTCGTGTTATGGAAAAGATTGGATTAAAACGTGATTTAGATGGCGACTTTGCACACCCTAAATTGGCTAACGATCATCCTTTATCACAACATATTTTGTATCGACTATCAGCTGCTGAATACTTTAACCGGAAAATAAATGAGCAACATAGAATACATCATTGAAAACACACCGGATGCTTCGGATGATAAAGTCATTCGTAATGGGATAGTTGATTTTAATGCCCAAATCATAAGAGAAAAGTCATCCCATTTCAGCGTATTTGCAAAAGACTGTGTTCAGATCATAGGTGGTGCTTTGATTTGGGAACACAGTGATGCGCTGTATATTGATGTACTCTGGTGCAATGAACAATATCGAAAATTAGGCATCGGGGCCAAAATTATCACCATGATTGATGATGTGGCTAAGAAGAAAAGATTGCCTAAAATATTTGTCGACACTTATGAATTTCAAGCACAGGCTTTTTATGAAAAGCATGGTTTTTACTGCATAGGGACCATACCAAAATATCTGAAAAATTATGATCGTATTTTCATGAGGAAAGATATCTTATGAAAACGTTTGAACAAAATATCATTGATTTATACGGAGATAAAGGCAGGCAGTGGTTAGGGCATTTACCGAATCTCCTAACACAACTGGCAAAAACTTATGGCTTATCAAATTTAAAACCCGTCAGTAATTTAAGCTACAATTATGTGTTATCTGGGTTTCAAGGACCTCAACCAATTATTTTAAAATTAGGATTGGATGTCGACGGAATCAAGCGTGAAGCCGCAGCTCTAATGGCATTTGAAGGATCTGGTGTTGTTCAAGTATTTTCAGAAAACACAGGGTTGCTTCTACTTGAATGCGCAGTCCCAGGCTTTTCTTAAAGTCTTATTTTCCTGAAAAAGATGACGAGGCAATTAATATCACGGCACAGGTGATCAAAAGATTGCACAAAGCCCCCATACCAAGTACCCATACATTTCCACATATCAAAGATTGGCTGGGGTCTTTGGATAATGATTGGAACATTCCGCATGGGTATTTACAAAAATCCAGAAACCTTTGTGGCCAACTTTTAAAAACGGCCGGTCCAGACGTTTTGCTTCACGGCGATCTGCACCATGATAATATTTTACAAAATGGAAACGATTGGCTGGCGATCGATCCTAAAGGCGTGATTGGCGAACCAGCCTATGAATTAGCGGCTTTTATTCGCAATCCAATTCCAGAATTACTGAATCACGCTAATGCGCCAAATACTATTCATAAGCGCGTCACTGGCTTCGCAGAGCTCCTTGAGTTACCATCGCAACGAATTCTTGACTGGTGCTTTGTTCAGGCAGTACTTGCATGGGTATGGGCAATAGAAGATGGGTGTGATACCGATTACTTCGAGCGGGCAACTACGATCATGGCTGATATACAAAGATTAATATCACGATAAACAGTAAATAATTATTGAAATTCATTTGAATTATGAATATCCTGTATCAGGTTTAATTTTTCAAAACTGAGGATATAAATGAACAGAATTCAAAAAGTAAGTTCGCATTTGTTATTAATTTTTAGCATATTGTTGAGCGCCGTTCCTTTGCTTACTATGATCCAATGGACCTTCATTAGCACGAAAACAAGTGATGTCTCAGATGTGATCAATTTTTTTGGCATATTCGAGAAAACCATTCAAACACCAGAAGGTTATGTTAATCTCAGCAACGTTTCTTGGACACCTCTGTTACAGCTGTTGGGCTTTAGTGCTGACATGATAGGGCTTTTACCTTTCTTAATTAGTTTATTTATCCTGAAAGCGATTTTTAAAAATTATCAAAAAGGAGAAATCTTCAGTGTTAGGAATGCGATACAGTACCGAAGATTAGGGGTTTTATTTTTACTGGATGCATTACTCATCAAATCATTAAGCCAAACCTTGATGGTATTGGCTGTTACTTTCACAAGCCCTCCTGGGCATAGGTATTTAACCATTTCATTTGGGACACCTAACTTAACTTCTTTATTTTATGGCATTCTCGTGATTATTGTATCTTGGGTGATGCTAGAAGCTAGTAAGCTTCATGATGAACATAAATTCACAATATAGCTGGAGTATAGACATGGGCATTATTGTGAACCTCGATGTCATGTTGGCGAAGCGCAAGATGAAGCTTCAAGATCTGGCTGAAGCAGTTGGTATTACTGTGCAAAATCTATCAATTTTAAAAACGGGAAAAGCCAAGGCCATCCGCTTTTCAACGCTGGAAAGTATTTGTCAGTGCTTACAGTGCCAACCCGGAGACATTTTAGAATTTCAAACAGATGAGTCTGAATAAAAGAAGATGTCATTAACGATTCATTTGCTTGCCTGAAGAAGCAGATTCAGAGTTATTGATAGATTTTGAATTGATTGGGGGGAATTTACCTCCCCAATCATCATATTTTAAGCCCTACTTAAGAAACACCCAGATTTCCGTTAAAGATTCAGTTTCAGCTACCTCATAATCAAAATTGTAATAGCAGAATATACAAGGCAGATCCCCTAACTCTTCGCCGGACTGCGGTAACCAATCACGATAAATGCTGTAAATCGTGTCACCGATATTATCGCGAGAGCCTTTATGCATGGTAATAGCGTATCTGCCAGCAGGTAGAGTTCGTTCTGTAACCTGATCATTCAATTTAAAATCTTGTGGAACGCTAAGCGCTAAATCAAAGCGAAACTCTTCTGGCTTCACTTCTCTTGGATCGTGATAGCCAAAACCAAAGGCTTCTCCTGGTTTAGGTTTTAGGTTAATTGGTTGCGCTTTTGCCCAAGTAATGAGTTTATCAAGCGTGTCGGATAATCGCATGGGATCTCCATGATGTTCCATCACAGCAACTCTTTTAGCTGGCAGTTCTTTAATCGTTATCGTCATAATTTTTGTACCTTTAATATGCATAGGTTGCGGTGGATTTTCGAAGCTTTCCCACTTAGCCTGACGTCTAAATTCGCTGGGGCTTTGCCCACAAATTTGTTTAAAAGCCCGACTAAATGATTCATGCGATTCGAACCCAGCATCCAAAGCAATGTTAATAATTGTATCCTCTTTATGCACAATCAGTTGATGAGCAGCCCGTTTCAACCGCAGCCACTTTATATAGCCCATGAGAGGCAACCCTGTATAAACAGTAAACAACCGATGAAAATGATATTTTGAAAAACAAGCGATGCGGCAAAGCTCATCCAGCTCAAGCTCTTCATCAAGATGCTTGCCTATGAAATCAATCACTCTATCGACTCGTTCTTTATAACTCATAATATCCTAATGCTTCAGTTGTAACCGTCTACATGGATAAAAATACGACGTTTATGTTTTTTATGCTTGACCACCATTGCTAATCTTCATTCAGTTATACTGCCATATGTAAAAGTTTAAGTAGCTTGCGAACAGAATCCATGACAGATAAGGAATCATAAGCAGCGAAACCGCTTTCATTTTTTGGGAAGATAGGCAAATGAGCGCACAGACCAGAATATTCATAGCGACCAAAACTACGAGGGAAAGTCCAGTTAAGTGGTAATGGAAAAAGAAAGGTGTCCAGCTCCAGTTTAAGATGAGCTGGGTTACGTATAAAGTTTTGATAATACTTAGCATGGGAAATGCTTGAGGGCGCCAAATGAGCCAGCCGCAAGCGCCAATAATGCCGTATAAAATAGCCCAAGCTATTGGAAATATATAATTTGGCGGTGTCAGGATGGAGCGATGTAAGTTGCTATACCAAGTGCTAATCTCTGACTTGGTTAAAGAGCCAATGGCGCCTCCAATCGCTATCAGTAGCACAATCCACATGATTAAAGAGAGGTTGGTTTTATTTTCTGCATTCATAAACGATAGACTCATCAAGGTTCGCAGGTTGCGAAGATCGATCAAAGGCTTTGAGCGTATGGATGTGTTTAAACCCCACAGCTTTTAGCATTTCCACCAGCTGATCCTGCTCATAAATCTTCACTCTCAGCTCTTCAATTTCTGTATGTATAATCTTTCCTGACTCCATCAATTCATATTTGCAAAGGCTGGTACAGATATCACTTTCCATTGTAGCAAGCTGGCTTAGGATAATTTTTTGGCCAGTTAGTTTAGGCCATACTGAACCACGCCATATACCCTGTTGTGGAACAGCGTTTAAAGTTTCTGCTTCAAATAAAAAAACACCATTGTCACTTAAGTGATCATAAATGGCCTGAAGTGCTGATTTCACAGTAGCAAGGTCGATTATTAAACAGAAAGACCCACTGGGAATAAAAATCAAATTGTATTTTTCTGGACGTTTTAAATCTTCAACAAAGCCTTTCCATACCGTAGCGTCAAGATTTTTAGTTTTGGCTTTAGCATGCAAGACTTTAAGCATATGGTCGCTGGCGTCAAAGCCATGCACATTGAAACCTTCTTCAAGTAAGGGCAGTAAAAATCGGCCTGTACCACACATCGGCTCTAAAATAGGACCGTTCGCTCTCATGGCATAGTCACGATAAAAAGCATATGCATCTTCCGGTGGGTTTGGCTTGCTTAATTCGTAAACCTCTGTACAAAGGCTGAGGTAGGTGTTGAGGGTTTTTATATCTGAATCTTTATCCATAAAATTTATTTCTCATGTTATTAAAACCTTTAGGGTTTTGGTTGCTATCGATAAAATCAATTATTTCTCTAGCAACATCAAATACTGATGAATTGCTCGTATCAACTGTTAAATCATATTCCCTAGTTCCGCTGTGCACTCTATCAAATTGATCGTTTGATAACCCTAAGGCTCTATCTCGTCGTAAAAATTCACGCTCCTGCATAATGGCTAGGTCGCATTTAATGCCAATAAAATAGGTAATATGTTCAGCCAATTTGGCTACATACGATTTCAAATGCTGATCTTCAAATAAAACTTCATCTATAATGAGATTGTTAGATTGATTTGCAAGTAACAAAGCAAAATCAGCCATAACACCAAATAATTTATCTCCAGTAGGCTTTGACTCAACCCTCATTAAAGGGCCACGATTATTTTCTCCTGGCACAAAAGCAAAATATTCAGCATTTTTTCCTGGAGATGGATATGGTGTCATTTCAATAAATGTATCAACACCAAAGGTTAGCCATTGTTCGTCACTTAAATGTTGTATAGCTCTTGCAATAGACGTTTTACCGCTAGATCCTGCTCCATTTAATAAAATAATTTTACTCATAATGCTCCAATTCCATCATCTATTGCCTCATCAATTATTTGTTTCTGTAACAAAGCCTCTGAACTATTCTTATCTGCTATCTGGCACAATTCAAATGTTGCTTTCCAAAGTGTCCAGGCACGTGCACGAAGCCATGTATCAGTATCCATATCCATTTCAGAAATAAAAATCTCACGCGCTTTGCCGGATAAATACGTCCAGGCAATTACTAAGTCACAGGCAGGATCACCAACAGCAGCACCGCCAAAGTCAATAACTGCCGATAGTTTTCTACCATCCATCAGTATATTGCCAATCGCAAAATCTCCATGAATCCATACAGGCTTTTTATCCCATTTTGTAGCACACGCTTGCTCCCATAAAGCTAATGCTTGGGTTACGTCTATAATCTCAGCCAGCTCTGCGATCTGTTCTCGCGCTCCTTTATCGTAAACAGTGACATGATCACCACGCCACCAGTTATGCTGACCTGGCTCAGGACCTTCAACATCGGTAATCGCTTGCAGCTCTTTTAAAAACTTAGCGAGTTCAAAGGCAAGTTGTTCTTTGTCTTGATCGGTTAAAGTTAGTAGGTTGATACTTTTTCCAGGCAACCATTTGTATATAGAAAATGGATAAGGATAATTTGCCGATGGCTTTCCCATTTTAATAGGCGCCGGAATGCTAACGCTTAAACGTTTTGCTAATTTCGGCAGCAGCTCTTGCTCTTTTGGAACTTTTAAAGCGTAATCTGCGGCTGTTGGCATACGAATGAGCATGTGCTCACCAAGCCTATAGGTGCGGTTATCATGCCCTTGTTTTTCAACATCAACGATAGTTAAGCTAGCGTATTCGGGAAATTGCTCCGCTATGAGTTTGCGTGCAAGATCAAGGGTTGGCATAATCGATTTGTTGTTCATAGCTCCACCTCCATAACGGTTACAGGATGAGATTTAAATTCATCCATACCGATTTTCTTCCATCCAAGACGTTCGTAGTATTCAGGTACGCTAGGATCAAAAGCAAAGAGGTATAGCTTTTTGAAGCCACGCTCCTTTGCTTGTCTAACAGCAACATCAACTAGCATTTTTCCGATCCCCTGTTTTTGGTCTTTTGGATTAACGACTACATCCGCAAGCCATGGCCCTAAATCGGGACGAAACTCCTCCTTAAGTTTAAATGTGCAAAATCCTAGTGGAATTTCATCACTCAACGCAACGAATGAAGTTGTTTCATCTGAATGATTGAGCTCATCATATGTCAATGACTCTATTTCTTGAATTGTCAGCTCTGGAAACCAAATTCTACCTAAAACGTCGTGCCAAATGTGAGCGAGTGCTGGTATAGCGTCTGGATGATTTTTCAGCAGGTCAATTTTGATCATAACTCCACCTCCATAACCGTTACAGGATGAGATTTAAATTCATCCATACCGATTTTCCTCCATCCAAGACGTTCGTAGTATTCTGGTATGGTGGGATCAAAAGCAAACAAGTACAGCTTTTCAAAACCAAGCTCTTTTGCTTTCAGTACAGTCACATCAATCAGCATCTTGCCAATGCCTTGCTTTTGATATTTTGGATCGACGACAAGTGAACCGAGCCAAGGAGTAAGATCTGGACGAATGCCATCATTTTCACGCAAAGAGCACATGCCAACCGGTAAATCGCCATCTAATGCAATAAAAGTGATTGGCAAAGCTTGATCATTCAAGTGATCTGCAAATCTTGTGATAACACGTTCAACGGGTACATCAGGAACCCAGATTTTACCTAATACTTCATGCCAAATGTGTGCAACTGCGGGTATAGTGTTGGGATGGTTTTTAAGCAGTTTGATTTTGATCATGACGCTATCTCACTTATTAATTCTGGCATCAAAGTTTTTACTCTTAAAATTGTTGGTAATACTTGCATGACTTGTTCTATCCCAATATTTTTTTGCTCAAGTTCTCTTTGATTGATAGACCGATTAATATTGTAAACCATCCAGTTAATCCAATTTCCCATAACCCCATAAAACGCCGCTTCAATTATGCGTTTTTCAATTAAACCTCCGGACTCCGAATAAGATTTAAGCATTTTATGGAACAAATTGATCTTGAAATTGGTTGTCACGCCCGACCAATCTAACGCAGCATTTACAATTTCATATGTGGGGTTTAGTTTACGGGCTGATTCCCAATCAATTAATAGAGGTTCCTTGTTCTCAGTCCACAAAACATTTTTTTGATCTAAGTCACCATGCCCAACGACTGTATGTTTTTTAAGAATTTCAATTGAACCCAAATAACTTTCATTAATTGCGAGAAGGGTAAATAAATCAGAATTTAAAATGCCAGCAAATGGAAGCCTCATTTGAGTTGACTGCTTGATTAAGTTTGTAATGTGTTTATTATCATGGATATCAAATTCAGGTTCATCGATACCTTCAAAACAGAGATTTATTAAATGCATTTTTGCAAGTAAACGGGCAATGATTAATGCTTGACCTTCGTTAATTTCATCTTTATCTAAAGCTTTCGCGTTAACCCAAGGGTACACAAGGTAGCCATATCCATCTGTAATTAAAAGATGTTTATCAGATTGCGAGAGAGCGCATACCCCAGGGATATTTTGAGCTATAAAACTTGAAGCTATTTGCTCACTCAATTCATAATTTTTAATGACGTGCTCATTTTGCAAATCAATATCTTTAGATAGCTGCTTAATCGCATAGGAGCTTTTATCTGTATCAAGACGCCACATGATATGTAGCAAGCCACCGTGTACTCTTGTGGGCGCTTGAGTTGGTATCCCAAGATTAAAATGATCGCATATTAAATTTAAGTGTTGATTAATCACACAAACCACTCCACATTTTTCCAGTTGCCAAGGTTAGCTTTTTTAGCTGCTATTCTGGCTTCGCTGTTTCCAACATGAATTTCTAATTTGTGCCCATCTGGATCAAGAAAATAGAGAGATTCACCAGGAGATGTGTTCTCTTTAAAAATGTGAGCGCCGGAATTTTGAATTTTATCAGCCATCATTTCAAAATCTTCACTGCTTACACTAAATGCATAATGGGTATAACAAGACTGAGGTTCTCTTGCTAAATCAACGTTGAGGCAGAACCAAAAGTCTCCTATCAAGAAATATGCTCCTTGATCCCATTTAACTAATGGTTTAAACCCTAAAACATCTTTGTAAAACGAGAAAGCTCGGTGGATGTTACTAACAGCTAAAGTGATGTGATTGATGTTTGTAATAGTCATAGTTTTTTTACCATTAAATCACTGTTGTGTCCGATGAATGCTCCTTGCGTTGCTTGATATTGCCCAACTTTAGTAAAGCCGGCTTTATTATAAACTCTTATAGCTCTAGGATTGTTTTCGTCCGGATCGATAAAAAATGTGTCGGCTTTCGGATCTATGTCTTTTTTATAAAAAATCATAAATTCCGACAGCGTAGGCGCCGCCAGTCCGCGCCCTAAATATTCTTTATTGGCTATACCAAAATCGAGCGCGATTGTATACCCCGTTTCAGACATGTTTGCAAGGTGCGTATTCGAAAGGTCTTCTTGATCTTTTTTGAGAATATCAGACAGAACAAAAGCGTACGGCTGTTTATCTATAAAACCGATCCAGTACTGAGTTGTTCCTGCAAAATAAGTTTGCGGCTTTCCCTGGATAAAATTAAGAATATCATCTTTATGTTCTTGGCTGTTATCCCAGAACTCCATCATATGAGGCTCGGTAAGCCAACTAAAGATGGTGTCTATGTATGATGTCGACGCTTTTTGAAACGTAATGTTCATGTGTTTTTCCTTGAATAAATTTTTTGCATCATGCCATCCGTTAAAGCTTTTTCGGCTGTTAAATCAAACTTTTCAAAAGTTAAGCCAAGCGGTATACCTTCTCCTAAAGTCTGAGGAATAATTGTAAGAATGACTTCATTAAGTAGGCCTTCTTGTGCAAAGCTTTTAGCAAGCTCTGCACCGCCCAGAAGCCAGATGTCTTTATCTGATGTGCGGTCTTTGAACTTGGCCATAAACTCAAATGGGCTATCGTGCGTAATGCTGATGTAGGGTTTATCGGGTTCAAGTTTTTTGGAGGTGAAAACATAAGTGTGTTTATCCTGCCAGCCCCAATCACCAAAGCTTAAAATTTGTTTGTAGCTTCGGCTTCCCATTAGAATTGTATCGATGCGTTCCATTAGGTCTTTGTAGCCAACCGCTTCTAGTTCAGCATCATCTTTTGGATGCGGAAGCCAATCAACGCCGCCGTTAATATCTGCGATAAAGCCATCAAGCGCAGTTGCAATATAGAGGATTATTTTATTCATAGCATTACACCTTCTTGGCAATCGTTAATATCCGCTCAGAATTTTCTTTCGAAAACGCTTCGCCATTTATGTCGGTTTGAGCTAATACAACAAACCCATTTTCTTTTAAGATTTCTTGTAACTCATCGCTACCGTAAACTTGAAGCGTGTTTTCATAACCTTTTGATACTTTTGTAGGACTCTCATTTCCATCTTGATAAACATAGGTACTATAGGATGCTAAAATGCTGTCATCAGAGATGGTGCTAAATTGAATTTCTCTGAATTTCTGACCATCGGTTGCAGCCATCCAATCTCCAGTTAATTTTGTGATGTTATTACCGGCTTTCAGATAATCTAAATTAAATATGTCGAAAATATACAAACCACCTGCATTTAAGTTACGATTTATATTTTGGATGGTGAGTTTAAAGTCTTCGCGAGTCAAATGACCAATTGCATTAAATATGGTAATCGCAGCATCGAACTGGCCTGCATGAACAGTGCGGCAATCTCCTTGTAAGAATTTAATTTTCAACTGCTTAAGTTTCGCTTTTTGTTTAGCAATGTTGAGCATGCTCCGGCTAATGTCGCTGCCCATAACTTCAAAGCCTGCCTCGATGAGCCAAAAGACTTGAGAACCGGTACCGCAAGTAAGATCAAGAACGGTAGTAATCTGATGCTCTTTTAATATTTTCTCTAAAAGCGCATTGATGGCCCTCGAATTATTTTCATTAAATTCATCATAGCACTCAGCCCTTGTGTTGTAATAAGAGGCTTTTGCTGTTGTATGTTTAAGTGTTTTCATCTTCACCCTTGGCTTAGTATTTTTATATGATTCATAATGGCCTCCGCTGCATCTTCCGGGCTTAAATTGCTAACATTTAGCGAAAATAAATTAGGGTGGGAGATCGAGATAATTGGCCCATTATCTTCAGCATCGTTTGGATCAATTGACTTCCACCTTTCTCTTCTTTCTGGTCGTGTCAGGCGCTTTAGATGCTCTTCTTTATTAATTTGAATTTGTACTGGAATAAATAATGACCCTCGTGTTTCGGCCATTTGTTGCACTTGTCCGTAAAGTTCTCTATCTTCCTGAGTATCTGCCAAACAGTTTGTAAGCACATAACTATTCTTGGTGTGATGGACCAGGAAATCGAAAAGTTCAGCCCTTATGCGAGCGATAGTATCCCAAGCAAAATCAGGTATCTTGGCATATCCGTCATATTGCAATAGCTCAAAAATAGGATTATTGATCAGCTGATTATCGCAAACGATAAAACCATGGTTTGCAGCCAACTCCTTAGCAATGGTGTATTTACCGACCCCAGGCTTGCCTGTTAAATAGATGATGGTTGTTGGTTGTGTCATATCATCACGCTCCTAAATACATCTGAGGCCCGCGTTTTCAGCCACTGAGGCACGAGTTCTCTCAAGGGCTCGGCTCTAAAATCAATCTCAGATAATTGATGCAAGGGAACCCAGATTAATTCAATATGCTTTTCAAGCTGGGGAATTTTATGATTGCTTTTCAAAGATTCTGATTCAGCCTCAAAAATAAAATTATATTCATGGTTGTGACAGATACTGCTATGACCAGGTTCGAAGCTGTATTCTATACATCCTAAAAATCTCTTGATTTTGCAATGAGCTCCAGTTTCTTCTATTAATTCACGAAGGAGCGATGTTTCAACCGATTCACCATGCTCAACATGCCCCCCTGGGAGAAAATAAAAACTGATTGGCAGGTCAAGTGTTTTGCAAAGCAAAATATGGTCTTGATCTATTATCACGCCTCGACTCAAAACGTGGATATTATTCTTCGTGCTCATCTTCAACCTCACATTTTGTGCCTTGATGAAATATCATTTTCCACTCATCACCATATCGCTGCCAAATTGAAGATCGCAGCGAAGCAATGCCATCTTCTGTTGTTTTGTATGTTGCTAACGTCACGTCCTTGGATAATTCCTTAATCTTGAAGTCGCTGACCACAAATTTTCTTGAGGTTTCATCTGGTTTGATACAATCCTGCTTGTTATAAATCTTACCGGAGGTGCCAAACTCAAGAAAATCATCGGCGATTAACTTACTTAATTGCTCGGTGGATTGTCTTACAGAAGAGTCTAAAAGGGATCGCTCCATCGCTTCAATCGATTTTGACAAAATGCCAGCCTCGGTTATCCTTGATTCTTTTGGGGCATCTGACCTGAATCCATTCCAAAATAATCCACCATAAGATTCTAGAATTTTCATTACTAATAATTCTAATGCAGTAGAATGGCCTGTTTGGAAGAGACCTTCAAAAGCTTGCGTGAATTCTAAAGCAAGATCGGGATTATCGCTTTTCAGATAACGGATAATTGATTTACCGCTGGCGCACCACTTATTTTGGCTTCTAAAATAAAATTGCCCCAGAGCCTCAAGTAACCATGCAGCGGATGCAATCTGCTCATCGCGCCCGGCTGGACATTTAATATCATCCAGAACATCGGTAATTAAAAATCGTTCTTTGTTGATTTGTTCTTGGTCCCATGTAGCTGGCCCTGCATTCAAAACTTCTTGCGCGAGTGTTTTAACATTTTCTGAAAAAGCGCTGGAGTTTGTTACCTCGCGTCCATTCAAAATCATATGGCAGAGGCCAGAGATACCATTCCCTGTCCTTGATTCCTCAAAAAAATATCGCAAGGTATTAAAATCGTTAATAAATGCGTCAATAGGCCAACCATTGTAAATAAAGGCTTCTCGATAAGCGTGGGCTATTTCTTCAAAAATAATCACAAGATCTAGATCGGATGTATTTGTTCCCTTATTAACTGAAACAGATCCCGCCCAGAATATGGCTTTAGCATCAGGATAGCGTTCTTTAATAAGTTTTTGGATGGTTGGCAATGGTTCATTCCTCGAAGATAAATCCTTTAACATCCACACTTCTCCAGTATCTTCCTGTTCTGATACCTTCTTGAATCCTGCTTTCTCGTAGCATTTAACGGCAGCAACATTATTACTATCTGGATCGGCAAAAATGTGGGAGTACTGATTGCCTTGTAATTTAAGGAATTCTAAAATTGCTTTTGAGCCAACACCTTGTTGTAATGCCTCTTCTGCGCCAATAAAAATATCAAATGCACCCAAGTTTTCTGGTAGGCCTAAGAGTGACTTACTTCTGGGAAAATCGTATGCATTATAAATCTGAATGTAACCAACTGGATTTTGGTTATGCTGAATAATGAAGCTTTTGATGGGTTTCTCAAGGCCTTCTACAAGCTTATAGCCTTTGACGTATGAGCTATATTTCTCATGAACCAAATCCAGCGTATACGTCACACTCTGATCCCACCATGCTTTAACGTGCGGCGCTTCCAGCCACTTCAGTAACAGAGGAAAATGTGACTCAGCTAAGGGAGTGAAAGTGATTTTCATAGCAGATTAATCTCTTTAACGCGTGTTAAAACCTTCAGGGAAGTCAAAAATTGTTCCATATCTTGTTCTACGGGAGCAAAATACTCCTTCTCATTTGTTTTCATAATTTCAGCGGCTTTTTTGACGAGCTTTTTTCCGGCAAGTGATAGGCTAGAGTATTTTGCCCGCTCATCACCTTCTATTTGCGCGCGGCAAACAAGCCCACGTTTTTGTAGAGTACGAAGAATTTGGGATGTCATGGTTACATCAGAATTGGTGAGCCTAGCCAGATCATTTTGCGTTGCCTTGTCGTGATGTTTTTCTAGCTCAAACAGTGTCCCCATAAAGACATACTGTGTATGCGTTAGGCCAATAGCCTCTAAAGCCCTGTCTGTGATGCGCTTCCACGTAAAATATGCCTGAGCAAAAGTAAAACTTGGGCCCTCTAACACTGGGATTTTGTAGTCTTTTGTGGCGTTACCTGACATGTATTTTTCTCCATAAAAAGGGGTTGTTTTAGAAAAAAAATAACCATCATAACATGATTATGCATATTATAGATGCACAAAATATAGTTTTATGTCAAGATAAAGCTGTAGGAATCTCATAATTTTGTCATCTGGCGGAAAATTAAAAATGCAACTATTTGATCTAAATGGTAAAACATCATTAATCACCGGGGCTTCAAGTGGTCTTGGGGAACAATTCGCCCGTTGCCTATCAGGTGCAGGCGCACGTGTGATCTTGGCCGCTCGCAGGATTGATAAATTGAACGACTTGGCGCTTAAGCTTAATAACGCTAGGGCCATCCAGATGGATGTGTCAGACAAACAATCCGTAAAAAATTGTTTTTCTGAGTTAGAAAAGAATGGTGAAAAGATCGACATCTGCGTTAATAATGCCGGAATTGCTATTCTTACTCCTATTTTTGAAGAGGATGATAACGATAATTTTGAGTCGATCATTCAAACGAATCTGATGGGTGTTTGGTATGTCACAAAATCAGTGGCGAATCATATGAAGAACCATGGTATTCATGGATCGATTATTAATATCGGCAGTGTGAATGGGGATGCCATTCCTGCAAAATGCGGTGCTGCCTATAGTGTTAGCAAGGCAGCAGTGATTCATTTAACCAAAACCTTGGTTGGTGAGTTATCGCCCCATAAAATACGGATCAATTGTATTTCTCCAGGTTGGATTAGAACCCCTATGAATGGACCTGACTTAGAGCAAATAATTCCCTTGATTCCTTATGGAGATATTGCTGAACCAACTGACCTTGACGGGCTAGTGTTATACCTTGCATCCAACAACGCCTCAAAATATGTTACAGGCGCATGCCTAAATATAGACGGTGGTATGTCTTGGGGAGGAAAGTCATGGTAGAGAGAAATTATCCAAATCCCAACACTCTTTACCCCATAGAGGGCGTTTCAAGGACAGCATACTTAAAAAACATCATCACAAACCCTCAAATTATTGTGGGTGATTATACTTATTATGATGATCCTGAAGACGTGCACAACTTTGAGAAAAATATTCTTTATCTCTTTGACTTTATGGGGGACAAGCTCATCATCGGCAAATTCTGCCAAATCGCCACAGGAGTCCGTTTCATCATGAATGGATCAAACCATGCAATGAATGGTTTTTCCACCTATCCATTTAAGGTTTTTGGTGGAGAATGGGCAGAAAAAGATCCTATGCAAGTAGTGAGTAAGGGGGACACAGTTGTCGGTAATGACGTTTGGATTGGTAATAGCGTAACTATCATGCAAGGTGTAAAAATTGGCGATGGCGCTATTATCGGCACAAACAGCTTAGTGACCAAAGATGTTGAGCCTTACACGATTGTTGGCGGAAATCCTGCAAAGGAAATTCGCAAAAGGTTTGATGAAGAAACGATCCAATTGTTGCTTGCTCTAAAATGGTGGGACTGGGACGTCCAAAAAATCACGGATAATCTTGAGGTTATAACCAATGGCAAGATAGATGAATTGAAACGAATTTATGCGGAAAATAAATGAATTTAAGTAATAAGCAACTCAATACAACAGAGCAAAACCACCTGGGTCATTTTGCATATCTACTAAAAAATCTTGGTTTTGACGTTTATGAAATGAACAGTGTGACCGTCATTAATTGTGACCTAAAAACAAGTATGTTTAGTATTGTATATGGAGCACCTAAGGACACTACTTCTTTAACTTTGTCAGCTTCAAGTGACTCTGGTTATCATATTTACGAACGCCTTGGTTTTTCTAAAGCAGGAAAGTTTGAATGCTTTGAGTATAAAGGAGATCGCCCTTGACCATAGAGTTTATATCCACGACCGCAAGTGAAGACATAGATTTTCTAACCAATAAAATCAATCAAGAGACACCTAAATTGGGCGAAGCCTATCCTTTTGCATTCTTTATGCGAGATGATAAGAACCAAATTATTGCAGGCTGCAACGGCAGTGTGATTTTCGGCAGCATTTATACAGATCAATTGTGGGTACATCCCGATCATCGCAATAAAGGTTTAGGATATCAATTGATGGAAGCTGTGCATGATTATGGCCGTAAGTCAGGATGTTCTATGGCAACGGTTGCGACTATGAGCTTTCAGGGAGCTAAAGCATTCTATGAAAAATTAGGATACGTAACTGATTTTGAAAGGCAGGGCTATACGCGCGGTTCTAGCTGTATCTTTTTAAAGCGGAGCTTGTAATGTTTAAAGTTGATTGGGAGAAAACAAGTCTCACGTACCAGCTTCCAGAAGGCATGGCAGAAAAAATGGTACGCCTTGCTTATCCTGATAAAAAACTTACCTCCACTGAATTGATTGCTGGCGGATGCGCTAATCTTAATTACAAAATTCAGTTGGAAAATGAACAAAAGCCACTGATTTTGCGTGTTTATTTGCGCGACAAAGATGCAGCGCACATAGAACAAAAATTAGCCGCATTAATCAAAGAAACTGTGCCGGCACCACTAACGCATTATATCGGCAAACTTGAAGGGTATCACTTTGCTATTACAGAGTTTATTTCTGGCATTTCTCTTCGTGATTTTTTGTTAAGCAACGCTTCTGATGCTAACGGTGCACTCATGAGTGAAGTTGGGATGATTCTCTCAAAAATCACAGCATACGAATTTTCAAAATCTGGCTTCTTGAACAAAGATTTGGAGGTGGTCGAGTGCGAATCCTCTGATGTTATAAAATTTGCACTGGATTGCTTGAATGATAGAACCGTAGTATCTGTGCTATCGCCTGAGATGATTGATGAAATCAAAAAAGCTATAAAGCAATATGCATATCTATTTTCCACTGACGATGAAAAGCACCTCGTTCATGGTGACTTTGATCCCGCCAATATTTTGGTAGAACAAATTAACGGCTCTTGGGTTGTTACCGGCATTTTGGACTGGGAATTTGCTTTTCCTGGGTCTTATCTTTGGGACATCGCTAACATGCTCAGATACGCCCATAAAATGCCACCTGAATTCCAGAACTCATTTGTAGATGCCTTACAAAAAAATGGTATTAAATTACCAGCTCATTGGCCCATTACCATACATTTATTGAATTTATCATCGTTGCTTGACCTTCTTAAGCGATCAGACCCTAAAGACCATCCCCATCGATGCGCTGATATTAGCGAACTTATAAATCATATTTTGGGAGAATTAAACGAAATGAATGAAAGAAGAAAGGTTCAAGTGCGATGCTATCAAGATGGGGATGCCAAACATATTGCTAGTATTTTTTACAACACTGTACATACAGTCAATGCCAAGGATTATAGTAAAGAGCAGCTTAATGCATGGACATCATACTATGATAATTATGCTGCTTGGCAAGAAAAATGTGCAAAACTAAATCCTTTTGTTGCAACAATAGATGGTACGGTAGTTGGCTTTGCAGAATTTGAGCCAAATGGCCATATCGATTGCTTTTATGTCCATCATGAATTTCAAGGTTCTGGAGTTGGCACGGCCCTTATGCGTGAAATCGAAATTGAAGCGAGAGAAAAATTATTGCCGCGCATTTATGCAGAAGTTAGCACTACTGCCAGAGCATTTTTTGCTAGCAAAGGATTTCAAGTGATAAAGCAACAAACGGTGCGAATTCGTGATATAGAACTGACAAATTTCCTTATGGAGAAATCCTTTGTAACTTGTGAATTACTATCATCAGATCATATCCCACTTATCTCTGAAGCTTTCAACGCAATCGGCTGGAATAAACCGCCATCGCTTTTCGAAGAATATTTGAAGGAACAAGACGCCGGAGAGCGACTGGTTTGGGTGGCTCACTTCAATGGCGAATTTGCCGGTTACGTGACCTTAAAATGGTGCTCACAGTATCAATCTTTTCAAGAGCAAAGCATCCCCGAGATTGTGGATTTAAACGTATTGCCGGCCTATCGAAAAATCGGTGTTGGCTCCTTACTACTTGATACAGCAGAAAAAGAAGCTGCAACGAACAGCCAAATCATTGGCATCGGCGTTGGCCTGTATGCAGGTGCAGATGGCGGCTATGGAGCAGCTCAAAGACTTTACGTAAAACGCGGCTACATCCCTGATGGCAAGGGTATTACTTATAATTATGAACCCACGATTCCAGGTAATCATTATCAGCTTGATGATGATCTGGTGCTGTGGTTTACGAAGAAATTAGGTTAACAGGATTTATGATAATTACTTTAAATTACCTCTTGACCCTCACGTTACGTCATATCTTATCTTTGAATTGTATTATTTGAGGGCAAGATTATGGCTTATACGGTAAAAGAATTAGCAAAGATATCTGGTGTAAGTGTACGTACCCTGCATTGGTACGATGAAATTGGTTTACTTAAACCTTTCTCAAAAGGAGCTAATAATTACCGTTATTATGAAGAGCAGCAACTATTGCGTTTGCAACAAATTCTGTTTTTTAAAGAGCTAGGCTTTGCCTTAAATGATATCCAAAGGCTTCTTTCGCAAAATGACTTTGACAACATTAGAGCATTAAATGCGCATAGAAAAATTTTGGAAGATGAAATCGTTCGTAAAAATGATCTGATCACTACGATCGATAAAACAATTCAACATTTAAGAGGAAAAGAGGCTATGACAGACAAAGAATTATATTTTGGTTTTGATAAAAAACTGCCTAAGAGCAACCAATATACATGTATAGCTCGTGGTACACCAGCAGAAAAAATGTTGGAGCATTTTAAAAAAGATGATGTCATTTGGTCAGAGCAAGAATGGTCTGATTTTAAAAATGAAGTAGATACGCTGGATAAAGCGATTGCGAAATTAATATCAAAAAATGCTAAACCAGAAAGCGAAGATGTACAAGCGCTGATCCAGAAACATTACGAACTGCAATCTAATTTTTTTAATTTGACTCATGATGCTTATTTGGCCTTGATTCACATGTATGAAGATGATGACGCCACGATCAAAACATTTTTTGAAGCTTATCATCCCAAAATGCAAAAATTTATATGCGAAGCAATGAGGCATTATGCAACTAAAATTTTGTAAAACAAATAAATATGGGGCCGGTTTAACTGGCCTCAAGCGACCTTGGGTTCTTTATGCAAAAAGATACTAAATTGAGAGATATTATGACTTTCCCCTACAAAATCATCGATCTAACCCACGTACTTGATAGCACAATCCCTACATGGAATGGTGGATGCGGGTTTAATCATGATGTGCATATCGATTATGCTGATTGCCAAGGTGAAGATAAATTTCGCGTCATGAAAGTGGGAATGCATGCTGGGATTGGCACGCATATGGATGCGCCAAGTCATTGTATTCCTGAGGGGAGATTCATTCATGATTTTGATGTAAATGATTTGGTAATGCAGTGCATGGTGATTGATGTATCAGGTAAATGCTTTGAGCGTTATTCCTTGAGCGTGCAAGATGTAGCCGATTTTGAAAGCAAGTATGGGCTTATTCAAAAAGGCTCATGCGTGATGGTTAAAACCGGTTGGAGCAAATTTTGGCATACACCTTCGAAATATCATAACAACCATGTGTTCCCATCCGTATCCTCTGAAGCCGCATCACTTTTACTTGAACGAGGCGTGAGCGCCATTGGTATTGATACACTCTCGCCCGATCGCCCAGAAGATGGCTTTAAGGTTCATAAACTCTTTTTAGGTGCGGATAAGATCATCATAGAAAATGTAGCAAATCTGGGTATGCTACCGACCGGAAGCTTTGTCATGGTCCTGCCCATCAAAATTAAAGATGGTACAGAAGCGCCGGTAAGGATCGTTGGATTGATTGAAAATGACAATGGAGCAAGCAGGTAAGGATATGGGTGTTAAATATTTTTAAGGACAAGATATGGAAGAAGTTAAACAACATACGAGTAATAAATTATAAAAAGGTTAGTTAAAATGAAATATTGGAAAGTATTAAGCTTGGCGTTTTGCACATTTGCTTTTGCAGTTAATTGCAAAGCACACGCAGGAGTGAAGCAGATTGAGACAAAGTACAATGTTAAAATTGGCGTTTATGCAATTGACACCAATAATGGTAACAGCTTTTCTTATCGTCAGGATGAGCGCTTCCCATTTCAAAGTACTGTTAAGATGCTAGTAGCAGCTGTTGCTTTAAAAAATATTGAAGCTGATGAGAGAATAAAAATTTCTTCAGATGATATTGTGTTTTGGAGTCCTATCGTTCGCCTGAATTTAGATAGAGGTTACATGACGATAAAGGAGCTTGCAGAAGCAGCAATGCGTTATAGTGATAATGCTGCAACTAATATTCTGATTACAAGGCTTGGAGGAACTAAAAGCATTAATGAATTTGCAAAATCAATAGGCGACAGATCATTTAATTTAGAAAATTTAGAACCTAATTTAAACTCAGATCCAAATAATATTCATGATAGCTCTACTCCCAAAGATATGGCCCAAAGTGTTCAAAAATTATTGATAGAAAATAATGTGTTAGGTCAAGAAAATCAGAATATATTAAAAACTTGGATGATGAACAATACTACAGGTTACAAAAAAATCAGATATGGATTGCCTCTAGGTTGGAGCGCGGCAGAAAAAACAGGTGGAGGCTCTGTTATTTCTAATGATATAGGAATTGTATGGTCGCCTGCATGTAAGCCAATAGTACTAGCAATTTATACATTTTCAAATAAAAAAGATAATGCGCAGAAGGCTGATAAAGCGATTGCTGAAACGACTAAATTTATTCTTGATGAGTTTTCTAAGAAAAACCTATGTTTCTCAGCAACGGATTTTAAATAAGATTTATATGGCGGTTAATTTAATGAAATATTTTAAAAATCTCTGTCTTATATTATGTGCATTCATCATTGCAAGTAATGCTTATGCTCTAGAAAGCAAAACGCTTGATATGTTTGACAAGACCCGAGACAGAAATGTTCCTGTGGTTATTTATCAAGGGGAAACGATAAATAAACCCGCGGTGATCATCAGCCATGGCTATGGCATCAAAAATACAGAATATTCGTTTATTGCAAATGCTCTTGCAACACGTGGATATTTCGTAGTGACTATACAGCATGATTTGGAGACGGATAAACCGCTTTCTACAACAGGAAATCTATTTGAAAGAAGAAACCCCCTTTGGGAACGTGGTGTTCAAAACATTTTGTTTGTGATGAATGAACTGCAAAAAATAGAACCACAGTTGAATCTGAACAAAGTGATTTTAATAGGCCATTCTAACGGAGGCGATATGTCTATGTTGATGGCTCAGACTCATCCCAAAATGGTTTCAAAAGTTATTTCACTTGATAGCAGAAGGTATCCTTTCCCAAGAAATCCGAAATTAGAGATTTTACGTTTTGGAGCAATAGATGATGAACCAGATGAAGGGGTCGTACCTGAGTCTGGTGTTCAAGTTATTTATGTGAAAGGTGCTCTGCATATAGATTTGTGTGATCGAGGAAGTCCGGAAATTAAGGATGAAATTCAAAAATCTATTATTCAATTTTTAGATAGGTAAATTATGACAACAATAACATACGAAGAGTTTGAGCGAGTGAATTTGCGCTCTGGTACGATTGTGAAAGTAGAAGAATTTCCAAGGGCAAAAAAGCCGGCATTCAAAGTGTGGGCAGATTTTGGACCTGAGATTGGCGTATTGCAAACATCAGCTCAAGTGACTGTGCATTATACGCCCCAGTTTCTTATTGGGCGCCAGATTGTGGGATGCGTTAATTTGGGAGAAAAGAATATAGCGGGCTTTACCTCTCAGTTTTTGCTTGTGGGATTTGCGGATGAAAGCGGCGCTATATGTTTGATAACAGTTGATCCAAAGGTTCCTAATGGACAAAAAATGCATTGACATAAGACGCTTCATCCTCACTGGTACCCCAGGAAGTGGAAAAACTTCTGTCATCAAAGAGCTAGAAAAATTAGGTCATACTGTTCTTCATGAAGCTGCGACGGATGTCATTAGCATAGAGCAAGCTAAGGGTATAGAAAGACCATGGGAAGAGCACGGGTTTTTAGATAAAATTGCACACATGCAAAAAGAACGCCAGATGAATTCTACCGGAAATATGCAGTTTTATGATCGCTCACCTTTTTGTACCTATGCTCTTGGTAAATATTTATCTCATTGGAGCAATGACGATTTTAAGCCTTCTTCCATATTGCTTGATGAAATTCTTCGTTGCCTAGAGGGTGGAGTCTATCAAAACAAGGTCTTCTTTTTTGAAAATTTGGGCTTTATCGAGCACACTGATGCTAGAAAAATTAGCTACGAAGATGCATTGGTTTTTGAACAGATTCATCTAGATGTTTATAAAGAGTTTGGTTTTGATATTATGATGTTATCAAAAGAGCTGACGGTCACTTATCGATGTGAATTTATTTTGGAACAAGTCGTATGTTAAAAATACTTGATAAAATTTTAGATCAATGGATTTTAGAAGAATTCAAAACCTTCCCTAATCAAGGGATACTCTGGGAAATTATTGAACATCAAAATACAGGAAAAATATTCGAGCTACCATCTAAGGCAATTTTGATTATGGAGAATTGCCCCGATCCATTTTTATTTATTGCAGGTGAGCTGGAAGATGAAGATGTGACGGAGGTCATCTCTCTTGTTGGTGGATTAGAGTTCCCCATGCTGTACTGCCGGGCTAAATATCATCATCTGTTTTTAAAACGCGGCTGGAATTTTCATTTGCGTAGTTCTCTATCGCTGCTTAAACTAAAGCAAATTATATCACCCGATCCTACCCTTGAAATTAAGCCTATCGAATCAATCGATCTTTTTAAACAATGTACCTGGTATAAAGAGCGATCTGAACTTTATGGGGCAGATGAAAATTTTTTACGCCATGGTATCGGCTACGCTTTATGCAAGGGCTCTAGTGTTGTTAGTGAAGCTTATGCAAGTAAGGGCGGTGGATATGCTGAAATAGGCGTTATTACCCATCCTGAGCATAAACGCAAAGGGTATGCTACATTAATTGTCGCTCATCTAATTAACGAATGTAAAAAATTGAAAATCATTCCACAGTGGAGTTGTAATATAGATAATCGAGCCTCTCTTTATACAGGTCTGAATATGGGTTTTGAAATTGATAGCTACTACACGTTACTTGTCCCAGATTGTGGTAATGTTTTATGTCAAAACTTAATAAATTGGTTAGAAAATAATAATTATTGTGCTTGATATTGAGTAACAGCTCGGGGAAAATACAAAATAGGCGTTCCATCAGGGGAACCAAACTCTGCAAACCCAAGTTGTCGACCGTCAGGCAATGTCATGCTTAAGCTATCACTCCTTGTTTTATTGTTCATAATCAAACCTCACATCAATTGCAAATAGTGCCCACCATAAAACATAATGGCGGACAAAATTTTCAAGATAATTTGTTTTCAGCATAAAATCGCATGGCCTCAACTAAATACTCAACCAAGTCAGCATGATATCTGCTATAAAAAGAGCGATAGTCCGGATGATCAAGATACATTTGAGCTAGTCCTTTGTATGTTTCCTTAGTGGGTATCCAAAAATTACTTACCCATGTGTAATGTCTTTGGACTAAGGTTTGTACTTCACTGGAGTTTGGCTTTAAGTGATTATTTACGGCTGCAGCCAAATCTTGATTCAATTGTTCTCCTTCCTCTTTAAATGTCTCCCAGTTAGGCTTTTTCCAATGTGCTACTTTTTGCCAACTTTCATCAATCTGTTGCTGAGATATAACTCCTGTATCAAGCATATATTGTTCATGCTCTTGTTGTTTTTTTGGATCAAAGCCGTCATACATTTCCGCATCACGCATGATTAATTTTCCTCTTATATGTGAAATGGTTTTATCAATCGTCTTGATGAGCGTGTCAGTTCTCGCAAGACTGGATTGAAGTATGGATTTATGAGTATTTAATGCTTCAATTTTATCGAAGTCATTGCTACTGATAATTCCCTTGATGTCATTTAGAGGAAAACCTAATTCACGGAAAAATAAGATTTGCTGAAGCATCAAAAGTTGTTCTTCGCCATAATAACGATACTGATTATCTCCATAAAAAGCAGGCGTTAATAAACCAATCTCATCATAAAAGCGAAGGGTTCGAGTACTGACCCCTGAAAGCTTTGCAAGCTTATTTACCGTGTATTGCATGTTTACTCCTCTGGCTGACTTTCCACACGATAAAGGATGACGTAACGTTAAAGTCAATGGTTTTTTATGAGGCTTTTAGATTTAGTTAAGTATAATCCTTAATTTTGGATTTAAAGCGCCAACCTAACAAGATGACACTTACGCAGGCACCTATAACCATTCCCCACCAAAGCCCGACTCCATTAAGATGGAAGCGAGTGGCAAGTATGTAACCAAAGGGTAAAGCGATTCCCCAGAAACCAATAATGGATGAGAGCAAAGTAAAATGAGTATCTTTTAGCCCTCGCAAGGAGCCAAAGAGAGAAATTCTCGTAGCCTCAATGATTTGAAAAATCGCGCTGATTCCCAAAAACTGTGTTGCAAGGTGTACCGTTTCTAAGTTTTCAGGTTTGTAAATATTAAAATCGATGGAGATTAAGATGCTTGGGAAGGTCCAAAAACAAAGAGCGACAAAAAACATCAAGCTAGCAGACATACAGATTCCAGCATAAGCAGCTTGTTTGGCAGAGGATACCTCACTTGCACCCAGTAAGTGCCCCATACGTACTGTAATTGCTTGGGCGATACAGAAAACAATAGACATAAGCACGCCTAAATACTGCAAGGCGATTTGATTTGCTGCTAAAAGCTCATCTCCAAAAGAACCCATCACCAGGGTTAAGGCGAAGAAAAACGCGACCTCAACGCAGTACATCAAGCCCATGGGTGCACCAACTTTGATTAATTCAAGTAAGTAGGATTTTTTTGTAAGTGTAAATAGATGACTCAGATAGCTTCTGTACTCTTTGTTCATTAAAACATATAGACTTAAGAGGATGAATGTAATCCAATTACCAATGGTAATTCCCCAACCTGCACCTGCAACACCTAGTGCCGGCAATCCAAATTTTCCAAAAATTAAGGCGAAACTGAAGACAATAGTCATTGACATTGTAAGGATGCTAAATATCAAAATCACACGCGCTCGCCCCAAACCAATTATAAATTCCAGTAAAGCAATGACTAGAAAGTTAGGAAATAACCCCCAAGTAAGTGCGTGAAGGTATGATTGTGCAAGAAAAACCGTATGAGGACTCTGACCAAAAATCAGAAAAATAGGAGATATGTTCCAAAAAAAGAATACTGCAGGGATGGATAATAAAATGGCTAACCAAACTCCATCTCTCACCACAAGAGATATACCATGCTTGTCTTTGGCACCGAATTTATGCGCAACTAAAATATTAATGGAGCTTAAAGTTCCAAAAAGAATAACTGCAAAGGTACCAGCAAGCCAACTAACTATAGCACCCGCTGCCAATGCTACTGGACCTAAGTGGGCAAGGAAGATGGTTTCAAAAAAGAAGGTTGCAGACTGAATGAGCCCGGTCATCGCCAGTGGAAGTGCCAAAAGGAGTAAGGGATAAATATTATTTTTAAATTGTTTCACCAAATACTCCCCAAGAAAAGAATGCGTTTTTCGCATTAATGTTTAATAAATTCTAGCATCCAATTTTTTTAGATTATCTATAGAGCACATGCCGCTTAAGAGGACTGTTTTCACTAAGCTTAGGGTGATAAAAATCATCGCTTGGATTATGTTTCCAGTTGGGAATTAATGTCATTCATGAATTGCAGCGCAGTTTTTTCAAACTCATTAAAATGATTCTCGAAACCATGATCTGCACCATTAATAGTAACAAACCTAGAATATATGTTTTCTTTTTCCAAGGCTTGTTTTAAATTCAACTGCTCTTGTAAAGAAACTCTATCATCTGCTGTGCCATAAACGATTAGTACCTTAAGTGTTTTTGGTATATTTGTGAGATTATTGACGGGATTGCGATTCTTAATCCAATTTTCAAAGGTTGTATGAGCACTGTTTTCGAAAAACTGTTTAAAAAGATATTTCATATCAGGTCGTTGTTGCATCGTTACCTGTAGGTCTACGTTACCTGAGACAGAGATGGCTTTATTTACAAGTTGCTGAACGTATTTGCTTTGTTGTAAAGAAAGAAACATTTCCAAAGCACCGCGACTTACCCCCATCATTGTATAAGGTGCCTGCAGTTTTACATTCGAAAAATCTTCAAGACGAGGGATAAACTTAAGAAGGTTTTCAACATCATGGACATCTTCTCCACCAAATTCATCTTTACCTTTATAAATATTTCCGCGATATAAGGTACCTACAACGTTATAGCCCTTAAGAAAAGAGAAACGATTATTGGGTCGCATAAGACCAAAAAATTTATTGCCTCCGCGTAGAAATATTAAAGTTGGGCTTTGTTTTTGATTTGTTAAGTAGCTAAAATATCCAGCTACTTCATGTCCATCACTAAGATACTTGAAAATCACAATCTTACGATCACCACTGATTAAAGGGGCTTTTAATTCAGCAGGGATACTCTCATCTAAAGACAGTTGCTCTGTAATGTCTTTAAAGTCAGTGTTTCCTTTTAATCTATATATTTCGGCTCTGCTTTTAGATAATTTTAAGGATTGATAGTCTTTATATGTCCTGATAATAACATTATGGTACGTGGCAATTAACACAACAAAAATTAGAATAATTAGCAAACTTATTTTTTTAATCATGGCTGTTCGTTTTGTAGGAAAAACTCATGTAGTTTTTCTCGTAATAATTTCTTATCAGGTAGTTGAGTTTTATATTCTGCGATTACTGCTGGTGATAAGGTTCTATTTAGAGCAAATTCAACAACTTCATCATCTTTATTTGCACACAGTAATATTCCAATAGCTGGATTTTCATGTTGTTTTTTTACATTTTGATCTAATGCTTCAAGATAAAAAGAAAGCTTGCCTAAATATTCTGGTTCAAAACGGCCTACTTTTAATTCAAATGCAACCAAACAGTTCAATCCCCGATGAAAAAATAATAAATCTATAGCAAAATCTCGATTACCAACTTGGATAGGATATTCTGAGCCAACAAAGCAAAAATCTTTTCCTAATTCAATTAAAAAATCTTTTAGTTTATGCAATAACCCTCGTTGTAAATCTATTTCATCATGTCCATCTGGTAAATCCAAAAACTCTACCATATAGGCATCTTTAAATATGCTAATTGCTTCTGGCCTTAATTCAGTAAGTATCTTAGAGCTTTTTTGAGGGTGTAATATTGCTCGTTCAAAAAGAGCGGCTTTTAATTGTCGCTCTAGTTCTCGCTTGCTCCACTGTTCGCGAATGGCTTGATTAACATAAAAAAGTCGTTCTTCTCTACTCTTGCTTTGACTCAATATAATTAAATTATGAGTCCATGGTAATTGTCTCACCAGTGGTGAGATAATTTCATCGTGGCAATATGTTTCATAAAACTGACGCATCCTAAATAGATTTACTTTAGTAAAACCCCGCAATCCTGGTAGAGTTTCAGCAATATGGCTAGCCAATTGAGGGATAATTGCATCACCCCATTCTGCATTTTTTATTTTCAGGCTAATGTATTGTCCAACTTGCCAATATAAATCAACCAGCAAGGTATTAACTGCTTTATAAGCTTTTTCACGAGCATTATGAATTAACCCGATTATTTCAGAGAATTGCACTATCTGATTGTTTGTAATGTTTTTATCCATATGAAGGTATTCAAAATAAAATTGTTAATTTTGTCAGGCGACATTCCTAATAAATTGCACCACGACTCCAATGATATCGAGTTTAATATCATCACCTACTTTAATGTTTGGCCAATTATCATTTAACGTTAATAATTCAAATTCTGGTGAAGTATAAGATAATTTTTTGTACTGGCAAATGATCACTTCAGATTTACCATCCATCCTAACTACTACATAATTTCCCGGTTTTGGCTGCGCAGAAGAATCGATCACCAGTGTATCATTCAGTCTGAACTCAGGCATCATACTGTCATCAATCATCTTTAAAGCAAAAGCATCTCCTTCTAATGTTGGTAATAACGCTGCGCTAACAGAAATTAGTACAGCATTATCTGAACTACCTTGTTCACGTAGTTCATTGAGACAATGTTTGGCATCACATGCCTGATGATGGTTGAATAAGGGAATCAACCTACTGAGTTTTTTTGTTTGGTTCTCTTGTTTTTCATCCGATAAGCACATTAAAAAAGCCGCGGGTACTTCTAACGCATTAGCCAACTGTTTAATTTCCTCAGGCCCAGGGGTGCGTAGCCCATTTTCCCAATTATTAATTCTCGATTGCTTGAGATCGGTAGTCAAATTTGCCAACCCTTGTTGGCTCAATCCCTTTGCTTTACGTGCCTCATAAATTCGTTGGCCAATTTTTTCTTTAATCGTGGACACTATCCCCCCCCCTAAAAAAATTGAAATCACTCTTGATTAACCACAAATCGTGCTATATCATAAGCATTAATTAGCACATTGAGTGACAATAAATATGTTTATTGAGTTCAATTTATCATAAAAACAATATAAAAACGAGAAATTTGGATATTTTTATGCATAGTTATTTAAAAATAACTTCACAAGAACTTAGTGCATTAATGGGGTTACCCTATCTTCAGCAGGTTACTTACTTGCTAGGCATAAGACCTTATATGGATGCCACTACTTCGCTTGTTGGAATCAAAAGAGGCATTAGTTACCAATCATTGGCGGAAACCTTATACGTTGAACCGCATCAAGGGATTCAATCAGGTAGTCCTAGCCGCCAACAATTAAGACGGGTGATCAAAGCCTTAGAACGTGCAGGACTAGTGTATATACAATCCGATGATAAACACCTCATTTTAAAATGCTTGTTGGCTAATTCGAATTATTCTGTCCAAAATAAAGCCGACACAAACCCGACACAGCAAGCCGACACAAACCCAGCACAAAGACGATCAATAAAATCAAGCGTAGTAGAGGTTATCGACACAAATCCAGACATACCTCAACCCCTAAAAGCCGACACACCTCATATAGAAGATAATTATTTATATATTTTCTTGCAGCAAATGTTCGAGCAATTTTGGTTGCTTTACCCTGAGAAAAAATCGCGTGAATGTGCGTTTGAAACTTTTAAGAAAATCAATCCGGATGATCAGCTCCTAAGAACTATGCTGCAAGCGATTGAAGGCCAAATTAAAGCCCGCAGTGCAAAAGAGTCACGCGGTGAGTGGGTGCCAGCTTGGAAATATCCAGCAAACTGGTTGGCACAAAAATGCTGGGAAGATGAAGTCACAATTGAAGTAACTGAGGAGAAAAGGAATGCAAAGCATCGCCCAAGTACTAAAAACACAACCCATGATCCATTCTGGAACTCAGAAACAGAAGACACAGCAAGCGCCAGTGAAGATGAATACAAGCCAAACAACATCATCAACCTGCAATGCTACCGACAGCAATAAAAAGTGTATTGAGAATCTGTTTACACGCTTTGCTGTCTTTTATGGGCACCTGTGGCGCAGTCAGTTTAAGAGCGACGGATTTTTGGAGTTTGCCAAAAATGAATGGCTGGAGGGGTTAAGTCGATTCAGTGATGACACTTTGAATCACGCCATCATTGAATGTCGGGACCATTGTGAAATGCCACCAAGTTTGCCTCAGTTAATTGGCATTTGTCGTGACATAAAAAAGCGAAATAACGTTTATGTCGCACCCAAAGAATTTGCCCCTGCAAATAAAGAGGTCGCGTTCGCTGCCATCAAACAGTGCAAAGCATTTTTATTTTAAAAACTACAGGAGAAAACACATGTTGGTATTAACAAGAAGAGTCGGGGAGTCTGTCGTTATCCATGATGATGTTTACTGCACGATCGTAGGATATCGGGATGGAGAAGTACGGCTAGCTTTTGACGCACCTAAATCCATTCCCGTCCATCGTGATGAAATTCAGCGACGTATCTATCGAGAACGCCAAAAAGATAAATGGTTTCATGACAATGCTCCAAATAAGGAAAGCATTGTTGACCGTTTAATCAGCAAATTCAAGAGCAGCGTAAAACTTAGTGAATATCATAAATAACAAAATCATCAATCAGGAATTAACCAAAATGATAGATCAAGAAGAACAAAGTATAACGGTTAAAGATAGAGCCTGCGAAAAGCTAAAGCGTGATTTAGGTGGTTTGATTATAGGCGCGCTTAGTGATCCTAAAACGGTAGAAATCATGCTCAATGCAGATGGCAGACTTTGGCAAGAGCGCCTGGGTGAAAGGATGCGTTGTATCGGAAGTATCAACGAGGCACGGGCGGAGAGCATTATCAAAACAGTTGCGGGGTTTCATGGTAAGGAAGTTACCCGCTTTAAGCCCTTGTTGGAAGGTGAACTGCCTCTGGATGGGTCGCGTTTTGCTGGGCAGCTTCCGCCAGTTGTTTCACGACCGACCTTTGCAATTCGCAAAAAAGCGCTGTCGGTTTTTACCCTCCATCACTATGTAGAGTCGGCGATTATGACCGAAGCGCAGTGTGAGGCCATTGAACAGGCGGTTGCAGCACATCGCAATATCTTGGTTATTGGTGGCACTGGATCAGGAAAGACCACCTTGGTTAACGCCATCATCAATGAAATGGTGATTCATGCGCCTCAAGAACGCATTTTTATCATTGAGGATACCGGCGAAATCCAGTGTGCCGCTAAAAACTGTGTCCAATATCACACGACCATTGATGTAAACATGACCCAGCTGTTGAAAACCACGCTCAGGATGCGCCCCGACAGAATTATTGTTGGCGAAGTTCGTGGTTCTGAGGCTTTGGATTTGCTGGATGCCTGGAATACCGGGCATGAAGGCGGTACTGCAACTCTCCATGCCAATAACTGTCTGGCCGGTCTTTATCGTTTGAAATCATTGATTACCAGAAACCCTGCAGCACCCGCTGAGATTGAGCCGCTGATTGGCGAGGCTGTGCATTGTGTTGTGCATATCGCCAGAACACCGCAGGGTCGTAGGGTAGAAGAAATCATCTCGGTTCATGGCTATGAGAATGGTCATTACAACATTGAAAAACTTGTTTAAGGAGAAAATGAATGCACCAAGTAACCCGATTGAATCAAAAGAACTTTGTCTTGATGGGATTAACGATTTTGTTTTTGCTGTTAATCACCCATCCAGCCTTAGCAGCAACGGCTGGTGGCGGCCTTCCCTTTGACTCGTGGCTCACCAAAATTCAAAAATCTGTCACAGGACCCTTTGCCTTTAGTGCGGCCATTATCGGTCTGGTTGCTGCAGGGGCAACGCTGATTTTTGGTGGTGAGTTAAATGGCTTTATGCGCTCCTTAATCTTTTTTGTTCTAGTGCTAGCTTTTTTAGTTGCTGCTCAAAATACCATGACGGCTATTACCGGAAAAGGCGCTGAAATTTCCAAGCCCTCTACGATAACAATTGCGCAGGATATCCAGTCATGAGTTTGCGCACTATCCCAATCCGCCAATGTGGAAACCGCCCGAGTCTTTTCATGGGCGGTGACCGAGAGCTCGTGATGTTTTCAGGTTTGCTGTCCGCCATTCTGATATTTGCAGCTCAAGACTGGCTAGCGGCCTTTGTTGGGGTATTGATGTGGTTTTCAGCCTTAAAAGGTCTTCGTCTCATGGCCAAATCAGATCCATCAATGCGAGCAATTTATCTGAGACAAAGACGCTATCAGGCCTATTATCCAGCGCGCTCAACCCCGTTTAGGACTAATCGAAGAGGTTATCAATGATTGAATTAATCAGTTTTTTAATCAGCAGCACAGGGCTTGTTCTTTTAAGCCTGTTGTTCTGGGAAATCCGCTTGAAAACACGTGAACGACTTTTAAAAAAACACAGGTCGCACCAAGCTGGTTTGAGCGATTTGCTCAACTATGCTGCCGTGATTGATGATGGGGTGATTGTTGGTAAAAACGGCTCATTCATGACCGCCTGGCTTTATAGTGGTGAAGACATTGCCAATACCACCGATGAGGCGCGAGAAATGCTTTCATTTCGTATCAATCAGGCCTTATCGGCCATGGGTAATGGGTGGATGATCCATGTTGATGCGGTGCGACGGGCCGCGCCTGGTTACAGCGATATAAATCATTCGCATTTTCCTGATGCCATTTCTTTAGCTGTTGATGAGGAAAGACGGGCACTATTTGAACAACTGGGAACCCTTTATGAAGGGTATTTCGTGATTACCTTGACCTGGTTTCCCCCTGTATTGGCGCAAAAGCGTTTTGTAGAGTTGATGTTTGATGACGATGGCGTTCATTTGAGTGATAAAGCCAAAACCGATCAGTTGATCGAGGAATTTAATCAATCTTGCCGGAACTTTGAGTCGCGGATGAGTTCTGGGCTTCATCTTGAAAGACTGGTTGCTGAAAAGGAGTCTAATTCGCCTGTCCATGATAATTTCTTAAGACACTTACAATTTTGCATCACAGGCCTTAATCATCCGGTTAACCTGCCTAAAAACCCGATTTATCTTGATGCCTTGATTGGCGGCCAGGAGCTGGTCACAGGGATTACCCCTAAAATTGGCAGAAAGTTCATTCAATGCGTGGCGATTGAAGGCTTTCCCATGGAGTCTTTTCCCGGGATTTTAACGGCACTGACCCAATTGCCGGTTGAATACCGTTGGAGTTCTCGCTTTATCTTTATGGATGCGCATGAGGCCGTCGCGCATTTCACTAAGTATCGTAAAAAATGGAAACAAAAAGTGAGAGGCTTTTTTGATCAGGTTTTTAATACCAACTCTGGGGTAATTGATGAGGATGCACTGGATATGGTCAAAGACGCGCAATCAGCCATTGCAGAAACCAATTCAGGCATGGTCGGCCAAGGTTATTACACCTCGGTTGTTATATTGATGGATGAAGACAGAGTTTTAGTTGAAAAAGCAGCATTGATGATTGAAAAGAACATCAATGCCTTAGGCTTTACCGCAAGAACTGAAACCATTAATACCCTCGATGCCTTCATGGGCAGCTTGCCAGGTCATGGAGTTGAAAATATCAGAAGGCCTTTGATTAACACCATGAATCTGGCGGATTTGTTACCGACGTCCAGCATCTGGACAGGTGAGAATAAGGCGCCTTGCCCCTTGTTCCCTGCATTGTCACCGCCCTTGCTCCATTGTGTCACCAGCGGAAATACACCTTTCAGGCTGAACCTCCATGTTAGGGATTTGGGCCATGGCATCATGTTTGGTCCAACCCGTTCGGGTAAATCAACCCATCTCGGGTTAATTGCCTTGTCCTGGCGGCGATATAAAGAGGCGCGTATTTATTCTTTTGATAAAGGCATGTCGATGTACCCCACCTGCAAGGCAACCGGTGGCGAGCATTACACTATTGCCGATAAAGCATCAACGCTTACCTTCGCACCCCTGCAGTTTTTATCGGCTAAAGCAGACAGGGCATGGGCTATGGAATGGATTGATACCATTCTGGCCTTAAATGGCTTAAACACAACGCCTGCCCAGCGTAATGAGATTGGCCATGCCATCATGAGCATGCATCAAAGTGGCTCTAAAACTTTGTCTGAATTTGTCATGACTATTCAGGACGAACCTATTCGTGAAACCCTAAAACAATACACTATTGATGGTCTGATGGGACATTTATTAGATGCCGAAAGCGATGGTCTTGGTTTGTCCTCCTTTATGACATTTGAAATTGAGCATCTCATGGGTTTGGGTGAGAAATTCGCCTTACCAGTTTTACTATATTTGTTTAGACGGATTGAAACCTCGTTGGATGGCAGACCAACCCTTATCCTGTTGGATGAGGCCTGGTTGATGCTGGCGCATCCGGTGTTTAAAAATAAAATTGCCGAGTGGCTTGATTCCATGGCCAAGAAAAACTGTGTGGTCTTTATGGCAACACAGCATTTATCACACGCAGCAGGCTCTGGCATTCTCGACATTATCGTTGAATCCACCGCCACAAAAATCTTTTTACCTAATCTTTTTGCTCGTGATCCAGAGACACGGTTGATTTATGAGCGCATGGGCTTAAACCCGCGACAAATCGACATCATAGCCACCGCCCAACCCAAACGCGATTACTACTACGTCAGTGAAAAAGGCCAGCGGCTTTATCAGTTGGCATTAGGACCGCGGGCGTTAGCCTTTGTCGGGTCAACCGATCCTGACTCTATCGCGCGGATGAAACAGCTGGAACAACAATTTGGCGAACAATGGGTGAATTACTGGCTCTTGGAAAAAGGCCTCACGTTGAACCAATATGGAGAAGCAGCATGAATAAAATCAGACAATGGCTAACGCCCGCATCCAAAAAACTAAAACTCACGAATAACCCTTATCTCAATGCCAAAAGAGCCTGGAATACACACACCGCAGGCTTGATGAAATCACTGCAAATCTGGCAGCTGATAGGCTTAAGCAGTTTACTGGTAGCCTTGGCTGCCGTTGGCGGATTGATTGCGATTGGAAGCCAGTCAAAGTTTGTTCCCCTGGTATTTCAGCAGGATTACAGCGGTAACACCCTTTCAGTGACTCGTGCTGACCGAGTTGGACAGGCAAGTATTGATGATTATCGCACCACGGCTGCGCATTTCATTGAGAACCTGCGCATGGTTAGTGCCGATAGCGAGTTGCAGAAAAAGGCTGTTTTTCAGGTCTATGCCTATTTAAACCAAAACGATGCGGCACTCACCAAGGTTCAGGAATTCTACAGCGACAAGCAACAATCCAATCCCTTTGAAAGAGCAGCCCATGAGCTGGTCAGTATCGAAATCAGATCTGTTCTGAAAGAGACTGAGGACACCTGGCAGGTTGATTGGATTGAGACGGCTAGAAATCGCGATGGAACCATTAAACAAAAGCCTGCCTTGATGAAGGCTATTGTCACCATGTATCAGGAAAGTGAGATCAATGACATTGCCAGTGAGTCCATTTTGAAAAACCCGCACCTGATTTATATCCGCGATTTTAACTGGTCTTATGACTTAAAACATGGGGAATAGCTATGAAAAAATTAATCCTTTCATTGGGCTTATTGCTGCCGCTGGCAGGTTTTGCTCAAGACAATAACGAACTCGCCAACCTGTATTTTTCCAAAAATCTGCCTGAATTATCTGCCCATGATAAGTTGGCTTTAAATATCGCTGAGCGTTTTCAACAGGGGGACAAGACCAGCAAGCCTTTTCAATCGTCTGATGGCTCAGTCAGTTTTGTTTATGGTTCTGGTCAAATCAGAGTGGTCTGCGCACCCTTGCAGGTTTGTGATATTGCCTTGCAGCCAGGGGAAGAATTTAACGATATGAATGTGGGCGACCCGCGCTTTATCGTTGAACCCTCGATTACTGGCTCAGGCATGGATCAACAAATCCATTTGCTGATTAAACCTAAAGATGCCGGCCTTGATACTTCGCTGGTGGTCACTACCGACAGAAGAACCTACCATTTCCGTTTAAAGTCGGATCGCTATGACTTTATGCCTTATGTTTCATTCACCTATCCCGATGAGGCCAAAGCCAAATGGCGGATGCTGAAACGTATGCAGGCTGTACGGCAAAAAGAAAATACTTTTGCTGAAACCAATGAGTACCTCGGCAATCTGAATTTCAATTACAGGATTGAAGGCAACGCACGATTTAAACCGGTTCGGGTCTATAACAATGGCGTTAAAACCATTATTGAAATGCCGGCCAATATGTCGCAAAACGAAGCCCCAGCGCTCTTGGTCTTACGAGGCGGCGGGCTTTTCAAAAAGCCGGAATCAGTGATGGTCAATTATAGACTGCAAGGCTGTCGCTACATTGTAGACAATGTCTTTGACAAGGCAATTCTGGTTATTGGCAGCGGCTCATCCCAAGAAAAAATTACCATTACGAGGTGTTAGAGATGAAAAAATTAAGTCTGATACTACTGATGATTCTGTTATCAAGCTGTACAACCATGCGTTATGGCAATTTCACTGCTCCAGCGGAAGGCCGTAATGCTTATCTGGCTCAGGATGCCGTGCAGCAATTAATCCGTATTTATCCCCCGGCGCAGAATATCTTTTGCCTTAATCAAAAAGTAACTGATGATTTTGGGCGAAGTCTCATTCAAGAGATGCGAAAAAAAGGCTATGGCGTGATTGAAAACGTCCAGAAAAAGCAAAAGGCCAATTTTTTCTATGTGGTCGATGAGATAGATCTGGGGCAATTGTATCGGGTCAGCCTGTATATCAACAGCCAAGCCTTGAGCAGGCTTTACGACAGCAACAAGAACCAGCTTGCCCCAGTTAGCGCCTGGTCGCACAAGGAGTAATATTGATGAAACCAAATAATGATTTGCTGACACCTGATTCTTCACCCCAAAAGCTCAACACAGCCGGTGTGAAACGAGTTAATAATCTACCCCTGGTCATTGCTATTAGTGTTCTGACTGTCTTTGTCCTGCTGATTGCCTTGGTGGCATATAAGCGCGGTAATGCACAGAATCAGATCGTAGAACCATTAAAAATTGCGAGTGCCAAAAAAAATACCTTAAGCCTTGCCAATGAGATAGTGGGAAATCGCAAGGCCGGGGTCTTGCCAGCTTTTGAAGAAATTCAAACCGCTAAGCCATCAATTGACTTACCGGAACCCCTCCCAAAGCCCAAGGATTTGGAAGATCAAACTGTTTCAGATACCGAAATAGAGCGCATCCGCCAAGAAAAAACGCAGGATTTTGAGGAAGCGGTCAAGGCCAAGACCGCCATCATGGTTGATAACACCCGGTTGAACAATAAAGAGCAGCCAAGAGCATTGCCAGCCAACCAGGATGTAACCATGGATATAGACGTAGCCTCTCACTTTAAAGCACAACTGCAAGCCTTGCAGCAAAAGCAAAATGCAAGACCCGTGGCCTTGAATATTGGTGGAGAGGAAAACGAGATGCGCTGGCATTTAAACTCAAGGCTTGAAAATCCCAATAGTCGATTTGAGTTGCGGGCAGGCTCTGTTATCCCCGGCGTGATGGTAAGCGGTATTACCTCGGAATTACCGGGGCAAATCATCGGTCAAGTCTCGCAGAATGTTTATGACACGCCAACAGGCAAACATCTTTTGATTCCCCAAGGCACAAAACTGATAGGGGTTTATTCCAGCGATGTGAGCTTTGGTCAAAACTCAGTGCTGGTTGCTTGGCAAAGACTGGTTTTCCCTGATGGTAAAGCACTGGATATCGGCTCTATGCCTGGTTCAGATAGTGCGGGATATGCAGGCTATCGCGATCAGGTTGATCATCATTATGCAAGAATATATGGCTCTGCACTTTTGATGTCTGGCATTGTCGCTGGCATTACCTACAGTCAAAATATTAATCAACCCAACCAATACGGCTTTGCCCAACCAACCGCGGGCAGTGTTTTAAGTCAGGCCTTAGGCCAGCAATTGGGTGAGGTAACCTCGCAGCTGGTGTCCAAGAATTTGAATGTCTCTCCGACTATCAATATTCGGCCTGGCTACCGGTTCAATATTATCGTGGTGAAAGACTTAACCTTTAACCGGCCTTATCGCCAATTTGCTTATTAATATAGGAGAAATGTTATGAAATTGAGAATCATGCTTGTTTATCTCTGGTCGCTTCATGCTTTTGCAAGTGGTGCACCTGTGTTCGACGTTGCAAACTGGATTCAAAATGCGAAAATGATTACAACTCAACTAAGTGAGTATAAGACGCAAGTTGATCAGTACAAAAACCAGGTTAATCAATACCAGAATATGTTGGCAAATACGAAGTCACTGACTTCCTTTGAATGGGATAACGCCAACTCAGTTATTAATAACTTGCTTGAATCAACGGATACCATTGATTATTACAAGCAAGAAGCTGGCAGTTTGCAAGGCTATCTTGATCGCTTTCAAAGCCAGGAATATTACCAGAAGACCTCCTGTTTTAATGACAGTGGCCAATGTTCAGCTGAAGACTTAAGAAAAATCAAACAAGCAAGGCTCGCGTCTTCCGTTGCCGAAAAGCGCGCCAATGATGCCATGATCAGAGGCATCGACAAACAACAGCAAAGCTTAAAAACCGATTCCGCCAAACTCCGTACCCTGCAATCCCAGGCGCAAAGTGCCGAAGGTCAAAAGCAGGCACTTCAAGCTGCTTCACAATTAGCCAGTCAACAAAATCACCAACTCATGCAGATCCGGGGTTTATTGATGGCGCAACAAAATGCCCAAGCGGTAAAAGATGCTGTGGCTGCCGACAAGAAAGCCATTCAATCGGCAGGAGATGAGCGTTTTCGCGCAGGCAGCTACCACAAAAGCTCAGGGAAAAAATGGTAGTTCAATTCAAACAACAAGGAGAAACAATGAAAAAAATAGGTCTGACAATAGCAGCTCTGGCTTGTTTACTGTCCGGTTGTGACAGTGCAGAAACCAAGGCAAGCAAAAAAGCCGCGCATCTGGCCACCCTTACCTGTGAAAGCAGCAGAGAAGGTCGCACCAGTGAGGAATTGCAAGTTATTGGGGATGCCTGCTTCAAGCGAGGCAGCTATACCAAAAGTTCTGGAAAAAAATGGTGATCTATGAAAAAAAATACAATCACCTGTTTAATTGCACTCTTTATACTGGTGTTTTCCATTAACAGTTATGCCCAAGGCGGCGGTATAGACAGCAGGGATTTGCTGGATAATATCCTGTATCGGTTTTCCACCACAGCGTCCATGTGGAGCCAAACCTTGCTCGCCTATGCCCGTTACCTTTTTTGGTCTTTGGCCTTAATCAGCATGGTCTGGACTTATGGTCTTATGGCTTTGCGTCGGGCAGATATTCAGGAGTTTCTCGCTGAAACGGTGCGATTTTTTGTGGTTGTCGGCTTTTTTTATTGGCTTCTAGAGAATGGTCCGGCCATTGCAACAGCCATCATGGATTCCATGCGCAAGCTCGCCGCTAATGCTTCGGGGATTGATGCCCATGTATCGCCATCGGATATTGTCGATGTGGGTTTTGATATAGTCTCCAAGGCGATTGATAACTCATCCATTTGGTCACCAGCTGCCACCACAGTCGGCTTGATAGTCGCTGGGCTGATTCTGGTTGTTTTGGCACTGGTCAGTATTAACATGCTGATTGTCCTTATCACCGCCTGGATTTTAACCTATGGCGGCATTATTCTCTTAGGCTTTGGTGGTGGTCGATGGACACAGGATATTGCCATTCAATACTACAAAACCGTGCTGGGTATCGCCTTGCAGGCCTTCGCCATGATTTTGATTATTGGCATTGGCAAGTCTTTTGTTGATCAATATTACGCTGCTATGGCAAAGGACATTTTACTGAAAGAAATGTTTATCATGCTGGTCGTTGCCATTCTTTTACTGGTACTCGTGAATAAAATCCCACCTGTCTTAAGCGGGATTGTCACGGGTGGCTCAGGTGGTGGAGGTGGTCTGGGCTTGGGTGGTGCCTTGGGTGCTGCAGGAATTGCTGGCGCCGCTCTGGCCAGCGCTGCTGGCACAGCAAGCGCTGAAGGTGCCGGTGGTTTATCAGCATTGAAGGCGGCCTTCAATGCTGCATCGCGCGTCAGCACAGGCACTGTTTCAGATGGCGGTTCTAGCCCTAAATCTGGCGGATTAAGTGAGGCCATGGGGCGGGCGACCCAATTTGCCGGTCACCTCGGATCTCATTTGGCCTCAGGTGCCGCAGAAGTCGCGCGTGAAAAGGCAGCCTCTATCCGAGAGGCCTTCTCGGCGAAAGTTGCAGAAACCACGGGGGGTAAAATCGCCGACGCCATTCATCAACGAATGGATGCTAATAATGACTCATCCCCGCCAACGCCGCCAGACCCACCCGCGCCAAACGTCAGATCAATGGGTGCGCCAGAAGGAAGTTTTAGCTCAGGCACTGATGAAGTCAGTCAGTTTGTTAATCGCAAGGTCGCCGGAGATAATCAATGACACTGAACAAACCCAATAAAGCCATTGGCCCTCAAGTGAGACAAAAGCCTAATCAGCGGTTTAACCTGCCGCTGATTGGCTTGGCCTTGCTGTCTGTGATAGTCAGCCTGCAAATAGGCACCCAATATTTGGCCTGGAAATTTCATTACCACGTAAATTTAGGCTTTTCGCTTGCCCATGTTTATCTGCCTTGGCAGCTTTTTTTATGGAATTTTAAATATCACCAATACTACCCGGATTATTTTAACGCCGCATTTGGCATCGTGGTGATGAGCACAAGCCTTTTTTTGATGATGGTGATTCTTGTCAGTCAACAACTTAAAAAAGGTGAAATCAGCGAATACCTGCATGGTTCAGCGAGATGGGCCAATATGGAGGATTTAAAAAATGCCAGCCTTATTGGCCATGACGAAGGGGTCTATGTTGGGGCATTTGAAGATGAACAGGGCGAGATTCATTATCTGCGCCACAATGGCCCAGAGCATATCTTAACCTATGCTCCCACCCGCTCTGGCAAAGGGGTGGGGCTTGTGATTCCCACCCTGTTATCCTGGAAGTATTCCTGTGTTATTACCGACTTAAAGGGCGAGCTGTGGGCAATGACTGCCGGGTGGAGACAACAATATGCCAACAACAAAGTCATCCGTTTTGAACCAGCGACATTAAAAGGCTCAGCCCGCTGGAATCCGTTAGATGAAATCCGGGTAGGCACGGAATCAGAGGTGGGTGATGTGCAAAATCTCGCAACACTGGTAGTTGACCCTGACGGCAAAGGTCTGGAAACCCACTGGCAGAAAACCTCGCAAGCCCTTCTGGTCGGCTTTATTTTACATGCGATTTACAAGCTAAAAAATCAGGGAGAGCCCGCCACCTTTCCCAACATCGACCACATGCTGGTTGACCCCAATACCAATATTGCTGATTTACTCATCGAAATGACGCAATACCCGCATATCGAAGGCAAGACCCATCCGGTTATCTCTGCCTCTGCCCGCGATATGATAGACAGGCCTGAGGAAGAAGCCGGTTCAGTCTTATCGACTTTGAAATCCTATTTGGCTTTATACCGTGATCCGGTGGTCGCTTTTAATGTCTCTGATTCGGATTTTTGTATCCGCGATTTGATGAACCATGAAAGCCCGGTGAGTCTTTATATAGTGACCCAACCCAACGACAAGGCCAGACTACAACCCTTGGTTCGGGTTATGATTAATATGATAGTGCGTCTATTGGCAGACAGGATGGAGTTTGAGCGTGTGCCTGACGATAAGGGGCTTTCTTATGTGAGGGCGAAACGAACTTATAAACATCGACTGCTCTGCATGATTGATGAGTTTCCAAGCCTGGGTAAACTCGATATTTTGCAAGAGTCCTTAGCTTTTGTTGCCGGGTACGGCCTTAAATTTTATTTAATCTGTCAGGACATCAATCAGCTGAAAAGCCGTGAGCGGGGTTATGGCCAGGATGAAACCATTACATCCAATTGCCACATCCAAAATGCCTACCCGCCAAACCGGGTGGAAACTGCCGAGCATTTATCCAAGCTGACGGGGCAAACCACCATCGTTAAAGAACACATCACTACCAGCGGCAAACGCATTTCAACATTTCTCTCGCAAATATCTAAAACCATCCAGGAAGTATCAAGACCATTATTAACAGTCGATGAGTGTTTGCGCATGCCAGGACCAAAAAAGGATGCCAATGGCTTGATCACTGAGGCTGGTGATATGGTGGTTTATGCGGCGGGCTTTCCGGCGATTTATGGCAAGCAACCCCTGTATTTTAAAGATCCGGTTTTTATCGCCCGAGCAGCCATTGAAGCCCCGAAATTGTCCGATATCTTACGCCTGAGATTAAGCAAGGATGAGGAAATCAGACTATGAAAGCATTATCTGTCTGCCTGATTAGTCTGATTGGCTTGGTCTATCTCTTAATCGCCATGGGATTTCGTATTAATCTCACCGATTCAATCCCGGTAGGCCTATATCGCATTACCCACGAGGGCGAACTCAAGAATGCCTATGTTATCTTTTGCCCTGATAACAGGCCAGCTTTCAGGCTTGGCCTTGATAGAAGCTATATAGACCATGGTCTTAACTGCGGAGGTTATGGCTATTTGATGAAAAAGGTGGTGGCCATCCCTGGTGATACCGTCGCAACAACCAAAGTCGGTGTCTTTGTAAATCAGGAGCGTATTCCTTTCTCGAAGCCGAAGTTAAAAGATGGACTAAATCGCCTCTTACCCCAATGGCATGCCACAAATTATCAACTCAGCAAAGACGAGCTGATGACCATGACCAGTCAAAGCGAATGGTCTTTTGATGGTCGCTACTACGGCCTTGTTCATACAGGGCAAATCAAGGGAATGTTAAGGCCCCTATGGGTCATCAATAAACTGGAGAAAAGTCATGATGAATAAAAACGAACTAATGGATGTAATTTCAGAAAAATTCGAGGATTTGGTCATCCCCGGATTTTTAGTTGAAGTCAGTCCAATTGAGGCGGACATCATGGGCGCATTTGTTGAGGATGCACTTAGCGAAGATGAGGCTATGGAGGCAGCTTATGACTAAAATACCCTACCACCAAATTGTGGCCAACCAGATTATTGAAAGTCTAAAAGGCGGAACGGCACCCTGGCTAAAGCCTTGGGAGCCAGGGATTGGCAATGGTCAGGCTCCCTTTAATCCAGTCACTGGCAAACGGTATCGCGGCATCAATGCTCTGTATTTGATGCTCAATCAAAGCGATGACAATCGCTGGCTGACCTACAAACAGGCGCAAAGCATTGATGCGCAGGTGCGAAAAGGTGAGAAAGGCACCAACATTCAATACTGGAAATTTAACGAGGAACGAGTCAAAGAAGATGAGACTGGACGCCCTGTGCTGGATGAGCAGGGCAATTCAGTCAAAATTCAAGCCAGTCTTGAAAGACCTCAGGTCTTTTATGCAACGGTTTTCCACGCCTCACAAATTGAGAATATGCCTACCCTTGTAACAAAAGAGCCGGAATGGTCTATGGTGGAAAAAGCAGAAAAACTATTGCTGCAATCCGGTGCTGCCATTTTTCATTCTGAATCAGACAAAGCCTTTTACATACTTTCGAGCGATAGTATTCACCTGCCGCCCAAAGAACAATTCAAATCTGCTGCCAATTATTATGCCACAGCACTGCATGAACTTGGTCATTGGAGCGGCCATCCTTCAAGGCTTGACAGGGATCTGGGGCATCCCTTTGGCAGTGAGGCCTATGCCAAGGAAGAACTTAGAGCAGAAATTGCCAGCATGTTATTAGGGGCTGAACTCGGCATTGGTCATGACCCATCACAACATACTGCCTATATTAAGTCATGGATTCGGGTTTTGGAGGATGATCCCCTCGAAATTTTCAGAGCCTCTGCAGACGCGGAAAAGATTGTCCATCACATCTGTGCTCTTGATCAAGTTCAGGAAATCCAGCAGGCACAGCCCATAGAAATCAGGGAAGACAGAACTATTGAGGGAAGAGTTATGGAAAATGAACAACTCATCACTGAAAAGACTTGGTTAGGAATTCCCTTCAAAGACAAAGAGATAGCCAAAGCCCTGACAGGAAAACTGCCTGATGGCACAGCCGCCATCGCCTGGGATATAGCCCAAAAATGCTGGTATGCAAACCCGGGTGTTCCTTTAGATAAAATCAAGCCATGGTTACCCAATCCACAAGCATTGGCCCAAGACAAAGCCATCTCCCCAGAAGATGAATTCAAAGAGGCACTGAGTAGCATGGGGGCAATTGTCTCAGGCAAACACCCTGTCATGGACAGCAAGCCGCACCGAATCGAAATGGATGGGGATAAACAGGGTGAAAAGGCTGGATTCTATGTGGCTCATTTAGACGGTATGCCGGCTGGCTACATCAAAAACAACCGTACCGGGGAAGAGCTGAAATGGAAAAGCAAAGGCTATGTTTTGACTGATGAACAAAGGTTGGCGCTCAAGTCTCAAGCCCTACAAAATCAAAGAAATCGCGAGCTTGAGATTGAAGAGTTGCAAAGAAGTACGTCGATTATGCTCAAGAAAAAACTATCCCTAATGAATGAGATAAACGAACCAACCCCCTATTTGAAAGCAAAAGGAATACAGGTTCATTCTGGCGTTTACACTGATGAAACCAACAATTTAACCTGCGTTCCTGCCATCGATACTGAAGGATCCATTTGGACGGTTCAATATATCGCCGATGATGGCACTAAGCGCTTTGCAAAAAATTCGAGAAAAGAAGGTTGTTTTCATGTCTTGGGCGGGCTGGATAAACTGGCCAATACCCCTGTAATTATCATCGCCGAAGGCTATGCCACTGCCGCAACAATAAAAGAAGCAACAGCGCTACCAGCCGTTGTTTCAGCCTTTGATTCAGGCAATCTTAAATCAGTCGCCAAATCCTTGCATGAAAAATATCCACATATCCCGATAATGATCGCTGCCGATGATGACAAACATCTTGAGCTAAGCAAGGGCATGAATCCGGGCAAGGAAAAGGCCACAGAAGCCGCCATGGCCGTCAATGGCATGATTATCTTGCCAACTTTTGCACCCAATGAACAGTCTGAAAATCCCAGAAAATTTAGCGATTTTAATGACATGGCCAAGAATAGTAGCCTGGGCGTGGAGGGCGTTAAGCGACAGTTTAAGTCGAAAATAGAAAAGTTCATAAAAAAGCATAATCAACCACGCTATTCAAAGCAAGGTAATGTTGTTCACATCGCTTAAAACCAATCGGTAATGATATACTAACGGCTTTGATGCTTTTACAATAAGTTGCAACATCTCATTCCGCAATAAGATTTTGCAACGCTGGATGCATTGGCTGATGTTTTTTTGGAGTATAGCTAATCTATGAAGAAAACCATTTTTGATGATGTTGATAATTTAGAAAAAGAAGCCGTTCTTTTTGGCCTACAATGGGAAACCAAAGCTCAAATCATGGCGCAAATTCGCAACGAGTGTCTGGAAATTGAAGAACATCTGGAGGCAAAGGACAAAAGAGATGCCTTGCAGGATGAAATAGGTGATTTAATGCACGCAGTATTTTCCTTATGCACTTATTGTAACTTTGATACCGAGCTTACCCTGCGAAAAAGCCTGAATAAATTTGAATATCGGTTAAATGCCATGAAGGTCATTGCTAAAGAGCAGGGTTTGGATAATTTACAGGGCAAATCATTTGATGAGTTGATGCGCTACTGGGATTTAGCAAAAAAAAGAACTATGATTCCAGAAAATGCAGGTGTTCATGGGACCAAAAAAGCGCTCCAGTTATGGGAAAAGGTAAAACAGAAAGAGTTGATTTTAAATAATGTTTGGTGTGGTCAATGCAGTGGGGTATGCAGAATGATATCCCCTGTGGCCATAGAAAGTGGCAGAACAATTACGCTTGAAGGCGAGTGTGCAACATGTGGTTCCAAGGTTGCTAGATATCTGGATGAAGCATGAAATATAATGATGCAACTACCCACCTCAGAGGAACTATTTAGCCTAAAAAATTACCATCGCACATGGTTATCAGGTTTGACTCTTTTGCGCTCCAGCTTATCAGGTGCATTATCCTGCAATAGCACTTCACCTCTTGCGGTGAGCTGAACCACATCGAGTTGGGACAGGTCTCGCAGGCCGTTTTGATTTTCGGCCGGCGTGCCGCAGCAAGTGCGGTAAGGGTTGGGCTTTGTTCTTGTTTTCCCCCACTGTCTTCGGCCTCCTGTTCTAGCAGCTTCATCGTTTCCAGAAGTTCCTCTTCCATTACCATATCGGTTTCGTCTTGCATGTTCATTGTTGGTCTCCTGTTTCAATTTGGTTCGTTGGGCTTCAATATCTGGATCAGCGAAGGTGATTGGGATGTTATGTTGAATCACTATTTGCAGGATAATTTTTTTAAATAGCGGCGAGCCATTTACCCGAATACAGTTGCCATATTGCCGCTGCGCCATTTCCAAGGCTTTTATTAATGTTTCAATCGAACCGCCTTTAGAAATTTTGACCTCATGGCCATTATTTCTGATGACGGCCTTATCAATTTTGTATATCTCTGTGCCTTCTTTGGTGATCGAGTCAAGGATATTGAGATCGGTTGGGGATGTATCTGCTCTGCCCCCGGACAGAGAGTATTTGCCTTTGTTCTTTCGATTTTGAAAACGCAGTGCGGTTAAAGCATCCAGATCCCCAGTCTCTGCCTTATACCTCAACCAATCAGCCCAGGTTCGATTCTGATGCCGGTTAATCTGGTTTTGGCGCTGGGTGGAATAGTTGTTGCGAATTCTCTCAATCTCATCCAGGAGGGTCTTGCTGATTTGCCCATACAGAAGTTTTTTTTGAATGATCGGCATTTTCATCAATTTCAAGGCCTTTCTTTTTAGCCTGGCTCGTTTTTTGGCTTTTTCAATGGAACCAGCCTTAGTTCTACGTAGTGTTTTGAGCTTGTCTGCAAGGATGATTTTGTTCTTAAGCCTTTCATCACGATAACGGGCATACAGCTCGGAATTGAACATAGTCTTACTAAGTGGTTCATAGCGATAAGTATTTTTTGAACCGACCTCAATCTGAAATGAGGCAGGTGTAAATTCCCCCAGTTTGGACAGTAGGTTCTTTTTGGAAAAATTGCGGGAAACGGAACTGGCTTTAACCATTAGCCCCTTCTTGTCACAGAAAACAAATCCATTGGCTCTGAGCTTAATTGCCAACTCATGCGCTGCCAGTGTTTGGTGAAGCTCATTCCAGCTGCTGGCCGCCTCTAGTTGATCCTTACAATGGCGTTTCATCCAGTTAATCAAGCTTTCAATACCAGAATGCTGCTCCATATCATCGGCTAAATTTTCAGACCGTCCCTTTCGTGATTGATGATTGGTTATTTCCAGTCCATACTCAATTTCCAATTGGGTTGCCACCTCCGCAAAAATTTTATAAACCCTGTATGGCTCAATCATGTTGAGGGTTTTGGGGTGGATTTTATTGATGGCGACATGGATATGAAGATTATCCGTATCATGATGGACGGTGCTGATTCTCTGGTGCTCTTTAAGCCCAATAGAGGAGACAACCCGGTCTTCGATAATGTTCAACAGTTTATCAGACAGGATCTCTCTCGGGGCAAAAGAGATCAATAAATGATAAGTTTTATCCGCTGTAGCCCGTTGATTTTTGGCTTGAGTTGCTAAGACTTCCTGAACCGCCCAAGTGGGATCGATACTGTTACAATTGGATAAGCTAATCTTTCCCACCCGTTCCTGTTTATCCTGGGGATTGGTGATGTATTGGACCAGGCCTGAAAAGCTGCTAAGTCGTGCGGTTTTCATTGGGATATGGCGAACAATCATAGCTTTTTCACCACCTGCAACATTGTCTCCTGCAAGATCCGAATTTTATTTAACAGGGTCATTATCGTGGCATGGTCAAAATGCGCGACGCGCTTATCTTGGGTCAACCAAAGTTTTAACAGTCCACCAAGTCTGCCGACATCTGCATTGATTTTGGCAAGCTGGATTACATGGTCTTTATCAATTGCACTTTGCAGCTGGTACCCAAGACTTATACGTCTTAGGTATTCCGCAATAGACAAACCGGCATTAGCCGCATTGGCTTTAATTTGCGATTCTTCATTGGGAAGAACAGGAACACGAAGGTGACGCCCATTTTTTCTGGTGGGGGATTTAGTTTTATCGTCCATAAGGATGCTGACCTCTTAAATAAAGTGGTTATGCAATCCTTTGGGTATCTGGTTATGGCCTCAAATCACTGGATTCCCGTTGAGCACCGAAGGTGCGAATAAGGCTAAGTGAAGTTTGGTAGCCAGCTTGCTGGTTAGCTAACTTCACCTATCTTGCCCAGTGTTTTAAGTTCATTTGACTTCATAATATCAGGTAATTTTACGTAATTTCAAGGTTATTTCGTTAAAACCCCTATTAATTACGGATTATTACCAATAATGGCGTTAAATTACACATTTATCTTATTAAGAAGATATTTAATTACGCCAAAAGGAAAGAAACTAACATAGGCTATTGCAGAGTAGCGCAATATTTCATACCATCAGAGAGAACAATAATAAATTGACGGTATGACATGGGAAACTCCCTCAGCGAACGAATCGCAGCCAAGCAGATAAAAAGGAAAGCCTCTGACAAATCTGTAAATAAAGCCGCTTTTCTCGCGCTAAAAAAAGATATAGCTTCAGCGCTAAATGACGGCTGGTCCATAAAGCTTGTCTGGGAAACCTTAGTTGAGGAAGGCAAAATCTCATTTTCATATAAAACATTTTGTGGCTATGTAGCACGTTTGATTGCTGCAGAAAAAAAGCCGTCTATGCAGGAAAACACCAAGGAAGATGAACAGGCTAAAAGTAAAGCAAAAAATGAAATTCGCGGCTTTACTTTTAATCCAAAACCCAATTTGGAGGAACTCTTGTAATGGCAAAAATTCACATCACACTGCAAGGCAAAGGCGGTGTTGGCAAATCATTTATTTCAGCAACCACAGCCCAATACAAACACTACAAAGGCCAAGCCCCACTCTGCATTGACACCGACCCCATCAATTCAACCTTTCATGGCTTTAAGGCCCTAAATGTCGATCATATCCAGGTCATGAGCGGTGACGAAATCAACCCCCGGCTATTCGATAGCCTCATCGAAAAAATTGCCCCAGCAACTAACGATGTAGTCATCGATAATGGCGCCAGTTCCTTTGTACCGCTATCACACTACCTCATCAGTAACCAGGTTCCGGCCTTGCTGCAGGAATTAGGTCATGAAATGGTGATCCACACCGTCATCACCGGCGGCCAAGCCATGTTCGACACCATTAACGGCTTCGCCCAACTGATCGACCAATTTGAAAACGAAGCCCAGTTTGTCGTCTGGCTCAATCCCTATTGGGGAGCCATAGAGCATGAAGGCAGAGCATTTGAACAACTGAAAGCCTACCGAGATAACAAAGACAAAATATCAGCCTTAATTCAAATCCCCGATCTGAAAAAGGAAACCTACGGCTGGGATCTTACCGAGATGTTGCAACAAAAGCTGACCTTTGATGAAGTCCTGGGTATGCCAGAGAAAAGCATCATGACTCGCCAGCGATTAAAAATTGTTCGTGATCAGCTGTTTAGTCAATTAGATAATGCCAGGGTGATTTAATGTCAGATAAATTTGATGCAGCTATCCAGGAGATCGCCGTCAGACATGGTGTGGTTTTAAACAAGGATGATCCGATTCTCATACTGCAGACTATGAATGATAGATTGATCGAAGAATCCCGGCAGGCCCAAGCAGCTATGTTGACAGAGTTCAGAGAGGAAATGGAGAGCATTTCCTCTCAATGGAGAGACGATGCAAAGGAAAAAGCTGAAAAAATTATTAATGCAGCCCTTGCGGGTAGTAAAGAGGCAATGGCCAAATTATTGCTGGAATCTACTAACGCATCGGTTCAATCTATAGACAGGATGATATCTGTTTCATTGGCAGAGGCACGTGATCTGTCACAACAGACAAAGAAATTTGGTTGGTTTATGTTGGTTTCATCAGTGGTAATATTAGCGGCATCTTCTTTATTTATGTTATTTTTGCTCGTTTGATTTAAATTATTGGAAAAAAGTTTATACAAAAACTAAAAAGAGGTATAAAAAATGACAAAGCGTATCTTCATTGTTGGCCATATGGGGGCAGGCAAGTTTATATTTACAGAAGCATTGGCTAAAAAATTAGGATGGCAAATAGTCGATGCAAACCCAAGTATTGAACGTTACATTGGCCGGCAGACACGAGATATTCTTGGTGAGCAAGGTGAAGCCGCATTTAATCGCTGTCAAGCAGACATCATTGCTCATTGTACTGGAAAAGAAAATGTTGTTGTTTTATTGGAAGAGTGTGTTGTATCAAGCGAACAATGTCGGGAATTGTTATCCTCTGAATTTGTTGTTTATTTGAAAGTCTCTATTCCAACTCAACTTGGTCGTATGCAAAATGGACGAGTTCCATCACTTCCGGTGGATGATATGAAGAGTTTCTTGGAAAAACAACATCGCGAACGAGATGCTTTTTATGAAGAAGTTGCAACGACGGTTGTTGAATCTGTTGGTTATTCAGATGATGCTTTGGAAATCAATAAAATTATTGAGGAAGATGTCAACAAAGTTATGGAAGCCCTTGGGAAGTAAGCCATTAGGTTAACGAAGATGACTTGATAGATTTTGATTTTTTGATGGTATAATCATGACCTTGTTTAAGTTCCAAAAAATAGAATAAAAATAAGACATTTTAATTGTCGCTACACATATAACTCTGACCGTCATTTTTCTATCAAGTCATCTGCGAAGATATATAAATATAAACTGGGTGAACCAGTTTAAGATTGTAGTTCAATTTCAGGGAACAAGACCAAATGGGATGATAAAAATCCAACATTAGAAGGCCCACTATATGAATTATAACCCAGAGATCCCATCGACATTACGCCATTTTATAAGTCGTTATCTAAAGATAAAAAAGAATAAGCGTCTTATGATTGGCATACTTGCAATGTTTACAATTTATGCATTAGAAGGTTCGATCTCTCCCTATTTATTAGGAAAAATGGTTTCTATTGTAAGTAATTATAATTCAAGCCAACAGTTTTTATCCCTTATCCTCTGGCCTGCCATATTTTACGCAATGATGCCCATGGTAACTAACATTGCTGTTAGATCAAAAGAGTATTTTGAGGCCTGTTTATACCCCTCAATGAAATCGGACATTAAAAAAGATATGTTTGAGTACTTATTAGGTCATTCCTATGAATTTTTTGAAAGTAATTTCTCGGGTACATTAACCAAAAAAATAATAGATATTTCTGAAAATATTGAGGAATTACTTAAAATCGCTTCAGGTTGGATCTATAACTCTATTTTGGGAATTTTAATTGCTGTGCTCACTCTGTATCTATTTGTAGGTGGTATTTATGCATTGATTCTCTTTATTTGGGCAATTCTATTTGTAGGTATCTCATTTATTACTGCAGATACAACACAAACCTCCTCAGCAGAACTAGCGAATGCCAAAACAAAATTAAGCGGATACCTTTCTGACTCTATTAGCAATATTTCTAGCACCATATTATTTTCAGGTAGTACTAAAGAGTCTAAAACGATTCAAAAATCAGTCACTGAAGTAGCAAAATCCGAGAAAAAAATACAATGCCAAATGATTAAAGTATTCTTTTATCAGGGGTGTTTAGTCACTGCATTAATATCAGCATTTGTGGGTGCGCTAATATATGGAGCTCAAAAACATTCTATTCATGCAGGTGATTTTGCTTTAGTACTTAGTATTGCGCTCTCATGTTTGATGATGATATTTGGATTAGGACAGCAAATTTTGAAAGTACACCAACTTATTGGCGCATGTAATGATGCATTAAGCTTCATTAAAATTCCTCATGCCATTATTGATAAACCTAACGTCCCTCCATTACAGGTTTCAAAAGGTGAAATTATTTTTGACAACATAAACTTCTCATATCCTAATTCGGCATTCCTTTTTAATCAACTTAATTTATCTATTGCTGCAGGAGAAAAAATTGGGCTTGTAGGTAAGTCAGGCAGTGGTAAATCAACACTTTTGAAATTATTACTGCGTCTTGTAGAACCATCTTCAGGAAATATCGTTATTGATAAACAAAGGATAAGCGAAGTGCAGTTCAAATCTCTTCGTTCACAAATAACAATTATTCCTCAGGAAACGCAATTATTTCATCGAAGTATTTTTGATAATATACACTTTGCTAACGATACTGCAACCAAAGATGAAGTGATTAGTGCAGCAAAAAAAGCCAATTGTCATGACTTTATTATGAACTTGCCGGAACAATATAACACACTTGTTGGTGAGCGTGGTTTAAAACTCTCAGGTGGACAAAAACAACGCATTTCTATTGCTAGGGCATTCCTTAGAAATACGAAAATTCTAATTCTTGATGAGGCAACCTCTTCATTAGACACTGAAACGGAACAAGCCATCCAAAAAGCATTGCATGAAGTAATGAAAGATAAAACAACATTGATTATTTCACATCGACTTTCAACATTGCAGGAAGTGGATACCATTGTGGTTATTGATAATGGGGAGATAGTTGAACAAGGCAGGCTTGAGCTTTTAACAAAAAAACAGGGTGGTGTATTTGCAGCTCTTTGGAAAACACAAGTGGGAGGGTTTTTATTTGCTGAAACTTCAACAACACGCATTTGAATCAAGAGATGGGAGTGGCATATGAACGCTCCGTTAATAGATTTATACCGCCAAGCTGAGGATTATTTTTTCAGAGGTATTTCCTCAAAATGCATGGATCTAGAAACCAGCGCTCATGCTTATATGACCGGCGGTGCTGAACTCAATTTTATCTACATTACAAGAAACACAAATGCCCTGGATAAAATTTTAATCCAAGGAAAGCAGTTTTTCGACCAAGATAACCTTTCTTTTGATGTGATCATTCCACAAGAATTGTGCACGCCTCAAATAATAGATATTTTAAATACCATAGGTTATTCCCAGAAAAGCAAATCGGTTTCAATGCTTGTGGACCTAGATAAATTTTCATTTGATCAAACTGCCAATCTTACCGATGAAACAGTGATTAAATCGAATGATGATCAATTAAATGACTGGATGATCCCATTGATAGGCGCATTCGAATCTACATTTGAAATTTGTTCGATCTATGCAATCACCCATGAAACTGCCATAAAAAAGAATATTAATCTTCGCCATTTCAGCTTATACAAACAGGAAAAACCCATCGCGTCGATTACCTTATCAATGTGCGACAACAGCATTGCAAGAATAGATGATGTGGGAACCCAGCCTAAATTTCAAGGCAAAGGATATGCTAGCGCGCTCATGCGTTATGTACTATCCGAAGCAAAAAGATTAGGTGCTCAATATTGCTTTTTAGAGTCCTCTGATTCAGGGCTTGGAGTCTATCAAAAACTGGGGTTTGAGCCTCTTTTTAAAAACAATATTTATTCGAGGAAACCATGAGTGCTGATTTTGGGGTACAAAGACTATGCTAATAAAACCTGATCTTAACGATGAAGCAATCATTACATGTTTACAGGATGCCTATGGGCTAGAGGTAGCAACCATTTTATTTCTACCTATTGGAGCTGACTTTAATACGGCTGTTTATCGCATTACAACAAGCAACCAAACGGATTATTTTCTTAAATTAAGAAGTGGTGAATTTTTAGAGGCTTCGGTATTAGTTCCGAAATACTTGGCGGATCTAGGTGTCAAACAAGTGATTCCTCCGCTTCCAACCAAGACAAGGCAACTTTGGGCGAGCTTGGGATCCTTCAAGGCGATTCTCTACCCCTATGTTGAAGGGCGTAATGGTGTCGAAGCCAAACTATCGGAAGATCAATGGGCCCAATTTGGGGTGGCAATTAAAAGGCTGCATACCACCGATACTCCTTCATCAATAACAAAAGATATACCGCGGGAAGCGTTCTCTTCCAAATGGAGAGAAACCGTCAAAGCATTTTTGATGCGTATTGAAAATGAAATTTTTGAAGAGCCTGTCGCTGTACAAATGGCCATGTTCCTGAAATCCAAAAGGAACGAAATACTCAAACTGCTTGAGCACGCTGCAAAGCTTGCGATCACGATCCAAAAACAACCCCTCAACTATGTTTTATGCCATGCAGATATGCATGGCTGGAACCTGATTGTTGATAAAGAAGCAGTTTTTTATATTGTTGATTGGGATACCCTTATCTTTGCTCCTAAAGAACGTGATTTAATGTTTATCGGAGCCGGTATTTGGGGCAGCGGTCGCACAGTTTTTGCCGAGGAGTCATTATTTTATCAGGGCTATGGCCAAACAAAGATAGATTGGGATGTAATCGCTTATTACCGCTTCGAGCGTATCATCCAAGATATCGGCGATTATTGTGAATACATTTTTCTGTCTGATGAAGGTGGTGACGATCGAATGCAATGCTTTGAACACTTACAGCCAGTTTTTCTGCCGAATGGTGCCATAGAGAGAGCATATGACTCTTATAATACGAGGAAAATTTTATGAGATTATATTTTATAGGCGGCGCCAGTGGCAGCGGAAAAACAGCAGTAATATCACATTTGAAAGAACTTTTGGGAGGTGATATCGCTGTTTATGATTTTGATGATATAGGTGTACCCGAAGGTGCTGATAAAAAATGGCGTCAAGAATCCACAGAGAAGTGGTTGCAAAAATTATTGAGTGATGGAAAAGACGCTTGTTTGCTTGGTCAAATTGTTTTGGGCGAAATACTGAGCTGTCCTTCAGCCAAGCAAATAGATAAAATCAACTTCTGTCTCTTAGACGTCAGCGATTTTCAAAGAATTCAACGACTCAAAAAGCGTAGTACCTACGGTGTTGATCAAAACATGCTGAATTGGTCATCTTGGCTGCGTATGCATCATCAAGATCCGCAATGGATGCAACATGTTATCCAAGAAGATACTGCAAGTATCATGGATTTTAGCCGATTATCTGCTCTTAAAAGTTATGAAGAAGTTGCGAATGTACAAATCCTCGATACAACCGATCTTGCTTTGCATGAGGTTGCTCAAGAATTGGCAGATTGGGTTTTATCATTTGATATCGAACCATTTCATATTGTTAAAGTCCAGCCAAATGAAATAGATGTTATAGGAAGTAAAATAACATCATACAATAACAGCCAAGTACCATTTATCCAGGAACAACCTTTTATAAATTTAAATTTTTCTATAAAAGATGATAGTGGGGTAATTATCGCGGGTATTACATCTCTGATGTATTGTTGGGGTATCCTGTTTGTAGATATTTTAGCAGTAGACGAAAAATATTATAAAACCGGTCTGGGTAGTAAACTGCTCAGCCATGCAGAAAACGAGGCTAAGAAACTTGGGGCAACCCTAGCTCATCTAGATACATTTGATTTTCAGGCTAAAGACTTTTACCTCAAACAGGGTTATGAAGTATTTGGCGTTTTAGACGACTGCCCCAAAGGCCATAAGAGATTCTTTATGAAGAAGGTGTTGAATCATAAATATGATCAATCTGACCAATTGGAAATTGTTATCGATCATAGTCCCAGTCAATTTGATAATGATACTGTAATGGAAGGATTAATTTCCTCCAATGAACGTATCATGGGAGAGCCTAGGGATAAAGAATTTTCAGTATTTTTAAAAAATGATTCAGGGAATGTTTTGGGTGGAATACAAGCACATTTTGATAAAGAATCAGTTTATATAGAAGCATTGTGGGTCGATGAAAAACTCAGAAAACAAGGATATGGCTCAAAATTAATGAATGCTGCGGAGCAAGAAGCCATCAAACAAGGTTGCATTTTCTCAATAACAGATACTTTGGATTTTCAAGCAGAAGATTTTTATTTAAAAAATGGATATCAACGCATAGGAGAAATAAAAAAATATTGGTATGAACATTCACGATTTTTTCTCAAGAAGGTATTGTAAATGAATTTGGATGTTGTATTCAGAACTATTTACTGTCATGCACGTGATTCAGCAGTGAATTTTTATCTGAAAAATGGATATATGGCAGAGGGTAATTATTTCGATGAAGATAATATCCCTTATTTAAAGATGAGAAAGAAGTTATGAACACAATTAAATCTGCTTACGAATTATCTCCTGCTACAAACGGTGAAGCAGAAGCACTCAATGATAAAATTAATGCTTTTGTTGCCCAGCAATTTTCATTTCATGGCGATACTGAAGTTTTGAAAGATTATGTTATCAAAGAAAATAGCTTGATTATTGCTGGCGTTAGAAGCTGTTTTTATCTAGGAGAATGCTTGGCTATTAATGTGCTTTTTGTGGAAGAAAATCATAGGCTCAAAGGATTAGGCGCTTTATTACTTAATCAAGTTGAAGCTGATGCTAGAGCTATGGGCGCCAAATTGATCCATTTAGATACATTTAACCTCCAGGCAAAAGATTTCTATTTAAAGCATGGCTATAAGATATTCGGTATTCTTGAGGATTGCCCCACTGGACATAAACGGTATTACATGAAAAAAATTTTATGAAATTTTAGGAGCCCAAACAATGAACAAAATATGGACTTGAAATCCTTTTAAAGGAAAGCGCTCAAGATCAACATCTTGTTTGGATAGCAAAAAAATGGCTATCGATATAAATTTTACATTCTTAGGCCATTAAAAAACGTGGTGGATCGATTAAATATCATTATCGCGGTATAGAGGATCACAAGTGAACAAACTTACTATTTCAACGATTATCTTTTTTACAATAAATGGCCTGCAATGCTTCGCAGTTGATACCAAGCAGCTCCAGGCTAAAAAATCTGATGAATATTATATGCAGATAGCCATTGATCTCGCAAAAAGCAATCCAAAGGCTCCATTTGCTGCCCTCATCGTTGACAATAAAACAGGTGAAATTTTGTCAAAAGGAATCAATGCAAGCAAAGTTAATCCAACTTTTCATGGGGAGATGGTGGCGATCAACAATTGTGTTAAAGAACATCCCAAGGTGGATTGGTCACAAGTGACTTTATACACCACCGCTGAGCCTTGTTCGATGTGCCAAAGTGCTGTTGTTTGGACAAAAATATCAAGGGTTGTATTTGCCACTTCTTTTGAATATTTGATAAACCATGGTTGGAATCAAATTAATATTCGTGCGGCAGAAATTAATAAAAGGTCATCCTTCTATAAAGGAACAATTACTGGCGGAACTCTTGCCAGTCAATCAAACGTCCTATTTGACAGATTGTAGGTCTCTTAATTCTTTTGCTTTAATAAATAATTGATTGCACTCTGCTTCTTTGACACCACCAACAAGCTCACAAGTATAAAAATTCGGTGTCTTTGAAAAAATTTCTGTGGCTCTAACCTCAATTTGTCGACCAAATAAATCATGGAGAAAAGGGATAGATGTGCCATACACTACTTTTGGAATCATTGCCCAGTAAATCGCAGCCGCACACATAGGACAAGGTTCTGCTGTAGTATAGAGGCTTAGCTTGCTAACATCACCATTGAAGCCCTTATTAAACAAGGTATGGATAACAGATAATTCACCATGCATTAATGGATGATGATGGGCGCTATTAACAGATTTCAGTAAAATTTCTTTATCGTCATAAACAATGATTGCGCCATAAGGAGCTATGGGATTTGATGCAGCTATCTCTATTGTTGCCGTCATAAAATCATGTAGGCATTTATCCATCATTTTTCCTCTCTGGTGGAATATAATTTTCTGCAAATTTGTTTGCACTCAGTTTGTAATTAGTGTCAATCCTGAAGGGATTTAAATTCGATAGTTCATCATAAATATCGACTTTTTCTTTTACCTTGAGAAAATAAATCAGCAGGATTGAAACTGGTGCCAGCAAAACTTCATACGATATTTTGTAAGCGTCTTCAAAGACAATGACACTGCCTAGCTTTTCGGTTGGTACTATGCCATAAAAAGCTACCAATGAAAAAAGACTTACATCAATAATGATTCCAAAGGCAGAGGACGTAGCAATTCTCGTCCATACAGTAGTAATGAACTCTTTCTTTAGCGAAATACCTCGCTTTCGTTGTCTCGATTTAATAATGGAGATTACCGTTGAATTAATAGTCATGCCAAGAAAAAAAGCTGTAGCTGAGGCAATAAACATGCGCGCCTGATTATGTAAAATCGATCTAAAAGGATCACTTTCATGAATAGCAAGCAAATTTGTTATCCAAACATCAAAAACAAACAGTAGGTTGCAAAAAATAACGAATAAGATCATCTGCTTCGTACGTTCAATGCCATACACATCGGTCATCATATCTGCAGCTAAGTAAGCTAGTGAAAAAACAATGCCACCAACATTAATGGTTAGAAATCCTATCGAGATGAATTTAGCCGCCATAGTTTTTGATGCAATAAAAAAAACGATACTTGAGCAAAAAAGAATATGATGATATTTAAATTTATTCCCATATTCAGGTGATCGTTGGGGTGGTCCAAATTGGAACAGTCTCTGATCAGCTTCATGCAGAGCGTTTATTTGCTCGATCTTGGAAATAAGATTGCATAGTATTTGACAGAAAATATTCAAAAAACCGAGAATCATCAATCCAATGATTAGCTGTAATTTGCTGGTTTCATCATGAGGATTAAGCCAAACCATATTCAGCACAAAAAAGACAAACAACGAAGTTAGAAATACATATTGGCTTTGTTTTGTATCAATGCGCGTTATAAATTGAATGGGTAACAACGCACAACCCCACAAAAATAGTGAGCTCCTTACCACATAAAAGAAATCTCTGCCAAGGACTTGTGTATAGATCTCTTGCATCTTCCAGAACGACGATGCAGGTAACCAAATAGCAAACTTTAAGAACAAAATATAGATCGCGTGGAACACGATTACTAAATAAACAGTATGCCGCAAGTATGCTAATCCATAGACTCTATAGATCAATTGAAATACAAAAAAAACAACAGGCCACCACAAAAATTCTGATGCCATTCGTATGCTAAAAATATCGATTACCTGAGCTTCAGCAGGGATAGTTATTAAGGAAAAGAAAACTGCAAAACCAAGCAAGGTATGAAATACTTTAAATTGAAGGGGGGGTTTTTGATTTACCCGATATTAAATTAGTCATCAATAAATACCCGTTTTAAGCCAGTAACGCATTTTGCTTTTAAACTGGGATTTTTCTTTTTTGTAACAAGAAGTTTCTCCATATGAGAACCAAATTGTTGTCCCATATCAAAAACAATACGCGGATCAACAAGATAAATCATATCGGATTTCACAAAATCAGCGACGGTCCTTTCTTCATTAACACGTTTATTGGCAACATGAAACGCAACCGATAGTTCATTGCTATTGGGATCAGTAAAAATATTATCAATACGTATCAAGTAAGGCTCTCTGACTTGGCCAACAAATCTGACAACAACATGCTGATATATAAAGCGTAAAAATTTGTTTCCTTTACTCCACTTTTCCATCTTTACATCCTGAAACTTATTTTTTAGTGCGTAATTTTTGATGCACTTCTAATATTACCCCAATAACAGTGTATAAGTTTTCATCAAAAATTTCTATCGGCAACTTAGGATTAATTGGATACAAATAGATTTGATCGCCTTCCTGAACATATTTTTTTATCAAATAGTGATGGGGGTTATCGTTCTTTTTAATCAAAATATAGGAACGATCGTCAGGAGCTATATCTCGGTTTATAATCAGTAGCGAATTTTTCTGGAAAGTAGGTTCATACAAGTCCGTATTAAGCGCAAGAGTGAAATAATCCCCGGCAATATCATTTGGAATCCAACGATACCATTCCTTTGTCATTTGTTCAGGATGACTCAATTCAAAAATTGGCAATGCCTGAGTTGTTGTCAATCGTTGAGAGATGCCTTCACGCACCATAGGTTCCACACCAAGCAATTGTTCAATAGTGATGCCAAAGTAATTTGCGATTTGCAATAAAGTACTTGCTTTAGGATCGGTAACATCTCCATTTAGGATGCGGGTAATTTTATTGGTCGGAATTCCTAGTTTTCGTGCAAGGGCAGCCGGCGTGAGTTTATTTTCACGTTCAATTAAATCTGTCAGCGTTTGCGCCAATGAGAGTTGATTAATATCGTTTAAAAGAATTGTCGACATACCTTGACTTAGTTACATTAATGTAATAGTTTACATCGATGTAACTAATTACACTGATGTAAAAGTAGATATTAACACATCTGACGAAAATATCACGTAGTAAGAACTTACTAAACAATTTTTAAATTCATAACACAATAATAATTGTGCGTTATTACAGGAGTGCCATCTTATGAAGTGCCAGTGCAAATTCAAGGTCACTATTTATAAAGGAATAATTGACTATTTATTGTCATCGACACACTTTACCTTAAAGGATATTGCTAATCATACAGGGGCACCGATCAGCAGCATACGTTCAATTTATCATGATCAAACGATACCCCCACATTTTTTGTCCGAAATAGCTTTAACAAGGCTTTATCAGATTATCCTCGACATTCAAATGAACAAAAACAAATTGCATAGCGATAGCGAATAGGAGTCGTTCACATGAAAACACTGGATATCAATCAGGCGGCACAATTTCTTGGTGCACATAGAGAAACTATTAGACGTATGGCTGCCACTGGGAAATTACCAGGTGTCAAGGTTGGTAGAAGTTGGATTTTTTTAGAACAAGATCTTGTGATGCATATTAGAAACAAGTACTCTAGCTGCGATGCGTCGCAGGGTGTCCATAATAGGAGTAGTAAAACATGGCACTCTACAAAAGAGATGGGATCTGGTGGGTTGACATTTTCCACCAAGGAAAACGAGTACGTAAAAGTACTGGGACTGAAGTAAAGCAAGATGCTGAATATTTTCATGCTCAATTAAAACATGAGTTATGGACGGAAAAGCAAATAAAATCAATCCCCAATAAAACATGGATGGACGCGGTACTTCGATGGCTAGAGGAATCTGCGCATAAACGCAGTCTGGAAACGGATAAAATTCATTTAGCTTGGCTCGATCAACACTTTCGAACAAAAAAATTAACAGATATTGATCGTGACTTAATCGAATCTATTGCAAAAAAGAAGGAGCAATCGAATGTCTCACCAACTACGGTTAATCGGGTTTTGGAGTTAGTCAGAGCCATTTTAAACCGTGCTCAAAAAGAGTGGGGATGGTTAGAAACATTGCCCGTTATCCGAATGAGAAAAGTTGAAAATAGACGTATTCGTTGGCTAACACAGAACGAAGCTAGTCAATTATTAAAAGAATTGCCAAGCCACTTAAAGGACATGGCTTCTTTTACCTTAGTGACCGGTCTTCGGGAATCCAATGTGACTCAACTAAAATGGAGCGAAATTCATTTAGAAAAAAAGCATGCGCTTATTCATGCAGATGAATCTAAATCAAAACGCCCCATTCCTGTCCCATTGAGCCAACAAGCGATTGCGATATTAAAAGACCAAATAGGTAAAAATCCTACTTATGTTTTTACCTATCAGGGGCAGCCGGTGACACGCTGTAACAATCACGCGTGGCGAAAAGCATTAGAGCGTGCAGGCATTAGTGATTTTCGTTGGCATGACTTACGCCATACTTGGGCAAGTTGGCATGTCCAAAATGGTACACCGTTACACGAGCTGCAACAACTGGGTGGTTGGTCAACTTATGAAATGGTGCTGCGTTATGCACACCTTTCTAGTGAGCATTTAAGAACGGCGGCAGAACGTATTCATGATGTGTCTTTACCCGCGTAGTTGGTTTTTATGACACAGGTTTATGACACGTTTTTGCCACAGTAGCTTGGTTTTTATGACACAAATCAGAGCTAAGTCTTTGATAAATATGGTGCGCTCGGAGGGACTCGAACCCCCGACACCTTGGTTCGAAGCCAAGTACTCTATCCAGCTGAGCTACGAGCGCAATAAGGTAAGAATTTGATACATTTTCTGCATCTATTTCTTTGGTTGATAGCTGGAAACCAAAATGGTGGGCCGTATAGGATTCGAACCTATGACACAGAGGTTAAAAGCCTCCTGCTCTACCACCTGAGCTAACGGCCCTAAAGAGCTAAATATTTAAAACAATACTACAAAACTGGTGGGCCGTATAGGATTCGAACCTATGACACAGAGGTTAAAAGCCTCCTGCTCTACCACCTGAGCTAACGGCCCTAAAGAGGCTCGAATCATACCGGATTAAGATAGAATTTCAAGTCTTTTTATCATGTTTCTCATATTTTTGTTATTTTTGTGGTTATTTTTTGTTTTTGAGGACAAAGAATTAACAAAAGTGGGATAAAGTTATTAATTTTTGATTTGTAAAATAGATGTTTTTTTCAGAAGCTAAAATCGTACAATTGTGTACTTTTAAGCGGCTTTCTAAAATTTGGACCTTATGATTTGCAGTAACGATTAAGATTACGTCTGAACCTAAAGCACCACAACCTTTGATGGCAAGTATTTCGGCATATTCTTTAAGTCGATTTATCAGATTTAAACTGTGCTCTGCGACTAAATTCAAATCAACTAATTTTTTATGATAATTATTAATAGTTGCAATTAATTTTGTAGAATCAATTTGCTCAAATGCTAGCTTAGCTTCATCAACTAAAGCAGATAAATGGTCAATCTGATCGGGTAGGGCAGTGGTTTGTAAATGATGATGTGTTGCAAGCTTTACTCCTGTATGAATAAGAAAAAAAGACAGCTCTTGGAAGGGCCACCCATAAGATTGAATCATTTTTTTTTGTTGATTAACATAAACACAACCATCTTGTGCTTGCGCTATAACATCATACCCACTAGGCTTGAGTCCCGTACCTACCCATGATACCTTATAGTAAGCATTGAGCATGTCATCTAAATTAGGTTTCTTTTTTTTGAGAAAGCAGCTTGCTAAATAGCTTGCTAAAAATTGTGCACTGGATGCACCTAACCCCCCTCGTTTTGCATATGGATCATTCCAAATTAAACCTTGATCTAAGTGTTGCTGTTGCCACCATATTCCTGCTGGAGATTTAGGGTGAATTTCTGATGGTTTATTGCTTTCAGACGTTAAGATAAGCTCAAAACAAGGGGATGTGGTTAAAAGAATCGCTGATGCTCCGGCTAATGCAGCGTATTCTCCTAATAGAAATGTTTTTGCAGGAATTAGCCATTTCATACTGCAATTGGAGTTTGTCTGATTTTTGCCAATAAATCATGAGCGTTATTTAGGCTGATTCTTTTATGTAAAGCAAGCCACTTTTGTAAATGCTCTTTAAGAAGGGGCATTTCACTTTCATTAGCTCCTGCAGCAAGGAGCAAATTGTCGATATGAAGTTTCATATGTCCTTGAATAATGCCTTCAGTGCATAATGCCTTAATTGCACCTAAATTTTGTACAAGGCCTACTGCAGCAATAACTTGTGATAGTTGGTTTGCAGAAGAAATATTCATCATTCGTAAACACATCTGAGCTGTAGGATGGAGCGAAGTAACTCCACCTATAGTACCTACTACAATAGGAGCTGTAAGTTGGCCGGTGAGAGTGCCGTCTTCATAGCGCCAACGCGTGATTGCCTGATATTGCCCATTACGGGCCGCATAAGCATGTACTCCTGCTTCCACTGCTCGCCAATCATTGCCCGTTGCAATTAAGACAGGATCAATTCCATTCATTACTCCTTTATTATGCGTGGCTGCTCTATAGGGATCCATTTCAGCAAAAAGAGAGGCCTCCTGGAGCTTTTGGCCAAGTATTGGATCAATGGTATGAATGGTGACTTGGGCTGTAGTTAGTTTTTGGTCGTTTAGGTTGGATAAAATGCACATGGTGACTTCTTCACCTGTTAACTGTTCTATAGGTGTCTTTAAGTATTCAAGTACTTGATTAATAATATTAGCACCCATCGCATCGCAGCTATTCATTGTTAAATGGATGACAACCATCTCTTGACCGTCTTCTCTTTTAAGCAGACGTAGCTGCAGATCAACAACGCCACCACCGCGCTTTACCATATTCTCTGCTACATCTTTATTTGCTTTGCTAATCAAATAGGTGCGATTTTCATTAAAAATTTGAGAAAATTTGTTGAAGTCTCTAACTTTAGCTAATTGGATTTGGCCTAAAATGCATTCACCTTGTACCCATGTTTTTATTTCACCACATTGTCTGATCCATTTAGCTGATTTGGATAAAGCGGCAATGATTGAAGTTTCTTCAACAGCCATGGGAATAACATAATCATGTCCATTAATATTGAAGTTAGTTGCTACACCTAAAGGAAGCTGAAAGTAGCCTATAACATTTTCAATGAGTTTATCTGCCAAGTTTAAATTTTTTACACCACCACTTTTAAGAAAAGCAACATCGTCTGCAGTGATTGCACCTAAGGCTAGCAAGCGTTTAAATCGTTCTTCACGTGACAGCTTTGAGAATCCGCGGAATAGTTCATCAGTATTAGAAGATAAAGGCATGCTTTCTCCTTGGGTTAGCCGGCATTAACGCCAAGTTTAATAAGGTCGTTTTTGCATTGTTCAAAGTGGCTGTAGTCGTCTTGCATACCTAATTTTTACGTCTTAGCGAAAAATGAAATAATTTTATCATAAAATAGGGAAGCAAACTACCTAAAACTCATCGCTTATATGATTTAGTTGTATTATAGCCAGATTTTATTTATATTGCTTGTGTGATAATAAGGAATAGTAAATTTATTCGTCATCAAAACCATTTTAAAGTTCTTGGTTTTAACGTTGTGTGCTTATTTAACACTTCCTATTCGATACCGTTTGTTTTATAAATCAATGACAAATTTTCTAAACAATATTCAATCTATATTTTTCAATGGATTATATTTTTTGTTTTAAAAAATCAAAGTTCTTTTAATACAATGAATCACAACCCGTAAAATGTTTTTATTTTAATTTTATGGTCTTTTTTTTGTATTCAGTGTAAATTAATCGCTCTTTACAATTTGGACAAGGGAGATGAAATGGGAAAACGTGCTCAAGCCGAAATGAAATCTTTTATGTTGGCTGAAAAAAGACGATTGGAAGTGATTGAACAATTCAATAAATGTGAATCCCATGAAGAATTTTCCAAAAGTTTAAAAAAATATGAAGAAAAGAAGGGAAAAAAATTTTTTGTTATTTCTTCCAAATTAACTGAATACCACGTACAACGACTAAGAAAACTGGATGAGGAAATAAGCCAATTAAAAACGAAACTTAAAAAACAATTTTCTTCACCTTCCGAACACGTACAACTACAGCAAATATCTCCAACAAAAGTCGAGATCGTTACTTCTTCTGAGCAAATACTCGATGAACTGGCATTAGCTCAGGAAATGCAAGAGTATTTGTTAAGTAGACAGCTTAATTTAGGTGACGATAAAATAGTTTTAGTTAAAGAGATGATAGCAGGCATAGAAATTTCTGAAAGGGGCTACGAAGGAAGTCAGCATAGTGATGTTACTTTTAGTTCAGAAGAAGATATGCAAGAAAGCTTTGTGGCTCCTCGAACTAAAAGAGAAAGAGAAGTCGATCTTTTGCAAGTTAAAGCTCAGTTAAGAGCCCTTAAGTTGAAACAAGAAGAACTTGAGGCTACGTATCAAGAAAAGCTTGATAAAGGAAAGCAAGAGCAGGCTGACAAATATCAAAAAGCGTCTAAGGCTGCGAAAAATATTTATGGCGAAATTTCTCGTTTAGCAGAACAATACATCAACGATGGGAATTTAGATGCTTTTAAAAGCAATAGTCAAAGCATGCTAGCAGAAGACAATGATAATGTAAAAATATTACAGGAACACCGAGGTTGGAAATTGTTCTTAACTAATTTGCTTGCGCTTGTTTGTACTGCTGGACTTGCTCAAGCCGGATATTCTCTCTATAAAGGACAACTTTCATGGCTTAAGCCTGCGACTGACGCTGGTAAAAAGGTTGAGGATCTCTATACATCAATTAATACAATTGCTGTGACTGCTTAAAAGACTCAGCTTAAAAATTTACTTCGCCTGGCTCTACAGCAATGTAGTTTGTAGGTGAAGCTAGATTTATAGCATGGTATAACGCTATAAACTATCAGAATAACCAAGCATTGTGATACTATAAGCCATAGCTTTTGCTCTTCTGGAATATTCGTATTATTCTTGGGATTATTTTTCAAAATAGATAATTATGGTACAAAATAGCGCGCAAATTACTTTTGATAAAAAACATATCAGATTTCACTGTACTGGTGTTTGGGCTGTTTTGCAAATTGACGGTTTGGTGAAGCGATTTAGTGCGGGTGAATTACCTAAAACTGAGAAAGTAACAATCAGTGGGGAAGGGATTAGTCATTTTGATAGTGCCGGTGCTTTGGCCCTAATGAAGTGTATCGATAAGCTGGAGCAACGAGAAAACCAAGTTGAATTAACCGATTTTACCGAAAGACAACAACAACTTTTGGATCTCATTAAATCAAAAAAAGACGTTTTAGATTATCATATTCCTTCAGCCCCCAAAGAAAACGTATTTTACCAATTAGGTAAAGAATCAGAAAATAAATTTCGTCAAGTAGATGGTCTTCTTGTTTTAGTGGGTGATTTAACTACGAAAATAATAGAAGCATTTGGTAATTGGCGGCGGTTTCAGTTACCGAGTATCATTTCAAATGTCTATACTACCGGAGTAACTGCTTTACCTATCCTTGCTCTGCTTTCCTTTTTAATTGGAGTTGTTTTAGCATATCAAATGGGCCTACAGTTACAAACATATGGGGCTAACAGTTTCATTGCTTATCTATCAGGTATGGCTATTTTTCGTGAATTTGCTCCGCTAATTACGGCAATTATTGTTGCTGGAAGAACTAGCTCTGCTTTTACAGCTCAAATTGGCAGTATGAAATTAAATGAAGAAGTGGATGCTCTACTCACTATGGGACTTTCCCCTACAGAGCTATTAGTGCTACCTAAGGTTATTGGATTATTGATTGCATTTCCTTTATTGATTTTTTGGTCTGATCTTTTTAGTATTTTAGGAGCAATGATCATGTCCAATAATATGTTAGGCATTAATTTTATTGATTTTTTGCAACGACTAAGAGATTCCGTTGGGCTTTCACAGTTGAATTTAGGACTTTATAAAGCACCTGCTTTTGCATTATTAATTGCTTTGGTAGGATGTTTTCAGGGGTTTAAAGTTGAAGCAGGGACAGAAAAAAATATTGGAAGCCAAACAACTAAAAGTGTAGTACAAGCACTATTTCTGATTATTATTGCTGATGCAATATATTCAGTTATTTATAGCCGGATGCATTGGTAAATGAGTGAATCCATTATTGAAATTAAAGGGCTGAAGAACTACTTAGGTGGTCAATGGGTACACTCTGGTGTTGATTTGACTGTGCAGAAAGGAGAAATCTTAGCTATTATTGGCGGTTCTGGCAGTGGAAAAACAACAATATTACGTAGCGTGTTGATGTTAATGAAGCCGACAGCTGGTGACATTAAAGTATTTGGTCAAGATATTAGCCATCTTGATGCTCAAGAAGCACTTTCTCTTCGTCGTCGCTGGGGTATGCTTTTTCAACATAGTGCTTTATTTTCATCAATGACCGTACTGGAAAATGTGATGTTTCCTATGCAAGAGTTTACTAATCTTGAACATGAATTTATGCATGAATTGGCTTTATTAAAAATTGCTTTAGTTGGGCTTCCTCAAGAGGCAGCGGGAAAATTACCCTCAGAATTGAGCGGGGGAATGCAAAGAAGAGCCGCTGCGGCACGCGCTATCGCTATGGATCCAGAGTTATTATTTCTGGATGAACCCACCACGGGTTTAGATCCGCTGAGTGCAAGACGTTTTGATGATTTAATTGTTTTTTTAAGAGACTCATTAAAGCTTACTATAGTTATGGTGAGCCATGATATAGAATCCTTAAAAAGAACTACAGATCGCGTAGCTTTTATTGGTGATGGAAAAGTTTTAAGTATTGAACCCATTAAAGAATTAATGAAAAATAAGCATAAAATAATTGCAGATTATTTTAGTAAAGTGTAACTGGAGATAATATATTTGGAAACGAAAACCAATTATACCATAGTGGGCGTGGTCGTACTTATATTGCTTGTGGGACTTATAACTACAATGTTGTGGTTATCCATTGGTTTTAATCAAAAAAAATATACTACTTATACAGTTTATATGCATGAGGCTGCTTCAGGCCTTACTCAGGATGCTTCAGTTAAATATAACGGGGTCCAGGTAGGCTATGTTAAAGAAATAAGATTAAATCAAAATGATCCCAGGCAAGTTGAAATTTTGTTGGATATAGAAGAAGGAACTCCTGTTACCACAAGCACATTTGCCACTCTTAATTCTCAGGGGATTACTGGAGTAACTTATATTGGTTTGAGCGCAAGTACTTCTAATTTGACTCCTATACGAAAAATGCCTGGTGAACCGTATCCAGTTATTCCTTCAAAACCATCTGTTTTTAATCAATTGGATAGTATTTTAAAAAAGGTATCCGAAGATATGGGTATTGTGACTACCGAAGCACAACGTATATTTAATGAAGAAAATGCAAAACATATAAAACATATACTTTCGAATATTGATAGTTTTTCTAAAGATATTGCAAATAATGGTAAAAATGTAAATGTTTTTATGGATAATCTCGCAAAAACTAGCCGCGATTTTCCACACGTGCTTGAAGAGTTAAAAGTGGGGATATCCAAGTTTAATCTTATGGCAGAAAGTTTGAGTAAAGCTGGAAATAGCGTATCAAACACAATGAAATCAGGAAAAAATACACTCGATAAAATCTCCCAGGAATCACTTCCACCAGCAACCATTTTACTGCGTCGATTGAATGTAATTTCGGCAAACCTCGAAAAAGTGAGTAGTGAAATGAGGCAAAATCCTGCGGTAGTAATTCGTGGAAGTAAACCTCCACATCCCGGGCCTGGAGAATAAATAATGAAAAAACTGGCTGTTTGTCTTATGGGTTTAAGTGTCGTAATACTTAGTGCATGCTCACCTGTTAAAATTTCTGTAAAAGATCAATACCAATTAAGTGCCTTTAGTGCAAAGCAATTGGCTAAAAAACCTATACCCATTACTTTATTGGTTACTGCTCCTGACGCTGCTGGGGGCTATCAAACGGAACAGATGCTCTACATAAAAAAACCTTACGAGCTTGAAGCTTTTGCAAAAAATGCATGGGTAAATCCTCCTGCTGATATGCTCTATCCTTTAATCTTGCAAAGCCTACAAAAGACAAATCTTTTTGAAGCAGTCACTTCTAATGCATATGCTTTAGGTGCAGATTATCGATTAGATACCCAACTGCTTTTTTTAAATCAAAACTTTCTCAAAAAGCCTAGTGTTATTGAGTTCTCGGTGAAGGTTGTTTTAACCCATGTTAATGATAATAAAATATTAGGTTCACACATTATTAACTTAAGAGTTCCATGTCCAAGTGATACACCCTATGGTGGTGTAATTGCAGCTAATAAAGCAACACAACAATTTACGGCGGAACTGGCTCATTTTGTGGTGTCTCATATAGCGCATTAAGAAGGATGAATCAGCATAAAGTGCAGGGAATTACTGTAGCCAAAAAATCAAAAGGATTGTACAATGTGCCTCCATGAGCCCTTTATGGGAATCTAACTAATAATAAAAAGAAAAGAGGAGATTGAGGATGAAAGCCAGATCATTATGTAAATTAGGTCTGCTTGTAGCGAGCGTTGTTTTAGTAGCTGCTTGTTCTAAAGCACCAGGCAGTGCTGATGGGGCTGCTTTGGCTGAAGGCGAGGCATCTGCTCAAGGCCTAGGGCAATTTACCCATTTTGCTGGCCAAGAACCAGGAGAGTCTTACACTACTCAAGCACCTCATAATCAATTGTATTTATTCTCTTACGATGATAGTAATTTGGCTCCAAAATATTTACCATCAGTTAATGCTCAAGCTGAATACTTGAAGACACATCCTGGTGCTCGTGTATTATTGGCAGGACATACCGATGAGCGTGGAAGTCGTGAATATAACGTAGCTCTTGGTGAGCGTCGTGCAAATACAGTGGCTGATATTTTACGTATGGCAGGTGTTAACCGACAACAAATACGTGTTGTGAGTTATGGTAAAGAGCGTCCAATTAATTTAGGACATGATGATGCGTCACATGCACAAAACCGACGCGTAGAATTTACTTATGAGGCAACAAGATGATTTATTGCAAAAGACACATTATCGCTGCAGGCTTTATGTTTATGCTTCCTTTGACTGGTTGGTCAGAGGCGCCTGTGGTTGATGATAGTGAAAATTTTGCGATTATTGAAGGACAACAGGCGCAAGAAGCGCCTGTTGTTGGTTCAAAATATGATGATCCCCAAATTGAAAGTGGACAATTTGATTTAGCACAGAATGAAAATTACTCTATTGATAATTCTCAAGATTATGATGGACCTGCACTTGCTAAGGATGATCATCCAAATGATTCAGAAAATAATCTTACTGATAATGCAAAACTAATTGATAAGATTCAAATCTTGCAACAAGAAATACAAGAGTTGAGAGGTCAATTGGAAGTGCAAGCCCATGATTTAAAGTTATTACAGCAACAACAAGTGGCTTTTTATAAAGATTTAGATGCACGCTTAAGTGGAAATAGTTCCTCTAAGCTGGCATCGGGTAAGCCACCAATAGATCTTGATGTAGGCTCTAAGGAAACTATTTCCAAGACTAATACACCTGCAGCAAAAACCGAAACGAATACAATGGCGACAACACCAGTCTCTGTGCCTATTTCTCGTGCAAATCCAGCTGACGAACAAATTAGTTATTTAGCTGCTTATGAATTAATAAAAAATAAACGTTATGATGATGCTATAACTGCAATGAATTCTTTTGTACAAAAATATCCCAAAGGGGGTTATACTGCTAATGCTCAATATTGGCTGGGGGAACTTTATTTGGTTAAAAAAGATTATTCAAAATCCATTGCGCATTTTAATACAGTTTTACAACAATTTCCTACCTCAAGTAAGTCTGCCGCAAGTATGTTAAAGGTTGGATATGCCTATGCGGAACAAGGTAATAAGCAAGAAGCAAAAAAATTCCTGCAACAAGTAGTTAGAGCTTATCCTAATACACCTACAGCCCAACTAGCGAGCTCAAAATTACGTACGATATGAACATAAAGAAATTTAATTTTTAGTTTGAAATGCAGCCTGGATTATGTGAAAAGGGATACCGTTTTAGCCTAAACCCTTTTGTGCCATCGAAAGATTATATTTTTGAATAAGGCTTGCATGTTGATTGAAAAGCTATGTTTAGGTCAGTGAATAAGGAAAATAAAGAAGCGGTAGCTTATCTATGTTTATGTAGGCGCGTTAACAATTCATTCTGCTTCCCTCAAATAGGGGCATAAAGCGCAACACCTCGACGGTAGAAGCCAATTGTCAACAGACCCTAATACCCAAGGAGAAATATTATGTATTGGCTTGCTCATGCTTCAGCTAATATTGCTTTAATCAAATACATGGGAAAAAAAGATGACAGTTCAAATGTCCCAGCTAATTCATCATTGTCTTATACTTTGAATGATCTTATCAGTACTGTAAGACTTGAAAAATTAAGTTCAAAAAAAGACCTTTGGGAGCCTCTGATTGTGCCTGGAGGTATTGGAGAGTTAGTTATATCTGCTGAGGGACAAAAAAGATTCCTTGATCATTTGGCACGGATAAAGGCACATTTTAATTATGAAGGTGGTTTTTTAGTGCAGTCATGTAATAATTTTCCACATAGCAGTGGTATGGCAAGTTCTGCTTCAAGTTTTGCAGCATTGACCCGTTGCGCTTCAATTGCTTTAAGTGAGCTCACCCAAAAGACTATACCGTCTGTAGATGAGCAAGCCCAATTAAGTCGGTTAGGATCAGGATCTTCTTGTAGATCTTTTTATTCACCCTGGGCTCTATGGCAAGAGAATAAAGTGGAGGCTGTGGAGTTACCTTATCAGCAGTTAATTTATCAAGGTATTGTAGTAAGTAATAAAAAGAAGGAAGTACCCTCTAGTGAGGCACACAAACGAGTAAAAACGAGTTCGTTCTATGCAACCCGCGCACAAGAGGCTGAAGAAAATTTAAAACTTTTATTAAGTGCCTTGATATCCAAAGACTGGGCTTCTGCTTATCAAATATGCTGGCATGAATTTCAAAACATGCATCGTTTATTTCATACTTGTGAAGAGCCCTTCTCTTATATGACGGAAAATAGCGTAGATTTATTGCATCATTTGGAAGATTTTTGGGATAAAAAAGGTGATGGTCCTATAGTGACAATGGATGCGGGACCAAATATACACCTATTGTATCGGCCAGAGCAACAAGATTTAGCACGCGAGTTCAAACGTGATTATCTAGTAGGTAATTATGATGTTTTTTGATTTTGAAACTACAACATATGGCAAATGGATTTTGGCGGGTGAACATGCTGTAGTGAGGGGGCATCCCGCACTGGTATTTCCGATTAAGGAAAAAAAATTAACTTTAAGATATTCTGCTTCAGCCCTAACTTTAAGTGCGGATTATGACGGTAGTAGTGGTGCTGATATGCATCTTTTATTCTGGAGTGTTTTGGAACATGGAGTGCAATTATTAGGGCGCTCCATAAATCAACTAGGAGGATATTTCCATTTAGATAGTACTATTCCTGTTGGTACAGGAATGGGGGCTTCTGCTGCTCTTTGTGTTGCGATGAGTCGTTGGTTTTGTGCGCAGAAAATGTTAGATTTAAGCCAATGCAATGTTTTTGCTAAAGAATTAGAGCATTTATTTCATGGGAAAAGCAGTGGATTAGATATTGCAGGTGTTGCTGCGGAGGGAGGAATTTATTTTAAAGCAGGTAATGCAGTGCCTGTCCAACAAAAAATTTACCCCAAGTTTTTTTTATCATCATGTAAACAAATTGGAATTACTTCTCACTGTATTAACCAGGTACAAAGTTTATGGGATAAAAACGCCAAATTAGCAGAACAAATTGATCAACAAATGGTTGAGGCAGTAGAGGAAGCTAAAAATGCTTTAGAAAATAGTGAAGTAGATGCGATGCTTTCATTAACTAAAGCGATTGAAAAAGCAGGGGATTGTTTTTTTCAATGGGGATTAGTAAGTGAGAGCCTACGGCAACATATGAATCGATTAATAGCAGAGGGTGCATCAGCTGTAAAACCCACAGGCTCAGGAGGAGGAGGATATGTACTGAGTCTTTGGGATAAACAACCACCTGACTTTCTGGAATTGCTCGGTACTTAATATGCAAAATCAAAAAGGATATTTATTTTCTTTTTTACGTGATAATGTGGAAAACCACTCTTAATCAATAAAATGATAATAAACCTCATTTTCTTTGATCATCCCTAGCTCATAGCGTGCTTGCTCTTCTAGAGCTTGATCGCCGTTTTTAAGTTCCTTTATGTCTGCTTCAAGCGAGCGATTACGTGTTGCTAATTTATTGTTTTCTTGTTCATGAACAGCAAGCTTTTTTTGAAGATCACGCCACTGAATCAAATTACCATCGCCCAGCCATAATTTGTGCTGTAAAATAACCAACGAAACAATCAAAATAATAAACAGTGGGCGCATAAGTTTCGCTTAATTAATAGTATCCTTTACTTATTGTATTACTATATTGCAATGTGGAGCAATATCTGCTTGAAGGAATTTATTAACTTTACTCACTATAAAAAATGGTCCTCAGAGATTAATCTTGAGGACTTGTAAGCAATTTTGTGAAAATAATGAAATTAAATGTGTTTGCGTAAAACATTGAGTTCATCAGTTAATAGATCTATTTTTTCTAATAATTCTAACACAACAGCCACTCCGGGTAGATTAACCCCTAAATCATGATGGAGACGAAACGCAGATTCAATTTTTCGTAAATCTTTTTGATTTAATTGAAGTTGTTCTGATGCGTGGGGGGAGCTTGAAAATATACCATATTCAACCATTTCAAGTAATAATTCTTTAGGGATCTGATACTTGATACAGACTTCATTAAATGAAATATTGGTTGTTTCTTCAATAAGCACACCTACTACAGTATTACTTTGCTTCATGCTTATACTCCCATCTTCGCTCGTGGATTAAAAGGCATCACTTCAGCCATTTTTTTGTAAAATTCAGTTGCTGCTTCCGTGGTTGCTGGCGGAGTAATAATTTTTAAAAGTACGTATTGGTGTCCAGGTGTTGTGCCTGGTAAACCACGATTTTTGAGTCTTAACTTTTGTCCTCCTTGTGATCCAGGTGGAATTTTTAAGTCAATTTTTCCTCCTAGTGTTGGAACTACTACTGTTGTTCCTAAAGCAGCTTCCCAAGGAGTAATTGGAAGTGTGAGGTAGATGTCGCTATCTATTACATCAAAAAGAGAGTGTTTTTCAACGTACACAGATAGGTAGATGTCGCCACGAGGTCCTCCATGTACTCCTGGTGCACCTTGTCCTGCTAATCGGATCTGTTGGCCCGATTTTACTCCAGCAGGAATTTTAACTTTTAGAGATTGCATATTGGTTTGTGAATTGTGTTCCGTGGGGATCTGTATGTTTTTTATTGTTCCCGTAAATGCTTCTTCGAGACTAAGGGTGATTTTTCCGTGATAGTCTTGGCCTGTCATAGGTTGTTGGCGATAGCGAGAATGACCAAATAATGATTCGAATAAATCCTCGTTTATATGACTGCTGTAAAATTGCTCCGATTCCTCAGGTCGCCAATGAGTATATTGTGCGTTTTGATTAAAGTCTTTATTCTTTCGGTACTTATCGTATTCTGATCTTTTTGCAGGATCTTTTAGTACTTCATACGCTTCGCCCATTTCTTTAAAATGTTCTTCAGCATCGGGTTCTTTACTTATATCTGGATGGTATTTACGGGCAAGTTTTCGATATGCCATTTTGATGTCCTTTTCTGAGGCATCTTCGTTAACCCCCATTATTTTGTAATAATCCTTGTCCATGTTTTGTCTTCTCATATGGGCATTGTTGAGTCACTCAACGTGCCGAAATTGTAAAACTTACCAATGTCCATTCTAGCAGATACTATAGGAAATCGTTATGTAATAATCCTATTTTTGTAACACATACGTCCCAGGAGCATCTGGTAGTTTCTTATCAAGCTTAGGAGGCTTAACTTGGGCTGAGTGTGAGTGTTTTACTAACCACCGGTGCCACTCTAACCACCATGAACCGGTTTTGTTTTCTGCTACTTGCAGCCAATTTTTAGAAGACATATAGGGTTCTTCCTTTTTCTGTTCCCGAATAAAATAACTACGTCCTTTATGTCCAGGTTCACTAATAATCCCAGCATTATGTCCTCCATTAGTGAGTACGAAAGTGATATCTCCTTTGATCATCAAATGGATTTTATACACTGACTCCCAAGGACTCACATGATCTTTTTCGGTACTGACTGCAAAAGAAGGGAGGTTAATACTTTCAGCAGCTATATTTTTTTCCTCAACAGTAAATCGTCCTTCGGCAAAGTCATTATTAAGAAATAGTTTTTCGAGATATTCGCTATGCATTTTATAGGGCATGCGTGTTGCGTCAGCATTCCAAGCGAGCAATGGAATCATTCCTCTTTGTGTGCCATGCATGTAATCTTGTACCATCTTAGACCAAATGAGATCGTAAGAGCGGAGCATTTGAAAGCTGCCAGCCATTTGTTTAGTATCTAAATATCCTTTTTCCCACATTACATTTTCTAGAAATGAGACTTGGCTATTATTAATGAAAAGTAATAGCTCTCCTGCATCAACAAAATCCCCTTGAGCAGCAAGAAGGGTAAGGCTTTTAAGGCGGTCATCATTATCACTTGCCATTGCGGCTGCTGTAATCATTGCTAAAGTACCACCTAGGCAATATCCCATTAAATGAATTTTTGTTTTAGGAAATAGAGTAGATATTTTATTGATTGCAACCATAGATCCAAGTCTGTAGTAGTCATCAATTCCAATGTCTCTATCTTCAGAGTTTGGATTTAACCAGGAAATAATAAACACAGTGTGCCCTTGCTGCGTTAACCAATTCACTAAAGAGTTTTCGGGAAGAAGATCAAGAATGTAATATTTCATGATCCATGCGGGTAATATTAACAAGGGCTCTTTATACACTTTTTTTGTTTGTGCTTCGTATTGAATCAGTTCGATTAAATGATTTTTATAAATCACCTTACCTTTAGTGATTGCAACTTGTTTACCTGGGATGAAGTTTTCAACTCCTTTCGGAGGAGTTCCCGTTAATTTTTCAATAATATCCTGGACAGCCAACTGTGTCCCACGAATTAAGTTTTTTCCATTTGAATTTACTGTTTCTTGGAACAGATCAGGATTCGTCAAAATAAAATTTGAGGGTGATAATGCATCGAGAAACTGTTTAGTTCTAAATGAAACAATACGTTTATTGGGGGCATTTAACCCAGGAATTTCGTTAGCCGATTTTAAACTCCAATCCTCCATTTGCAGGAATAGCTCTGCCCACAACCGCCAAGGATACATGCTCCAATTTTCTGTATGAAATCGAACGTCTTTGCCATTTCCAGGGGTATCATAATTAGAAAGATTATTGATTAGATCAGAAAAATGCAGAAGAGGGTAGAGGCTAAGTTTCAAAAGTGTACCTGGAGCTTGCGCTAGTTGTGCTCCCCATGAAAAATAAGAAGTAGCCGTAGAAGCAGGACTAATGCTCGCGGTAAATTTGCCTAAATTCGCTTGGTAATATTTATTGATGAAATCAAAAATATCATTCTTTCGAGGATCTTTTTTATACGGATGTATTGTTGTTTTTTTGGGGGCATTGCCAATTTTTAATTTTGATTTATTTTTTGAAGAAATAGGTTGCGTTGTTTTTTTCATGGCTTTTAGTCTTACCCTATTATTTTTAAAAATAGTATAGCAGTGATACGATTTTTATTTGTATATTAATCAGTTAAAGTACATACTATTCGTTTAGGATATAGGTTAGAGAAAGTGGCTCTTTTAGCTGCTTGAATTCATATAGAGTTGGAGAGATGATGTATAAATATTTACTAAATGTACTCGTAGTTTTTTTTCTATTTTTATTAGCTGGTTGTCAGTCCAATCGAGCTACTGATAACCTGTTTAGTCCTTTGGCACCTTTAGTTACCCCAAGTGCTAATTTGGCTCAAACAGTACAAGAGGCTTTAATGCGTAGTGATGATCCTGCAATTGCGCGCGTACATGTCCAAACACGACAAGATGTTGTTGTTTTATCGGGCTATGTTAAAAAAATTCGCCAAAGCGATGTAGCAGAACAGATTGCTCGCCAAGTTCCTGGTGTTCGTGCTGTAGAAAATAATATTATTATTCGTCCATAAGATTTTATGCGCTCCATTTGTACTATATTTAAAAAAGGTTAAGTATATTCAAATGGAGAATAAAATGGCTGACCTAATTCATAATGCCTTGCCTACACCAAGACGTAAGATTATTTATATTCATCCTGAAGACTCTATAAAAAAATGTATTAATTTAATGTCAGAGATGGATATAGGAGCCTTGGTTGTGGTTGATAATGAAAATCAACTCATTGGCATCGTGGGTGAGCGAGACATAGTCCGATCTTGTTTGCATAGATGTATTAATTTGGAAACAGCAAAAGTTGCGGATGTAGTATATAAGGAAGTAGCGATTCTAAGTCCTAACGATCATATAGAAAAAGCGATGCAAGTTATAACTGCAACAAAAAGAAGACATGTGTTAATTCGCGATGAAAATAATGAATTTATTGCTATTTTATCAATTGGGGATTTGCTTTATCATTTATTAGAAGATAAGGCTAGAGTTATAGAACAACTCGAAAATTATATTCATACCTATTAGCAGAGTTTATTTAAGAATGCTATAGTACTTTTATTTTTATTGCATGCAACCTTTATGAAAATATTATTTAGATTGTTGTTCGCTTTCTTTATAATTTGTGCTCATGTTTCGGCAGCTGATTTATCACCTTCGTGGTATTCTAAGAGTGCTGATAACAAGGTTGTTATAAATGTAGAAATGTTTCTCTCATCTACTTGCCCTCATTGTCAAAAAGCAGATGCATTTTTCCGTGAATTGGAAAAGAGCTCTCCTGATCTCCATATTCAACGTAACTTTATTAATCAGGATAAAAATGCACTCATTCGTTTTGGTCAATTATTAAATGCACAACAAATGGATGATTTTTCGGTTCCTTCAATCTATTTTTGCGATTCGCGTTGGGTAGGTTTTGATTCCGCTAAAACTACCGGAAAAGATTTACTTGATGCGATTCAATATTGCAAACACCAGATTGAAAATAAAGGAAGTTTAACAAAAGCAACAGTAAATACATTGAGACATTGGGCCAATGCGAATCAATTTACTAGTGGAATGATAGAAAAGCCATCAGCATTACGTTACACTCTTACAATAGCTTTTATGGACTCCTTTAATCCTTGTGCTTTTTTTGGCATTTCAGGATTTCTTGCTTTTCTTTTAATCGTTGAACAGCGAAAGAAAAAAATTATTGCCAGTTTATTATTTATTTCTTCAGTAATGCTTGTTCATTATTTTCAACAAGCATATACCGGTGCTTATTTTGCGTTACTACCATGGTTACGTATTCCTACCATATTATTAGGGTTAGTGACGATTTATTTTGTAATACAGCATTACAAAAAACAATCAAATAATGCCTTGTATTTTTTATTGGCGTTTTTTGTAGGCCTAATAATTACGACATATCAACAAACTTGTATTATGAACTGGGCTACTATTTTTGAACAATGGTTAAATAATCAACATTTTTCTAATTGGCAAATCAATTTATATCAATTGCTTTATCATGGGATGTACATACTTCCTTTAATAGTAATTTTATGCATCTATTTGTCTTTATTAAAGATAAAACATTTTGCTTTATTAAAGACTAAATTAGCCAGCGTGGGTTTATTGTTTTTGATTGCCATTGCCGTGTGTTTCATTGTATATCCTTTCATATTGTCTAATTTCACACTCTCTTTATTGACTTTGTTTATTTTAGCTGTTTGTGGCTTCTTTATAAATTTGACTTGATCTTATTTTGATGATTTGGGATTATCAACATTCTTTGTTTTGTACGTATTTGCCACAGTTTAAAATCTTAGGACAAGTCATATTCGTATGCAGATTAATGCATCTGATGTAGTTAGGTGAAATTGTGTTAAATAACACTTTTATTTTTAGGTGAAAGCATGAGTAAGCCCATTAATATTCCCGTTGTTGTTGAAAGTGGACAAAAATATCAAACACCTCATGGCGTAACAGCAATTAAGGATGGTGTAAAATCTACTGGACAAGCTTATGAGCGTTTACCTAAGCCCAAATGGTTACGTGTAGTGAATCAAATTACTCCTGCTTATAACCAAGTAAAAGATCAGGTCCAAAAACACCGTTTGGCTACTGTTTGTGAGGAAGCCAAATGTCCCAATATAGCTGAGTGTTGGTCGCATGGAACTGCAACAATTATGTTAATGGGGGCTGTATGTACTCGCGCATGTCGTTTTTGCTCTGTAGATACCGGAAACCCACATGGTTGGTTAGATCCACATGAGCCTGAAAATACGGCAAATACCGTTGCTTTAATGAATCTTGACTATGTAGTTTTAACTTCAGTAAATCGAGATGATTTACCTGATGGTGGTGCTAATCATTACGCGCAAACAATACGCGCTATAAAAAAACGTTCTCCAAAAACTAAAGTGGAGGCGTTGACCCCAGATTTTCAAGGAGTGGAACAAGATATTGCTTTATTATTGGATAGTGGTGTTGATGTATTTGCACAAAATGTAGAAACAGTAGAGCGCTTGACTCATCCTGTGCGCGATAATAGAGCCGGTTATATGCAAACATTGAATGTGCTTTCATTTGCCAAACGTTATCGACCTGATGTATTAACTAAAACGAGTTTGATGTTAGGCTTGGGTGAAAGCGATGAAGAAATTGTACAAGCAATGGATGATTTACGTGCGCATCATGTAGATATTCTTACTCTAGGACAATATTTACAACCCACAAAAAATCATTTACCCATTGCTCGTTATGTAACTCCTGAACTTTTTGCGGAGTTAAGACAGATTGGCTTACAGAAAGGTTTTTTCGAAGTAGCTTCTGGTCCTTTAGTTCGCTCAAGTTATCGTGCTGATAGAATATTTAAGCAAGATAATTTAGGTTTGGATAATTAATGGAGATTAACTTAAAATAATGCCTCTTTTTCTCATTTTCTTTTGTAAAAAATAGGCGCAAAAATACATTATTGCTCCTAATCCCATTGCGCTAATGCCTAAAACTAAATAATAGTTTTTATAATAGGGTAGGCTTTCTAGAGCGGAGTGAACGGTGTTGGGAATTGCAACCCAAGCAGCGATTCTACCTGATATAGTATGGGCTAAAGAACTCGCAAGATACCAAACTCCCATAGCAAAAGCGATGGAGTTTTGATCACAATATAAACCTACCATGCTTAATCCAATAGCACTGACCCATAGCTCTGCTATGGAGATAAGAATATAAGTGAGTGCAATGTAATTGCCATTAATGATTCCGGTATGTGACTCATAAGCAGCAAAAGCCATCACTAAAAGCGCAATACCTGAAAGCAAAGTCCCTGATGCAAATTGGTACGAAATCGTGAAGCGCGGAAATAGCTTATAAAAGCGAGGAAGTTGGCTACCAATTGCCAAAATAAGCAAAGGGTTAAGTATTTGATAATGGGCAGGAGAAACAGTTAAACCAAACAGATTATGATCTGAATTGTTTGCAGCAAATAAAATTAGAGTACTATTCATTTGGTTATAAATGACAAAAAATACTACTGCCTCCACAATCAGTAAGAGGGCAATTAATTGCTTATGACGTACAACTCCCTTGAGTGATAATGTTTTTTTTAAAAACCATGCAATCCCGAGAACACAGCCAAATCCAATGATGGCACTTGCTAAATAGACATGTGAGTAGGCATACAACGTCAGCAAATATATAGCGACTATATAGGCTGTTAAATGCAATATGCCTTTTCTTGAGAATTTAGATTGATCTTTACCCCAAATAACATTTTTATAAATAGAGTAACGATTGGCAAAATTTAGAGCAGCAATTGATTTACCTATAAATGCTATAGTAAGGATTGAAAGAGGTCCATAACGACTTTCAAGAAGCAGTGGGGCAATTAAAGTAGCTAATAATGCCCCCACATTAATCGCAATGTAATAATAGGTCATCGCTGATTTTGCTTTAATCGCATCATCTGAATAAATATGAGAAACCATACTGGAAGCGGTCCCCATTAAGAGTGAATTAGTAGCAGGTATAAAGGCATATGCAGCAATAAAAAAGGTATCTCCAAGAGAACTTACAGTATATCCACTAAGCATAACGAGTAGATAGGCTGTGGCCAACATGATGCTACCAAGTAGAATAGACCGCCTAATTCCAATCACGGTATCTGCCATATATCCACCCAACATAGGCATCAAATAACCCATTGCATGAGCTACACCGATAAAAGCATAGGCTTTGGCTTGGCTGTAACCCAAACCTTGGGACCACACTGGGCGGGTTAAAAATAGGACTAATATGGTATTAAGGGCGTATACAGAAAACTGACTCCAAAAGGTAATAAATATGATGTTATTAGTTTGTTTTTGTCGCAGGGCCAATTCAGGCAAGTAATTTTTCACCTCTTGAGAAATCATTGCTCGAACCTCATCCTATAAAAGATAATTATCAGGTTATCATTTTCTGGCAAGAACAACATCAATTATATGAGTATCATGATAGGGAAAAGTAAAAATTTTACTAAATAGTCGTTTAAGTCGTTGAATTAAAAATGTTTTTGGCAGCATACGAATGGATAATGTATTGAGAAACCATGTTCCTTCGATACCAAAATGTGCTAATTCATCAATTGTATTTAGAGTTATAGGTATTTCCAGACGCTGATGGGCAATCACTTCGAATTGATTCTGTCGGAATGCAAGCATTAATTCATCATTATTTGCTGCAACGGTTGTATTTTTTACAATAGATTTGTAATAGTGTCCAACAACACTACTTAAAATGGAGCCCTTACTAATAAACTCTGCCAGACATTGTTGAGCGACGGGGAATGAATCATAAGTAGTTGTGATCATTGAAAAATGACCATTAGCCCGAGTTAGTAATTTGGCTTCATTAAATAATACTTTAATTGGAATATAAGCATTAATAAAATGCGCTAGAATCAAGTCTTGGCTGTGGGGTGGCAAAAACTTGTTTGCTTGTGCAGCGCTGCCTTCAATTGTGATCAACGATAATGCCTCTTGAGCACGCTTTAACATTTCCGAAGAAACATCAATTCCTGTAAATTCTGCTCGAGGCATAATTAGTTGGAGTTTTTTGAGAAATGTACCATCACCAACACCTAAATCAAGAACTTTATAATGAGGTTTTACCCCCAAACAAAAATGCTTCATTTGTTCTATGGCTGTTTGATGGCTCTGGCTAATCGCTCCAAAGCGATTGGCTATTACGTAGTTTTCAGCGATGTCGTTATACATGGCCTTTAAGGACATGCAAAATTCCAATTTAAAAAAGGGTTTGGTTAGTATATCTCTAAATTAGGGAAATTGGCGACAGATGATTTAGGAAATTTCTCTTAATTTGTTGTAAATCTTTGTTATCATAGCCTTAAATTAGTTTTCAGGTTGAATTATGTCAAAAATATTAATTACTGGTGCAACTGGATTTGTAGGAAAAAAATTAGTTCCCGCACTTATCCAATTAGGTCATAAGGTGCGATGTGTTGTATCTAAAAAGGTAGATTGGCTTAATGCCGAACAAGTCATCATGAAGCGATTAGAACTCGAAACAGACTGGAGTCAGGCTCTTATAGGAGTTGACGTTGTCATTCATTTGGCAGCAAGAGTTCATATCATGAAGGAAAAGTCAAAATCAGCACTCGATGAGTATTACAAAATCAATACTATTGCTACAAAAAATCTTGCTGAGCAAGCAGCTAAGCATCAGGTTAAGCGGTTTATATTTTTAAGCTCTATTAAAGTCAATGGAGAGCTAACTTTAGAAGGAGCACCTTTTTCTGAAGAAACTAAGGCTGCTCCCGAGGATCCTTATGGACAAAGTAAGTTATATGCAGAACAACATCTACAGGAAATTAGTCAAAATTCATCCATGCAAGTAGTTATTGTTAGACCACCTTTAATTTATGGTCCTGGGGTTAAAGCCAATTTTTTGAAAATGTTGCAGCTTGTCAGAAAAGGAATACCGTTACCTTTTGCGAGTGTCCAAAATAAGCGTCATTTTATCTATATAGAGAACTTAGTCTCTGCTTTGTGTCTAGTAGTAACTCATCCTGCCGCTGCGAACCAAACCTATTTAGTAGCAGATGATAATTCATTTTCTATGCCGCATTTGATGCGCCTTATTGCTAAAGAGATGAACACAAGGGTGTGGTTAATCCCTTTTCCTGTTCCTTTTATGAGATGTATTTTTCAACTTTTGGGTATGCAAAATCTTAATACACGTTTGTTTTCATCTTTAGAAATAAACAGTAATAAGATAAAATTACAATTGGGTTGGAACCCTCCTGTGAGTTCTGTCGAAGGATTAAAAAAAACTGTTGCATGGTATCAAAGTGAATTTAACTCTTAGTTTCGTTTTTTTAGTATTTTCAATAGCATTGACCAAGTTATATTGTATTGTTGCACAAGATACGCTTCTTATGGACAAACCAAATAACCGTTCCATGCATTCCGTGCCTACAGTCAGAGGAGGGGGACTCATTTTTATTGGGTTAACATTAATTTCGTTGCCTATTCTTAGTTACATAACGCAGACTGTTTTTGAGGAACAATTCATTTTTCTGCTCTGTATCTTTTTTCTTGCTACAGTAAGCTTTTTGGATGATCTTTACCATTTATCAGTAAAGATAAGATTTTTTACTCAATGTGGTATTGCTTTATTAGTTGCCATTTTTATGAGGCCTGTACAATTAGACTTGGGGATTATGGTTGATTATTCTTTTTTCATTATTCCCTTTATCTTTTTTGCAGTTATTTGGGCCATTAATCATTTTAATTTTATGGATGGAATTGATGGTTTTTGTGCAGCACAAGCCATTTTTTTATTAAGTGCCTATGCAGTTTTTTTTGGGATGGGTGATGCCTCATTTTATCAAGATTTCTGTTTTATTCTCATCTTGAGTCTTATTGGGTTTTTATTTTTCAATTTTCCACCTGCACGTTTATTTATGGGTGATATTGGAAGTGCCACTTTAGGATTGATTACTTTTTGTATCGCACTAATTGCACAACAAAAGTTCCATATATCTATTTTATATTGGTTTATGCTAAATGGATTGTTTCTTTTTGATGCGAGTGTTACTTTGATACGGAGAATACTTCATAAGGAAAATTGGTCTCTTCCTCATCGAACGCATGCTTATCAAAGATTAAGACAATCAGGTGTCAAAGTTTCAACAATTTTATTAGGCCAATTGTTAATAAATGTTTCTTTTTTAATTCTGGTTTTATGCATACAAATGCACATTGCTCATTTTAGTTTAATAGTATTACAATTAGGCTTTATGCTTCTTCTTTATTCTTTAATTGAAAAAAGATTGCCTATGTATTCTTCTGTTTCTTCATGAATGTATTTGAATAAATTTCAAATTAGAACAAAAAAATAAAGATTTAAAAAGGTTTCTTAATACTCTGTTAAGAATCACAGTGTAAAATTAAATTCGTACGACAAGTATTGCTTTGTTTCTTAGTAGTTTCGTAGCTATCAAGAATACCATGGAAGTTCTGTGGAGGGATAGGTAGCTGCTTTGTTAGGGAGATTTTCTATGTTAATTTTGACTCGGCGTATAGGTGAAACCTTAATTATCGGGGATGATGTAAATATCACTGTGCTCGGCGTAAAAGGTAATCAAGTTCGCTTAGGTATCAATGCACCAAAAGATGTGTCTGTTCACCGTGAAGAAATTTATTTGCGTATACAACAAGAAAAGCAATCAGATGAATCTGAAGAAACAGTATAAATCGATTTCCTCGCAGCTCATCCGGTCCCGAGTTCATAAATAGACTTGGGACAAACCTTAATTTTGGTACCTTCTATCCTGCATTGATGCATAAATTTGTTTATGTTCGATAGTCATTATTCTTTTAAAAGCGTTCAATAACTTATCAAACAGTAAGAGTCTTTTGGAAAATGGAATTCATGAAATCGATAAACTCCCTAAGTACAATTTATACCAGAATATTTACGGAGAGTATTGTTTATGCAGCGATGTATCTCCCGATGAGAGGAAATGTTTTTGACCGGATTCATCTTGCAATATTAATTGACCTAGTTGATTAATGCCACAAGCGATGCCGGTGAGTGTATTTAAGGACTGTGTCACTTGAATGGTTTTTCCAAACAAATAATCTGATTTGTTCCATTCATGTATAAAACTACTCAAATCATTATGAAAGAATTGAATTAAATAGCGCTCTAAATGAGTAATAAGCTTTGCAATTAAGAAATTGCGATCAAAATGTTGCTGGGCGATTTCATATAAAGAACACCAAGGTCTGTCAGGAAGAGGGTGTTTTTGTGTATCTGTATTAACATTCAAGCCAATACCAATGATGACTTGAATAGTACTGTTGGATTCTGTAATGATTTCAATCAAGCTGCCACATAATTTTTTATCATTCCATAAAATATCATTCGGCCATTTAATTTTGATATTAGTGGATAATTTGAGTTCATTTAAAGTGGCTAAAACAGCCAGACTTGTTACTAGGCTTAGTCCGGAAAGTTTCGTGAGATCGTAGTTTAGATTCCAACGACTGGAACAGTAAATATTTTCTCCAAAAGGAGAATGCCATTGCCTACCAAATCGGCCTCTACCATGAGTTTGAATTTCGGCACAACAAATGTCCACCGTATTTGAGATAGGTAACTCTTTCAAATAACGATTTGTCGAATCAATAGATGTAAATAGATGCAAATTAAATGGAGTTACTAATTTTTCTAATAAAAAATACTCGTTAATTTGTTCTTTGTCTAAAAGAATTAATGGATTAAGCAGTTGATAACCTTGATTGGGAAGTCGTTTTATAGGGATCCCTGATTCGATTAACTGATTTATTTGTTTCCATATGGCTGATCGGGTAATACCCAAAACAGTTCCTAACTCCGAGCCGCTATGACAGGAACCATCTCCAAGTAACTGTAATAAAGTAAGTTGTGATGAAGTAAAATGCATAAGATTCTATACCTAAAATATCAAGGAATCATTTTGTTGCAACTGAATAAATCCATGTCTGATTTCCCGTACTGTAGGATGGTGGCATAAGGCGCCACTGCATGCTATTTCAGGCATAAAAGAGCGTAATTGCCAAGTTACATGATGCAATGGGTCATCGACTAATTGTTTTGTAGGCATTGAAGTAGGGACACTAAACTCCTTTGTGGGGTATGAAAGCCCTAATCCACATGCTTTAATGAAAGCCTCTTTTTGTGACCAAACATGAAAAAAAACAGCAGGTTTTAAAGCTTGAGGCACTTTAATGAACTCCTCATACTCTTGTTCGGAAAATAAACTTTTTGCTATACCCTTATAAGGTCGAGCAGAGTATTTTTCTATGTCCACTCCCATGGGAAAGCCTTTTCCTACAGCTAAAAGAGCCAGATCTCCACTATGACTAAGATTAAATTGCAGCTTTGCTGAATTGATAACCTCTGGTTTTCCATGTGCATTATAAGTAAACTCAATGTGTTCTGGATAAACATTTATGTATCGCGCTAAAATGATTCTCATTACTGCTCGAGCTGTAGAGAAACGTCGTTTGTGCCTGCTGAAGTAAAATCGATCAGCACGGGCTTGCTCCTCGGAGTTGAGCAGTTGATATGTATTTTTTAATTCATTTGCTAATGAAAATTGCCAAAGATCAATACGAGCTTCATTTAAAATACAATTTTCTGTGTTTAAAGGATTAAATTCTGTGATGATCATATTTTGTTAAAATCTGGCATCAATTAACGGTTAGGGTTATCATATACCATGATATTTAATTCACCAAAAGGTATTGAATGAGCCGACAATTTTTGGATTTTGAGCAACCCATTGAAGAGTTAAATCAGAAAATTGAAGCACTTCGAATGGTTGGTAATGATAACGAAGTAAATTTAAGTGATGAAATAGTTCGACTTCAAACAAAATGCTCTGAGCTAACTGCGCAAGTTTTCTCTAATTTAGAACCATGGCAAGTTGCTCAAATGGCAAGACATCCACTTAGGCCACAGACTACCGATTATATCGAACGTATTTTTACTGATTTTCAAGAGTTACATGGTGATAGAAGCTGCTCTTCAGCTCCAGCAATTATTGGAGGCTTAGCACGTTTAAATGGTGAGCCAGTAATGGTGCTTGGCCATCAAAAAGGGAAACGCACCAAAGAAAAAGTATATCGTAATTTTGGAATGGCCCGCCCAGAAGAATATCGAAAAGCTTTGCGCTTGATGAATATGGCTGAGAAATTTAAATTGCCTATTTTTACTTTTATTGATACAGCTGGTGCCTATCCTGGAATAGGTGCTGAAGAGCGAAATCAGTCTGAAGCAATCGCTCGTAATCTTTTTGTAATGTCACGACTTAAAACACCCATTATCTGCGTGGTAACTGGAGAGGCTGGTTCTGGAGGTGCATTAGCAATTGGTGTTGGTGATCGGATATTAATGCTGCAATTTGGAATCTATTCAGTAATTTCGCCTGAGGGTTGCGCTTCGATTCTATGGAAAGATGCATCTAAAGCCAGTGAAGCTGCCCGTGCAATGAGAATTACTGCAGATAAAATTTTAGAAAATAAGTTAATTGATATAGTAGTGCCTGAACCATTAGGGGGTGCTCATCGCAATGTTGATGAAATGGCTACTCGGTTGAAAAATATTTTGGTTAATGAGTTACATACCTTAAGAAAAATGCCTTTAGATCAACTAGTTGAAAGTAGATATCAAAAATTTATGACTATGGGGGCATGTGATTAAAGCATTATTAAGCTCAGAATGGATTTTGCGCCTCAGCCAGTTTAATCAATTAATTGTAGGGTTTAGCGGGGGGCTCGATTCGACTGTGCTTTTGCATGCCCTTGCTGCCCAGCCGCTCTTATTAAAAAAGTTAGTTGCAGTACATGTAAATCATGGTATCAATGCAAATGCTCATTTTTGGCAAGAGCACTGCGAACAGTTTTGCCAGAAATTGGGTGTTTTTTTTAGGACTCAATCCGTACAATTCGATCGCTCAGCTAATATTGAAGAAGGTGCTCGAATTGCACGGTACGCCGTTTTTTCCTCTTTAGTCAAAGAACAAGACTGCTTGATTTTAGGTCATCATTTGGATGATCAAGCTGAGACCTTTCTTTTGCAATTATTTAGAGGAGCGGGCGTTGATGGTTTGGCAGCTATGTCTGAGTTTACCCAATTTGGATTTGGACAGCTTGTGAGACCTTTTTTACACTATTATCGTGAGCAATTAGAGCATTACGCATTGTTGCATCAATTAAATTGGGTTGAGGATGAAAGTAATTGTGACATTACTTATTCTCGTAATTATTTGCGTCAAGAAATTATACCGTTGTTGAAGAATAAATGGCCTAGAGTAGTGGGAAATATCGCACGAACAGCAAGTCATTGTCAGCAAGCCAAAAGAAATTTAGATGCGTTGGCAATAAGTGATCTATCTTTGCAAGAAATAAAAAATAGACCTTTTTCTGAATACGGTCTCTCAATAGGCATTGGAATAGAGTCTAATAGTAATGAGCGAGATAAGAGTCAAAATACCTTAACAGGTAAAGCGCTAACTATTGAGTCACTTAAGAGTTTAAATTTCGATCGAATAGCGAATATTCTAAGGGTATGGTTAAAAAAAAATCAAATTCAATTACCTTCAACGATTACATTTCATCGTTTGATTCATGAAGTAGTTTTTTCCAGTCAAGATGCTGTTCCCGTAGTAAGTTGGGGAAATATTTCGGTTCGCCGTTATCAAAATCATCTTTATTTGGATAAGAAAAGTAGGTGTGGTTTACCCTCTTGTGTTGAATGGACTGAGTTTCCGTTGCCATTAAATTTAGGTCATTCGGAAATTAAATTAATGGCCCAAAAGGCTAGTCAAGGTTTAATCATTCCGCAAAATGCGGCAATATTTATTCGATTTAGGCAGGGGGGAGAAGATTTTTTTTGGCACGGCCAGACTAAACGTTTAAAAAAACTCTTTCAGGAATGGGGGATACCTCCCTGGTTAAGAGAGAGAGTCCCTCTCGTTTATTTTGATAATACTTTGGCTGTGATTGTAGGTTATGCAATGAGTGATTTATTTTTTACTCAAGATTCATCTAATGCTTGGATTTTTAAACAACTGCCAACATAGAAATTTATTCCACTGTTCGCGCCAACAAAATTACTCAAAGTTGATTTCTATACATCTAATCGTATTTATTTTGATTAAATTTATTTAGTTTTTTATAATAAACCCAATTTATATGCTAATTAATTTTTATTATGAAAAATATTGCAGAGATTAAAGAGCTTTTAGCTCAGGTTGATAAACCAGGTACTATTTCAGAAGACCTTATGGCATTTTTTTTACATATGAAACAAAGCATACGCTTTGCAAAAGGAGGAGATGGCTTTAATGCGTTTGCAATGAGTAGTGATGAACTTGATGAGTTAGCTTATATCATTGAGCAAATGATAGAAAATTGCGCTGAGGATTTACGGTTTCAAATTGCTATTTCAAAATGGGATGGGAGTGCTCATTTAAATCACTGGTCCTTTTTAGAGTTTAATTTCAAAGCAAAAGAGTTCTCTTCGTTGGATGTTTTAATCTGTGATCCATTGGGCTTTGTACAATCGTTAGTATTAACCAATTTATTAACCAATCAGATGGAGTTTGGTCGTTTAAGTAAAATATGTAATCTCCGCGTTTATGTACCTACAGATATTTTACAAAATGCTGGTCGTGGGTGTGCTTATTTTACGACTGATAGTATCGCGATGTTATCAAATCAAGATAAATACTGCCCAGTTTATGATTATATGTGCGCTCATCAGCAGAAAGAAAAACAAAGCGAAGCAAAATATACTTTAGAAACCTATCGCGATGCCGTGGCTATGTGTTACACCAAGGAAGATCTTGAAAACATGTATGATTTTAATCTGGTAGTAAGCGCATTACCCGTTAGACTTTTACGCACCAAACAAGCTGTCTCTTCTTTAGAAAAAGAAGTACGTGATTCAACGGAGCTTAGTGCTGAAGTTGTAAATAGTAAAGGAGAGCGAGCATGGAAATCCATTGAAAAACACTTGTTTTTTGTTGAGGACCGAACAGGACTTCTACAGCACAGGAATATGAGAGTGAATAAAAAAATGGAAAAGTTAGGCGAAAAAATAAACGCAATATCCTCTTCTCTCAATTCTGAAAAGGATATTAAACCATTTAATGAAGCGGTAGAGAAACATCGACTGTCGGGACTAGTGGCATTAGTGGAAAAACATTCTAAACATGATGATTATACTTTTTCAACACTCGGGTAAATTAACAGCCAAACCTCCCATGGAGGTTTCTTTATAAATACTCTGCATGTCCATTCCTGTTTGTTTCATGGTTTTAATTACTTTATCCAAGGAAATTTTGTGTTGGCCATCCCCTATGAGCGCCATTCGCGTTGCATTTACTGCTTTTACAGCCCCCATTGCATTCCGTTCAATGCAGGGTATTTGTACTAAACCTAAAACTGGATCACAAGTCATTCCTAAATGATGTTCCATTGCGATTTCAGCTGCATTTTCAACTTGGGCTACAGTTCCTCCAAGAACTGCGGTAAGCCCTGCTGCCGCCATAGAAGAGGCGACACCAACTTCGCCTTGGCAGCCTACCTCGGCACCAGAAATAGAAGCCCCTTTTTTATAGAGGATACCAATAGCAGCTGCGGTGAGAAAATAAGTATAAATGTCTTTACTGCTCATCTTATCATGTGCTTGTTGACAATATTTAAGTACAGCAGGAATAATTCCTGCAGCTCCATTCGTTGGAGCAGTAACAATACGTCCTCCAGCAGCATTTTCTTCATTAACTGCCATAGCGTAAAGATTTAACCAATTCATAATGTCTGATTGCTCGAAGACACTCTTTACTCCTTTTTGGTTCATCAACTTATTATATAAATCTGGAGCACGTCTTTTTAAATTTAAACCACCAGGTAAGATACCATCATGTTTACATCCGTTGCTAATGCAATCATCCATTACTTTAGCAATGTCTAAAATACTTTGGTGAATCTCTTCAGTACTACGCCAAGTTTTTTCGTTAACCATCATTAATTCAGCTATAGTCAAATTATGTTCATGACAAAGCTGTAGGAGTTGAGATGCTGTTGAAAATGGGTATGGAGGGGGATTTGTATCTTCCGTAGATTTAGAAAACTCTTCTTCTGTAGTAATAAAGCCACCACCAATAGAATAATAAACTTGTGCTATTAATAAGTTATCTAGTTCATCAAAAGCAGAAAAGCGCATACCATTAGTATGCTTTGGTAACAGTTCTTTTTGCAAAAAAAGAAAGTCGGTTTTTTCATTAAAGGGAATGTTTTTTTTACCTGCCAAATGAAGTGTATGTGAATTAAGAATTTCATGCATGCGCGGTATCATGGATTCCGGAGCTACTGTTTCAGGAGTTTTATTTTCTAATCCATTTACAATAGCTTTGTCAGTGCCATGACCTTTACCTGTTAAAGCAAGGGAACCATAAAGTTCAATTTTAATTCGTTGGGATTGGCTCATAAGTTGTTTGTCTTCAAGCAATCTCAAGAAGGCATTAGCAGCAAGCATAGGGCCCACAGTATGAGAGCTTGAAGGACCAATTCCAATCGAAAATAAATCAAATACACTGATGTTCATGGGGTTTAAATCTCTAATTATAATTAGTGCAAAGTGTAGAGCGATCTTCTTTATTTGTCTATTTTAATTATAGCGAACTTCGTGGGTATTATGATGTTGCAGATATCTTCAGAATAGAGATAAAAAGCAGATTCTAGACTTAAATTTGAGACTCTTTATAATATAATTACAATTAATCTGATTTAAGGTCTAGTAATTTCATGCGAATTTAGGCAGAATTATAGGGATATTTTTATAATTTCCTATTTACTATTCAAAAAATAGGATGATAGGCACAATAGAAGACTACAAGGGGATTCTTTATGAAGATGAAATTGGTCACTGCGGCCATTATGGGGCTAGCAATGTCTACGGCAATGGCTGCAACTGATGCTACATCGCTTACTACGGACAAAGATAAATTATCTTATAGTATTGGTGCTGATTTAGGAAAAAATTTCAAAAATCAAGGTATTGACATTAATCCAGAAGCATTAGCTAAAGGAATGCAAGATGGTATGTCTGGCGCTCAATTGATTTTGACTGAAGAGCAAATGAAAGACGTTCTGAGTAAATTTCAAAAAGATCTGATGGCTAAGCGTAGTGCTGAATTTAATAAAAAAGCAGAAGAAAACAAAGCAAAAGGTGATGCTTTCTTATCTGCTAATAAGTCAAAGCCTGGAATAGTGGTGTTACCAAGTGGTTTGCAGTATAAAATTATTGATGCCGGTACTGGTTCAAAACCAGGTAAATCAGATACTGTAACTGTTGAATATACTGGTACTTTAATTGATGGTACTGTCTTTGATAGCACTGAAAAAGCAGGCAAGCCAGCTACATTTCAAGTATCACAAGTAATCCCTGGTTGGACAGAAGCATTACAATTAATGCCTTCTGGTTCTACATGGGAAGTTTATGTTCCTGCAGATTTAGCCTATGGTTCACGTAGTGTAGGTGGTCCTATAGGTCCAAATGAAACTTTGATTTTCAAAATTCATTTGATTTCTGTAAAAAAAGCAGCCTAATCTCGTGAGAAGATTTTCTTTCTCATCATACTCGCTCCCATTTTTGGGAGCGAGCTCTTCTTAAGTTGTAAATCCTCACCGTTTTGAGTGATCTTAATGATGAACAAGCGCCTCTTTATTGTTTTCATTTTAGGTTTTTCTTCTGGCTTGCCTATGGCATTAATCAGTAGTACCTTGCAAGCATGGTTTGCTTACAGCGGGATGTCTGTTTTTGTTACAGGAACGTTAAGTTTAATCAGTTTACCTTATGCTTATCGTATTTTTTGGGGACCAATTCTTGATCGTTACTCATTATTTAACCTGGGTAAGAGACGAAGTTGGATCTTGGCAATGCAATGTTTATTGCTTTTAGGATTTAACTTGATGGCGTGGTTTATCCCAGAACAACACCCTAAGTTAATAGCCTTACTCGCATTAGCCTTAGCTTGTTTTTCTGCAACACAAGACATTGCAATTGATGCGCATCGAGCCGAGTATTTACCCATGAATGAGCATGCTTTAGGTGCTTCTTTAGCAGTATTAGGTTATCGCATTGCTCTGTTATTGTCTGGTGGTTTTGCCTTGGTTATGGCACAGAAATTAGGCTGGGCTTTTACTTATCGCTTTATGGGTTGTCTCATGATTGTAGGGATGTTTGCAGTCTTTGGTAGCCAAGAGCCCAGTGCAGTCGTCAAAGAAAAAAGTAGTTTTGCATTATCATTTATAGCACCTATTAAAGAATTTTTATCACGCCAAGGAGTAATTCCTCTTTTATGTTTTATTTTTTGTTATAAATTAGGTGAGGCTTTTACAACAACTACTAGTGGTATCGTGATGCCTTTTCTTATTCAAGGGCTTGGTTTTTCTTTAGATACTATTGGATATATCAATAAAATACTCGGTGTTGGCTCTATATTGCTAGGTGGATTATGTGCTGGATTTTTGCTGGTGTATTATTCATTATACCGTTCGCTTCTTTTTTTTGGTTTGCTGCAAGCATTAACTAATATTTTATTTGTTATTTTAGCAATAACAGGAAAAAATGTCGTTTTACTAGCAATAGCAGTATTCTTTGATAATTTTGCAGCGGGTATGGGTTCTACAGCGTTAGTTGCTTTATTTATGCGTCTGGTAGATAAACAGTATACCGGAACCCAATTTTCGTTACTTGTGGCATTATCTACATTACCTCGCATTATCTCGGGTCCAGTGGCAGCTGCGATTCAAATGAATATTGGGTGGATTGGCTTATACCAACTTTCTGTTGTATTTGCTTTGCTTTTTATCCCCTTTTTAATCAAAATCAAAGAACAAACAAAAGAAAATAGGCAAGAAGCAGTTTCTATAGAGAAGGAAGGTAATTTTAATCCCGCGGGATAATGTTGATAAGAGTCGCCTTATTTAATCTGAGATCATGGTAGAGGACCTAAATGATTCAGGGAGATAAATTTACGGAGAAATAAACAAGAAAAATAAAATGCATAAAAAAGCGTGTGGAAAAGGAGTTCAAAAAAAGTTATCCAGCTAAGTGTTGTAATATGAATAATAAAACAACATGGCTAGGCATCTTTCTTATAGGTCATTTTAAATTGGTGTTTTTTTGCACAATATCCTATAGTTTAATAGTTAACCCATAAAAGAACAGCAAAAATTTGGGTAAGTTACTAATGATGACTTTAAAGTCATTGAGAGTTTTCACTATTAACAATCCGATTACTCAGATGAGACTGAAAAAGTCGTCAAGGACCTCCTAGAGGAAACCAAATTAAATGGATATTTGAACAAGGAGACGTTATGAAAAAGTTAATTATAGGTTTTTTTATTATAGCTTCTTCTGTAGGCTTTTCTGCAACAAACACAGATTTAAACGCTAAATGGATTTGCACTACTAATGCAAGTAGCAGTGATGTAGCAGGAGATAAAGCTGCAGATGACAAGATGGCAAATACGCAAGGTTCAGCGGCCCAATCTTTCGCCTTTGCTGCCAAAAATTGTCGTGATTGCACTAAAATTACTTGTGAAATACAAGAGTAATTATTATTAAATGAAGCTGGGGAAAATTTTTATACCAGCTTCATTTAAGTATTCGAGAATAGTGAAAGAACATACTATCTTTATTTATGAAGATCATGCAAACCTAATTCGTTAGATTAAAGGATGAACACTTTTCTTATGCACAGGGCTTATTCCAAAAATTAGATCTAATGATTTAATGGTAGCGAGGGCTATAAGTTATGGATAAATGTAGCGTTTTAATTGTGGGGGCAGGTCCAACTGGTTTAATGGCTGCTTGTGAAATGGCAAGATACGGAATTTCCTTTCGAATTGTTGAAAAAAAGTCTGAGCCGACCAAAACAACTAATGCCGCAGGGATTCACACTCGAACTCTTGAATTATTGGATCATATTGGGCTTGTAGATAAATTTGTCGCAGCAGGTTTAAAAAGTGATCTCATGGTTCTTTATTCAGGGCAAAATAAATTAGCACAAATATCGCTACAAACAGACAGTTCTTTATTTAAATATATATTGATGTTACCTCAATCGTTCACGGAACTATTTCTGAATGAACGTTTAGAAGAGTTAGGACATCATGTGGAACGTGAACGCGAAGTTATAGGGATAAAACAAGAAAATAACGGTATTATTTCTACTATAAAGCATAGCGATGGGAGCATAGAAACCATTGAGAGTGATTGGATTATCGGTTGTGATGGTTATCACAGTATTGTTCGTGAGCAGTCTCAAATTCCAATGGCGGGCGCAGATATCGATAAAGAATTTTTTGTGGCAGATGTTCGAGTGCAAACCAATGCTATACCTAATGCTGTCATAATGTATTTTACTAAAGGTACGGTTTTAGGACTTTTTCCGCTTGCCGGTGATGAAAAAGGAAATGATAAATACCGTATTGTCGCTAATACAAACCTACCCGGGATAAAGAAATTATTTAATGATCAGGAAATTAAAGAATTAGTTTACAATCATACGGCAAAGCAATGTACTGTAACTGAGGTTCTTTGGTCTTCTCCATTTTGGATTCACAGCAAAATAGCGGAACGATTGCATCAAGGACGCGCTTTTATTGCGGGAGATGCGGCTCATGTACATTCACCAGCTGGTGCGCAAGGCATGAATACTGGGCTGCAAGATATTTATAATCTAGCATGGAAATTAGCATTGGTTATTCAAAAGAAGGCGGATCCAAGTCTATTGGACAGTTATCAAGATGAGCGTTATCGCATCATGAAATATGTTGTAGGTGTTACGCATAAACTCTCTTTTTTAGCATTGACAACTAATCGATTTGTGATTGCTATTCGTGATTTCATGATGAAAAATGTTGGTGGTAGATCAAAGATATTTCAAGATAAGTTAACGAAATACGTAGTTCAGCTGGCTTGGAATTTTCGTAATAGCCCAATTGTTGATAAAGACACAAAAGGTCGTTCATGTTTACCCAAACCTGGTGATTTAGCACCAAATGTACAATTACAAACGGATACTACTTTATTTGATTCGTTGCGTAATACGCAACATAATTTATTGATATTTACTGGATTATCACCAAACGCTGCAACATTAAATAATATTAATTTGACTTATCAGTGGATTAATGCGCATGCTAAAGAGCTTATTAAGCCTCATATAATTGCTGCCCAAAAATCTGATTTTTCTTGTGCAATTGATGATTATACGCTTGATATTCATCATCGCTATAATGTAACTAAACCTTGTTTATGTTTAATTAGGCCTGACCGCTATATTGCTCTTTTTAAAGAGGGAACGGACTATCATCTTGTACAAGATTTTTTTAACCGAATAAGAATTTTTTTGGGGAGCATTTGACTCGAAAATAGGACAGAGGGGATGAATTGTCAAAACACCCTAATATAAATGATATAAGTAGCAGATATAATAGGTTTTTGATCTGTGTTATTAAAGTTATGTGAAAAAACTGCCCCCTTACAGGGAGCATGATTCTTGTATTTTTGCTTTTATTTCTATCTTAGTATTGAGTACTTAGACACGCATCCCTATCGTTGATGAAGTAGAATTATGTTCTTCAAATGAGCAACTCATTTGGACTTGTATATCCGCAATAGTCATATCAATTGCCTTAGTACATGCTTCACTTACGATCCGCGCGAAGGTTTTAATTTTATCATCGCCAGGCATTAGTTCGATATCTTTTGCGAACAGATCTTTGAGTTTTTGTTCATCTTGACTGAGTAATGTTCTTAAGTTTTCCAGACTTTGGGCTAGAGTGAAAAAGGACTCATTTCGGTCTCTTACACCAAAAAATCGAATAGGATTTGAGACTTTTTGCAGATATTCACGATCATCAAAAGGTAATTTAAGCTGATTTAACAATTGAATACACGTTTTTGGAATATTCCCGTAGACGGTGCAAATGGTTTGGAGATTAAGGATGATCGATTCAAAAGCAGGAGAAAATATTTTTTGGTCATAATACTTGTCGTAAGGCTGAAATAATCTTGAGAAAATGTTATTTGTTAATTCTACTTTCCTTTGCATAAAGATACCAAAAATTGATAAAACTTGAAGCAATTGTAAACGAATATAATCTTAAATACCAATAAAATGATAATCCTCTCTTAATTCTGTCGATATAAAAAGCACCATGCTTTTTATATCGAACCCAACATATTATTTAGAGCCATGAGGATTTTGTGGCGTAATTTTACTTATCTCTTCCAAAGTATCTTGAGTTGTAGGTTGCTCTTGTTGTTGTCTAAAGAACCGTGGTTGAGGATAATGAACCTTCTCTGTAGATGATTTGTCTTTCGTTGTACGTTTGTCCCTTTCAAATTCAAATCCAAAGTGTGATTTTACTTGTAATTTAGAATGTTTTTCCAAATGCGTATCTAATGTTGATTGTTGTTCGTGAGATAACGCTAGCTTCATCACTTCAGGCAATACTTCAATAGGGTGTTCAGGATCTTTGCTTAATTTTAATCCATGTAACATATCCCATTTCAATGGATCCGTTTCTTTAAGTGTTGGGTCTAAATTTTCTGTAAGTTGATGCGTTAATGCTATATGAGAAGCGTGAGCTATTTTTAATACGACCGCTTGTCGTTCAGGAGCAAGTTCGCTAAAGAGCTTAACCATTTTATTGGTATACTCTAGATCATTATCTTTATGTAAAATTTCGACGCTTCGTCTTTCTAAATATTCGATGAGCTTAATTTCATTAACATTTTCACAAAGTACCAATTTTAGAAATTCAGTATCACCATAGGCACTTTGTTTCACATTTGGATTTGGGAAAAATTCGCCCAGCGAACCATCTTTTTTAATTTCTCTAGCACCTATTATTCGCTCAGGGGATAAAAAAGGTAGCATATATTCCATTGCAGCCTCAGCATTACTTCGTTCTATGCCCATTCCTTTATCAACTTTTCCATCATAGCCTACACCAAAGCTAATATGACGGCCCACTGATGCTGCTTCATCACAGGCATATACGTAGATATAGCCATCCTGCATACCATAACTAGCAGCAAAATCGAACGCGGCACAAAATTTTAAGTTGGCAGAAGTTGACGTGATACCACCAGACCAACCAATTTTTTCGCCTTCTGTTTCAAATACGTCATTGACATAAGGTTTACTAATGACGCCTGACTGGAAAGCCCACATGCTGACAAATTGAGGAGCTAATCCTTCTTTAAAAGCCACTTCTGGTTTTCCATAATCACCCTCTGGACGAATGGTTCTAAATTGCATTTGACCATCACGGTCAATAAATTTGGCATTATACTTTGAATTTTCTAGACTATGTTTAATATAAGCAACACGGTTTTCTCTAAATTCTGGTGATGTCACCATTAAGGTATTCGCTATTGTATTTACAATATTTTTTGCGTCCTTGATAAATTGTTGTTTGTCTAAAATTTCTTTAGGATGATCGACTTTTTCACCGGATTTTTTACGCAGATTAATCTCTTTGCTTAGTTCGGACTCAAAGTACTCCTTTACTTCTTTTTCATAAGTGTCGTACTTTTTAGGATCGCCACTGGCAAGGCGAATTGCTTGTTTGGCATCCGCTTCAGCGCCTTCAAAATCAGAAAGTAATTTACTTGCTGCAGAGATAATCATTTTCTCTGCTTTAAGTTGATTATTAACGTATCGATTTAAATCATCCACAACCCTATTAAGTTTTCTGATATTTTCATACGTTTTCTCTTTATACCAAAGGTCAATTTCGCCGGAATTACCATGAACAAGCTTAATCGCTTCAACATGTAGTTTATCTAGCGCTTCCCCTTCGTATTTTTTTGACGCTATTTCTTGAATGAGCTTAGTCAATTTAACACGTTCAGAATAAGTTAAATCTCTCATGGTAACCCTCGGTTTTTAATCTTAATATATAAATTGTATCATCAGTATATTAAGTGATTATTAAAAAGCCATTTTGGATTTTACGAAATTTTGACTGTAAAGCTTTTCTAACTTTGTTAGATACATTGGATTTATTGCTCCCAAATCGTAAATAATTGGCTCTGCGGGTGATCATAGCCGCCCCCTTAAATAGGCTGAATCTTCTACACATCTTGTTTATCCCAAAGAAACATGATCAAATCACCTCTTTTAAGGTGATGTATGGATTTAGCAATTGAAGATACTACAGCATGGTCGGAAGCTATTTTTGGTTCAGTTGCTTTAGGGGACAAACGACTCACTCGTCGATTAATTAAAATAGGTAAACAATTATCATCCATACCTGGTGGTTCTCTTGCAGAAAGTTGTGAAGGTCAGGATGCGCTCATAGAAGGTAGTTATCGTTTTTTACGAAACAAACGAGTCACTGCGAATCAAATTGCGGAGGGGGGTTATCAAGTAACCAGTTGGTTATCTCAGTCAATCCCAACGCTTTTAGCCATTGAAGACACAACAACGCTATCCTATACCCATCAAGTAAAAGAATCATTAGGTGATTTAGGCGGCCCTAAAGAAAAAAGCAATCGAGGTTTTCATGTTCACACCACTATGCTCATGGATGCAGAACAAGAGAAAACCCTAGGATTAATCGCGCAAGAACGTTGGTGTCGAGATATCAAAGAACGAGGCAAAAAAAATCATCGACGAGTCAGGTTATATACAGAGAAAGAAAGTTATAAATGGGAAAAGAACACCCGAGAGTTAGAGAACCGCCTGGGTTCTAAAATGTCTGATGTGATTTCTGTTTGCGATAGGGAAGCAGATATTTTTGAATACATTCAGTATAAGTTAGATCATCATCAACGTTTTATTGTTAGAGCGAGCCATAATCGAAAACTGGAAGGAAGTAACTGTTATTTATTTCAAATGTTACCTTCTGCAACAATCTTAGGTACTTATACAATTGAAATAGCTCAAAAAGCAAATAGAAAGAAACGCCAAGTGACTCTTGAGTTAAAAACTACATCTGTTACTTTCTCACCATCTGAACGAAGAGCCAAAGAACGTGAGTTAAAACCAATCACTTTAAATGTAGTCATCGCAAAAGAGAAAAATCCATCTGAAAGTGAGAGTCTTGAATGGATTCTATTAACCACAGAAGCCACAACAACCTTAGAGTGCACTCGAAAAATAACTCGATATTATGAGATGAGATGGCGCATTGAGGATTTCCACAAAGCGTGGAAATCGGGTGTCGGTGCTGAAGAGCAGCGTATGCAATCAATTGATAATTTAGAAAAAATGATTGTAATCCTCTCATTTGTAGCCATTCGATTACTTCAATTAAAAGAGTATTTTGAATACCCAACATTAGATATCAACGATAACAGTACTTCTTGTGATGAGTTACTCACTGACGCTGAATGGAAAGTCTTATGGAATAGTGTTGAAAGAAAATCATTACCTGAAAAAATACCTACTGCTGCTTGGGCTTATAAAGCAATAGCCCAGTTGGGTGGTTGGACTGATTCCAAAAGAACTGGAAAAGCAGCTTGGTCTACTATCTGGAAAGGATGGTTCCGTTTACAAGAGCGAGTTGAAGGACTTAGGATAGCTACCAAATTGATGGAGATGTGATCAAGAGACAGACATTTGGGGTAGAGCCAAAATCATCGCGACCGTTTGATTTATTGGCGTTAATTGGCAGTGATTGTGTTGGTGCAATACAAATTGTTGATCGTATTCCTCAAACACAGCGTCTAAGCATTGACAGTCACGTTGTCAGTGAGGCTGAGATAGCTCGTACTTTACGTTCTTACCAAACCTCACCACTAGGAATGGATAAAGAGGATGATGAATTTAGAATCTCAATAGCCGGTGCTCAGGAAAAAACAGCTTTTCTATATTACCAAAATGAATGGCATAAACCATTTGGACCTACACCAACAACTCACATATTCAAATTACCTATTGGATATTTACCACATCAAGGAATTGATTTAAGTGAGAGTTGTGAAAATGAACATCTCTGTTTACTACTAGCCAGCAAATTTGGTTTAGATGTTGCAAAATCAAAAATCTTACAATTCGAAGATGAAAAAGTGCTGGTTGTCGAAAGATTTGATAGAAAATGGAGTCGCGATAGCCGTTACATACTCAGGTTACCGCAAGAAGACCTATGCCAAGCATTGGGTTATTCACCAAATTTAAAATATCAGTCAGATGGTGGGCCGGGTATTAAAGACGTTATGCAGCTGCTTAATGGTTCGCAACAGCCTCAAAAAGACAGAGATGATTTTTTTAGAGCTCAGGTTGTTTACTGGTGCCTTGGCGCTATTGATGCGCATGCCAAAAATTTCAGTATAAGTATACAACCACAAGGCGGTTACCAGCTCACCCCCTTATACGACATCATTTCAGCCTATCCTTTAGTCGAACAAAAACAGTTACAGTTTAAGAAATTGAAAATGGCAATGGCTTTATATGGTAAAAATAGTCATTATAAGATTGACGGTATTCAAAAAAGACACTTTATTGAAACAGCAAAATACGTTCAATATTCTAAAATTAAAGCAGCTCAGATTTTTGAACAAGTGATTGACCGTATTGATTCTGCTATCGATGAGGTATCAACACAATTACCAAACTACTTCCCAGAAAAGATTGCCCAGCCAATCTTCACAGGCATGAAGGATTTTAAGGAGCGAATAATATCCGCCCCAACTCTTCTTAATTAAGACGCAATGAATCATCATGAATTTTCATACACTACATCTTGTTGCAGTTGTCTTTCTAACAGCGTTGCAGAAGGGGTAAATACCCATACACTTCAAAAAAAATCAGTTATCTGCTGCATTGGCTTTCTAAGCCGTTCAACATCGGTCACGATATACCAGGCAGCGATATCACCGTTCATTTTATGATTCATCAAACGCTTTAAAGCATAAGCCGAGATATCCAGACCCTCGGCAATAGTAATAAACGTTCGTCTTAGATGAACCATAAAATGAATACCTGAGAGCTTGGTCACCTTGGTCATTTGCTTACGCGGCTCAATAATATGACCTGCTGCTCTCGTACCGAGAAAAACATAATCATTAATCCTCTTTTGGCTGCGTGATAATAACAGTTCATAGAGGTAGGTAGAAAGGGGCAGGGTATGAGATTCATGATTTAGTATCAAGTACGGTTAATGTTTTGGCGTTTAAATCAACTTGATCCCAGCGTAACGTGGCTGCTTCCTGACGGCGTAATCCCGTTAAAGGTAATCTCGTAAAACCTCATTTTGTAATTATTGTAGCCAATCCCAGCCTGGGTTTTGGCATCTTAATTCGATAACCAATCCATATCAATTTAAAAAAATGTTCCTCTAAACGTTCCTTTCAATCTCTTGCTAGAAAAAAATTAAGGAAGGTAGGTATAGTCATATTGAGTGAGAGCCCAATTACGAGAGCAGATTTAATCACCAGCAGAGAACTCTAATACAATCTGTAATTTTCAAACCACCTGTAATTTAATAACAGTTAGCATATTTCACTATCTGTGACATGATCGCGTACTTATATACTGAGTGTCCTCCCAAATCCGGAGGCTTTTTATTTTTTTGATAATATAATCAACCATTTTCAAGAGAGAAGTTAAAATGGATCCTAATACCTTGCATAAGAAATCAATACCTGAATTAAAAGCTTTGCTGTTTCAACGGAATGATAAAAATGAAATAAGCGCAATATTAAAAGCAGTAATAAAGAGAATTCTAGAGGGAAACAGCCAAGTATGGGAACTAAGGAATTTGATTGGTGCTTTTCCTAATGAAAATTTAATTTTAAATACAAAAGGACTTTTACCTCTTAAAGACGATTGTATAGAAATACGCAAATTATTTTTTAGAGAATTATGTAGGAGTTTTGGCTCAAATCCAAATTACCGATCGGGAGAGCCTGATGGTTCAAATGCGAGTTATAAAGGTTTTGTTAACGATTTGGGCAAGATTAGAGGTAACTTAGGGGAATTTCCGGAGTTGGAGGATCGCGTTATAGATCAATTTGTACTTGCTCATTTTACTACTGGAAACTCCGCTATAGCTGAAAGAATAGCACCTTTTATGGAAATATTTTTTGATAGGAATTTTCGTTCAGATTTAACCCCATGCTCTATTACTTTAGAGCGTTTACGAAGTAGATATAATGAGATTAATCCCTCAGTAGGAAGCTACAATTACAGAAGTTAATAAAATAACGTAGAAATCTAACAGCAAGTAGGTTGGGTCGCGACCCAACATAAGTATTTGCTTTTAAGTGAGATTCTAAGTTGGGTCTTGACCCAACCTACTCGTTGTTAAACCTGAAATTAATAGGTAAATTATTTCGTAAGTAGTCATTGCCTGCGTAGATACTGTCTTTAAATGCAAGATAAATTTTCATTAAAAGGCAGTTCTCTTTTTAAAACTCCAAAGATGATATGAGCTAATTTGGGCATCACAGAGTTTTTTCATTGTTCTCAATCCTGGTAACAAAAGTAGTTAGGCCTTTGTTGTATCTTTTAGCCACTAATGCGACCATATAAAGAGCTTCCCCAGGAAGCTTTAGCAAAGTTCTTGATTAAGCCATCAGTAATTCAATTTAAGTCAAAAATTAGGAGTGAGCTATTAAATGTTGGTGAAATCTTCTTTTGTTATAGAGCATCATTTATCAAAACAAGTACTCTATCGAATTAAAAATTCGTAATTGAATTTTTTACCTATTTCTATTGTTTATTTGTAGCATAACAACGAGGCAAACAGAAATTCGAGTATTCATCGATTTATTAAACAGGGAATAATTGATGAGAAATGGGATGTGGCAAAAATCCCGTATTATACTTGTGCTAATACACGCCACTTATTATTAAATTTAATAATACTTAATTTTAGATTTAAAGCGCCAAAGCAATAATAGAACACTAAAGCTGGCAGCTAAAACCATTCCCCACCAAAGACCAACGCCGTCCAATGCTAAGCGAGTCGCCATAAAATAGCCTATAGGTAATGCAATGCCCCAAAAGCTAAAGGTGGAAATGAATAAGGTGAAATGCGTATCTTTTAAAGCGCGTAATGCACCAAATAAAGAAATCCTGATGGCGTCAAAAATCTGAAAGAAGGCGCTCACCATTAAGAACTGAGTTGCAAAATGGACTATTTCTATATTTTCAGGTTTATTAACATTAAAATCGATTGAAATTAACTGAGAGGGAAAACACCAATAACAAATAGCAACAAGCAGCATAAATAGCATTGAAATAAACACACCGATATAGGCGGACTTTTCTGCTGCAACTTTATTGCCCGCGCCTAATAAATGCCCCATACGCACCGTTACAGCTTGTGCAGTAGAAAAAATTACAGACATCAATGTTCCAAGATATTGTAAAGCAACTTGATTTGCAGCCATAACTAAACTACCAAATGAACCCATTACTAAAGTCAATGCAAAGAAAAAAGCAACTTCAACACAATACATTAGCCCCATGGGAGCACCAACATGCAACAGTTCAATTAAATGAGAAGGTCTGGTGAAATCGAATATAAAGCTAAAATAGTGTTTATAGTTTCTATTCGTTAAAGCATATCCTCCTATGGAAAGACCTACAATCCAATTGCTAATAGTAAGCCCCCAACCAGCGCCAGCAATACCGAGCATAGGCAGCCCAAATTTACCGAAAATAAGAGAAAAACTAAAAAAAATAGTTAATGAAACAGAAAATATATTGAATATTAAAATAAGGCGCGCATGCCCCAACCCCATAAATACCTCGAGCAAAGCTATCATAATCACGTTGGGCAAAATACCCCACGCCATAGCATGTAAATAGGTTTTGGCAAGCAGCACAATAGCAGGGCTTTGTCCCAATAGCAAAAAGAGTGGAGACATATTCCAAAATAATAAAAAAATGGGTATAGCAAATAAAATAGCAAGCCAAAATCCATCACGCACTACAAGTAAAATGCCATGCTCATCTTGAGCACCATATTTATGTGCTACTAATATATTGATAGAGCTTAAGGTTCCAAAAAGTATCACAACAACAGTACCAAATGACCAACTAACTAATGAGCCGGCAGCTAAAATCTCTGGGCTTAAATGCGAAAGAAAAAGTGTTTCGAAAAACCAAACAGCAGATTGCACCAAACCTGTCAGCACAAGAGGGAATATTAATTTGAGTAGTGGAGATACATTATTTTTCATGCAAATAAGCCTTCTATGGCTTGACCAGAATAGAGTGATTATTTATTTTCACAAATGATATCATAGGTAACAGAGGGAAAGTGCTAACTCCTGCAATTCCCTCTATTGGGTTTGGAATAAATCCTTGATTACGCTGTGCTCCAGCAAACAAAGCCACACGCTCAGTTTGATAGCTTGCCGGCGTTAAGATAATGCACACTCTGCAAACACTTTCATAGCGGCAACTAAATACTCTACCAAATCTGGGTGCAACTGAGTGTAAAATGAATGAAAATCAGGATGGTCAAGGTACATTTGTCCAAGCCCTAAATAAGTTTCTTTGTTTGGTGTCCAAAAATTATTAACCCAATCGTAATGCTGTTGAATAAGTTTTTGAACACTATCTGACTCTACCTTCTGACCTTGTTCGAGTGCATCCACAATTGCCACATGAAGTTTTTCACCTGCTTCTTTAAATTGTTCCCAATCATGTTTCCTCCAATGAGAAACACGCTGCCAACTATCATCAATCTGTTTTTGTGACATGATACCTGTATCGAGCATATATTTTTCGTGCTCTTGTTGTTTGATTGGATCAAATCCATCATACATTTCTGCATCACGCATGATTATTTTGCCTCTTAAATGTGAAATGGTTTTATCAATAGTCTTTATTAGCGTTGCTGTTCGCTTAAGCCCTGATCGCAACATGGATTTATGAGCGTTTAATGATTTAATTTTATCGAAATCATTACTGCTTAAAATCCGTTGAATGTCATTTAGAGAGAGCCCAAGCTCACGAAAAAATAGAATTTGCTGAAGCAGAAGTAACTGCTCTTCTTTATAATAACGATACTGATTCTCGCCATAAAAAGCAGGCGCTAGCAAACCAATTTCGTCATAAAATCGCAATGTGCGTGTACTGACACCTGAAAGCTTCGCTAATTGGTTTATCGTGTATACCACTATTGCACTCCTCTAACCGACAAAGTACACGATAAAGGTTGACGCAACGGCAAGGTCAAGTGTTTTTTCATTTCTTACGGATGAGTGCAAAATCTGAATACATTTTACTCTATAATCGCATCAGAAATTTACAAAAAATTATATATTTACTGTTGGATTTAAATGATCGGATTAAGGTATATTCTCTACTTACTTAGCGCCCATCGGAAAAATTTTCGATGCGAACTGAGTAATTATGGAAATATTTTTTAAAATTTTTCAAAGGAAAATCATGAAATTAAAAGTTATAAATACAATTTTATTCTTATCACTATCCCAATTTAGTTTTGCTACGCCCCCCGAGAAACCCAATAGTTGTCCGTCAGTATCTGGATTGCAAGCCGTAGGTATTTCTGAGGTCATAAAAGAAAACGGTCTTTGGTATGGAGCCGTGAGATCCAACAGTTATGATACTAATGATCAATGGACTTTTGCTATCGGAGCTTTCAGAGCAACTAATGAAAATGATGCAAAACAACAAGCATTGCATGCTGTAGATTCTTTAATTTTTGAAAGAGGCCCAATAGGTATTGATATTGAAGGTCAAGACAGTTGGGTATGTCTCTATAAAGACAGATCTGGACACTCTGCTGCTACCATAACACCGGCAATGGCTTATTTACATTCTTGGATAGCTCATCATTAAATTTTAACGCTAATCTTAACTATGCGAGTATTACTTAATAATACTAACGTAGGTCGGGCCAAGGCCCCAACCTACGTTTACTTAATCTCAGTATGTGAAATGTACCCTTGTTCAATTGGAGAAAAGTTTTTCCCAAGTAGGTAACTCTTCCTCTGCTGCCAGAATTGATTTAGGCTTAAATAGAGAATGTCCAGGATTTAAAATAGGCTCATACAGTTTATCTACATTATCAAAGGGTCTTTCCAAAGAAAGCAACTCCCCCTCTTTTGCTACCAGAATTGGTTTAGGCTTAAATAGAGAAAGTCTAGGGTTAAAAGTAGGTTCATAAAGTTTATCTACATCCTCAAAGGATTTTTCTTGTAGCGATTGGCGTACATCAAACAATAATTTTGTGGGTGCCATAGAGGGTAGAACAACATGCATAACCGCCGAATATACCCCACGATTTTTAGGTGCATAAATCGGATCGGAACTTTTACCAAGATCATCATCAAGATTATAAATATTTTCTTTCGTCAGATCACTTATCTCATGCCCATGAACAAAGTTAATGCGATAGCCAGAATGAGTAACGGGTCTATTCAGAGCACCATAGTTTCGGTTCATCATTATAAACTCAATCGGTGACTCAATAACAAATTCATTATTACACTTATAGGCAGCCGTCATTGTCTCACGTGAATATAGTGTGTTTACTGTATTTGTACCCACGTAACCTTGAAATACCCGATTAATATTATCGATGGTTTTAGCTAACTCTTTAGCAGAACTATCTAAATAAGGTACATCTAATTTTTTGGCAAGGCTTTCAATAGTTTCTAACCCAATGCCGGCATGGCTGTAGATCGTAATTTCAGACAGATCTTCATTAAGCGAGTATGAGATCGCTCGTAGTGCTGGCTTATAACCCACATTTGCTAATTCAAGGACCTCCTCCCTTGATATAACTCCTTTATCAACCAATCTTTGTAAACTTTCTATTGAATGACAAATTCCCTCATAGGGTACCATCGTTGTATGAAAACGATCTTCTTTTTCATAAGATTCAATAAATTCAACACTATGATTTGACAGTAATATTTCGACTGGGACTTTATTAAGTTGCAGTTTTTCTAACAACTTTAATGTGAAGTAATCGTTCGCTCCTCGATCAGCTAACTCATCTCCGAGAAGTCTTATCATCCTTCCTCGTTGGAAAGTAATATTCTCTAAAATTGTATTAAATTGAACAAGGCACTCTTTATCTATATTCTCAAGAGGCGTTTGATAAATTTTCACCAACTTCTCATAGTCATCTGGACTGATATCTGCGATACCATACCTAACTAAAAAATGTAATAGCTTTATCATATTTCCATGGAGATCACCGACAGTAACTTCTGCTAATGTTCCATCTAATTCAGTGTCATGAATTTCCGGTTTAACATAAATATCTACTTCTTCTCGCAATAGAACTGCCATTATATTTTCTCCAATAATTTAACATTTGCAGAATATAGATATGACTTTTTTCCAGCACATCAGATGAAGCAGACCATAAATTAGGATTTAATTGTTTTCTAATTTGATATTTTTACAAGCTGATTTACAGCACTGAGTATCTCAATAAAAAGAAAATATTGTTTTTTAATCATTCATAAAAACTTTTTAATATGTTTGAGTAAATCCCGGAGTCTATCTTCTCCCTTTTTTTTCGCATACCTTAATTCTCATGGATGCTATTGTACCAAAAAAGAAACAAAAGAAAAAGAAGTAATCAAAAAATATAAGTTTTAATCACAACTCAGGAGCAAATTTTTGGTTAACGATCTGGGCTGAGAGCAAGCAAGTGCAAAGCCAAACATGCATGTGGTGCTATTGTATCTTGTATCATATCGTTCAATGAGTTCATAAAAATTGGATTAAAGCAGGGACAAGCCGCTGTACTAGTCAAGAACACAAAGCTTGTCTTCTATGGAATGAACTATTATCTTCAGTAAACATGTTAACAGAGCGTTAATTATAACCATGAATAACTTTTTTACTGAGCAAGCATTATGAGTCTTTTCTTAGAAACTAAAAATTTAATTATTACAGCACCTGTATTGGCGGATTTTGATAACTTATATGCCTTACAAACTGATAGTGATGTCATGAAATATATTGGCCAAGGAATTCGTACTGAAGCTGAAATAATGGCTGGATTAGAAAAAGCCATTGCCCACTATGAAAAATATGGCTTTAGTCTTGGTTGCGTCTTTGAAAAAGAAAGTGCCCAATTTGTGGGTCGCGCTGGATTAATCTATGTCGCTTACAATGACAGTCAACCTGATATTGAAGTTGCATATGCATTGCATAAAACGGCTTGGAATAAAGGATATGGTCTTGAACTCGCAAAAGCGCTTATTACCTGGGGATTTCAAAACCTATCCATAGATAAACTAATCGCCGTTATTCATTTGAAAAATGAACGTTCGCGTCGCGTATTGGAAAAAGCCGGCATGAGCTATGCCGGGATAGGAAGATATGGAAATAATGAGGTAGCCTGGTATTCTATTTCTAATTTATCCATAGCTTACGATAAAATTGAGCTCCTCCCCGCTACCTTGGAAGATTATCCGGCCATTCAAAATTTAGGCCGATTTTATGTTTACGATATGAGTGAATACATCGGAGGGGAGAAAGGATGGGAAATTCCAGAAGATGGCTTGTATGAGTGTATTGATTTTAAAAAATATTGGGAAGATCAAAACTCTTTTCCATTTGTTATTCGTTATAAAAATGAACTGGCTGGCTTTGCTATAGTGGATAAAAAGGGAAGTGACGCTGACGTTGAGTTTAATATGGCACAATTTTTTATTGCACGAAAATTCAAAAATAAAGGTATTGGTCGTTATGTTGCAGAGCAATGTTTTAAAAAATTTCCTGGTGAATGGGAGGTGATGGTCCTGCCTGGCAACGAAGGCGCTTATCGTTTCTGGCGGTCGACTATTAAACAGTATAGTGAGAATAACTTTACCGAATATACTCGTGAAATCTTGCATTTGAACAACAGCAAGAAAAATATTTTTAGATTTAACTCAGAAACTTCTGGGGCTGGCTTATAATATCATGGCTATCCTCCACTTGCTTTTTTGTTTAATTCATGCCAAACATAAAAACAAATTTTTATTGCATCAGATTGTAACTTATGGAAAATATAGTGTATTGGTACTTCAATTGTACTATTTATTTTTTACAGGATAAGCTGAGTATCGCTTAATCGTTCTTGAATTTTGCCACACACAAGGATGAGTTTACTTATGAATCAGGGAATGATTAAAAAAATTGCATTAGACCTTTTGCATTCAGCAGGAATTTCACCCAATGGACCTAATCCTTGGGATATTCAAATCCATAATGAAGAATTTTATCAACGCGTTTTTCATCATGGTGCTTTAGGACTTGGTGAAACCTATATGGAAGGATGGTGGGATTGTAAAAGTCTCGATCAATTTTTTACTCAAATTCTCCAGGCCCATCTTGACCAAAAAATTCGCGCCAACAAATGGCTATGGCCTAAATTGCTTCTCCTCAAACTGATTAACTATCAATCTAAAAAACGTGCCTTAGAGGTAGGAAGATTACATTACGATCTTGGTAATGAATTATTTGAATCGATGTTAGATACCCGGATGAATTATACTTGCGGTTATTGGAAAAATGCCAGTGATTTAGATACAGCACAAATCAATAAATTGGAATTAAGTTGTCAAAAACTGAAACTTGAACCAGGCATGCATGTGTTAGATATAGGATGTGGATTTGGTGCTTTTGCAAAATATGCTGCAGAGAATTATGGAGTCAGTGTTGTGGGAATTACGATCTCCAAAGAACAGTGTAATTACGCAAAACAAAATTGCTCTGGTTTACCCATTGAAATTCGTTTCCAAGATTACCGTGATATTCATGAAAAATTTGATCGTGTGGTTTCATTAGGGATGTTTGAGCATGTAGGTTATAAAAATTATCGTACTTATATGCAAAAAGTTAGAGAATGCCTCAAAGGTAATGGTCTTTTTTTATTACATACTATTGGCAGCACCCTCACTCAAACTGCAGGAGATCCTTGGATTAACAAATATATTTTCCCTAATGGCATGCTTCCCTCCATGGAGCAACTTAGTAAAGCTTCAGAGGGATTATTTATTATGGAAAATTGGGTTAATTTTGGTGCATATTATGATCATACATTAATGGCATGGCATGAGCGTTTTGAAAAAAACTGGGCGCAGTTACAAGAACGATATGATCATCGTTTTTATCGTATGTGGCGTTATTATTTATTGGCATGTGCCGGTACTTTTCGTTCGCGTGACACGCAATTGTGGCAAATTGTTTTTTCAAAACATGGAGTTCCAGGAGGATATGAAGAACCCCTATTCACTGGGATTAAAAAAGAGGCTCAGAAAACCAATGAACCACTAACTTTAAACTGCTCTGATGAAATTCGAAGTATATTGGCATAATATACTTCTACTCAATTCAATATTTCTTAGCGAATACCATGCGTAAATGGCTATTAATCGTAATATGTTTCTATTGCTGTTTTTTCTTCAATCTTTATGCAGCTACGTTTCACCAAAAAACAATTAATTATTCTGTAGGAATAGGTCAGCCAATTGTGACCTCAACTGCCGATGCTTTAGAGAAAGGCAAAATAGGTATTAGCCAACGAGTAGAATATTATTCTAATATCCCCCTTTCTGATGCAGTACTATTGCAACATCCCTTAGCCGAAAACCTAAATGCGAGTTTATACGGCTATTTGCTGATTTCTTATGGGTTGCTAGATAATTTATCCATTGGTGCAAGCCTTCCATATGTTGATAATATTTCCTTTGCTGCTGCTGGCTTTAATGAAATAACACATGTTGAAAGCACTCTGAATTTAGGGAGCGCCTATGGGATAGGTGATACCAATATCTTTGCTTTATCGCAATTTCTCGAAGAAGATAAGTACGTCATCTCACTAAGTTTAATTTCTGGTGTTAATGCTCCAACAGGTAAAACAACAGCTAGAGATAATACCGGTACTGTATTTTCCGCCTCTGATCAGCCAGGGAGTGGAGCATGGACTCCATTTGCAGGGATTCTTATTTCGAAACAATTTAACAATTTTTCATTAAGTTCAAATTTAATTTATACCCAAGGAATGGAGGGGGTGCAACATACGACTCTAGGATCTGTATTTGACTATAATTTTGCAACTGTTTTAGAGCTTTATAGGAATGAACAATTAAAATTGGACATTGATGGCATTATAGAACTCAATGGTGAATATGCTACAAAGGACAATATCGCAGGAACGCTTGACCCAAATAGCGGTGGGAATTTTATTTCTTTCTTGCCTGGTATTAGAGTCAATATTCATACCAATTATTCCGGTTACCTTGGTGTTAATATCCCAATAGTACAAAATCTCTATGGAACGCAAGTGAAAAATCAATACGGAATTACTGGGGGAATTGATATTAACATTTAATAAATGATTAATAGTGATTAGCTCGTCGCTATCTTCACCTTATAATCCCCTCGTTTAACGTTTTAATTGTCACTTTAAAACAATTCTTGCCACCAAAAAGAATACCTCATAAAAAAATGGAATTAAAATATCATCCTGTCTTAATATGGATCGTATATGATTAAATTATAGGCAATCCAACTTGGTAGTAAATGATGTCTGCTTTAAAAAATTTTAATGGCGTTGTAAGGGAAGAAGTAAGTCAAAAAAATCAACTAGAAAAAGTTAAGGAACAATTAAACAAATTTTTAGGTAACGAGATTCCTTATTTAAAACAACACCTAAACCATGATAGAAAACCAAACGAAGAGCACTTAAAAAGCAATTCTCAGGAAACTCTTGAAGAAAGAATTCAGAATATTTTAAAAAATATAGAACAAATAGAGAGTAAACTAGCCAAACTAAAATAAATCCTCGATACCAGAATTCGTAATTTACAAAAAGTAGCGATTTATGAAACTTACCTAAGATCTTGTTAAAATCTTTGAAACATCGCTTTCTCTTAACACTGCCAATATCTGTAATCAAATGCAACGGGATAATTTTTTGACTCAATCACTTTCAAACAAGTCTATTTTTCTAGTTTTTTTGCTCATGGCGTAGAAGAAAATCACTGGTGGTACCATTCAGACTTATATCAGGTAGATTTGGAATAATGGTAAGAGGTATGGAATACCTATTATGGGAAACATAAAACCCATTATGTTACTTTTTGTGAAAGTCACTCAGGCCGGACATGTTGTACTAGATAAAAACCTTGTCTGCTCACTCGACTGCATTATTAGTAATGCAGTTTTACCTTAGTGAAAATTAAGAACCTATCTGAAAAAATCGTTGCCCTGAGTTGGACTAAAATCAGCATTATCTCATTAATACTCAATGAATTATGCACGCTTATGAACTATTATGAATTGTTTTAAAATCCCGCAATGGTGCCGAGAAGAGGACTCGAACCTCCACGGAGTTACCCCCACTAGCACCTGAAGCTAGCGTGTCTACCAATTTCACCACCTCGGCATTCTGAGGCTAAAGTACTCATATTTTATAGATCTGTCAATAGGATAACCGACATCTTTTACTTAATTGCGGTGTTATTTTTGATTCTGCACCGCTTCTTTTAATCAATGAAGAATGCACGGATTCCTTGTACTGCAGCACAATGATGTGATAAATAAAGATTTATGTCATTTACGAATACATTTTCAAATTGGCTCATTAATCATGAAAAAAATGTTTATTGCTGCAAGTATCCTATTTTATAGCTCTATTGTAAGTGCGTCCAAGTCCATCATTTGGACGGCGGTATTTGATAATATAACTCCTAGGTCAGAAGATGTTACATTACAATATTGTATGGAGCATACACCAACGGTAATGGTCACTACAGTAGATCAAGTCTTGAGTAAAGAAGGGATAAAGGCTTTAAACGGATTGCGTGTAAACTATAACAGTTACAAGAGTACCAAAAGAGATGGGCTATTATTTAACATAGTTAATGCGACAATCAGCGGAAAAGACTCAAATGGAGAATGGTCTACGCCTATCAAGATGTATCAACAAACGTTAAGTGAGCAGGATCAAGGTAAAACTTGGGTGGTATGGAGCACACCTAAATGTAAAGGAACGTTTATCGGCACACCTACAATAATTAATGATTAACACTATTTTAATCAGTGTAAGGAGCGCCTGCTTTAAGTATACGCTCCCTTACTCCTTGCCATGCCCCTGTGGCAGGAGGAAGTTCTATGACAATAACATCGGCATTAGACGCATCCGCCTTTCTTAATTGATAGTATAAATCAAACGCTACTTTTCCAGGGTTATCTTCAAGCAGATGAAAATGTCCTTCACTAATACCAATTGGTTGTTTGCTTGCTATGACGTAAATGTTATCTCCATGTGTTTTACAAAAATGGGTCAGCATGTCATAGCTGTCAAAATAATATAGCTTTTTTTGGGGTTGATAATGACTGTCTAATTTCCCTGGAACACGCAAGGTATTTTCGCCCCGCAAAGATGGAAGCGCGGTTACTTCTGCTATGGCTTTTTCATCAATAATTCCATGTCGTAAAATTTGATAATTCTTAGCATCAGTTGCATCAATGATGGTTGATTCTATCCCTACAGTACAACGGCCACCATCTAAAATAGTTAATTCTTGATTAGGAAATGACTCACTTACATGCTCTGCTGTAGTAGGACTGACTTTCCCAAATGGATTTGCTGAGGGAGCAACGAGCGGAACGCCCAATTTTGTTAATAACTCCTGAGCAATGGGATGAGCAGGACATCTGATTGCTACTGTCGTTTGACCACCAGTTATTAAAGGGGTAATTTGATTCTGTTTGCAATGAAAAACAAGCGTTAAAGGGCCCGGCCAGAATTTTTTAATTAATTGTTGCGCGTAAATTGGAATGTCTTTAACCAACAGATCAAGCGCCCAATTTTGAGCCACATGTATAATTAAAGGATGATTTAATGGTCTGTTTTTTATTGCAAAAACCGCTTTAATTGCCTTCTCATTATTGATAGGAGCTGCTAGGCCATAGACAGTTTCTGTAGGTATAGCAACAGGTTTTCCGTGTTGCAAATCGTGAATTGCTCGATCAATATTGGTAGTGATTAAAGGCATATACAAAGCATGAATTGAAAATTTGTTATTTTTACACAATTTGCAGGAGAAAGCAGCTACTTTTGCCTTTTCAATAGTACCCGCATAGAATTAAATATAAATAGTGTTGAGGAATCATGTCGTGTTACTTAGTTTATTAGGAAAAACTGTAGATGGCTATTTTTCGTTTATCCCTAGAAATAAACCTTCGCTTGAGCTAATGCAGCCAGTTCGTTTAATTGCGCATAGAGGAGCACATAATTATGCCCAAGGACTTATTGAAAATACACTTTCCGCTTTCGCCTTAGCCAAGGATTTAGGATGTTGGGGAATCGAGTTTGATGTACGCAGTACAGCAGATAATATTTTGGTGGTTAACCATGATGCGACGCTGAAACGTCTTTGGGGGCATAATCAAGAAATCGCTAAAATTAACTTTAATGAATTGCGTGCGCTTGCTCCTAACATCCCTACGCTTGCAGAAGTAATTGCTACATATGGCAAAAGCATGCATTTATTTATTGAATTAAAAACACCTATTCATGACGAAGAAATCTTAGTAAATCAGTTACAAGAATTATCCGCTGGAGAGAACTACCATCTATTAACTCTAAACTCATCAATTTTTTCTTCATTAACACAAATCCCAAAAAAATCTTTATTATTAGTAGCTGCACATAATAATGTGCAAGAATTTTGTAATTTATGCATTAAAGAAAATTATGGGGGGGTATTAGGTCATTATCTTTTGATTCATCAAAAAGCAATCAATCAATTAAGGACCACCCAAAAAATTGTGGGTGTTGGTTTGATCGATTCTAAGTACAGCTTATATAGAGAATTAAATCGAAGACTCAATTGGATTTTTACTGATCGTGCTGCTGAAATAAGCATCTATTTACAGTCCTTACAAAATAATGAAAAATAAACTATAGGATGTATTGACGATTTACTCTGAACCACTTTTTTTACAAAAGCATGCCCAGCTTTCGTTTGTTTCAAACTGGCATTATCTAAATATGGGTGGGCAATAAGCCATTCTTTGCCACCCACTTCAAATTGCGGCATAGTACATCACTCCTGCTTTATTATTTTGATGCATTAAAATTTTTGCTATCTGCAGAGGCCTGCCATCCTCCTCCTAGCGCTTGAAAAAGAGCGACAGTATCTGATAACCGATTGGCTTGTGCTTGAATTAAATTTAATTTGGCTTGTTGATAAGTTAACTCATTGAGAATTAATCCTACAGTACTGCTATCACCCAATGTAAATTGGCGTTGCGCAATGTTCAGGCTTGTTAAGGCTGCGCGTTCTGCGTTGCTTGCCGTTTGTAGGGAAAGAACATCCGATTTAATCGCTTTTAGGGTATCAGCCACATTTTGGAACGCATTAACGACTGTCGCACGATATTCTGCTGCAGCTTGCCTGTAGCTGGCTTCCGCAGCACGTTGTTTATGGCGCAAAGTCCCTGCATCAAAAATGGGCTGAGTGATAATTCCCGCCATTGCCCAGAATTGGGTATTAGATTGCAATAAAGTGCCTATAGTAGTTGCTGCGCTTCCTAGATTAGTACCACTACTATTAATAGTCACATTCGGCAATCGATTTGCAATAGCAACACCAATCAATGCATTTGCTGCATGCATTTGTGCCTCAGCAGCCCGGATATCAGGTCGATTTTCGAGTAGTTTTGCAGGCACAGAAAGAGGAAGCTCTCTTGGAAGATGTAAGGAACTTAAGCGAAATTGAGGCGTATGCTGATCATCTGGAAATCGTCCAGTTAAAGCATTAAGCAAATCACGCTGAATCGCAAGTTGCTTTTCCAGCGGAGGAAGCATTGCTTCTGACGCTGCTAATGTTGCTTGTTGAGTAGCAACATTGGATAACGCGGTATCACCCAATTTTAACTGTTGCGTCATAATTGCCAAAAGTTTTTTTTGATTGGCAATCATGTGCTGGGTTACCGTAATTTGTTCGCGCAAGGCAGCTTCTTGGATAACGGCATTAACCACATTTGTGGTTAGGGTCAAATACGTTGCCTCTAACCGAAAGTGTTGAACCTCTACTTGGGCAACTAATGATTCTATCTGACGTCTTGTACCTCCAAAAATATCAGGTGTATAAGAAACATAAAGCTGACCGGTGAATAAGGAATATAAATATTGATTGCTTGCCAAAACACTTGTAAGAATTTTTGCCGTTTGTTGGTATGTAGGTGAAAAAGAACTACCTACAAAAGGAAGTAGCGCGCCTTTTCCAGCATAGGCGTTTTCAAGAGCAGTGGATAATGATTCTTGAGCTGCAGTTACTGTGGGATTATGTTGTAAACTCGCCAAAACCACATCATCGAGATCTTTGGAATGAAATAATTGCCACCATTGTTTCGGAAGCTCTTTGTTTGGGGCAAAATATTGAGTTCCTCCCATTGTTGTAGCAGTTGCAGGTGTTTTTTTTCCTAATGATTTTTTCGTATAGGACTGAGGTAGCATTTGTGTTGGCCTTTTATAATCGGGACCAACCGTGCAATTGCTTAAGAAAAGAAATACAAGCAAAGCCCCCATACTCGAAACTCGTTTAAAGCATGGGTTAAAAAGCTTATTATAAAGTCCAAAATGCCAATTATCTTTTTTATGCTCACTCACCGCCTCCACCTCCATCGACGCATGCTGCCTCTGCCGTGCTCAATGAAGTGTTCCAAAGTATAGTAATAGGTAGGGAGAATAAATAAAGTCAATAAGGTGGATACCGCCAGACCACCAACAATTACTGTAGCTAAACCGCGTTGTACATCTGTTCCTACCCCAGTTGCTAATGCAGCAGGAAGCATACCAAATGAAGCAACTGTTGCTGTCATGAGTATAGGGCGCAAACGTTCGGCTGCGCCACATACTACAGCACGACTTAAGGATTTATTCGTTTTACGCACCCTTCTAATGTTTGCAATCATAATAATCGCGTTTTGGATGGAAACTCCAAAGAGGGCTATAAAACCAACGGCGGTAGCAACATTGAATGTTTCTCCTGTCACATGAAGTGTGATCAGCCCACCTAGAGTTGCCATTGGAACTACACCCAAAATGAGAAAAACGAGGTGTAATTTTTGGAACTCAAAGAATAAGATAAGTCCCATAAGGACAAACATCAGACCTAAGATATAGATTAATCGTTTTTCTGCACGCTCCTGACTTTCAAATTGACCAGCCCATTCCAGACGAATTTGTTGTGCATCAAATTTTACTTCATGGGCGATGCGACGTTTGGCTTCATTGAGATAAGAAGTAAGATCTCGACCACGATTATCCATCCGTACCGTAACTTCTCGCTCCCCCATTTCATGAGCAATAGTGCTTTCACCAGTTTTATATTTGATGCGAGCTAATTCGGATAAAGGTATTTTAGCGCCATCTGAACTGGTTAAAAATAAATTCCCTAAGGATTCAATGCTGTTTTTATCTGTTTTAGGAAAGCGTACAGTAGCATTGTAAATGCGACTGCCAACATAGATGGAAGCTATTGGGGAGCCACTAAGACCCGTTTGAATTAAATTAGTAATATCAGCAACATTAATACCATAGCGAGCTATTTTTTCTCTATCGGCTTGAATTGTTATTTGAGGAATGGGGGGCTCTTGGAATACGGACGCAGAGGCAGTGCCAGGAATAGTTTTTAATATGGCAACAATTTGATTAGCTATACGACGGCATTCGCGTAAATCATCACCATAAATTCGTAAAGCAAGCGGACTATGGGCCCCTGCTATCATATCATTCACATTGTCAATAATAGGTTGACTTATTCCTATGGTATATCCCGGCATCCTGGCAAACCGTTGTGTTAGTTTGGCAATAAACTGGGCTTTGGTTTCATGATTTGGCCATTGTGCATAAGGCGTTAAACCGACAGGAACCTCCATATGAGAAGGAGTCCACGGATCAGTTCCTTCATCATTGCGCCCTACTTGCGTGATCACATAAGAGACCTCAGGATATTCGAGGAGTGTATCACGTAAGGAACCTGCCATTTGATTGGCTTTTTCCAAGGACAAACCTGGTGGCAAATCGACTTGTAACCAAAGTGAGCCTTCATCCAGTTCCGGTAAAAACTCACGCCCTGCTGTAACTCCTAAAAATAACACTAAGATTAATGTAATTATTCCTAATATATAAGCAATATAAGAACGTTTCAGTAATTGACGGAGAACCGATTGATAGCGTTTGGTTAACCAAATCAGAGGATAATTATGAAATATTTTTTGGGGTTTACGTAATGCTGTATAGGCTAATCCCGGAATAAGTACCAAAGAGCAGATTAAAGCACCTAAAAGGGCATAACTTACTGTATAGGCCATTGGCGTAAACAATTTACCTTCAGCATGTTCAAACGCAAATAAGGGTAAATACGCAGAAATGATAATTAAGGTTGCGAAAAATATAGGTCGAGCAACATAGTTGGTTACTTTTAATGCGTCTTCTACGGTCAACATTGCTCCAGGATTTTCTTCCCTCTGACGTAAAATTGCTTCCATTACAACGATTGCCCCATCAACAATAACGCCAAAATCAATAGAGCCTAAGGAAAAAAGATTCGCAGGCATTTGAGTTAAGTTCATGAAAATAAATACAGTTACTAACGCTGCAGGGATCGCAACAGTGACGACCAACGCACTACGCCAACTCCCAAGAAAGAGCATCAATACAAGTGAAACAAAGACGATTCCTTCAATTACAGTATGCTTTATTTTGTCTAGGGTAAGGTTTACCAATTTATCACGATCAAGACAAGGAACAATAGTCACCCCCATGGTCTTAAGTTGCTCCTGCAATACATCTAATTTGGCATGTACTCCGTCTAATATTTTTCCCGCATTTTCACCCTTACGCATAAGAACGATTCCTTCAATGGTATCGGAATTATGATTTTTCCCTAATATCCCTTCACGCTCTTTATGGCCAAACTCAAGTTTGCCAAGATCACGGATAAGCACGGGGACTCCATTTTGTTGTTTGACAACTATAGCGCCCAACTCGTCTAAGGTATGTACCTGGCCTTTGCCGCGAATAATGTAACTTTGTTCACCTCGAGTGACACGACCTCCACCAGCGAAGGTAGTATTATTGTTTATTGCATTACTAATGTCATTTAAAGAAAGGTTATAAATTCGCATTTTAAGTGGATCGAGGGTAAGTTGAAACTCTTTGGTCAGCCCTCCAAAATTAACCACATCCGAAATCCCTGGGACTTGTTTGAGTTTGGGAATAATCAACCAACGTTGAATTTCTGATAATTCCATTAGAGTTTTAGTATTGGATGTAAGTGTGTAGCGATAGATTTCACTGCTTGATCCAACTAGAGGATCCAAAGAAGGAAAAATGCCCTGTGGTAATGAAGTTTGGCTTAAAATTTCTTGAACACGCGCTCGGGGAAAGTATTCGTCTGTTCCATCCTTAAAAACCAACGTAATTAATGATAAGGCAAAAGTGCTACTGGAACGTAGAACAGATATGTTGGGTACACCCACCAGCGCCCGCTCTAAGGGGATAGTAATTTGTTGTTCTATTTCTTCTGCAGCTAATCCAGGTACCTGGGTGGTCACAGAAACACTTACATCATTAAGTTCAGGATAAGCCTCAACCATCATTTGGGTGCTTGAAATATAGCCATAAATGCCAATCAGAATAGCGGCTCCCCATGCAATATGGCGACGACGAAAACATGCAGCGATTAGTTTATCAATCATTGACCAGTATTCCTCCGGAAACAACAACACGATCACCATGTTTTAATCCGGAGCTAATCCGTACAACATTTTTATCTTCAGGACCAAGCACTACGGCACGTGATTCAAAAGTCCATGGGGCTGTTTCAACATAAACGGAGGTGGTGTCATCATTCATGAGAATTGCAGATAGCGGCACAATGACTTGTTCGTCTTGTGGCAATTCCATTTGTACTGTCGCAAACATATTAGGTTGTAGTTTGTGATTTGAATTGGTAAAAGCAATGCGCGTTTTATTACATCGGGTATCAGGATCAATTAAATTATTAACAAATGCCACTTTGCCCTCCCAAACTTGATGAGGGTAAGCAATTAATGAAATTGACGTTTTAAGTCCTTTCTCGACTAAAGCAATTAAATGTTCTGGTACACAAGCAGCAATCCATACTGACTGAATATTAGATAACGTCAACATAGGTATTGTTGGATCATTAATATATGAGCCTATACCATAATTGATTGCAATTACTTTGCCCTCGATAGGCGCTTGAATTCGTAACTTACCAGGTTCATTATTGCCTAATGATTTTAATGCCGCTTGAGCACGTTGTACTTCGGCAAGAGCTTGGGTGTAGTTACTTTGTGCTTGTTCAATATCTTTGACAGAGTTGGCGCCCGCGCGATTGACTTTTTGGGTACGATTTAATGTTTCTTGAGCCTGCTTCAATATACTCATTGCCTGAGTCATATCAGAATATGCTTGTGCTAAACCCGCTGATTGTAACGTTGCTAAAATTTGATTGCGTTTGACTTCATCACCGAGCTTGATATTCAGTTCAGTTAAATGTCCTGTCAGCGGAGGAAGAATATTCACGGTACGCACTGGATCCGCTTCAACTACTCCAGGTAAAAAAACGCGATGAGGTTCTTTCGATGTTTTAACGGGACGTACAATGAGTTGAGCACGCAAAGGGGAGTTTTCTGGGACAAAAATATGATGATCTTTGCGAATAAGCATTGGAGTAACTGCTTTTTTAGGCTTGCTGATCATAAGCATCAAGCAGCTCTTAATCAGAAGAATAATAACCAAAAGCATTAGTAGAAGAATAATAATTCGCAATATTTTGGTACGAGGAAACTGCTTTTTATCAGGATCATGAAAAGTTGAAAATAAAGAGCGTATATCCATAGAGTTACTCTTTCTGCAAATTTATAGTGTATTTCATTAAGAAAAATGTTCTAAGGAGAAAAAATAAGCAAAAGAGATTAAAAAGTGCAGCAATGAGCACATACATAACGTGTTTCCGTGTCATAAATTTTTGTACCCAGTATAATGAAACTTCTTCCTATGTGCTATAGCTTGATGCTGGGCGGTCCTGTAAGAAACTATTTTTAATAAGAGCGCGTTAAAGTTTGATTGGATTCACAAAAAATAACAGTTTCGCCTGTTTCTGGGGCAATAAACGCCTTCTCTTTGAGACCGTGTGTTAAAATACTGTGTTGCAAATCTATGAACGGATCATCGATGTGCTCTAAAGAAAGACGAAAAGTCTGATGATGATTAGCTAAACTAAACTGGCTGTTGAGATCAATGCTTGCTAAAACAGCCTCTTTAGGATTCATATGCTGCTCTTTCATGAACCAACGCGGCTCATAAGCGCCTATAGGTAAAATACTGATATTAGGAGCTCCTAATTTTTCATAAATTAATTTGAAATGATCGCCATAACCAGAATCACCAGAAAAATAAATTTTAATTGTCCCAAACTGAATCCAAAATCCCCCCCAAAGTGCAGTATTGGTATCATTTAACGTACGTTTAGACCAATGTTGTGCAGGAACTAAAGTAATGGTTTGCTCCGGGTGGAACAAATGAGTTTGCCACCAATCTAATTCAATAATTTTTTTAACCTTTAAATATTTTTGATTACCTAATGGAACAATAAATAAGGGATTAAATCGACGCTCTAATTTTTTAAGTGAAGGCAAATCCATATGATCGTAATGATTATGACTGATCAAAACGATATCAATGTGAGGTAATTCTTTTAATGCAATTCCAGGCTTACGAACACGTTTTGGTCCTAATAATGAAAAAGGTCCTGCTCGTGTTGAAAAAATAGGATCGGTCAAAACATTGATGTTTTGTAACTGAATTAGATGGCTTGCATGATTAACATACGTAATGTATGCGCGATCAGTGGTATGTTTGGGGGCAAGTACCGGTGTTGCTTTGTTTTCAATAAAATCAGGCCAAGCATTTTTATCTTTTCTCTCTTTGAGCATTTGGAATACGTCTTTCATTCTTTTTTTAACACGTATTCCTGGGTTAAAAAAATGAGTTCCATTGTAATGATTCGAAATAGGATAGGCGGGAGGTATTTTATGTTTTGACATTATATAATCTTTTGATATGGTTGAATAACTTTTCAATTATAGCTTATCTTGGCATGAGTCCGATTTTACTGAAAGATCCAGACTCTATTTTTTATTTTTAGAAATGAAAACAAGGAGGTTCACATGTATACACTTTACTCATTTGGTACTCCCAATGGTATTAAACCAACCCTTATGCTGGAAGAGCTATCTCAACCGTATACGATCAAATTAATTGATATTTCCAAAGGCGAGCAATTTAATCCAGAATTTTTAAAAATTTCACCGAATAATAAGATCCCAGTTTTGTATGATTCTCAAGAAGATTTTTATTTGTTTGAGAGTGTTGCAATTTTGCAATATCTTGCAGAAAAGCATGAAAAATTTTTACCTAGTACTCCACAAGCTAAATACACAATTTTGCAGTGGTGTTATTTTCAAGCAGCACATATTGGCCCAATGTTTGGTCAATTGGGTCACTTTCATCGCGCAGCTCCCGAACAGATTCCGTATGCGCTAAAACGTTATGCAGATGAATGCGATCGTTTATTGTGTGTTATGGAGAAACAATTAACCAATTGCTCGTTTATTGGTGGAGATGACTATACAATTGCAGATATGGCTATTTGGCCCTGGATTTATTGTTTCCAAGTAATTTACGAACAAACTATAGATATGCAAAGATTTGCTCATCTGCTTGCATGGTATCAACGTCTAGGTGAACGTACTGCAGTGCAAGCTGCATTAAAGGCCTATAAGTTATCCTTAAAAGGTAAGATTTAGCTGAACGAATGCCGCTTACATAAACTAGATCTCAGCCTTAGCGAAAGTACAGCCGCAGAAAAGGTATATATGCCTCTTGGTGAAAGGCTGGATTTGAATGCAGATTAGGCGAAAATGATACTGAGGAAACAACGGAGCATATCCCCTCTCTCGGTTAGGGAGAATATGAGAGAGAGGAAAAAGAGGTAATCGCCGGTAAATTTAATTACATTGAAGAGTGGTCTGAGTCAATTGAGATTCGTGTGTTTCTGTAGACTCTTTGTCCTTCTTAGATGTGGCATAAAGCCCATTTTTGCTTAGAGACTCTCCAAGGAAGGCCTCTTTGGTGCTTTGTGCTTTAGACAATTTTTTAGACAAGCCCTTGAAATCCAAGCCTTCAAGTCTATCCACTTGTTTTCCTTGTCTTTCAAGGAGCTCCCGATAAGCAGCATTAGTATTTTCTAATTCTTTTTGTACGAGTACGAGCTTTTTTTCCGCCTCGCAAACGCGCTCAGCTATTTGCAGAAAGCTCGCTTCTTTATTTTTAAGAAAATCATCCAATTTCTCTTGAAAAACTCGTTGCTTTTCTTCATTGCCGATTGTGGATGAAAATTCAAAAATTGCTGCCCCCAAACTATCTATCATTAATTTGGCTTTATTTAGATCTTCCCCTAATTCTGTTCTTACCTTTTCAATCTCTAAAATTTTCTCTCCCAACTCTTTCTGGCTAGTACCATAAGCTTCATTAATATAGTGCAACTTTTCTTGAGCTCGTTGCAATAAATCTGTTTGTTGGTTTACACCCTCGGTTAACGTGTTGGCGACACTTTGTAACCCTTCTTTGGTGATAGTAAGTGTTTCATTTATTTTAGAGGTGGCTCGTACTTGTTTATCAACCGCGTCGATTTGATGACTTAAAAGATTAATATTTTCTGCAAGCCTTTGATTCTCTTGTACGAACTTTGAAACTTCGATCTCTAATTGTTCGCGAATTACATTTAAGGCATTAATCGTTAATTCAAGTAAATCTGCCAAACCTAAAATCCCTTTTTGCAAACTTTCCACCACACTTGTGCTGCATTTGTGATGATCATCAAGAATAAGTCCACCTGCAGTATAGGTAACCGCTGTTACGCCACAGATTGCCAAAAGAAAACCAACATTGGCAGCAATGCCAATAATTAAAGTAGGTAAGGTAAGCGCAACTCCTCCCAGAATCTTTTGCCACAGGGGTAATTCACCCCAAAAATCTGCAGCACGAGAGAAAAGGCTTGGGTTTTTCTCCAAGCTTTTAACAGTATCTTCCAAACTTTTTCTAATTTGTTCAAATATCTCTTTAGTAATTGTCATTTTTTTGAATTTATTTTCTTCAGTATCACTAAGAGTTTTTAACTTAGCTTGGATTTCTTCCTCTAAGTTTGTTTGGAGTGGCGTAGTTTCTGTTACTTCTTTGAGGTCATTTTCTGTATCTATAGTGACAAGAGCCTGAAGCTCTACTGTGTTGGTAGCCATGTGAAGTTCCCTTTCTGTTAAATATTCATCCTGTGCCAACTATTTTTAACCAGGATAGCTGAAAAAAACAAGTAAAAATTAATTTTTAGCGTTAGTGTAGTTTTAATTTAACAAAGGATGTTCTTTTTAAAGGCAGATAAAAGGATTGCTACACTATTAAATCGGAGGAAAAGCTAGGCTATAAAGCCTAGCTGAAATACTGTTTATTAATTCATGTTAAAAACAGGTTGATCTTCAACAAGTATCTCATCAACTTCATCGTGTTTTGGAGCTTCTGATTTAGGGAAGCAACGAGAGAAGCAATCAGAAACAGCAGAAACAATGCTAGCACCGCCGCGAGTAAAAATACTAGCAATTAATAATGGCGTTGAAACAGCAGCAATTACAGCCAATGCAGCAGTAATAACAGTACAAGCAACAGCGACAACACCTGACAAAGCAGCGACCATAAGTGCATCTTTTGCAGTTTCTTTTGCATTTCTATTGAAAAGACCAGCGACGCCAGCCCCAGCTGCAAATAATAAGCTTCCAGCAATAGTAATCGTTGCTAATGCCGCACCAATTGCTGTAACACCAGCAATAAGACCTAAAGCTACAGGAGTAACAATGGGAGCAACTAAATTACCACCAAAATCTTTTAAGCTTCTATAAGGAGTAAAAAATCCTGGAGCATCTTTTTTCTTCTCAGCAGCATATGCAGCTAAAAGTCTTTGTGCGTCCTTTTTCTCGATCTCATTTTCTGAAAATGCAGCAACGCCACTTAACGCGATTAGTTCCTTAAAACTCAACTCAGGAAAGGTCTCTCTTTTCGCTTGCATAGTCTAACGTCCTCTTTTGATTAAAATTGCGCCATTCTATTTCAAAAAAAAGCTACGTGTCAAGTTGAGTTTCTTTAAGTTTTTTATTATTTTAATCATACTTAAAAAAACATGGTTTCTTATGACATTCACTATTGGACAACGCTGGATAAGCAATACCGAATCAAAACTCGGTCTGGGTATTATTGTTGATGTAAGTGGCAGACAGGTAAGTTTGAGTTTTCCTGCTGCTGGAGAAGAGCGCATTTACTCTACGGATAATGCGCCGCTGAGTCGCATCATTTATAAAGAAGGTGAAGAAGTAATGACTTCCAACCACCAAAAAATGAGTATTACTCATGTTGAGGAGCGACAAGGGCTGTATTTTTATATTGGCGAGGATGATGCAGGTAATGAGCTTCATATCAGTGAACTTAATTTAGATTGTTTTATCAACTTAAATACCCCTGAGCAACGATTGTTTAGTGGATTATTGGATAAATTAAGTACTTTCAAATTAAGAATAGATACTCTAAATCATGCGAGCAGATTACAACAATCTCAAGTCAGAGGATTATTAGGCTCACGAACCAGTCATCTAAAACATCAGGTTTATATCGCTCATGAAGTTGCTCAACGTTATGCCCCACGCGTCCTACTTGCCGATGAGGTAGGCCTTGGGAAAACCATTGAAGCGGGCATGATTTTGCATTATCAACTCTATACGGGACGTGCCAATCGGGTGTTAATCGTGGTCCCGCAAACATTGATTCATCAATGGCTGGTAGAAATGATCCGCCGTTTTAACTTGAACTTTTCAATCATTGATGCCAATCGCTATGAACTGGTCTACGAGCTCGACGAAGAAGAAGGAATTCAAATCGGAACAACGCAAGAAAATCTTTTTGAAAATGAACAATTGATTTTATGCAGCTTGGATTTTCTGATGGACAATGAAAAAGCACGTCAACAAGCACTAGCAAGCAAATGGGACTTACTTGTCGTCGATGAAGCCCATCATTTACATTGGTCTGAAGAAGAGAAGAGTCCTGAATATGAATGTATTGAAGAATTGTCCGCACACAGTAAAGGCTTGCTGTTGTTGACGGCAACTCCTGAGCAAGCAGGAATCGCCAGTCATTTTGCACGATTACGATTACTTGACTCTTCACGATTTTATGATTTTTCTGCATTTAAAAAAGAAGAAGAAGGATATCAAGAAATCAATAAACTCGTGCAAACACTTATGGCTTATGGTGAAGAAGCATCTCTTGATGATTTAAGCATGGAATTAAGATCACAACTTGAAGTTTATTTGGGAGAAGCAATAGGAGCTAGCATTGATCAAGTGATTAAGGATTTGTTAGACAGACATGGCACAGGGCGAGTTTTATTTCGCAATACTCGTGCAGCCATTCAAGGATTTCCTGAACGACAAGTGCATGCTTACTCATTAGAGTGCCCTGTCATTTATTCATCATTAGAGGAGCAAAAAGGCCAAAGAAAACTTTATCCAGAACAACTTGTAGGTAAAGAAATTTGGCTTGAAAATGATCCCCGCGTGAAATGGTTAACCGATAAGATTAAAGAACTTTACCCCAAGAAAGTACTGATTATTTGTGCTAAAGCGAATACTGCTATTGCTTTGGATCAGTATTTAAAATTAAAAATGGGAATTCGCTGCACTTCTTTCCATGAAGGATTGTCTATTATTGAACGTGATCGTGCTGCAGCTTATTTTGCAGAACAAGAAAATGGAGCACAGGCACTTATTTGCTCTGAAATAGGAAGTGAAGGTCGGAACTTTCAATTTGCACATCATCTTGTTTTGTTTGATTTACCTTTAAATCCTGATTTGGTGGAACAACGTATTGGACGCCTCGATCGTATAGGACAACGACATACGATTGAAATTCATGTTCCGTACCTATTGAATTCAGTGCAAGAAAAATTATTTCGTTGGTATCATGAAGGAATTAACTTATTTACCCAAAGCTGTTCTGTTGGTTTTTCTCTTTATGAAGAATTTGAAAATGAGCTTTTGCCTATTCTAGATCGAGTAGAAACAGGTGAAGAAGAGCTCCAAACATTAATTGACCATACCAAAATACGTGCAGAAGAAATCAATCAAGCATTACATGATGGGCGTGATCGTTTGCTGGAACTAAATTCGTGTAACGCCTTACAAGCCCAGGAATTAATTACTGCAATCGAAGCAGAAGAAAATTGTTTGGAATTGGAAAATTACATGGCTCAAGTATTTCAAGAGTACGGTATTGATCATGAATATCATTCAGAAAATACTGAAATCCTACGCCCCACGGATCATATGAAAACAAGCCATTTTCCAGGTTTAAAAGAAGATGGTGTTACTGTAACTTATTCACGACCTAAAGCCCTGATACGCGAGGATGTTGAATTTCTAAGCTGGGAACACCCTATGGTCAGTGAATGTATGGAAATGACTTTAGAATCTGAGTTAGGAAACGCAACTTTAGCGACAATATCCATTAAAAGCATTAAACCTGGAACTTTATTTTTGGAATCCTTTTATACGGTAAATTGTGCAGCGCCAAAAAGCCTACAACTGGATCGCTTTTTATCCCTAGAACCGATTCGTGTGTTCATGGATGCTTCAGGAAAAAATCTTTCTAAGGTATTGGGTTATAATCAATTAAATCAATTGTGTGAGCCTGTTAAACGTCACTTATGTTATCCCATTATTCAGCAGGTTCACCAAGATCTGGAAACGATATTAACCCAAAGTAAAAAAGTTGCTGAAATTCAGCTTCAAGAAATTCTTGAGCAAGCGGTTGTGCAGATGAAGCATTGCATTAATCATGAGGTAAATCGGCTTGAGGCACTAAAAAAGATAACCCCCTCTATACGCGATGAAGAAATTACTTATTTAAAAAATCAACTCGTAGAGAGTGAGCAGTTGATGCATAGCGCCACTTTAAAGTTACAGGCATTAAGAGTAGTGATTAATAAGGTTTAATTAAACTATTTCTCTTAACAATCATTGCTGCATTGCATGACATTATGACCTAGAGTTCGTAGGTTGGACCGAAAGCCAACCTACGATTTCGAGATAATGAACCGCTCGCTTATCTATCACTAATGGCAGTGATCCTCACTCCAGACCTTTGCATCTGTAAGCCTATTTTATAACGACGTACCCTCTTGTGAACTCTCAATATATTTGCCGAATTGATATCACTTATAAATACAATCAATTGGATTAAATATGAACACAGTGATTAAATACTTCTATAAACAATAATCTATAAAGAGGATTAAAATGACCAAGTTATATGTTTATTCACTTGATTATGATGGGTGCATGGCAGAAAAGACTCTCAAAGAGATGATCGAGGCAAACGCTGAGTTAATAGAGGAAATTACTGATCGTATTAATGCAGGAAATGAAGTTACTATTTGTGTTGGCTCTAATAGACAAGGGATTCATAAGGATCATTATAACTCTAGAAAATCTGGCTGTGTTTCTGTTTTTACTGCTTATCCAGCTCTAGTAGAAAAAATTAAAACAAAAATTGAAGATAATGCAAATAAAAACAATATTAAATTTGATGGCTTTTTAACAATAGATGCTCAGCAAGGCGAAGTTCCGGGCACTAATTTTAATAAATATCAAAAGATATCCTATATAACAGACAAAAGGATCCCGACTCTAGATGATATAAAAGATATTAAAAATCTACCTGAAAATAAAACAGATGAGTCAAAAATATCAACCTTATATGCACAAATGCATCATTTTGCATTCTTACATCCAAATGAAGAAATTGAGTTCGTTTTTAAAGATGATCAAAAAATAATATTAGAACTATTACATCAATTCTACAGTCAAAATCAAAACTTAATTCCTAGAAATATTACTTTGAAACTTGAACAAAAAATTTCAAATGAAGTGAAAAATGCTATTGAAATAAAGATTAATGAAGATAAATTTAGCGAGTTAGATGCCTGGAATGCAACTATAGGAGGAAAAGCAGATTCTTTACCCGCTATTAAGGGGACTGGTCATTTAGATAGTGACTATTCTAAGACATCTACAGCGATGCTAATCATAGCCAATCAAATTGCAAGTAAACGCGAAGAAGTTCACCCCTCAAAAACCGGTTTTTCTACTCCAAGACAAATTTTTAATAATCCTAAAAAAGCGTTGGAAGAAGTGAATCGCGTCGCGAGCAATGCAAAATATGGCTATTTTTCTGGTAATGAACTTAATAATACTTTTTTAGCTGCCTTCAAAGAATATCAATTAGAAAAAGAAATCGCTAAACAGATGAATGTCTTTGTAGATGTGCGTCAAGAAGCAGAACAAAATACACTTACCAGTGATCATGAGTTTCAAGCCTTTAATGGTCCAATCAGACATGCTAGCTATAATGTCGCCATTACTGGTCCTTTTTGCATGCAAAATTCAGACCCTTATGATCATCATAGTGATTTTAATTCAAGATTAACAGAAGTTTTAGGCATAAAAGATGCGGGAAAATGGCATCAACAAAGAATAAAACGCGAACAAGCAAAAATTATCGCCGCAGCCAATAATGGAATATCTCTTTTCAATCTCCAAGAAACCTCCGCGGTATTTGTTCAGGAAACATTAGATAAATTAAATCGAGTAAATTCAGGACACTATAAAGCACTTTCTTTCTCATTTAATAATAGCCCGGATCGACTTCAACATAATTTAGCTATTATTTACAACAGCCAAGAACTTACTCCTATCGGTGCTCCATTTTATAGAGAGGAGAATACAAGAATAATTGGGCAGGCATTCAAAAAAATAGACCCTGCCACCGGCAAGGTTCAATATCTTGTCATGCAAAACATCCATGGATATCATTTTGATAAGGCTCAAGATGGAGAAAACACGCTTAAAAAGCTTTTAGAACTGCCTGAGCCTATAAAAAGCAATATTGAAGATATTATTAAAAAAGAGAATAACCATACTTTACCCGATTATGACGTATGCCTTACCGGTGACACTAATTGTTGCCACCCACCTACGGACGATGAATTTAAATACATAGGTGTAAACACCGCAACTGTGCCTCCTCAAAATGCAACATATTTTGATGACGTATATCGAGTAGACTATACGGATGGGGCATTTTTTACCACCTATAAAAATGGCAAACGAATAGACACAGCACCGCAAATAGTCAACCCGGAAATTATTGGAGCTCAAGGAACTCCTATAGAGAATATAAAAGTTCCTGCACATCTCGCCCTTAAAAATAATCATTTTCAAGAATTTCCATTTGCAAGCCAATATAACTTAGATAAGTTTCAGCAAAGATTTAATCGATTAAACATTCAAGGTTGTGGCATTATCTATGAAAAAAATGACTATAATGTCTGTCGTGTAAAAATAACATCAAAAGAAGATATTTCCCTACAACTGGAAGAAGTTTTTAACTACGTGGAAAAAATTAAAACCAGTAATGGTTTTAAATACAATGTTTATCCTAATGAAGAAATTACTCAATTAAAAATCGAAAAACGTGAACATCTAAAATATTCAATGCGCTCTGAACTCATTAACTTAGTGGATGAGGGAGATAAAGAACAATTAAGAGTAACTATCAAAGAATGGTTAGAATCTTATCCTGATTTATTAAAAGAAACTTTAGAAGTAAACACAGCAGATATCGAACAAGATGTTTTTCTTAAAGCGTCAACCGCCAAAAATTTTAATATTGGAACAGCATGGGGAAATAATCCAGATACCCTATTTCCCACTGCACCGTCGATAAGCGCTATCCTAAATTATGCGGCTTATAAAGTCGGAATCACCAATTTTGGTGATTTAAATAAATACACTTCTCAACAGAAACTGGATTATATTTATAAAAATATCAATGATAAAAAACTTGCAGATAAAGACAAACAGTTATTTGCCAATATTTACGTGGATTATCCAGAAGAGACAAGAAACAATCACTTAAATGGAGCAATACATTTTCTTCAATCATTAAAAACATCATTGACGCCCCCATTAAGGATAGAAGAACTCGCTTTAGATAAACATTCAGAAAGAAGAAAAAGAGGTGAAAAAAAATTTGCAAATGAATCTAAAGACTACAACCAAGCAAAAGAAAACATAATAAGGGAGCTAAACTCCTTTAAAGAAAGCTACCAATCTCATTTAACGGGAGTAAAAAATCATACAACAAGAAATGCAAAAATCAATATTGCTGTGGGTGCTATAGCGGTCCTTACTGGAGGAGCCGCTATAGCAGCTATTCTATTGACTGCGCCCTTTTCATTACCAGCAATTGTAGGTATATCACTGCTGGGATTAGCAATAACAACAGCGGTTTTAGCTACCTCTACACGTGCAAGATCTTTTCTAAAAGAAGCTTCATCCATGCAAAAATTAATTAATTTTTTGGATAATTCAGTGACTCATAAAAAAGAATTATTAGGACACTCTGAGAAAGAAGCTTTAAAAACTAATAACGCCATTAAGGATAAAATGGAGCACATCGCTAAATTAGAAAATGGCACTAGATTATTTGAGGAGCTAGTCAGAATAAGGGATGCTGAAGAGAAGATAAGCACTCATATGCCAAAAAAAGAACAAGTTAAGGTAAGAATGGATGCATTAGATAAACAATCTCATGATAATGTAATAGCTATTCAAAATTTATTAATATCTGTTGGTGAGGGGAAAGGAGACTACATCGAGCAAGAACTAAAGAATGCAAAAAATCGATTGGATAAATTACCCAAATTTGTTCAATCTCATTTACAAAATTATCTCTATGAAAGTGACCCACAGAAAAATAAGCAACTAGAGGCAGGCATTAATAAACTCCTTGGTTCAAAGAAACAAATAGAAACAAATCCATCACAACAAGAGGAGCAAAAACCAATCTCCAATAAAAGAAGAGGATCGGTCTTCTCGCTTGGAATGTTTTCACAAAACAATGCAACCGTATTAAGCTCATCCCAAGTACCAAGCCAAAATATACAAAAGATAAAAGAAGAACGAAACGTGATGCAAAATAATGACGAGGAAAACCTCAAAACGCCCCTCATTTATCCTGTGCTCTCTTAGATTTTATTTCTATTCTAGCAATACCCGAATGGTCGAATAATCATTCCCCGATGTTGGGGGAATGATTAGGAGCTGTTGACAATTGATTCCCACTGTGTACGTGTCACGCTTTATGCGTCTTAATCCATAGGTTTAAAATGTGCTGTAAAATGGCGCAAGAATGGGGCCTGCTTGGTTATGGTATAGGCAGGAATGTTCTTTCGGTTTTTCCAAACATGTTCTATGACTTCAATAATATAATCAAAATGGCTTTGTGTATAAACTCTGCGCGGGAACGCAAGACGCACCAATTCATGCAAAGCAGGATATTCTACCTCGTTTTTTATCCGTCCAAACATTACTGTGCCTAATTCCACACCACGAATTCCGCCCTCAATAAAAATCTCATTTACCAGCCCAATCCCTGGGTAGCCAGAAAAGGGTATATGAGGGCAAAAGCTTGCGGCATCAAGAAAAATTGCATGACCACCTGCAGGACGTACTATAGGGATGTCTCTATCGATTAAACGTGTAGCCATATATTCAATCGTTGCATGGCGATAACGTTGGTAATCATATTCAAGCGCTTCCTTTAAGCCTACAGCGATTGCATCCAGATCTCGACCTGCCAACCCTCCATATGTAGGAAAGCCTTCCGTAAGAATAAGCATATTACGAAAATCATTGGCCCACTCATCATTATTGCAAGCAAAAAAACCACCAATATTTGCCATACCATCCTTTTTGGCACTCATAGTAGTAGCATCCGCATGCTGAAACATTATATTGGCAATTTCTATTAATGTCTTATTTTTATACTCTGGTTCATATTCTTTAATAAAGTAAGCATTTTCAGCAAAGCGAGAACTGTCAAGAATAAGAGGGATATTATACCGCTGTAGGAGACTTTTCACTTCTACGATGTTTTCCATCGACACGGGTTGCCCTCCGCCTGCATTATTTGTAATGGTCAGCATACAAAATGGGACCCGTTTTGCTTGATTTACTTTAATGACTTGCTCAAGTTTATTAAGATCCATATTCCCCTTAAACTTTTTTTCAAGAAATAAATTTTCTCCATCTGAAGTGAGTAGATCTTGTGTGACTGCACCAACATATTCGATGTTCGCACGAGTCGTATCAAAATGACTGTTGCTTGGAACAATATCACCTGGCTTAAGACGAGTGACGGAAAGTATACGCTCTGCAGCACGTCCCTGATGGGTCGGAAAAATATGCTTGAATCCAGTAATTTCACGCACCGTGCTTTGAAAATGCTGCCAGGAGGTACTACCAGCATAACTCTCATCACCAAGCATCATTGCAGCCCATTGCTGTGTTGACATTGCTCCGGTGCCACTATCAGTGAGGAGATCAATAGTGACATCCTGAGCGTTAAGAAGAAACATATTATAATGTGCTGCTTCAAGTTGCTTGATGCGATAATCATGCTCAGTGATTACCATTGCCTCCGTCATCTTAATACGAAATGGTTCAATGATTGTTTGCATAAGAAGTCCTTTTCTGTACTATGCAGTTATTCAATTGCTTTAAACTCAAATACACGAAACATTATAAAATAAGCCATTTAAGATCATTCTTAGTGCTTATCTATTCGTCAGTCATGCTCATATGAGGTAATATGAATTAATTAAGCAACATCAACAATAATCTTATCATTATCAATACGGACAGGATATATTTTCAAATTCTTAGGTTTACTCAGCTTACCGAGTACCGTACCAAGAACAGGTGGCCAGGGTGACCAGCATTCAGATTGTCCCGTTGTAAGATCAAAGGCACTTTTGTGAAAAGGACAAACGATGGTGTTTTCATCAGTAATCACACCCTTAGTCAAAGGTAATTTAAAATGTGGGCATTGAGAAGCAACAGCATGTACTGTGTCATTGTGCCAAATTAACAAAATTTTATGACCATCAATGGTTTCACAGTGACGTCCTTTTTGTTGCAGCTGATCGAGGGAAATTGTTTGTTTCCAAGACATAATGATTTGATCCCTTTAGTTTTTATTAAAATGTTTCTCTTGTTAGCATTTACTTCAAGTCGTAGTGCTTAAAGCACTCTCGCTGGGCTATAAGATAAGTTTTAACTGAAACTAAAACAAGAGCCGACTTGGGGCTGCGTAGTGCATCAACAAAAAAAATGAGCCTAAACCACGGTTATAGGCTCAACTTTGTTTCAATCAAATAGTTCTTTAACATTGTGATAACGTTTTTGGATGCACTAAGTTTAAAAAGTCCTTGCTTTTCATTTGCAGCACTTCATTATGATTTCCTGCATTAAAGGCCAACCACTCTTGATGTGCCAGGCTTTCTGCAAGATAAACGTCCATACCATAAAGTTCACCAAAAAGTGGAATTGCGCCAATTTCACAGTCTTTAAATTTATCTTGAAACTCAAATTCATGAGCGATTTCTGCCTGTTTTGCATGAGTCTCATTTTTAAATGACATTAAATCCAGTCGCATGTTGGCAGGAATTGCTACAAGTACAAATTTTCCATCTAATTTGACTACCAAAGATTTAGCAAAATAGTTTCCTTTAATATGTGCTGCTTGGGCACATTGTAATGCCGTATAAGCTCTAGGATGACTGATGGTTTTGTAGGAAATATGATGAGTATCTATATATTTTCTAAGTGATGGGCTTAACATAAAGCACTCCTAAGAAAGCTTATAATGTTTAATTATAGACCACGCCACTTGTATGCGCTAACTACCTTACTTTCTTCACAAACACTTACATTACTCATTGCAAATGATCTGCGAACTAGACTTGTTGCCGCAATGACGGACAATAACAAAGATTATAGACAGAATCTTTCTTCGATTGACGAACAAATAAAGTTGATTAGGACACAAGCTATTGCAGAACAAAAAACAAGGAATGGACAATTAAAGAAAATACAAACAGCGCAAACTTGGGACAAACAGGCTTATTTGCTTCAAAAAAAGAAGGGTTCGATGAAGTAACCTGCTTTTACAATGAGCACTTCTATAATGAAACACCTTTAATGTAGAATCGTATTCCCGAATGAATGTTATTTGCAGGTAGACCTAAATAAAGAGATGTCATGTTTTTTAAAAAATGTTCTTTAGAAAATAAATCAATAAGTGATTGGCGAAACTTTAATAAATATTATCCCATCAAGAAATATCCAGAAGCAATGAGCTTTATTACGCTACTCAATAACAAAATAAATGAAGAGGAATTTCTAAAAGATGCCAGTACATTAATAAAATTTCTTTCACCATCTCTAGCAATGGTTAAAAATGAAGAGGGGAATCACTATAAAAAGTTAGTGATAGAAAATACAATTGATTTCATTGTTAATGATTATCCAAAAAATACTCCAGATGTCATCTTTATTCCCGGAAATAATGATTTATCTCAACTTGATGATTTAGTTTATACACTATTTCTTTTAAAGAAAAAGCTCATAAAAAATAATATAGAAAACGCTGAAGAAATAATTGCTGCAATACCCATTGTCATTTCAGGAAAGGGAGGGCATGGTGTAACAGCAGGGCCTATTTTTGCCACTACAGAAGCAGAAGCCATGCATTATTATTTAAAAAAAAGATTGCTCTATGGCAAGAATGGACTTAAAAATCCAATTTATTTAGAAAAAGAAGCCGAAAACACCGGTGCTAATATTGATTTTACGAAACCAATAATGAGACAAATTGCTCTGGAAACTCAAAAAGAAGAACAGGGTTTGAATGTTTGGTTAGTGCCAACACCTGTAGGTGGAATGAGACAACTGTTCACAGTCTCAAAACAATCTGGAGATACGACCAAGAAAGGTGGAAAAGGATATAATCTTCATCAAGTTTATATACTGCCGGATCGAAATAAAATTATTCGGGATTATTTCAATATAAATAATCAAGAAGACGCAGGAATCAATTTATTTGCCGCATTACGGGAAACAATAAATTATGTAAGTTATATGTTAAATAATGATTTTATGTCACCCAATGCACCAGATCCAGATGATTTAAGAGAAGCATTGACCATTACTTTTAAATATTATAAATGTTTAACAAAAAATACAATAAAACGAGAAGAAAGTATCATTGAGGCTATTATTAAATTTTCTGTGCTAAAAGAAGAAAAAGGCGGAATGAGCTATTTGGAAAAGAAAGACAAACAGCTCATAAATTCTATTAAAAAAGACATGAAATCAATCATACAGTACTTTCTAAATGCATTCGCACAAATAGAACGCCAACATATGGAGTACCTTCCAGAAAAACTTAGGCTAAAAAATAATGAGAGATCCACTCAGTCATTATTGCATCAGCAAGAAATGCTTACGAAACAATACTCCGCATTTTTTCATTCGAATTATATTATTGATGATCTACCCTACATTGAGAGTAAGTTAGAATATAGGTGCAAGTAGATTACTGTGAGTAGTTTTTAAAGACCGATTGCATGCAATCTTTAAGGACTTCATGAATTGATTTATAGGTAATTTTTTGTAATTCTATATAAGCTCAAGAGACAAAATTTTGAAAAATCAAGGAGAAAATATGGGAAGCTATGGATGTGCTGATGAAAAATGTTCTTGTCCATGTCATTTTAAACATGAAGAATGCCATCATCATGATCATTGTGATCATCATCATGGAGAAGAAATCAAGGCAAACTATTTTTTAGAGCTTGCCGACGAAGCATGGGAAGAGGTATTAAAAGAAAAAATCAAAGAATACATTTTGGATACTCAAAATAATCAAATGGTTAAACTCGCCAAAATAGTTGCAGAAGGAAATAACCAACGATGGCAAAATAGAGTGGAGAAAAAACAAGATTATAACGATTTCATGGATGAAATCCGCAAGTTCTTTAGCAAATCAAAAAAGTAAGTCGCGACTTAGAACCGCTCGCCAGAGAAATATGGCCATAGACGTAAGGGCCTTGTAGTCGTCCTCGCGCAAGCGAGGACCCATATTGATAAAGCACAATACCCAAGGCAAATGCCCTGTCTCAAAGATTTTATCTGTGCTTCGAGACAACATTTCGTGTTTCTTCAAGACCGATGCTCCAAAGGGGCACATCGAAGCATAGTTTTAACACATTATATTGAAAAATCACCCTTTTTATCTTTTTGTTCGATATCCATCATATCATGGGAGAATGTACCCGTTTGATATCTTAATGCTTGGGCAAAAAAACTTGGGTACTCCCTATTCTTATAAAATTTATCCTCAAAAGTCTCTAAGTGAAGTTGAGGTTGATTAAGTGTCGACCAAATCTCATCCATGAGGTCCTCATATTTGCGCATAGAGCATAAATCTTCTGATTCTATATCACTTGCTACTTCATATTTGATGGTATCAAAAATAATCTTATTGCCACCTTTCTTCCGTAAGGTTGCTATCATTTTTCGAACCTGTAAGGCATTTTCATCACTTGCAATTTTTGATTTACAATAGTTCGTCAATGCTGCCGTAACCTTATCACCAATATTTACATCCACAATGTATCTTTGACTTGGTGGAAAAGGGCGAAATGATACAAAAAAATCAAAAAAGGTGCGTATTTTAGTTTCTTCATCAACCAAACCAAGAAGTTGTTTCATAATTTCATCCGCATCAGTAGAATTTAAGGGCTCTGAAATCACTGAGTAATCTGAAAAACTACGCCACCGAGAATCAAAAATAGTTTGGCATAAAGGATTTGCAAGGACCTTAGCAAGGACACTAAATTTTGGAAAATGTTCTGCCTTATAGCTATAACTACTAAGATCAAAAAGGGTTAACGCACGACTTACCCCTTCCAGTGTGACATTTTGTGATAAGTAATTCAGAATGACGGTTAACTCTACTCCTGTTGAGAGAGCGCGCATCATAAAACCCACACAATCCTGCGGATTTTTGATGGAAAATAAAAATGTTACTACATCAGAGGAGAGCATCGTGTGATTAGAAAGAACATCAATACTCTCTTGCAAGTCTGGTAGATAGTGATTTGTGAATAAATGATTCAGCATGGATTTATTCAAGCATTTAAGATCATTAATTAAAATAATGAGATAGGTTAATTCAGATAAATAAGAAGAATAGTTTAGTATATGAAAAACGGTATCGCCATCAAGCAATCCTACACCTGCTTGATCGATTAAATGCAATAATTGAGATAGAGTCTCTTGTTGTTCAGCATCTAATTCAGTAAGAAGATTTGGAAATTGTGCAAAACTGTATGGAAATTTTAATTGCCAGTCCTTTAGCATAATGGATACTCTTAAATGATAAGAAATCAACCACAGATTAACTAGATTAAATACCTAAAGTCAAGAAAATAAAAACTTGCGGACAATGCGGTACAAATCAAGATAGGGCTACTTTTGCTTGAGAGTATCGCCCAATTTCCTCATCTATTAATTGGACTAGTGGCCTATAATGAAGCGTTGAATAATCATGTGTTTCAGCAAGAAAATGTCTGGGACCAGAGGCAATTTCATAAAGCACGTCAAGCTATCGTTTCGGAAGCAGCTAAGCTTTTGACACCGGCAGACCAATTAGCAGTAAAGAATTGACTGTAGTCAAACAATTTACACACCAAATTAAAGATGTTATTGATCCTACATGCCAAATTAAAAATCAAATAAAATCATTAAGCATTTGATTTTCAATTAATAAAAAGTTGATTGGATGGTATGAATATCATCCAGTCAACATGATTATTCTACTCGTTCAGGTAAATAAGTTTAGATTTTTATCGATTGATTCATCTCTCTCGATTTTCATCCCTTGTGTAGATAATAGTTCAGATTGATTTCCCTTAGAAAAAAATGAAGAAGCACTTAGCGAGCGCTTCAATAATTTGGAGTGCTTTTCTTGTGGAGGCTCATCCACATGAGCTTGTGATGAAACGGGATGCAGGGGATGTTCGGGATGAAAAAAACTTTCTGAATAAACCAATGGACTTAGAGTATCCATAAGCTCCTCAGAAATAAGTTTTAATTTTTTTACATCTTCCTGTACCGTAGCTGATAACCATTTCCATAAATGGGCCAACTGAATGTTCGCTGTTTCCATACTAAACTGTTGCACTTCTTCATCAAGATAGCCATAACGAAATCCACTAAAATGAATTCCTAGCGGTTTTAAAACAATCATCACTCGTTCCAGGTGTTTTTTCTTATCATCAAGCATCACAATATGGCGAGGAGTACGCCCTAATCGCGATAAAAACGAATTTAAATTTTCTCCTTTATCACCGCCTGCACAAAAAATAACACCTCCCTCACACGAGAAGTCATCATCAGGCACAATACTGTTGCGTGAAAAATCAACACCCATATCAGCGAGCTGCCTCAATGTCTGATGTCGAATCGAATACCCGCGTGCAGTTAATCCAATGACGGGAATACCAATATCTTGCAACGCTCTAATGATATTCACTATCTTTGGTTCTACTGCAGAAGTGCGCACAAAATGTTGTGCTGAATTATAAACCGACATCAGTGAAGGCTGAGCAATAGCCTTTTCAATTTTTTTCTGCGAGACATGAGAAAATAAGCCTTCAAACCATGCATCTCCTCCAAACGCAATTCTAGGAGTCATGACCGTATTATCGAGATCTAACACTAACCAAGTATTAAAATGAATGTCTTTTAAGGCTTCTCGAAAATTTTTTATTTCCATAATTTTTTGAAACATCGTTATCCCCTACATCATTCAATAAAAAAACGCTGGGCCTGACTCACCCAGCGCAATAAAGAAATGGATTATTTGTATTGGAATCGTTTCTGATTCTGTTCAGGATTAGTGTCAATATCCATAGAGGCTGGTTTGAAAAATCCATGACCATGAAGACGTGCATTTTTAGAGGATTTATTTTTTGCTTGTACCTCGACTATCTCTTCTGACTCTGAATCTTCTATATCCATACTGTTCCCATCAGATACACTTTCTTCCTCATCGGAATATTCTGAATCTTCAGAGGAATTAACATAATCTTCATCATCTTCTTCATTCTCTGGAAGATCTTTATAACGCTCCTCCATCTCTTCAATTTTTTGTTGCCAGCGTTTTAAACCAGGCAACATATCCCTTGTTAACTCTCCTCCTTCTTTACCTGATGATGGACTTTTAACTTCCTCGATTTCCTCTTCATCTGATTCAATAATTCGTCTTCGTTTAGGCTTAGCCTCTTTCTGTTCGCTATTTGCAGAAAGTTGGCCAAACAGCCCCATAGAGAGCGGTTTTATAGGAATAGGGCTTATAATTTTAGGACGCTGTAGCTCTGCTTCGCTGGTTTGTCTTAATTCTCGCGCATCTATGGGATTTACTGCTGGAGTACCTGTAAATTTTTCAGCCACAGACTGCAACCAAGTGATAATTTTCATAAATCCATTATTGGCTAGCTCAGCCTGCATCTCCGCAGTAACCGTTTGACCCATTCTCTCTAAATTGGGTGAGTTAGTTTGTTTTAATGCAGCATAAGTCCTCAAACCTGTTGATGCAACCCAATACCCACATAATCCTCTGTTTAATCCTTCGGCATTCGGAATAACAGAAAGTTTGGCTCCCTTAGGTAATTGGTTTACTAGACAATCTACATAATTTTTACCTGATGTCGGCCCTAAAGGATCAAAAATGAAGTATCGATTACCATGGCCGTGCATTAACATAATCCAATGGCCAGAAACATTTCTTTGACCAACATCAGTTAATATAGGCATGAATCCTTGGCGATTCAGTGCATCTAAATTAAGTGTTGGATTACCATTATAGATAGAGCCACTAATTATTTCTGGATACCCCATGCGGGTAAAAAGAGCATGCATTCCTGATTGGGTTAATTCCATTTCTTCTACATACAATTCTGATCTTTTGGAACCATTTATAGGTGAAGAATCTCTGGAGTCAACAAGCATCAAATCTAAATCTGAAGATCTATCTTGAGTTATATGATTACGTTTTAATAACTTAGCGTGTTCTTCAGCAGGCATATTAGGAATAACAATTTTTGATTTTGAAGCCAGTGAAATTAGATGTCTTTTCTCTTTATTCTCTTCCATGGCACGAATAACATCATGAATATTGTTAATCGGTTTACCATTTATTTCTTTAACAATGCTACGAATGTGCTTTTCGTAACCTTGTGTTTCCTTACAATTAAGAATTGTATTGATCACAATAACTTGATCAGTAGGATTTTTTTTAGGGGCATCAGGTAAGGAGCAGTTCTCTTCAACCAAATGCATCTCTTCAAATTCACAGCCATTTCCTTCCATATAATTACGTGTCAACGGAACAAAACAAATTCCAGAGTTGATGTAATAAGTTGGCATTTTATCGTGCTCTGAGACTGATACTTTCTCGGTATCTCCCAAGATCGTATCCAAAACAACATCAATCTCTAACTCCTCAACTGCCTCTTCATTTACTTTCTTGCGTAAAATGTTGAGTCTGACTTTATCACCGATGAATTTAGACTGTGTCACATGAAAATAATCGATACAATTGCCGATTTCTGGAATATCGACTGTACCTTCGTTTGAAATCGGTAATCCATCAATAGCAAGTATGATGTCATCGGGGTTTAACTTATTAAATGCATCGGATAAATTATCTACTTTTAAAATGCGAATTCCCGAGCGTTTGCCCATCTTATAAAATTCACGCTCATGAAAGTTTTCGATTTGTTCGGTAACAATAGGAAGGGTTGGGAATCCACGATATTTCTTGCCATTAAATGCTTCTCTTAAGAAATGCTCCATGATAGGAACCGGGATAATATAGTTTAATCCTTGATGTCCACCGTATCCTTGAAAAGCAACGCCAACTACTTTGTTTCCTATAAATACTGGTCCACCACTATTCCCAGGATTAATTGCAGCATCAACTTGAGCTTGTAACAAATTTTGGCCGCTCATGGAGTAACTATCTACTTGAATACGTGAAACAATACCTTTTGAAAGAGATATTTCTGTACCGCCCATAGGGAAACCAACAACCATGATTCTATCGCGTAAACTCACCATCTCACCCATTTCTACTGGGTCTATAAGTTCAGCAAATTCAGGATCATCAACCTCTAATAAAGCTAAATCACATTGATATGAAACACATTTAACCTTTGCTTCATATTTTTTAATGCGATTATTCGCTAATCGCACTTGCAGAAAGGTTGAGTTTTCCGCTACATGAGCATTAGTCATAACGTATTTTTTTCCCGAAGGATCTTGCACAATAAAACCAGAACCTGAACAAGCAGAAGATTCTGGGCCTCGCCAGGGATTATCATAATCGGCAACAAAAAAATCAGAATAAATTTGTACTACTGAGCGCTCATGTTGATTCTGAGTAGGAAACTTGACTCGTTTTCTAACTGGCGGCTCGAAAAACTCTTCTTCGTCACTTTCTTCTGTTCGCCTTCTTTTTCGATTCAGTGAGCTTGGTTTATCACTCGTTGACTCATGTGGCGATCTCGCTACTTGGTTTTCTAGAGCAACTCGTTTGGATTTTGGTGCACTCCGTTCAAAATCCTCTTCAACATCCCTATCACGCTTTCTTTTTCTACTTAGGGGAATCTCGTCTAAAGAAGCCTCTTGATGAGATACTGAGGTTTTTATTGCATCGGTCTTGTTTACTTGGGTTTTTGTTAAAATAGATGTACCTTTTTTAGATGAACCATGTTCATCACCTTTTGATTTGGCACCTTTAACTATTTGTTTACTCACCGGATCGATCTTATTTAAAATATTATAAGTTACTCCAGCACCCTGAGCTAAATCAGATGCTTTAGGAAATAAAGGATAAGCCAGAAAAGGATCTATGGATTGCATCAATTCTACATATCGTTCTTTTATTTTAATTTTCACATCAAAATCAATATGCTTCACCACTTCAGAATCAAGCAACATTTCAAATTTGGGTTTAATTGTTAATAAGGAGTCTGGAGCATTTATGGCGAACCATTTGATAATTCGTTCTAAAATCATCATCTGGGTATTGGCCCATTTTGGCGCAGAACCTAGGTTATCTTTAGTTTGTGGGTTCATACTCATTGGCATTAATGACCAACCTTTAAGATGCAACCATTCGGGGCGAAAGCTATTTTTATAAAAATTATCTTTAATATCTGCTTTAAAGGCGCGTTGTAACCGTTTTTTCATCTCTGGATGAAGTTCATCGGTCATTTTATCAAAAAAATGTTCATAGGCATCTCGAGCTGATTCTCCCATCACTGTATTTTGATCAGGAGTTCTTGTTTTAATAAGATCACGTTGCGGAACAGAATCATGCTCAACCGTTAAAACATCCCCGCCCTTAGTGACGCGTTCCATTTCTGCCAAATCTTTCTTTAAATCTTTTTTCACTGATTTAGGAAGATCCTCTCGAAATAAAGGTGTTTCTTTAATCGACCCCCAAAAAGGTTGCTTACCTTCTTCAGGAGAGGGAGAAAAACAAGCTATTTGAATGGGCTCTTCATCGTCGTTCTCCCCTACTTTTCCATTAATAAAGCGTTTTGCATACATCGGTGTATGACCATCAGGTGTTTGAGCTCGAAATCGATGCATCCCACGGAAAGGTTCAATCGCTTCAATATTAACCAAAGGACGAACTGTAGGTGTTTCTTCATCATTGACAGAAGGAAGTTCATATTGTAGTGCAACAGTTTGATCATCCTCTTTAGTGATCACTGCATGTCCTATTTTTTTGCTATTTGGTGCATAACGAAAATGCTCATTTTTTGTGAGATGAGAAAAATCATTCGCAGTAAATTTTTTGTTGTTTTTGTCAGTTTCAGAATTGTGGGAGGGTGAAATACCGGTATCTTGTTGACCTTTTTTTTCCTTTTTGAGGTCTTTTTCCATAGAACTTTCATCGATATCCATTCTATCTTTGGGCATAATTTTAACTCCTTAGTAAAGACAATGTAAATCCATTACAACTCTTTGCTAAAAGGCAGCAATTTATTGTTAACAGAAACAAATCTGAGTGTAAAGATATTTTTTTATGACAAAATCAGATCAAATAAAGAGCGAATGGTATAAATAAAAACAAATCTATTCGTATTTAAAAAGTAATTACTTGCACGTCTTGTCCGTAGGATTCAATGATGGTGAGGGGGGATTTAACATGTCAGAGTAATGACTCGCCATCTTATATCCCCCAAATTCTAACTTACATGTAAGATCTATTAATAACTTGTTCCCGTGCTAGAATTAGTTTTTAAAATAGGGGTAGTTCCTGGGTTAGAATTGGCTCCTGGAGTAGGATTAGTCCCTGGAGCAGGATTAGTCCCTGGAGCAGGATTAGTCCCTGGAGCAGGATTAGTCCCTGGAGCAGGATTAGTCCCTGGAGTAGGATTAGTCCCTGGAGTAGGATTAATCCCTGGGGAAGGATTAATTCCTGGAGTAGGATTAGTCCCCGGAGTAGGATTAGTTCCTGGAGTAGAATTAGTTCCTGGGCTAGGAGTGGCGCCTGGATTAGGATTAATACCTGGACCTGGATTAACTCCTGAGGAAGGATTAGCATCCATATTAGAATTAACTCCTGAAGAAGGATTAGCATCCATATTAGAATTAATTCCTGAGCTGGGAGTAGTATTAATATTAGAATTGCTAGTGCTATTACCTAGGTCATTCTCTGCTGCATACACATAATAAAAAACGCTCATTCCCATTAAAAGCAAAAAGATTCTTTTCATTGTTATCTCCTTATAACCCTTGTTTTTTTCTTTATCTAAACCAAGTTTAGATAATTTTTCAGAAGATACTAAATGGTATAAAAATTTTTTAAAGTAATTATCTCTTCTGCCGATTAGATCGATATAGTTTAAAGTGACTCCAATTGGCATATGGATATAAATTACAAACTTGCAAAAAGTTCAATTATTTTAAAGGAATATGTGAATAAGTATGCTTATATAGGATTAAGCATTGCTATTAGTAGTATATTAATCGCTTCACTTATTGTGTCCTATCAAATAACAGGCTTTATTAATCTTGATGGCTTTATTAAAGCGCAAACAACCAATCCAGCTATTTGGATGCTTGATCTCACTCCCTTTCTCTTTGCCTATTGGGGGCAGTCGTTTTGTCATGGGTTAGTCAATACGGCAGAATCATTTGTTGCGAATAAAACGGAGGAGCTACGATATAAAAGTGGTGATCTCGAATCAAAACTAAAATATGAAAGTGAACATGATTTTTTTACTCAGTTGCCTAATGCACTTCTGTTTGGTGAACACATCACACAGGCCATTAATAAGATTGAAAAATCAAATGAATTGGCTGTAATTCTATTAAAATTGAATGATTTCAAAGCTATTCATAGCAATTTTGGTAATTTTAATTCCAATAGCGTTTTGATTGAATTTGTTAAAAAATTAAAAGAAATGTTAATTAGCTCTTTTATGCTACAGGCGACCATGGGAATCAATAGTATTGCCCGAGTAGAGGGTGATGAATTTGCTTTATTACTACCGAGGCTGAATAAAAATATTAATTTCAATGCGCTATTAAATGCTATTGTAGATGTGACCAATCTTAATTTTATAGTCGATGGAATTCATATAACCATTAGTACTACTGCAGGCGCCGCTGTCTATCCTTATGCAGGAGAGGATGATGTCTCATTAATAAATCATGCACGCACAGCCGTTTTTCATGCAAGGAAGAAAGACAAGCCCTTTGCAATTTACAATTCAGATATGGAAGAAGATTTTACGACAAATCGAATTGTGATGAATGGACTAAAGAAATCCATAGAAAACCAAGACATTAAGATCTATTATCAACCCACAGTTGAGCTAGCAACAGGTAAAATAATCGGAACTGAGGCTACAGGTAGTTTTGTACATGAAAAATATGGATTAATCGGCACAGAAAAATTTATTTCGCTTATTGAAGGATCAAATTTAATCCAGCAATTAACCTCATTTATGTTAACCAGTGTCACCCAACAATTAGTACTTTGGCATCAAGCAGGACATAAAATTTTTGCTTCGGTTAACTTATCTATTCAAGATGCTATTGATAAAAAGCTACCCGTCTTTATAGAAAGTTTACTTAACGAAAATAAAATTGCGCCTAAATACTTAATATTAGAATTCGATGAACGCGCGTGTTTATCTGATCAAGAAAAATCAATTAGCGTGTTAAATGAATTAAGCAATCTCGGTGTTAATATAGCAATACATGATTTTTGCAGTGGTTATTCTTCTTTTATTTATCTAGTTAATTTTCCTATCAAAACAATAAAAATTGAAAAATCGCTTATTTTAAATATGATTAAAGATAAGAAAAAATCTAAAATTGTTGAAGCCATTATTAAGATGGCACAAACTTTAGAATTAGATGTTTTTGCCAATGGGGTAGAAAACCAAGAAATTAGAGAACAACTCCAACAATATGGTTGTAAGTATGGACAAGGATTTTATTTCTCACACCAAGTAAGTCCTTATGAATTTATGGCTCAATTAAATTCAGGAATGACAAGATAATTATGCAGGAAATGGAAGGATCTTTTTTATATTTTTTTTAACGCAAAGTCTACGTTATTAGGCTCTTCATATGAGATATATTTCATTTGATGTTGTAAACAAAAATCACCCGCCTTTCTGATTACAGCCTCGTCATCCTCAATACGCACTCCTGGGATAGTTTGTAGTTTTGTAAGTAATGTTTTTAAGTTGTGGTTCTCTTCGGGTGTACCATATAAATGTCCTGTCCAAATGGCCAAATCATGCATCGGATAATAATACCAAATGAAGGGACAACCTAAAAATGAAATTCTCGGAAAATAAACTTCTTCAACAATTCGCCGAGGTGCGGTCTTTTCCACAGATTTCTTATAAATTGGTGCATTACCTTCGTTTTTTATATGAGGATTTAGTGATTCTTCTTTTTGAGAAAAAAATAGAGTCGAGAGTCGTTTCATTTGGCTTCCTTCATCAATACCAAAAATATCAAAAAATAACGTATTTAAATAATAAAATAAAAGTATTATCTTGGCATAGCGAGTGGGAACCAATTGTCAACAGAACCTAATGATATCATCTAGACGAAAATAATATAGTCAATACTTTATGATAAGCTTTGCTCATTGCCAGATAATTAAGTTTGTCTTGCATTTATAATTAAATAACCGAGTAGAAAACGCCCATCAACCCACACGAAGCAAAGAAAAATGCCTCATTCCGTCTAAAACTTCACCTCAGTTCCTCCTTACTTCACTAAAAGTTATATTGACGATGCTCCATGGGATCATTGGTTATTTCCATAGGATCATTGGCTATTTCCATAGAAGTGCTAAAAAAATTTAGTCGCCTCGCACTAATCATTTCTTCGCGTCTATATTTGTACTGTAAAATCTGAGCGGCAGCTCTTTCTTTTTTTAAAAAGCTAAGGTCCGTGTCTTGTTTACAGTATTTTTGCTCTTCTTCAATCATCACAAATTCCGGCTTAATTTTTTTAGAAGACTCATGGAGGTAAGATGGCTGAGACTTAGGGATCCCGAGGGTACCTTTGTAAAAATGAATGCTACTGTACTCCGTGCGCAATAAGTAAGATTGGAAAAGTGTTGCAATTCGTTCGTTCTTATCTTCATTACCACAACAATAAAGATGAATTTGTTGAATTTTTGGAGCCAAAAAAAGAAAATCATGATTAAAGCGTTCCGCTAAAACCGGTATAGAAATTTTTTTTATTTGCGTATTGTCATCAGCTCTGTTATAGAGATCATTTCCATTTTCAGAACCATGCGCACAAATATAAACGCGACTTATGCCAGAGGTATATTTGTCCAACGGTTGCTTATGATAATGAATATAGATTTCTTCGGTGGAAGACGACTGGTGAGCTTGTCTCCACAATTCAGTACCTATTACTAAATCACCTTGCTCATGCGCCTCAAAAGGAACGTACAAAATAATCACAACCTGTCCATATTGACTAATTTACAGACATTATACTGGAATAATATTAACGATGTATTAAAAGGACCTTCATTTTTTCGAATCCTGAACTGCCTCAAATTGCCTGTTGCCAAAAGAGAGAGACAAGAAATGGGGGGCACCGTCAACTTAACTTTGAGCTACACTGAATTTAATTTACTCGGAGAGTAAAGATACTAACAAAGAAGCCGAACAGATATCGAACTCTATTTCAAAAAGCTAAAGAAAGTTGGCAAGACACCGCAACACAGATTTTTCCGTCTAAAAATTCCACCCCAGTTCTTCCTTTGCCAATTCTGCATGAGTTTACCTATACTCATAAATGCAGACTACACTTTTTTATAGAGTCATTAATTAAGGATAAAAATGAGTAAAGCATCCATTATAATTGGTGATGAAAAAATCAAACCGGGACAACGTAAAACAATTTTATTGCCTATGCCAAAATTATATGACTGGACTCCTATCTGCCTGCCCATACATGTGATTAATGGTCCAGAAGAAGGCCCCACACTCTGTATTACTGCAGCTATTCATGGCGATGAGATCAATGGCGTTGAAATCATACGACGACTGTTGAAAAAAAAAGGATTAAAACATATCAATGGGAACGTCATCGCGATTCCTATTGTTAACGTCTATGGTTTTTTATATCAAGAACGTTACTTAATGGATAGAAGGGACTTAAATCGCTCCTTCCCTGGTAGCTCTAAAGGCTCACTTGCCTCAATGCTTGCAGAAATCATTAGCAAGCAAATTTTATCCCAATCGACACATGCAATTGACTTACATACTGGGTCAAACCATAGATTTAATTTACCACAGATCCGGGCAAATCTTGATATGCAAGGAGTTGAAGACTTAGCTCGTGCTTTTAACGTTCCAGTGATATTACATTCAACCTTTAGAGATGGTTCAATGAGAGAGTATGCAAATGAACAGGGAATTCATATTCTAGTCTATGAAGGAGGAGAATCGCTAAGATTTGATGAGTTATCTATTAGAACAGGTATCAATGGAATTTTAAGTGTTATGGGTGCACTTGGAATGATTAAACTCAGTAGATATGGGGTTAAAAAATGTACGCCTACTGTTTCAAGAAACAGCTATTGGCTAAGAGCACCTATCAGTGGAATTTTGAGGCACATCAAAAAATCTGGGAATAAAGTCACAAAAGGTCAAGTTATCGCAATTATAGCAAACCCTACAAGTACAGAAGAATATAAATTAAAATCTCCAATATCGGGTATTATCATTGGTGAAAGCAAACTACCCCTTGTACACTCAGGACAAGCATTGTTCCATATTGCGAGTTTTGAAAAATTGGATGTAGTTGCAGAACAATTAGAGAATTTACAAGAGGCTTTTGATTTAAACGAGTATGAGGATTGACACATAAAAAGTATCTCTCCCATACTCTTTTATATAGGAGAGCCATTTCTAATATCAATTATGAAGAAACGTCGTTCTTTTTGATTTTACAATGCAATAATTTCCAATAACCAAATAAATTAATCTTTTGGGAGTCCAAGAGCTTTAATTGCTTGTAATCCAGGATAGAGTGGACTGAAAAATCCGACTTAAAACCTACTAGTTTATTCACAAGAGCAAATTTTTTCTCAAAAAAACGAACTACTGCGTGTTCTGAAGCAAAATGATTTACAAATATAATTTCGGCTGTAGGTTTAGCAACACGAGTGATCTCCTGTAAAAAGGCATTAACATCTGGAACAACTGAAGCAACATACATAGCAACGATAAAATCAAAGCTATTATCAGGAAACTCTAAATAAGCCGCATCCATAACTTTTAATTGTACCCTATCTTCTAACTGATTTTTTTCAACCTGCTCTTGTGCTTTTTCCAGCATTTTTTCTGAGATATCTATCCCCGTAATCCGTAAATCTGAACGATAAAGAGGTAATGACAATCCAGTGCCAATGCCAATTTCAAGAATGGAAGCATTTTGTCTTGCGACTTTATTAATAATACTGGTGCATAATGAACGACCAGGGTTAAAAATAGATCCAAATAAAAAATCGTAGAAAGAAGCATAGATATTATAAACTTTTCTTATTGAAGCCACAGACATAAATCCACCTCATTCAATACTGCGAATTTGATAATATAAAAAATAATTAAATTGTTCTTCCCTACACCATCTTAATAACAAAAAATAATATAAAAGTACAGAACATTGACACTTCAGATTTCAAAGAATTGCTTGCTTTCGGCAAGTGTGCGTAACTAAAGACACCTCCGTTGTTTAGCCTATAGCCTCTATGAGGGGACTATTTAAAAAAGATTTTATTGATTTGGTATGAATAGAATTTTCATAAATCTTAGTCCTCTTGTAATTTCTCGTGTATTTTCTGTATGAAATTTAGAAAAGCGCGTATTTTTTGAGGTATAACTCTGCTCTGAACATAAATTGCATATACGGGAATGGGGATAGGATAATAACTTACTAAAATACTTTTCAAACGCTTTTGTTTAATTGCTTCATGGACGGCGTAGCTTGGTAATCGAGCAATACCCAATCCATTTAAAGTTGATTCTAATAATACTTTACTACTATTAACTGCCAATTTCGATTTAATATTAAATGACTTTACTTCTGATTCAATTAAAAAAGGCCAGCTCGTGGGATTGCCCGCATAGGCATAGGTTAAGCAATCGTGATTTAATAAATTTTTTGGATGAAGCGGTTCTGTATTTAGTTGTAAATAATCAGGAGAAGCACAGATTATTTCTTGGTAAATTCCCATTTTTTTTGCCACTCGGTCAAGTGGTGGCTCATGAGTCAGACGAATCGCTATATCTATTTTTTGATCGACCAAATTTAGTAGCTGTCCTGAAATATTCATTTCAAGTTTTATCTGTGGATATTCCTTCATAAAATGCGAAATATTAGGTGCTAGAAGATTATCCGTATAAGTCGGAGGTGCAGTAATGCGTAATAAACCCTCTGCCTTATTTCGAATCCCAGCAATAGTATGTTCAATATTTTGATATTCTTGAACAATCAAAGCTGCATGCTCAAATATTGACTCCCCAGCTGGAGTCAACTGAATAGATCGAGTACTTCGGTGGAACAGTGGAAAGGCTATATGTGCTTCCAATTCAGCCACTTGTTTGCTTACATAGGCCTTTGAATAATTTAACTGTTCTGCAGCTTTAGTGAAGCTCTTAAGTAAAGCAACATAATAAAAAATGATGAGCTGAGAATACTCTTTTTTCATTCGTTGTTTCCTAGAGGTAAACAGTTAGTTAAGGTTTATCTATATTGTAGATAATATCATATAAAAGTTAACATTAATTCTCGAAGCTAATAGCTTCTATATCGTCATAATTTAGTTATAAAAGGTGTACCTATGTGGAAAAAATCGAATAAATATTTTGAATACAGGAAAACGATTCCTGTTTATCTTTTAGGTGATAAAATCTCATTAACAACTGATTTTGTTAAAAATTTATTTGATAAAAACTTCAAAGTAATTGTAAAAAAAATAGATGACATTCATCAAATGGATCCCTTATATTTTGGTAATGAATGTATTTTAATTAAATCGACAGATGAATCTGATCAATCCCTTAAATTTAAAGAAAAAGGATATTCTGCCGTTAAGGTCCCCAATGAATATTTAGGGTTAAAATCAACTTATGAAATACAACACATTAATTATTCACCTGCTCTTGCAGACCATATTAGCTCTTTAGAGATTTTTTCTTTGAGACAATTTGAAAAATATAAAACACCTCCTGATAATGTAGCAAAAATTTATATTGCTAATTTTGAAAAGTCACTCGATAAAGATGTTAAAAAAGCCATCGTTAATGCGAAAGAGCGAGGTAAAAAACCAGTCCCCTATTTACCGGTAAGAAAATACACTGAAAATGAAGCACGATCCTTGTTAAATTACTTTAAAACACAAAATATTGATGAAGTTGTTATCTTAGCTGGTGGCAATTTTCCTGGTGCGGGTGAAATGTTAGTTGTTAATAATCAAACAGGCAAATTCCCTCAATGGCTGGAAGAGCTAAAAATAAACGATGCTTATCCTGAATGGATGAAAGTAACAACAGAAGGCGAAGCCATTCGTTCAGATACAGGAGAGTTACCCCATTGGTTAGGTATATCTAGCACAGGTATCTTAGAAGATAAACGTTTTAATAATACGTCTGAATTCCTAAAATGCATCAATTTAAATGAATATGGGATAAAAGAAATAGGCATTGCCGGTCATCCTGAGTACAGTAAATTTATGAACCAAGCGGAATGTATGAACTCTCTTTTAGAAAAAGAGAAAATTATTACTCAGCGAGGTATGTCTATGTATATTATTACTCAGGTCATTGCCAATCCGCATAAGTTTGTAACTTGGCAAAAAGCAGTGCGCCAACAAGGGATTCAATCAAAAATTTATATTGGCTTGTTGGTTCCCGATGCCGAAGCCTATCACGGAAGATTCTATAAAATATGTGAGGCACTAACGCGTAATCCAGATAAAAGTGAATACGATCCGGAGGGAATTTATAGAGTCGATAATGCCTTAAATACTCCGGAAAAAGTATGGGAATTTTTACTTTTATCTGGGGTTCAAGTAGATAATATTCATCTGTATACCGTGTCCGTTCCCCCGGAACAAACTAAAATAAATGGGATTACATCGGTAGCAGTAAATAATAACTCTATTGACCAAATTGACTTTGAAGAGCTAAGAGTTAAACACAAAAAAATGGCAAAATTTGCATTTAAAGCACCCTGGTTTAAAGAGTCACTGCATAATAATGTTAAAACCTCCGTCGATGATCTTCAATTTCAATCAACTCAAGAGTTAAAAAGAACTCATGTTTTTTTTCGCTCGGTTAAGACTCGCTATGCGGCAGATGATGTCTGTGCTAATGATCGAATGCGGATAAAGCTTTAAAATTACTCGTTAATTAATAGAAATTATAATTCCTCATTTGAATGTTCTGGATTCATCCTAGCACGAGATACATGTTTCTTTTGCAAAACGTTAAATTAGGGATTTTTATGAGAGGATTTAAGTAACTGATTCAACAAGGTTCTTTCTATTAGGCCTTGTTGATTTATCATTAAAAATTAATAAATATGTCCTCGAAACTTCACTAATACTTACCTGCATGATTTTAATATAAAGATAACGTATTTAAAAGATATTTATCATGACTCATTATCCCAGAAAAATAGGAAGAATCTGTCTCTTAATTGCCTGGTTGATTCTTCAAAATATAAATCTATTGAATCATTTTAATTTTTTTAATTTCAATATATATTGATATTAAAAAATTAAATGTGTTCTGCATTTTCAACTATACTTATAGCTAATTATTAATTAAAACTGATTGTTACGGGATATATTTTATGGATATAAGAAGAATTAATTTAAATTTATTAATTCATTTTGACACTTTGATAACCGAACTCTCTGTTTCAAAGGCTGCTGAGAAAACGTTTTTAACACAAACAGCCATGAGTTATATTTTAAAAGAATTACGTGAATTATTTGATGATCCTTTATTTATCAGGAAAGCACACGGACTTCAACCTACCCAAAAAGCCTTAGATTTAGCACCAAAAATTAAAGCGTTTTTAGATAGCTCTAAAAATATTTTTCAAGAAACAATTTTTGATCCATTTACTGAAGAGTTATCGTTTAAAGCTATTTTATCAGTTCACGGAGAGTTTCTTATTTTATCAAAGCTATGTGCTTATTTATCCACTAATGCCCCAAATTTTACGTTAAAAACACTGTCATTGTCAGAATACGTCAACCTAGAACATCTATTAGCGACGGAAATTGACTTTGTAGTGGGACCTGCGTTTCTTGAAACTGGAAATAACGCTAATGCCGAACTCTTATTTTTTGATGAGGTCGTATGCGTGATGGGCTCATCAAATCCTCTTGTTAATCAGGAACTCACCACCGAAGATTTCTTCAATGCCGATCATGTTGAAGTACAATTCAGTTACCTACGTAAAGACAATATGCTATTCAAAATATTGGCCGGGCTTGGTAAGAGAAAGACAAAAATAATTGTACCAAACCTAATTAATGTCTGCGAAGTAATAGGTCAAACAAATTGTATTGCAATGATGCCTCGTTCACTGGCTGTTTCATTACAAAGCAAGTACCAATTTGAAATTAAACCCTTCCCCTTTCCTATCAAAGAATACCGAATTATGCTCCATTACCATAAACGACTAGAGAATGATAAGCGATTGCGGTGGATTATCGATGTCATTAAGAATCATTGTTGTCAATAAGTTGCTCTTTTTACCGTAGGTTAATGTTATTACTTTAATAAATTTTGTTCACGGTGCCATGCTTTGAGTTTTTAGTACAACCAGGAGATTCGTATGAAGATCATTGTCAGTGGAGGATCAGGCTTCGTTGGTCAAACGTTGATACCCGAACTCCTTCAATGTGGACATGAAATTCATGTGCTAGGACGAGATGAAGGAAAAGTGAGAGAAATATTCTCAAAAACAGTCCATGCAACAACTTGGGATAGACTTAATACCTTAGATCCGGACGAGTTTGCTGCAATAATTAATTTAGCAGGAGAAGACATTACTGCCCATCGCTGGAATACACGAGTTCAAGAGCAACTGCTTTCCAGTCGTCTTAAAACAACAAACCAACTCGTAGAATGGGGAATCACTGCAAAGAATAAAAAACCACATTTATATAATGCAAGCGCCATTGGCATTTATGGATTACAAAAAAAACAAGCACAAGACAACATTATATTTACCGAAACGTCTGAGCCTATTCATTTTCCTGAAAAGAGTTTTGCAACACAGCTGGTTACACAATGGGAAGAGGCAGCGAAAAAAGGGTTTACAATGGGTATGCCAATTACCTTAATACGCTTTGGTGTCGTCTTAAAACGTGGGAAAGGGATGTTAAAAAAATTGCAGACTCCTACTCAGTATGGAATGGGGGCGGTGATCGGCAACGGAGAACAACCCTTAGCCTGGATTGATAGCACCGATCTTGTTCATGCCATTTTATTTTTGTTAGCACATCCAGAGATTACAGGGCCTATAAATTTAGTAGCACCAGAATGCGTCTCACAAAAAAAATTCATTAAAACATTAGCTCAAGTTTTAAAAAAACCAGTATTTCTGTGGTTACCTGCTTGGAGTATTCGACTTTTATTTGGCCAAATGGGCGAAGAGTTGTTATTATCAGGACAAACAGTAGCGCCTCAGCGTTTAGCTGAATACCAATTTAAATTCAAATACCCAACTTTATTAGCTGCTTTAACTAAGGAATTTGGAGGTTGAAAGTCATCATGGGTCTTCGCTTATTATCTCGAGATGAAGTCAAACAATGCATTACTATGGATCAAGCGATTACCGCTATGGAAAACGCATTTGTTCAATTAGCAAAACAACAAGTTCAATTACCATTAAGAACTGGAATACCTATTAAGGAAGAGGATGCTTTGACCTTAACAATGCCCGCTTATCTTGCTCAAGATAAAGCCTTGGGATTAAAAGTAGTATCTATTTTTCCTAGAAATAATGCAAAAAACAAACCGTCCATTACCGGTTGTATTTTGTTACTTGATGCCAATACTGGAGAGCCTCAAGCATTAATGGACGGAGGGTATCTAACGGCACTAAGAACTGGCGCTGTTTCAGGCTTAGCGAGTAACTATTTTGCGGTAGATAATGCAACTCATGTTGCAATCATTGGCTCAGGAGTTCAGGCAGAAACGCAATTACAAGCAGTAGCAACTGTACGTGCTATCAAACAAGTCTCTGTATGGTCCAGAAATATAAGCAATGCCGAACAATTTGCTGAAAAATTTGCGGATCAATATGCCATTAATGTATATGATCATATTCCAGCAGCAGTTAAAAATGCAGACATTATTTGTACTGCAACTGGAAGTACCGCGCCACTACTTCATTTTAAGGACATACAACCCCATGCGCATATTAATGCCATAGGCTCTCATACGGCGCAGATGAAAGAACTCGACAATGACTTGCTAAGCCGTGCGATAGTGATTGTCGATCAATTGCATGCAGTATTAACTGAAGCTGGCGAGATTATAAGTGCGTTACAGCAAAATTATTTAAAGCAAGAGTCAATTATTGAAATAGGTGATTGGCTGCTTCATAAAAATCAAGACTACAAAAACCAACTCACCGCTTTCAAATCAGTAGGGCTTTCCATACAAGATTTAAGTGTCGCTTCGGTGGTTTACCACAATGCAGTCACTAAAAAACTAGGTACATTTTTTGAGCTTACCTGATACTCATCTATTTTTGCAAGTAAATCAGCTAGGTAAAAATTATCAACGTTCTGCAGCTTGTCCCTGAAGTTCCACACAAGCTGCAGAAAACGCCCCATATCATTAACTAATCACTTCCTATCTTATTAAAAATAATAATTTATCAAATTATTTGATATCACATATAACTACAATTAATTTGACCAATAAAATCCATTTTGGCTAAATAATAAGCTATCAACCGCAGAGAATATTAAATTACAACGATGTAGGGGTGAATATTCCGAAGAAAAATTTAGGTTTTACCTCATTAAACCTCAAATTTTTAGCAATAGCCAACCAATAAGAGAGATAGTTTCATGAAGTTTTCAAACGAAGAAGATAGACGTAATCACTTCCAAGCCCGATTCATTCCAGAACTTGTGTGGTCTAAGCTATTCAAAGATAAAGAAGTTCCTGATTATATTCTCTCGTGGATGAGTATTCCCAATGAAGAATTAAAAGAAAAACTATTTTTTATAGGGAGTAACTGGCTAACACATAAAGAAGATGTTGAACGAAAAAAAGCATGGTTGGCTATCGCATTTAGTCATCCTACTTTGGAAAATCAGCAGCTTATTGAAGCAGGTGGGCAATTGGGGGTGCACACAGAGACCATGTTGGACCTGACATTCATGTTAGGGGATAGCCCCAAAATTTTAGAACTAATGGACTTATTGAAAAAAGATCATCAGCGAAAGACGATACGCATTTTGACCGAATGGAAACCGCCCTTCAATTTAGTCATCTTAACTCTTTAAACTATTATTTAGAAACTCTTGCTAATGATGATCTACATGACATCGTTTCAAAAGCAGCGTGGTTTGGAGCACTTGATGTTTTTCAATATCTAGAAAAACAAGTACCGAATAAACTACAATCTATAATTGAAACACACTTTTCTTATTACTATAATCAAGCTGCACAATCTAACCAACTCGATATTCTTAAATATTTGGAACAAAAAGCACCAAAAAAGCTAGAGCAAATGATTGAAGCAAATAAATACTTCGATGGCTTTTTTTGGGCAGCTTATCATGGTCATCTTGATATTCTTATACACCTGACTGAGAAGGCACCTGAAAAATTGGAAGTAATGGCTACAGCAAGTAATTTTAGTGCATTTCGAGAGGCAGCATCCCAAAAAAAACTTCAAGTAGTGAAATTCCTAGCAGAAAAAATACCTCACAAATTAAACGAAATGCTTGCAGCATCTGAGTTCTACGCGCTTCGATATGCCGCAGCCAATAATGGCGAAGAGGTGATTCAATATTTATTGAGTTATCCTAGCACCTTTGCCTATGCGGAAAGCCACACACGGGAATACAATGGTTCTGTCTGGGATTTTATGATGCGAAAACTAAGCACCCTTCGCACCCAACAACAGGAAGCAGAAGCAACTAACTTGGATACAGTTTTTGATGTCGCCTCAGATGAAGAAGCCAAACTGTTGTTTTATATAGCACGAAATCTTATCCGTAGAAATGATACAATTTTAATCGATGATCTGCACTTTTTGCTGGGCATTCCTGCTGTCAAAGCACTCGCTCATACTGCAGTGACACTCCATCAGCAGCCCAACGAACTACTGCGCCTTGCTTTATCTGTTGGCAATCAGGAGGCAACAACTGTGCTGCTAAATATTCCTGCAGTACAACATCTGGCAGAACAATCTAATTATTACCGTCAAGAACTACAAGGAAGATTTAATTTAAGAACTTTAGCAGCAGATCGTGAATCAGCTATGACAGCTTTAACCCAGGGTGAGCAACAGCAGTTGCAAGCAATGGCCAAGCGTTATCAACCACTCTTAAAACAAGCAGGAGTTGATGAGGTGATGAGCCACTTACGCAACACCCTACAAGTGCACTATGAGGCGCATCCTGCTACCATCTCTATTCAAAAAAAGGGTCACAACAAAAAGCTAATTTTACCCTTGGAATGGAAGAGTTTCAAAAATCTCCATTTATTTCCAAGGCAAAAAGCACAAGCATTTAAAGCCTATTATCAAAATAAAGCGCATACCGCATGGCGCTATCTCTCTAAACCTAACCCTTGGATGCATCAAGATGCCAGTTATGTAAACATCAATGAAGCGCGTACAGAGCGTTGGTCTACATTTGAAGAATATCAATCACTGATCAGTCTTTTTTATCTGGCTGCTATTGATAAGAAAACTCCGTGTGCCGATGAGCATACCTTTGAAACCCGCCTGGAGCATTTTATCGATGAACTCGCTTATATAGGACGAGCTCATAACTGGGATAAAAGTAGACTCAAAAACAATGGGCAACAAGAACAATACGATGATCTCGAAGGAGACCGTCCCAGCTGCTTTTCAGGAGTAAAACGCCGGCTTTTTCAGTCTGTTCTCGGCCATCCCTTACTAAAGGTGCTCACTGTAGATGTCATTCAAATCGAAATCAATGAGTTTCTTTTCAAAAATTTCAAAAAAGCCATTAATCCTGGCAATCGCTTTGCCTTGAAAAAAGCCTGGGATAAAGGGATTGAAGGAGAAGATTTAAGTGAGGAAGATACTAAGCTCATACAAAGTTTAAACATTAGTCTGGAACAACAACAAGCATTTAAAAAATACTTATCGAGCAAATACGGTCCATCTTTTGCAACCAATTTGAGCTTCACTCGCCAAGTTAATAATGCTTTTTTATTAACGTCAACCATAACTTCTCATTTATTTAAACATGGAAGCTTAATGGTAGAGTTTTTCTCTAAACTCCAAACATCAGAAGAACAAGGAGAAAGAACTACCCTCAATCCGCAAGGATTCTTCGCAGCCTATATTTCCCAAACCCAAAATACTGAAGCACCTGCTTCATCGCTAGCACCTAAGCAGTAAAGTTGACTTAGCAATGAACATTATCTTCTGGGTGATATAACTGCACAAAATCTATTTTATAATCGATGCAGGTAGCCTTTTAAGTATTAGGCTACTCAATTTCACCCATAGCTTCGCCAAAACGAAGCATACTTCCTGCTTTTAATTCTTTGTTCCAATGGACTTTACTCTCATCTGCAAACAACAGCACAACAGTGGAGCCTAACTTAAAGTAACCCATTTCATCGCCTTGGGCCATTCTTTTATTAGTCTGCGGATATTCAAAATCAACGCGATTTTTACTTCGTTTAATATCTCCATGCCAACTTGTTCCTATCGCACCAACTATAGTTGCACCAACCATTACTATAGCCATAGGGCCAACTGAAGTAGAAAAAAAGATGGCCAGACGCTCATTACGCGCAAATAACTTGGGCACCACTCGAACCGTTGACGGTTGCACTGAAAATAAGGCTCCAGGGATATAAGTCATCGAAGTAATTTCAGCATCTATAGGCATATGTACACGATGATAATCTTTAGGCGATAAATACAATGTTGCAAAACGCCCATTAATAAATCGAGACGCGATTTCTTTATTGCACGCAAGAAGCTCAGAGACAGTATAATAATGTCCCTTTGCCTGAATCAGCTTGTCTTCTTCTATTGAACCTATTTCACTAATACAACCATCTACCGGAGAAATAATGCCTGCATGTGCCAAAGGTCTACACCCAGGTTTTAAGCGACGGATAAAAAAGTCGTTAAAACACCGATATACCGCAGGATTTTCAATTAAAGCTTCGCTCATATTCACTTGATATTCATGAATAAAGCGTTGAATAAGGTAATCCTTAACTTTGATATTTTCCACATCTGCTAAATAACCAGCAAGCAAGGTTAGACTTTGTTTTGGAATAATATATTGCGACAATGTTTTTAATAAATCTAAAGACATGCAAAATTCTCACTGCTTATAAAAAGGAAATCATAACCTATACGCTTAAGAGTCACAAACTATGATTTGTGAACTCAAAAAGCGCAAACAACAAATACAACATTACCTGTCGCATTATGTTCTTTATAAATATAGCCTATCTTTTCTAATGCGTTAAACTATAAGTAATTTGGAGTTGGCGATGTGATGCGGCAATAGTCTCACTATGATGTTTTAGGTTCGCAAGATAAAATACTTTATGTTTTTCCAAATTAAAATTTGCAATTAATTGATATTTTGGATCTTGCTGCATTGCAGGGAACTCTCCGCTTGCAAGTTCCTTTTTAATTGTGTCGATTATTTTAGTAAATAAACACTCGTTTAATGTTGAAGAATCGAAGCCATTCATAAAAATCATAGCCAATGCTCTTGCATTACAATTCCCTTTAAGATACCCCTCAACCTCTGAGCGTCTTGAGGAGCCCCAATAACTCCCCCATGTTTTTGATTCATATTGTTTTAATGAAGACTTAATGAGACTTTGAAATGATTTTTCCGTTAAACTATCTACCCAATCATAGACAGCTTTATAGATTAATGAAATACCCATATCACTAAAGGGATGAGTAAATCGTTTATCCCTTTTTGCAAAAAATACTACATCACGAGTAAAATCGGCTATACCTCGTTCAAAGCTTTTATCCCTAATGGCAACATCAATACTGGGGATAGGATGTTCTTGCAGCATTAAAGGAGTTAGCCCTTCTATGAGGAGCTTATTTAAGGCTCCATCTTGATTGGGCTTTTCGCATAAAATATAAGCTAATCGATTATCACCACTCTCATTCATGCTATCTCTTAAATATTCTTTCACCGGTTCTGTTCGTTGGCGAAATGAAAAAGTAGACAATAAAGGAGCATATTTTTTATCGATAATCTCTGTAACATATCGCTCCAACTCTTCTGGCCTCAAATTTTTTGCCCAAATAAACAAAGAGTCATGATATTGTTTTTTCACATCATCATGAGTGAAAGGCAATACGTCTTTTTTAACAGAAAGTAATGCTTCTTCCATCAATTCATCTGTAGTAGTTAAATGCAGTGGGAAATTAACCTGTTCGGCAATTAATTTAAGACTTGATGAAAGATTATGAAACTCAACGGCGCAAGGTGTTGTATTCGCTAAGGCTTTGCGAATATCTAAGTTGTATTTCTGATGCAGTAAAGTAAGCTTGGTTGAGAACTCTAGGTTATGTTCTTCAGTAAGGTCTTTTCGTTCTTGGATATAATACTCTTTCGTAATGGCGCGAAACTCGTTAGTAAATGCAACTAACGCCAGTAAAGCATCACGCAGATTACTGTCTTTATCGACACTAATTTTTTCTTCAATGGCTTCAACAGCGAGCTCAGGCATATTCCCAAAGAGTTCCCAGGCGTTGGTTAAACTATCATCGGTAACCTTTTTGCTGATAATCTCAGAGATCTGAACATGGGGTGGATTAGTAGTCTTCTGGAGTAATGTATTAGTGAGTCGGTATGAACTATGAAGAAGTTCTTTTAACGTTGGAGCAAACGCATCACGCCAAACTTGATGATAACGTTTTTGTAACTCAGCAAGATCGTATTTAAGTTCATCGTCTTTCGCGTAAGCTGTATCATTTTCATTCTTGACCCATTCTTCGATATTACGATAAAAAGAAGGTTTTTGATAAAGAGCCAAACATGTTGGTGGCAAAGGGATACCATAACCATTATTAACACACCCCATGTAAAAGACGACAACTCGATATAAGTTATCATAATGTTCCTGATAGAGCTTCATCATAAAATCAACAAAAGGCTCTGCATTTGTCTTTTCATTGCAAAGATCGGGGTAAAGCTCTTCATATTTTGCACGCAGCTCTTTATTGGTTTCGTCTAAAGAAGTGTAGTTTAATGTTAAATCACCAAAAAGCTCAGTTAAACGTTTACGTTGTACTTCAGGTTGATACGTTAATAATACTTTCAAAGCCGCTGCAAGTTTTTGTTCTTGCGCAACAGAATCTTGAGCCAAACGCGCAAATTGTACCGGATCGGCATAGGCTTTAGGTAATAATTTAGGTAAAACCTGTTCTTGCCCTGGCAAGAGCACGGGAATAGTCACTTTGCCTGGATGCGTGTATGGCGCCCAATGATAAGGCTTAGAATCTTGGACATTAGGAAATGCCTCATAATCTGGCACTGAAAGAAAAACGTGCTTTTTAGGAATACCTATGACTGATCTTGGTTCTTTCATATGAATAGTAAACCAATAAAAAAACATATCAAAATCAATATCAGCATCCAAACTCAAGTTATGTGGATGACTATCGTCATCATCCAGAAACCATCTCCCAAACAACAGCTCTATAAAGTTTTTTTCAACTAAAGTTTTCACACTTGGAGCAACTTGCTCTCTTAAAGTGCTATTTACTGGAATGCCATCTTCCGCATAATGAAAAGGTTTAAAATTATCAACACAAATAGACAAAGTCCCTATTAATCGATCTTCATCATCAAAGACTAAGCGTTCCTCAGCCGATCTTTTTCCCTGGAATGATCTTTTGAATGAAGAGGTAGCTACACTAATTTTAGCTAATAATTCTGGGTAATGTCTTTGAGATTCCAGTTCTTTAAAAAAGGCTTTTTTAGTAATACCTTCTTCTTCAAAGGAGACAGAATAAACTTTATGAGAGCCATCAGAAATAGGGGTTTTCGTGATGAATTGACTATGCCTCAGTGCTTTTTTTGGTATTGCCATTTTTTATTCCGTTAATTCACAGTCGTCCATATAGAATAGTTCATATTAAGCAGAAATTTTTAAGAAGTTCAAGAATAATTTTCATACAAAGAACAAGGAAACTAAACAGCGGATTAAAATTTAACCCATTAGATTATTTATTGATCTTTTTGATGGTGAACCACTATTTGATTATTGCCTGAACAATAAAGCTCTTTTCTTCGAGAGGGATTTTCACAAATTTCAAGAATAGCTCAGATAATCGAGTTAACATAGAAAAAAGTCAACCTTTTGTTGTTATATCAAACTCATATTATTTTCAACATGGGGAGAGTATCCCACAGGTTTTAACCTCATCATTTTTTTCTGGCGTAATAAGCTCAAAAACCTCTCTATCAAGAGCGCGTAGCTCCTCTCCTGAACGAGTTTGATTAAAAAACCAAAAATTGCCGGTAGTTTTATATTTTATGGCATTTGCAAAACCAAATGATAAAGCAGTAATAATTATATTTGCGAAAACAATGAGTGCCTTATAAAAATCTGATTCAATTTCAGGATCGACAATTGCCAAAATCTTATCTTCAACCTCCTGTAATTGAGGGCGTATATTTGCGTTAGGATTTGTTAGTCCCTCGTAAGCGATTTGATATAATGCTTTTCGGTATTTTTTTTGCTCTGCTTCCCATTGCAGAAACATATTCCTATGAGATTGTGATCCGGATAATCGTGCATCAACTACTTTACATTGCTCCAAAATACACAAAATGACTTGACGGAAACGTCTCGCTTCTTCAGAGTCTTTTTGGGCCACAAATTCAATGACGTCTTTTTCACACATAAAATCATGTAATTGCGTAATACACTTAAAACATTCAAGGTAGTCGATAGCCAAATCTTTTAATTCTTCAGGCCCCTTTATCTCAGCCAATCTCTTGTCTTGAGATTCAACATTAAATTTTGCCCTAACCAAAAGAATTTCAATTAATAATTTTCGATGCTCTTCATTCTTTATTTTTGTTAATTGCGGTAAAAGGAGTCGCAAAGCATGTCCCCTACTTTCTTTATCTAATACCAAACGATAAGATTGAGGATCAGTAACTTTTGATTTTTTTAACAAGATTAAGGACTCACTTGCTGCATCTAAAGCCGGAAGGGGAAGCTCGCGCAAATTTGTTGAGACACCATGGAATGTATTTAATTCTTCTCGAAAATGGTGAAGAATTGATTCTCGTAAATGTTGTTTGGGATTTAAAACCAGCTCTTGTAATTGATGAATTGTTTCAGTTTTTGTTTGCTCTAAAGCAACTAATGTGGAGGCTAATAATGGATAACGATTTGTTGCCGTAATAATTTGTTGATAACCATCTTCGGATAAGTTTTTATAAACCCAAAAAAGGAGGCAAAGCCTCTTAGTATCATCATTAGATAAAGAGTGAATAAATTTCAAATCCTCCAATTTTTTTGAGTCTTTAAAAAATTGTGGGACATCTTGGGTGAGTGCCGGTTCCAAATCCACTAACATCCCTATGGCTTTAAAATAGGCCGGTTCAGATAAAATATGGCGAATTAAGCCATCAGGATATTTTCGTTGTTTTAAAAATGGAATTAGTTTAATTTGTGCTTCATCCCCCATGAAACTGCCAAATGTTTGCACAAATACCGGATCATTAAGTAGATGCCGATTTTTTTCCAGTAATCCATGCTTATAAAATACAAGAACCATTTTTAATAAATTTTTATTCCGATTTTCGTCTTGAGTTAATTTAATTGCCTCGATTTCTTGACGCAATAAGCTAGGTTCTTTCAAAAGATCATGCAGTAAAGTAGAGGATAAAGGAAATAAGTTGGCAAAGTTATAATGGATAATTAAATCCAGAGCACGATTGTCTGCAAACAATGCAGCTAAGTTGAGTTCGGAATATAGAATAGGATCGGATAATCGTGCTGTTTCCTGTTCCACTCGTAATTTACGTGTCATTAATTCAACACGTTGTACGCGTAAATTTATTTCACCATTTTCGTCATTAACACTATTTTTTAATAAACTACGTGGTAAATCGGCGCCAATTTGCTCTATTAATGGATTGTCCAAAAAATTGACATGAGCAACAGTAACTGTTGGCTTAGGCGTAGCAGCAGAAGAAGTAGGTTCTTTTTGATCAGGTACAGAAATAAATGGAGCCAGATCAAAGCTTGATAAAAAAATAAGCTCCCTATCTTTAGGCTCAGCATAACCATTTTTTACTAATCCCATAATCCATTGTTTTGGGTTATCTTTTCGATACATCATCATAAGCCCACAGGGTTCTCCTTTATCATTCACATATGCAAAATGTTGACGAACCACATTTGCTTTGTAAGACTCTGGATCTTCCTCTTCTTTCATAAGAGGATTAGGACCGAGTAAATAGTGCAAATTCCCTGCAGACATATTACCTTGCAAATAATATCGCCCCGAAGCTTTAGTATTCCATATGTCAAAATGTTTTATGGCATCTTCTGAGGTACCTAGAAAATGAGTTCGTGGAAAATCTAAGTGAATTGTTCCAATATCATCTTTTCCTTCAGCAACGGCCCAATCTTGTCCAAAGGCATGGAAAATTTGTTGTGCGTTTCCTGTTACCAAATAAGGCATAATTCATTTCTCGACATAGCAAATTGAGAGTATTATAACCAATAATTCGTGCTAATGGTGATAAATTTTTACAAAAAATGTATTTTTTGTGCCTTTTATAAGAGCATCATTTATAATGTCTTTTTTTGGACGGAAAAAATATGAAATGCAATATCATAGGTGCAGGTCGCTTAGGCAAAAATATTGCCTTAGCTTTATCGACAGCACAGCTTGTCTCATCGTTTTCCATATGCAATCGTAACTTAGCTAGCACTCAAAACGCATGCCATGAAATCGGTTCTGGTAGGGCAATTGATAAAATTGAACTATTACCAGAAGCTGAAATCACCTGGATTTGTTGTAATGATGATGCCATTCAATCTGTTGTAGAAACGTTAACCCAAAGCACTGTCTTAAAACCAAATAATTTTGTTATTCATTGTAGTGGGGTATTTAGCTCTGCCGTACTTGCTCCATTAAGAAAAAAAGGTTGTTTTATTGCCAGTTTTCATCCTTTAAAAGCATTCAAAATAAACTACCTGGAGGCCAATGCCTTTGAACAAGTTGATTGTGTTTTAGAAGGGGATGATGAAGTTTGTGAGTGGCTAAAAAGCTCTTTCACTCAATTGGGTGCCAACCTTATTGCCATTAAGCCTGAAGCAAAAGCAACATACCATGCCGCGGCCTGCATGGCTTCAAATTATCTAATTACATTGGCTGCATGTAGTGAGGAATTATTTCTTAAAGCTGGAATTAACGCCCAACAAAGTCGACAAATGATAGTAAAATTAATGCAAGGAAATTTGGATAATTTACAACGTACAGAATATATCACTGAAGCACTCACAGGACCTTTGGCAAGAGGAGATATTGAAACAATTTCACTTCATTTAAAAACAATACAAAACGATAAAATAAGGAATTTATATCAAGAAGCAGGATTAAATACACTTCCCTTAACACAACTATCGGAACAAATAAAAGAAGAACTAAAAGTCATTCTAGCTAAAAAACATGCTACATCGAGTATTTAATGGGCTTTAAGAAAAAAAACCTCATTTTGTATCATGTGGTTTAGTCAATTTTTTTTCAATAGTTAAAATGAGATTTCACAGCTTTAGCATCATTGAAGTACATAGCCAAGTACAAAAATTTTCAATCTCTTAGGATTAATGTTTGACAATAAGTGGCGGCTCTTCATAATCAACCTCTGAATCTTCTTTTTGTTGTCGTGTTTTTATTTGCGTTAAAACACCTTGAAATTGGCCCATATGCTGATGAACATCTTCTGCTTTAACGGTTGATTCATTAAGAGTAGCGAAGAGTTTAGTATGATGATGCTCACCTTCTTGCTCATACTCCATTAAAGGTTGTTCCTTTACAAACAAGCCCCCTTCCACTTTAGACTCATGCAATTGACGATTAGCCTTTTCATAGCTGGCAACTATTTTTTGGGAGTTCTGTTCTATATGTTTTGCATAAATTTTTTCACATTCTTTTATTCTTGGTTCAGCTTTAGCGATCAGTTTCTCTTTATAAGGTTTATAAGAGAACTGATAAATCCCAGCAACTACCAGCAAGCTAATCGGTAAGGCAATAATACTCAATGCCATCCCCAACTTGCCAAGTCCGAGATATGAACTAAAACTCTTAGGATGCCCTGAAGCAGCAGCCATCGCTTCCGTAAGTCCTTTGTGTGCCTGCATGTTTCCAGATTTTTTTTGCGATAGATGGGTCAATGAAGACTCCTCGGCGTAATTTGGATTAAGTCGCGTCCAAAATTTATACCATGGGGCCTTGGCATTAACTTTAGCAGAGGCACCTTGATCGACATCGCTAATTAATGATAAGCCTGTTTGTAAGTGATTATTATATTTATCATCTAAATTGTGTTTTAAGTCAGACGCAAGCCTTTTAACATCGCTTGGTCTTGCCCTAGCCAGAGTATCCATGGCTTTAAAAATAGTGCTGTCGGGTTTACTGGCTTCATGATCTAAAATCGCTACCCTGCCATTAATTGCTTGCGCACGTTCATTTCCACTTTTACATCCAGCGATGGAAGCTTCTTCAATAAATATAGAAAGTGATTGAACGAGTTTGGCATATTCATGTGTATGATGTAGATCATTTGCCATGATTGTTTTTAAAGCATCTTTTGCTTTTTCAACTGGAGTAGCATCTTTGTCGTGTATTCTTGCGTTTTGTTGTGTCCATCCCGCTTTTATTTTTTTAATTTGCTCAATAGCTAGTTGACCATGTTCTGATCGAGAAAAATAGTTCTCACCATGACCGTTACACTCTGTCAAAAACTGTTCATAATATTCAAATACCTTCTGAATTTCAGCAAGGCAGTCCTTTGGTCCCACCAGATTTTGCAGCATGGCCATTTCAGCCATTAAAGTAGCTTCATTTCTCAGCTTATTCCAACCAATATTCCATCCATATCCTAAACTATCGCCAAAACCATTAACTGATAAATTTTGCACCAAACAAAAAGGTTGTGGGGTTTTTGCTTTAAGTTGCGCTTTATTATATAAGTGAGCACCATTTAAAATGGCCCGTGCACCCCATGATTGTTTATTATCTTTAAACCAATCATCTAATGTATGATTAATTGCGGTATGAAGATTATAAGTAAATGCTTTGCGTCCTAATGGATTTGCAGAGATAGAATCCTGGATTGAATATTTATCAGCAAGTTTTAAGAGTTTCACACTGACATCATCAATCGCACTGTCCATAGAAAGATTTTTTTTCACATCAAGCGAAGGTATTCTAATTTGTAAACGCGCCTGCCTTTGATTTTCTTCTTTAAGTGCAAGAGTCACAATTTGTCTATCGGCAAGGGCATATGCTCCTGGCAGGTGAGGTAGACGCTCATGAGCAGTATTTTCGGAACCAGAAATCCAGATTGTTTGCTCTAATGATTGATCGATATGCAATAAGTCATTAGGAGAGGCTGCTGTTTTTTCAGCTAAATGCTTTTTCTCTATTTTTTTTAGATCTTCTGTTGATAAACGTTGTCCTGTTTCTTTGAGCACTTCTTCCATTAAAATACTATGTGCTTCTGCAGAAATCTTTTTCCGTGCTTTATCTAATTCTTGAATAAGCTTAACGTCATTTAGCGCACCTTCTTCCTTAGCTTTTTCTAATGCATCAGCAAATGCCTGTTCAATTAATGGTTGTATGCGCCTCATCGCCTTTTGATGTGCAATTTCCATTTGTTCCTTAGGAAATCGTCTATCGTCAACTTTTGTGTAAGTACGTACAGCAAGTGCCAAATGAAAATGAAATTCTTGTTGAAGGGGAATAATACTGCCTCTAACAGTTGATAGTTTATCTAACTGTTCTTTATTTAACTTATCAAGACCATAGCGACGCTCGTATTCTTCATTAAGTTCTTTGATTTGTGTAATATCCAAACTCACCGTGGTTATTGGGGAAGGATTTCTAGTTTTGCCGAAACATTGTTTGAATAAACCCTGCGCCTCTTCAGATATTTTAACATCAATCAACACTCGCCCTTGAGGATCAAAAAGCAAAGAGGATGGTTTTTTTCGCGTCGCTTGCTGAATCGCCAGGACTGTAATTTTTTCAAGATATTCTCTTTGAGCTTGCTGTTGTTTTAATGTCGTCATTATAAAACTCTCACACAAAGTAACATTTACAAGTTTAACATAATGAATGCCCGCATGATATATTAGCGAGCAAAGTGACAACAAAAAAATCAAATCATCAGGGCAGAATAACAGTAACACCGTGAGTTATTGTAGAGAATAGGCTGCTTTATTTTCCTTCCTTAGCCTTAGGGTGAATTGGAAACACGCCCTATTTTGCATTCTTTTTCGCTTTTCTACGTTCCTGCCAGCTTTGTAGCATCACATAAAAGGCAGGCACAAAAACTACTGCAAGGCATGTCGAGGCCAACATCCCACTACAAACAGCAATGCCAATAGATTTGCGAGCATTAGCTCCAGCACCCGTAGCAAATACTAAAGGCATCACACCAAGAATAAAGGCAAAAGAAGTCATTAAAATGGGCCGAAAACGTGTTTTTGCACCAATCACCGCGGCTTCCATTATGGATTTGTTATGCAATTCATGTTGTTCTCGTGCTACTTCAACAATCAAAATAGCATTTTTCGCTGCCAAAGCAATAAGCAATAAAACCCCAATTTGCGTGTACATATTGTTGGCTATTCCTAAAGCGGATAAAGCCAACACGGTACCCACCAAAGCTAATGGAACGCTTAATAAGATTGCTGCCGGAGCAATCCAATTTTCATACTGACCTGCTAAAATGAGATACACTAATACAAGCGACAACATAAAAATATAATAACTCAGGTTTCCAGCGATTTTTTCTTGATAAGCGGTACTCGTCCATTCAAAAGAAATCCCCGCGGGTAATACCTGATGAGCTACTCTTTCTAGAGCTTCCATTGCTTGACCTGAACTATACCCTGGTGCAGACATGCCATAAATATTACTTGAGGGATAAAGGTTATAAAGAGAAATAATAGAAGGCCCTGTCGTAGAGCTCATATCCGTTAGTGTTCCTAATGGAACCATCTCACCTGATTTATTTTTAACATAATAATTGCGCACATCTTCAATAGACGTTCGCCAAGGAGCATCCGCTTGTACATAGACTTGAAATACCTGTCCAAATTTTGTAAAGAGATTCACAAAAGATGAACCAAGATAAGTTTGTAAGGCATCGGATGCATCGCCTATAGAAACACCTAAAGATTCTGCCTTAACTCTATTGATTGGCGCTGCAAGCTGTGGCACAGAAGCTCGGAATGAAGTCATCATTCTCTGTAGCTCGGGCTGCTGCATCGCATAACGAATTAGCTCATCGGTAGCTGTTTGTAATTTTCGATAATCAAAAGAACCATCTTGCAATTCTACTTGCATTTGGAAGCCCCCAGCATTTCCTAAACCCTGAATAGCTGGCGGGATCATCACTAAAATTTTAGCACCTAAGTTTTTCTGTGCGACGGCATTTAGTTTTTTATACATTTCCAGTAAATCTTCTTTTTTACCACGCACACTCCAATCTTTAAACATTACATACAGTGCAGCACCATTAGGAAGGCTAGCACTATTATCCAGAAGTGAAATACCATCGATGGTGATCACGTTTTCAACCCCATCAATTTTAGATACTTGTTCACTTAAATCATGCATCAAAGCCTCTGTGCGCTCCAAACTCGAACCATCAGGTAATTGCACGTTTAACATGGCGTAGCCTTGATCTTCAATGGGAATAAAGCCGGTAGGAATACGACTTAAACCTAGGATAGCGATTACTACTAATGCAAGGCCTATAAGACAAACTGTTTTATTTCTATGAACCAGTTTATCAATGAATTCTATGTAGGCATTTTCTATAGGCAAATAAATCCTATCGAAAAAACGAAATGCAGCATTTTTCTTCTTTTGTGGATCAATAGGTTTAAGCCATAAAGCGCATTGAGTTGGTTTCAACGTCATCGCATTGATTGCACTAATAAATGCTGTAGCTGCAATAACTAATGCGAATTGAGCATACATAGCGCCCGTTAAACCAGGCATAAAACCCGCCGGTACAAATACAGCCATAAGAACTAGTGTAATACCAATTACAGGGCCCATTAATTCAGCCATAGCATGAATAGCAGATTCCTTTGGAGGTGTTCCTCGTTCGATATGTTGGGTCACTCCTTCAACGATTACGATCGCATCATCTACTACAATACCTATTGCCAATACTAGAGCAAATAAGGTTAATAAATTAATGGAATAACTTAATGCAAGCATCGCAAAAAAAGCACCAATAATGGTTACTGGCACTGTGGTGGTAGGAACAAGAGTCGCACGTGCGTTTTGGAGAAAAACAAGGATAACGATTAAAACGAGAATACCTGCTTCAAATAAAGTTTTATATACTTCATCAATTGAGGCTTTTACGAAAATAGTGGTGTCAAAAGGCACAGTGTACTGCATCCCTGGGGGGAATTTTTTAGACATTTTTTCCACTGCTTTTCGCACTTCAGAGGCAACCTCTAACGCATTAGCACCAGGAAGTTGGAAAATACCAATAGCGGCTGCCGGTTTATTGTTTAATTTCGCAAGCTGGTTATAACTATTAGAACCTAATTCAACACGACCTACATCACGTATACGTACGATTTGAGCACTATTATTGATCATGTTACTGGTTGCAGATTGATTAGGCTTTTGAGCTATAGTCTTAACAATAATATTGGCGAATTGATCTACATCAGCAAGTTGCCCTGGAACATTCACTGTAAATTGATAAGCGGGTTTCCCTGCTGATGGTGGGGCTCCAATTTGTCCTGATGCAATCTCTTGGTTTTGATGGCTGATGGCTTCAAGAACATCACTTGGGTTTAAGGAATAAGCCAACATTTTTTGGGGATCAAGCCAAACACGCATAGCATAGGTACCCGTTCCAAAAATAACTACGTTCCCCACTCCAGGTAAACGTGATAACTCATCTTGCATGTTAATTGCTGCATAATTATCCAAAAATAAACCATCATATTCATTGTTTTTAGATGTTAAAGTAATAAACTGTAAAATGTTGGTCGACTTTTGCTGTACAAGAACCCCTTGTTTTTGCACCGATTGTGGCAATTGAGCCATTGCAGATTGCACTCGGTTTTGTACCAATACTTGCGCAAAGTTCAGATCTGTTCCAATAGCAAAGGTAACAATTAAAGTATAGGTGCCATTATTGGTACTTGTGGATTGCATGTAGAGCATGTTTTCCACTCCGTTGACTTGCTGCTCAATAGGCAATGCTACGGTTTTAATTAAAGTTTCTGCATCGGCACCTGGATATGTAGTGGTTACCTGAATGGTGGGTGGAACAATAGCTGGATATTGAGATACGGGTAAGACAATTATAGCAACCAATCCTAGTAAAACCAGAAGTAGTGCAATAACGTTTGCCAAAATAGGCCGCTCAATAAAAAATTTAGAAATCATTCTGCGTTCTTCTCACGTTTTGTATCAATTAACTGAACAAAATTTTTCTTACTTGCCTGCATTATTGCTTGCTTCACTACTAACATTCTTTGATGCTGGTTGTTGTATCTGAACTTTATTTTCAGGGGTTGCGTTTTGCAGACCATCAACAATAACATTGTCTTGTGAGTCCAGGCCCTTGATCACAGCACGCATTCCTGCTTCTTGACTGCCCAAGGTTACATGTTTTAATACCACTACATTATTGTTATCCACTGTCAATAAGTACGGGCCAATTTGGTCATAAAGTACTGCTGTATCAGGCACAGTTAATTGTTTTTTAGGCTCTGAGATTGCCACTCTTACTTTTACAAAGAGGCCAGGAACAAAAACATAATTTTTGTTTTGCAAAAGGGCTCGTAGCTCCATAGTTCCAGTAGAAGCATTAAGCCCCGTATTCACAAAATCCAAGGTAGCTTTATATTTAAAGGTTGTTTCATTTTGCAAGCTCACTTCAACCGGAACTTTATGAATATCTTTAGGTTTAAATCCTCGAGCTCGTGCTGCAGCTCTTAATTTAATTAAATCAAGCTCGTTTAAATTAAAATACACATAGATGGGATCAATCTGCTCGATGGTTGCAAGGTTTGTTGCTTCTCCATGCCCAACCAAATTACCAACATCAACCAAATGACGGCCAATTCGTCCATTAAATGGTGCAAAAATATGCGTATAGCTGTAGGTGATTGCTGCATTTATTTCATCAGCTTCTGCTTTATCAACTTCTGCAGTCAGTTCCAACGTTTTAGCATACCACTTCTCTACTTCATTTAAGGAGGTAGCATGCTGTTTATACATTCTTTGCTGTCGGGCATATTCTGATTTATCATAAGCAAGTGCGGCTTTTTGCGCAGCGACTGTAGCTTTAGCTGCTCTTAATTGTTCAAAATAAGGTTCTGGCTGAATGACAAATAATTCCTTTCCTTTTTTGACGAATGTTCCATCTACAAACTCAATTGAATCAAGATAACCCTCGACCCGCGCAACCAAGTTGACTGAATTATAAGCTACCATAGTCCCTGTTTGCGTCACATATTCAACCATTTCTTCAAGTTTTGGTTTTTGTACAACAACCGTTGGTAAAGGGATAGCCGGCACATTGCTTTTGCTAAAAAAATGCACTAATAAATAAATAAAAAATAAAATCGCAATTATTGCTACAACTTTGACTGATGTTGAATCTTTTTTAAAGTTCATGCTCAATACCATTTTTGTTTAATTTTTCTAATGTAGCCTGGGTAAGCATACCCCGGAAGTCATCGTTTTTTATCCGTACACCTAGAAGCTAGTCTTCATTTTGGTGGCATCTACCAATTAGGTAAATAAAGTTCTTTTATTTTTTCTTTTTTAGTTCGGGGGGCCATATGATTTTTCTCTTTGAGTAAAGAACCCCAATTAGTTCGTGCGGCCATTTCAGCCTTTATTTGTTGCGGCACAACATCGTTACAACCTCGAATTTCCCAACCACCACCAAGTGCACGATAAAGAGATACTAATGCTGCGGGAATGTTTGCTTGAGCACTAACTAGTGATGTCTGTACACTCAATTGTTGTTGCTCTGCATTTAGTACTGGAGTAAAGTCTGTTTCCCCTTCCATATACCGTATTATTGCTAATTTTAAGGTTTTAATTGCAGCAGTATTTGCTACGGTTAGCGCACGCTCAGCTTTTTTAGCCTCGATATAGGCGGTAATACTATTTTGTACTTCCTGTTGGGCTTTTAAAACCAAATTGACATAACTTAATAAAGCCTGTTGGTAGGCAGCATCCTGTGCGCGTACAGCATTGGTAATTTGTCCATAGTTCAAAATTGGCCAAGTCAGACTAGGACCCGCAGTTATGTTCCGATTAGATGGTTGAAAAAGATCAGAAAGAGAATTTGAACCAATATTATTGGAAGAAAAAGAAAAGGTCCCATTCAATGCAAGCGCTGGGAAAAGATTAGCTTTTATTTCACCAATCTTGGCAGATTGAGAGACTGCCTCTAAACGTGCTTGATAAATATCAGGTCGCCTTGCTAATGTTTCTTTAGGAATACCTACGGCCACACTTGAAGGAGCGATGGGAATTCCGCGACTTTTCTTAAGCTGATTATCAACCCCATTAGGTACAGTGCCTAATAGAAGGGCAAGCGCATTTTTTTGTTGTTCAAGGCTGCTTTCTAAAGGTGGAAGTGAAGCCTGTGTTTGTGAAAGTTCCGTCTGAGCTTGCTCTACATCAATAAGATTGGTTTGTCCTGCATTATAACGAGCACGAGCTATATTTAACCCCTCTCTTTGGACTACGATATTTTGCCTTGTTACCTTAATTTTTGTTTCATACATACGAATTTGGATGTAGGTAGTGGCCACATCAGCAGTAAGAGTGACTAAAGCATTATCATAAGCAGCAAGAGAGGATAAAAATACAGCATCATTAGCCTGAATGGCTCGTCGATATTTACCCCAAAAATCAATTTCCCAATTCGCAGAAAAGCCCAATGATAATGTCTCTAAAGAGGAAGGCAAAAGAGATTGCAATTCACTACCGCCAATTTGGTAGTAAGTAAAATTGCTAACCACTGCTTGTTGCTGTGGATAAAGCCCGCCAACGGATTGAGCTAATAATGCTCTCGTTTGCAAAACCCGCACTCCAGCAGACTGCAGTGTTAAATTGTTATGATAACCTTGATAAATTAAAGAAGTAAGAACCGGATCATGGAATACTTGCCACCATTGGGTATCTTTATATGGAGTTTCTTTAACCGATGCATTTTTTTTCGGCCAATGCGCTGCGACAGGCTTTATCGGTTCTTTATAATTAGGACCAACCATACAAGCACTAAGCATCAGGCTAACGGCAAGAGTAAAAATCTTTAACATGTGTGCTAATATTTCCCTCTGAAATCGGCTCCCCATCATGGAATGGTATTAGCTGTTATTAGGTCTTCGTACTGTATCATTACTAAGAACTATTTAATAGACCAAATCTTGACAATATTTTAATACGTATTGCATCACATTAAAAAAAGGATGGAAAATCAAAAATTGTGCGTAAAAAATTGGAGCTCCTTTAGGAAGTAACTCTTTATTTTTGCTGAGATCCTTATCATATTTCGCAAAAAAAACCGCACAGGATTTGAGGCTAATTCAGCCCCGGATTTGTTGCCAAGATCGTTGTTTCGCACAAAACCGAGGTTAGTTAAATCTATAGGGCTAAACAAACGGCTGAATCGTCCATATAGCCATCAAAAAATCACCTTTCTAAGAATTAGAATCAGAAGTAATAACTTGTAATTGAGTTACATTTTGCAAGCCACGCGGCAATCTATTCCCTCTACGTCCCCGTTCACCTCTATAATGCTCAAGATCAGCCCCCTTTAAGGTAAAATGGCGTTTACCCGCATGAACGGTAAGTGTATCGCCAGCAGTTAAAACTTGTACGTCAATCACATATTCTTCACGTGACGCTACTTTAGCAGTAGGAATACTGATTAATTTATTTCCTTTTCCACGCGATAACTCTGGAATTTCTTTCGTAGAACAAATAAGTAGTCGACCTACACTAGTGGCACAAGCAATGAAAAGCTCCTCATGTTTAGGGAGTATCCGAGGGAGTAAAATATGACTCGATCCAGGAAGCTTAATACAGGCCTTGCCGTTGCGATTTTTTACGTACAGATCACCGATTTTCGCAATAAAACCATACCCAGCATCACTCGCTAATAGCACGGATTGTTCTGCTTCACCACCTACTACAGCCTCAAACAAGACTCCTTCAGCTGGATTAAGTTTACCGGTTAAAGGCTCTCCTTGTCCACGTGCCGAAGGCAACACATGTCCAGGCAAAGAATAAACTTTTCCTTCACTATCAAAAAAGAGGATTTGTTGATTTGAACGCGCCATTGCTTGCGCTTTAAAATCATCGCCTGCTTTATAACTTAATTCACACCCATTGACATCATGCCCCTTTGCAGCTCTAACCCATCCTTTTTTTGAAAGTACTACTGTAATAGGCTCATTAGGTAAAATATCTTCTTCTTTTAATGCTTGAGATTCTTGGCGAACAATAATGGGGGAGCGACGAGCATCACCAAACTCATCTCTGTCATTAATAATTTCTTCTTTCACTAATTTTTTTAGCCGTTGCTCTGACGCTAAAGTATCCTGCAAATTATCGCGTTCAGTACAAAGCTCATCCAGCTCTCCCCGTAATTTTATTTCTTCTAATTTTGCTAAATGACGCAACTTCATTTCTAAAATAGCTTCTGCCTGACGATCACTAATATTAAAGCGAGCTATTAATCCTTGTTTGGGCTGTTCATGCTCACGAATAATGGCAATAACTTCATCGATATTCAGATAAGCAATAAGTAGTCCTTCGAGCACATGGATACGATCTAAAACTTTTGCCAACCGATATTCCAAGCGTCTTTTTACTACAGATATCCGATATACTAACCATTCAGATAAAATCTCAACTAACCCTTTTACTCTTGGCTTACCATCGAGTCCTATCATATTGAAATTAACACGGTAACTTCGTTCTAAGTCGGTAGTAGCAAATAAATGAGACATTAACCCTTCAATATCAACACGATTGGAACGAGGAACAATGACCAAGCGTGTTGGATGCTCATGATCTGATTCATCACGTAAATCCTCAACCATGGGCAATTTTTTTTGTTGCATCTGCAGCGCGATTTGTTCTAATACTTTGGCTCCTGAGACCTGATAAGGCAATGCAGTAATTACTATATTTTGTTTTTCCTGGTTATATACTGCCCTCATTTTTATAGAACCATTTCCTGTTTCATACATGGCGCTAATTGCTTCAGGCGGTGTGATTATTTCAGCTTCAGTAGGAAAATCCGGCCCTTTAACATATTGAGTAATCGCGGCTAAATCTGCCTGGGGATCGTCTAATAAGTGCACGCAAGCATTGGCAACCTCTGTTAAATTATGAGGCAAAATATCGGCAGCCATACCCACGGCGATACCTGTTGCACCATTTAATAAAATATTAGGTAGCCGTGCTGGCAACAACGAGGGCTCTTGTAATGTGCCATCAAAATTGTCAACCCAATCCACAGTTCCTTGCAAAAGTTCTGCTAATAAAACTTCAGCATAGCGCGATAGTCGAGCTTCTGTATAACGCATTGCTGCAAAAGACTTAGGATCATCTGGAGAACCCCAATTTCCCTGTCCATCCACAAAAGGATAACGATAGGAAAATGGCTGCGCCATAAGCACCATGGCCTCATAACATGCACTATCTCCATGTGGATGAAATTTACCTAACACATCCCCAACAGTGCGCGCTGATTTTTTATATTTGGCTGTAGCTTTTAGCCCTAATTCAGACATTGCATAAACAATACGTCTTTGCACTGGTTTTAATCCATCCGCAATATGGGGCAAAGCTCTATCTAAGATAACGTACATGGAGTAATCCAGATAAGCTTTTTCGGTAAATTCGGCTAGTAGTTTTCGTTCAGATACATCATTCATTGTTTTTGCGTTCATTATATTTAATATCACTATTTAACCATCGCAATGTTATATTGCAAAGTGATTTTAACACAGGATTGATTATGTTAGATAACTCACTTTTATTAATTGTGAATAACTTTGTATGGTCCTGCAATGGCGATCACAATATCACATATAACTATTTGAAAAAAAAAGTGATTTTTAATTTTGTCTTTTTTTAAGGCATTATTGCTCTGTGGATAACTTTGTGTATTATCATAGAATAAAATGGCTAAGTTATTGTAAATAGCGCAAAAATTACTATAAAAGCATCATTGTTCGATGATTCTATTACATAGTGATGTATAATCTATATAATGGAAAACTGATTCAGCGAATTGTTATGGACAACAATAGCATCTCATCTTCTAAATTTAACAAGTTTTTACTTTATATTATTTTTATTCCAGCGCTTGTGCTTGTATCAGGCATTGGGATTTTATCTCATTATGAGGTAAATAAAATGTTGGATGCCAACAAATGGGTTGCTCATACGTATCAAGTCATTCAAGCTACTGATAATATACTAATCACAATTATCGATATTGATTCTGAGCTAGAAGCCTATCTTCTCTCCGATGATGAACAGTTTTTGATGAATATTGATAAAATGAAATTTAGCTTAAAACAAGATTTTGATAATTTATTTCATTTAATTCAAGATAATTCATCGCAAAAGGAACGAGTCTCTCGTTTTTTTGACATAACAAATCAAAGACTCAAACAATTAAATCAAGCCATTCAATTAAAAATAAATAACAAACTCAATACTCCAGAGGAAAAAGATTTTTTTCTGCAAAAACAAGATACTTCGAATCAAATTAAGAACGTTGCTCAAGAAATAAAATCCGTTGAGCTCGTCTTATTAAAGGAACGGAATAAAACCGTACTCAATAGTGCAGAAACGACCAATATTGCCATTATCATAGGGAAAACAATTAGTCTTTTCGGTTTAATCCTCGCATTTGTGTTGGCAAATAAAGAATTATCAAGAAGTCTCAAAGCCGAGCATAACCGGAAAAATATTGAGAACCAATTAAGAAGTATTTTAGAAAGCGCCACGGATATGATTGCTGCGTTGGATAATGATTATCGTTATATGATGTTTAATGAAGCGTATCAACGTGAGTTTAAACGTATATTTGGGCAATCAATAGTCATTGGCATGACTCTGGATGACATCCTTACGAATGCAGCTACTTCCCCAAAAAATAAATTACAGGACTTACGAAAAACGCCTGAATTAGGTGAATAGATCAAGCAAATACAAGAAATTTCTCAAATAGAAGAAGGAGAAAAGATCATTT
>NZ_LNYU01000080.1:150-1123 GCF_001468135.1 Legionella santicrucis | reverse complement strand
CGCTCTTAACCGTCACGGCAGCCAATGGCGTCTTAAGCAATGATGTGGCCGGCGCCGATGGCGCCAGCGTGGTGGGCGTGCAAGCCGGAAGCAATACCGCAAGCCCCCTCGCTACCGGGGTAGGCACCACCATCAACGGTGCTTACGGCACCTTAACCCTGCATGCCGATGGCTCTTATGAATATCAATCCAACGCCAATGCCCTTGCCGGCGCGGCCACCGATGTCTTTGTCTACACCATTCAAGACGGCGATGGCGATACCTCCACCACCACCTTAACCATCAACCTCAGCGACAGCGGGCTGGTTGCCCCGGCCGCGAATGAGGCGGTTGTCTATGAAAATGCCTTAGACACCGTACAAGATGGCGCTGATTTGGCGGCAGGCACGGTCACCGGCAGCCTGGGGCAAACCAGCACGGGCGAAACCGCAGCCAACAACCAGCTCAATGCCTCCGGCGGCGTGGGGGATCTCACCTACAGCTTGGCCGATGGCAGCAGCACCGCCAGCGGGAATTACGGCCTGCTCCACCTCGATGCCAACGGCAGTTACACCTACACCTTAACCCAAGCCTACACCACAACGCCTGCGGCCGATAATGGCGCTGATACGGCAAGCGAATCCTTTACCTACAGGGTGACCGATGCCAACGGCAACACCACCACCGGCACCCTGAACGTCACCATCGTCGATGACGTCCCTACCGCCCATGCCGATGCCGCAAGCCCCCTTAGCGAAGGCGCGCTCTTAACCGTCACAGCAGCCAATGGCGTCTTAAGCAATGATGTGGCCGGCGCCGATGGCGCCAGCGTGGTGGGCGTGCAAGCCGGGAGCAATACCGCAAGCCCCCTCGCTACCGGGGTAGGCGCCACCATCAACGGGGCCTACGGCACCTTAACCCTGCATGCCGATGGCTCTTATGAATATCAATCCAACGCCAATGCCCTTGCCGGTGCCGCCACCGATGTCTTTGC
>NZ_LNYU01000080.1:0-140 GCF_001468135.1 Legionella santicrucis | reverse complement strand
CAATGATGTGGCCGGCGCCGATGGCGCCAGCGTGGTGGGCGTGCAAGCCGGGACAGCGGGCTGGTTGCCCCGGCCGCGAAAAAAAAAAGCCACCATCAACGGGGCCTACGGCACCTTAACCCTGCATGCCGATGGCTCTT
>NZ_LNYU01000079.1 GCF_001468135.1 Legionella santicrucis | reverse complement strand
ACTGGCAGCAATGCGTTATTTTCCCAAGACAGGCCGCAAGTGCTGCTCCTTTATCACTGGTTGTATCCAGTTTTTTAATATAAATCCCTGGATAGCCAATGTCTTTCCCATCAATAATCACATCAGGAATCGTCTTCTCTGCATTATCACGCTTGAGGGCATAAAATTGCTCCCTACTTTGGGGGCTGATGCCATTTTGAATTAAAATGTTTTGAGCCGCGCTGCTTTCTTGTTGGTACTTGGCATAAAAGGCTTCCAAAACAATCATGTCA
>NZ_LNYU01000078.1:128425-131642 GCF_001468135.1 Legionella santicrucis | reverse complement strand
AAATTGCTCTCTACTTTGGGGGCTGATGCCGTGTTGAATTAAGATATTTTGAGCCGCACTGCTTTCTTGTTGGTACTTGGCATAAAAGACTTCCAAAACAATCATGTCAGCATGTGCTAAAGGTAATCGTCCTTGGCAAAGAAATACGAGCTGTGTTTGCAGCTCAAATAGGCGTTGACTGAATACTTTGAGCTGTTCCTCGCGCGCCATCCGTTCTTCGAGATTAGCCAAGGGCTTTTTCTTTAGTTAGCATTTTCTAAATTGTCATCATTGATCAATACTTGCAAAATATGGATAAGTCTACGGATTACGTTTTGCTAATACGAGCTCGCTACTTATTAAATTAATGTTATAATTATTAAGAGATTTTAATTTTAAGTAGCTCTAAGTAAATAAGAATACATGGAAATTAGAAAAGAAATAGAAAGTAATGGTTAATGATAATGAGTATTTATGTGTTCAATACAGAAGCAATACAAAGCCTGTCCTCTGTAATTTGTTTCCATACAGGTAAAGAACTGTTCCCCCTCCTGAAGTTACAAATCACCTTTCGCAATTTTTTTCTACAAGATTATGATGCATGGGGCAGAAGCACAGATGGTGAAATTTCAATTGAAAAAATTGTTGATACTTTAACTCAAAACGTTTTGAGCTATGAGAAATTTCCCTTCATTGCTCAACTTGATATCCGTTGTCGCTGCTATGCTTATCTAAGAGCTAATAATTTATTACGCTATCCGAATGTCATCCCCTTTCAATCTTTTCCTTACCGTATGCCATCTTTTTCAAAAGACAGGCCTAATCAAATGGCAACAATAATTCCCTTTCCCCATTTATTTGATTAGTCCTTTCATGCCTACTCCCAGTAATTATTGGGTTTATATTTTGAGAGGTAACAATCAAAGCTATTACACAGGATATACAGCACACAGCGCGTAGCTTATGGGGTATTTAGAAATCTCAAATAGAAAGCTGTAAACACTAGGACAATACCGATGTTCACCATAAGCCGCTCCCAGAATCGATCCTTAAAGAACAGTAAATCTACGCTAACGATCACTGCAATCAACATCACAATGTAAAGTACGACAGACATATTCCTTGTCATTTTAATCTCCCGATATATAAACTGCTTCTTGTCACATCTTATAACAATTTTGGTGTCTTCATAACAAATTATGACCTAGCAGCCGGAACTTACACTGTGATGCAAAAATGCCAAAGATATTGGATTGAGAGATGCTCTTAAATCAGAATATATTTATAGTTTTGATTTATAATCACGCAATTGCTCTATAATTGCTTTATTAAATTCTGAAATATCATCAGGTTTTCTGCTCGTAATTAAATTTCCATCCTTAACTACAGGTTGATCAACCCATATACCTCCTGCATTAATTAAATCAGTTTTTACTGAAGGCCAAGAAGTCACATGTTTATATTTAACAGCTTGAGCATTAATAAGAAGCCAGGGACCATGGCAAATAGCAGCAATAATTTTTTCTTGTTCATTAATCTTTTTTGCTAATTCTACTGCTTCAGGCAGAGTACGTAATGTATCTGGATTTCTAACTCCTCCAGGTAGAAGTAATGCATCAAACTCATTTGGTTTAGCATTTTCTAGGAGTACATCTACATCAAAGGAGTCTGCTTTATCATCATGATTCCATCCCTGAACAGTTGGCTTATTTGAAATAAGAAACGTTTGGGCTCCTTGATCCTGCAATGCCTCTCTAGGTTTTACCATTTCTACTTGTTCAAAACCATCTGTCAGCAAAATAGCTATTTTAAGTCCACTAAGTACATTCATAGTTATTTATCCTGAAATATAATATTTAGGTAAAGGATAGACTCTTGGATAGTTTTTGTAATTTAAGGAAAACCTTACTGAAATTTCAATATTTATAAAAATAATACTATATTTATTGAATTGAATTTTGAAATCTTATATTACCCAATAGTTCTATATGTTTTATTTATATAATTAACCAACATACTCCAAACTGGCATTTTATTTTGAGGAAACAACAAATGGACAAAAAGGCTAAATTAGTTGGAATTAACCATGTGGCACTTGCAGTTGGTGATATTGATAAGGCGCTTGAATTTTATGGCTCAATTTTTGATTTTAAAATTAAAAACAAGGATCATGAAAAAGCATTTATTGATATAGGCGATCAGTTTCTAGCACTTTTTTCTAAAAACTTTAAACCACAGGAAGATTCGATTCGCCACTTTGGTTTAGTAGTTGATAATCGTACAGACGTGCTTAAGTTAGCTCAAAAGGCAGGTGCTACAATATCACATAAAACTCCTTTTATGGAATTCACCGATCCATGGGGAAATTTGATTCAAGTTATTAATTATGAAGATATTGAATTTAAAAAAGATCCCGAAATCTTAAAAAAAATGGGCTTAACGTTGGTAAAAAAAGCTAAGAAATAGTCATGAGAACGACTTTGATTAAAATTGATCCCCTAGTTTTGTACCAACCATTAGCAACTTTTGCCAAGCACTTGTTCGGTGCAATTCCTGCACCCGCGGTAAGTTGTCGCCGCTGAATGTACTTTTGCTATAAAAAGAGTTTGTATCCTAACATTACGTTAGTTATTCATATAATCGTATATGAATTAATTACTTTTCTTTAGAAATCAATGTCCGCACTTGTTGAGCAATTACACACTCTTCAACTGATGATGTAATAATTACTGGACTATCAAAACGATTACCACCATGAACAATACGATGACCAACTGCTTTAATCTTTAGTTCAGTCAGTTTTTTTTGTTGCCACTCCAGAAAAAAAGATAATGCAACTTCATAGCCAGTTTTTTTGATTTTTTTGTCTAGAATAATTTCATCATTAGAATTTTTAATGGTAACAGCTATATATTGATGTATCTCATCTGCTTCGAATCGATAAAAGTGGTTTTTCTCTCTTTACTTCAAATAGAGCGCATTTTAAACTGTTGGAGCCTGCATTGCAGGTTAGGATTGCTTCTTTCACGATGAATTCCTCCTTACCATTGCATTAACGTGATAATAAAACTGGAAAGGGGTACCTAATATAGGGGCTTGGGGAGTAAGGAACGGCCAACCGACTTAAGGATTATTAAGATCTCTTAGGGACCGCAACATTGATGGAATTCATCTTTTTTACTCTGAAAAAAAGAAACGTGCCAAGCTATCGTTTTAAATCCTCTCGCTACCTCCTTAT
>NZ_LNYU01000078.1:86039-128415 GCF_001468135.1 Legionella santicrucis | reverse complement strand
TATCTGGAAAGGATGGTTCCGTTTACAAGAGCGAGTTGAAGGACTTAGGATAGCTACCAAATTGATGGAGATGTGATCAAGAGACAGGTCAATGGCAGGGACTTTCCGGATAGCCTCTAAACGTTCCAAGCGAGGAAGAAAGCGCTTGTTCAACAAAGCTATTTTTAAAGAGCGGTTTCGTACGATTGAACGAGTTTTTGCCTGGAGGACAAATTCAAACGCTTACTTCTTCGGTTTGAGCATCATAGCTTTCATCACTATGCCATGAAAACCATTGCCTATACAATGATCAATCTGAGACATTTTTTTAGTCCAAAATAGAGTTCTTAGTAAGACATAATTTTTCTTATGGGTTGTTTGATCACAGGCCAAAACTCATCTCAAATAAAATAGATCAATAATGGCTCTTTATGCTCAAATAATTTCATGCTTAGAGAGCGTCTTCATGAACAATCACTACAGCTCAATTTTAATTCATACTTTGAGGCAATTTTAGAGCCATTTACTAGCAACGACTTGTACAACTTTTAGTATGCATCGTGTAATATTCAATTTTTTTAATAGTCCAAAGAGGTAGAAAATGATAACTGCAATGATGAAGCAAATCTTAAGCGACGATTATATTGAATTAGATTTACCCCTTCCTGAACGCAAAGATGACAGTATGGCTTGGAAGGCATTGTGCGAACATTATTTTCCAGAGCGTATTCTAACTCCTGACGACAATGATTATTACTCAGTATTTAGCCAAGCCTATAAACAAATTTTTCGTGATGGTTTGCATTCATTATGGATGCTTAAAAATCGCTCAGAGGCAGTAAGAAGTGATTCAAAAATCGTTTATCACGTTGTTTGCTTTAAAGGTTCTGAGTTGGAGTGGGCGGTTAGGAAATTACAAAATACAAAAATAATAGCAATGGCCGCCGTGGAAAATAATTGCAACGCGTTGCAGTTTACCGCCGATTTGATTGACGACAAGGAAGTTGTGCATAAAGCTTTGTCCTCAAAACGTGGCTATGCGTTACGATATGCCTCTCCTAGACTGCAAGATGATCAAGAAACTGTCGAGCTCACGGCGGATGAGTATGGAATGGGAGTAGAGTTTGCTAGTGCACGTTGGAAAGATAATTTAAATATAGCCTTACGCTCAATGCGCTCAGGCCCCTTTTCAGAGTACTTTTTCAGTACTAAGGTAAAAAATGATCCAATATTTATCCGAGCCAAGAAAATAGAGAGTTACGGAGACCAATATCGCTTTATATCCAACGTATTAAATGGCGGAGTAAGTGTTAAAAGTGCCCGAAATATTAGAGAGATTCAGGAAGAAACCGAATCAGCTACTCCCTCAAAAAGCGTGTCGCTATCTCGTTAAAAATTCCGGGACATCCCAGTCCCCAGAATTCACTCGCCAACGCGACAGGTAAAAGGCCACGAGCGCCCTATTTCCAGCGCGTTCTCTGGAGGAGCAAAGCGCATGCGTGCACCAATGGCTTAACACTTGCGGATAGATTTACCCCCACAGCCTATCGCAATGATATGGACTCATCTCCTCTTTTAAAGGGCACCTCGATGAGCCAAAATGTTTTTGACGAAAACAAAAAAGAACAGGAGAGTCCACAATGAATCATGTTACGTTATTAGGAATCGATTTGGCAAAAGATGTTTTTCAACTTCATGGAGTCAATGAGAATGGCAAAAAAATACTAGGTAAAAAAATATGTCGCACTGAATTGCCGCAATTCAGTGCAAATTTACCTCCTTGTAAAATAGCAATGGAAGCTTGTGGCAGCTCAAACTATTGGGCACGTAAATTTTTATCTTATGGCCATGAGGTATCCCAAATTAGCCCTCACCATGTAAAGCCTTTTGTTCAAGGAAATAAGAATGATAAAAATGATGCTAAGGCAATTTCTATAGCAGCACAGCAAGATGGAATGCCTACGGTGCCCATAAAAACGATAGAACAACAGGAAAGCTTCACGAAAAAGCTGCTAATGAGAATGACTGTGATAAAGCAGCGGGTTATATGTTTGAAGCGTTTGGATATATTTGTGAAGCTAAATGCCATATCAAAAAAATGGCGAAAAAATGCGCTGGATTTTCCTGCTCTAAGAGCGAAGAAAACGATAGCGAAGAGTAATTAATACTTGAAAACGTGCTACTTCAAAATTCATCATAGCCTAATCTTGTAGTACATTAAACTTAATCTGACAGACACTAAAAAAACTGGTAACTGTCAGATTAGTTTATTCATGTGCCTATTAATTCTTGCATAAATACAAACAAGGATTAATCCACTCGCTGCGAAAACTCCATGCAGGGATCGAAGAATTTTATAGCTTTTTCTCTCGTAATATCTAATAAATAAAATAACAGCGAAATAAACGAGGAATTGCTCGATCAGACATAATCCACATAACCATATACATGCTTCCAGGTATTAATGAATAAAATCCCAGAAATTATCATGCGCAGATTGTGCTTGAGGGAAACCACAATCTGGCTCTTCTTTAGCGACATGGCAGAACAGCAATAATTTAAAAATAAATAATATTTGTTCCACACCATTCCCTTTTTCTTTTCAATATAGTGAGTTGATTATATGGAGCTAGTAATTTAAGTAGTTAATTCACTTCTTTTTTGCGAGTATCGGTAAAAGAAGTGAATTCACAAACTTTTAAACTATTGGACTGAGATATATTTTAATGCTTCACCTGATAGCTTAGTATCACAATTTAACGCTATATCACCTAAAGACAAAACACCTGATAATTTTTTATTTTTATTAAGTACAATCAATCGACGGATTTTTTTCTTCTTCATGCTATCAAATGCTATTTGAATGTCATCATTCTCATAGCAATAATATACATCTTGATGCATTATACTTTTTACTGGAGTATCTAATGCATTTTTATTAGCAAGAGCAGAGATAACGATGTCACGATCAGTGAGCGTACCAACAATTTTATCTGTTCCTTTATCACCAACTGGTAAAAAACCTGTATCTAATTCTCGCATTTTTTTTGCCGCATCAAAAATGGTCGCCGTAGTAGGTAAAAACTCTGGTTCCTTTGTCATGATTTCTTTGACTTGCATAATTCCCTCCTTGTTTAATGTGAAGAATAAAAAACAACCTTATTGACTTAATACAAATCAATATCGTACGACATCTACCGTATCAGGACATACTGGCCAGGAGCATCTTCTAATGGTTTAAATTCTTTTGCTCCCATTGCAGGCGGATTTGTTTTTGCTTGAGAATGATTTTTAAGCCAATTTTGCCACGTGGGCCACCATGAGCCAGATTTTTTTTCTGCTGATTCTCTCCATTTCTCAGGAGCAATATAGTGATTATGAGTATTAGATGCCTTAATTTCAAATTCACGACCTTTATGTCCTGGCTCACTTACAATCCCAGCGTTATGGCCACCGTTAGTTAAAATAAAGATCAATTCTGTTTCTAACAATGCATGGAGTTTAAAAACAGATTTCCATGGAGCAATGTGATCTTTCTCAGTAGCTACAGCAAAAACAGGTATTTGTATCTCTTCTAAGTCTATAATGGTATCCTCAAACTGGAAATGACGTTCAACCAAATCGTTATTAAGATACAGTGAACGTAAATATTCTGCATGCAATTTATAAGGTATACGAGTAGCATCAGCATTCCAGGCCATTAAATCAAACATTTGTTCTTCTTTTCCTTCTAAATAATCTCGAACCCACCTCGACCAAATTAAATCTTTAGACCGAAGCATATTAAAAGCACCAGAAAGCTGCCATTTTTTTAAATTTCCTTGGTTCCACATTAAATCATCCAAATAAGCAAGCTCACTTTCATCAATGAACATTAACAATTCACCTGCATCAGCAAAATCAATCTGAGTTGCAAATAATGTGAGTGATTTAAGTAAGTTTTTATTATGTTTAGCAAGATAAGCAGCAGCAATTGACAAAATGGTTCCGCCAACACAATAACCTGTAGCATGGATTTTTTGATTAGGAACAATCTCAGAAACTATTTCTATTGCTTTTAAAACCCCTTTTTTTAAATAATCTGAGAAATCATATGAGGCATCTTCTTTATCCGGATTTTTCCAAGATATCATGAAAACAGTATGACCTTTTTCTACTAAAAATTTTACCATGGAGTTATTTGGTGAGAGATCTAAAATGTAATATTTCATAATCCAAGCGGGAATAATTAAAACAGGTTCAGGATATACTTTTTTGGTTTTTGGAGCATATTGGATCAATTCAAATAAAGGATTTCTGTAAATAACTTTGCCTTCACATGTCGCAAGATCGGTTCCTAATTTAAATTGATCAGCACCCCGAGGAAGCTTATTTTGAATAAAACGGGCGATATCATCTATGAAATGACTAAAGCCTTTAATCAGGTTCTGTCCTTGCTCCTCAAAGGATGTTTTGATCACTTCGGGATTTGTGTGAAGAAAATTACTCGGACTAAACATATCCAGCCATTGTCTTGTTACAAAGTTAACGATTTCGGTATGATGTCTGCTTACACCATGAATATGGGTTGTGGCTAATTGCCACCAGTGTTCAGTTAACAAAAATCCCTGTGCATAAAAATTAAAAGGAATCTCCTTCCACAGCTTATCTTCAAATCGATCATCTTTTTCTTGTGGTAAAATACAAGGATCGCACTTCTGACCTAATAAACTATATTTCATATAGTTTAAGAGTGCTTCAGCTTTACGATTTGCATCGATTAGCAATTCTTGCTGTTTAATAGGATATATTGATAAATGCAAGTATCAAAGTAGCTGGTGATATCCCTAATGTAACTTCTGCTAACCAAGCATGAAGTATACGATCAAATTCGGAAGGATATTTAAGTGTTTGTTCAGCCTCTTCTAGTGGCCGATGTGGTCCAGAATAGCTAGGTATAGATCTAGATAGATATTCATTTATATTTTGGTTTTCTTCTGAGTCTCGAATTTCATTTTTTCTATAGTTTTCGCGCGGCATTAAACTTCTCCCTTGCACACTTTATTTTAAGCTTGAATCATCAAATCAAGTTGAATTAATTTTAGCGTAGAATATTTTGTACAAATTTGTGCAACACCAGCCGCAGCTCCTGCAATTCCTCTAAAACTTAAAACTGCTGCAATGATTGCAATAGTAAAGAAAAAGATTGCCCAATCCAACATATTATCCTCCTCAAGAAAAATGTCGACTGGACTCCTCATTAAGTTTGTTTTGAGTATAGATAGGATAAATTGAAACTCAAGTATTTATAACTGACATGCTATTGAGCCTAAATGATTATTTTGTTATAAAAATCAATAAAATAAGTTAAATATTTCAATAATTTTTTACTAAATTATTAGGAGTAAACAGCATTTTCAGAAAGGAAAACCTTAATAGATTTTCAATAGAAATCCAATGAGTATGTTAAGGCTATTTAATTTAATTAAAAAGAAAAAAATGAATAATAATAAGGAAAATGGGAAGAAGTAAAAGGTAAAATGAAAAACACTTGGGATCTTTAATTTTCATTTAAAACTTTTTAGCGCTATCTTTATACTTACTCTATTCCAAACTTAAAAGGAGTTATTTATGCGTCGCTTAAAAGGAAAAGTAGCAATGATTACAGGGGGACGCCGTGGTATTGGAAGAGCAATAGCCAAGTTACTTGCTTATGAAGGAGCAAATATCGTCATAACCGATTACAAAAAAGATGGGGCTGATGAGGTTATAGAAGATATAACCCAAAATGGAGGCAAAGCAATTTTTATTGAACAGGATGTGTCTAAAGAAAAAGATTGGCAAAAAGCCATGGATCAAGTACAAAAAAATTATGAAAAACTCGATATTTTAGTAAATAATGCAGGAGTTGGAGTAGGGAAAAACATTGAAGACATCTCATTGGAAGATTGGCATTGGGTCATGAGTGTCAATTTAGATGGTGTTTTTCTAGGTACAAAATATGCGATTAAATCCATGAAGTCTACAGGCGGTGGCTCCATTATTAATATCTCATCAATTGAAGGCTTAATTGGTGATAGAAGGCTTGTAGCCTATGATGCGAGCAAAGGAGCCGTAAGATTATTGACCAAATCAGCCGCGTTGCATTGTGCCAAATCGAAGTACAATATTCGTGTTAATGCTGTTTGTCCTGGATTTCTCGATACCAAAATGGTAGAGGGCTTTCTTGCCTCCCAAGATAATCCCCAAAAAGCAAAAAAAGAGCTTGTGAATCTACATCCAATAGGTCATTTAGGCGAACCAAAGGATGTTGCTTATGCTGTTCTTTATCTTGCTTCGGAGGAGTCAAAATTTGTCACTGGCAGCGATTTAATCATAGATGGAGGCTATAGTGCTCGCTAGTCTTATTAATCAACCTTTTCTAAATCTCCTTTCTTTTTTACAAAGGAAGGAGATTCTTGGTAACTCGAGACAATAGACACCTCATGTGTCATTTCTAACATAATGTCCCAGGTATGGATCCAAAAAATTGACTATTGAAAATGAACTATAGATTAGTTTTATGAATTTGAACTTCTTTTGATTAAGGGAAACCTTAGATGACACTGCTTAAAAAAGAACAACAGCAAGAAACACCATATCCAGAATGAAACGCATATATTGACCAGAGTTGATATCAAAAGTAGCCCCAGTAATAAACCATGTCTCATCGAAGCAAAAAAGCTACGGTATCAACAACTTTTCTGGTCTCCCCAACATCCCACAATAATTGATTTAAGAATTTCGAATTATTAAATCATAAGCTCGCCACCATTAGGATGTAGAACTTGTCCAGTCATAAAAGCACTGTCTTTACTGGCAAGAAAAATATAACAAGGAGCAATGTCCGCAGGTTGTGCTGGTCTTCCTAATGGTGAATCAGCTCCAAATTTGGCAACCGCTTCTTTGGAAAAACTAGAAGGAATTAATGGGGTCCATACTGGTCCTGGCGCTATTGCATTAACTCGAATTTCATTGTCTATTAATAAAGCTGCTAATGAACGAGTTAAAGAAACTATAGCTCCTTTTGTAGCTGAATAATCAACTAAATGCTCGCTGCCGCGAAATGCAGTAATAGAAGTAGTATTAATGATACTATCTCCTTTATTAAGGTGGGGTAAAACCTCTTGAATCATATAAAAATAGGAAAAAATATTGGTAGTAAAAACTTTACGTAATCTTTGGGAAGTTATTTTGCGTACATTTTTGGTGGGATATTGAACTGCAATATTGTTAATTAATACATTGATTTTTCCAAATCTATCCAAACATTTTTCTATAGCTTTTCTACATGATTCTTTTTTACATAAATCATACTGCATTGCTATGGCTTGTCCTTTTCTTTTTTTTATTTCTTGCAACGTTCTATTTGCATCTATGGTCTCGTTAAAATAAACAAACGCAACTTTAGCTCCTTCCTCTATGCAATGATACGCCACCGCCCTTCCAATACCGCTATCACCACCAGTAATAAGTATGACCTTATTTTTTAATTTATTTGCTGCTTGATAATCATCATATATTGAAATAGGCTCAGGAATCATTTCGTTTTGAAGCCCTGGTTGCTTTTTTTGTTTTTGCGGTGGTTGTATCTCTTGTTTTGCTTCTAAAATGCTTTTACATATATTTTTAGTATTCTCAATTTCTGGATGTTCTTTTCCTGCATTATTTTGTTTTCTTCTCATTTATGACTCCATTCAATTTGTGATCTGTAAAGGCTCATCTCCTTTTGCAGTATAGTGATAATAATGTTGTCTAAGCATTACGATTTCTAGCTTAAAAATATAGTTGATAAACTTGCTAATTACATAACGACATACCCTGAATTTTATAGGAAAACCCTAGTAAATGATTTGCATTTAATATGAATTTTGCAAATGTCACCGCTGCATTTAGCAGAAGTCATACATTGGCGATACAATGAGAAAAGAAATAAAAAAACTTGTTACAAAAAATACATAACTTTGATACCAATTTTACTCAAGTTCAAGCAGCAAAAGACAAAAAGTTACAAGAGTCTATAAACCGAACTGTGTCCTACTTTGTAATTCAGATGGAGTTATCTGATCAAGATTTAATTGGTTTAAATATTCTTCTAAGTCACCTTTTTTAGCTGAATCAATTATACTACCCACCACCTGATTAAAATGAGACGACGTTTTATCGAAGATAAGCTCATCAAACTCCATCTCACTCAAAAGATTGTGAAGTATGTCAAAGTGCTCATTTGCAGAATTACATACGGCTTTTTGGGGTGTTTTCTGTTCTTTAAGAGTTTCCATTAAGGTATCTAAAAGTGTACTTATAATTACTTCAGCAACATGCTCCATCAAGACATTAATAACTATATTTTCTCTTTTTATTTCATCAAATCTTTTACACATGATAAATAAAGAAAACAGAGGTTCCATTTTTTCAATGATGGAATGGTAAATACTGCATTGATTGTATCTGTAGCATTTTTTTTGCTCTGTGGTTATCCCCATCGCATTTATATACCTAATCATGTTAAATGATAATTGCTTTACTAAGATAGACTCCAAGGATTCCTTCAGGTTATTGGTCAAAGAAAGCATCAAGTTAGGCAGCAAGATGAACCATGCTCCTGCTAACCATTGCTTTTTATCAGCATCTAAAGATATCTGATGTACGTTTATAGCATCTTTACCTCCTCCATGATTTTTATTTAAATAATGATTTGCCATTAGGGGATTTTTCCAATCAAACGTAGTTGGGTGGCGAAAATCCGTGGGTACCATTTTTTCTAAGGAGGATAATTCTTTTTGAGATAAGAGATATGGTTTATTAAGTATCTCGCGCAAAGCAACATGTATTAGTTCTTTAATTGGTGTATTTAGCATATTAGCTCTCTGGTATGTGTGTATCTGTAAAAAAGCTAATGTGTTGATTCTTTCAGAATAAAGGACAGCTTTTTTGTTGAATTTTAAACCATATGATCTTTATTTGTAACTGCTGAAAAGTAACAGGTGTGAGGCTTTTGTAAACGTTCCACATCCGCATAATATACCCGCCAGTAACATCATGATGCTCTACCGAAAATTCACAATTTATCTATGGTTTACCTTAGGTTTAATTATGTTTAACTTCTATTTAATCCATCGCCTGTCTTAATTGGTATTACAATTTGAGAAAATTAGACAAGGCATATAATTATGACAAAACAAAAAGTCGCAGAGTTATTTGTAAAGTGTTTGGAGGAAGAGAATGTTGAATATGTTTTTGGTTTGCCAGGAGAAGAAAATACGGATTTAATTGAAGCCTTATCTCATTCAAAAAAAATCCGTTTTATTTTAACCCGACACGAGCAAGGAGCTTCTTTTTTAGCTGATATTTATGGCCGATTAACTGGTAAGCCAGGAGTTTGCTTGGCAACTCTAGGTCCTGGAGTCATCAATCTTTTGCTGGGGGTTGCCGATGCGAATCTTGACAAATCACCACTGATAGCAATCGTAGCCCAGGCCTCGATGGATCGGCTTAACAAACATGCCCATCAAATTATTGATTTAGGCGAATTATTTATGCCCTTAACCAAATGGAATGCTTTGCTTGCGTCGCCCTTGGTTGTTAATGAATTAATTCATAATGGTTTTAAGCTCACACTATCCGATCCGAAAGGAGCAATTGCATTAATCCTTCCTGAAGATATCGCGAAACAAAAAACTGATGGCAAACCTCTTAGACCCCAATTACCAAAATGAATAAGACCCAATGAAAATCAAATAAAAGAAGCAGCTCAGATTATCAATGACGCAAAAAGTGCCATTATTCTTGCTGGTGCAGGTGTTTATCGCCACAAAGCCGAGGAAGCATTAACCCATTTTGTTAATCACACCAAAATTCCTATTGCTACAACTTTTATGGGGAAAGGTGTTGTCTCTTCTGAAAACCCAAGAATGATAGGCACTATCGGCTTCATGCGTCATGATTATGTCAATTTTGGTTTTGATGATGCGTATGGTCTCATTCAATGGAAGCAGGAATTAGAATTTGGCCATTCAAACCATGTTCAATTTTCTAATCCAGATTTTGTGATGTATGCTGAAAGTTTTGGTATCAAGGCTCATTCTATTAAATCAGCAAAAGATCTTCTTCCCACTTTAAAATCCGCTTTGGCGAGTAATGAAATAGTTTTAATTGATTGTCCAGTCGATTATTCAGAAAATATTAAGTTAACGAATAAATTGGGGGAATTGAATTGGGCGATGTAGCCTCATAGCAAAAATCGATAAGACCCTATGGAATCTAAAAGAGAAAGGAAACTCTTATATGTAAACTAACTTTAAAATTTAGGGCCTTCTTTATACCTCAAGGAGAATTAAAATGAATAAAGATCCAATTGTCATAGCAAGTATTGCAAGAACACCAATGGGCCATTTACTTGGTTATTTCAAAGATCTTTCAGCGCATGAATTGGGCTCTTATGCCATTAAAGCAGCAATCAATCGCATCAATCTAAAACCAGAAAGTATTCAGGAAGTATTAATGGGATGTATTCTACAGGCTGGTCAAGGGCAAGAACCTGCACGACAAGCCTCAATTGGCGCAGGAGTACCTGATTCCGTTGGTTGTACTACAGTCAATAAAATGTGTGGTTCTGGAATGAAAACAATCGCTTTAGGTTATGATTCTATTTTAACTGACGCGAACCATATTATAGTTGCTGGCGGAATGGAGAGTATGACTAAAGCACCTTATTTATTATCTAAAGCTCGAAATGGATATCGGCTAGGACATGACAAGATTATCGATCACATGCATTTGGACGGATTGGAAGATGCTTATGATCGAGGTACTTTAATGGGAGTTTTTGCTGATAAGACTGCCAAAAAATATGGATTTAGTCGCGAAGAGCAAGATGAGTTTGCTAAAGAGTCTGTTTTGAGAGCGAAAAAAGCAACGGAAGATGGTAGCTTTAATGTTGAAATTGTCCCTATTGATCTAAAAAACTCGAAAGAGGAACAAACTATTAAACATGACGAAGGACCTATGACCGTGAAAATCGATAAAATTTCACAATTAAAGCCCGCATTTAGTAAAGATGGGACGGTGACTGCTGCCAATTCCAGCCGGATATCAGATGGTGCTGCCGCTGTGGTACTAATGCGCTCTTCGAAAGCTCAAGAACTTGGTATAAAACCTTTAGCTATTATTCATACCTATGCTTCATATGCTCATGAATCAGCCTGGTTCACAACAACTCCTGTTGGTGTCATTAAGCGCTTACTAAAAAAAATTGATTGGACGCTGGATTCTGTAGATCTTTTTGAAATTAATGAGGCATTCGCCGTAGTACCAATGGTAGCTATGAAGGAACTCAAAATTTCCCATCAAAAGGTAAATATTCATGGAGGCGCTTGTGTATTAGGTCATCCTATTGGCGCTTCTGGTGCACGAATTGTAACTACTTTAATTGGTGCTATGAAAAAATATGAAAAAAAGCGTGGTATTGCCGCCATCTGTATTGGAGGCGGGGAAGCTATGGCAATAGCCTTAGAATTAATTTAAGATTTAATAGGCATTTTTATTAGATTAATGATTAAGAATTATTTTATCTAGTGGATCCCAAAATCAGGTTACTTCAAACCCAAATTGATTTGGATAGAGACTATATTTCTTAATTAAAGAGTCATAAAACCATTAATCACACTATATAGTATGCTGAATATAAAAAGGCCAAACCAATAATAGTTGTTCCCAAAATAATCCAAGAAATATAATCTCCAACTAAACCACTTTGTAATGATTTCAATATTGTTATGAACGGCATATTAATCGTATAAGTTATTTTACGTAGTTTAAACGGGATAAGATGCTTAAAGATACTTAGAGCCCCAATAAATAAAGCGATTAAAATCCCCATTAATTCAAAAACATAGTTTTTTAAATTTCCTGAATAATTCACTGAATGCATAATAGGTAATGTTTTATTAAATACAAGAGAATAATACCAAATTTGATTTTGAAATTCGTTTGCAGCATGGCTTAATGAGTCATTAAAAAAATAGAAGCAATTTAGAATCACGGGAGCTAATAGCAATAATATTATTGAAGCAGCCATTACTAAAGGCGTTATTTGTCTGGTGGATTGTGTTTCTTGCTCTTCTTTACTTTTCTTGGTGGGAGCGTTTTTTTGTCGCACTCCAAAGCCAAGAAATATTCTTCCAAATGCACGTGCAAAAGCTCCGGTGGTAACAATGGATTCAAATAGAATAAGAAGAAGTGTAACTCTACTAATACCCTCCGAATACATAGAAGTCTCAATCATATTTTTAGCTGTAAAAACCCCAAATGCAGGCAAACCCGCCAAACCAATAATACCTATAAAAAACAAGAGACCAATAAAAGGTATCTTTTTTCCTTTTCCTTGTAAATCAAGCTCATCAACGCTTTTAAAATGATGCAAGAGAACCCCTGCACACATGAAAAGAGAACCTTTTAAAAAACCGTGTGCAAGAATATAAGTTATGGCTCCCTGTATACCCAAAGGATTTAGAGTAGATACACCAATTAGAATAATACCCGAGTTACTTATAGTCGAAAAAGCAAGCATTCGTTTTAATGAACTATTAATGAAACACATAATACTAGCAATTAAAATGGTAATGGCGCCTATACTAAAAAATATTATTGTCACCATCGTATCCAAAGAGTGTAATGGCGCAGCATACATAGTCCAATAAACACGTAAAAATCCATACAGTCCTAATGGTGCCATAATACCTGACAAAAGAACCGATACAGGCGTTGGCGCAACCGTATGCGCATCGGCAAGCCAGAAATGAAAAGGAGCAATAGCTGCTTTAATTAAAAAGCCTATTGTCATCAAAACAAAAGAAGTAATAATGATATTGTCTAAAGCTTGATTTTGGAGCACATTCCCTATTTGAGCAAAATTTAATGCCCCTGTTTTACTATAAATAAATGTTATGCCTAATAAAATTAACATTCCACCAAGCATATTTGTAATCACAAAATTGAGAGCCCCCTGCAAAGAACTTTGTGATTCATTCTTATATGCTGTTAATGCAAATGCGGCTACCCCCATAAGCTCAAAAAAAACAAAGAGGTTAAATAGATCACCGGTAAAACAAAAACCAATCATAGCTCCTAAAAAAAGGAGCATAAGGGAATGATACAAGCCGCTTACTGCTTTAAAATAACTCCAAGAATAAAGAAAAACTGTAAATGTCAGGAATGAAGCTAATGTTGCTAAAGAAGCGGATATAAAATCTATAACAAAAGAAATGCCTATTGCCATCTTCCCTACTGGACTTTGATTACCGAACCAATACACCTCTGGCGCACGTATCATTAGTAGGATACAAATTAAGGTAACTGAAAACGATGTAACTAAAGCAATAGAATCCAAAAACTTTCTATTCAAATTATTTCTAATCACTAATAGGATTATAGCTACAAGAAAAGGAAGAAGAATAGGCAAAACAACCAAATTATGCATATCAACCTTTTATAGAAATTAATTTATAGGGATCGAGCGTTTTAAACTGCTTATATGCCTGTATTGCAATAGCCAATAATAATGCAGCAACTACCGCACTCACTACAATATCAGTCAGAGCAATGGCTTGTACTACCGGATCAACCATCTTTTCAGGAGGTATGTTATCTGCAAGGACAGGTGCAGAACCTCCTTGACGGTATCCAATGAATAAAAGAAAAATATAAGTAGAGGACTGTAAGACAATAATGCAATTAATCATATGAATTAAATTGCGACTGCTAACGATCCCATAGAGAGAAAAAAGAAACAACCAAAATGAGACAAAATAAGACAAATAATCCATTATTATTTTTCCTTACTCTTTTTTGCGAATGATAATTGCTTGTTCCAAAAATTCATTTAAAATTTGAAGGATACCAGCCATGACAGTGATACCAACAAATAAATTAAAAGGCGGAATTGTTCCTGAAGATAATATATTCCCAAGCGTTCCTTTAGGAAGAAAATTATAAAAAAAATTATTTCCCTCAAAAAATGGAGCACTTCCCAAAAAAATTAAACTAATTAGTCCCAAAGACTCAACAATACTTATAACATATAATGAAAGTCTCTGTGTAAATTCAAAATAGGATCCTGCAAGATAGATTAATAGTAAAGCGGAACTGATTATTACTCCCCCTTGAAATCCCCCTCCAGGTGATAATTGAGCATGCAAAACGATATAAAAACCAAAAAAAACGATATAACCAATTAAAATCAATCCAAGAATTTCAATTGCAGGGCTAATTCTAGGGAATGGTTTCCTAGAATTTATATAGGCTGAAACCTCTTTTCTTTCTTTTTCCCCTACTCGCAAAATAAGAATAATGCCAACAACTGAAGTAAAAAGGATCATTGCTTCAATAAAACTATCAAAACCCCTATAGTCAAAAGCAACCGCAGTTACAATATTAGCTGCTTTTATTTTAACTGCCTCCTGTGTAAGAACAATTCTTGCATATTCGCTTTGATTCTGGCCGTAAGGAAGAAGAGTTAAAATTCCTGGTATTAAAAAGATAAAAAATCCAACAGAAGAAAATAAAAAAAAATATTTCCTGATGCGATTCATTGATCCCTCTCGTCTGTATTGATTTCTTTATAACCTTTTATTTTTACAAGAGATAATAAAACCATCAATGGAATGAGCACCATGCCTACAACAATTTCTGAAAGAGCAACTTCTGGTGCTTGCAGAATCAGAAATAATAGAGAAACAATAAGTCCAAATAAGCTTAATACAATTGTTTGTTTTAATGGGTTTTTAGTGAGTATTACCCCCGTTCCGGTAATAACAAGCAATACATAGATAAATAGATTTATAAATATCATTGATTTTTTTCCATTTTTTGAATTTTACCTTCTCTTGCTGTAGCATGAGTTAATATCGGACCTATTAATATTAAAATTATAAAAATTAATACTGACTTAATCCCTTGTTGATTCAGACCTTCTTTGAGCAAAATTGAAATAACAATTAAAAATATGCCTAAAGTAGTAGGCGTCAGGAAATGCAATCGAGCATATGCTGTTGGTAAAATTATAAATGCTATGCTAGAAAAAAGTACTAATACAACCCCTAAAAAGAGAAAAATTCCTATTATATAATTCATTCGCCTCCCTCACTCCAAATACCGAATAAAAATTAATATACTAATAAAAGTTAATATAGCCATTGTTAATGGCACATCAAAATAAGCGGCTCGACCATAAAACTCGCACAGTAATAAAGCAGTTATGGTAGTTATATTTCCACTTATTTGTAAAAAAACCAATCGATTTAAAACAGTACCTCGCAAAATTCCAAGTGTTGTAATTAATAAACTTAGAAGCATGAATAGAATTCCGATAAGCCAAATATTCACTTAAATACCCTTTATCAATGATTACAGTAACTAATAAAAGTCAAACATACATTATCTATTAAGCTACTAAGGTATGGATTAATATTTGTTTATTTTTCTTATCAATTAATACAATATAATTATTAGGAGCAATAGAAAATGTATACGTTAGTAATGTTAAATCTATTTTTTGATTAGATATTTGGGGGTACAAATCTTTAAAGTGCAAAGTATGGAAACCACCTCTTATCTGTTTTCCTTTAATAAAAAAGGTAATCACTCTTACAAATACTAAGTAAGTTTCAAAAATAATTTTATAAGGAATTTTTATAAGAATATCAAACCAATGCCCCCGAATACTTAATGAAAAGTGGCCTAGTTTCGTCATTGTCATGGGTATAAAAGCAGTAATAAATGAGAGAATACTTCCAATAAAACATTCAGCAACAGTGATATGGGAAATCAATAAAATCCAGAAAAGACTAAAGAGAAGCCACCAAAAAAAGAATGTATATATATCATTGATTCTCATTATACTAATCCTTTAGTTTTATATTACTTCTTTTTTAGCACAAATAATAAATTTTAATAAGCTTTACAAATATTAACTCTAAAAATAGTTATCGCAATCTAAGGATACTGCTTATTGTATTACATTTTTTTTTATGTCTCATATATATTTTGTAGTTACATCTCATTTGATTTCCATCAGCTGAATCTCTGATTCACTTTAGTAGAAGAGCGTCAGCTAGGCATGTATGGATGAATCTCCTAAAACAGTCTATCACAGAGATCATTCATGTTTTTTCTTCTTAAGTTTTGACCCTTTTTCTTTTGATGGATATACATCAGCCAAAGAAACAGAGGTTCCATGCTCAGATACAATTCGAGCATTATGCCGTCTTAATTCTCGTGGCTCTTCTACACCACAGGAGTGACAAATCATTCCCACCTCATAAGTAAGATTTTTTACATAATGGTAAACTCGATTTGCTTTATTTTTTGGATTTAAACCCCTGGTGAGCCATTGATTATGTGTTGTAATCCCTGTAGGGCAAGTGTTTTTATGACATCGTAAAGCTTGAACACAGCCAAGAGCAAACATAAAGCCAAGAGCTGAATTTACAAAATCAGCACCAACACAAAGTGCCCACGCTACCTTTCCCGGGGTAATTAATTTTCCTGAGGCAATGATTTTAATACGGCTACGTAAATCATACTCTACTAATTTATCAACAAGAACAGGGAGACTTTCTGTTAGAGGTAATCCCATATAATCTGCTAAAGTGAGTGGACTAGCTCCAGTACCACCTTCAGCACCATCAAGAGTGATAAAATCAGGTGCATATTTAATTCCTCTTTTTATGATTTCCTGAAACAACTCATCTAGCCATTCATAATTTCCTAAAACAACTTTAAATCCTGTAGGTTTTCCTGTTACCTCTCTTATATGATGGATCATGTTAAGTAATTCAAATGAATTTGATATTTCAGGGAAACGGTTCGGACTTATAGAGTCTTCATAGGGCTTAATTCCGCGAACCTTAGCAATTTCTTTTGTTACCTTTTTTGCGGGTAATAATCCCCCCTTACCTGGTTTAGCGCCTTGACTTAATTTGATTTCAAACATTTTCACTTGTGGATGAGCTGCTGTTTTTTTTAATTTTTCATCTGATAAATTCCCATGCTCGTCATGATAGCCATATTTTGCGGTACCGATTTGCGCCACTAAATCACACCCACCTTCTAAATGAAACGGAGACAATCCTCCCTCTCCGGTATTAAGCCAGCAACCTGCTTTTTTTGCGCCATGAGATAAAGCTAAAATTGCATTTTTTGAAATAGCTCCATAACTCATTGCTGAAATATTGATTAAGGAGTTTGTTATATAAGGAAATTTACAATGTTATCCAATAGTAACTGAATGGGCTTTAACGACATCACGTTTTAGGACTGGGAAGGGAGAGTCAACAAAATAGATGGTATTAAGTGGTCTTCGATCTCGAGTTGATCCAAATCCTATAGTGGTATCAACATTTTCGCTTGCCTCATATACCCAAGTGCGCTCAGTGCGATTAAAAGGTAATTCTTCACGATCTCGAGCATAAAAGTATTGTCTCAAATAAACCCCTAAGAATTCCGCAAAATAGCGCATATAGCCTATGATAGGAAAGTTTCTTAATATAGTATGATTTTTTTGGAGTATATTCCAAATCGCTAAAAGGATGATTAATGCGAAGATAATAATAAGTAATAATATTAATATGCTCAAGGAAACCTCTTTTATCAATTGTATATCATGTTTTGCATTATTTCGGCTAGTTTTCACAAAATTGAGCTGAGTTTATATTAGCGTAGAATGTTTTCTGAAAATTTCTATGGGGGTTTTCCTGGATTGTTGCATCACATAAAAATGGAGTTCGCTAGTCATTATTAATGAACAAACCTCCTCTCTTTTTTACAAAAGAAGGAGGTGTTTGATAACGCTAGACAATAAAATTATCCCACTTACCATAGGATGCTTCTATTTTGCCTCGTGGAATAGTTAAGAAAAAAAGTAAAATACCACAACATATATTTGAAATGATTTGTATTAAACTGGCGTGGTAAATGAACGATATGAAGGGTATGAATGATATGATAATAAGCGTCAGAGCAAAAAGCCAATTAATGTATCTAATTGCACGTGCTACTTCCGCAAAAGAAATGATTGTTACAGTAATGATTAATGCACCCAATAAATGATTCATATTTGCCATTCCACCACTAGCATTTAAGATTAAACGCGAGAACATTAGCCATAACCCTATGAACAAACACAAGAGCAAATTCCAAGGTAAAGTGATTCCTTTGCTCCACATCACCCTAAGAGTTGTTCCAGGTGCTTGTTCAAAATCATCAAGAGACTCATCCTTACCTTTTTTATATTCTTCATCAGTATCACCCACAAAAAGAATACGAAGCAATGGTCTTCCCTTCTGCCAACGTCGCCATAAAAACATCAAGGTTGCGATAATTTCATCAGCAGAATAGGCCATTTGTATTAACATAACAACTGCCGCAATTAAACAAAGAGTACAATAGGTATTTAAAAAGATGGGTTGAATAATAATAAAAGTAATGGAAACAGCGCCCAATGGAATAACCATCAAACCAAATAATAAAACTACCCAAGGCATAGTACGCCAACGATTCGTACCTCCTATGACGCCGGTGAGAATTTCGAAGAGATAAACTACTGCCCCAAAGCCCGCATCAGATATAGGCCATTTTTTAGATAGATAAGAAGTAATAATTTCTTCGGTGCCATTTTTAGGATTTTGCGGATTTCCAGTGAAAAAAGGATCCCAAACAAAATCAATATGGCCTAGTTGGTAGGCTGCCATGTAACGTGAAATGTAAAAACCAATAAAAGCAAGAATAATAATTGGGATGCGCTGTACCCAGCTTGATGGCGAAAAATCCCATCCAGGAGGGATGATTGGCCCAGTTAATGCTGCATTAGGAGCTATTCCTACATTTGGTCGTATTAATACTGAAAATCCAATCATTAACGCTCCAATCAAAGTATCATTTAAATAAGCTATAGCAGTAGGTGACCAAAAAATTAATGGAGCAAAAATAAGCCATACTCCTAAAAACGCCAAACCCCATCTAAGAGGTGCTAGCCTCCAGGACAAACTTAAAAGAGAACCACAGGCTAAAAGAATGCCCGTGAACATATCACTAACGATTAAAGGATTTGATCGGTATCCTAAAATAAATGGTGATGTAAGCAGCCAAAATGCGAGCGCAAAATTAAAAAAATGTCCCCACAGATTTTGTTGTTGGGCTTTACGAAATTCAAACTCATAACGTTCACGTATAATTTCAGGATTTTTTTCTTCAAGTACCTCCATCCAATCTGGCAAAGTAATTCCATTATTTTTGTACCAATTTTTAGGATCTTTTTTTAATTCATTTATTATTTTCGGTACTATTTCTTCTATATGATGACTTGGTCGCCAATGTAGTTTTTCCCGAGCCTTAGCAATATCTAATTCATAATGATCAGAACCTAAATCAATCATAAAAGGACGAATAAACGGTTTTTCTCCTTGGTCAAAATCATTAGGAATAATCGATTCAGATTTTTCTTCTACCCAGGATGCTGCTTTGGCAACGGGACGAGGGATATTAAATAATTCCATTTTTTCATCATGCAGAAGTTCTGTAATCATTTTTTGTAATTTTTCATAACTCACTGTTGCTGCTTCTCCCGCAAGAATAATCTCTTCTTCAGCTAAATCCTGGCGATAATGAACTGCTTTTGCAAAAAGACGGACTAAATCATCTTGGTGAATAAAGGATTGACCTGCTTTAGGATTACCGGCATATACATTACTCTTGAGCTTTCGCTCATAGGTACGGGCAATTTGATGTGCAAGCGTAGGAATACATGTTTTATCATCATAAAGACCTGCAAGCCTTAAAATTAAATAAGGAATTTTTCCATGGTGTTTTTGAATGATTTTTTCGGTCTTTTTCTTCGATTCAGGATAAATCCATTTAGGTGCCAAGGGAGTTTCTTCATTAATAGTTTCTCCTGGATTACCGGCTTTGTGTACCAGCATGGTACTAGAAAATATAAAGCGTTCTACTGTAAATTCTTGCAATGCATTCAATAAATTCTTCGTGCCTTGTTCATTTACTTTCTCATAAAGTGGCGACACTTCACCGCTAAAATCAAAATATGCAGCCAAATGAATGACTGCAGCAATTTGATTACCGAATCTTTTTTTAAATAAATTAAATGATTGCGATACTGAGGAATCTGATGTGATATCGAATGGAATATCGCAATCGGTACCTTCTTTATCAAAACCAACAACTTGATATTTTTCTTTTAATGCACCTGTAATTGCAACTCCCAAGTTGCCTAATGCTCCCGTTATTACCACAAGAGGTTTTTTCTTATGATTTGGCATTATTTGTTCCTCCTGTAATGAATTACTCCTCGGATATCCTTTATAACATGATGACTCTGGTATAGAGCCAAAAAATCGACTATTGGAAATAAACTATAGATTAGTTTTATGGACTTTGGACTTCCTCTGATTAAGGAAAACCTTACATTGCACTCTTTTAAAGAGAACTATAATGAGAATCAACCAAACATTTTGAGAGGCGCACTTTAAAAACTCTAGAAAATTTTTCAAACAAGGAGAAAATCATGAAAGAAATAATAAGAATCATCTTGTGTAGTACGTTTTTGATATTAAGTCATGTAGCCACCGCTGCAGATGACACAACTTCTACTCAACAAACAAATACACCAACAAATACACAGGCAAATAATCCAGGTATGTGGATATGCACAACAAATGCAAGTAGTGCTACTTCTGGTTCTCCCGAAGAACAGGCTGATAAAACAATGGCTAACAATGCAACTAATGGAAATTCAGCATTTGATTTTGCCTTAAAGAATTGTCGTGACTGCACAAAAATAACCTGTGAATTGCAAACAAAATCTGGACAATAAAAATCTTATAGAGTGTTAATTAATTCGCTCAAAATAGAACACTAGCTGTCGTTTTAGTAGAATTAATTAACACGTTCTTACTTACAGTTCGGTGCTTTGATACTTTCCTAAAATTTATATGGAGATGAATATGAACAATCAACAAGTAGAAACGTGCAATCCAAGCACAGGTAAAATTAATAAAGTTTATACAAAGCACAGCAAAAAAGAAGCAGAAGCACTTATAGAAAAATCTTATAAAGCTTATTTAAAATGGCACCAAACTTCACTTGCCGAACGAGCAAAAATTATCGAGTCCATAGCTCAGAAACTTCATGATAATAAAATGAAATTAGCCAGAATGATGGCCTATCAAATGGGTAAGCCTATCTCTCAAGGAGAAATGGAAATCGATGTTTGTATTGATATATGCAAGGACATCGCTCAGCACGGCCCTAAGCTTTTAAAATCTGAAAAAAAAGAAGTCGATGGCGGATATGGGATTATCTCATATGAACCACTCGGTGTCATTCTCAGTATGCAACCTTGGAACTATCCTTGTTATCAAGTTATTCGTAGTAGTATTGCAAATATCATGGCAGGGAATGCGACTGTTTTTAAGCATGCGCCAATATGTTGGGAAACAGCTACTACTTTAAAAGAAATTTTTCAAGAAGCTGGTTTGCCAGAACATGTTTTTACTGTCCTTTATGTAGATGATGAGACCGCTGATGAACTGATAGCCTATGATAAAATTGTCGCAGTTAGTTTTACAGGTAGTGCCGAAGCTGGAAAAATTGTTGGTAAAAAAGCAGGAGAACATATAAAAAAATCTGTTTTAGAACTTGGCGGGAGTGATCCTTATATCATTTTAGAAGATGCTTCCATTGATAATATCATCAATACATGTATTGATGGACGGATTAATAACGCAGGGCAAACATGTACTGCGGCTAAACGTTTTATTATTCTTGCCGAAAAATATGAAGAATTTAAACAAAAATTTGTACATAAAATGGAGCAAATAAGTTATGGAGATCCACTTGAAGATGATGCCGATATGGGGCCGCTAGCCCGCAAAGATTTAAGAGAGAGGCTTCATCAACAGGTGCAAGAGTCAATTGAGAAAGGAGCAAAATTACTCTGTGGAGGAAAAATCCCACATAGTGACGGATATTTTTATCCTGCTACTGTTCTTGAAAATATACCTAAAGATTCCCCTGCCTATAAAGACGAACTATTTGGCCCCGTCGCTGTGTTATTTAAGGCAGAGAGTGAAGATGATGCTATCCGGATTGCTAATGATCATCGCTATGGTTTAGGCGGGGGGATTTTTTCCGGTTCTACTGAGCGTGCGATAAATCTAGCACATCGGATTAACACAGGAATGGTTAATGTAAATGGATATAATATAGCACAACCAAACATGCCATTTGGTGGTATTAAAGAAAGTGGGTTTGGCCGTGAGCATGGTGAATATGGCATTATGGAATTCATCAATATTAAATCCATTGTGGTTAGCGATTAATAATTCATAAAAGTCAAAAAGCAAGCGGCTTGGGAGTCTTCATGTGTCTCCCAGTAAGGTGTTAAAACAATCCAGTAAGGATTTTATTGAAAGTTGTATTCCTTCGCGCAAGTAAATAATAGGACATTATGGACGAAACCGCTTTAGCAAAAGAATTACATCAACATATTGAAGGTGAAGTTCAATTTGATGCAGGCAGCAAAGCATTGTATGCCACGGATGCATCTAATTATCGACAAACACCGATTGGCATTGTTATTCCGAAAACAATTAATGATGTGATAACAACTGTTTCAATTTGCAGAAAATATAAAGCACCTATTTTATCAAGGGGATGTGGAACAAGCTTGGCTGGTCAATGCTGCAATGCCGCTATAATTTTAGACTTTTCAAAATACCTAAATAAAGTACTAGAAATAAGTCCTGAAAAAAAACTTGCGCGCGTACAACCTGGTTGCATATTAGATAACTTAAGAAACAAGACTGAAAAATTTCAATTAACTTTTGGACCAGATCCTGCAACACATAATCACATTACACTGGGTGGAATGATTGGCAATAATTCTTGTGGCGTTCATTCTGTATTAGCTCAATTTGAAGGAGATGGTGCACGAACCTCCGATAATATAGAAAGCTTAGAAATTCTCACTTATGATGGATTACGAATGCATGTTGGGAAAAACAGTGAAGAGGAGTTAAATGAGTTAATAAAACAAGGTGGCAGAAAAGGCGAGATTTACAAGCAGTTAAAACAATTAGCTGAACAACATGCTGAATTAATTCGTGATAAATATCCTAAAATTCCCAGAAGAGTTTCTGGTTATAATCTTGATGAATTATTACCGGAAAAAAATTTTAATCTAGCACGTGCTTTAGTCGGTTCTGAAAGTACTTGTGTGATTATACTTGAAGCAACTTTAAAACTTATTTATAGCCCGCCTATTCGATCATTAGTTGCACTAGGTTACCCTGATATTTTTAGTGGTTGCGATCATCTTAATGAAATCCTGAAATACAAGCCGTGTGGTTTAGAAGGTTTAGATAATGCATTAATCGATTTTATGACAATAAAAAAAATACATCCTGAAGACATTCAATTACTGCCAGAAGGAAAGGGATGGTTATTAGTCGAATTTGGAGGTAAAACCAAACAAGAGGCAGACGATAAAGCGAAAAAACTAATGCTAGAATTAGAACGTTGTACAAACTCCCCCTCCATGAAATTATTTGATGATATCAATGAAGAAAAAAAAATTTGGGAAGTAAGAGAGTCAGCCCTGGCTGCAACTGCCTTAGTGCCAGGAGAAACTCATAGTTGGGCTGGATGGGAAGATTCAGCTGTTGCTCCTAAACATTTAAGTTCTTACTTAAAAGAATTAAAAACATTATTTAAAAAGTATCATTACAAAGTTGCCGTCTACGGTCACTTTGGTCAAGGCTGTGTGCATTGCCGTATTCCATTTGATTTTTTTACAGCTGCAGGGATCAATTTCTTTCGTTCGTTTTTAGATGAAGCAGCTAATTTAGTCATAAAATATGGTGGTTCCCTTTCAGGAGAACATGGTGATGGACAATCACGTGGCGAATTGTTAGAAAAAATGTATGGGAAGAAACTCATAGACGCTTTTCGTGAGTTCAAACTCATTTGGGATCCTGAATGGAAAATGAACCCAGGAAAAATCATTGAGCCTTATAAAGTTACAGAAAATTTACGTATAGGTACTTCTTATCATCCCTGGAACCCAAAAACATATTTTCACTTTCCAGCTGATGACTCAAACTTTAGTAACACTTCTTTACGTTGTATTGGCGTAGGAGTTTGCCGCCGTGAAACCGGTGGCATTATGTGTCCTAGTTATATGGTAACGAAAGAAGAAAAACATTCTACTCGTGGTCGCGCACGATTATTGTTTGAAATGTTACGCGGTGAGGTCATTGGAAAAAAGGGATGGCGGGACAAATATGTTAAAGAAGCCTTAGATCTTTGCTTGGCTTGTAAGGGGTGTAAAAAGGAATGTCCTGCTCATGTTGATATGGCAAGTTATAAAGCAGAATTCCTTTCCCATTATTATTCCTATCGATTACGCCCTCAATCAGCTTATTTTTTGGGGTACATTAATTTCTGGTCTAATCTAGCAGCCTTAGCCCCTAAGCTTGTTAATTTTTTAACTCACAGCCACTTTTTTAAAACTATTTTCAAATTTATGATTGGCATTTCGCCAAAACGAGATATACCTTCATACGCTACTATAACCTTTAGAAAATGGTTTGAACAACGTGGTATTAAAAATTTTGAAAACAAACAAGTCATTCTTTGGCCCGATACTTTTACTAATCATTTTAATCCACAAATAGCTATTGCAAGTGTTGCAATTTTGGAAAACGCTGGCTATCAGGTTATTTTACCTAAAAATAAGTTATGCTGTGGGCGTTCATTATATGATTATGGTTTTTTAAAAAAGGCTAGAAATTATTTACTCACTATTTTAGAGGAAATGCGTGAAGAGATTCGTGCCGGCATTCCTATCATAGGTCTTGAACCGAGCTGTGTTGCTGTTTTTAAAGATGAACTTTGCAATTTGCTACCCCATGACCAAGATGCGAAAAGACTGTCGAAACAAACTTATTTATTCAGTGAATTTATTTTGAAAAATATGAATGATTTTGCGTTGCCTGTATTCAATGTTGAAGCAATAGTACAGGCTCACTGTCATCAAAAAGCGGTGATAGGTTTAGAAGCTGATAAGGAAATTTTAAAAAAAATGCAGATTAAATTCAAAATTCTAGATTCAGGATGCTGTGGTATGGCTGGCAGTTTTGGTTATGAAAGCGGGGAACACTATGAAGTTTCAATAAAATGCGGAGAACGAGCTTTGTTTCCAGCTCTTGAAAATATCTCGAAAGAAATATTGATTATTGCTAACGGTTTTAGTTGTCGTTCGCAAATTTATGACAAAATAAAAATTAAACCGCTGCATTTAGCAGAAGTCATACATTTGGCGATGCAACAAGAAAAAAATCCTTTGAATAAAAGATAAATATTCTGACGTTATTAAGTACTGATGAACAATGGCAAGTGAGTAAAAATTGCTTTTACTTAATAATTAAAAAAGTGCTATTTAAAAAACCTCTGTAACATATTAATATATTAATTGGCCAAACTAATGTCAATGATGTAATTTAATTAGACAAGTAACGGATAAGATTATTATAATGAATAATGAAGAACTAGAAATTTCATATCAATTTCCTACATTAAGAAAAAGGAACTCAACTTTTATAAATTTAGGGGTTACCTATTCCCCCCTTAACTCCCCCCACTCGGGATATTCAGCGGATAGCCGATTTTTCGCAAAAAGTAGTGCTGATGATCCTCAATACATAGTCAAACGAGTGCTTAAACAAAAAATAGATTTTTTTGGAGACACTCCAGCAAATCGTGCCGCATTATTTGCTAGCGAAGCAAAGGAGTTTGAAAGTGAGTTAAAAAAATGGAATACCGTTTATCCGAATAAAAAAGGCACGATAGTGCTCGATCAAGAGAATGGGCCTCGCTTAATATTACCCTGCTTACCTGGACGAGAGTTAGGTTCGTGGCTAAATGAGCTGGAATTTGATGATAAATTGACTGAAGCTAAGATATGGTTAGCTGTCGCATATGCTTTACGTGATTTAGCTACTAAAAATTTATATCAGAATGATATTTTGGAGCCTAACATTCTGGTTCACAATGACGGAAAATCTTTTAAAGCATACATAATTGATTTTGGAGGAGTATCTAACTGTGACTACAATGTTGGTCGTTCTCGGATATGCCAACACGCACAGTCTATCACTGGACATATTTGCAAAGATTATGATCAGGCCATTGACAATTTAAATAGTTACATCGATTCTTTAGCTGCTAATAAAGAAAATGAGGTTAGTGTTCTTAAAGTAAATCAATCATAGTACCTCTATATACTTTCATTAGGATTCATGCCCCTTCTATAAAGCATTGACGGTTAAAATTAACATCATAACCACTTTGCGAACAGTTAATAGTTTAAAGAGAGCTACGTGCACTATCAGAATAAAGGTGGAGACCACCTCTAAAAATAAGTTGCCGAAAATAAAAGCATATTAAATTATTTAATATCACATACCAATAATTCTCATTGGTTTTTATTTGATTATTTTGATTAAATTAGCCACGAATTGATATAAAAAATATTAATAAAAATGCAATTCTTAAATGAATATTGTTCATTTTGATTTTGTATCTTACAGAAAATAACTTAAGAAATTCGAGGTAACTATGGGTAAAAATCGTAACGAAAATGGGGTTTGGATAGTAACTAGGGAGAATATCACTCCAGATTCAGAACGGCATATTGAAAGAGACGACCCTTTATTTCAGGTTTTAAATAAATTGTTTGAAGGACAAGAATCACATGTTGATTTCGAAGCGATAGCACAAGCGACTGGCACCACTCCTGAACAAGTCTTTATAAATTTGCATGAAAACTACGGTTATATTTGCATAGGAACAGGCGAGAATCCCGCTATAGGTGAAAAGTTATCTGATGAAGAAAAAACGCAGCGTAAGCAAGCGATCAAACAAACATTAGAGTCAGAAAAAATACCTCATATATTAATCAAAGGAAAATATATGGGTATTGAAGAAGATTCTTATTTTATTCCTTTTAACGATAAAACTATTGGATTATCAACAGTACTCCAAGGGGAAATTGTCAAAAAAATTGCTAAAATAGCTCATGCTCATAAACAAGACTCATTACTTATTTGTCAAGGTGGACATGCCTGTTATTTATATACATCCGGTCCGCAGAAAGGATGTGTAATCACCGGCAAATCAATTACTGTTTACCCTAACCAAGCTCAGTTACCAGATGATTGTTATTCGTTGTTTTTAAATGATAATGGTGTAGGTACGATTGGTTTTACTTGTGCGCTTAACTTTGACATTACCTATTCAAGTATTGATGAATATGTTGCTAAAGAAAATAAAACATTGCAACAATACTATGAAGGTTTTACAACAGAGGATGCTGCATATGCTGACAAGCATAATCATAAAAAAACGGTCATCCTGTTACGTGGCACTAATGGATATAATGAATACGCTGTTGCCTTAAAAGCGCTATTAAGTGAGAAAGGATTAAAAACAGCAATCATTGGCACTGATGCAAATATAGCTAAAGTTAACGAAGAAGTAGCACGAGACAACTTAACTCAAGGCCCCAAAGCTAATTGGAAATGGCAAGAGGTACGAACCGAATCGCATAAACGCAATTATGATATTTATCAATCCCTACTCCATAGCGATATAGATGTAATAATATATGCTGATATGAATAAGCTCGTTGATTTTATGAAGCCATACATAGAGTCAGCTATAAAAGGTAATCATGGCGTTATGAGTATTGTAATCAATAGCTTTGTGTTTGAAGCTACTCGTAGCGACTTCGTAGAAAAACTTTGTCAACAATATAATTTATTTATGGCGCGACATGTCGCTGATTTTAAAAGTGAACAAGGCCAAATTAATGCAAAGTCCCTTACAGTTGGAAGTAAAGAGATTTTGCAATATCCCGGTATCTCAGCAAACGAGCTTGTGCCGTTAGTTCTTTACAAACAATCTATTTTAGCTTTAACAAAAGATAGAAATATTGGTATGTTCAGCAAAACCATGACCTCTCAGGAAAAAGAACAGAGAGCTTACAAGGATTCATCGATGCAGAGAGATATGTTTTGATATGCAGTTGTGAATTTACTAATACTCTATCAACCAACACACATGGGGCAGTTCTTTCCTTTTTTCCTTGCTTAGAATAGTGAGGATTAAAATTTGGGATAATGTCCCTTCTGTGGAGAAATGAATGGCGGTAAGCACCACGTATAATCAATCTACCAAAGTAGATGAAAGCATATTGAAGATCCGGTGTTCGGCCAAGATCGCCTCTAAAGAGATTAGATGAGAATTTGATTTCTTCATTTTTCTGTTGTCAAAAGTTAGACTAAAAAATGATGTGTTTATTTGAAGTAGAGCCGATTTTTTTCATAATGAGCCTTCTGTATTATCATCAAAGAATTTTATAAATTCAGCCGCTGAAAGTGGTTTAGAAAATAAATAACCTTGAATATACTCTACTTTTCTTTCTTTTAAATAATTATATTGTGCTTGTTTTTCAACCCCTTCTGCGACAATTTTTAAATTTACGCTTTTTGCTATTTCGATAATATGCTTCGCTACATGACTCGTTGCTGAATGCATGCCTAAACTGTCAATAAAACTCTTATCAATTTTTAGCACATCCAATGGTAAGTTTTGCAAATAAGATAGATTAGAATAACCTGTACCAAAATCATCAATAACTACTATATAGCCTAATGCTCGAGCTTGAATAATAATTTTTTTTGCTTCGTGCATTTTTAAAAAAGTTCGCTCAGTAAGTTCTATCCATATTTGTTGTCGCGTTATTTTACTTTTCAAAATCTTCGCTTCTAATATTTCAAGAATGCATCCATTATGTATGTCTTCACCAGAGGTATTAATGGCAATATGTGCTTCTTTATTTTGAGCAAGAAATTGCTCCATTTCATCAAAAACGAGATCAATCACTTTTTTCGTTATAGCGGAGATAATTCCTGCTTCTTCTGCATAGGAGATAAAGAAATCCGGGCTTACCATTTGGCCATTAGCGCGTTGCCATCTCACTAATGCTTCCGCCCCACAACATATGCCAGATGCAGTATTAACAATTGGGTGATAGCATACGAAAAATTCCTCGTTATTTAAGGCTTCTTGTAAATCAGCTTTAAAAGATAATCGTTTTCTTGAGTAAAATATTACCAATCCTATAATGAAAAAAGCCGTAATAAAACCAAAGGGCAGGAAGATTAATTGCAGTTTTTTATAATGTTGATCAACAAACGATTCAGGCTCCGAAGAAATAAAGTGAAAGGGTCCATATTGACTGATAAATATCATTCTTTCATCAAGAATAAATACTTGATTTTTTTTGAGGGAGTCTGCTGGTTTTAAGCGTTTTTTACCATTGACCTGCTGATAATATTGACCTAAGTTATCATCTCTAATTTTGTTCATTATTATTTTAAGTAAGGCGGGTTGAATTTTATTTTGCTCAGTAATTATTTTTCCATCATAAACAATAGCTAACCAAACTTCTGCAGGTGTAATAATGTCAGAAAGGCGTTTCGAATCAATAAAAACATCATAGTTACCACCATGACGTACAGGAATATATAAAGATTGAGAATTAGTCGAGCCTGGCATGGCCATTCCTACTTCTAAGCCATCCGGTAAAATAAGATGGGTTCTAGATCTAGGTATTTTAGGCTCCGAGCCCCCACAGCTGGTACAATATTCAACATCATTTTCAAAATAGGAAATTTTTTTTGCTTCTGTTATCAAAGTGGAAACTTCCCTCATCAAGTGAATCTGCTTTTGCGAACAAATAGGTAAAATATTTTTATTATTTTCGAGTAAAGAAAGGGCTTTTCGTGTTTCATCAAGAGTATATTTTGCTCGTATCAACATTCGTGTAGCGTATTCATGTAAGGTTTCGCTTTCTTCTTGAAATGCTAAGAACCATGCGAGAAAAAGTGTTCCCCCCATAGGGAGGATTGCTCCAACAATTGCAAAGCAGATTGCGGTACTAATTATCTTTATTCGACGCATTTTTTTATCTCGAATAATGCAAGTTGTGGAACAGCTATCAGAAATCGTTATTAAATATCCATGAACTATTCATAATAGAATAGTTCAAAGAGTTTCTTATCTCAAGATCACATAAAGCTCAGTTAAAGAGGCAGACAATTAGGGACTCAAGATCAATACTCCATATAGGATCTCTAGTCACAAGAGGCAGAACAAAAGTAGATTAAGGATAAACGGTATTTCATGAATTACCCAATTTGCTAAAGAAAATGAAATAGGAGCTCATTGGGAGTTTATTGCTAATCGTGATGATTTAATGGAAAAACTCAAGAAAAATATCTCCATACTACCCACAGATTCATTCAATTAATATTCTATTGTCTTTTAATTTGCTAATCTTATGAAAAGGCGATAAAACTCTATTTTATGAAAGTTAACAATAGATTACTTCCCAAAAATGCACTTATCTTTATTATCCTTTTAGGAATTGTCAGCCTTTTTGCAGATATGACTTATGAAGGAGCGCGAAGTATCACTGGCCCGTATCTTGCTGTATTGGGTGCTAATGCGGCCCTAGTAGGTTTCGTTTCTGGATTTGGTGAATTGGCCGGCTACGTATTACGTATGGTTTCCGGTTATCTTGCTGATCGTACAGGAAAGTATTGGGCCATTACGATAATCGGTTATGTCTGTAACTTATTGGCTGTTCCCCTGCTAGCGCTTGCCGGACATTGGTGGGTTGCTGCTGTTTTAATAATTACCGAGCGCATAGGAAAAGGCTTACGCGTGCCCTCACGAGATGCCATGTTATCTCACGCGGGGAATCAAATGGGTATGGGATGGGCTTTTGGCTTACATGAAGCACTTGATCAAGCAGGTGCAATGATCGGTCCTTTGATTATTACCGTAGCGCTTTATTTTAAAGAGGACTATCAATTCAGTTTTGCGATTCTGATGATTCCTGCATTGCTCGCTTTAGTCACATTGCTGTTTGCGCGGTGGCTTTATCCACGACCACAAGATTTAGAAATAGAACATAATAATCTGAAGTCCACTGGAATGAATGAGTCATTTTGGTTTTATTTAGCGGGTGCAGCAGTCATTGCAGCTGGTTATGCTGATTTTCCATTAATTGCTTATCACTTCCAAAAAACAGCCCTGTTATCGCCGATTTGGATCCCTGTCTCTTATTCAATCGCCATGGGAGCTAATATGCTAAGTGCACCGTTATTAGGTCATCTTTATGATCGAAAAGGCTTTATTATTTTAATTGGAGTCACATTGCTGTCTTGTCTCTTCGCTCCTTTAGTCTTTCTGGGTAATTTCAATTTTGCCCTATTAGGCGTTATTTTATGGAGCATCGGTGTTGGTGCTCATGAGTCTTTAATGCGTGCTATTGTGGCGCATATGACGCCTAAAGAAAAACGCGGTTCTGCTTATGGGATTTTTAATACTGGATTTGGTATTTTTTGGTTTTTAGGAAGTGTATCCATGGGTATTCTTTATGATATATCGATTCTTGCTCTAGTTATTTTTTCTATTTTGATTCAGCTGTTAGCACTTCCATTGTTATGGATTGTCATGAAAAAAATAAAATAATTATTTGATGATGCGTTATTGTAACTTCTAATGGCATTAAATATATTCCTGAAGATAGGAACGACATAAAAACCTTCACATTTTTTTAGATCGATCTATTTCCCATTTGAAAAGTATTTCGCCTCATGACACACATGTTATGAGCGTCTGAATCCAAAATAACAGAGCAGAATACCTAGAATGACATTAACTGCTGCAGCTAGATAACTGATTGTCGTATTATGTACGAACAACGCAGTAGCCTTATCAATAAATTGTGGATAAAGGATAATGCTGGCACCTTTAATCAAGGTAAGCCAAGCTATAATTGTAATAATTACTCGCCAGTTCCATTGCCAGATATTGTGGCTTAATACAAATAGAAGACCTAAAATTAGTGTAAAAAAACCGGTTACAAACATCAACGGCATGTTATTTATTAGACTGCTAACCAAATTTATAAAATGCTGCTTGTTGAGGAGTATAGCCAAACTAACTATGATAAGATACATACCAAGGGCTTTGGCTAAAAAGCGTGACTTGTCCATTACAATACTCCTAAGTACGCTAATAACTTAATTTTTAATACTCCAACTCTTATAATAATTATAGCATGCTGGGATCAAATTAATTTGATTATCTGTTTACCGGAGTACGATCATTCCTTGTGTCAGGAATCGGTTATGTTATATATATATCACTTAGGAAAACTTATAAAAATGCTTCTAAGCTGTTACCACAACTATTTTTTTGGAGAAAAGCATCTCCAATCATTTTGTCAAACAGATTCTTACTCATATCTGGTACGATGGATCTACCATCTGTACGGCTTGAGGTTAATTTAAACGCTATTGACTCGCCTTTATCGTTGATAATCAAATGGAGTTTAAACCCATAGTCGATTTGGATTTCTCAACTAAACCTTTAAAAACTTTATTTTGAGCAACTCGTTTTACATGACACACCTCAATAGATGTTGCGTCTACAAATCTCTATAGTGTTTTTGTTTAATGATTAATTTTTCCACTTCAGGCCTCTTGTTTTCTGTTCACTGTTCACAAAAATACAAATAAGCTCACAAAAGGTCTAATTTTTTCACTATATTATTTTTTTGCAACACAATCCTAAATGGGGGCTGGATTATGCAGTACATCTTTGTCTCTATTATTTTCTTTAGCAGTCGCGAAAAATGACTGCTTGTTTTGGGAGATTAAAATATCCTTCTTTTCATTACTAGAGTCAATCTCTGCAGGCAATAACGCTTGAATGGTTTTTAAGCTTTCAGCATTCGTAGCAGCATGATGAAGTACTGTATAACCAAACTTGTCTTGAATCATCATCGCCTCTAAACGTTGATTTTCTGGATATAATTCGAGAATAGTCTTTAGGTTTTCAGCATTCTTAGCCGCCTCGTGAAGTACTGTATAACCAAACTTGTTTTGAATCATCACTGCCTCTGGACGTTGATTTTCTGGATATAATTCGAGAATAGTCTTTAGGCTCTCAGAGTTCGTAGCTGCATAATGAAGTACTGTATTGCCATATTTGCTTTGAATCATCACCGCCTCTAGAGATTGATTTTCCGGCAATAATACTAAAATGGTCTTTAGGCTTTCAGCATTCATAACAGCCAAATGAAGTACGGTATTGCCGTAGTTGTTTTGAATCATCACCACCTCTAGACGTTGATTTTCCGGCAATAATGCTAGAATAGTCTTTAGGATTTCAGGATTATTAGCAATACGATGAAGTATTGTACAGCCATCTTTGTTTTGAATCATCACCGACTCTAGGCGTTGATTTTCCGGCACTAACGTTAGAATGATCTTTAGGGTTTCAGCATTCGTTGCAGCATGATGAAGTACTGTATTACCCTGTTCGTTTTTAATCATCACCGCCTCTAGACGTTGATTTTCTGGCAATAATTCGAGAATAGTCTTTAGGCTTTCAGCATTCGGAGCAGCCTTATGAAGTACTGTATTACTACCATATTTGTTTTGAATCCTCACCGCCTCTAAGCGTTTATTTTCCGGCAATAATGCTAAAATGGTCTTTAGGATTTCCGCATTCATAGCAGCCAGATGAAGTACGGTATTGCCGTCTTTGTTTTGAATCATCACCGCCTCTAGACGCTGATTTTCTGGATATAATTCGAGAATGATCTTTAGGCTTTCAGGAGTATCAGCAGCAAGATGAAGAGCCGTTTTACCATTTTCGTTTTTAACCTTTATCATCTCTAAGTGTTTATTTTCTGGCAATAACGCTAGAATGGCCTTTAGGATTTCAGAATTATCAGCAGCCAGATGAAGGACAGTCTCACCATGTTTGTTTTTTTGTTTTATGGCCACTTCTTTTTGTAACAAGATTTTTTGTACTATACCCAAATGGTGATTACTTAATGCGGCCATCAGTGGTGTATTTTTTTCTGGATAACTGATCCCATTGACTTTAGCGCCTTGTTTCAGAAGCACATCAAAAATGGCCTCATATCCTTTCTCAGCAGCCCAGAATAAAGCAGTTTTCATATCGCCATCAAAGGTTTCAAGACAAGCTCTGTGTTCCAGCAGATAGTTCACCATGGCTAAGTCCTTGTTTTTAATCGCGATGATAAGCGGTGTATTTCCATCATTATCTTTAATATCCACTTGCGCCTGCGCTGCAATCAATTGTTGGGCAATATCGCGTCCAACTTCGTTTTTATCTTTGTAGAGCACTGTTTCCAGGGCATGGATTAAAGCGGTATTGCCGTATTTATCTTGGATATTTACATTAATCCCACAAGCAATGAGGGTGCTGATGGTCTTCTTATCGGTCTTTAAGATCGCAAGATGCAAGGCGCTTTGTCCCTTTTTGTTCCTCGCATTAATAGAGGCACCTTGTTCCAGAGCGTCAAAAGCGATGATTCCTTGGTCTAATTGCTGCAGATAATACTGGTTAGTCGCCAACAACACGTTAAAGGCTTCTTGGTGATTGGCAGCGTACTCCCCTAATAACTGCAGTAACTCATCGTTCTTGGTAGAGAGGACAAAAGCAATGACTTGTTGCAACACTTCATTGTTGTGCAGTGCCTCTTGGGTACTGAATAATTCTTGAAAAAAGCGTTTTGTCTCCTCTGCAATTCTGGCTTGCAATTGGGAAGAGGCCACCTTGCCGTAGAAAAGGTAAGGCATGGTCGCACCGGCAAGCGGAAGTTGCGATTTAGAATCGCAATACCCTGCATAATTCTGCAAGTGCTCTTTGTGCGCAGGATAATCTTTGCAGGCCACTTGACGCGTGATGCCGCTTTGTGCGCCTGTATTAACCTGGGGGATGTGATGCTCCTGACACAGGGTGTGACCCAACAACCGAAACATATCCGCCACCGGTGCGGTTTGTTCTTTTTTCACTGTAGACTCAATTGAATCCAAACACAAAGCGCCCTGTTGTCCTTTCCATACCCAAGCTTGGGCTAAAATGGCATCATCCAGGGAGGGATTTTGTGCCTCACCCTGGCATAAAACATAAAAACCACCATTGGGCGAGGTGATGCCATGAATTACACACTCACTGCCCACACCGCCAAGATATTGGCAGCAATATGTTATTTTCCCAAGACAGGCAGCAAGTGCTGCTCCTTTATCACTGGTCGTATCGAGTTTTTTAATATAAATCCCAGGATAGCCGATGTCTTTCCCATCAATAACCACATCAGGAATCGTCTTCTCCGCATTATCGCGCTTGAGTGCATAAAATTGCTCCCTACTTTGGGGGCTGATGCCGTTTTGAATTAAGATTTGTTGGGCTGCACTATGTTCTTGTTGGTACTTGGCATAAAAGGCTTCCAGAACAATCATGTCAACATTTGCTAAAGGTAATCGTCCTTGGCAAAGCAAGACGAGTTGGGTTTGCAGCTCAAATAGGCGTTGACTGCATACTTTCAGTTGTGCCTCGCGCGCCATTCGTTCTTCGGGGTTGGCCAAGGGCTTTTTCTTAAGGCTCTTATATTGTCTTGATACCGTAGCGAGTTCCTTTTTGACGTCTTGAATTTTATCTCTTATTGTCGCATCGAACTTTTGGCCTTCTTGCTTCGTTGCCTTCTTGCCCATTTTTCCCATCGCCTCAATGGCTTCTGCATGCGGCAAGAGGGCGCGAAAACGGGGATTGGCAAGGTAGAGGTTGGCCAGTTTTAGCCATTGCGGAAACGCACACGTATCGGCTTTGGGCAGTTCAAATAAGCACGCATCATGAACCAGGTAGTTGTAGGCATTTTGGGCTTTAAATTGGAGTAAATAATGCAATACTGCTTTTTCATCCTTAAAAATAGCGGCTAATTTAAGAGCATGATCTTCAGCCACCCCATTGTGTTCCACAATAAGGGCTAATTGACATAAAGGAAGTGCTTTTTGATAACAGTCCTGATGAGAAGGTCCCTTATCATTTTCTGCTCTAAAGTCCCCTAATCCCCATTGCTGTAACGTAGCCTTCATGAAAGAGGCCCCTTCATCACCATAATCATGGTGAATGCGCTCAATGAGCTCATTGGCTTTGGCGCTATAGGCAAGGGATTTTTGTTTTAATCCCTGGAGGGTTTGGAGCTCTTTTAGAATATCCAGCATGGGCAAGGGCGACATAGTTTCTTTCTCTAAGGTTGGATTATGTGAGATGGCCAAATTAGCTTTTTACTGGCTGCATAGGGTTCACTAAAATCAGTACAACAAAAAATGGCTCACCTCACTTCAATGTGCACAGACTTTAATCCAAATGGTTGTTCAATATAACTGTCAAAAATGAACAGGTACAGATGCAAAGAAATACAGGTAATGAAGACAATGTATCTGCTTTAGAAGTGATAAAAACTAAATCCGGTCACTAATCGTTAAAGGTAAATTAAGTTTTATTCTAAATACCCATGATAAAGTTGTGCATCGCTTGAAATTTATTTAAAACCATCATGAGGCACAACCTATGTATGCTAGGAAAATAAAAGACTTCCCTATGGCTTCTCAGCGCAGAGATTTTAACATAGAGGCTGGATTATCCAGCAAATCTTTGCCAGTATTATTTTCTTGGGCAGTCGAGAAAAATGAGCTCCTGTTTTGGGGTATTCTTAAAATATCCTTATTTGAAGACAATACAGTTTGTTCCTTATTTTTATTACTATAGTCAATTCCTGTAGGCAACAACGCTAGAATGGTCTTTAAGTTTTTAGGGTCATTAACAAGAGAATCGAGCATTGGCTTGCCAGCTTTGTTTTTAATCATCATCGCCTCTAGACGTTGATTTTCTGGCAATAACTTTAGCATGGTCTTTAGGCTTTCAGGATTATTAGCCGCATTATGAAGTGCTGTATCTCCATATTTGTTTTGAAGCATCACCGCCTCGAAGCGTCGATTTTCTGGCAATAACGCTAGAGTAGTTTTTAGACTTCCAGGATTATTAGTTGCATTATAAAGTGCTGTATCTCCATATTTGTTTTGAAGCATCACCGCCTCGAAGCGCTGATTTTCTGGATATAATTCAAGGAGAGTCTTTAAGCTTTCAGCATTAGTAGCAGCATTATGCAGTACTGTATTGCCGTCTTTTCTTTGAATCATCACCGCCTCTAGACGTTTATTTTCTGGCAATAGCGCTAGAATGGTCTTTAGGCTTTCGGCATTCGCAGCAGCCCTATGAAGTACCGTATTGCCTCCTTTGTTTTGAATCATTACCGCCTCTAAGAGTTTATTTTCCGGTAATAACGCTAGAATGGTCTTTAGGCTTTCAGCATTTGTAGCAGCCTCATGAAGTACTGTATTGCCATATTCGCCTTGAATCATCATCCCCTCTAGATGTTGATTTTCCGGCAATACTGCGAGCATGATCTTTAAGTTTTCAGCATTCTTAGCAGCCAGATGAAGCACTGTTTGGCCGTCTTGGTTTTTAACCTTCACCGCCTCTATACGTTGATTTTCTGGATATAATGCTAGAATGACCTTTAGGCTTTCAGCATTCGTAGCAGCATAATGAAGTACTGTTTGGTCATATTCGTTTTTAACCTTCACCGCCTCTAAGCGTTGAGTTTCTGGATATAATGCGAGAATGGCCTTTAAGATTTTAGAATTATCAGCTGCCAGATGAAGTACTGTAGTACCACGTCTGTTTTTTTGTGTTATTGCCACTTCTTTTTGTGACAAGATTTTTTGCGCGATACCCAAATGGTGCTTGATTAGTGCAACCATCAGTGGCGTATTTTCTTCTGGATAACTGACCCCATTGACTTTAGCGCCTTGTTTCAGGAGCACATCGAATATGTCCTCGTCTCCTTTCTCAGCCGCCCAAAATAAGGCAGTTTTCATGTGGGCATCAAAGGTTTCAAGACAAGCTCCGTGTTCCAACAGATAGTTCACCATGGCTAAGTCCCTGTTTTTAACCGCGATGATAAGGGGTGTATTTTCATTATTATTTTTGATATCTACTTGCGCCTGCGCTGCAATCAATTGTTTGGCAATGTCGCGTCCAACTTCGTTTTTATTTTTGTAGAGCACGGTTTTCAGAGCATGGATTAAGGCGGTATTGCCGTCTTTATCTTGGATATTGACATTAATGCCCCGTGCAATGAGGGTACTGATGCTCTCCTTATCGGCGTCTAAGATAGCAAGATGTAGAGCACTTTTCCCCTCTTTGTTCCTCGCATTAATCGCAGCACCTTGTTCCAGAGCGTCAAATGCGATGATTCCTTGGTCTAATTGCTTCAGATAATACCGATTAGTCGCGAGCAGTGTGTCAAAGGTTTCTTGGTGATTAGAAGCATACTGCGCTAATAACTGCAGTAACTCATGGTTCTTGGTAGAGAGGACAAAAGCAATGGCTTGTTGCAACACTTCATTGTGGTACAGTGCCTCTTGGGTGCTAAATAATTCTTGAAAAAAGCGTTTCGTCTCTTCTGCAATCTTGGCTTGCAATTGAGAAGAGGCCATCTTGCCGTAGAAAAGGTAAGGCATGGTCGCACTGGCGAGGGGAAGCTGTGATTTAGAATCGCAGTACCCTGCATAATTTTGCAAGTGTTCTTTGTGCGCAGGATAATCTCTGAGGGCCACTTGACGCGAGATCCCACTTTGCGCACCTGTATTCACCTGGGCGATGTGATGCTCCTGACACAAGGTGTGCCCCAGTAACCGAAACATATCCGCCACCTGCGCGATTTTTTCTTTTTTCACTGCAGACTCAATTGAATCCAAACACAACCCATCCTGTTGCCCTTTCCAGACCCAAGATTGTGCCAAAATAACATCATCCAGGGAGGGATTTTGTGCCTCACCTTGGCATAAAACATAAAAACCACCATTGGGGGAGGTGATGCCATGAATCACACACTCACTGCCCACACCACCAAGATACTGGCAACACTGTGTTATTCTCCCAAGACAGGCCGCAAGTGCTGCTCCTTGATCAGTGGTCGTATCCAGTTTTTTAATATAAATCCCTGGATAGCCAATGTCGTTCCCATCAATAATCACATCAGGAATCGTCTTCTCTGCATTATCACGCTTGAGTGCATAAAATTGCTCTCTACTTTGGGGACTGATGCCGTTTTTAATTAAGATGTTTTGGGCCGCACTGCTTTCATGTTGGTACTTGGCATAAAAGGCTTCCAGAACAATCATGTCAATATTTGCCAAAGGTAATCGTCCTTGGCAAAGAGAAACGAGCTGTGTTTGCAGCTCAAATAGGCGTTGACTGAGTACTTTCAGCTGTTCCTCGCGCACCATTCGTTCTTCGGGGTTGGTCAAGGGCTTTTTCTTAAGTTGCTTATATTGCCTTGATGCCGTAAAGAGTTCCTTTTTGACGTCTTGAATTTTATCTCTTATTTGTGCATCGAACTTTTGGCCTTTTTGTTTCGTTGCTTTCTTACCCATTTTCCCCATCGCCTCAATGGCTTCTGCATGCGGCAAAAGAGCGCGAAAACGGGGGTTGGCAAGGTAAAGGTTGGCCAGTTTTAGCCATTGCGGAAATGCACACGTATCGGCTTTGGGCAGTTCAAATAAGCACGCATCATGAACTAGGTAGTTGTAGGCATTTTGGGCTTTAAATTGGAGTAAATAATGCAATACTGCTTTTTCATCCTTAAAAATAGCGGCTAATTTAAGGGCATGATCTTCAGCCACCCCATTGTGCTCCACAATAAGGGCTAATTGACATAAAGGAAGTACTTTTTGATAACAGTCAGGATGAGAAAGTTTCTTATTATTTTCTGATATAAAGTCATCCAATCCCCATTGCTGTAACGTGGCCTTCATGAAAGAGGCCCCTTCATCACCATAATCATTATGAATGCGCTCGATGAGCTCATTGGCTTTGACGCTAAAGGCAAGTGATTTTTGTTTTAATCCCTGGAGGACTTGTAGCTCTTGTAGAATATTCAGCATAGGCAAAGTTGGCATATCTTCTTTCTCTAAGGTTGGATTATGTGAGGGGGACAAATCAGCTTTTTTTACTAACTGCATAGAGATTCACTAAAAGTAAAACCAGTACAACAAAAAAAATGGCTTACCTAACTTCAATGCGCGCATACTTTAATCTAAATAATTGCTCAATATAACTGTCGAAAATGAACAGGTTACAACCGCTGAAAAAACACAATGAATGAAAGTGATGTATCTGCTTCAAAAGTGATAAAAACTAAATCTGGTCACATAATCGTTAAAAATTGTGCATTGCTTAAAATTTATTCAAAACCATCATGAGGCACAACCTTATGTATGCTAGGAAAATAAAAAACTTCCCTGTGTGAAATGTGATCTCAAAGAGATCCTCAGTGTGGAGGTCTTAACATAGAAGCGCGGTTATGCGGCATATCTTTGTCACTCTTGTTTTCTTTGGCAATCGAGAAAAATGAATGCCTGTTTTTTGGGATTCTGAAAATACTACTATAGTCAATTTTTGTAGGCAATAACGCTCGAATGGTCTTTAAGCTTTCAGGGTTATCAGCAGCCACTAGATCCAATACCGTATTACCATATTTGTTTTTAACCATCACCGCCTTTAGACGTTGATTTTCTGGCAATAATGCTAGAGTAGCCTTTAAGTTTTCTGGATTATAAGCAGCCAGATGAAGAATAGTATAACCGTCTTTATTTTGAATCATCATAGCTCCTAGACGTCGATTTTCCGACAATAACGCTAGAATAGCCTTTAGGCTTGCAGGGTTATCAGCAGCACGATCAAGTACCGTATAACCATATTTGTTTTGAATCCTCACCGCCTCTAAGCGTTGATTTTCTGGATATAATTCGAGAATAGTCTTTAGGCTTTCAGGAGTATCAGCAGCCAGATTAAGAATGGTATAACCATCTTGGTTTTGAATCCTCACCGCCTCTAGACGTTGATTTTCCGGCAATAACGCTAGAATGGTCTTTAGACTTTCAGGGTTATCAGCAGCCCAATGAAGTACTGTCTCGTCATCTTTGCTTTGAACCATTATCGCCTCTAAGCGTTGATTTTCTGGATATAATGCTAGAATAGTCTTTAGGCTTTCAGGAGTATCAGCTGCGCTGTGAAGTACTGTATTGCCATATTGGCTTTGAATCATCACCGCCTCGAAGCGCTGATTTTCTGGATATAATGCTAGAATAGTCTTTAAGCTTTCAGCATTCGTAGCAGCACCATGAAGTACTGTATCGCCATATTTGTTTTTAACCTTCACCGCCACTAGATGTTGATTTTCCGGTAATAACGCTAGAATAGTCTTTAGGCTTTCAGGATTCTTAGCAGCCAGATGAAGTACTGTATCGCCATATTCGTCTTGAATCATCACCGCCTCTAGACGTTGATTTTCTGGAGATAATGCGAGAATACCCTTTAGGATTTTAGGATTGTTAGCAGCCAGATGAAGCGCTGTCTTGCCGTAGCTGTTTTTGTGTTTTATTGTCACTTCTTTTTGGGACAAGATTTTTTGGGCGATACCAAAATGACGCTCGCTTAATGCGGCCAGCAGTGGCGTATTTTCTGCTGGATAACTAACACCATTGACTTTAGCACCGTGTTTTAAGAGCACATCGAATATGTCCTCATATCCTTTCTCAGCCGCCCAAAATAAGGCGGTTTTCATGTGGGCATCAAAGGTTTCAAGACAAGCTCCGTGCTCCAACAGATAGTTCACCATGGCTAAGTCTTTGTTTTGAACGGCGATGATAAGTGGTGTATTTTCATCCTTATCTTTAATGTCAAGTTGCGCCTGCACTGCAATCAATTGTTTGGCAATATCGCGTCCAACCTCATTTTTATCTTTGTAGAGCACTTTTTCCAGGGCACGGATTAAGGCAGTATTGCCGTCTTTATCTTGGATGTTTACATTAATGCCACGTGCAATGAGGGTGCTGATGGTCTTCTTATCTGCCTTTAAGGTCGCAAGATGCAAGGCACTTTGTCCCTCTTTATTCATCGCATTAATAGAGGCACCTTGTTCCAGAGCATCAAAAGCGATGATTTTCTTGTTTAATCGGTGCAGATAATACCGGTTAGTTGCTAACAGCGCGTCAAAGGCTTCTTTGTGATTGACGGCGCATTCACCTAATAGCTGCAGTAATGCATGGTTCTTGGTATAGAGGACAAATGCAATGGCTTGTTGCAAGGCTTCGTTGTTATGTAGTGCTTCTTGGGTGCTGAATAATTCTTGAAAAAAGTGTTTCGTCTCTTCTGCAATCCTGGCTTGCAATTGAGAAGAGGCCACCTTGCCGTAGAAAAGGTAAGGCATGGTCGTACCGGCAAG
>NZ_LNYU01000078.1:85147-85864 GCF_001468135.1 Legionella santicrucis | reverse complement strand
TGTGCGCCTGTATTCACCTGGGGGATGTGATGCTCCTGACACAGGGTGTGCCCCAGCAACCGAAACATATCTGCCACCGGCGCGATTTGTTCTTTTTTCACTGCAGATTCAATTGAATCCAAACACAAACCACCTTGTTGCCCTTTCCAGACCCAAGTTTGGGCTAAAATGGCATCATCTAGGGAGGGATTTTGTGCCTCACCTTGGCATAAAACATAAAAACCACCATTGGGCGAGGTGATGCCATGAATCACACACTCACTGCCCACACCGCCAAGATACTGGCAGCACTGCGTTATTTTCCCAAGACAGGCCGCAAGTGCTGCTCCTTGATCAGTGATTGTATCGAGTTTTTTAATATAAATCCCAGGATAGCCAATGTCTTTACCATCAATAACCACATCAGGAATCGTCTTCTCCGCATTATCGTGCTTGAGGGCATAAAATTGATCTCTATTTTGCGGGCTGATGCCGTTTTGAATTAAGATTTGTTGGGCTGCATTATGTTCTTGTTGATACTTGGCATAAAAGGCTTCCAAAACAATCATGTCAATATTCGCTAAAGGTAATCGTCCTTGGCAAAGAGAAACGAGTTGTGTTTGCAGGTCAAATAGGCGTTGACTGAGTACTTTGAGCTGTTCCTCGCGCGCCATTCGTTCTTCCGGGTTAGTCAAGGGCTTTTTCTTAAGTGTCTTGTAGTGTCTTGATACCTGAGAC
>NZ_LNYU01000078.1:84418-85137 GCF_001468135.1 Legionella santicrucis | reverse complement strand
AGGGATTTTGTGCCTCACCTTGGCATAAAACATAAAAACCACCATTGGGCGAGGTGATGCCATGAATCACACACTCACTGCCCACACCACCAAGATACTGGCAGCAATGCGTTATTTTCCCAAGACAGGCCGCAAGTGCTGCTCCTTTATCACTGGTTGTATCCAGTTTTTTAATATAAATCCCAGGATAGCCAATGTCTTTACCATCAATAATCACATCAGGAATCGTCTTATCCGCATTATCACGCTTGAGTGCATAAAATTGCTCCCTACTTTGGGGACTGATGCCGTTTTGAATTAAGATGTTTTGAGCCGCACTGCTTTCTTGTTGGTACTGGGCATAAAAGGCTTCCAGAACAATCATATCAGCATGCGCCAAAGGTAATCGTCCTTGGCAAAGAGAAACGAGTTGGGTTTGCAGCTCAAATAAGCGTTGACTGAATACTTTCAGCTGTTCTTCGCGCGCCATTCTTGCTTCGGGGTTAGTCAAGGGCTTTTGCTTCAGTTGCTTGTATTGTCTTGATACCGTAGCGAGTTCCTTTTTGACGTCTTGAATTTTATCCCTTATTTGTGCATCGAACTTTTGGCCTTCTTGTTTCGTTGCGTTCTTACCCATTTTTCCCAGAGACTCAATGGCTTCTGCATGCGGCAAAAGGGCACGAAAACGGGGGTTGGCAAGATAGAGGTTGGCCAGTTTTAGCCATTGCGGAAACGCACAC
>NZ_LNYU01000078.1:82259-84408 GCF_001468135.1 Legionella santicrucis | reverse complement strand
CGGGTTAGTCAAGGGCTTTTTCTTAAGTGTCTTGTAGTGTCTTGATACCTGAGACAGTTCCTTTTTGACGTCTTGAATTTTATCCCTTATTGCCGCATCGAACTTTTGGTCTTCTTGCTTCGTTGCTTTCTTACCCATTTTCCCCAGGGCTTCAATAGCTTCTGCATGTGGCAAGAGGGCGCGAAAACGAGGGTTGGCAAGGTAGAGGTTGGCCAATTTTAGCCATTGTGGAAACGCACAAGTATTTTCTTTGGGTAGCTCAAATAAGCACGCATCATGAACCAGGTAGTTGTAGGCATTTTGGTCTTTAAATTGGAGTAAATAATTTAATACCGCTTTTTCATCCTTAAAAATCGTAGCTAGTTTCAAAGCATGGTCTTCAGCAACCCCATTGTGCTCCACAATAAGGGCTAATTGGCATAAAGGAAGTACTTTTTGATAACAGTCATGATGAATAAATCCCTTATCATTTGGAGGAAGGGTCGCGTTAGGCAACGCCGTTGCCTCTATAAAGTCACCTAATCCCCATTGCTGTAATGTGGCCTTCATGAAAGAGGCACCTTCATCACCATAATCATGGTGAATACGCTCGATGAGCTCATTGGCTTTGTCACTAAAGACGAGTGATTTTTGTTGTAATCCCTGGATGGTTTGGAGCTCTTGTAGAATATCCAGCATGGGCAAGGTCGGCATATTTTCTTTCTCTAAGGTTGGATCATGTGAGGTGGCCAAATTAGCTTTTTACTGATCGCATAGGGTTCACTAAAAGTAAAATCAGTACAACAAAACCAAAAATGGTTCGCTTTTTTTCTGTGTGTTCATATTTTAATCTATAGGGTTGCTCAATATAACTGTCAAAAATGAACAGGTTACAAAAGATGAAAAAAATAAAATTAGTGAAAGGCAAGTATCTGTTTTAGAAATGATAAAAACTAAATCTGGTCACATAATCGTTAAAAGACACAAACGATAGTCAAGATATAAGCGCGTACTATACAAATAACATAACCTATTGAAAACAATTCAATAACAATAGAAGTTAGTTTTCTTTCAAACATTTTTATCGTCTGATAATTGGGAATTAGTTAATGTATATTATCAAAATATATCGTTATTTATTCCGAAAAATCCAGACTGTTATCCCGAAAAATCCAATACGCTACCCCTAAATTTCCATATCAGTCTTCATTAGTCGTTTGTCCTTTTTGTAGAATCTTTCCATTACAAAGACTCTTCAAAAAGTCGATCAGCTCCAATTAAAGGAATTATCCGAAATAGTACTTCCTCCATGATGGGATGCTCCGCTTCTATAATAAATGTTGCCTTCCTATCTTTCCAAGATAAGGTTTGGATTAAACTGGCAGCAACAACGGATGGTTGATCCAAATTATTCACGGGAACTTCAGTACTTCCACTACGAATACTAGTGCTAATAGGGCAGCAAATGACTAACCCTGTTGCTTCATTATACTCTTTTGAAGATAAGACCAAAGTAGGACGATATTTTCCTATTTCTTTACCTTTTGTTGGTTCAAAATCAAGCCATATAATATGATTGCGTTCTGGTATATAGGATTTTCCCATTACTTTTCAACCTCATTTGATAAAGGCGAAGCCAGTAAGTCGGCATGAGCTTTTTCAGGCGATAATCCTTTTAAAAGATCTGCTTCCTTAAAGGGAAATCGATTTTTTCTCTTGGATTTTGTCACTGTAAAGCCATCTTCAGTAACTTCTATATCTACTTCTGATCCTTCTTTAAATTGAGGGATTTCTCGTATTGAACCACCTATACGTAATGCTAAACCATTACCCCACTTTTGAATTTTTGCATGTATTTTCATAAAGTCCACCAATTGTATCAACAATGTATCTATTTAGTATATACGATGTATCAATGCTACTGCAAATATTTGTAGTACTATTAAATAATAAGTGGGACAGGTGGAGCAAGTGGGGCAACAGTATAAATACTGGGTTTTAGGTGTCTCAATACATAATGTTTAATTGGGACAAATGGGACAAACTCTGACAGTAAAAATTTTTTAGTAACCATGAATATCATTGAATAACAATGAGCTCACAGGCCTTGAAAGCGCTTGACACCCTTCGCTGTGCGCCAAGGAAGGCTGAAAGCCGAGGCGCATAGTCC
>NZ_LNYU01000078.1:77444-82070 GCF_001468135.1 Legionella santicrucis | reverse complement strand
CGCTCGCGGCCTTTAACCTGTCGCGTTGGCGAGTGAATTCTGGGGACTTGGATGTCCCAGAATTTTTAACGAGGTAGCGACACGCTTGTTAAATTCCAAGCCATATTTGCTGACTACCTATTTGCAGGTCTTTCCTGTAGAAGACCGAGCACGTTGTGTCGATAAACTGGGTTGGCATGAAAACCTCTTTGTTATTGCGTCACAAACCATTGGTCATTCATCTGAGAAAATTGTTTTTCAAAACAGTCATACGGTTGAATCAGCCATGTCTGTATCAGGTACTGTAGAAGATTGGCAAGCATCAATAGGACGTCTTGCTTCGGGTAACTCGCGATTAATTTTTGCCATCTCTGCTGCTTTTGCTCCTGCTTTGGTAAAGATTGTTGGTGAAGATTTAGGTGGGTTTCATTTCCGAGGTGATTCTTCAAGCGGTAAAAGTACTGCGTTAAAAGTAGCAGCTTCGGTTTGGGGCAATCCACATGTCTATTGCCGATTATGGCGCAGTACGACTAATGGGCTTGAAGGGCTCACAGCTTTACATAACGATGGTTTACTGATTCTTGATGAGTTAAGTCAGATGGAGCCTAAAGAAGCAGGTGAGGCCGCTTACTTGTTGGCCAATGGTCAAGGAAAAACATGAGCTTCGCGCCATGGAACAGTGAAACAATCGTCTCGATGGTCCTTATTCTTTCTCTCCGCTGGGGAAGAACCTTTAATGTCTTTGATGGCCAGAGCTGGGCAGAAAACGAATGCTGGACAGGAAATTAGGTTAGCCGATATTGAAGCCGATGCTGGATTTCACAGGCTCTACACCAAATAAGGTGGCACTTTAATCAAAATAGTCTAGACTAAATCCTTGATTTTGCGATCAAAAAGGAAATTAAAGTGCCTAGGAAGAATCTTATCCTAAATTTACCTGGATTTTCTATAGTAAAAGTGAGCGGTTATCAACCGTTATTATTAGAGGTTTTTTATAATCGATTAGCGCGTTGTGGTCATTGTCAAAGTAAGAAGGTACGCAAGAAATCATCTTATATGCGAGAAGTAGATCATGAGTTGATAGGTCATAGACGAAGTATATTAAGGTTTAAAGCCTATAAGTTATATTGTCATGAATGTGGTCGTTATGGGAATCAACAATTTCCAGGTATTAATAAACATCAACGAGCTACATGGTGAGCTCAGTTAACAGTATTTCACGAGCATAGTCGAGGAGTATCACAAAAAGACCTATCAGAACGTTATAAGAAAGGGAAAGCGACCATAGAGCGCTGGTAGTAACGGCATTATGAGGAACAAAATCGAGAATTACTCATCGCCCATGCCCGCTAGTTCTTGGTATTGATGAACATTTCTTTAGTAAGAAAGAAGGTTTCGCTACAACGTTTTGTGACCTAAGAAAACATAAGGTATTTGATGTGGTTCGTGGTCGTCGAGAGCAAAAGTTAAAAGAGTATCTACAGCAATTACCTGGAAAAGAACGTGTCAAAGTGATTTGTATGGACTTAAGTAGTACGTACCGTTCCTTGGTAAAGAAGTACTTTCCCAATGCGATGATAGTGGCTGATAGGTTTCATGTAATCCGTTTAATTCAAAGAAAAGATTGGCCAAAGAATTATGGATGAACGTAAAGCCAAAGGGTTGACTAGGAAGGCACTGGCCGAGTTAACTGGTGAATTAAAAACCTCACGGATTAATAACTATGAAAGAGGAGATCGTAGACCTACTGAAATTAAATTGTTGGCTGATGTCTTGGAGGTCTCTCCTTCATATTTGATGTGCTTAACAGATAATCGCGAAGGAAAGATAACAAAATCTCCAGGCATGGGCACATTGATTTCTGGAATTAACTAGGGCATCATCGAGAATTACTGGAACAGAAGCTCCTTTTTCGGCCAATAAATTGGCATATGCCAGTCGTAATAAAATTGCGAGTTGCTCTCTGGTACCAATACTTAAATTTTCGAATGGCTCTCGAATACCATTTCTTAAAATATGTTGAAGACAAAACTCTTCATCGATAATAGGTTCAGAGTCAGGGAATAAAATTTTCAAATAGGGGGGCATTGCTTCAGTTAAGGGTTTGATAAGCAACTCCTTTGCAGATTGAATGTTTTCTCTAATCAGTTGACACAATAAGTTTAAAGAGCCAACGTGCATTTCCAGACGTTGGACTTCATTGCATAATTCTTTTAGCTCCTGTTCGGCTTGTTCTTTTTCTTCTGCTAGCCCCCGGTACCCACTAGTGTGAAGTTCAATGGTTAAATCTCTTATCGTTTGTTTTAACTCGGTCATTCTTTTTTTAGTATTATCTAAAATTTGTTGACGTCTCCCTACTTCGGAGGCAGCACCTACATAATCAAGGGATAGCAACGTGTTTTCAAGCTTATCAAGCTTTTCTTTGAGCATTTGCCTTTCATTTGCTATGTACTTTTCTGTATTTTTCAGTTGTTCATCAGTATTATCCTCACCGTTCGCTCAAATGAATGAGAGCATTGATGAACGTCACCAAAGGGATTAAGAAGAATCAGAACCGAATAAGTTTGCAGATTTAAATCCAAAATAACTTCACGTTGCCTATTTTTTAATCCATAATTCGCGCAAATATTGAATAAAAAAAGAGTGAGTGATGAAATTCCCATTAACAGAGCCAACCAGCCCGCGCTACCTCTATATTAACCGCAAAACCAACACGGTACACGTACTGATGCCGGTCGTTAGCGGCATTCAAATTGGTTTGGACAATACGTGTAAATCGGTTTCATCTTTACAAGAGTTTTTTGGTAAAAGCCGTGCTGTGCATCAACGAGCAATACAGGATGAATTGAGTGCTTATAAAAAAGCTCTGGAATTGGATATTAGCCTGATTGCCGAAGAGTCTGAGTTAAAAACCCAAAAACAAGAACGTCTTTCGCAAATCCAGCAGTATATTGCGACCATCGACACGGTTTTAAACACGCCCGTCCTGGATACGTTAAGTTTAGCTTTTCCCGAATATCCAGCATTGCTGCAAGCGATAATGAAGGAAGAAGACGTTAATTTCCACAGTATGGTGTTAAGGCCGAAAGAAATGGACGGCTTCCTACGTTTTGTAAACCCGGTATTTAGTGTGAGGCGTGATGACACGGGGGCATTCTATAACACGCTGTCAGAGGCTTATCAAGGTGTTACAGAACTTCTGAATGCTAAAACAAGGTTCATTAACAGTCTACTCGAATTACCTGAGGCACAAGGGAATGACGTTGAAGCCTTGCAGCGCCTGTTAAAAGAACAAACTTTCAATCAATTCAAGGTTGATGTCGATTTTTACCATACAAAGAACAATGCAGAGGTAACAAAAGTGTTGCTGGATGAGTATATCGGCAGTGATGTGGAAAATCCTTCAACAGCCCACGAGTATATTGGTATGCTCTTAGAGGTTTGTGCCAAGGAGCTGTTTAATAACTTGCCTGACTCACCATTTTACCTGAGAAAAAACGCAGAAGAGCTCTCGATTATCACACAATTTTTTTTAGCCCATGTCAATATTTATTGCTATGCCAATCAACTAAGTACGGTTAATTTTGGCAAGATACTTGATGACACCGCGGAACTCAGCAGAGAGGTTGCAGGCATTGTGCTGTCTATCACCAAAGGCGACAGCATAGAAGATGCCTTATTGGATTTCGTGAATAAAAACAGCCCGTCTTTTGGTCTCAGCAGAGAACTGGCACCCGCGGATTGGGCCGATATTAAGAAGAGATTCACCCAAAATTATGCACAAATAAAAGAGTCACCGCATTTTGATGAATTTGCGCTGTTGGATGACAGCAAACCAGAGCCGTTTATCAACCATCAAGGCTCTATTTGCTTAAATTTTGCTGAATTTGTAAAAGCAGGCTTTCCGGGTCTGGTGCCTGATTATTTTGGAACGATTCGCGCGGATTTTAAGGCACTAAAAAAAGAGGCTATCAAGTCGACCAACAAATGGGTTCATGAAATGGTGACACTCAGCGTTGACGAGCTGCTTGCAAACATTAAAGACGAAGACCAATTGGAGGCTGTGTTAAAAAAATTACCAGAAGCCGAAAAAAACGAAATCCTAGCCTCCCCCCAAATCAAGCGCATGCAAGTGCCCAAGTTTCTGCTTCATGTTGCAAGAGGCGAGCAGGATGAGGCAGAAGCACTACTCAAAGCAAATCCCGATGCGCACTTCTTATTGCAATCTGAATCGTTTACTGATTACTCAGGACGAACCTTTCACTGTACCGCCTTCGAGTATGCTTATTGGGCAAAAGACACGCATATGTGCCGTATGCTCATACAACAGATGGATGACGAAACCAAAAAAGAAATGCTCGAGCGCTGTGAAGTAATGGAGAACAATGGGCTGTGCTACACCCAGAATGGAGAGGTTAAAAACACCAGCCATTTTGAGTTTAAGCCTCTTATTGACGCACTCAAAGATTATGTCGATGAATTTGCCAGGCGAAATTGGAATGAAAGAGACCGAGCCTGGCTGAAGGTGGGAATTGTTCAACGCGACTTGCCGGCGCACGTAGCGAGTGAGTATTGCAGACCCGACCGCTCATTTAACCCGCGGCCTGAATTTAATGAACCGTCATTGCCCAGGGGTTTAACCTTTTA
>NZ_LNYU01000078.1:58871-77434 GCF_001468135.1 Legionella santicrucis | reverse complement strand
GAATCACACACTCACTGCCCACACCGCCAAGATACTGGCAGCAATTCGTTATTTTGCCAAGACAGGCCGCAAGTGCTGCTCCTTTATCGCTGGTCGTATCCAGTTTTTTAATATAAATCCCAGGATAGCCAATGTCTTTCCCATCAATAATCACATCAGGAATCGTCTTCTCTGCATTATCACGCTTGAGTGTATAAAATTGCTCCCTACTTTGGGGGCTGATGCCATTTTGAATTAAAATGTTTTGAGCCGCGCTGCTTTCTTGTTGGTACTTGGCATAAAAGGCTTCCAAAACAATCATGTCAGCATGTGCTAAAGGTAATCGTCCTTGGCAAAGCAAGACGAGTTGTGTTTGCAGCTCAAATAGGCGTTGACTAAATACTTTCAACTGTTCCTCGCGCGCCATTCGTGCTGCGGGGTTGGTCAAGGGCTTTTTCTTAAGGTTCTTGTATTGTCTTGATACCGTAGCGAGTTCCTTTTTGACGTCTTGAATTTTATCCCTTATTTGTGCATCGAACTTTTGGCCTTCTTGCTTCGCTGCGTTTTTACCCATTTTTCCCAGGGCTTCAATAGCTTCTGCATGTGGCAAGAGGGCACGAAAACGGGGGTTGGCAAGGTAGAGGTTGGCCAATTTTAGCCATTGCGCAAATGCACATGTATCGGCTTTAGGCAGCTCAAATAAGCACGCATCATGAACCAGGTAGTTGTAGGCATTTTGGTCTTTAAATTGGAGCAAATAATTCAATACCGCTTTTTCATCCTTAAAAATCGTGGCTAATTTAAGGGCGTGGTCTTCAGCCACCCCATTTTGTTCTACGATAAGGGCTAATTGACATAAAGGAAGTACTTTTTGATAACAGTCATGATGAATAAATCCCTTATCATTTGGGGGAAGAGTGGGTTCAGGCAGTGCCGTTGCCTCTATAAAGTCACCTAATCCCCATTGCTGTAACGTGGCCTTCATGAAAGAGGCAGCTTCATTACCATACTCATGGTGAATGCGCTCGATGAGATCGTTAGCTTTGCCGCTATAGACAAGGGATTTTTGTTTTAATCCCTGGAGGGTTTGGAGCTCTTGTAGAATATCCAGCATGGGTAAGGTTGGCATAGTTTCTTTCTCTAAGGTTGGATTATGTGAGGTGGCCCAATTAGCCTTTTTACTGGTCGCATAGCGGTTCGCTAAAAGTAAAACCAGTACAGCAGAACTAAAAAGTGGATTCAATATCCTCTATTTGTACATATTTTAATCTAAATGAATATTAAATGTAACTGTCAAAAACTAACAGGTATTATTATTTAAAAATCAATTGCTCATTATTTTTTCATGAAGAGTAATATAACGGGACTTAATAAAGACTTTAAAGCTCAATGTTTATCAAAGTAGAACTATATCTAAATTAAGGATTTCTAAATCTGTACCAGTAAGTATAGTTATGAATATTATTATGAATCAAAACACATGATGCGTTAAAACTTCACTGAGGCATAACTTAAAAGTTATCCGGAAATTATGGCTAAGTCCAACCAATGCAAAATTAATTAATGATTAAGTCAGTTTTCCTCGGCTGAACCGTTTCTGGCGAGCCGAATACTCGCATCATAAACCAATAGAGTTTTACTGAGGCTACATACGATTGGTAAAAAAATACGACACTGTTCTTCAGTGCCGAGAGCAGATTGAAGTAAAATTGGCTTCAGGCATGTCTGCATTGGTGTATGTTGAGAGTGAGCAGATAATCTAAGAGACTTATAACTAGCTGATGACTCATGATATTAATTTGGTGGCATTACCCGAGTGGTATGACTTTTATTTAAACTCATTAAGTCTCATTGAGACTTAATGATATATTTTTTAATGAGCCGCTCGATGCTCATCTTTAACCCACCTCATTAAAAAAGCACCAATAATTTGATACAGAGGTAGAATAGCTAAAGCAATATGGTAGCTAAATAGTGAAAAGTCGTGCGTAGTACCTGAATTGCTGCTAAAGATATCGAGCAATTTTCCTATAGCAGGTTCAGAGATGGCATCTAACAATGCATCACTTGCATTAATCAATGAAGTGGCTGTACCTGCCAGATAGAGAGGATTTGATTCTTTTCCAATGACAAATACTATTGGAAAAGCACCTAAGCTAAATCCGAAAAGAAAAAGCAAAGTGCTAAGCAACCAAAGGGGCATCGGATGGGCATAGATAACTAAACTAATGGATAAGGCAGAAACAAGAGTGCTGTAAAACATAAATGCACAGCGATTTTTAATACGATGGACAAATAGAGCAAATAAAGGACATGCAATTGCTAAACCTACAAATACCAGGGAAATAAGTGAAGGGGCAACTAACTTATCTAACTGATATGCTTTTTGTAAAAAAGGATTTCCCCATAATCCACAAAAAATTACTATTGGAGAGAATGCTAAACCACTATAACCGGTTAATAGCCAATTTTGTTTGTTTTTTATAATTAATAAAATATCTTGCCATAAATGTTGGTTTTTTGATGTCTGTTTGACTTCATTCTCTATGGGTTTAATAGTACCAGAAGGTTGATCTTTAACAATAAATAAAAAGAGGAAAGCCAGAATAATTCCCAACCAAGCAACATCCACCAAACTTGCTCTCCATCCTATCTGATTCACAAGCCAAGCGAGTGGCATCTGCCCACAAACAGCACCAATCATTCCTGATGCAACGAGCAAGGAAGTAAGTAAGGCATAATATTTTTTGGAAAACCATACAGCGGCTAATTTGAAATATGCAATGGATGCAAAAGAAACGCCAACCCCAGTTAAAGCACGTCCCCATATAGCAGTATTTAACTCCTGTGCTTGGGAAAAGATAAAAATGCCCAGAGCGCAGCAAAAAATCGCTCCTGTTGTAATCCATCGGGTACCGTATTGATCAAGAATAATCCCTACAAATAAAGGTACGATAAGATACGTCCAAAAATACACTCCTGATAAAACACCAAGTCCTAATCCTTGTAAATGAAAAATTTCCATAAGTTGTTGGGGCATGACGCTTGGAAAATTCTGGAGGATGTATTTATAAAATAAAAATGCAGAACATAAACTTACAATTAGAACAGCGCGACATGTGATTTTGTTTTGTGCTTTGTCTATATCAGGGGGGATTGTTCCCATAGTGACTCTCCTTAGGGTAGTTAGCGTTTATTTCACATGATTATTTAGCCTTCCCTAGAGAGGCTTAATAATCAAAACACGCGACTCTAGGGCGAGGAGAGAAAGACCACGACCACCACCACGACAGTAGAAACGATAGAATAGACTGCATGCAACAACTTGGCTGCGCTACTTAAACATAATTGATGTTGCAGTCGGTGGTTCATATTGAAACAGAGTGAGTAATAAATTATTAATTTTCGATATATTAACAATTTGCATTTGATCTTGTCAAATAATTATTAAAATTTATTTATAGTATTTTGATTTAAAATTGACTTATAAGTTGTGTTAGGATACATACTTTTTAAAATGAGTCATACAACAGAAATAAGAGAGTGGGTATTAGCATATATAGAAGAAGGCGGATTAATAAAAACAGCGTGTAAGTTATTCGGAGTAAGTCGCTCATCAATCCAGAGATGGAGACTCAGAAAAGCGATAGTGGGAGTATTATCACCAGTAGAACGAACTAATGCTCTTTTTATAAATCTGAAAAAACTAAAAACCCGATTCATAATGCTCAGTGCAGTCTCCTTTTTCTTCCTCCCTATTCTCCTGATTTTAATCCTATAGAAAAATTCTGGGCTAGCTTAAAATCATTCATCAGAAAAATTATTGGCCAATTTCATTCCCTTTCTGAGGCGAGGCTATCGACCATGCATTCAAATCGATAATTTAAAAATCAAAACACTATACTTATGGAAGAATGGGGAATGTTTGAAATAATCCTAATGAGTTTGAAACATTATTACACAGGAATATAGCTGCATTGTTAAGTTTTTGAAAAAAAATGTTTTTTTTTTTGATTTTCATGTAAATATGCATTAATTTTTAAAAGAGTGCTCTAAATTAAATCGTTAAAATGACTTTTCACATGACGATTTATGAGGGGTTCTTGCCTACTGGAGAACATGTAAGTGGACGCTTTTCTTGATGGCTGGTATATTGCCGCGATCTCAAAGGAAATCCAAAAAGCCCCCATCCGTCGTGTCGTTGAAGGAAAAACCTTAGTCCTATTTCGAGATGATACTGGCCAAGTACAGGCATTGGTTGATCACTGTTTACATCGAGGAATGAGGCTGTCAAATGGTTGTGTAAAACAAGGAGCACTTGAATGTCCTTATCATGGGTGGCGATATAATGGTAAAGGAGAGGTCGTTTCTCAGCCGGCTTTATGTGACAATGATCTTCTTAAATCCAGAAAATTATCTATAGACAGTTTTCCTATTATCGAGCAAGAAGAACATATTTGGGTGTATATTGGTAATTCAACCCCTAAAACAAAGCCTTTTTCTTTTCCATTTTATGGTAAAAAAGGATGGGGGCATTTCTTTATGCATACCCAATTTGAAGCTTCCGTTGTTGCCTGTTTAGAAAATTTTTTAGATGTGCCACATACCGTATATGTTCATCCTGGTTTATTCAGGAAGGGTGCTCTTACTAAAGTAAAGGTGCGGATTACAAAAAATTCACATTCAGTGAAAGCTGAGTTTTTAAATGAACCGATACTAACAGGAATTGGTCCTCGATTGTTATTTCCTAAAGGCACTCAAATGCGACATACAGACGCATTTTATTTGCCGTCCATTTCACGGGTGGACTATACCTTCTCAAATAACCGAGCTTTTCTAATTACTTCTCAGTGTACCAGACAAGAAAATGGCATAGTGAACGTGACAACTCATATTACCTGGAATTTACCATTGCCAAAAATGCTATGTAAATTCATTCTTCGCGCATATTGTCGACACGTTATTATCCAGGATGTACGGCTCTTGAAAAAAATAGGGCAACAAACAGAACGCTTCGGCCCACAATTTTTACACACAAATGCTGATTTATTAGGTCGGCATATTATATCCCTAAGAAAGAATGCCGCTGATGGAATAATTGATGATAACAAAACCATTAGTGTATACGAAAGAGAGTTAAATTTATGATATCTGAAATAAACATAGAAGAAGAAAAATTACAAGGTTCTGTTGAGTTGGTGGAACAGTGCGAGCTCAACACTCGACAACGGTTATATGAGATTTTCATAAAATACTACTCTAAAACAGATAGAGAAACTTTTGATAAGGATCTAAATGAAAAACAATGGGTCTTGTTAATGAAAGATCACGACGGAAAAATTCAGGGCTTTACAACCATGATGTTGTATGATTTGGTGTTTCAAGGGAAGCCTATTCGTGCTGTATTCAGTGGCAATACCATCATTGAAAAAGATTTTTGGGGCTCGGGGGTTCTCTCTAAAACCTGGTGCCATTTTATGGCTTATTTGAAATTATCAGAATCGGATGTGCCCTTGTATTGGTATCTAATTTCCAGTGGCTATCGCACTTATTTGTTTTTGCCTTTTTTTTATAAAGAGTTTTATCCTCGATATGATAAAACAACTCCTCCTTTTGAGGCTCAACTTATCGATACACTGGGACATATTAAATTTCCTGATGAATACTCTAATGGGTTAGTTCGTCCTCTTGTGCCCCGTGAGTGCTTGCAAGAATCAATTGCTCAACCTCCAGAAAGAAAACTAAAAAACCCTCATGTTGCTTTTTTCCTCGAAAAAAACCCTAGATATCTTTTAGGTGACGAGTTAGTTTGTCTCACGGAGTTTTCATTTGAAAATAACTTAGGAGCTGCCCATTCGGCCTTACAAAAGGTCAATCAAACCTATTTTTCAAAAAACCAGTGTGATGTTTCCAATGCATAAGAAATTTTTACGCCATTACTTGTGGACACGTATTAATGCTCTTGCCGCTAAGCAATTTAAACGAGCAATGCTAGAGCCTCGTGAAACCCAAGAAAAAATTTTGATGGATTTTTTGCAGCGTAACCAGCATACCCAGTTTGGTAAAAAATATGGATATGCATCTATCAAAAGTATAACAGAGTTTCGCGAGCGCTTACCTAAACGTTATTATGAGGACTTTGAAAAAAACATTGAGGCAATAAAAAAAGGCCAGAGTAACGTGCTGAGCACTGATAAAACACTGTTTTTTGAAACAAGCTCAGGCTCTTCTGGACCTGTAAAATATATTCCTTACAATCAGAAATTTCTCAGTGAATTCAGGAAATCGATTTCTACGTGGATGTATGATCTTTTTATGAATAGACCTGAGTTAATGAAAGGATCTCAATATTGGTCGATTAGCCCGATGCTTAGAACAAACCAATTCACGGAAGGCAATATACCCATAGGTATCACTGATGATAGTGAGTACTTAGGAAAATTTTCTCAGCGTTTGATTGGGCCTAATCTAGCGATGTCATCCGCAGTTGTGACAAACTCCTCCTTGGCGGATTGGCAAAAAAATAGCATCCAACAACTCACCGCATGTAGGGATTTAAGATTTATTTCAGTATGGAGTCCTTCTTTTCTGATTTCATTAATACAGTATTTACCTGAAGGGATGAGCCCTCAGGATTTCTGGCCAGATTTAAAAATTATCAGTTGCTGGGGTGATGCAGCTGCGAAACGCTTTATTCCGGAATTAAAAACACTGTTTCCCGGGATAGAAATACAGTTTAAGGGCTTAATGGCCACAGAGGGAGTCATTAGCATTCCTCTGTTTGAACAACCCGACCCTGTAATTGCCTTAACTTCACATTTCCTGGAATTTGTAGATGATAATGATCGATGCTATCTAGTGGATGAATTAACCGTTGGAAACCAATACAAAGTTTTATTAACAAGTGGGAACGGCCTTGTACGTTATGCCTTGGGTGATGTAATTGAAGTGACCGCTCCTCTTTGCATTAAATTTGTAGGGCGAGGTGACACAGTTAGTGATCTGTGTGGGGAAAAATTGTCTGAAAGCTTTGTGCAACGTGTTTTTGATAAGTATCTTCCGGATGATTCGTTTTTTCTATTGGTACCTCAATGGGGGGAAACACCATGTTATTATCTTTATCATCAATGTGTTCATGACTCGGAATTAGCAAGTAAAATTGACGAGGCTTTGCGAGAATCCTTTCATTACAACTATTGCCGTCAGTTGGGACAACTTGCCCCAGTTCAATCTCGTTACTGCCCGGATTTGGCAGTTCGCTATTATTCAGCTTGTGTGGCGGCTGGACAACGACCAGGGGATGTTAAGCCTCGAGCCTTATTACATTCAATTGATTTAGCAGAGAGAATATTTCATGAAATTTGATTTAGCATTACCTAATGAAGAAGCTTTGCTTAGAGAACATCTTTGGCAAACGCCCATGGAAGGGGGGGTAGATCTGGTTTTTGCGCGAGAGCCAAATTACTTTAATATTGGTAAAACTCAAGGTGACAAAGTGCAAACCTTTGTTGGCAAGACAGATGGAAAAATCAAAGTATCAGGTATCCGAGCAACTCGTTTAAGCCAGGTAAATGGTAAGGTACAAGAAACAGGATACCTAGCTGATTTTCGAATTGCCAAGTCATCACGAAATGGTTTCGCTTTGTTGCAAGCCAATCGTTTTTTAAAAAAACTCCACCAAGAAAATCCAATACCCTATTATTCTGCCGTCATTGGTGACGATAATGATCGGGCTCTCACATCTCTTGCATCAAATTACAAAGGATTTCCTAGATTCCGTGATTATGGCAGAGTCTTGACCCCATTATTGTTTACCATGAGGAAATTGAAATGCTGCCCTGAGTTGGAGCCTGGTTCTTTGAAAAGATTACCGGAGATTTGTGCGAAACTGAATGAAAATAAACAGCAATTAGCGCCCTATTACTCGGTGTCCGATTTTACATCTGGAAAATTTCCAAATTTTAAAGTGGAAAATTTTCTTATTCTAAGACAAGAAGCTAAAATAAAAGCTGTCGCTGCAATATGGGATCAAAGCACTTTTCGACAGACAGTTCCGATTCATTATGGGGGCTACTATCGGTGGTTAAGACCAGTACTTAATCATTTTTTGTCCTATGGCCTTCCAAAGGCGAGACAACATATCAAGACCGCTTACATGGCTTTTGTGGCCTCTGATAACATTGATGATCACCGAATTTTGATACGCGCCTGTTTGCAAAGCGCAAAAAGACAAGGGTTCACGCATTTAGTAACAGGAATACATGAGCGTGATGAACGTGCACCACTTCTTGCTGAGTTTCCAGGTATTCCCTATGCAGGCCGCCTTTTTTTAGTCGATTATGATAACCATGAAGACCTTGATGATCGTGTTCCTTATATAGAGGTTGCGACGCTATGAAATACGTCATTCATTTTCTTATTTATACACTGATAACTAGCGCTCTTTATTCTCTGGCATCGGCTCATCCGATATATGAGCCTTTTGTGATTAATGAAATAATTTTTGACAAGTATATCCCCATGATTCCTCAGTCAGTTTATATTTACATTAGTTATTTTTTCTTGCTTCCTGTTTTAATTCTTGTTGCCAGAAACAAACCTGGTTTTTCTACAGTATTTTATATTACTCTGGCTTGTGGCCTAATCAATGTTCTGATCTACACTATCTTTCCAACCCGATTGTTTGAAAGAATTTTGGCTCCCGAGAATTCTTTTTTAGCATATCTACAATCTAAAGACACTATTTTGTGTGCTTTTCCTTCAGGTCACGTGGCACTTCCATTATCAATCGCCCTCGGATCGTTTATGATGGCCTGTCAAAAAAGGGCACCAGAAGTCACTTTGTTTTGGCGTAAGGTGTCTGTTGTTTACTTCATTTGGTTTTGTTTACTGGCTTCGTCAACTTTGTTTACCAAGCAACATTTTTTTCTGGACGTGGTTGCAGGGGTTCTATTTGCTACCATTGTTGTATTGACAGGAATGTATTACTTATACGCAAAAAACCAAAAAAAATCGTTAAATGTTCGTACACTTTGGGCATTAGTGACTGAAATCTCACTGATTGCATTTGCTATGATTCTAATAATAGGATATTGGCACCCTGTTACCATCACGTTGGGAATCGTCTTTATAGCTTCTCGACAACATGCGCTACTAGCACTTTACCATGACGCAGTGCATTACTTGATTTCCTCCAATAAGCGGTTAAATGACTTTATTATTAACTGCTTTGCTGGTGTACCTTTTTTTATGCCTGTTCACGGATATCGCTCTTTACATTTTAGTCATCATAGGCATTTGGGAACCGAAAACGATCCGGAAAAGCGTTACTTATATCGAAACCAGCCATGGAACTATCAAGCGTTAAACACATGCTTATTGCTTAAACAAATGTTAGGTGATTTATTGCTTTGGAATTCTCTCAAGATGCTGTGGCTTTTCATCAAAGATCGACTATCCAATAATAACGGTATTAAGCTACTGGCTACTAAATATTATAATGAGCTTTATTGCCAATTTATGTTCCTTTTCCTAATAATTGGCATATGTTCTCACTATTGGCCTACGGTGGTAATCAAAGTCTTACTCTTATGGTTTCTTCCTTATTTAACTGTCACTCAATTTTTACAGAAGATTCGTAGCTTTGCAGAACACACACAAAGAAAAAGTGATACAGACTCAGGTAGCTGCTCATGGGCACCAAGTTGGTTAGGCTCATTTTTTATCTGGCCTTACAATATTAATTACCATAAAGAACACCATCGTTTTAGCAATATCAGTTGGGACGAACTACCAAAGAGGTTTTCTAACGCAGAACAACGCCCTGGAAAAACATTAATACAACATATATGGAGTGTAAATAAATAAAATGAGAGTAACTTACAAGGTAGAAGGTATCGATGATATTAGTTCTGTCGAGCCACAATACGATTCTTTAGGGCGTTATAGCACCATGAATTTAGTCGTGATATCGCTACAAATAATTGCCTGGGTTTTACTATTAAATATTATCAATCATCATTCGTTATCTATTGCGGTGCGAGGACTAGCTGTATTTTTATTTTGTATGCTAATGCAAGGGGTTTTTACAATGTTACATGAATTTTGTCATCGAAATGCCCACCAAAATAAAAAATTGAATTATTTAATCGGATGTCTTGCTTCTACTTTATTTGGTACCTCAGCCACTTTTTTAAGGGTACAGCATTGGGGGCATCATCGTCGTAACCGTACAGAAGCTGAGCGCGCAGAATTCATTCATGATGATGAAAGTAAATGGGGAAAAGTAGGCAGATATTATTTTGCCATTTTAGGCGGGATTTGGTTTTTGTGTTTTCTATTCCCGATGATAACGCCATTCATTTCATATTCTTTTGCAGGAAAAATAGCTTGTGATAAACGATTTAACACCTATTCCGCTGCTTTTGATGAATTCACCCGTGCTGATTGGTTACGCATGCGCATAGAAGGAGGATGTTTGTTTGTATTTTGGGCTTCAATTTTTTATTTTGGCCCTTGGCATTGGTCAACTTTATTGGTGGCTTATGGTGCATTCGCCTTTTCATGGTCTACTTTGCAATGGGTCTATCATTTGCATACCCCCATTCATGTCGTTGAGGGCGCCTATAATCTCCGAGCGCCTTGGGTTATAAGATTGTTGTTTCTTAATTTCAATTATAATCTTACCCATCACCGCCACCCAGCAATGCCTTGGCAAGAGTTGTATCGACAAAGTAATCAAGCAGAAACACAGCCTCTTTGGTATCGTTATTTTCTTGTGTTTCGTCCACCAGTCTTTTTTCCCGAGGATGTATCTAAATTAGAGAAGAGATACTTCTAATGACTGTTAAAGAAACATGGAGGCCAGAAGGGTTTGATAATTATTTGAGCCACTTTCCAAACACGCCTGATCTTAAGCTATCTGCTTCACAAAATATCACAAATCAGTTCTGTGATATTTGGAATTTGGGATCGACGAGTTTGAAAAAAGGCCTTGATGAAATAAACAAAAATATCACGATTATATTTGTTCGAGGGTACTTAGGGCGTTACTTGCTAAATAGCCTCAAAGAACCTGTCCATTTATTAAGACGATTAGGTTTTGACTCTATTATAATGCAACAAACAGCCGGAGGATCCTACAGAGAAAACGTCCGGATGATACTTCAGCAATTAAAGCATCGTCAAAACCGGGATCATTTTATTTTCTGTGCCCACAGTCGAGGCGGATTGGAGTGCTTGAATCTATTAACTGAAAATGAAGACATTCGCATTAAAACGAAAGCGTTAATTATGTCTCAGACTGCTCATGGCCCCTCTTATGTTTTGGAAAGCATTTTACAAGGGGCTCATCAAAAAACAAATTATTCATGGTATCGTTCTTTATCTGAAAAAATGCAATGGCTGACGCTGTCTGCTATGAGGGCTAAAGTGGGTGGAAAAGAGCTAACTTCCAGAACATGGCCTAACCTCATCAAGGCAGTGGAAAACCAACAATTCAACTTTCCGGTTATTCAAACAGCCTCTTGGTCTGTACAACCAACCATGTGGCTAGATTCATTCCATGATCGATTAAAAGAGATTCGCCCGGGTTGTGCCCATGATGGGCAATTTTTCTTGAACGATTTAATTTGGCCAAATATCAATCATGTATTGCTCCCAAATCTGGATCATGCTCAACCAGTTGTTGGTGGATTTAATTTCAATCACAAAAAATATTGGCTAACATTAATTAATATGATTATGCGGAGCTATATAAATAATTTTTAAGAACCTCCATTAGGCATCGTCAACTAAACTTTGAGCTTGGCCCTACATTAAGACGATTTTATGTTTGTGAAAACTATGTGTAACTCTCATTCGCTAAACTGTATACTCATTGCCTGAGAATATATTCTCTGCTTTTCGCAGAAGGTGACGAGATATCAAGATGTAAATCTTGATTTGCTATTATTTGCACCCATGCAATGAAAGATATTTACCCCTCCGTAAAAAGGAGGATGGATATCTTTCATAAGTTTCTTGACAGTAACAGTTACTTGAGTTTATAGGATAAAGTTGGTTCTAATTCTGGTTCTATAGGTTCCATAACATCAGGTATTAAATTTTTGGCTCTATGTAACCAACCAAGTCGGTCCTCTGGCGACATAATTTTACCAGGGCTTACTTCGTCAATCAGTTTGTGCAGATCGTTTTGATGTTGTGGTGGAATAACACTTTCAAGTACGAGAGTCACCTTATGGATATCCTCTTCCCTTGGCGCAGGAGCTTTCGTGGGCACTAGACGCTCCAAGTGACGCATCATAAAAGAATAGCTGCATGGAACTGGGGTATGCTTTGGTTTAGGACAAAACTTAGGCGACAGGTTGTCTTTATCCATTTTTGGTACTGGATTAGGTTTTGGTGACATGCTTAGAGGTGTATTTTCACGAGTTTGAGTTAACAATGCTCTTTGAGTTTTATTACTTGATAAGGCCTGCAAGACCTGTATTTTGCTGGCTTTTACATCATGAATTTGCTCAATAAATTCCTTTCTAAGATTTTTGTAATGTTGTTTGCGTTCTTGGTGCTTTTCAACATCATGTTGCATACACTCACGATGATGAATAGGGGCTACTCGAACTTCATGTTTTAATTTATCGTAGTTTAGTTGAGCTTGTAACCAATCTTCTTCACTTAAATTATCCGGATCCATTTCTTCAGTGCAGATGGCATAGCAATTCCCTCGCTTTTGAAAGCGTGGCTTATGATTTGGATCAACAACAAAATGAGCTTGGCTAAAGTCATTGACTTCTTCTAATTCAGCATTAAGAAGTATTTTTTCCTTTCTTAATACTTGCAAAACATGTAGGAGCCCTTGTTCTTGTAATTTCAAACCCTCTAATTCGTGTAACAAATAATCTGAAGGCTGATTTTCATGTAATTGTTGGCATTCATTTAATCGTTCACGAACGTGTTCAAGTAGGAACTCAAATACATGTTCAGCACTTTGCGGTGGCTTTTTTAATTGTGCGTGATGAAATGCTAGCTGATGTTCTAACATTTTTATTTTTCGATGTGTAGCTGAATGCTTGCGCTCTGCATTAGGATTGTTCTCATTATTTTGTTGTTTTAACGCAGTTAATTGAGTGGTTAAAGATTCTATCTGCTGGTTCGTATGGGCAACATAATGATCCATGGGTTGATCATGAAGTATAGGTAATTGAAAGTATGCATTTAATTGCTCTATATGATCAGTAAGATGAGCATGCTTCTCATTCATGAGCGAGGCTTCATTTTCAATTATTATCAACTGGTCGTCTATTTCGGCTAATTTTTGTTCGAGATCACCAAGCTTTTTATCTAAGGCATTAAGAGTGTCTGTGTAGGCTTTGATATTTGCATCAATCACATCAACTATGCTTGTTTTTCCAGGTTTAGTTTGTTCGCTCTGTTTCGTTTCTTTTAATTTTTGCTCAATTTGTTGTTGTGTAATTTCACAAGCTTGTTTTGCAAGAGCTTTATCTTTAGCCATTAGCCCCATAAGCAGAAAAATTAAATGTCGTTGTGTAGTAAGTAGTTCTTCTCGATATTGCTCTGCTTTGAGTTGATTTAATTCTTCAATTTTTATTAACTCTTGGCTAATCAATGTAAGTGTTGTTTTTCCTTCAGGTGACCTTAGAAACTCCACAACTTGTAGTGGATTTTGAAATCCAAAACGGTTCAAAAATTGAGTAGAAAAGTAAGCATCTGTTTTTTTGCTGTATTTGTGGCTTTTTTCTATAGTTGCACACAGATGTTCGACGTTGTTTGGGGTTAAATTAAGCATATTCACAGAAACAGGTGGGGATTGTTTAGGCACAAGAAAACTCCATATTAATCTCTGTTCAAATTATAACCTTTTTTCATTATTAAGTAAAGTATAAATTCTTGAAAGCAAAATGATAACTCAATAGGTTAATTACATAATGAGAAACTTAAAACTGAAAATGTCCAGCTTGTTATGAATTAAAATTTTAATGAAGCACAGGGAGTCAAATAATAATTACTGCTGCTCCGGTAAAGCGGCCATGCCGAAGATCATCAAGTGCTACATTTACTTCAGTTAATGGATAAGTATGAATTTCTGTTTTAACAGGTATTCGTGGTGCTAATTGTAAAAACTCTTCGCCATCATTTCTCGTGAGATTGGCTACAGAACAAAGAGTACGCTCTCCCCAAAGAATTTGATAAGGGAAACTTGGGATGTCGCTCATATGTATACCAGCACAAACAACAATTCCGCCTTTTAGCGTATTACGTAGCGCAAGTGGTACAAGTTCCCCCACTGGAGCAAAAATAATTGCTGCATCGAGTAGATGTGGTGGAGTTTGTTTTGAATCACCGGCCCAAGTAGCTCCTAATTGATAGGCGAAATTCTGTGCTTCATTATCTCCAGGAGTCGTAAAAGCATAGACTTTACGACCTTGTTTATTGGCTACTTGAATAACTATATGCGCTGCTGCACCAAAGCCATATAGTCCTAACTGCTTTGCATCAGCTGTTTTTAATAAAGCACGATAGCCAATCAGCCCGGCACAGAACAGCGGCGCGGCTTGATAATCAGAATATCCCTCAGGTATAGGAAAACAAAATCGATGGTTCGCCACACAATATTGAGCAAATCCACCATCAATTTGATATCCAGTAAAACGAGCATAATCACAAAGATTTTCATGTCCTGACATACAAAATGAGCACGTTTCGCAACTACCACCTAACCATGGAACTCCTATTCGTTGTCCAACATTAAAAGTACTCACTAAAGACCCTAATTGTTCAATTGTACCTACAATTTGATGGCCTGGAATTAGAGGAAGTTTGGGAGCAACTAACTCTCCATCAAGGACATGCAAATCAGTGCGACAAATGCCACAGGCGTGAACTTTAATTAGTAGTTCATTAGGTTTTGGTTCTGGTTTTTTGATTTTTTTTAGAACGAGTGGGCGTCCTTTTTGCTCCATAATCATTGCGTACATGATTATATCCTTTTCTTCTTTTATACATTAAATGTAGCTTAAAAATTAATGTTTAGGAGCGCTTGACAAAAAGACTTTGTAGATCAAACTTAATAGTTGTAATGTGCATGGATAACAAATTTAAAGGAGCTAAATGATGAATACATTACTTAAATGGAAAAAAGGACACTCTGTTCCTATCGAACATTCCAATAATCCATTTTTAAGCCTCCAACATGAAGTTGATAGAGCATTTCGTGATTTCTATGATATGTTCTCATTTAATAGACCTACTGGCGAACAGTTTGAGAATCTTAATCTGCTCCCATCAATGGACGTGGTTGAAGATGAGGCTCATTTTTACCATTACTGGTGAAAAGTCTACGTCCAAAAAGAATGAAAATAAAAAATTTCTTTCCCGTGAAATTAGTTATGGAAAATATGAGCGATCCATTTCTTTACCATCAACCGTTGATGCAGAGAAAGCTAAGGCAACTTTTAAGAAAGGTATGTTGTGGATAGAATTACCTAAAAAACCAGAAGCTAAAGGTAAAGGACGTGATATTAAGGTGGAACAAGCTTAAAGATTGCTTTGCTAATGCCTCTGTCAGAGGCATTAGCAATTGGACTGATTAGGAATTTTGTGCTGGATTAGAAAGAACTACAAGTAATACAATACTATAAGATAGGAGTCAAAGAATGAAACATCATTCCCCAGGATTTTTGGCCTTAGTTAGAGATTCTAAAAACCGTATTCAAGAAATAACTCCGCAAGTATTAAAAGAAAAAATGGATCATCAAGAACCTGTGCTAATTATTGATGTGCGCGAAGCAGATGAATGGGAAACAGGATACATCCCAACTGCAATTCATTTAAGCAAAGGAATTATTGAGCGTGACATTGAAAAGAAGATTCCAGACTTTAATACGAGAATTGTTGTGTATTGCAGTGGTGGATTTCGCTGTGCTTTAGTTGCAGACAATTTGCAAAAAATAGGATATACGCAGGTTTATTCTTTGGATACTGGATTGCAAGGTTGGCTTGATGCAGGTTATTCTCTGCAAAAATAGTCTAGGTTTTGCATTCTCCAATATAAAAATGGTTGATATTTCTTTAAGTATTAGAATAAAGCGTAACTGTATAAGCGTGATTCCAAAACCAATCATCATCCTGAGTGGTTGTAATCATAAAAGACTTTACTGCTTTTTCATTTAAGTTGTCATTTTTTTGATAAAGTAAAGAAAATTCTATTGTATTTTCAATAAGAGGGGAAAGAAGAAAGTTCGATTTTGCCATACTTGCGATCAAGCGATAATGCTTCGTGGTTCCATTTTTTAAATTTAAGATTATCTGTAATTGATTCGGTTTGAAAAAAATTGTTGCTAGCTTTCCCCAAATAGTTGGCTGTATTTCTATTCTTGCAAAGATAGGTTTTTTCTGTTCTGTTACACTAACAAATTCTCCAAAAGTATGGTGTTCACTACTCAATAATGATTCTTGTTCTTGAGAAATAATTTTTCTTTTACGTAAGAACAAAAAACCTTTATGTACATTGCTAGGCTTATAATGAGTCAGCAATAAAGGCCAGCTTGCTCCATCCTCTAAAGAAGGTATTCTTCCATCAATCGGTTCAATTTTAAAAATGATGTTGTCTGGGCTTTGCCTTTCTTGTAAATGCTTTTTATTATCTTCGGCCAAACTTGCGGTAAAGACAGAGTAGCTTTGAAAAATTGGACGAGGAGACCAGCGATTTTGGGAGGAGATGAGATAAGATTGATTGTATGAATAAATATCCGTGGTACCGTGGAGCAAGGGAAAATCTGCTTGTTCACGTAAGAAACTCATAGTAAATGCAAAATTTTTTTCCAACCATTGGGAATCTTGGATTCTGCTTTTTAAACCATGCCAGGTTGTGGAATAAGAAGATTTAAAATTATCGAAAATTGATATTTTCGTGTAGTGTCCATTAATATAATTCCAGCTACTCAATGAAATAAATAGAACGAGATAAGTGCTACCCGAGTGAAACAGAAAAGGTAAAAAAAGTCCTGCTAATAATATGGATGTTCCTGGTATGAATGCATGGCCCACATGGCGGGTAAAACCTGTTTTAAATGAAACAAACAAAAAAGCAAAAAAAATGCAGAGTAAAAATAATTGGGCTCTTTTTTGTGCTTGTTTATGGCATAAAATAAGCAGGAAAATTAAACTTGAAGTTATTAAATACAGTACAATATCATTAGAATTCCCAATAGTAGACATCGCTTCACTAAAGCTCGATGCTATGGAAAGGCTGCTGACTAAGTAGTTCGGTAAATAAATTATAGATTGGCCTGCTGCAAGCCAAAATAGGATAAGTGAGGCAATCGATGAAACTAAACACATTAAAGCAAATTTGATTTGTTTATTGACAAGAAAAAATACGGTACACAAGCAGGCTACAGCGAGGCAAAGAATAAGCATGGAGCCTTTTATTAAAGCAAGTAAACCAAAGGGAGTAAAAAGAAACGCTATTAAAAACATGCGGGTGTTGTTTGAGTTGAGTATCTCTTTGGTGCAGCACATTATTTTAAAACTTATTAACCCAACAAGTAACGCGTAAGAAAAAAATAATGAATCTCGAGCATATAGCATTCCAAAGAGAGGGACACAAAATGTGATGATCCAGTGCCATCGGGTGTTTTTCATTAAAAACAGTAATGCTATCCAATAGGAAATGGCTAAGTATAGACTTCCTATATTCATCATTATATTGGTAGCAGGATGATAAGCCTTTGTATAAATGGATGAATAAGGGCCTAAAGTAAATATTATTTCTTTTCCAAAGGATAATCCTTGCGCGACTGCTTGATTTAATCCTAATGCCCATGAAGAATCAATACCCGGCGCAGGCAGCTTTGGAGAGAAAGGGACGAAGATACTGACTGTAACAAGAAGTAAGATGAGTTTACTGAGAAGGACAAGTATTTGATTTAAATTTTTGGGCACCTTCTTCTGGGTAGTACGCAACGTAAGCATACAACGCTCCATTTTTTTCAGCATAGTGTAGCTTAATTCATGATTCGCTGTAATAACATTTTTATTATGTTTTTAGAAGAGAATGGTTGTTCTTAAAGAAACAGTATTCGAAATATCTGAGGCAGTATTTGCTTCTTCAATCATTTAAATACTTCATAATCATGCTCATTTTCATACTCTACTAAATATACTTAAAGATGGAGTTTATTCAATGCTTAACGCCCATCTTTGTAGGCATTATTTAAATGTTACTTGGATGGAAATAAACTGATCATTTAATGTGCAAAATGCCATTTAAATGATATAATTTCGCCATTTTTAATGAACAAGGTGTGCATTCATGGCAGCAAATACTGACGTACTTGTAGTAGGGGCAGGTCCTATAGGTCTTATCAATGCTTGGGGAATGAAATACATGAACCCTAAGCTCAACATTGTAGTTCTTGAAAAATATGCTGAATATCAAAGAAGCCACACTTTGGTTATGGATGCAAAACAGCTAGAAGCTATAATGAAAGCAACCCATAGTGAACATCATCCAGTATTAGCTCAGTTATTAACTCAATTAAAAAAGGATCCTCATATACGAA
>NZ_LNYU01000078.1:0-58861 GCF_001468135.1 Legionella santicrucis | reverse complement strand
GCGATTGAGAAGCATCTAAAAAAACACTTTTGGAAGGCGGCCTAATTCAGAATTAACACTTTTGGTGGTTCTTCCACACGACCCCTAATTGCTGCAAGCATATTGACTTTAAAACGACTGCCAGTTTTCTTTATAACCGGTGTTTGATTCACAAGACCATAGGCTCTACCACGATTGTCGCAGGATTGAAGTCCCATTTCATCAGCCCAGTAAATCCTGGCTCCTTCACGCATCGCTCTTGCTTTGATTGCAGGATAGGTTTCATTGAGCCATTGAGATACTTTATCAGGATCTCGCTGATACGCTTGCTTGATTGGCTTTTGAGATGAAAATCCTAAGCGCTTCAGAAGGTCTCGCAATCCACGACCTGAATATCTTATACTAAATGCTTTTTCAATGTAGATGCAAATCGCTTTACTGTTCCACAGGGTGTAATCAAGACCAAGCTCATCAGGAGTTTGGGTGAGCAACGTTTTAAATAATTCTTTAATTTGTACTTCAGATAAAAAGCACCGTTCAGACTCCTTTACACCACGCTTTTTATAATAAAAACTTGACTCCCCATTCAGTTTAAACTCCCGTACATACTTACTCACTGAGGTCAGACTAAAACCGAATAGCTTGGCTGCTTTTGTTTTTTTTTATGCCTTGCTCAACTACTGCATAGACCACTTTTTTACGTAACTCTAATAATACTTCTAATGATAATTCCCTGTTACTCATCTCAGATAAATTGAATAATTCAAAGGCACATAGAATATCACATAAAATCAATAACTTTTAGACGCCAGGGTAATATCACCAGTAGAACGTACTAATACTCCTTATAAAGTGGATGATGAGGCACTGAAAAAGTATATTGAAACACATCCTGATGCCCATTTAAAGGAACTGTCTAGTCATTTTGGTGTTACTCCTTCAGGGATATGGAGAGCATTGAAACGTCTGAAAATAACACGAAAAAAAAGACTAGGCTCTATGCGGAGCGAGATGAGCAAAAAAGAAAAAATTATTTAGCTCAATTGGCACATCATCTTCCTGAAAAGTTGGTTTACATTGATGAATCAGGAATAGATACGTTTATAACAAGAGATGGCCGTGTTGCAAATAATTTCAAAAGTTCAAAGCATTAAATTTCAGACTCAAATTAGCTGTATAAACCAAATAGTTCATTGATAAAAGACACTTCATTGCGATTCCCATACATCCAGATATCAAATTGCCCTTTCTTAAACATGCGCATAATTTCAAAACCCTTGATGGTGGCATAAGCGGTTTTCATGGAGTAAAAACCTCGAACGGGATTGATTAATCGTTTGAGTTTACCATGGTCTGCTTCCAACCGATTATTACGGTATTTTATTTGCAAATGGCTGACATGTGGTGACAAATTGCCTTCCTGTTTTAGCTCTTTAATCGCCTGATTATAGGCTGGATTTTTATCGGTATTGATGACACTGACATCACAGGTTGGATTGCTTTTAATCAGTTTTTTAAGGAACCGTTTGGCAGCAATGGCATTGCGACGATGAGAAAGGTAAAAATCAATTGTATTCCCGCGTTCATCAATGGCGCGATATAAATATTTCCACTCTCCTTTCACTTTGATGTACGTCTCATCGAGGTGCCAGCGGCTTGCATAACGCTTTTTATACCAGTCAAGACGTTTTTTCAGCTCAGAAATGCTGAACCCAGCGATAAACCGTTGTATGATCGATAGTTAGACCCCGTTCGGCCATCATTTCTTCCAAATCACGGTAGCTGATGCCGTATTTACAATACCAACGCACACATTGCATAATCACTTCACCGTGAAAATGACGCCATTTAAAGTCCTTGGGTTGATATTTGTCCATGAACAGCCCCAACATTTGGATTTACTTATTATAGTCAATGTCTGTTTTTGCAACACGACCATATTTTCTCCCAAGATGGGCCACAGCCTTTCGGTGCATCTTGCGATGCTTACCTATTATGCCTTTACAGGTACTAAAGTATTAGCAGACTCGAATCCATTCAAGCTTGATTGTAATCCATTCACTGCTTTCATACTCTTCGTCTGGTTAAAAAAGAAGAAGTGGCCTGTTGTTAATTTGTTAATAATACCAACAATAGCATAGCCCACACCTAAGCCCACGATACAAGCAGCTAAATTACCAAGGATCAGTTTCCATCCTCGATGAACTTCTAAATCAGGAGTTACTCTTTCAATATATTTGCCACAATTGATTTTTAGTTGAGCCAATGCATTTTCCTCGGTGGGCTTATCGACATGCGTCAGGTAAATATCGATTTCTTTTCTAATATTGACAGCAAGTTTTGCAGCCAAAGTGTATTCATGGATATGACCACGCTTCAACAACGATTGGCTTTGCCCTTCAAGATTAATAAGTTGGATGAAAACAGGAGCTAAGCCAATAAGAACTTGCTTCATCGCTGGGGTTAGGTTGTTAGATTTCTCAATCTGAAGTTCCTGCATTCGTATTTCTAATCTCGCAATATGTTCTTGATGCTGCTTGTCTTTTAAGCGTAAGGATTGATTTTCTTCGTTTAATGCAACATTATTTTGTTGGGTTTTACCTAAAGTCGCTTTAACCTCCTCGAATTGCTGTTTTGCTGAGATTAGATTTCGTTCTTTAATTTGCACGTCATCTAATAAATGTTTTCGTTCCTCGCCAGACAACTTCTCAGAATTAGTCAATTTCATCTTTAACTGGGTCAGCTCCGACTCCATTGAATGGAGTGCATTCGTTAGCTTTCGAATTTCTGAATGTAAGAGTTGATTCTCAGTTTGTAATTGTTCCACTGTGCCTTTAAGGCGAGCTGATAATTCTTCGGCATTTACTATTTTTTCTTGTTGTGCTCGTAGTTGTTCGTAAAGCATCTCCCGCTCTTTTTGCGGTACTTTGCTCTTCTCTTTAATTTGTAAAACCAAGTTTTTATTTTCTTGTCTTAATCTGACCAGATCTTCTTTTAATTTTAAAACTTGATTTTGACTTGCTTCATAAAGACTACTCTGCTGAGATTTGTAATGCTCCATTTTGGTAAGCAATTGCATTTCAAGTGTCTTATGACGTTGTTGTTCTAGATTTAATTGGCTTTTTAATCCGGATACAATCTCTTGGTGCTCTTTATCTGTTTCTTGAATTTGACAAGTTAACTCGAGAATTTTCTGTGATGATACAGACTTCTGATCATCGAAAGACTTCAAGTCTAATTCATGCTTAGTTTTCGCTTGAAGCAAATTGTTTTCCACTTCAACCACTTGTAATACTAATTGTAAAGCCTCTTGGGTTTTACTTTCCAATTGTCGTTCTAAATGCACTACCTTTTCAATGAGTTTTTGAGTAGTTGACGTGAATGAACGAGCTTCAACAAAGAGTCTCTCATTCTCCTGACAAACAATTTCCATCTTCTCTTGAAGTTGATTTAGGCTTTCTTGAGTAGCATTAGTTTTTTCAACTTGCAAAGTAAGATTCTTTTGAAGAAGCTCTTTTTCTGCAGAGGACTCCCATTTCAAATCCTCAAACGCTAAGGCAGTTTGCTTTTGCACAAAAGCAATTCTTTCCAGTTCGCTATTTAGTAAAGTAATCTGTTGTTGCTGTTGCTTGATTTTATTAGTTTGTGTTTCTAATAAGTGTTTTGATTCATTATCTTTTTGTTCCAATGCACTAATTTGCTTTCTAAGATCTTTTTCTACTCTGTCGTGATGTTTGGCTTCCGTGCTAATTTGTGAGCGTAACTCGTCTATCTTTTTCTGGCTTTCTAAACCTTGCGAGTCAATGGTTTTGAGATGATGGGCAATAGTAGAGGATGCCTTTTGTTGTTCTTCTTTTAATTGCTGTTCTAATAGTGATAATTCGTTTTTAATTTGGAAAAGGTCTTTTTTGGTACGTTCCAATTCAGTATTTTTTAAGTTTGCTTCTCGAACTTGAGTTTCAAAACGTAGTTGTAGCGCACTTAATTCTTGTTCTTGCTTTTGAATAATACATCGATAATCATCAATAATCTTTATTGCTTTTGATAAGGAGCTTTCCGAAACGAGTCGAGGCGTATCTTTTAGAAACTGCTCAAACTTTTGAATCTCATCCTGATACAATGCTAAATTTTTTAAAGACAAGGGGGAGAGTTTTAACCAACTGCTCTCTAAGCTGTTTTGCTTGATAATACTATCATTTAGATTAGAATTCTCTAGTTCATATTTATCTATACTGGTAGATTGAGCATCCGGGACCAATCTAAGTTTTATTTTATTCACATTTTGAGACAGTTCTTCTAAATTACTTAGAAATATTCCTACTCCATTTTCTTGAGAGATATGTTCTGAAGAAAAATATTCTCGCAAAAACATTGCCTTTTCTTGCAGACCGGTAATGGCATCAAGCAACTCGCTACAACGCTGTTCAATCAAAATATTGATATACGTCTCTTTTAATGTAGGATCAAGTTGTTGCTGTAAGGTGAACAAACCTTGGATACGCTGAACCGCCTTAGTGTAATTTTCAGGAAGATTATCAAGAGCACATATCGTTTCGATCTGCTGCTGGAATTGTCTATAATGCTCAGGATGACCTTCTTGTAGTCCTTGTATGCTAATTAATAATTCGGTTTGGAGCGCTTTCATTTTTTCTTTTACAGCGGTTCGTTGTTCCTCAGGGACTTGTTCGAGTAGTATGGCAATGCCTTTGAAATAGGCTTTAAAATCGATGGCAATATAGCTTTGAATCTTTTGGGGTATTTCAATGGCTGTTTTCGGTGGTGTCAGTAATTGATTGACTACCAAATCCTCACGATGAGTTTCTAGATTGGTATCTAAAGCACCAAGAAACTGTTTGATTTCGCTCCAATTTTCATCAGTTAAGGTTACTTGCATAGCACCGTATTTATCAGGAGGCATGGTACCTGTTTCAGCAAGTAGTTTTGCTTGATAGATCGGATCACTAAAGTATAAAGAACCTGCAGCAGTGTAAGTATCCGAGGCTCCTGTCAATGAGTGTCCTTGCCCAAATTGATCACTATCTTGTTGCACACCATGCGCGGAACTTTTATGTCCCCAAATAGCATCCAAAAGCGATGCAGCAGGGGCACTTTGCTCTAGCCCCAGCATAAGCAAGGAATCTGGAGCATAATGGTGGAAATAGATATGCCCACTAAAACCATTATCTGAAATAGTATTACCAATAGAATTAACTTGACCTTCGCCACCCATTGCAATATTGACACCAAAGTCATAAGGAGTTTTCACAAACGAGGGTAATTGGCCGGTTACACCGAGCATAAATCCCTTTAATTCAGTAATTTTAGCCCCTTCTCTAATCACAGCATGGGTTGCTGAGCGAGCAAATACGCCTTTTTGACCTGCTTGAGGGAAGAATGCCAAAAATTCTTTTAAGTGTTCGGGATTTAAATTTTTGTAGTCAATAACGATACGGCTTGCATGAGATACATAATCAATTACAGAAAGCGTATTAGGTGGGGCACTTAAATCAGGAGAAGCCAAAGTAGATTTTGTTTTAAAATCGCCTTGTGCAATCGAAGCCACCATAAGTTTAGCAATCTGAGTAGCTGCATTATCCTTTACATTATGTTTAAACGTGTTCAACCATTGTGTTGCTACAGCAGTTTGATCTTCTTGAATTGTACGTTCAATAATATTAATTTTTGTACGGCTTGCAGATGATAATTCTATTTTTTGTGTGGACATAGGAATGCTCTTTTTGATTACTGTGATCTAAAAACAATCATTTTGCGAGCATCCTAACATTTAGGTGCATCCATTACACTAAAAATAAATTATCTGAATTGAAAAAAATTAGGTAGCGCCAACGAGGGAAGTTCAATATGCCAGCTTAGTGTTAATTGGTTAAAAGATTGGAATGATCCTCAAAATGCTGTAACTTTAGCCAATCATGCATGTAAATAGCATAACAGGGTCTAACTTGAATGGCACTTACTTAAGGCGTAAAACTATTAACTCTATTTAAAAATTAAAGAAGTAACGCGTGCCGTCGGGAAATCATCAATCAGTTCTTCTCGAATAAGTGCTTTTGCTTGTTCACTCTCAAAAACCTCCTTGAGATCCATAATTTTGGGATAAATTAAGCCAAGAAGAAACAATTGAATTAAAGCACTACATGAATAATCTAGCAGCTATTGAACATTACTTTTCCACAAAGGCTTTATCCGAACAAAAAGATTTTAGGATCCGATTGCCCGGCAGATTTATTGATGCTATTGATGAATTAAGCAAATTATGCTTTGACGAGCACATCGACTTGAATGTTTATGACGCCATGATAAGTGCCGCTATTGGGCAACTTAAAATAAAGACAGCAAGCCCTTACTCTTCTAAATCAACTGGGACTTTCCGAAAATGTAAAAGCGGATGTTTCCTTGAAAATACAAGCAGTATTCTCTGAGTTATTATCCATTCACAATAAATCAGAAAAACTTCACCAAAAAGCTAGGGCGTGTTTTTAAAGTTTCAGCCACAATATAATACTTATTAGCGTTAGTGCTCCTAAAAACATGGCCGCTGTTTTATCATAACGTGTAGCAATTCTCCTAAAGTTTTTGACTCGATTAAAAAAACGCTCAACGTAATTACGCTCTTTGTATATATGTGTATCATGTTCTATCGGTATGATGCGATTCTTTTTAGATGGGATGACTGCTGTAGTTCCTCTATTTTTTAACTCTTCGCGGAATTCGTTACTATCATAGGCCTTATCGGCTAATAAATACTCTGATAGTTCATTACCCAGCAATTCTTTTGCTGTTTTAATCTCGCTGTCTTGTCCAGGTGTTAAAATAAAACTCAAAGGTAATCCAAAAGAATCAACCTTTACATGGATTTTTGAGCTAAACCCCCCTTTGCTGCGGCCTAGCGCTTGTTTCTCTTGACCGCCTTGGGCGCCAGCCGCATGTTGATGTGCTCGAATAACACTACCATCCATCATGTGCCATTCGTGATCGCCATCTTTTTTTTAAAATTTCAAGTATTCCATTGAAATGTCCATTTTTAACCCAACGATTATAACGACCATAAACGCTTTGCCATTTTCCATAATCAGGGGGTAAATCTCTCCAGGGCGCCCCAGTTCTGATGATCCAGCAAACTGCTTCGATAAATAACCGATCATTTTCTCCATGACGGCCTTTGGGGGCTGGCAATAATTGTTCTAGTTTGCTCCACATCACATCATCAATGACAAATCGTGACATCCAGTTACTCCGTTTTTACTATGGAGCCTTTTTAGCAAATTTTTAACCGTTTGAAAACTTTAAAAACACGCCCTAATACTTTACAAAAAATTTTGACTCAATTAGCACAAGAAATTGGCGTTAAGATTCAGACGGAAGAAGAAGTCAAAGCAGAAACTATCAAAGAAAAATTAACGAATGAATACCCTAATGTGCGTCTAATTATTGGTGCAGATGGCACGCATAGCGTAGTCAGTCGCTCGTTATTTTCTGAAAAAAATCAGCTAAAGCATGAGTTTGATTATGTTCTGCAGCTTCGTTTTGACATTGATGGTGATGAAAAAGCATCTGGAATCCAAATTCAAGACTTTTATCAGCAAATGGCTCGAAAAGGGCTGATTGCTAATGAGTATGTAGGTCATTATGAAAATGGAAAAACGCCTGTAACCATGCAGATGATGATTTCAAAGGAAGATTTTCTTGCACTGCAAAAAGCAACTTCCAAAAATCCTATAAAGCCTTTTTCAACATCAGCACCTATACAACCAGGGATTCCAACGCTACCTCCTCATCTTCAGTCATTTATTACATCCTATCTTCAATATAAAGTTCAAGATACTTCAAATATGGGACAAAGAATTGATAACGAATCAATACGTATTAGTGTGAATGAAGCTCCTGCCACACATGCGAAACAGATTGTTAATAGTCATGGCAAAACTCGTGTTATTTTAGAAGGTGATTCAGCTCTTGGCTTATCCTATTTTAAAGGCTTAAATGCAGGTTTGCAGGCAAGTGCTCGATTTTTAACGACAATGACTTTGTCGATCAAAGATTCATTTCGCAATGTTGATATAATGGATGAGTTACTTCATAAATACCAAACGTGGTTTTTAAAAGATTTTGCGCCTAAAAAAGTTAAAGAAGTAGGTAATTACAGCTTTTGGCGAGTAAGAAGCTTCATGAAAGCGATGCGTGCAGTACGATTTATAAAGACTGCATCAGTAGCTGATTATGATGATGATTTAGAACCTGCAATTAAAGATTATTTTAAACATTTCACTCACGATCCTCTAGCAAGGGCAGTGAATCCTAAATGGAATCCCTTTCCTCATCGTGAATATCCCCTTGTTAAGTTTGGTCAATTGAGTTTCACACCTCTAAAACATACTGCAAAAAAAATAGGTAAATTGTTTGTTGATTATTTCAAACCTTATAAAAGTGTCCATCAAATTGGTCAAGACTTTAAACAACCTTTGGTTGCAATAGGTAGTTTTTTTACTGGGTTGATTAAAACTGGAATTGGTATTTGCACTCTCAATGCGTGGTCGTTAATCGATGGACTGTTTAACATGGTAAGAGGTGCTATCGAACTAATTACTACGCCGTTGACTTGGATTATAAAACCAGTTACTCGGGGTCTTGCAACCTTAATTCATGGTGGCTTCAAAAAAATCGAAGAAAATGAAGGCGTGCGCTATTTAGCTCAATATGGGCAAACGTATTTGGGTCAGAAAAAGGATAGTGATTTGACATCAGAGAAAACAATTCATGAGTTACTCGCGGTATGTAATGATATTCATAGAAAATTTGATAAGTCAGTTTCACGTGGTCAAAAGACTGATTTAGAAATAGAGGAGTACGGACGATATGCTGCAATTCGCTCAAATAATGTTTTAAATAGACAAAAATTAGCACGCTACTTTTCTCTATTTACTCTTTCAACCAAAGACAAAAGAGATGCAAGTAGTCAAGAAAGTATAAGAGTAACCAATTCTTCTGTTTTTTAGGAAAAATTAAATCCATCAATTGAAGTGAAAGTGATTTAATTAAGTATGGCTCTGTGAGCTGATGTGTATTTTCAGTTCACAGCAGCGTTTTTAAATTTATTATAGATTGGCTTGTAATCGTGTGATTTCAGTAATTGCACTCCAATCTTTATGTTCCATATGATGTGCTAAAGCAATAATAAACTTATCTTTGATGATATTTGCAATTTCAGGAGCAACTCCTACATTAGCAAAAGCTTGTTGAAACAAATTCAAGTCTTTAAATCCTCCTTTTATATCAAAATTTACGTCATCAAAATCTCGCTGATTAATTTTATCAACATAAAGTTGGAAGGCTGGATGGGCAAATACAGCATGAAATAGGGTATTCAGAATGGAAGGATTCACCTGGCTTTTTTCAGCAAAGGTATAGAGTTCGCCCATGGTTTCTATGGTAGTGACCAGGAAATAATTCATGCATATTTTGATAACATTGGCTTGAAAAGGTTGGGTACCTACGGGAATGACTTTTATTGAGTATGATGCAAATATGGGTTTGCATTGCTCAATTACATCATCTGAACCAGCAACAATTGTTGTGAGTTCACCTCGTGCAGCCGCTTTAGGAACTCCTAATACATTAGCTGCAATGTAGGTGCTTCCGTGTTGTTGATGAAGATCAAACAATTTTTTTGAAGTTTCTGGCAATATGGTTGAGGTTCCCACATGTATGGCATGGGATGATAGATAATGAACAAAGTTTTGAGTAGTCTCTAAAACAGCATGATCATCAAGAAGACATGTGATAATTATTTTAGCTTCTTTTACAGCATCTTCTAAAGTTTCCGCTCCTCTGGCACCCGCTTCAATTAAAGGGAGCATTTTTTCTTTTGTACGATTAAATACAATTAAATCAAAATTGGCTGCTAATAAGCGTTCAGCTAAAACGGAACCCATTTTACCAAGTCCTATTAAAGTAATTTTCATAAATTGCTCCTTATTTATTCATTTGGCAGGAGGAATAATTTCATTGATTTATTCTCTTTAAAGAATACTATAAAGGATATTGCCCATTATCAATTGTAAAGGTAAAAATAATGCTTGAATCATGGAAACACAAATTGGACGATATTATTATTCCACCATTTTTATATGGTACTGCTTGGAAAGAAGAGAGGACTCAAGAGCTTACATACCAAGCATTACAAAATGGATTTACTGGCATTGATACTGCAAATCAACGCAAACATTATTTTGAAGAAGGCGTCGGGCTTGGAATCCAACAATTTTTAAAAACTAGTGGGAAAAAGCGTACTTCTCTCTTTTTACAAACAAAATTTACCCCAGTATCAAGTCAAGATCATCGTAAGCCATATGATGAAGGGGATTCCTATAAAACTCAAGTGACCCAATCAGTTGTAAGCTCGTTAAAACATTTGCAGACTGATTATATTGATTCCTACATTCTCCATGGCCTATCTTATTATTCAGAGCTAGTTCAAGATGATTTAGAGATTTGGCGCGCAATGGAGGGTTTATTCCATGAAGGAACAGTCAGGTTATTAGGTATTTCGAATGTTAATTTGGCCCAACTTGAAGCGCTTTATAAGCATGCTACTGTTAAACCGTCATTTGTACAAAATCGATGCTTTGCCAATACTCAATGGGATTTACCCATTCGTTTGTTTTGTGAAAAACATGGGATAATTTATCAGGCATTTTCCTTGCTTACTGCAAATCAATCCTATTTGCTCACTGATAGATTACAAAAGCTTGCTCAACAATATCATAAAACAGTAGCGCAAATTATTTTTCGTTTTGCTCTGCAACTAGGAATATTACCACTCACTGGTACAAGTTCTCAGTATCACATGCAAGAAGATTTGAGTATAGATTCATTTGAGCTTTCTCCTGATTCGTTGAAAGCCATTGAAGAAATTAGCAAAGAAGAATAAACGACTTGTTAAAAATAAATATTTTATGTTTTACAGATTGAGTACCAGATAACTCAATCTGTATTAATAAAATTACTTTTTGAATATAACCGGTTATGTTTACGCAATTGAACGAATAACACCACCATCGACGCGAACGGAAGCGCCATTAGTTGCAGAAGATAACGGACTACATAGGAAGGCAACCATATTGGCGATTTCTTCGGGTGATGTAAATCGTTTGAGTAATGAAGAGGGTCTGACTGTTTTGAAAAACTCGTCCTCAATTTCTCGAGGTGATTTATTTTGCTCTTTTCCAATACTTGTGACAAATTGACTAACACCTTCACTACTCGTCGGACCAGGGAGTACAGAGTTTACAGTAACATTAGTGCCTGCTGTTATTTCTGCCATTCCACGTGCAATGGCAATCTGAGCTGTTTTACTCATGCCATAATGCACCATTTCCGCAGGAATTTGTAGACCAGATTCACTTGAAATAAAAATAATCCTTCCCCAATTTTTTTGGAGCATGGAGACAAGATAATGGCGGCTTAAACGTACCCCACTCATTACATTGACATCAAATATGTGTAACCACTCTTCATCAGTAATATCAACAAAAGGTTTTGTATTATAAATACCCACGTTATTAACCAGTATGTCTACTGTAGGTATTTGCTGAATTAACGCATCCACTTCTTTTTTCTGACTCAGATCAGCCGGTGATGCAATTAATTTTGCATCAGGATGAGTTGTAAGAATTTTCTGAATTGCTTGTGTTACGCGCTCTTTCGAACGACCATTAATAACCACAGTAGCACCTTCATGAGCTAATGTTTGTGCAATGGCTAAGCCGATTCCAGCAGTAGATCCAGTTACCAATACAGTTTTATCTTTAAGTTTTAAGTCCATGTCTTTCGTCCTTGGAATAGAGTTAGAATAAATTTGATTTTGGAAAGTTACAATTAAAATAGATTAACATTATTTTTATAATTACTTAAAGATGCAGATTTTGGTTATTTTTATAGGTGTTGATATTTTTCTAAGTTTTTCTTTAACGTGGTCCTATTAGCGCATGCATCAGTATGAGATGCTTTTTGCGAATCTTGTGTTCATGTAAGAGATACCAAATATAAATTTGGGGCGAATAGTTACTGTATTTCGAGTTCTAAATAGTTTCTATTGGTTTAAAAGGATAAAAAAAAGTAGCTTCATGTTTATTATAAAACATATTGGTAATATAGGAGTTAGGTATCATTTGAAACTGTTGGATTGTAGATAGATCTATTTTTCCTTGTAATTTTATAGTAAAAATCATTTGTTTTGCCTTTTCTGACTCTATCCATTTCATGATGAGTGTATAAGCGCGATCAGGGTAACAAGCCACGTCTGACAAGACCCAATCATAATTTTGATCTAATTGCATTGGATCTATGGCAAAAGCACTTTGTTGTAAATAGTTGATATGTGGCCGCTGTGTAATTTTAGGAGCAAGAGGCGCTTTATCTACAGCAGTCACATAGCCCCCTAATGATTGCATGACATATGTCCATCCCCCAGGTGAAGCCCCTAAATCTAAAACTTCATCCCCTGGTTTTGGATATTTTCCTAACAAAGTGAGAGCCTCCCATAATTTTAAGTAAGCACGGTTAGGCGGATTAATTTTATCCTCAATAAAATAGCACTTTCCTTGAGGCCACTTTTTAAGTCTTTTTGCACTATATATCAATGTATTTTTATCTAATAAACTAAAGGCACCTATAGATGGTATTGTTTCTTCAATAGGAAAATGACGAGCAAGGGCAGGGGATTGGCGTAGTTGTTCTTCAATGAGTCGCGATCGTCGTATATGGGAAATAGGATGCAAGTACCAAAATTTTCCCGTTTGGCGAAGGATTTTTGCTGCCTCTGAAATGGACTGAAATGTTGCAGTTTTTGGTTCTAACCAAATATCTTGCGCAAAGCAAACATCAGTTTTTTTTTGAACTGAAAAAACCAAATTGTCACAAGTAAATAAAACATTATTTAATTCTTCACAAAGTACAGAAAGAAACTCGGGCTTAGTTACATAAATTGCATCAAAATTTTTATCCATGAAGAAACCTTATTGGATTAAAAAATTGAGCTATCATATCATTGTGACATTTTATTAAAAGAAGGCATTAATTAACTCATGCTAATTAATAAAGTGAGCGCTTTATATTTTCCAATCTAAGTTGCTCGTTTGTTTTTGATTTATATTTCCAAAATCCCAGATGACTTTCAAATTCAGCCAACTAACCTCATGAAAATAATAAATTATTTAAAAATTCATATGAGAAATCAAAATATTTAATTGGATGGTATTTGTTCAATTAGATTAATATGGCCCATGGATTAAGTTTTGATGATCTTATTTTAAGAATTTCAATTAAGGGCAATAGTTTTAAGACTATGGAGTGATGAAAAAAACTTAAAGTCTTTTTCATCACTAAAATATAGATTACTTAACATAGACAGTACTTGCTGCGGGACCATCATTACTCATTGCCTCAATAAATGATACTCGAAAACCTATTTCTAATTTCTCGAAATCATAATCAATTACACTTTTGCTCGTAAAACGAAGCCTTCTGCCATCAACGGTTTCGATAAAGCCATAATCAGCTACAGGAGCAATTTCACGAATACGCCCCTCAGGTGGAGATTCATGATGTTTCACTTCTCCTCGTTGCTTATGAACATATTTTTTTAGTTGGCGTGTCATAGCAAGAAATGCATCTCTTATTGCAACATAGACATCTTCATGGGCATGATTTTCAGGTAGGTCGCGGTTGGCTACTAATTCTGCACCTGGCACAATAAGATCAACACGAATATGATAGATTTTTCCTTTATTATGATGACGATGTGTTTCAATACTTACTTTGCAACTCAAAATACGGTCAAAGTATTTTCCTAGTTTTTGGGCATGTTTATATGCACTACTCTCAATGGCTAGAGAGTGCTTCAAATTATTAAATACTATTTGTATAGGAAAATGTACTGAATTGTTCATTTATATAACTCCTTATCTCACATACAATCATATTGTATGGGGTTGTTAAAGCTAGGTTCTTTGTTTGGCCTCTTTTTGTTGTTGAAGCTTAATGACATCAACTACTTTAGCCATATTTTCAGTTAGAATTTCAATAAAATCATCTAGAGTAATAATTCCTATGAGTGTTTTGTCATTATCAACGACAGGGAGACGACGTATTCTTTTGGAATGCATTAATTCTAAAGCATCTAATAAGTTGTCATTTTCAAAGATACTGCTAAAAGGTTCAGTGACGATATCTTTAATGAGTAGGGATTCGGGTGCTATTCCAGCTGCCATGACTTCAATAACTAAGTCACGATCAGTGACAATACCAATAGGAATTTTTTTATTTTTTTGTTCATCAAGCAAAACTAAATCACCGACGTGGTGATGGCGCATGAGTTCTGCAGCATTCTTTACTGATTCATTACAATTGATGACTACTACATCCCTGTTACAGTACTCTCCAACTATCATAAGATCTCCCCAAAATAATCGTTGTTCTAGTTTTGAGTAATACGCGCATTTATTGGGCTGCGAGTGTTTCTAATTTTAAACCGCAATTGATTGCGGGGAATGGTAAAGAAATAGTTTCATTACTGTTTTAAGTATAGTATATAAAACCATAATAGGCAGAATAATCCCATCAAAGCTCATTATCCTCATGATTTGTTAATAGAAATTTCCTGAAAATCAACTATATTTATAAAAATAATACTTTGTTTAAATAAAGTAGAGAGCGCTCTTAAACTTTGAGAAGAAGGAATGATAAAATGTTAACAGGAGTTTTTATTTTTTTAATGATCGCTATTGGTTCGGGATATTTGGGATATAAAGGAACCGATCCAACAGTGATACGTTATGCAAAAATGGTCTTTTATATTTCTTCAATTGTTTTTTTGATATTACTTATTACCTACTTCTTTTATCCAGAAGCACCACCTCCTCCGGCTGTGCTTAAAAATCCGCTTGTGTAATCTAAAGTCTTAGGCAGAGAAGCAGGACTGTTGACAAGTACCCAACGTCTTTCATGCATAAGCACAGAACATACGGGAGCAGAGTAAATTACTAATACCCCCTCTAGAGGCTGATTATTACTTAACTATACCCTAGGTGGATATTGAGTTGATTTTAGGTTCATTTTTGCAAAATTTAAAATGAACTAATAGTTGATTCATCAAGAAAAATAATGTTCCTAATCCCAATGAAAAAAATAGATTTTTCTTGAGTAAAATTAAAATAAAAATGATGAGTGTCGCTCGTGAAAATTCTATTGTAAGGATTTTTTTGCCATTGGCTAGTGCTCCAAGTGCATAAAGGGTGGATAAGATTAATATTCCAATTAACCATGGGATTGTTGCATGTGGATTAAAAACAAAAGATAAATATCCATATAAAATAATCGCAAATGAAATATTTATAAGCATGTATAATCGAGGTGATTGATTGCTTTTCTGAAAAGCAATTTTTTTTGGAATTGTGGAGGATTGTTGTTTTAAACGATGAAGAATCCACTCGGGAGGCATAAAAAGAGCGCGAACGACATCCAACTTATTTTTTAAACCCTTACCATAATATAAAACATCTTTGATGACTTTGACATTGGCATAAAAAGGATTCCATGAGTCTAACGGTTCAGTAACACCATATTCAGCAGGAGTATTTTCAGGCTCGAAGGTTCCAAACAACTTATCCCAAATAATCAAGCTTCCCGCATAATTTTTATCTATATATTGTGGGTTTTTGCCATGATGTACTCGGTGGTGAGAGGGTGTATTAAATATTTTTTCAAACCATCCCATTTTTTTTATAGATTGAGTATGAATCCAAAATTGATAAATAGTATTTAAGGAAGACACCGTAACAAACATAGAAGTAGGAAAACCAATTAAGGCCAAAGGTAGATAAAAAACCCAGGATGTTAAGGTTTGGAAATAGCCTTGACGTAAAGCAACAGTTAAATTGTAATATTCGCTTTGGTGATGAACGGAATGACCTATCCAAAAAAAATTACATCGGTGGCTTGTACGATGAAACCAATAATAGCAGAAATCAACGCCCAACCAGAGCATGAACCAGGCGATAAGTGAATGGGAATTAATATGGAAATATGCATGGTGTTCGTATAAATAATAGTAGCTAAAAATAATTAGACCTCTAACAGGTAATGATGCAATTTCTTCCAAAATTCCACTACTTAAATTATTTATAGAATCATTGAATTGGAATTCGTTGCTCTTTCTATAATAAGCGACGAGCACTTCAATGCCTATTAAAATTAAGAAAATAGGTGCAGCAAAAACTGTCAAGTTAATATCCATATTAATCCTTTAATAGTTATTTCATTAAGCTTCATGGATTATGCCGTCATCGACTGATATGCTTCTAAAAAATTCTCATATTCGGCTTTATAGCCTATACAAATGGGTAAATGTGCAACAGAGTTAATATTGTATTTGATAGGAAGTTCTGAAGGTAAAACATCTAATGACTGATTATTGATAAAACAGAAATCAATTCCGAAATTTTTTGCTCCATGGCCATCACTTATTATTGAATCGCCAACCATTAACATGGAATGTTTTTCAATGCAATGCTGTCGCTTGCTAATAATTTCTGCTACCGCAATTTCAAAAATTTTTATATTAGGTTTTGCGACACCGATTTCGCTAGAAATAATATAACAATCAAACCAATTAGATAACTCAAGTTGTTGGTGCTTTTGCTCTTGTGTTTCCGTAAAGCCATTTGTAATAATCCCTAAAAAATGGTCTTTTTGATGTAAAAACTCAATAGCTGCTTTTACATGAGGCAGCCAACATGCATGTGCGCAAAGGCTTTTTTCATATTCACTGGCTATTTCTTCGATGGGTGTGGGGCATGGAAGTTTTTGGTTTAGATGTGTAAAGCGCAATAATCTCACTTCACTGGAGCTAAGAGAGTTACCCACTTGTTGCCACAGCAGTGTATTGATTTCTTTATATAAATGTTCAAAAACAGTGTATTCCACCGATGTATAAAATTGATTATAAATACTTATTAATCCCATTCGTTCAGAATAAGAAAAATCGATTAAAGTATCATCTAAATCAAACAGAATAACTTGATAAGGCATTAATGACTCCTCTCAGTCATTTTACATCCAAAAATGTAAATACCAGCTAACTATATATTTTCCCCAAAATAAACATATTAATCCACTTATGCATAGAAAAGGACCAAAGGGAATAGCTGTTTCTTTTGTTTTACCTTTTGAATACAAATATAATAGGCCAATAATTGTACCACTAATTGAGGAAAGAAGTAGAATTAAAGGTAAGTATATCCAGCCTAACCAAGCACCAAATGCAGCAAATAATTTAAAATCACCATTCCCCATGCCTATTTTACCAGTAAATAAATAGAATAGTTTTATAAATAGCCACATTCCAATATATGCTGCTGTCGCACTCAGTACTGCTTGGGGTAGAGGTGTAAACAGGTTTGCAGTATTGGCAATTAATCCTAACCACAATAAGCTTAAGGTAAGGCAATCGGGTAATAGTTGATGATCTAAGTCAATAAAAATTAAACAAATTAAAATCCATATGGCTATTAATGCAAAAAGCAATTGTATAGTAAATCCAAAATGCCAACTTGCATATATGGAGAGAAGCATGGTACTTAATTCAATTAAAGGATAACGGATTGGAATGGGACTTTTGCATTGATAGCAACGCCTACGTAAAAAAATGTAACTTAAAATAGGAATGTTTTGCCATGCTTTAACCATTGCTTTACAAGAAGGGCAAAATGATCTGGGAAAAAATAAATTAATCTTTTCTTGTTTGTCTCCTTCAACACCTATTAACTCGTTATATTGTTGCTTCCATTCAATTTCGAGCATTATAGGCAAGCGGTATATAATCACGTTAAGCAAGCTGCCTACAGCAAGTGAAAGTAACGCAATTAAAAGATACATCAACCATGCATTATGAGTGATTAAATCATATACCATCGAACAATCCTACCTAAAATTAAGCCTGGGGTTTCAGTGAAGAAATACCCAGAAAAGTAATACAAAATCTCTAGGACTCGCTTCGCAGTACCTAGGCTATTGATGAGAAACTCTTATATTGCAGCACCTAATTTAAAAATTGGCAAATACATTGAAACTACAAGGCCTCCCACTAGAACTCCCAAAATAGTCATAATTATAGGTTCTAGTAAACTACTGAGTGAGTCTACAGCATTATCAACATCTTCTTCATAAAAATCAGCAACTTTGCTTAGCATTCTTTCCAACGCACCTGATTCTTCACCTATAGCAACCATTTGAATTACCATATTTGGAAATAATTGAGTATTTTCCATAGCCTTATTCATTTGTTGCCCAGTAGATACTTCTTCTCTGATTTTATTTGTTGCGTTAGAAAAAATAATGTTCCCTGTTGCACCTGCTACTGATTTAAGTGCTTCAACCAGAGGCAGTCCTGCAGCGAAAGTAATTGACAATGTTCTTGCAAAACGAGCAATCGCAGCTTTTTCAATGATGGGGCCAATTATAGGTATTTTTAATAAGGCTTTGTCTATATTTTGAGCAAATTTTGGGGAGTGTTTTATTGCATAAATAAAAGCGTAAACAGCCCCAATTAATGATCCAAAAATAAGATACCAATAGGATTGGAAAAAATTAGAAAGGTTTACTACCGCTTTTGTCATCATAGGCAAATCTGCACCAAAACCTTTAAATAAGGCTTCAAACTGAGGTACCACAAAAATTAGTAATCCCGCCGTAACAATAAGGGCTACAATGATCACTGCTATAGGATAGGTTAGTGCTTTTTTGATTTTCTTTTTTATGGTTTCTATTTTTTCTTTATAAGTAGCGATTTTATTCAACATGATATCGAGAGAACCTGATTTTTCGCCAGCGTCGACCAAATTGCAAAATAAATCATTAAAATGAGAAGGATGCTTTTTTAAGGCTTCAGAAAGTGTCAATCCTGTTTCCACATCGTGTTTAATGTGTTCAATTAACTCTTTGAGCCGCTTGTTAGTTTGTCCTTTTGCTACAATATCAAAAGATTGAACCAAAGGGATGCCTGATTCAATCATTGTAGCTAATTGACGGCTAAACACAGTAATGTCTGAAGATTTAACTTTTCTGCTTTTTCGTTTGAAAAAAGGGGTACGTTTTTTGACAATTTTGCTAATAATAATCCCTTGTCTACGTAGTTCTACTTTAGCTAAAGCAAGGCTTCTCGCTTCAATATCCCCATTGATTTTTTGAGAAGCTTTATTAATTCCTATGTAATGAAAAGTTAAAGTGGTATTTGCATTTTTTTTCATTTTTTATGCAGTTAATCAACGGTTACCCGATTGACCTCCTCTATAGTTGTAATACCATGTTTTATCTTTTCAAGTCCAGATTGGTAAATAGTTAGCATGCCTTCGTCTTGTGCTGCTTTTAGAATATCAAGAGCATTACCTCCTGACATGATTAACTGACCTATGGTTTTAGTCATAGGTAATACTTCAAATAATCCAATTCTTCCTCGGTATCCGCCAGTACATTTATTACAACCTACGGCTTTGTATAACTTGATTTCTTGTACGTCTGATTCTGTAAAGCCTAATTCGAGTAATCCAGATTTAGTGAAGTCATCTCTTAAAATTTTACAATGCTCACATAATTTACGAGCCAGACGCTGCGCGATAATGAGGGTGACGGAACTAGTGATATTAAACGTTGGAATTCCCATATTCACTAAACGATTTAATGTTTCAGAAGCACTATTCGTATGCAAGGTTGAAAGGACTAAATGTCCTGTTTGTGATGCTTTAATTGCTATTTCTGCTGTTTCCAAGTCACGTATCTCCCCCACCATAATGATGTCGGGGTCTTGACGCAAAAAAGATCGTAGGGCATTAGAGAATGTTAATCCCGCCTTAAGATTAATGTTAACTTGATTAATGCCAGGCATTTTAATTTCTACAGGATCCTCAGCGGTGGAGATATTCACTTCTTTAGTATTAAGTATATTTAATGCGGAATACAACGTAACAGTTTTACCGCTTCCTGTAGGTCCGGTAACCAAAATCATGCCTTGAGGACGTTGAATGGAATGGATAAAATGATCTCTTTGCAGTGGGCTAAAACCTAAAGCTTCAATACCTAATTTAACCGAACCGGAATCAAGAATACGAGTTACTACTTTTTCACCAGCAATAGTAGGGCAGGTGCTAACACGAAAATCGATGGTTCTTGTTTTAGATAATTTCATTTTAAAACCACCATCTTGTGGAATCCGTCTTTCAGAAATATCTAAACAAGACATAATTTTGATGCGAGCAGTAATTCTGGCTGCTAATCTTGCAGGTGGAGTTGCTATTTCATGTAAAATTCCATCTTGGCGATATCGTATACGATATTCTTTATCATAAGGCTCAAAATGAATATCAGAGGCTCCTTGTTTAATGGCATCAAGAAGAATCTTATTAACAAATTTAACGATTGGAGCATCTTCTGTTATCGAGATGGGTGCATTGACATCATGCTCTTCTTCTTCATTAATAATGAGTCCATCAATCTCATTAGTATCGCCAACAAATTCGGATAAACATTGGTTTTCTTTAGTGGTGAGCAAATGATCAATTAGAACGTTGAGCTTGTCTGTTTCTACTACAATTGCATAAGTATTAAGTCCAGTTTGAAATTGGATTTCTTTCAGTGAGGTTTGTTTGCTTGGATCGTCAGTGGCTAAATATAAATGATTTCCTCGACAAAATAACGGAAGCATTGAATGACGACGGATTAATGTCTCACTCACTAAACTTGTAGGAAGCGTTTCTACATCAATACAATCGAGATCCAGCATAGGCACACCAAAATTTTGTGATGCTGTGAGGGCAATTTGGGTCGCAGATAATATATTGTTTTTAACAAGATATTGAACTAAAGAAATTTTTTCAGCATCGGCAAGCTTATAAAACTCTATGGCCTTAGATTTTTCTAAAAGTTTCTCTAAGACAAAAAGCTGTCCTATACCATATAATTTAAATTCATCGCTTCCTAACATAAATTCCAATTAGCTTTATAATAATATTAACTATAGTTAATGCATTCAATAAAAGCACGAGTTTCAATCTGCTCTTTATAACACAAGAGCCAAATGAGCTGATCAATAATGGTTCTTGCAAAGTTGGTTGTCCATATAAGATGTAGTACAGAGTAGAGGAGATCAATTGTCAACAGACCTAATTTGGTCTAATAAATAAAATTGATTGTATGCACCTAAAACTCGTTGTATTGTAGTTTAATTCAGGATTAACTATTTTAAAAGGCATTATTTTGTTGATTGAACGTCAAATAAAACAATATCGCGCCCTGAATAAATGGTTCCATTCGCCTTTGGGGCATTTTACTGCCCATGAGTTTTTGGTTAATCTGGATTCTACGATGGGGTATTCATATGGTGAGATATTATTGCAATTAGGAAATTGTGGTGATAATCCCTGGTTAAAAAAATTTAATTACATGCATAAATGGATTGCTTCCCCCTTTTATTTGGCCAACAAAAAGACTCAAATAGAATGTGCTTTAAATCAACTTCCTTTAGAGCGTAATAGTATAGATTGTATTATTGCACCACTTACATTAGAGCCTTTCGGAGGCAGTTTTAGCCTTATTGATGAAATTGATCGTGTACTTAGTCCTATGGGTTTTGTTATTTTATTAGGTATTAACCCTTGGAGTTTATGGGGTGGTGCGATGAAAATGGGGTTGCTCCATTGTTATAGCGATCCCAAAGTTAAAATGCGTACGCCTTTTAACCTTAATAGAGTATTTTTACAAAGAGGTTATCGACAACACTCTCTAAGTAGTTTTTGCTATATTCCTCCGGTAAGTAATCCTACACTCATTAAAAAATTCACGTTTTTAGATGAAATAGGTAAAATGCTTTGGCCGTTTCCATCGGGATTTTATTGTTATATTGCACAAAAATACCAACTCATTGAGCCATCACCGCAAATAAAATCAATAAAAGATTATGAAGCGCCATTACAGCCGATTTAATTTAAAGTTTGCGCTGATCTCACTACTTATTTTTTTAACTACTCTTTGGGTTTTAAATTCATATTAAATGGACTAGGACTTTTTAATTCAGGTAATGGAGGGGCATCTATTTCTACTGATGTATTAGATTGGCTTCGTTGCGATACTGTAGCATCGAATGTTTTTAAGCTGTTCATTAATACATTTTGATCAGAGCTACCAAAAGACGCTTGACTAATATCTTGCTTTAAATTTTCAACGATCGCTTTTTGGCTTCCTGTATAAAATTTACCGTTCCCAGGAGAAAATACGTAACTATCTTTAGATGAAAAAACAATATCACTTATAGATGCAATACTTATTGGAGTTATTTTACCACAACAAAATTGCTGATGATTTTTGATTTCATTTTCATAAAATATTTTTTCCTGATACTCGTCATGAAAAGAAAGAATAGGGGGATACTGTAGAAGGAGTTGCTCACGTTGTTTTTTTATTTCTTCATTATTTTCAAAGGCAATACATTCTGATTTAAAATGATCGATGAAATGTGATTGTTGTTGTCCTAACGCCAGATTTTGAAAAAAAATCATTTTATTTAAAGGAACTACTTCTGCTTGTTCTTGTGAGCTTTGCGTCATGATATATTGCCTCAATAATTACTAATATCTTATTCTCATCATCAGAAATTAAAATAGTTCTTGATCATTTAAAGAGTAGCAGTTCTCTAATGAAATGCGAATTACAACCTATGGTTACAAAATAAGTAAGGTATCGTTTTATCCCATACCTGAGTTAATTTAATTTGAACAGAGTACCTGTGTTTTTGTATACTTCATATTCTCATAAGATAAGGTTAGTTTTATGAATAAGAAAACAATATTCAGAATCACTTTTGCTAATCAAGAAGCAATTTATGAAATTTATGCGCGATCTGTGAAGGAAAGTGATATATTTGGGTTTCTCGAAGTTGAAGAACTCGTGTTCGGTGAGCAAACCTCATTGGTTGTTGATCCTTCCGAAGAGCGATTAAAAATTGAATTTAATGGTGTAAAGCGAACATTTATTCCCATGCATTCAATTTACCGTATCGATGAAGTAACAAAACAAGGAACAGCCAAAGTCAAAGATAATCCAGGCTATGGCAACAAAGTTAGCCCTTTTCCTGGAACAGGAAAAATAAAAGATTAATAAATATTTAGCGAAAACCAATTTTGCCTAGGGGATTTACAATGACTATTCCAGATAAAATCAAAGATGTTTACGAGAAATCAACTTGTTTGTATACGACAAACGAGGTTGAGGCAGCTCTAGATCGAATGGCGATTAATATTCACAAAGAATTACAAGCTGAAAATCCAGTTCTTGTTTGTGTTATGGTAGGAGGCTTGGTTCTTTTAGGTAATTTATTGCCGCGTTTAGATTTTCCTTTGGAAGTAGATTATGTACATGCGACTCGTTATAGAGGCGGGCTAATTGGCAATGAGATAGTTTGGAAGGTAAGGCCATCAACGAATTTAAAAGGACGTACAGTGCTTGTTGTTGATGATATCCTTGATGGTGGCGTTACTTTGGCAACAATTATTTCTGAAATCAAGGAATTAGGTGCAGCAAAAGTATACAGTGCTGTTTTGGTAGACAAATATCGTAAACGCGTAGCAAATGGCTTATCAAAAGCTGATTTTGTCGGTTTAGAAGTCGAAGATCATTATATATTTGGTTATGGCATGGATTACAACGAATATCTTCGCAATGCGCCAGGTATTTTTGTAGTACATCCAGATCATGAATAAAATAGCAAAAGAGTTTTAAGGTGATCAGTAGTTGTCACTAACATTATGTTTAAGCAGCAGTGCTCAAATTGCTGCTTAGGACTCCATTCCAAATCGCAGTTTTGATGTTTGGTTCGATCTTTTACTTCTTCAGAATTAAATAATTATCTTATAGTGTGTAAACGTTATTTGATCGTAATGGCCCTGCAACTTCAATTTTCTTTTTATTAACGTAATTATTCGTGTGGATCTCTCAGGAGCCTAGGATTAAATTTCATCATCTTGGCCATTTATACAATTCGTTCAACGAATGAGGTCGTTTTGAGTTAATGTTATCTTAATAGTTGGTGTTTAAAATATGTGCTCTTTTAAGACTTTTAGAGTCTAAGTCAATTACTAAATATTTAAGTAGAAATTAATCATGGCATTTACCTACAGTGATATGAGAAAATTTAATAAACATTTTGATGGTGATTCACGAAATGTTCTAAGCTCAGAGTTTTTGGCTCAATACATTGCAAGTCAGATTTTTAATATAATGGGGAATAATGTATTGGCAAATTATCCTGTTTTGCTTGAACAATCAGGGGTATTGGCGAAAATTTTTAATATAATGAACAATAATAAAAAGCCTATTTTGAAGAAACAATCAGGTTGTCTTTTTATGAAAATTTTGAGCGTTTATGATGAAATTCGAAAAAGAAAAGATGAAGAAATTGCTCATGAGATAATATCAAAAAATATTGGTGGTTCACTATCGATGCTTAGTGATTTAATTAAAAAACTTGAAGTCACACTCACTGAGGAAAGCAAAGGGTTGCTCGAGGCCATAAAAAAAACCTACAATACTCGAGTACAAGGTATTTGTCTCTCATATGCGATGAACCATTTGTTCCTCATCGATGAAAATACAAAACATAATATACATTTGTCCAAAACAGATAGAAACATAAAATATAGCATACAAGATATAAAAGAAGACTTACAGTTGCTCCCAGTGGGTTCAAATGAATATCGTTTGTAGCATTAACTTATACGGGTTTGGTTTCGGTCCCCAGAAAGACTCATATGCCTATAGTAATTTCCCGGATAGGTACTAAGACGGCATAATAAGAAATACTTTGTATTTCCTCAAACCCAAGTAACTTGTAGTCACTCCTGAAAGAACTCTTTTAGGCAATCCTAACTTGCTGAGCTATTACCTAATTTGTTTATTGGCGTTGGGCATAATTACCTATTAATTAGTAATGTACAAATTCAGTTTATATTGTCGAAATCATCGACTTGCGAGTCCTCCTGCCAACTCTCCCCCATCTATAATTAAAGATTGTCCTGTGATAAACCTCGCTTCATCTGAACATAAATAGCTAACAAGTGCTGCTATTTCTTCAGGCCTGCTTAATCGCTGTAAGGGGATTTTCTTAGCGCACTCCATCAGAGCTTCAGTCGAATATTCTTTTTCTTGCATAGGGGTTAAAACATAACCAGGGCAAATGGCATTAACGCGAAAATTAGGCGCCAGCTCAAGCGCTAATGTTTTTGTCAGCTCGATTAAACCTGCTTTACTAACATTATAACTTAAATAATTTGGCATCCCAACAATACCACTTACAGAAGCAATATTAATAATAGTACCGGTAGCCATAATGGACATAGCCGCTTTGGTAACTAAAAATGGGCCAGTAAGATTGACCGCGAGGGTGTGATCCCAATGTTTAGCTGTTGTTTTTAAAAATGATTCACGAATGCTAATCCCGGCATTATTAATAAGAATATCTAAATTTTGCCAAGTTTCTTTAATCTGTTTAAATGCTTGTTCCACTTGAGCTTCATTAGAAATATCACACTGAAAAGAAATATCTGCTTTAGGATGACTATTAGCTTGGATATCAATACAACAAACTTTAGCACCTTCAGAGTAACACCTATCGATTATAGCGGAACCGATACCAGAAACCCCTCCTGTAATCACCACATGTTTGTTTCTCATTACTTTGCTACCACCTCATTAAAAATAAGATTGCAAGATTCCACGTCTACGTATATCACAGGTCACACAATGAAAAGCTCCACCAAATCGCATCACATTACGAAACTCCAATGCAATAATATCAAATCCCCAGGATAACAAAAGATCAATCAATGGTTGTTCTTGTTTCTCAACAATAACTGTTTTCGGATTCAGCATTAACACATTCATACTGATCCAAGACGAGGACATATATAGAAGATGGGATGATGGAATTGTAGATTTTGGAGCACTACGAACCTCCCAATTTGCAAATTGTTTTGGTATTTTTTTAACTCGCATAGGATTAATTAATAATTTTCCAGGTGCTAAAGGCATAAAAGAAGCATCAATATGCATAGGAGAAGAATCAGAAATCTCGATAACATGAACTCGGTATTCATTGCCAATGTGTCTTGTTAACCAATCAATGCCCATCTGATTTGTAACATGGCTTTTTTGTACAAAAATATCCTTTCCACAACGAATGAAATCTGCTGCATCAAAAACAGGTTCAAATTCAGTAACAGCGTAGTTAGATGTTCCTAGTGGATCATGGCGATCAAAATTTTCATTGTAAAGTTCATCTAGTAGTTGCGGTTTTGGTCCTGTTAACCATTTTGCTCCTTTTAAAAAATACTCCTTAAGCAGTGGACGGTATGCTCCAAATTCAAAATAACGAGAGCGCCATGCCATAGGGGCTTCGATAATGGTATCTCCAATAACCATTAAAATATCTCGGGGCATAGCACTATATAAACCGCCAGCACTTTGCCAATTAGGAGTTGCGAATTGCATGCGATGATCAATCAAGCTTGGCCGTTTAACTATGACCCCTTCATTTTCTAGAGTCTTAGCCAAAATATTTAATTCAATTTCAGCTTGCTCTATATAAGTTTGCAGAAAACTATCACCCGCATTATTTTGAAAATATGTTTTATTGCTTTTAGGGACTGTAGCTTCTAAAGTGACATGCCATTCTGGAACTGCTGCCCCAAACATAACTCCTACAATAACCTCTTCTAGGGGATCCCATTCATTATAGGATAGAACTGTTGGACTAATATTCACAGAATTTTCCTCCGGTGTTAATCGCTAGGATCATTTTCTTTTGAAAAATCTCCATATCGAAGCCAATGGTAAAATCGTTCACCTGTAGAAATAGGTGTAAAGAAAAATTCTTTTTTATATGATTTCTGCAAAAGACCATACCTAAAAAAATCGATCATTGTTCTGCTTATATAAGCAGGTCCTAATCTTAGGAGCAAAGCAAGATAGTTTAAAGCTGAAACTGGCTTTCCGAACCAATGATTAATTGAAATAGATGGGGATTCGGAGCGGAGGTAATGCCACCATCCTCGTGGAATAAATAAGATGTCACCAGGACCAACTGTAGTTTCATAAATGGTCGCTTTAGAGAATTTAGGAAATTTAATTGCATCAAGACGCTCAGGATCAACTTGACTATTGACAATATTATCAAGAAAAGGATAAACCAAATGTGTATTATTAGTTGGTATCAGTATGACCCGTTTAGTTCCTAAAATCTGAGCAAAAATATTATCTTTTAGATCTGTATGTAATCCAGAACAAGTATTTGCTGAACCAATCCAAAGTCTTGTACTGGTTGGATAGTCAGTACAAGGAATTATTTGATGAAAATCAAATGATTGTTGTTCTTCTGCTAGTAAATCCGTCAGTTTAGAATAAGCAAGATAACAAGGTGAAGTATTATCCTCTAGGATCTTTTGGACAAACTCTGAGAACAGCATTTCTTGCTCATACAGTTCTTGGCCACCTTTTAATACACCAGTATATTGAGGTAAATTCAATAGTATTTTAATTTTTCTAGTACCATAACGATGTACAAGAAAATTAAAGTTCCATGACAATGCACACCAGTTTTTGGTTAGGCCATTAATTTTAATAGGCGTTCGTTGCCAAATATTTTGTAGTAATTCTTGATTATTTTGGCTATAAATCTCAGTAATAGGTTTTGTTTGCAACATAAACATCGTATTTTAATCTATATGTATTATATATATACATGTATTGTTGCTTTGTCCAATCTCAATTTGTGGGATGGATAAATTTGCCGGAATCAGCAAAATCTTTTACTCTCAAAATAAATACAAACCTTTTAGGATAGCTTGAATGACACGAAGTCAACTTATTACCGCAAGCACTGCAGGACTGATTATAGGTATCGATAATGTTATTTCGTTAATTGCTTTTTCTTCGATTATCTATCAAGGCGTATTGAGTCAATATATGCCAGTAGTAGTCAAATTATTTATCCTATCATCGATTATTATCGGAACAAACAGTTTATTACGCTCGAAGATTGGTTTTGCCATAGCCCAACTCCAAGACGAAGCAGCCATACTCTATGCTACATTAGCAGTTATTATTTATCAAAATTTGCCCGTTGGATTAAATTCAGAAGCCATTTTTATGACTACGTTGTTCATAATAGGTTTTACCACTTTTATTACAGGAGTTATATTTTATTTGGTGGGTAAATTTGAACTAGGCAATATTATTCGCTATTTACCTTATCCTGTTATTTGTGGTTTTTTTGCAGCGACAGGGCGGTTGATTTTCTCAGCAAATTTAAATCTTTTAGTGAATCACGTAATTGATTACCATCACTGGCTTTTATTATTTTCACCTGAAATACTCACGCATTGGTTACCTTCACTTATTGCCGCATTTCTCATCTTTATTTTTAAAATGAAATTCAAGAGTCAATATATTTTGCAAGGTGTTTTTTTCTTGCTTATTTTTTTATTTTATATTGTCCTATATGTAATGAATATTACGATTGCTGAAGCAGAAACCCAGGGCCTCCTGCTCGGCCCCTTTAGTTCTAATTCAATGAACGCCTCATTAAGTATTCATACGAGCTCATTTCATTTTTTCTTTTCCTTAGAGCTATTAAATTGCATAGGATTAGTCATTTTAATGAGCTTTATTGCATTATTACTTAATGTAAGCAGCTTGGAGTTTGCTTTAGAAAAGTCGATTAATTTAAACCAAGAATTGAAAATTGCTGGACAGGCTAATATGGCCAGTGGCTTATTTGGGGGAATAGTTGGTTATCTTTCGATCTCCTCAACCAGTTTCGCCCAAGAACAAGGCAAAAGTAAAATTACAGGATTTACCGCTTTTATTCCGTCCATCATTGTGTTTTTTTTAGGCATAGGATCAATAGAGCTCCTGCCAAAACTTGTTATTGGAACCTATTTATTTTATATCGCTATTAATTTTTTATATGAGTGGCTAATTGAAACATGGCGTGTATTAAGCGTTTCTGAATACTCAATTATTTTACTCATTGTTGTTACTTCTATATTTTTTAATATCATAGTAGCAGTAGGATTGGGTATTTTGATTTCTACTATTATTTTTGCTTTTCGTTACAGTATGGTAAGTCCCATTAAATACCAATTTTCAGGCTCGATTATTCATTCTTCATTTGTAAGACATCCTAAATTAAATGAGATATTAAGCCAGCATAGAGAAGAAATTCAGTATTTTAAATTGGAGGGATTTTTATTTTTTGGTTCAATTTACAATATACAAAAAACGATAGAGAAATTATCTAATATTCATTATGTTATTTTAGATTTTGAGTTAACCAATAATACGGACTCTTCATGTATCATCCTATTTAAAAGATTAGAACAGCTTGCCTTAAAAAATAAAATTGTTTTTATTTTTTGCTCTATGGCAGATACTATGTATGAAAATATAGTTCCTCTCTTAAGTCCTAAAAAAAACGCGCAATGGGTAAAGTTTTTTAAAGACCGTGAACATGCATTTCAGTGGTGCGAAAATCAATTATTGGATAATTACGCACATATTGAGTTACAAGAATCAAAATTAGAAACTCAACTATTAGATATTGGGTTTTCATCAGAATTAGTCAAAATTTTTAAAGAAAAATCCCATCCAAAATTCTATAAGCAAGATGAGATTATTTGTAATGAGGGTGATAATGCTTCTAATGTATTACTTGTTCATCGAGGTCAGGTTTATGTTTATATTGGAAGTAAATTAGTATTAACTGTTGCTTCAGGAAATATATTAGGTGAAATGGCTATGTATACTAATAATAAGCGAAGTGCAACTTTAATCGCATCGCAAGCAACTACCCTATACGAAATAAATATAAAGTTTATTCAGGAGTTACCAGAAACTAATCTTAAATTAATAGGACAATTTCATGAGTGTATGGCAAAGATTTTAGCAAACAAAATAATAGTACAAAATGAACATATGAAAATATTTGATAAATTTTAATTGGGCTCTTCACTATTGCGGTTAAAGAAAATAATTAATCGAGATGACGCCCGAAATTAAATCATTGCTATTTTTTCCAGCTAAGGTAATCCATAACCCAACAATAACACCCAAATCCTTGGAGAAGTTATATTCCAAGGCAGGGGCAATTGAAAATTGTTGACTTGCGTTATTACCAATAAAAGCCGGCTCATTTGTTAATGTAGTACCCACTTCGCCATTGAACGTCGTTTTTTGATTTAATTGATAAAGAAACTCCATCACAGGGACCCAGTTCTGGGTCAAACTATATTCAAATGACAAATCGATAATATATTGAGGGCCAGGGTGAACAGTTCCTTTAGAATTGATGCCACCACCATAAATATTAAATCCATGCACGGATACTTTGCTGGAGAAAACTGAATATAAATTCAAACGAGAGCGTAGATAATGTTCTTTCTGGTAATGCTTTAAAAGTTGAAAGTCCAGTCCAACCACAGTTTGATAAGAACCAAATCCTGTTCCTTCCACACCATTAGCTTTTGGGTCAAAATTATCGTACTTACCCGTAGGGAAATTTTCATTTAACACAAATCGCAAATTAGGTTTCCAAGAATCAGACTGTTCAAGTAATTGTATGCCTAAACCCAAATTAGTATCAGCAAAACCAGTATAAGTTCTCCTTAAGGTAGAATTGATATCATAGGAACCAATGATCTGACAGTCGAGAATATCTGTGAGACCATGATAGATTGCCAAAATTGGATTAACAGTTCGAAAAGAAGGAATATGTGTTACGTTTCCATTTTTATCGAAATGACCTATGATGAAAGTATCAAAAAAATAAGGCTGTAAAACTGTATCACCTTTGGGAATTGTTTTTCCTGCTTGAGCAAAAATAGGGCCAGTATACCAAGGCTCTGCATATAGCACTGTGTTTGTAGCAGCTATAAAACACAATAAGATAAAAAGAATCGCACGTTCCAAACTTATCTTCACAATCCTTACTTAATTCTACAAGATCACTTGATAAAGAATAGCATACAATGCTTTTGTTTCAGATGGTATCCGAAAAGGTATTATGGGGTATTTTAAGAATACCTCAATGATAATGAGTTTTTAACAAGGCTTTAGGATTGCGAAAAAAATCGTATGCCTAGTGCATATCCTTTCGTTAAAAATTAATTCTATTTTTTGGTCTTTACAGAAGTTATAAGTAAGTTATTTGCTCTAAAAGTAAAAAAGGACCATATCCAATTTGATAGAACAGAAAATTTATTTCGGGCTCCAACAAGGAATGACACATGAATGACTCCCCAAAACCACCATGCAAGTTCTCCATAAAAACTTAAGCGATTGAATTCAACTATTGATGCTTTCCTGCTGATGGTCGCTAGACTACCCAAGTGAGTATAATTAAAAGAACTAGGTGCCGATTTATTATAAACATGAGCGGTAATTTTTTTTGCAACAAACTTTCCTCCTTGTTTGGCGGCAGGCGCGAGTCCAGGCATTGGTTTACCATGCCATAGATTTGCTGAGGCAGTGTCTCCTATGACATAAATGTTGTTGCAGTTGGGGACTGAAAAATCATTATTTACAATTACTCGTCCAGTATTATCTGCTGGTACATCTAGCCAAAGTGCGGCAGGAGAGGCTTTTACACCAGCAGCCCAAAATACGGACTTTGAATAAATTCTCTGACCTTTTACTATAACGCCCATTTCATCAATATGCTCAACTGTGCTATTTGTATATACTTTCACGCCAATTGCTTCTAAAGATTGTTGTACCTTGGCTGAGCTTTTTTCAGAAAAAGCGGGAAGCAATCGAGGTGCTGCTTGAATTAAAATGACATTAGCATTACCAGGATCAAAATGTCTGAAATCTTTTTCCATGCCATAGCGAGCAAGCTCAATAATAGCTCCGGCAAGTTCGATCCCAGTTGGACCACCACCGACAATAACAAAATTCAATAAATTTTGTCGCTCAACTTCGGTTTCTGCAATTTCGGCGCTCTCAAATGTTTGTATAATGCGACTACGAACAGCTATAGCATCTTCAATGCTTTTTAAACCGGGCGCATAAGGTTCCCATACATCCTTACCAAAATAACTATGTGTTGCTCCGCTGGCAATGACTAAATAGTCATAGGATAATTGAAATTGATCAGTAATGATAAGACGTTTCTCTTTATCAATAGAAGTTACTGTTCCCAGTAAAACCTGGGCATTAAATTGATCTAGAAAGATTGAGCGAATAGAGACAGCAATATCTCCAGAAGATAGATTACCTGTAGCAACTTGATATAAAAGCGGTTGGAAAAGATGATAATTATTCTTATCCACAAGAGTAACTTTAACTGGCACATGTCGAAGCGCTTTAGCACAAGCAATGCCACCAAATCCCCCACCGATAATTACCACATGGGGTAAATTATCGAGCGTAAAAGCAGGTTTCCCGGAGAGTTGTGGATATCGACGCTTGAAAAAGCTTAAAAGAATTTGATCAAATGAGAAAAAACCTGGCCCTGAAACAAATAAAATAGCCATTATCATCATCCAATAAGGAGCATAAGCAAGTTCGCTGGCATGGGCTTGATTGATGCAAATTAAGATAAGTAACAACAAAGCGATTAATCGTGTAGCTGCACCTAGAACTAAAAATAAGGGTAAAATAAAAATACCTGGATGATTAATCAATAAACTAAAAGAATGCAAAGGTAACCAAACAGAAACCAATTGCATTTCACTAGTGGTTATCTGTAAGACATAATTGCCGAGTAATAGACAAATTATCATTAGCCAAATGCGTAAACCTAAAAGATAAATAGTATCTGATGCTCGTTTAGTAACATTGAAAAAATTATGGATGCTCATTGCAAAGGGTAATGCGATACGACTTAAGCCTTGTTCGAATAAGTGATCTAATGAAAAAGGGCCTGGACCTCTTAATACGTAACCCATCATTAAGGTTATTAACAGTAAATTTAGATCGAGTTTAACATAGTATATCTGTGTCATAACTGAGAGAATGAGAATCATCAAAGCCCCTGCTCGAGTGAATAAACCCAAAATGAGACATCCACCACCCACAAGTTGTACAAATATTCCTAAGAATGCCTCATATTCGGGAGCTAACCATGGCACTGGATACTCGTTCGTGGCAAGTAATACGCTGATATTCCAGTGGTGTGCTTGTAGTAGTCCGGCAATTAATATCTTGTTACCAATCCAGAACCTAAACAAAAAATCAAAAAAAGGCCACGCTGTTTGCCCCAAAAATAGGGTCACATTGGAAATGGCTGTAAAGAAAATAGCCCCTTTATGTACAAGATATTTGGATTTTGAGTTTTTTTCTTGTTTTAAGGCATTCATTTTAATTATTCCATTAATAAGATCGTCATTTCATTCGTACAATTCTCAAATTGCAGGATGATTCTAATAGTGTATTATAGACCAAATATGTTATTTCACAGGGACATACTAGAAAGCATTTAGAATAAAAATGAATGACTTAGATATGGGCACCTGGAGCTGAATTTTCAAAGGTTTCACTAGGTTTGTTAACTGTTATTTATAAGACAATTTTCCTGAATCCAAGCATGCAATTCTTTTACAAGATAATTTGCCACTTCATCTTCAGGCATCTGATGGCTTAACATCTCACAAATATTCATAAACGATGCTTCTTGTATTATTGCATTGAGCATAATTCGTTCTGGACATTCTAGCTTACGGTATCGTACTTCAAGTTGATGGCGCCAGATCAGTATAAATTGCGGAATTTTAAGCTTCTTGGGAGTAGGAATTGATTTATGGCTACGTGACGCTTTAATAAGAGAAAGACTATTCCAATGCATGAGAAGTATTTTACATGAAGGATGCAGATGAAATTTCATTTCTGGCCATTGACTTAATGGTAAAGATTGCAAATCGGCTACAGATAATAAATGTGCATCATGAGCTACAATGGCTTGGTATTCAGCCCATTCAAATTCAGCAATTTCAGCTAAATGAGGCTTTTTCTTATAGGGTAAAGTTTCAGTTAAAAATTGACTGAGATTTTCCCCAAAATTATTGAGTGAATAATTGTATGATGGATACGCATGGGTATAACTTTGACTCATTTGGCTAAATTTATTTTCACCCATTACTGCAGCTAATGTACTATAGTCGCTCATTAATGCTTCTTCTAGCCGTGCGTAAAAGCCATCGGCATAGATAGCTACTCTGTCTGCAATAGATCCTTTAGGTGGAGAATCAAGAAAAGGATTAATGAGTGGTTCAGAGGTCAGAATAGAGTCTTGTAATAAAGTATGTAATTCAGTAATTTTCATATGCTAAATCCGTTTTTTCAATGAGTAAACTACTTAGCTTAATTGCTTTTGCATATTCTAATTCTTGCCATAAATCGTCAAACGGCGGAATATGATCATCACGCTCAATCATCGTTGATATGTCACCAAAACGTTTGGTCGCTTGGGCGTATAGGTCCCAGACTTCCGTTATGACTGGGTGATCATGTGTATCAATAATGTAATCGCCACAATTCAGATGTCCAGCCAAATGAAATTGTTGTACCCGATCAACTGGAATGTTTTGCAAGTAGCTTTCAGGATTAAAGCCATGGTTATAGGAGCTTACATAAATATTATTTAAATCTAATAAAATGAAACAATCTGCATGATTGGCTATTTCAGAGAGAAACTCCCATTCAGTCATTTCAGATTCTTTGTAAGTGATATAACTGGACACATTTTCGAGCAGTATTTGTTGCTGGTAAAAATCCTGTACGTATTTAACTCGCTCAACAATACGAGTGATGTTTTTTTCTGTATAAGATAGAGGTAATAAATCATGCATATTGCGTTGATGGACACCAGTCCAGCATAAGTGATCAGAAATCCATTTTGGTTGAATCCTATCAGCCAGTTGTTTTACTCTCTTAAGATAATCAATGTTTAGAGGATCTGTGCTACCAATTGATAATGATACACCATGCATCACAATAGGATAATTTTCGCGCACTTTATCTAAGTAATAAAGAGGATTTCCCCCATCAACCAAGTAATTTTCGGTGAGGATTTCAAACCATTCTACTTTCGGGGTGTGCTCTAAAATATAACTGTAATGCTCTGCTCGTAAACCTAATCCCATTCCTAAAGGCAAATTTTTTTTAGGATGGGCTTGTGTACTTTTTTCCATCTGCTTTTCCTAGACGGGAGATCTGTTGTTATAGGTGAATTGATATCTTGTTAAGACATCAATTCACGTGACATATTATGACTTACTAGCTACTTTTTCCATTGCATTTGTTTGAACCTTTGCAGCTGCTTTTACTTTTACAATGGTTCTTGCCTTTGCAGCTGTTTTTACCTTTGCAGCAGTTTTTGCCTTTACAATGGTTCTTACCTTTACAGCTATTTTTGCCACTGCAGCTGTTTTTACCACTACAACTGTTCTTACCATTACAGCTATTTTTTGCTAGGTTGGTGGGGGAGTTAGTGTTAGTCCCATTACTGTCGAGGGCGGAAGAGGCATAAACGCCTGAAGTAAACAACGCGGCAGCTGTAGCGGCAATAATTAAGCTTTTTTTGTTCATTTTCAATCTCCATATAATGAAACAGCGAAAGGAAACAGCGAAAGGAAACAGCGAAAGGAAACAGCTTCATAATCATAGTTGAATGAGAAAAGAAGTACAAGTGAGCATGGAAACACATATTTATTTACTTAAATAAGGGTTTTAATGATATGAATAACTTTTCTTCTTCGCGCTGTAAGCCACCTAAGGAAGAGGAGCTAAAAAAAAATTGCTTGAGGGGTAGCGGAGGATCAAGCTTACCTTTCTTGTCTAACCCCTTTTTTGCCATGTTTCTCACATCAGCAGTTAGAGCATGAGCACTAAGAAACTCTAATTGACTGAACATTAATTTTTGTCGTTTATCATCATATTCATCCCAGCTATTAAATTTCTCTGTTAAATTAGCAGCTAATGTAGGATTTATTTTTTCTAACTGCAAAATAACATCAACAATTAACTGGTAACCTTTTCCTGATGCAGCATGAAAACCATATGGATTTTTAATAAATGTACCTAATAATGCATTGACTTTATTAGGATTGGATAAATCAAAAGCAGGGTGCGCCATCAATTGAGCAACATGTTTTACTGCATTTTTTGTATGTGTTGCAGCTTGAACATTAAACCAATAGTTAACTGCGCTTAGATCATCTTGCCAATAGTGATAATAGCGTTCTAGAAGCTCATCTGATATGCTGCTGTTGTGCTGAAGCAATAAGTTTAATGCTGACATACAGTCTGTCATATTTTTACCTAACGAATCATTAAATTGTTCAATTAACTCCTGTTCCGTTTTTTCTGGTTGTACAGAAAGCAGGTAATTATGATACACATGCTTTAAACGGCGTAGACCTGCAGCAAATATATCGAATGACTTAAATGGTGAGTTTTCAGGTGTAGGTAATTTGTCCAAATTTTTTTGCGCGCACAATAGATCTTCTTTCAATTCCGTAGCAAGTTGGTTTTGTATTAATTGACGGGCCCGCGTAATTTTTTCAAAATCCTGATTTTGTAACTCAGCAAATAAAACTTCTTCTGAGGGTATGGCGATGAGTTCAGCAAGAAGCCAATAATTTAATGAATGAGTGATTTCATTGAGCACGTTACGATATACCTGAAAAAACTGAGGTTCAAGCACCATGGATTTACCCAAACAATAATCGCTTACCATTCGTATAATTAATTTTTTCGCAGCTTCGCACCGATTATAAATATTTGTATCATGTTGCATTAATAACAATAATTGCTCAGTATTATAAGTAAACTCAAGAGAAATAGGTGCTGAAAAACTGCGTAATAAAGATGGGGTAGGGTGAGAATTAATATTATCAAAATGAAACTCCATATCAGCTTTATCCACCGTAATTAGAGTATCACTTAGAATTTCTGCACCATCGCTATTGAGAAGTCCTACCATAATAGGTATTGGTCGTTCTTTGCTTTCTTTAATTTTAAATTTTAAAGTATATCGTTTTGTTTCTGCATTGTATTCGTCAGTAACAGCTACTTGCGGAATGCCGGATTCGGTAAACCATTTTAAAAAAGGACGCATGTTTTTTTCGGTGTATGCGCTTAATGAATCCAATACATTTTCTAAGGTAACTGCTCCACCATCATTTTCTTTTAAAAATTGAGTCATGCTGGTATAAAAATCTTTTTCGCCTAAAGAAAGCATCATCATGCGAAAAATATCAGCGCTTTTTTCATAGGCGGCAGGAGTATAGAGACTTCTCACATTAGTATATGTATCTTGACGTGGGGCGCGCTCATCAAGGTTTTTACCATCAAGAACACGGATTAAATCGGTACCAAACAAATGCTCACGGAGCATGGCGGCCCTAAATGTTGTTAATCCCTCTTTAAAGGGTAAATTAAACCAGTCACGAATTGTAACGCGATCTCCTGACCAATAATGAAAATACTCATGGGCGACGACTTCTAATACGCGTAAAATATCATTATCAGTACGCGTTTCGGGGGTTGCAAATAAATTTGCAGTATTAAACAAATTTAATCCAGTAGGTTCAGACGCTCCTGAAGCATATTTATCAACACCTGCAACCATATGTTGAGGTAAATCACATTCTAAATTAAAAATGATTTCTTCCCAACGCATTGCTTCTTTTAATGTCTCTTTAGCAAAATCACACTTTGCGGTGGCAGTAGGAGGTACGTAAAATTCAATAGGTAACTCACGATCAGAACGAGTCTTAAAATAAGTTACCGATTTTTGGAGTTTTCCTGCGACCAAAGCAAAAAGATAACTGGGTTTGGGCGTCATATCTAGCCAAGTTACTGCATGGAGCCCTTCATTTAAGTCTTTTTGCTCTATCAGAGTTCCGTTAGAGAGTAATACTGGGTAGTCTTTCTTTTTAGCGATAATGGTTGTTTTATATGTGGCTAAATTATCTGGGCGATCGTTGCAATATAAGACACGTCGTAGACCTTCGGTTTCAGCTTTAACAAGAATTGTTCCTTCTGTTTCGTATAAACCGAATAAATCAGTGTTTTCACCTAAACGGGTTGTTGTTTCAAGTGTAAATTCTTTTTCTTGAGGAATGTTTTTGATTATTAAAGAGTCTTTTGTGAGCTCATATTCTTCGGGAGAGAGTATTTTCCCATTAAGAGCAATTGATTCCAGGCTCATATTCTCACCGTCTAATTCCAAATTAACAGAGTGAGATTGTGATTTGGGATTAGGCTCAATAGTCAAGCAAGCTTTTGATTGTACTGGTTTTTTAGAAAGATCAATTTCTAAATCAACATGTTTTATTAAATAATCAAGAACTTGATAGTCACTTAACCTAAATACTCCAGAATGATTTTTCATGAAACTCCCTAATTCATGTTAGATTCTGGAGCAACAATATAAGATCAAAAGGGTTATTTCAACTGAAATAATAGTTCTTGGGGCTCAAGCGCGCAGAATTGCTCCTATATAATGACCATCTGGATCAATAATAAAAGCACCATAATAATTAGGATAATAATTGGTTCTATATTTAGGTTCACCATTGCATGTTGCCCCCTGTTGCAACGCTATAGTGTAAAACTGTTCCACGGCTTTTTTATTTTCTGCAACAAAAGTAATATGGCTAAAATAATCGCTCTTTTTCCCTTCGCCAAACCAAAATTCAGGTTTATCTTTTTTACCAAACCCTGCCCACTGATTTTGTTCTTTGATTAAAGTAATATCTAGTGGTTCTAAAACATGGCAATAGAAATTTTTGGAGCGCTCATAATTAGAAACCGTAATTCCAACATGATCAAGAATCATTCAATAATCCTCCAAATTTTTTATTCGGCCCATAGTTACTCATTAATAAAGCCAACAAAAAATAATGCTACTTCTCTTAAAATATCTTTTTAGGGCATTCTCAACATTTGAATCTTCAAACAAAGATGGCGATCTTTATTTCACTTTGTTTGAATTTTGACCATGATCTTTCTATACTGATTATTATAGGTGTACAGGAGATATACATGGGTAAAGATATTACTATTAATTTTGCAAGATTAGAAGAAGATCACCAGAGTTATATTCAGAATTATCAAGAAAAATTTATTGGTGAACTGCAAAAGTTAGTTGATATTATTAAAGAAAACAACCCAGAAAGCAGAATATCTAAAGACAAGGTTATAAATCCAGCAAATTGGTCATTAAAACACATTACTCCAGATACAGGACGGAGTTCGGCAAATATTTCTCTAAAAATATTCAATCGTCCAACTGAATCAGCACCAAATGGGAGTTTATTTGAATTTTTAAAAAATCAGCTTAAGGAAGCACAAAAGAATACTCCGCCTGAGCGTAAAGAGGAGATAAAACAGCTTAGAGGTTATGTGGATTTGTTAAATTTACAAGCTACATCAGTTATCGCGGAAGTAGGCGCGCTTGATTATTTATTTAAATTTGGGCGACATATCATGGAGTTACGTGAGGTGTATCTTCAAACGAACCCAAATGTAAATACTGATGATATAATATTATTTAATCAAACTATTCATTATATTGAGCAGTTAAAAGAAGCTTTTAAACAATATTCTCTCGATTTTTTGACCAATGGTACCTTAGAGCAACATTCTACCGTAGATGCTGGTATATTAAGAGAAAAGGTTGTTACTCTTTATAAAGCAATAAAAGAAAATATGGGCGAACTTGTTGCCAATAACTGCATAGAGCCTAAGTATATGCAAAAGATAAAGAGCGAGGTTAATTCAGCCTTAGGATGCTTTGAACATAAAAATAATATTAGTTTTGCACTGCCTACAGGTGGCGAAACAAAAAAACAGAAAACACGTAAAATTGCTCAATTAGGTTTAGGAATTGGCACTATAACTAGTACTGTACTTGCTGTTGGTTCTACAGCGATAACTCCTGTATTCCCCCCTGCAGCATTAGGTTCTGCTATTTTTGGTGTTGGTGCACTGGCTTGTGGTGTTGCAGGCTCAGGTATTACTATTTATAACAGTGCAGAAAATTATTTAAAATATAAAATACCACCTAATACTGGGGAAAAAATAACAGTGGGGCTGTTTGTTGCGTCATTTGGAATAGGCGTGGGTGCTTCTGCCTTAAGCTCATCTTTACCTATTCTTGCCACGGTTGTTTCTGGCGCAAACAAGACTGTAAAAACGAGTTATGTAAGTGGAGTAGTTGGAAAATCAATATATGATATTCCCGATCAAAAAAAGCTAAAGGGTGAGCTAAAAGCAAAAGGAGAGGATCAAGGCGCTTCTAGTGATAAAGTACAAGATCAAAGCTCTTCCAATTCAAACACGCCTAATCCCTGATAAGCCGAAACTATGGCAAAAGAGTTGTACGTGCAGAAGAAAATCCAAATTACACTTTGTTGAGTTATCGACAGCTCAATGACAGTGATAACACGCCTAAATATCCGAGGAACGATCGTTCACGAATACAAAAAATCCCCCCGAATAAAAAATGCTTGACACTATAGTTACTATAGACCTTATCTTTTATTTTCGAGATAAGGAGAGCACAAAAAATGACTCAATGGTTTGTCAAAAATCTAAGTGAATTGACAGGCGTATCGGTGCAAACACTGCATCATTATGATCGTATTTCACTCTTAAAACCCTCTTTGCGTCAGGCTAATGGTTATCGCGTTTATTCTGAACAGGATTTGCTGAAATTACAGCAGATCATTGCGCTGAAATTCGTTGGCTTTGAACTCGGCAAAATCAAACTGCTACTTAATGAGCCGGGAGATACCTTTGAACATTTTAAGGCACAGGCTCAGATGCTAGAAAGTAAAGCAAAAACATTATTGAACGGAGCTAAAACTTTAAGAAAGATTGCTTCCAAAGGTAAAGGAACAGTGATTCCATGGGAGACATTGATTCAATTGATTGAAATGTATCGAATTAATACCGAGCTTCAACAATCATGGGAGAGGGAAATTTTCACTCCAGAAGAATTGAAGCAATACGCTGACTTTAAAACAAAAACAGATGCTTCGAAACAAAAAATCTTATTTGAAAAAAATTGGATGAAATTGGTTGAGGAAATTCGTTCCCATCTTAGCGTATCTCCAGATTCTGAAGCAGGTATTCATCTTGGTGAAAAATGCATGCGGATCGCCAACAAGTTTTATGGAAAGAAACATGCGCATTTTCGAACCAAAAAATTTGAAAAAGGTTTGGTTAAAGGACTGGGTCTGAAAGAGATGAATTTGACGCCTAAAATGGTCGCATGGCTGAAACAAAGTATTGATGCTTATTGGCGGCTCAGATTTCACGATCTTTTGAATGGTGCCGGAAATATGTCCTTTGAAGATCTTGTAAAAAGATGGAATAAAGCGCTGGAAGAAAGATGTGGCGAAGACCTAGAGCATCAAAAAAGAGTTTTCGACATGCTTTTAAACGATGAAAAACTGGATCTAGAAGCAAAGCGAAGGATAAAAAATTTAATTGAATGAAACAGGAGGAGACAATCACTTTGTAAATCAGAAACAACACAGATTATTAAAACAATTTTTATTGAGGGATTATAAATGACAAAAAAAACAGCAATTGTAGTGGGTGGAACTCGTGGTCTCGGCTTGGGGTTTGTAGGAAAATATCTGGAGTTAGGCTATAAAGTCATTGCCACCCATAGGGCAACCAGTGATTTGACTGATTTAATCAATTATCAGGAACAGTATGGTGAAAATTTAGTTCTTTCTGAGCTTGATTTAACTAATCCCGCACAAATCCAGAACTTTACCACCCATCTTTCAGAAGAAAAGATCGATCTCCTGATATTGAATGCCGGGACCACGGGAAATGATAATGTGCGCCTGCTGGAGGCTTTGCCTTTAAATCCTGAAACCTTTTGGTCTGAATACCAACTTTGCAAACAGGTCTACCTCGAAGGTCCATTGCAGCTTATCCTTGGTTTGAATGATAAATTGAAAAATGAAAACGCCTGTATTGTCTATTTAACTTCGCCTCATGCCCTTGGTACAAAAGTGGTGGGGTTGGATGCTTTTGCCATGACCAAAGCAGCGGGACAAATCATGATTTATAGTCGTTGCAAAGAAATGGTTCAAAACTGGGCGGATACCTTTAGCGATGATCCTGAAAAACTCGCTCAGGCGCCTGGCGCTTTTGCTATTTCTCCTGGATGGGTAAAAACAGATATGGGTGGTAAAAATGCACGTCTCACTGTCAATGAGAGTGTGTCCAAAATGGTGACTGTAATTAATCAAGTGATCGCTGATAAAAAATTCAATGCCATTTATTCCTACACTGGAGCATTGATGAATCCAGGAGCCTATACTTCTTCTGATGCGCTTACCCGGGTCATTGCCGAAGCAGACAGTCAGAAAGTAAAAATCGGGGTTATGTCGAACTTTTCCCTCTTTTCCAGAAAAGAAAAGCCGGAAACTCAACAGCCTTCTGATCCCTTGAATCAACTTCAAAATTAAAAGAGGCAATGATGCGTTTGTGAGTTATCAGATTCATGAGCGCATTATTTTAGATCAATGATGGACTAGGGCAAAGAATCAACCGGATTTTTATTTTTAACTTCAGCACTAGTCGCAAGATAAGGGTATCTGGCTAGGGTATTTACAATTCGCCGCACTGACGAATTGCAAACACGAATATTATTTTAATGGGTTTTACTTTGAACAAGCATTTTATTTGTTAAAGCAATTGCTATAGCAGAAATGAGCAGGGTTAAATGAATAATGACTTGCCACATTACAGAAAAATTGCTGAGTTTGTTGGGATCAATAAACGTTCTCAATAAGTGAATGGATGAAATGCCAATTAATGAAAGAGCTAATTTTATTTTCATAGCCCCTGCATCGAGATGATCAAGCCATTCGGGTTGATCAGGATGTGAATCTAACGCGAGATGGGAGACAAAAGTTTCATACCCTCCCATGACCACCATAATCAGGAGGTTAGCGATCATGACAACATCAATAAGATCCAACACACCTAACATGATGAGGGTATCATCAAAACTGTTAAGATGTACTATTAAATGAAACAATTCATACACAAAACGATAAACATACACAGCCAAGATTAAAATAAGACCTAAATATAATGGAAGTTGTAACCACCTTCCCATAAAAATAAACTGACTAATGCCTCTTTTTAAATTACTCATACGATACACCTTTTACTCATGAAAAAATTTGTTATCCAACTGCATTTAAATATGTTGATACCCCTAATTTATCAAGTAGGAAATTTAAAATATTTTTTACCTTAGGTCGATTAAAATTATTAATAAAAATCAGAATTGATTACGGGCATTATTATTTTTAGGAGATTGTACCCCCGCAACGCGGGGATGGCTACGTGCTTCTAAAGGAGGGACACAGAAGATCATAATTCTATGAGTCAATCTGAACGGTTAAGGTATTTTATTGTGATTTTGTTCCTGTTGCATTTCAGTTTGTTGCACTGGTTTTGTTGTTGGTTGTTGAAACAAGGGCAATGAATGGATCGGTTCCTCTGTCTCTATATCATCGTTATTTTTTTTAGAAGAATTGTTTTCTTTTTCATCGGCTAATTTTTCATACAATATTGCATGGGAAGCAGGAACCTCTTTTTTAATAATATGTGTTTCCTCTTTAGGGGTAATGATCCAACGAAAGAAAGGAAGTTGGCTAAGGAAGTTAGCAAAAGAAAGCTGTCCTGCCCACCAGGCACGAAGATTGGGAAATAAAATTCCTTCGCCTCGCCATGCAGCACGAATGTCTGCAAGAAATCCGACGAGCAGACTTGGATTTTTTACAATTTGTACGCTACCAGCGGCAGTAGGATCATAACGTTCTTGTAGCCGTACTTTTTGAACATCTTCAACGATTACAGAATCTTGTTTGATTTGTTTTAATTCGCTTAACCATCGTTTCAACAGCCTGGGTGTTTTGATGTTTTGGATAGGAGTGCTTTGATCTATATTTTTCTGCTCTAGGGGTAATTGTTCTGTAAATTCGCGCCAAAGTTCTTGGGCTTTTAGATTATGTTGTTTCAGTTGCTCATGAATAATGTCGATATTTGGGTTTTTTTGTTCTAATTGAGCTTCAATTACTTGAAGAGTGAGGTCTTTACTGTGATTGTAGTTTTCTAAAAACTCGCTCCAAGCTATTGTTAAATCATTATCTTCAGTTTGAAGTGTAGCATAACGATCTGAAAAATAAGATAAATAATTATCATAAGCACGATGGAACAGACGGCGAAGCTCTTTCGTATGGGTTGCAAAAATTTGCAGTTTTCTAATAAAGTCCTCAGGATTAAGATAAAAATCAGTATTAACTTGGTTGATACCAAAATCCTTTTTAAGTTCATTGAGGTTCAAAACCATTTGTGTCTCACCAATAGCACCATATCGTCCAGATCGGCCGATAATTTGACCATAACTTCTTTCTCCATGAGGAAGATAAGTCAGTAAGACTTTAAGCCCTGACTTATGCGCTTTCTCTTTGAGTTCAATATCAACACCTCTTCCTTCCATCTCAGTGGTAATAGTGACTTGGCCTGGTTTTCCAGCTTCATTTTTAATATAATTTGCTTCGGAAATAGATTCATCATAATCGATCCCCGCATGGATACGAGTCAGTTTGGGCAAACCCTCTTGATTTCGTTTTGATTTTAAACGCTCTTCTAATTTATCATGAAGTATTTTAGATTCATTGTCATTTTTACAAATCAAAAGAATTGGCTGATGTTTCGCTCTCGACTCCAAGATATGATCGACTAACGCATCTAATTGTTTTGTTTCATTTTGAGTAATGCGAGTAGGGCGATCAAAACGACGTAATCCTTTATGTCTTGGTACATAGATAAATTGCGTTCCAAATTCAGATTGAGCTTCTCTTTGTTCCATTTTTGAACCTATAGTCCCAGTTACTGCATGTAAGCTTCCATGGTTATAGGCTTTAAGTAAGGTATTAGAAGAACTAGTAAAAGTAATCTTTCTTATGGGATCGATATTAAAAAAACGTTTCTTACTTTTACATTGTTCAAGCGCCTCTTTTAGATATGGATTTTCTATATTAGGGTCTTGTGCTTTGATGAGACGATTGAGTTCGGCATGCAAGCATTGATGCACACCATCACCAAAATTAGAATTCTTACTAATACGTGAACCGATGAGGCACATCGCAGCAGCTACTTTTTTATCACCAAGTGGAGTGGGTGTGGTGGCATCGGATACAACAGTATAATCAACATTATATTCTAAATGACGAGCTGTATAGGCTGCATCTTGCCATTTTTCTAGTTGTGAGACAGGTATTGATTTAATAATTTGGAATAACCTGGTGTTTCTTGTCTCAATAAAGGTGAGTAATTGTTCATTACAACGTTGTTTGTTTTCTAAGTATGTTTTTTCAGTATCACTTTGAGCAAAAAAATCCATCAGTAATGGAAAAAGTGCTAGCAAATCGATATTTTGTTTCGGTATTGTTGAAGAGTAATTGTATTTTAAATTTGCAACATCAAAATAAGTTACATCGGCCTCATCCAGTAATAAGGCTCGCTTTTCAGGATCTTTATTAAGTACTTGATCCGATTTATTTTGGCTGAATGCTTTATTACGAAACAGGCAAAGATTTTCAGGATCAGAGACGTTAATTCCACCCATTTTATAATCTTCAATTTTAGATGAAGAGGTGATGAAATTAACTTCTGCCCCCAGAGAGTTAAAGAATGGCAATGATTCAAGGTAATCACGTTCTGCAAGAGCTAAGTTACTGGTCAAGAAGTCAACAGTTTTGCCTTTAAGAAATTGACAGGCATTTAGAATCATCATGATTCGTGTTTTTCCTTCGCCGGTTCCTATTTCAGCAGTAACTTTATTACCTGTTTCCAAGAGGGAAAGAATGGCTATAATTTGAGTGGTATTCAGCTCATAGGAACGTCCAGGTACTTGGCTTTTACCCACAAATTCCGGAGGACGACCTTTACATCGATGTAATAACTCTGCTGTGAGCATAACCATTTTAATATGATTTGCAGGCGGTCTTTCTTTAAATACTTTAAGTTGGTCCAATATTTGTTGGGTAGATAAATCTCTTACTCGTTCTTGTTCATTTTTAATTTCATCAAGATAGTCTTGAGTAAATATTTTTTGAACTTCGGGCATCTGTTTCAGAGTTTTTTTCGCCTCATTGAGCTTGAATCCATTTTCTCTTTCACGTCCATCATGCTTGGTTATGGCACAAGGATGTTTGTCGAAGTATTTGTATTTTTCTTCAACTGTTCTTTCAGATATTTCTGCTCCAGATCGTACTGATGTAGTCCACTCTATAAAGGTGGATAAGGGCGGGAATGGGGCATGTTGATAATAATTGTGAAGGAATTGAGTGATTGAGTTATTTTCTTTATTTTCATGAATAAATTTAAGAAAAGTGTGAACATCTGCCTTGCTGCATTTCACTGAATTATTCATTTGCGTGATTACAGCATTAATATAATCTTTTTGCAGTTTTAGAGGTAATTCATTGTATTCTTTGGAGTTAAATAATTCGATTAAATCTTTTACATCGCGATCAGGAAGACCTCCTGAATAGTGGTACATGAGACTTAAAATAAGGTTTTGATGATCAAGAGCAACCAATTTATCAATAAGTTGACATATATCGTTATGATTTTTGCTCACATTATCTGGCGAACTTTTAAGAGCCATGCTAATAAAGTGATTCGCACGAGTAGCAATATTGCTATATTTTTGAATTAGTTCTCTTTTTTTCGCATGGAGATGAAGGACAATATTTTGGAAACTGTGATTTTCTTTATTCCTGATTGTCTGGAGATCTTTGTATGTATTTGATTCCTTTTCTACCAATCCTGGAATGAGGCCAAGTGATTCCAAGCTGGCTAATTCTTCCTCAGTTGCGTCATCAGTGCGAGGGGAAGTTTTCCAAAAATAGTTTAAAACATTTTGAAAAAGGTTTTTATTTTGCTGTTGTGTAGAACGCTCCTCTACTGCTTTGATGATTTCAGTAATACGAGCACTGATTGCTTGACAGTCCTTAAAGTATTCTTTGTTATTTGCTGAAAGCATTAAAATTACATCAATATCTTGTTTAATTTTTTTTAGTTTATCGATTGATTTAATGCCAGAGTTAGTATTGTTTATTAAATCAAAAATGGAATCCCTTAACTCATTTAACTCGTTCGGATAATCCAGTACTGCAGGGACTTTTGCTTTCTCATGATATTTATTGAGTGAGTCAGGCATGCTCAGGCAGACTAATTCGGCTGAAAAGTTAAATGCTTCCTTACGTGCGATTTGCTGTTTTATAAGTTGGGGGTAAAGAATATCCAGTAAGTAGCTGCATTTTGCAAGGGAATTAGTCACATCACCTTTATTTGAACGATGCTCTTGAATAAGATTCATATATTGTTCAAATTCATCAAAGGAATTATTGTTTGTAATATTATCAACAAGAGTCTTAAATTGTGTCAGATAACTAGGTGGGCCAGGATGTTGGTTGCGTGACAACAGTCCATTAGTTTTAAATGCTTCTTGACAGAACTCAAAAAATCGTATTTTTTGATCAGGAGTTAAAGTTTTTGTGAGACTCACTAAGCTTTTTACAAGAGTTTCATGTTGATCTTTTTCTTCTTCATTATCAAAGTTACTGACCATCTGTTCAATTAGCAAACATGTCTCTTTTTGAGTACACCCAAGTTCTCTGAAAAGTGCACTAAAATTAACTGCGTCTTTAAGATCGAGTAATATTGTTCCACTAAAGTGTTTACCATAGTGTTCATGCATCCATTCTCGAATCTCTTTTTTAGTTGTTGCCTCGGAACGGCAAATCAGATTCATTAAATCATCTTGGATTCTATTGAATACTGCATAGTCCATTCTATTAGGATGGTCTCTGTTTTGGATTAATTGTAATAAGGATAAGCCATAGGGTAACAAGTTTTGAATTTTTTCTTGATACTGAGCATTATTTGGATTAGTGAGTCTTCTTTTATAGGGCTCAATGATTTCATTGACTAATCGTGTTTTGTTTTCATATTCTAAATGAAAGGCAGTAAGCAGCGGCAATAATACTTCTTTGGGATTTAATTCCGGAGGATTCGTTGTATTGATGTTCGAATCGGTCAATACTTCACAGGCGCTAATGAATTGTTCTAGAAGAGTGATATCCTGGGGTTCAGGAAAATATTGACCATCATTGTTTGCTTTGATGGTTTCTGTTTTAATCAGACGAATTGCATGCATCATACTTTCAGGATAATCTTTATAGAGTGAGGCTGCCTTATCCATTTTTTTCATCATGTCCGCTTGGACTGCTTGTAACTCTAATAGACTAAGTTTGGGATCGAGAAATTTATATTCAGAAAGTTTCAATAATTTGTTTAAATAACTCATGGGCGGAGTAACAAGCATGTCCATAATAGGTTTTAATGTTTGAATACGTACGGCTGGAGTTCCTCCTTGCGCATCGATGCCTTTCGAGAATAATGCTCTTCCCATGGTACTACGATTCGCTTTAAGTCGATCTAGAGAATCGAGTTTTATCATTCTTGTTTGAAAGCTTTCCCATTCTTCAAGTACGGCTTTGGCATCAAAACCTGTTTTAGCATTCGTGCTTGTTGATTTGGCTAAAATATAAAGCATACGTATTTTAGCTTCATTATTGAGTTCTTGATTTGAAAACAATTCATCAATAATTTTTCTATATTGATCCAAAGGTAGGTGTTGCTCTTGAGTAGCAAGATAACGATAAAATGCGGGTTTAACCAATTCTGGGTTGCTATTTTTATTTTGTACTAATAACCTTTTTACCCATTCAAGTTCTCCTCTTTCTCCCAAATTAGTTTCTACTTGCATTTCTGGAATAATAAAATGGAAATTATTAGGTTCGGGAATGGTGATGTTATTGATACATTGCCATTGAACGGCTTGATCTTGTGGGCGACACTTATTTAAAAGATCTACGAAAGCAGTAAGCGTAGGCAAGAGCTCTTTTTCATCTTTAATCGTTTTTATTTCGTGAAAACTTAAGCCCATCTGTTCGATGGTGTTCACTGTGTCAGTAAATTGTTTAAATAAACCAGGTAAGTCACTGTAGCCAATTTTACGACCGTGATTTTGGATAAGAGCCATCCACCAACTTCGATGTTCTTTGCTGAGGTTGGCTATTTTAGAAAGCGTATCTTGGAATTCTTTATTGCCAATAAAAGGTAAAAAGGTGGGCATGTATTTAAATAAAAAGGCATATGTATCTATGAATACAGGTCCTTTGTAAGGATCCTGATTGTACTCATCCCATGCTCTAAATAACTGCGTTAGTCCAGGTGCTCCATATTGCCCATAAACATCAAGAAGCGCATTGTATTGTTCTTTATCAAATTTAAGTTTTGTACTCCATATTGTAAAACTTTTTACTAATTCCTTATTATTTTTTATAAGTTCGGGTAACGGGTGGTTCCCTTTATTAAATTGAAGGCCTAGATCCTTTTTAAATTTTTCTGCTTCTTTTCTGTTCGTTAATTCTTTCCAGTTGGACAGATTCACTCTCTGAGTTGGTAGTGACAAAATATCAGTAACAATCTGAGTGGCAATTGGGGATCGATCCAATTTAGGTAAATCATTCGTTAGCAGTACGGTCGATGGACTTTCTACTTCATTTATTGATATTGATTGAATTTCTGTACTCATCTCTTCATGTAGAGTAATTTCAATTCGAGGTATTATTTTTCCTTTAGGAAGTATTCTTCCTTCTGGCTTTTTTGACGTAGACTGTGTTTGCGGGAGGTTCTTTTCTAACTTTTGTTTGTTCTTTTCTAAACGATGATTGGAAATAAGGTTGTCCAATTCAATTTGTATTTTAGTGTTTTCCAAATGTTCTGGAAGAGTAATATCCAGTGTAATTTGTTGATGTGTTTTTAGAAAATCAAGTATTTTTTGTGCTTGAAGAACAGTCATTTCGCTACCCTGAATTATTAAACTTTTTACAGGGCTATCAATGAGGTTTATTAATGTCTGAGTGATTTGAGTATCAATATCAGGCACCATATTTAAGTCAAGCAAAGCATCATCGTTTTGATATGAAAGAACTTCATGATCACGTATCTCAAGCATATATACTCCTATTGAAACAGGTGATGGTCAATACATGTTCATTATAGTTTTTATTTATTAACATAATCTTAACTCCTTTCAATTTAACAAATAAAAATTCTGCAATGACAATAAATTCTTAAAAGGCTCCAGCAGTCTATTTTTGCAAAAAAAAATAGAAAAATGTTTCAGATATCCATTCCTTACCCTCTATGAGTATTTTTTAATGAAGCTCTAAGATCTGATAAATCGACATAAGAAATGCTTAATGTTGGCACTCATATAATGTTCCTAATGAACTATTTTTGATTTTAGGATGCAGTATCATGAAAAAAATTGTAATTCTTACTCATGCCCCTCAAGGAACATTAGGTGATCCTAGTTCTGCCGCAAAACTGCAAGAGATTTTATCACAGCAAGCGAAACAAAAAGGAAAGAAAGTTCAGATAGAAGTACTTGTAGATGTAGAACTTAAATACAAAGAAAGGGTCCAGGCTTTATTTCAAGATAACCAAAACCATCAACTCATCCATGGATATCAAACAGAGGAAGGAAAAAAACAGATAAAAGGAACAATTAATGATGCGGATTTCATTATTGTTTATCCTACCCCGCACTTTATGGACGCTAAGACAGCACAACTTATTGCAAGCATCCAAAAACCGGTTCTATCTATGACAGAATATGAGCATGATGTAGCACATAATCAGCAAAAAAGAAAAAAATTTATAGATACAATTCCCGGGACAATATATTTAAGTTCTGGATTTGGATGCAATAATATTGGGATTTATATTGAGGAGGAAAAGGCTAATAAAGAGCAGTTATTTTCACGAATTCATCCCAATGATAGAAAAAAATTTCCTGATGATTTAAATCCCAATAGTGGTTTATATTTTGGTTATTTTAATAAAATGGCTTCAGCTCGAAATGGTGCAAGTCCCGCTAATTTTATTGCTTATGCCGCACATGAAAATTCGGAAATGAAACATATTGATATGATCATGCCGCTTATGCCTCAAATCCAAAAGGACGTGATTAAACAAAACACAATTGCAGTATTAATGTCTGCAGATTTTATAAATAACTTAAAAACTTGTGGCACAGTATTGCTTAGTTACTCTAACACGGGTAGCGCTGAGCAACCTAAGTATTATATGTATCAGCAAGAAGGTGCAGAGTATACTGCCAAAAAAATTACTAAAGAGGAGTTTGAAGCGCAAGAACGTGAGTCAAATAAAGTGATTCGTATCATTAATCCGTTTCCCCTCAATCCACAATCGATGCAAGCCTTGATGGGGGCATCCGAACCAGTTTGTATGCTTACAGGCAATCAAAGTTTTTCGGAGGGTCTTTCTTTAGCAAAGATTCCCTTTTATCAAGCAGTTGTTTGGCATGTAAAATTATATGATTCATTAATCAGTTCAACAAAAGAATTTCCTGTTTTGAATACTTGGTTTACGTTGCTTAAAAATCGTGGTGTGTCCTCAGAGAAAGTAGCTGCATTTTACAGAGAAAATAAAACCAATTTACAAGAGGAAATGGGGCTGTTTAGACAATATTTATTAGGGTCTAAGGATATAACTAAGAATATAGGTGGTTGTATTGATTTTATTGATAATTTAAGTTTACCCAAACGATTTAATGTTTTTTTAAATCACTTAATATTAAATCAAGATTTTTTTGCAGATGCTGGATCAGTTGAAAAAAGAGATATATGGATAACTGAACACGCACTTATGACACACTTAGAACCCTATTTATTGGCGGCCAGTAATGAAGAAGTTGCTCAAATATTACAAAATCTTAAGGATAATATTCGCAAAATAAACCCCAACCAGGAGTCAATTAATTTTGAAAAACTAATTATTTCACTGAAGTATAAGCATCCACATTTAGACATAATTACCCCAGACATAGCAATAAATGAATGCTTTATAAGGTCATCTTGTTGGGATGATAGTGAGGAGCAACTTGAGATTGTAGAAGCAAGCGATCTTATTAAAGCTTTTGAGTTTCTCAATCCGTTGGATTTTACTTTAGAACAAAAGAAACAATTTTTTAGAAATATAGAAAAACTTGATTCTATAACTATAAGAAATGATACAACTATTAATGCAAAAAACGTTTTATCACTTATCAAATTCTTAGAAAACAATACCGATAAAGAAAATATGAAACAGGTATTGAATATTATCTTTACAAAGCAAATTAATACATTGGATGGAGATACCTTGGGTCCATCTAACGGCAAAGGTCTTTTTTCTCAACTCAATGAAACAGAAAAGACGATTATATTAAACACAATTGAATTAACGTGCATGGTAAATCAATCACTTTTCAGTATAAAAAATGAAAATAGTGAGATCGAGAAAGTAATCAGTTCTGAGACGAAACAAAATGTTAGTTCATTTTCAGAAGAGTCCCAATCATTCGTCAGTGTAATACAATTTGAAAACTCCTCTCAAGATGTAGCGAATAGAGAACATATTGTTCCTAATGAATTACCCTCCACACCACTTCTGCAAAAACAAAAATCAATACGGGATACCTTGAAAGTACTTCGTGATCATGAAGACCCAACACAAACAGAATCTGTCAAAATGGGGTTAGACTAGGCACTAACATTGGAGCAACATTTTTTTTGCTCTGATTTTAATTGTGCTGAAAACATCTTTTGCCAATCGATTCCTAATACAATACATTGCTCAAGGGTTTTTCTGTTTTTTTATTGGATTCATAAAATAGGGAGGTATGAGTCCATATTATTGGACTAGTTTTGGTATAATCAACATGTTTTAAAATGTTGGAGATTTATTTCATGACTTTTATTGAGAAATGTCAACAGTTAAATTTAACTAAAGAGAGTCATTTTCATGAACTTGCCCAAGCAGCGATTGAAAGCTACTATTTAATCCCATATCCTGGACAAATAGATATAAAACCGCAGATCAACAGACCGCGCCATGGCGGTTTACATGTCAGCAGTGCTGCGCTTAACTTAGAAATGTTCATTGAATTATATCAAAAATATGCTCCTAACTATTTAAATGTATTAAAAACAACAGATGGCTCTTCTTTGAATTTAGAAAGGATTAAATTACTTAAACTAGCAGCCATTTATCATGATTCTGCAAATATCAATGAAATTGAAGGTGATGAGAAAGCCCATGCAGAAAATTTTAAAAGTGATATGTTATCGCTCGGATTTTCATTAGATGCCGTAGGGCCTATTGCGTTAGCAATAGAAAAAAAAGATGGTGAGGCTGGTAAAAATAAGAAATCTTCAGAGACTAAAGAAACAAAAAATATTTATCAAAAGTTAATACATGATGCTGATTGTCTTGATATTATTCGTGTTGTGGCAGAAGGCCATTTTGATAAAGAGTATCTTGATATTTTTAATGACTTACGAAAAGTTCCTCCTTTTTTAAAGGAGCTTGATGAAATCATTGAAAATCACTTAGAAACACTGAATATTTTTGAGGGTGATGGTAAGGTAGGTAATCTACACAGCGAATGTGAATATTCTCCAAATTGTTACTTAAGTGCTCTTGAAGCAGAAAAGAATATGTTATTGCAAGTAATTTTGTTTGCTTGTTTACGTGAAGGAAAAAAGGTCACTTTCTCAGATATAGATATTTCTTCTTTGTCATTATTGGATCTTTATAATCGCAAAAATAGCCCTAAAGTAAACAGCATTATTGCTGGAATAAATCCTTTGCCCGCTTTTAAAGGTATAGCCGAACAACAGTTAGGTATGAAACTTTACCAAACGGACGGTTGCTATGTGCGTGGATTGAAAGATACTGCATTGGATAATGAGTTAAAAGTATTAAAAGAAAACAAACGTGTATTGGATCAGTATAGTATTCATTCTACTGCTGAATTAAAAAAATTTTTTGAACAACAATATGAAAACGACAAAATTTGGGCCCCCAAAGGCTTTAAATGGCGCCCATGTTCTTTTCTGATGAAAGAAGTAGCTACAGAGCTTTTTGGAAGTGATGTGCTTGTTATGATTAACCCACATCATCAAGGGACTTTGGTACCTTATTTATATAAAAAAAATGTCATGAGTCATAGTACAGCTGATGGGACATTTCAATATGATTCTAAAGTTGGCTTTAGTAAAGATAAAAAAGATCTTCATGGTATTCGAGAAAAAATGATGGAAATGGAGACGCGCAGAAAAGGAATTGCCTCAGAACTTATTCCCGACAAAGATCTTCATTATTGGGGGAAACCAGCTCTTAGTCACAATGAGGCACTTACTACCTATGAGGAAGAAGGTATTGTCGGTATTGTTGTTGGTCATACAGAAAAATCAGCAAAAGCTGCTTTATTATTACAATCAAAATTAGGTTATCCTCTTCGAGCGTTTTATAGATACTCCCCAGAAAAAGGTCTGAGTATTCTTAGTGAAACAGAAGTTCTCGCTCAAGCTCATATTACGACGCACGGGGTTTATATCTCAGAAACTGAAAGTTCGATTAACAAACTTGGGCTGCCTCCTAATACCCTTTCAATCCAAATAACACCCTATGAGGAAGATATACAGCAATGGAATAATCTTACAATGCCTGTAGTTGATTTTGTTATACACTGTAATTATACAGGACTTGATCAAGAAATAATTAAAAAAATTCAATTTATATTGAACAAATTACTAAAATTGAAACCAAGAAATTTGGATTATGCTGATTTAATTCTTGATGTCATTGTCAGCAATTCTGATAAGGGCATGAAGGTATTTATTCATTCGTTTGATGAAGGCTCTCGGTATAGAGATAAATTCATCAAAGCAATAATTGATGATTTAGAGCAAATTTTATCCGATTCAATCCTCTTAGAAGATATTATTTTGGGGAATCAATTAGCGGATGAATTGAAAACTAATGCGATAAAAAATATAAAATTAGTCAACTTAGATCCTTATCAATATACTTTTGCTCATCCAACCAACACTAAGATTAAATGTCTTGCTTGGGTTAAGGATGGGCGTTCGGTAATTGAGTTTTTGTCAGAGAATGATAAAAAGATTACTCGGCCCATAGATTTTTTACCCACCATTAATAAGCAATATTTTCAAGAAAGAATTGCCTCACTTAATCTTGCAGTAAGCCATGAATCAATTCAGAGTGAATTAAAAAAAATAGGCATTGAGAGTCTTTATTTTAGCCTATCTACATATGGAGCTAAGGAAAAATTAACTATAAGATTTATTCCAAATGATCTTCAAGCGATGAATGGCATAAAAGAAGTTTTAGCAAGAACTGATATAACAAAATACAAAGTCATCAATGAACATGAAATTGTTGCTAGCTTTACACCTAAAAATATTCAAAAACTATTTGAATATTTTAACGAAAACAATTTTCAGTTTTCTTCTCCTATCATGGATTCTAAAATGATGTGTGAAACCTCAAGGTTCTTTTTTACCACGGAAAGTAAAAAGGGAGGAAATTCTCCTACTTTATTTAAAGAGATCATCCCCTCTTATTTTTAAAACTATCGATGAGTTGTTATGAACTGTTATGGCTCTGCTCATTATAAGAATCTTAACGTTCTTTTGAGCAGCCCCTTCTCCCGCGCAAGGAATTTGAATATTATTATAATAATACTTTTCGGGGGAAGAGGGCGATGTCCTTTCAAAAACTGAGTATGGAGGTTCGGCCGGGATCCTGACGAAAAGGACCGTTTCCTGTTGGATTTAACTCAATTTAAGCTCAGCTACAAGTCATTACTAATTGGATGTCCTTACAATCGAAGTAGCATCCACTCCTCCCATATTGGGATTCTTTTTCCCAATTTTCTCACGAAGTTTTAAAAAAGGGATTTCTATGCAAGTATAGAGCAACCAACCAGCGACTATGCTAGCAAAAGTTATAGTCAGTATCATGATAAGACCAGACGGATCAATTCCAAATTTTGAAAATGCACGGTAGATGAGTACACTGACTGGTTTATGGATCAAATAGATAGCATAGGACCAAACAGCCAGAGTTGAAGTGCCAGGTATTCTAATTTTATATAAATAAGAGTCTTGGCTAAGAGCTGCAAGAGTTAGAAAAGCAAAGCTAATCCCCAATAAGGGATAACCAAAGGCCGTTACAAACAGGCTATAATGGTCTTGAATAAACAAGTAAAAGCTTACTCCGCTGCTAATAATCCCAAATAGTAAAATTAAATTACCTTTTTTCGTAATTTTTTCCCATACATTCTGATGAAAATTTCGTATCAGTGCAATTGCAACACCGAAAACAAGCTCATCTAAACGACAAAACGAAGAATAGTATATTTTTGTGTAATAAAGGGCGTGAAAATGATTTTTTGCATGTTGACTATAATAAATCCAAAGAGAACTTCGTAAAATTATTCCCATAAGTAATAATCCAAACAGAATCATCCAACCGTGATGAATCGATTTTTTATATAAAATAATTAAGGCCATTGCTGGCAAAATTAAATAAAATTGCTCCTCAACACATAATGACCAAGCATGTGAGAATGCTGTACCTGTTTGAAGACCAAAATTTTGTGTGAATGTTAAAAATTTCCAAAGAGGTGGTAATATAGCATTTTCTCTAAAACTCGGAATCAAAAAATAAATACTTAATACAAATAAATAGGTGGGTAATGTCCTAAGTAATCGTCGAGAATAAAAAATTTTAAATGAAAATTCTCGTTGATTAGCAATAGGTGAAAAAATTTGATTCCCAATCAAATAACCGCTTAAAACAAAAAATAAATCGACCCCAACCCATCCGATCTCATCTATAAAACCAAAAGTTGGTTGACGGCTAACAAAAACCACATAGTGATACATGAACACCAACATAATGGCTGCTGATCGTAATACATCAAGTCCATGGATTCGTTTATCTGTTTTATTCAATTACAACTCTCTCTCATTTTTATATCAAACTTCAGCTATGGTGGATTTTTCTATTAATGTTTGAGGTATTCCTTTTGGGTCTATTTTCTTTTTCGATTCTGTAAGTATTCTTCTGACAGAAGTGCGACCAAATCCCCATAACTACCAAAAGTGTTAATTCTGAATTAAGTCGCCTACTAATCTGTAACTTACAAAAATAGAAGTTTAATACTTAGCTTGCATAAGGTTGAGTAATCTAATAGATAACTTTATCAAAAGCCATTTAGAAAATTTCATTCAATGTAAATTTTTTGCAAAGCAAATTGAATTAGAAAAAAATCAAGCATCTTTTTTGTATAATTCATGGACAGAGTAATATGGGTTTAACTATGCTAAGTGAGCTTATACTGTATCTATTGTTCCCCTATTAAAGAGGTTTATCATGCATGTTGTTTTGTTATTAGGATCATCAACCGCAGGAAAAACATCACTGTGCAGAGAATTGGTTACAACATATGGATGGAAATCATCGAGCATTGATGAAGTGGTGGGTAAAATTGTTAATATGAGTCCGAGTGAGCTAAAGTCCTTAATGTTTGAGAAACTCGATAAATCGGATGTGATACAAAACCTTCAAACACTAATGACTGAAGATGAAATTTTAACATTATGCGGTACAGGAGTGCTTACTATATCCAAAGGCGGTCATCTCATTACGGCTCATCAATTCCCTAATCCTTTGCTTCCTAACCTCGAAGATGTCCTGACAAAGGCAGGATTTATGCAAAGCGAAATATCTAAACTGGCTAAAGACTTACGTCTGGTTACCAAAATTGGTGATGCCATGGTGATGCTTTATGATGAAGTTTTCGACAAAGGCAATTCCGGGAAATCCGTTGTTATTGATCTTGTGCCAGATCCAGATGGGAGTGCCAAAGAATGTTTAGAAAATTTTCAAAGGCGTGCACAGCAATATAGTGAAGAAAATCCAAGTGAAACATTGACCATTTCTATAGTTTTTACTTATTGTCCTGTGCAGAAATTAAGTGAGCGTATTCAAGAGAGAAATCGTAAAGCTGACATCGATAATCCTATGGATAAACGGGTAGGATTATTTCCATTTCATCAGTTAGCAACATTAGTCACGGCAGATAAATTATTTGATGATTCTTCTGAGCACGTGCTCTCAAGAAATGAACTGTTTTATATGGTTAATAAACATGCAAATACGGACAAAAATGGTGATCGCTTATTTTTAGAAAACCCTGTTGACCTGGATGCACTACAACAAAGTTACGACGAAGAAGTTCAGATAATAACTAACTCAGATCGTGTGGTTAAATTGCAACTTAACGATGATACTCTGGAATTAACTTCCGATGATTTACCACGCATAGGCTCTAAAAAAACTATTGAAGAATATAGTAAGCTAGCTAATCGGTTTGGTTTTTTTGAAAATCAAGAGCGTGTTTCGCTTAATATTCCAGAAGGAATAGACTTTGATGCTGTTATTAATACTGCAAAAGGAAATCCTGCTACACTGGCTAACGAACTTTTAGAGAAATTGGAAAAAAGCAAAATATCCTCTGAACGTGTCTCAACACTATAAAAAAGTGTGGGTTTAGGCCTCTTTTTGACTTAAAGTCAACTAATATGTTTTTCCAATAAACACGAAGAACTTACTTTACTCATGTTACGCACGGGACTTGCTGGCTGACTAAAAAGCATTAGAATTCCGCTCTTAATTTTAGGGAGGGAATCCAATGGATATG
>NZ_LNYU01000077.1:5522-9979 GCF_001468135.1 Legionella santicrucis | reverse complement strand
TACAAACTCATTGTTAGAGCAAACCAAATTGCTTGGCAGGAGCTCAAAAATATGACCGCTTAAAACTGAGTGTGCGTAACATGAGTTATTTATTGGATGGAATAAAAAATTCGCTCCTAGCACCTGGGAAAAACAATGGGCATTACAAGTGGCTCTAATTGAATGATATGAAAATAAGTATATTTCGCAATGGCAAGTAAAAGCGCATGTCGCCTTTTAGTGAATGGATTTCATGCTAAGGAACAATGCGGACATTTTTGAGTCATAAAAAGCAAGCATCTTACTCAATAAGAAAAGGGAGAAAAATAGTTTAAGTCAAGACTGTTTTTTTAATTTTTGTTTGTTTACAATTGCCAGGTTTAATTTTTTATTTAATATCTAATTCTGTGGATATTAATTCGTACCAATTCTTAGCCTTTGTTATTCCATTACTCTAGAAACCCTTGTCCCATATGGTTTATTTTCTTTTTTAAATAAAATGCTTTTCTTTAAGTTATGCACATTTTCTGTGGATAAGTCTGTTTATATTCTGTCAAACACCTTGTGGGGTTAGGGGTTAAGATGATGATGCATCATGCTCCAATGTGTTTTCTAAACTACGCTACACTTTAATAAAACAAGAGTATGACATTATGTGTGGTCGTTTTGCTTATGTGGCTTCTTATGACCAATTAAAATATCAATTTCATATATCCAATGAGATTGAAATTACCCCGAGGTTTAATATTGCTCCAGGGGCAGAAATTGTGTGCCTTGTCCCCATTGATATTCATGAAACTCAAGGGGTGTTATTACGCTGGGGACTTGTTCCTTCATGGACTACGGATAGGAAGAAAATCGGAAGCCTTATTAATGCCCGTGCTGAAACCATTTTTGAAAAGCCTGCATTTCGTGATGCAATTAAATGCAAGCGCTGTCTCATGCCAATGAGTGGTTTTTACGAGTGGCATCAGGAAGAAGGAATAAAACAACCTTATTACTTTCGAAAAACGAATCATGATTTGCTGGCTGTAGCGGCTCTTTGGGCTACATGGCAGCAAAATGATGAGGTCATTCATTCGTGTTGTCTCATTACGACTGAGGCTAATTGCTTGATGCAGCCGGTGCATCATCGCATGCCGCTTATTTTGAATGAAGGGGCTCAAGCCATATGGCTAAATTCTACTTCTTCTAAAGAGCAGCTAATCGCTTTGATGAAACCTTATCCTTAACAAGACTTGGAAGGTTATCGGGTGACTCTCTTAATGAATAAGGCTGATTTTGACCATCCATTGGCAATAGAGCCATTGTCTCACTAAAAAGTTAAAAAATATTTTCCTAATACTCTCGAAGGCTTAAGTCTCATTTTGCTTTTTGGTACTTGGGGCGGTATTTACAGTTTTTTTTCTTGCATCTATGATAATTGTACGTAAATCAAAAATGAGTGCATTATGTCACCTCGAGGTGGAAAAAGAGAAGGGGCAGGGCGTCCAAAGAAAGAGCCTACTAAAGCGATTCGTATCCCTGTGTCATTAATGGCTCAGTTAGAGCGCCTAAAAGAAGAGTCCCATTATCAGTTACCCATATTTTCCAGTAAAGTTCAGGCAGGGTTCCCATCACCTGCTGATGATTACATTGAGGGGTATCTTGATTTAAACACTAAATTCATTAAGCACCCCTCTGCGACGTTTGTATTGCAAGCCATGGGTGACTCTATGGTTGAGGCAGGAATTTTTTCAGGCGATTGGTTGCTCGTCGATAAAAGTATTGAAGCCACTGATGGACGGATTGTGATTGCAGCGGTTAATGGGGAGTTGACTGTGAAACGATTGTCTAAAAAGCAGGGGAGGGTGAGTTTGCTGCCTGCAAATCCTAAATTCAAACCCATTGAAATTAACGAAGAGTGTGAGATGGTGATTTGGGGTGTGGTCACTTTAGTTCTTCATGAGTTGCCCTAAAATGTTTGCGCTCATCGATTGCAATAATTTTGTGCGACGTGAAAAGTCGTTTAACGGACTGTTTTAGGTAAAAGGACTTTAATAAAACCAATTGTTCCACCAGTTGTACCCTAGGGAGAGATGCGGTGAGGTAACGAGCCGTATAGAGCCTCCTGACAATGTACCGAAATCCAACTTATCTGTGAAGAGTCGTTGGTACTGGCAGCATCAAGCTGGTAGAGGGCTAGGGTTTGGGTGGTATGGCTAATGAAAAGTGAACTTCTGATAAACATCGCTATAGCAGAACAAGCCAAAGATGCTGAGAGGCTGGAACCAAAAGGTAACGTGAGGGGAATTAGAGTTGAATGTTTCTCTAATCGTGGACACTAATCTCACCGGTGAAAAGGAAGAGCCTAACCCACTAATGCTGTTAGACGAAACACGGTAAGCCCGTAGTATTCCTGAGTTATCAGGTACAACTGATGTAAATCAAATGGACGATATTGCGGGTAAAGGAAAGGATTTATCGCATGATCGCTTATGGATGTTACAACCATCGGCGATGAGCCAAGTAACCTATCTTAACTGTTCGGTACTTAATGGTCATGAGCATACTTTGAAACTTGATTTTGAAGCGCCCCTAGATCTTGCATCCGTTATTCATCAAGATTGCCATTTAGGTCTTGCTGGTTCGAGCCTAACGGCTCGTGAAGTATCACGCGAGAGTCATTTAATAAAATTTTCAATTTATTGTGGTCGTGAAACCAGAGACACGTCAAACTTTAATCAAAATCTTAAACCAGGCACTCGAATCAATATCACTGAAGCTGGTGAGATAGAGGATAGATCTTGTAAACTCTGACAGTAGAAATTCTATTCTCACATTTTGTTGCCTAATTTTTTGCTAAAGTTTAGAAAATCTTCCTGATTGATAATATCACAAGTATTTTCCTTCGAAGAGTATGTAATAATCGCTTTTCCAGATTGGAGGTTATGCAATAGCTGCTTTTTTTTAACCTGAATATTCTGTTCATATTCTCCGTAATCGGTGCCCTGTCGCGTTATGATGTCAATAAGTAAATTATCTAACGCTTCTTCGCTTAGTAAAGTGTAATCTATTTCAATCATATCTTGCCTTTGAGATAAGGGAGCCATTAATGTTGTATTATTCTTTACTTTTGGGATTAGGATCTTACTAAAATAAAGCTCATTATCAGAACAATAATCTTTATAATTTAGACTCACTCTCGAAACCCATGAGAAATATTTTTAACGATTATTGTTTTATTTGGATTACTAAGAGCCCAGACTAATGAAGCAACCCAGCCGAAGAAAAAGCTTCCGGTAAGTAGGTTTAAAACGGTTATGGCAAGTATTGAAGGATGTGATTTTTTTATAGCAACAAGGGTCGGTAAAAAATATAGAGGGAGCAGCGCGAGGATGAATCCGAAAATTATTGTATCTAAATCATAAAGCCCATAAGAGTTAATTAAAAATGATAGGCCTGCAAAACAAATGATTATCCAAATAATAACAAGTCTTAATAACAATCGATTTTGCTTTAACATTTTGTTCCTGTGTTACTAGTGATTATATGAGTAAAAAAAGGGCATGTTAAAAGTTAATTTATAATAAGTCAATTTGTGCACGGGGTGTTGAAAAATAGACATCGTCCACTTGTTAATACGAAAGCAAATCAGGTCAAAAAGAGTTCTATTTGAAATCTTAGACACACCTCGCCCGCGCAACAATTTCTTGCCACTGGCTCCATGCAAAGAGCGGGTGCTTACGTTGGTTATTTGCGGCCATTTTATGATGAGCACCAATTAGGTTTCTTATTTGTCGATGAACTGGTAAAAATCGCTAAATAAGTAATAAATTTTATCTATGTTTTAGGTTTATAGAGCAAGTTCCGAATCGGTAAGCTTTTTAATATCGAATTATTGATTACTAATAGTTAATGATCTTTGAGTTAGAGCTTTAAAGGAATCAAATTCTTCTACCTTGATAATATCGCAACAATCTTCTTTAGAGGAATAGACAATGACAGCATCACCAGAAGCAAGTTTACTTATAGCCAACGCACAATAAAATGATTATTGGCAATGGCTTTGAAAAAGCTCATCAATAGAGCAATTAATTTTTCTACGAATGGATTTAGCTTGAGCCCACTTATGTTCAATTGGATTAAGGTCAGGAGAATAAGGAGGCAAATATTCTAAAGTAAACCCAGCTAGGGATAATTGCTCTTGCATTGCCTTATCTTTATGAAAAGCGGCATTGTCCATCACTACAACAGAAGAAACAGGTAATTTGGGTATTAAATCTTGTTCTATCCAACTATTGAAGGTAGCAGCGTTAATAGTGCCCTCAAAGAGACTGACGGTAATCAATTGATTATTAAGCAATGCACCAATAGCATTGATTCTTCCTCGCTCACCCCATGCTCGTTGGCCATAACATCGATGCCCCTTAAAGGAATAACCATGAGTGCGAGGCATAGATTGAGCAAAGCCACTCTCATCTAAATAGACTATGGGC
>NZ_LNYU01000077.1:0-5512 GCF_001468135.1 Legionella santicrucis | reverse complement strand
AAGGCTAATTCTTCAATTTCTCGATAGCTCAATGGATAAGCCAGATACCAGCGGACTAACATCAAAATGATTTCTTTTTTAAAATGACGCCACTTAAAATTCAGCATGAACAATCCAACTTTCTACAAAAATCATGCAACTCTATCAGCTAGGACTTCTTTTTGCGACACAACCAAATTTATTGACATGACATGTGATTGAAGAATAAACTATTTTCAATCATTCTATCACAGACATGTTATGTTTTTTAATGAGTTTAAAAAGATCACTGAGGCAAAAAAAGAAGAACGGAAAGCAGAATTAATAGCTGCAAAGTATTCTGAAATACATAGGCAGTTTGTTCAGTTACGAACAGAACTTCATACTGCTTTAGATCGAGAAAAATATCATTTTGCTATTCCTTATTATGTTTTATTGTCAGGAGCAACTCTTTTAGGGCTCTTCACTATGCTGTCACTATCTTTAGGGCATGAAACATATCAGCAAGAAGTAGAAAGAACTCGTTCCGTTAGAGTAGGATACGGAACGTTGCCATGGCATGCCCTTACTGCCCAATTCCGTACCGAGAGCTACCTGGAAACAAGAGAGGTGACCTATCCTAACATGGCAGATCGTGCTATCCTCATTTTAATATTGGGATTTTCTATTTTATGGTGGATACACTCCATTTTTAATCCTCGACCAGCTATGGATAAATTAGATAAATTAGTTGATGAGTTAACCAATCTGGATAATTCAGAAAAGAGCGTAATTTTTGGAAGCAGCTATTTAAGTACCTGTGAGACTCTAAAAACAGCATTAACAAAAATAAAAGAAAACCCTACGCCGCGTACGTTACAAAAACTAAAAGAGGAAATCAATATAATAATTGATGCTCTGGAAGATAATCAAAAAATATTTGGCGTATGGACACTGTCAAATTAATATGGAACTAAAGGGAAAAAAGAGTGGAGCAATTAAGCTGCTTTTTGTAATTCCATATGGCTTTGTTTCTTAACCCTACGTATGGTGGTTGTGTCGCAAAAAGAAGTCCTAGCTGATAGAGTTGCATGATTTTTGTAGATTGTTCATGCTCAATTTTAAGTGGTGTCATTTTAAAAAAGAAATCATTTTGATGTTAGTCCGCTGGTATCTGGCTTATCCATTGAGCTATCGAGAAATTGAAGAATTAGCCTTAGAGCGTGGCCTAAAAGTGGATCACTCCACCATCAATCGTTGGGTTATTAAATATTCTCCTCACTTGGAAGAGAGATTCCGAAAACGCCATAAAAGGCGAGCTGATAGATCTTGGAGGATGGATGAGACGTATATCAAGGTAAAAGGCCAGTGGGGTTACTTATACCGTGCGGTTGATAAAGAAGGAAATACCATTGATTTTATGCTTTCAGAGAAACGGGATGAGCCTGCAGCGCGTGCCTTTTTTGAGAAGGCTATTGGTTCAAATGGAATGCCTGAAAAGGTAACTATGGACAAAAGTGGAGCTAACAAAGCGGGTATTGACACGATCAATGGTTGTGTCGCAAAATTTTTTCCAGCCACTAAATACAGTTATTTTGGGCGTAGTTAAGCAGCTAACGCATAGAATTGTTTAAAAATAGTCATATTTTCTGATTGCTGATGTTGGTTTTTTCTCAACATATAATGTAGCTCAATCCCTGATAAGGTAGCTTGTGCTGAATGAAAGGCCTTAAAACCCATCATCACTTTAGTGATTTTTTTGATAAACCGGTGGTCCTGTTCAACACTATTATTGAGGTATTTAACTTGTCGGACAGTCACTTGTTTAAGGTATCTTTTTGGAACTATCCTCTGCGACATTTTCTGAGGGCGTATTTTTTTCAGCTGCATGATGAAATAATGTACCGGAGAGGTTAGCAGGGTTAGATATATTTGCTTGATGTTGAGGTTCTAGAGACGCCTCTCGAATATTTAATCCAAGCTCTTTATAAGCGTTTCCTAACACCGCTTCCTTAGCTTCATCACTCATTTTTCTCCACAGTCCCATATGTATTTTATCCATAGTCAATTCTTGTACTCGCCAGCCAAATGGAGTTGATTCTTTCAACCAAAGAGACTCTGGATTCAAAGACATACCAAAGTGCCGTACTAAAGATTCGCCTACACAACCCATCGATAGTGCATTGGTGGTTCCGCGTTGCTCATCCTTTAAATAAGCATTTAATGCATTCCTCATCACGGGATGTCCCGGCTCAGATGCAAATACCCATACATCAACCTGAAACCAAGGAGATAAATTATAATTACTTATCATTTCGGTAGACGAATCTACTGCTTTCTGAGTAATCGCAACTTTAACGCCTACCACTTGAGGTAAGTTAGGTTTAGCAGTGAAGCGCGTGGTACAATCAAAAAAATAACCTCCAAATTCTTCGAGAATAACCAACGTTAATAGATCTTTTTGAGCGGTGTAAAGTTTGTTTTTTTCTTGCATTTCTAACGTATTTTGTATCTCCTCGACAGTAGATTTGCTCAGATGCTTTAAGGAGCCTATTAACATAGCATCCACTGATTGTATTGATATACTAGGACAATCAGAAAATAATGCTTTTGCGTCACCTATTAAACGCTCGGGGACCCAAACAATTATTTTAGCCTCAGGCGAGTGTTGCGCTAGACTTTTAGGTCCTAAAGAACAGCAAACTTTATTAATGTGGGTCGATAAATTTCCCATCCAAATATAATTTATCATATTGTTTCCAATGGTTTTTTGTTGAGGAGAGGACGCGCTGGTTTGTTTAGGTATTTCTTTAATAAATATTTCCTGAGAGGGAGGCAACAAAAAAATTTCAGTAGAAGAAATTTCTTCAGATTGCTGATTATTTGCAATAGATTGAATGTTGTTCTTAAATATCTCTGTTAAAATTAAAGTGATATCGTCTTCGCGCTGGATATCATCAAAATTTTTCTTAATGGCTCCCGCGTGTAATATTTTTACTTCTGTATTTAATAAGGTTTCAAGCGTTTTATCTATCTTAACGTTAGGGTAAAGATAATTTAAAAGTGCCAATTTGGCATCTAATATCGATGTAGACTCTTTAACATCAAGCTCGACCATCCTTCTTGGACCCATCCCTAAAATAGTACAAAATATCTTCATGTGTTTACCCTCTGTCTGAGTTCGCTTATTCTCTTAGTCCGCATTATTTATATAATATCGAATAGTATATTTTTTTGACAAAGTCAATCAGGTCATCAAATTTCTCAGATCTGCTGATTAGGCATTCAAATAGGTTGTGTCGCAAAATTTTTTCCAGCCACTAAATACAGTTATTTTGGGCGTAGTTAAGCAGCTAACGCATAGAATTGTTTAAAAATAGTCATATTTTCTGATTGCTGATGTTGGTTTTTTCTCAACATATGATGTAGCTCAATCCCTGATAAGGTAGCTTGTGCTGAATGAAAGGCCTTAAAACCCATCATCGCTTTAGTGATTTTTTGGCTCCGTTGCAAAAACGAACGATGGATTATACTTCAAACTAAAACTATTAACTGAGACCTCAAATGCGATCCACGAAACCTGTGGCATTTAAATGGCGTCATTTTCATGGTGAAGTAATTCTGCAATGTGTGCGTTGGTACTGTAAATACGGGAGCAGTTACAGAGATTTGGAAGAAATGATGTCGGAACGTGGTCTTTCTATAGATCACACCACACTTTATCGTTGGGTTCAGCATTATGCCCCTGAATTAAAAAAACGTCTTGACTGGCATAAGAAACGTTATGCCAATCGTTGGCACCTTGATGAAACTTATATCAAGATAAAGGGTGAATGGAAATACCTGTATCGTGCAATCGATGAACGTGGCAACACAATTGATTTTTACCTTTCTCATCGTAGGAATGTAAAAGCTGCGAAGCGCTTTCTAAAGAAGCTCATCAAGTCTAATCCAACCTGTGATGTTAGTGTTATCAATACCGATAAAAATCCGGCCTATGGCCAGGCTATTAAAGAGCTTAAGCAGGAAGGAAATCTGGCTCCCAATATAAGTCATCTGCAGATAAAATACCGCAATAACCGTCTCGAGGCAGACCATGGGAAGCTTAAGCGACTCATCAATCCAGTCAGGGGATTTCAATCCATGAAAACTGCCTATGCAACCATCAAGGGCTTTGAAATCATGCGCATGTTTAAAAAAGGACAGTTCAATATCTGGATGTATGGAACTCGGACTGAGATCTCATTTATTAATGAACAATTTGGGATCTACAGCTGAGATCTATCCAGAAGATGGATTTTTGTACAAGGTTTTGTTTTTGCAACGGAGCCCTCACAAACAACTGATTTACAATCAGATGCCTTATTAGCTGCTGGTGTTAAACAAGAATATATTTATCAAGATTATGCATCAGGGAAAAACGACGATAGACCTGGATTACAAAATTGCCTTAAAGCGCTTCGTGAAGGCGATACCCTTATTGTCTGGAAACTCGATAGGCTAGGACGAGATCTTCGTCATCTTATTAATATTGTTCATGATCTCACTTCAAGAAACATTGGCCTAAAGGTACTCACTGGTCATGGAGCAGCTATTGATACAACAACACCTGCCGGAAAATTAGTATTTGGTATTTTTGCAGCCCTTGCCGAATTCGAACGAGAAATGATTAAAGAACGAACGATTGCAGGCATGCAAGCTGCAAGAGCGCGTGGACGAAAAGGCGGGCGTCCTTATAAAATGACCGCGGCAAAACTTCGCCTGGCCATAGCTGCTATGGGAAACGCTGAAACTAAAATTGGCAGCTTGTGTGAAGAGCTTGGAATTACAAAGCAAACATTATATCGACACGTATCGCCCAAGGGTGAGCTTCGTGAAGATGGGGAAAAATTGCTTGGTAATAGCTGATGACGGAAAATATTGCCTTTTCGCAATCGACCGTTAAGCTTTCCAATTCTTTGAGCCAGCATAAATTGTGTGATCACAGCCGGTCTCAACCTAAATTAGGCTAATATCCTTGTTTACCCTGTATCTCCCTTATTTAATTTCTACTGCTGGATACTCTTCAATATAACTTTCACCAGTAACACCATAATAGATAACTTTTCGCTCTGTAAAGTCAACATCGTAACCAACAACTCCAGCCTCCCATGCATGTATTAAAAACTCAGGAAAACTGCTTATACCCTCTTGATCCTCTCGAATGGCTTTTATCAACGCATCGCGATTAAACTTAGGAAATTCAAATGTCCCAGTAACTATAGGGTTTCCTTGCTGAACAACGATACCTTCATTCATCGTATAAACTGATTGACACGAAGGTAGTGTCCAGCGGTTCATAATAACGCCCGATTGGCGAAGTGCTTCTGCTAGAACTGGAAAACCTGCGACCTTGGGACGTATAGACATGGCATATTTTTGTGTTTCAATTAATTTCTCCACTAATTTTGACATGAGTTTTTCCTTATAACTCATGTTACGCACGGGACTTGCTGGCTGACTAAAAAGCATTAGAATTCCGCTCTTAATTTTAGGGAGGGAATCCAATGGATAT
>NZ_LNYU01000076.1 GCF_001468135.1 Legionella santicrucis | reverse complement strand
CCATTGAGTCTCTGGGAAAAATGGGCAAGAAAGCAACGAAACAAAAAGGCCAAAAGTTCGATGCAGAAACAAGGGATAAAATTCAAGAGGTCAAAAAGGAACTCGCTACGGTAGCAAGACAATATAAGCAACTTAAGAAAAAGCCCTTGACTAATCCGGAAGAACGAATGGCGCGTGAAGAACAGCTGAAAGTATGCAGTCAACGCCTATTTGAGCTGCAAACACAACTCGTCTTTCTTTGCCAAGGACGATTACCTTTGGCGCATGCTGATATGATTGTTTTGGAAGCCTTTTATGCCAAGTACCAACAAGAACATAGCGCAGCCCAACAAATCTTAATTCAAAACGGCATCAGTCCCCAAAATAGAGAGCAATTTTATGCACTCAAGCGCGATAATGCAGAGAAGACGATTCCTGATGTGGTTATTGATGGCAAAGACATCGGCTATCCTGGGATTTATATTAAAAAACTGGATACGACCACTGATAAAGGAGCAGCACTTGCGGCCTGTCTTGGAAAAATAACACAGTGCTGCCAGTATCTTGGCGGTGTAGGCAGTGAGTGTGTGATTCATGGCATCACCTCGCCTAATGGTGGTTTTTATGTTTTATGCC
>NZ_LNYU01000075.1:31499-34126 GCF_001468135.1 Legionella santicrucis | reverse complement strand
GGCATTTTAATCTTCCTTTTGACCGTCAAATCAAAGGCTTAGTCTAGACTAACTTGATTAAAATGCCCCCTTTGTTGGGGTAGAGCCAATAACGTTAATATCACTCCACTTTTACGATTCTCACAAATCTTATTCGCAGCTTGATATAAACTTTGCAACTCAGCTGAAGAATAGTGAGTTGTAATCCTACCTGAACGATGCCCAAGTAAATCTTGCCTGTCTTCAAAACTTACTCCTGCAGCTCTCAATCGCCTGCCAAAGGTATGCTTTAAGTCATGCACTCTTACTTCAGGCAATTTCGCCTTCTCTCTAGCCTGTCGCCAACCAGTCGATAACATACGACTTAATGGCCGACCTTTAAAACTAAAGACATGAGTAGGATGTTTACCTCTCTCCCCTTCTATCACTTCCCGAACTGTTTCGTTACAAACAATCAGCCGTTCCTCTCCGTTTTTGACCAGTTCACCTGGGACAATAAAAACGATGATGTGTGACAATTCTGGAACTTTTATTTCCCAATCCCAGCGTAATTCACATATTTCACGATCCCGACACCCTGTATTTACGGCAAACAAAGCCATATTTTTCAGATGTTCAGGTAACTGCTGAAACAGCTTGTGCTGTTCATCCCAACTTAATGGATAAGGTTTTCTTAAATCTGGCTCAGGTAAAAGCTTTATCTTTGGCGCTGAGTTTAACCAAGTTAAACCGAATTCATCCATCCATTCACTAGCCGCTAAATTTAATATACGCCGAACAATCATCAAACCATGATTGATAGTTCTCGTGCTTACTTCATCCTTTTTTCGACCTTCAATAAAGGATTGCAAGCTACCGATATGAATTGCTTCAATAGGCAAATCCCCGATGTACTTAACCACTTCTCGCAAACGACCAGCATCATCACTGATACTGCGTTTGTGTTGGTTTTCCATCAGAAATTTAGTAGCGGCTTCTTTGAATGTTCTTTTGGGGCGAACACCGTAGACTGTTGCAAGTCTTATCTCTTCGAGACGCCTTGCGAGATACTTTTCCGCCTCTTCGAGGTTGTCAGTACCAGTGCTTTCGCAAAGTCGTCGTCCGAAGACCTTTTTATCAATACACCAGACGCTGCCACGCTTTTGCAGCCCTGGCGTTCTTTTTCGTCCCATAACTCCAAACTCCTACGTTCAACTGCCGCGGGACGACCACTACACTGTATATAATCGTCTACCCAGGCATCTAAATCAAGTCGATCAAAAGCAATACCCTGAGTTCCCATGGGAATCTCAACCAGATTTGGCCTTACATCTTTATTAAATCGATGACGATCCATACCTACATAGGTCGGAGCATCTCTTAAACGAATTAATCGAGGGATTAGGTGAATATTGCTCATGATTTCTCAACTCCTGTAACTCATAAATCAAAAATGCTCGTTTCGAGCATTTATTAGAGCATATTGAGCACATCACCGCAAATGTTTTTTTAGGCTATACCTATAAGAATTTTATTTGTACAATGTTTATCAAAATTTAATATAAGTAGGTGACATCAAATGAGTTTACTGGAAAAACTTGAACACGCTGTAGGAAATGAGTATTTGATCAGCCACAAAGATTTATTGTTAGACACAAATCAAAACAAACAGAGGCAGGCTAATTCTAATACAATAGTTTCTGTACAAAGACACCATCAGCCTGATAGCAATAAAATAGTAAATATAAAACAAGTTAATGAATAAGCTCATAGTAGTAGGGTCAGGAATAAAATCGATTTCCCATCTGACCGAAGAAACTAAACAGGTTATTCAAAGTGCTGATAAGGTACTCTACCTCGTTAATGAAGATAACCTAAAACAATGGATTCAACGAGAAGCAAAAAATTCTGAATCGTTGGATTCTATCTACTTTAGCAGTGAAAAACGGATTGAAGCATATCAGTCACTAACAAATCATCTCATTGAAGAATATAAGAAGGTTTCAATTTTATGCGTTGTTTTTTACGGCCATCCTACAGTTTTTGCAGATTCGGCGCTAAATGCCGTAATACAGATCAAAAAAAATGGCGGTGACGCTATCATATTACCTGCTGTTTCTGCTCAAGATTGTCTTTTTAGTGATCTTAAAATTGACCCTGGTAATCATGGATGCTTTTCAATCGAAGCTACCGAACTGGTATTATTTGAACGTCAAATTGATATTCATTCACACTTGATTCTTTGGCAAGTAGCAAACTTCGGCAGAACAGACGGAAAGAAATCTAATAAGCTCTCAATTTTAAAAGATTACTTGTGCGAATATTTTTCCAAGGAATATACCATATGTTTATATGAAGCACCTTCCTTACCCACTCAGCAACCAAGAATAGAATGGATCACGCTTTCATATCTCGATAAATCCCTTATTAACCCGATAACAACTGTTTATGTTCCACCTTCAGGAAAAACAGAAGTCAGTAGCAAATATTTAAAGTTACTTGAATTGAAAGTTGAAGATTTAGTTTAAAGCTAAATATTCTGTTCTTCTTTATGGGATACTGAATAATTAAGATCTCTAAGTTTTAATAACATATCCACCATATAGATTATTATTGATATGTACCAATATAGAGATTTAGAATTATATTATTAGATCTTTGCAACCAGA
>NZ_LNYU01000075.1:0-31489 GCF_001468135.1 Legionella santicrucis | reverse complement strand
GCATTTTAATCTTCCTTTTGACCGTCAAATCAAAGGCTTAGTCTAGACTAACTTGATTAAAATGCCCCCTTTGTTGGGGTAGAGCCATTGGTTTTTGTTTTTTTCTTTATCCTATTGAGATATAATCAGCGTCAAAAAATTTACAGCTTTATTAATATAAAATGGATCGTCGGATATGTTGCAAAAGTTAAATGAACGTATACAGGGTGTTGTAGCTTGGTTAGTGGTCATCTTAATCGGTATTACGTTTACACTTTTTGGTGTCGATTATTATTTGCAATCACGTCAAACAACAAGTGCAAAAGTGGTAGTTAATGATTACCCACTGACTTTACAAGCATTTGATACGAGTTACAGACGTGCTCGTGCGATGCAAGATATGTCACAATTGACTGCTGCAGATGAAAAAAAACTGCAAAACCAAGTTTTAGAGCAGATGATTAATAATGAGGTACTCGTACAAGCAGCGCGAAAGAATGGCTTTAATGTGAGTGCAGATCAAGCAAATGCAGCAATTTTGAGTATCCCACAATTCCAAGAAGATGGTCATTTTTCGGCTCAAAAATACCAACAAGCGTTAAATGCCGCATTATTTACTCAATCAAGTTTTCAAAATGAAGTAAAGCAAGGAATGCTCCTTAATCAACAACGGTTTGCGTTCATGGGAAGCTCTTTTGCTTTACCTGATGAAATTGATCGTTTTGTAAGTTTGTATATGCAAAGCAGGGATTATGAGTATTTAATCGTTCCTGTATCTCGCTTCGAAAAAGACGTGCAAATTTCTCAAGAAGCTATTGCTGACTATTATAACAAACATAAACGAGAGTTTATGTCTCCAGAGAAAGTCAGTTTGGATTATGTTACTTTATCAATGCATGATATCAAAAATAAAGTTAAAGTATCGGATGATGACGTTAAACGTTATTATGAGGAAAATCAAAATAATTATTTAACTCCTGCACGATGGCAGGTGGCTCATATTTTATTTGCTGTTCCGCAAGGTGCAAATAAAGATGAATTAGAAAAAATCCAAAATAAAGCTAATTCTGCTTATCTTCTTTTACAGAAGGATCCAAAACAATTTGATCATCTGGTTTCAAAATTGTCTGATGACAAGCTTTCTATTGCTGATAATGGTGTTCTTCCATGGATTACAGCAGGACAAAATGAATACAGTAAGTTCTTATCTCATTTAACTACACCTGGGCAAATTTCATCTCCCGAGAAAACAAAGCATGGATATGAAATTTTTAAACTAATTGATTATAAACCTGTTTCAACGAAGCAGTTATCCGAAGTGGATGCATCAATTAAAGAGCAATTGGTTGTAGAAATGGCACAGACTCAATATACACAAGCTATGGAACAATTATCTGATTTAAGTTATCAATCTCCAGACTCATTGGAGCCTGTTGCGGATGCCTTAAAGTTAAAAATAGAAAAGACTCAACCTTTTTCTAGAGAAGGGAATACTGAGAATATTACAAAAAATAAGCAAGTAATTAATTCCGCTTTTAGCCATGATGTACTTGATTTAGGAAATAATAGTGAACCAATACAAATTGATAATGATTCTGTTGTGGTTGTAAGAGTTAATCAGCACTGGCCAGAAAAAGAACAAACCTTGAATGCGGTTCAAGATCGAATCAATAAGATTCTAGTAAAAAAAGTTGCAGAGTCTAAAGCCAAAAAAATTGGAATGAGTTTATTAAATTCGGCTGAAGAAAAACAACAGCAAGATCTCATTATTTCAAATCAATTAGAATGGAAACCTGTAGTTAAGGCAACTAGAGATAATGACAAAGAAGATGCAGAAATAAATGATATGGCATTTAATCTGCTACAACCAGAAAGCAAGGATGGTTTTGTTTTGCCTAATGGTGATTATGCTGTAGTAAAATTAAAGCATATTAATGATGGAAAACTGAATGAATTAGATGGTGAAGAACAAGATAGCTTGACTCAACAAATAGAAGCAAGTTATGGTATGATGGATTATGACTTGTATGCAAAAAATTTAATGAGCCGCGCCAAAATTGTGAAGCACTAAGCTTAATAAGCAAATTTATCATGATTGTTATTCTTTTTGGCTGTGGAGTTATTTGCAGCTTTAAAGGTGGCTTGTTGAATACTAAGTCTCCACCCTCCGCTATCGCGGGGGTTTATGTTACAAAGAGATAAAGTAGCTCTGATGATTTTGAGAGGGCACACATTTCTGCCCAATCTCTAAAATATAATAGACCAAACAAACTCACTCATTAGTGAAGTACCACAATGTGTCACAGTATCTGTTTCCATAAAATCAACTTGGGTCGTGTCCCACTGGTTTGTATTAATCGGAATATGTTTTCTTAGAAGGCGTCTAGGTTTAGTTCCACTTAAACCTTTTTCATGATTGGTAACTGCCTTAATAACCTTGCTGCCGCTTTGCGATGATAACCATACGTGTCGCATAACTCATCCAAGATGTGTTTCTTCATCTCACGATTACCTCGGTGATATCGCCAACGCTGTGTTTTAAATATAAATCCATGCGTACTTCCCCCATTGTTGCTTTCCTCCTTTCGGCAACAGCAATATTGAGGCAACGATGCAATTTACATACTTAGTTGGGCATGGCTTCGGCAACAGGTAATTTGAGGCAATTTTCGGTCGGTAAAGAAACAAGCACGCCGTTAATAAAATCTTAATAAATAAATGATAATATAATGAACAAAAATAATATTATTTGATCAAAGTGAGCTGCTAGCTATAGTCAGTAATTTCTGAGTTCCCTATTTGGCAAATAATTGACCAATTATAAATTAATAATTCGTAGATGAATTATAGGATTTTAGTTCAGGGTTTCATATAAAATTTTTAAGAAGGATAACTCCTCATGCCTAACTCAAGCTCAAAAAGCGAGTCTCAAAGAGAGTCTTTTTTTCGAAAAGGAACATACACTGGAGAAGTAGAATGCGGGCCATGTAAATTCGATACGGTGGCAATATTTAAGGAAATAGAAAAAAATCAATATAATGTCAATGTATCAATTAAAAATAAAGGCAGTAATTCTTGTCCAATAAAGGAATATGAAGGGCCTGCGGAAGTTAAGGATAATGGAAATGGTACTTTAACAGCTAAAGGTATGGTTCCCTATTTTAATGTAGAAGTAGAACAAACAATACCTATTACTAAAACGTCAGACAATTCGCTATCTGTGGTTACTTCACTATTTGGTTTATTTAAATTAAATGCTTATGTAAAACCAGAAACTACGCATGTTATTGAATCTGTATCAAGTGTAACGATCAAATAGAAGAGAAAGGTAGTTTTAGAAATAAAGGTTAACACAATGCATTTGAATCAGTCCGAAAATTCTAACTATAACTTAACATGAGTTTCGTATAAGAGAACATGGTTTTACTTCGAAGTCAGAGGAGGGGCAAAATGACCCCATCGCTAAGGCTTGATATAAGACTTAGCGACAGTGCTTTGTCTTCCTGCCTAAATGAACCAAGTATAGAATAGAGAAAATCATTTTTTAATCAGGACATACGAAAAACTTATCACAATAGAGGGATTTTGTAGTTTATTGATAAGATAGTTTTTAAGAAGATTTTTTTAATTATATGTAGATAATTTTATCTGAATTTTCGTATCATAACATAAGTTCCGAGCTCTAGGCCCAGTAATGTGTTTATGGGCAGAACCTAAATATCATAGTGAAGACTGTTTCTCACAAGAGGTAAATGAATTTAAATAAAACCAGGTGCTAATCATTATTATCATAGCGATGAGAAAACTTAGAGGTAATTTCACTATGGGTGATCCTGGGATTAAAGCGATAATAAAGGTACCACACATAGGTATAGCCACATTAATGAAATTCATTGCAGCGGAAGCATTCGCTTTGTCTTCGACTTTTGACGTAGCAATGCTTGAACCATTTCCCATGAGGCGACAATTGCCAAACATAAAACAAAATCCGCATGAAATGATCCCCCAAAGATGAATAAATCCAAAATAAAAAGAGATGGCAATCACGGTTGATACTGCAACATTAATCACTAAGCCAATTTTTAATAATGATTTTTAATCCAAAATCGAAGACAACCTTGCTGAAATCACCGAACCAAAGGCTGTTCCTATATAGGGAATTAACCCCAGTAATCCATATTTCTCTGGTGAAATATTTAAATAATAAACGGCAATAAATGGAATGGTGGCTGCATAAATATAGACACACATACCCGACAGCCCAAAAAAGAAGGTGAAACCACGTAAAAATTGATCTTGAAAAGCAAGGGCATAATTTCTTTTGATGTGCTTAAAGTGCAAGGCTTGCTTACTGAGAGTAGTGGCCGTTTCTTTGAGTAAACTCACTACTATACCCTCTAATAATCCATAACAAAGTAAAAAATAACAACAACTGATCCAATGAAAACGACTCACTAATAAACCGCCAATAACCGTTGCAATCCCAGGAACGATTGCAAACGATAACATTAAATAAGCGATGATCCGCCTAGATTGTTCAGGAAAATAATGATCATTGATAATAGTAAAAGATAACACCAGCCCCGCACTTGACCCCAATGCCTGAAGGACACGTCCAAAAAGTAACACTATAAAAGATTGAAATGTCACAGACAGAATGCAGAATATAGACCCCAGCGTTGTAATAGACACACCAATAAAAAAGCAGGTTTTCGGCCAAAACGATTAGCGAGCGGCCCATAAAGCAACTGGCCAATCGCATAGCCTAATAAAAATAATGAGACAGTTAATTGGCTATAACCTTATGAAATATTAAAATATTCTCCAATTTCTGGTAATGCAGGAGTAAACAGTATTGCTCCCATAGAGGCAAAGGAGCACATAAAGATAAGGATGATCATGTGAGGTTCTTTTTGGTCAAGCCTATGCATTTTCTGATGGTTCATATTCACTGACACCCATCTGCATCATGCTATGTTGCACCACCTGTTGGACGAATAATTGGAAGGTTGGGTTTTCATAAACAAACAAATAGCTTAATTTCAAACCAATTAATTTATTAATTCTATCTATCAATGCTATTGCCATCAATGAATCACCGCCGCATGCAAAAAAATTATCATCAGCGTGTAAATCCTTATTTCCTAGAATCTCTATCCAAGCTTGTTTCACTAATTCAGATAGGGGCGTATTCCTTGATGTTGTGCAAACAGAGTCATTAGTTTTCATGGTATTGCTTCTCAATGCTGAGGGCAATGGGATAGGGGTTTGTTTGAATACCTGTCGTGGTTTTCTTTGAAGCAATAGGTCTCCATTTTTAACGCCAGGAGGTGGTGCAGATAAAATAACATGTGCATTCGTTCCTCCTACCCCTAAGGAATGAACTGCTGCATTGGTATGGGGATCAATTGGCATTTTCTCTGCACACAGTTCAAGCTTTGTATTGGGCATGCTGCGTTGGAGAACGCTATCTTGATAAGGTTGGGGAAAAGCGGCAGCACGATTTAAAGCAAGACTCGTTTTTAAAACAGAAACTAATCCACTGACCACATCCAAATGACCTAAATTGGCTTTTACTGATCCTAACCAACAGGGGGTTTCCCTATTTTGACCATAAGTTTCATGAAATACAGCCAGCTCTAATTCATCACCAATGATGGTACCTGTTCCATGACCTTCTACCAAATGAATATCTTTGGCAGTGAGGTTTGCATCTTTTAATGCTTTATGAATCACATCAATTTGCCCATCTAAAGAGGGTCCAGTAAAACTCATTTTCCCTTTTCCATCATTATTGATAGCGCTACCTTTGATGAGTGCTAATATGGAATCCCCATCTTTTTGTGCTTGGCTCAATGTTTTTAAGACTAAAGCTACGGTTCCCATGCCCATTACCGTACCATCGGCCCCAGGTGCATAAGGACGGCAACGGCCTGTTGGTGAAAAAATCATGCCTTGAATCGCTGGCATGGGATTAATGATGGGATAAGTAACGGAGCTCGCTGCCACAATAGCCATATTGCAATCATTCGCCTCCAGTGCACGCTTAGCCTGATGAAGTGCTACCAAGCTGCTTGAACATCCTGTTTGGATAGTCATGGCTGGCCCTTTTAAATTCAATAAATAGGCCACGCGTGTTGCAATAAAATCTTTGTCATTATGAACTAAAATTTGAAATTGATAAAAGGGATCAGGGTAATCTTGTAATAAGGCTTGCCAGTAAAATGGGTTTCCCGTACAGCTTGCAAACACGGCTGTATTTTCATGATTCGCATGAGGAGGGGCATAGCCTGCATTATCAAGCGCTAGCCAACAGTCTTCAAGAAGTAACCGTTGTTGGGGGCAAAGTAATTCGGCCTCTTTTATTGAAAAACCGAAAAACTCCGCATCAAAACAATCAGGATGGTCTATTTCAGCTTTATATGCAGTTAAATCAGAATTTAACTCTTGGGTTTGTTGTTGAATAGCAACCTTTTTATTATCTAGAAGCTGCATCAATTGATTTGCATCATTGCATTGGGGCAATCGACAGTGATATCCAACTATCGCTATAGGTTCGTTTGATTTATACATAACATATCCTAGCATACTTGCATTCGTTGCATGATTAAATGTTCTTGCTGTTTAAAACTTGGATTACGAAAAAGATCAATTACGGTAAAATGAATGTTTTTGAACACATGAGATATTCTTTCGCAAAGTAACGCTGATTTTAATGAATTACCACCTAGATCAAAAAAAGTGCGTTCTACAAAGAGATCCTGCCATTCTTTTTGTAGTGCATTTTCCCAACATTGTTTTAAGAGTGCCTCAATACTTTCCTCATTTTTAGGTACTTCTGTTGTGCCTAGAACGGGTTTTGGCAATGCATTCATATCAATTTTTCCGTTCACTGTTAAAGGAAATTTTTCTAGATGGATATAATGCGTAGGTAGCGCATAACTAGGTAACCATTGTGCTAAGTGACTAATAATAATTTGATCTGAAATAGGTTGGGAGGCTAAATAATAAGCACACAAAAACTGAATGCCTGAATCTGCTGGGTAAATTTTCAACTCCACTTGATGGATCTGGGGAACATGCAGTAAGGCGCCAATAATATCTTCTTTTTCTAAACGGTAGCCATTTAATTTAAATTGCTTATCTATACGTCCATGACAGTAAAATAGTCCATTAGGATCCAAATGAGCTAAATCGCCTGATAAATATTTTTTCTGACCTCGTTGCTGAATAAATTTTTTAGCTGAATACTCGTCAAGTTTCCAATAACCATGGCTTAGCCCATCGCCACTAATGGCTATTTCGCCTATAAATCCCAAAGGCAACTCTTGCTGAAAGCGACCCAAAATCTGCAATCCTGTATCCTTTAACCCTTGGCCAATAGATATTGTCTTATCATGTAATTGGATGTGATAGAAGGTTGAATGTACCGTAGTTTCTGTGGTGCCATACATATTAATCAATTGAGTGTGATTATTGCCACCTAGTTGGTTCCACAATGCTAAGATATCTGGAGTGAAGGCCTCTCCAGCCAAAAAAATGTACCGAGGTTTGATTGCTATGCTAGGTTTGCTATGCAGTAAATTTTTTAGTGCTGTTGGAGTAAGGCTTAACATGCTAATGTGTTCTTCACATAAATACTTTTCGAATAAGCTCATATTGGCAGTTGTCTGTTCATCAACCACGGCCACACAGGAGCCGTGTAGTAAGGCACCAAATAGTTCCCATACCGAAACATCAAAAGCAAAAGAGTGAAACCATGTCCATGAATCTGTATTTTTGAAAGTAACCCAGGGGGAACAACTATCAAATAAACTCATGACACTCTTTTGACCAATGGGCACGCCTTTGGGTTTGCCAGTGGTTCCAGAAGTATAGATGATATATGCCATATCATTAGAATCCGTCAGGGCGGATGTTAATATATCGGGCTCTTGCAGCAAATCATCAATGAGCAGTGTATTTTCTTCGTTGCTTGGCTCATCGGTAATGATACACTGTATCTCCGCATTACTAATAATGTAATTTTGCCTCTCTTTGGGATTTCTTTTATCAAGAGGAATATAGTAATGCCCAGAGAATAATACGCCGAGCATTGCAGCAAGACATTTCCACGATTTATTCATACAAATGGCTATGCCACTGTTTTCAGGTATCATTTTTTTCTTTAGTGCCGCGGCAATATGCGATGAAAAGCAAAATAGCTCCTCATAAGTAATATGATGCTTTTTGTCCTTAATGGCGATGCGACCCGCATTATTTTGTAAAGATTCCCATAATGCTTCTGATAATGATAATTGAGCATCATAGGGGGTAAATTGTGTTTTTTGATCAATGATGGCTCGTTGCTCGGGAGGAATATAATCGAGATTTCGCATAGGCGTTGCGCATTGATTACTCCATATCTGGATGAGATGACGATAACAATGAGTTAAGCTTTGGAGCATGGTTGGATTAAAATAACACTCATTGGTGGATAACCAAAATCTTATCTCTTGTTTTGAAGTATGAATAATATTCAATATTAAAGCAGCTTTATTTCTTGTAATAGGATTATCAAATAATAGGGTATCTTTAATTGAGGCATTATCTTGATAGTGGAAAATAATCTCAAAACAATCGGCTATAGAAGCTTCAAGCTGGGTTTGTAGAGAAGAAAAATCAATAGATTGGTGTTGGTACGCTTCAAGCATTTTTTCATGTTGTTGCCTAAGATAATCACCCAAATTTTGGGACAGGTTGCATATGCTAAGAATTGGAAGCATTTTATGCTGAGTAATTGGTAGAGCAACGGATATTTTGTCTCCTAAATCTACTAAGTGCAGTAAACATTGAAATAGGCCTAAAAGTAAAGAGCGAAGAGGGTAATTTAAAAACGCAGCCTGCTGTTCTAGCTGTTGAATAGTAATACCATCTATTATGTCACCTAAGAGTAGCGATTGATTGGAAGTAGCGCGAGATGGGAAAGAAACAGAAATAGAGGCCATTGATTGTTGTAACCAATAATCAATGGCTTCATCATGCTTCAGGTATTTTAAATTATCTTGTTTCATTTTCTTTCTCTATTAATTGTGGAGTTTGAGGGGCTTTTTCCATGAGTTTTTTCCATAGAGACATGATGGATAGCTCATCCATGGTTGACCAATCGGTAGAAGAAGTGACAAAAAGATCGCCAAAACTTGTTGCAAAATTCATCAAGTCATTTGCTTTTTTTACTTGAGTTGCATTCCATGCAGCAAGACTTGCCGCTCTCAGTTCCTTGGGAGCATTTAAAGCCTCAGAAAGTGCCATTGCTCCTTCTATCGCTTTTAAAGAGCCAGAAGAAGCATGAGGTCTTAGAATCGTTGCCGAGTCCCCTAGTAAAATACATCTTTCCTGTACATGCGATGGTGAGAGCAAATCATAAATCGCTTGTGCAAATACGGTTTCTGATGCACAAACAATTTCCGAAGCCTCGGCTGGTAAGTATGCTTGCGCTAGATCATAAACATGTTTTAGTTGCTCCTGGCTTAGCATGCTAGGAGGGATTGAAAAATTACAAGGTTTCCCGTTTTTATCCACCAATGTTTTTGCCATTGACACCTTGGGATCATATTCATAAAAAACCCAATTAATTACAGAACGCTGAGTTGTTGCATAATCTGATGCAGGTATGTTGTACAGCACGATATGTCCCCCTGGGTATAAATAAAAAATTTGCTCTCCAGGTTCAATGAGCTTACTCAGGGTTTGATCTTCACAGATTCCTCTCCATCCCGTATATCCTGCATAGGTGGGGTGCAAATGAGGAAATATATAATGACGTAGGAAGGAATTGACACCGTCCGCCCCTATAACATAATCAAAGGTATAATCTCCTTGATTTGTTTTTAGATAGACTGCAGATTGATCTTGTGAAATAGCGATGACTTGCTCGCCAGCATGATAAGCATCATGCTGGAATTGAGATTTTAGCCCAAAATAAAGATGCCCCCAATGTATTGCGACCATTGGAAATGGGTAATTTAAAATCAATGGCTTTTTGTGGCTTAGGTAATTCAGATTTTTTGTATAAATCGATCGGCGATCAATGTTCACATAGGGGAAATGGGGAAATAAAAGATCAGGCTTAATTTTTTGCTCAAAAATAGATTTTGGAAGTACTATGCCAGCACCACGGGACTCGAAGGTTTCTTTATTGCGTTCAAACAGGGTGACTGCAAATCCTTTTCGTTTTAATTCAATAGCTGCAGATAGAGCTGAAATTGAGCCACCAATAATTCCAATACTAGAATTCATCTCATCGTTAACTTAAAAAAAACCGAATATTGGGTAGCCATAATAAACCAATATGTTAATTTTGCAAGCACTTTTAGTTGGAAGAACTGATATGAAGGCATTGATCAATAGCTTTAAAATCATATCCTTATCTAATTGTTTCTACCATAAGGCATTATACACTCACTAACTTTTTGCTGAGCTTGTATTAAAGGAATTATAAGTGTTTATCTTGACGATGTTTATGTCTCGAATGTTATTGATTTAATTTATTGTAAGAACTGTTATAGATTAGTTCGTATTAGGCAAATAGATTCATTTTTGTTTTATAGTGAATATTTAAGCCCTAAATAGAAAAGTATTACGAATCTAATGAGTAATGCAAAAATAATGATTCGGTAGGATATTCTGGCGGAGAGACAGGGATTCGAACCCTGGGAAGGTTGCCCTTCAACGGTTTTCAAGACCGCCGCAATCGACCACTCTGCCATCTCTCCACGGGCAATACTACTCCAACCCAAAATCATTTGCAAATACTTTTTTATATTCTATTCAATAAAATTGCATATTTTTGATAATATAAAATTTCTATCCATTTCATTGTCTAAAAAACATAAGAATATTCGCAAATTCAATAGTCATAGGTATAATGTTTTCTGTTTTTGGGCCCTCATGGCTTGTAGTAATTGTGGTGAATATTTTAAATAGGTGTAGTTTATGAAACGAATTCAAATGTTGTTCCTGTTTGCTTTTATTGTGTCTTTAACTGCTTGCAAGTCATGGTGGCATAAAGATGAAGAAGATAATACCCCTTATAAAGGAATGACTGCAGAGCAACTTTATACTGCATCTCAGAAAGATCTGCACAAAAAAGAATATGCAACTGCAATAAAGCACCTAGAGGCGATAGAGACAATGTATCCTTTTAGTGATTATACCGAAAAATCACAAATGGATTTAATTTATGCTTATTATGAGAATGAAGATTATCCTGCTGCTGCAGCTACAGCAGAACGATTTATTCATCTTTATCCACGGGCTAAAAATGTAGATTATGCTTATTACATGAAAGGTATGGCAAACTTTCAACAAACGCGTGGTGTTTTCGCAAAATTCTTACCTTTGGATGAATCATGGAGAGATCCAGGGACACAAATCCAAGCTTATTCAGATTTTGGTATCTTGGTTCAAAAATTCCCTGACAGCAAATATAAAGCAAATGCGTTACAACGAATGGTATATTTGCGCAATATGTTTGCACAGCATGAATTGAATGCGTCAACATTTTATTTTAAACGTAAAATGTATGTTGCTGCTATTGAACGAGCAAACTACGTAGTGAAAAATTACCCACAGGCTCCTAGTGTAAAGCAAGCCTTGGTAGTTATGTATGAATCAAATAAGGCTTTAGGCTTTAATCAAGCAGCTGAAGAAGCACTGTCTATATATAACGCAACTTACCACACTACTAAAATGGAACGAATAGTGTAACGCTTAAAATAAAATCTTGCTGAAGATATTGGTATTTTGCATCATGCCTGGCGTTTTGAACGTCAGGATATTTAATAAATGGAATAAGTACTTACTACATATATGAGAAAGAGAACACTTTTGTATTGGTAATAAACGTAGATGGATTCCCGCTTTCGCGGGAATAACATGAATTTTTTTAAGATGATTTTTATACGACTTCTAATTCAGTTTCTGCCTCTTTAACTATCAATGCTGCTAAAAGATCATTAATTAACTCTCTAAGTTCTCCTGATAATAAAGCAAGTGCAGCATCACGTTGTTGGTATTCTTCGTCAAGCTGTTTGATTTCATTAAAATCATCGATGAGGTAATCAAGGCTTTTCAATTTTTTAAATGTAAAGTCATGCGTCAAGGTCAATTGAATTCTTTCTTTCCAGATTAAAGAGATTTCTGCTGTAGCCATACCTTGCGAGAGTAGGGTCAAAATTTCTTCGGCAGGTAACTCATAGCCTTTACAATGCACACGTTTTTTTTCATCATCAAGAGCGAAGAGTAAACAATCTGAGGCTAATTGAAAGTGCTGGGGAAGTGTTTCTGGAGAGTGAATCCATTCTGCAAATCGTAAAGCAAGATTTTCTGTATGAGATAGGGGCTCAATAGAGATCCCTGCTACTGATTTGCGTAAAAACGAGGTGAGTTGTGCTGCTTGATTTGAGCTAGAAGTGTTAACAATGATTCTTTTACTGGCACTATCAAGAATGGCAAGCAATTTTTTTTGGACGCAAAATGATTTAGGTAATAATTCAAACTCAATATCTTCTGCCATTTGCGCTTTTTCAGCTCGTTTTACCATACGGCCTTGCTGTGCCTCGAGTAATTGTACTTTCTCAGCAAGCATTTTATTAATAACACCTCGAGGAAGTAGGCGTTCTTCTTTACCTAAACAAATAAGAGAGCTCCCGGCAATCTCTTGAATCATTTCATCCCCAATGAGAGGGAGCCAGCCATAAACAAAGCGTGCATGAGGAGGACAAGGTTTTAGAATGTTCTCAGTTAAAGAACCAGTGAGATCACAAGTATCATCCAGTTCGTATTGATAGATAAGGGCGTTATTAAACCACATATAAAAACTCCTGAATTACATAATATAGTAAGTGCCAATTGCCATAGTTCTATTGTAAGGTAATTTGTAAAAATCTATATTCAAATTAGTTGAATAATTACGGATTAAAAAAGCAAATAATTTTTCTTGCCAGAAAAAAGTTAATGATCTTTTTGTTTTAGATGCTGAAATATTAGGAATTTCTACCATATATGTTGCACGATCAATATTTAATTTAAAGGGAAAAAGATTTTTGTTCGAAGCTCTTTCTAGTGCTCTGGGTATGGAAATGGTCTCCATAAATCCGTAATGCAAAGTTAAGTTAAATACTTTTTCATGTAAGCAAGTAATTTCATAACGTTGGCTGTAATGTACATAAGGAATATTATCTACAACATAATTAAGAATGAGCACTCGATTCGGAACTGCTCGGCAAAGCTTTAAGAAATGGAGAAAACTTCCACCACTTTTATCGTAAACATCAGTTATAAAAATTGCTGTTAAATCAGAAAGTTGGTTTAAACTTTTATATTCGAGTTGCTTGAGGATTTTGGAAATATCATCTTTATTCATGTAGTAATTTTGTTGTAAATATTCCAAGCCAAATTTCCATGTATACATAATGGTTGCTATAAGTAAAGCAAACGTAACTGGAACCCAACCACCAGTGAGAAATTTATGTAAATTTGAACCTAGAAATGCAAAATCGATACTTAAAAATAGTCCAAATATCAGCCCAACTCTAAATTTTGACCATTTCCAAATGGATAGAGCAGCATAAGCGACCATTGCATCAATTAAGAGCATATATGTATTTACTGCGATACCATAAGCATGAGCAAGATTATCTGATGTTTTAAAAGTAAAACAAAATGTTAAGGTTCCAATGAACAAAATGATGTTAATTTGAGGTACATAGATTTGGCCTGAATAGTCTTTGGATGTTTGTACTATGGGAATGCGTGGACATAAGCTTAGTAAGACTGCCTGTTTTGTCAAAGAAAAGGTTGCTGAAATCACTGCTTGTGATGCAATTATTGTGGCAATAGTAGCAAGAATAATTAAAGGAATATAAAACCAATTAGGCGCAATCATATAAAAAGGGTTACTAATGGCCTTAGGGTGCAAAAGTAAATTAGCTCCTTGCCCAAAATAGTTTAATACTAAGGAAGGAAGTACAACGGTAAACCAGCTGATGCGAATCGGTTTTTTGCCAAAATGCCCAATATCAGCATAAAGTGCTTCTCCCCCTGTAACAACCAGAAAAATTCCTCCTAATAATAAATAGCCTTTATACCCAGTCTCATGGATTAATGCAAAGGCATAATAAGGATTAATTGCAGTAAGGACTATAGGGGCTTTAGCGATTTGTACGATACCAAGTATCGCTATAGTAAAGAACCATATAAGTATAAAAGGGCCAAAGAGACTCCCTATATTTCCAGTTCCTCTTGATTGCAGCATGAATAGGAATATTAGAATAACTACGGCAATAGGCAGTATATAAGGTTCAAATGAAGGTGAAAGAGTGCTAAGACCTTCAACAGCACTAATCACGGATATAGCAGGAGTGAGCATACCATCGCCCAAGAGCAACCCCCCTCCGAAAATGGCGACGATATAAAATATAGGTACATATTTAGTACTTTTATGCTTCATTAATGCTAAAAGAGCAAGAATGCCTCCCTCTCCATCATTATCCGCGCGGAAAATCATGATTAAGTATTTGAACGAAATGATAATTATCAAACACCAAAAAATGAGGGATAAAACCCCCATAATTGTTGATTGAGTAATTGGTAGATTATCCATCGTAACTTTTAAAGCATATAATGGACTTGTACCAATATCGCCAAATACCACCCCTAAAGCACCTAGAGTAAGGCCAAAGGATAATTTGGGTGTTTTTTCCATAGTGTTACCAGAATGAATTAATAGCTAAAGTATAACTTTCGAAACGTGATGTTTTCTTTAAAACAGGAACATATGCACTATTAATAATTACAGAATATGAATTAAAATTGTATTTTAGATTGAGAGCAAGTCCTTTTTTATGATCTCCAATATTATTAAATAGTGTTATTATTTTTTGCGGCATAATGGGCCTTGTATTTTTATTTTTCAATTAGTTGATTACGATCGAGAGCTGCTCTTTCAGATTTATTAAGAGAAAGATTATTGCAGGTTTTTCGGTCTTTGTGTAGATTAGCCGATTTTTGTTTTTGGGGAAATAGATAAATGAATGCAAAAATTACATTGCTGGCAGCAAAGCAAAATACAGTTCTACGAGGGCATCCATGGATATTCCCCAAAGCTATTGCAAAAGCAGATGGGAAATTAGTTACAGGCCATTTAGTTAATATTTATAATGCAGATGAAGAACTTATTGGTGTTGGGGTGTTCAATGAACATTCTCTGTATAGAGTTCGGGTATTAGCACTCACATCTGAGTCTATTGATACAAGCCATTTAAGCGCTTTAATTGCTGCTCGCTTAAGACAGGCAATGTTAGTGCGAGGGTGTTTAAACTTGCCTAATGCAGAGACTACTGCTTATCGATTGTTTAATAGTGAAGCAGATGGTCTTTCTGGTTTAACTATAGACAGATTTAATCAGATATGTGTGATTGCGAGTTCTGCTTATTGGGTGGAACTTCATAAAGAAATAATAATACAGGCTCTTCAAAAATTATTGCCTACAGATCAATTGATTTGGTTGCCACAAAAAAAACCTTTAAGTCAGGATGGATGGAAGCAAAGCTGTGAACAAGAAACACATCATCACGCGAATGTTCTTGAAGCAGGGATAATTTATGAAGTTGAATTTGCGCAAGCCCAAAAAACAGGCTTATTTCTTGATCAACGAGAGAATCATCAGCGTATTGCCCAGTTGTCTCAAGGTAAAAATGTATTAGATCTTTATTCTTATACAGGTGGTTTTGCTTTACATGCAGCCAAGGCAGGTGCATTAAAAGTAACTGCTGTGGATAGTTCTGCTCAGGCTATTACACAAGGCAGAAAGAATGCACTATTAAATAAGTTAACTCAAATAGAGTTTATTGAAGCAGATTCTCGTGATTATTTAACAAAAGCAGGAGAATATGATGTTATTATTTTAGACCCTCCTAAGTTAGTTCCTTCACAACAGCATTTACAACGGGCGAAAAATTATTATCGTTTTTTACATCGTGAAGTATTTAAGCACATGAAGCAAGGAAGCTTGTTAATGACTTGTAATTGCTCCGCGGCGCTTTCATCCCAAGAGTTTTGCTCTTTAGTGAGTGCACAAGCAGTGGTTGTGGGAAAACAAGCACGTATATTAGGTGTCTATGGCCCGGCAAGTTGCCATCCTACATTAGCCTCTTTTCCAGAAGGAAATTATCTGACAGCAGTTTTGTTGGCGGTAGTGTAATCTCTGTTTAGATAATGGCATCAATGCAAGGATATGCTGAGTAATGAGTGTTTCTTCAACGGCGTCAACTTCAGAAAAAATTGACGCCTCTGCGCGAAAAGCGGGGATGATGTTCTTGGGAAAGCTCAGAGTTGGTTTCCAAACTTCAACTGTTACTAGGCTGCCTATTAGCTATGAACAGTTGCATTTCTGTCTTGTAAGCATTGTAAAACATCATAAAAACTTAACTCACAAGCTTTTAATAAAACGAATAAATGAAAGATTAAATCGGCAGATTCATTCACTAATTCCTCACGGTCATTATTTACGGCAGCAATGACTGCTTCCACGGCTTCTTCACCTACTTTTTGGGCACATTTACTGAGTCCAGATTCTAATAATCTTGCTGTATAACTATTTTCATTTTGTGAATCAGCACGCTCATTGATGAGCTCAATGAGTTCATGTATAAAGCCAAGGCTTGTGTTATTTGTAGGTTGAAAGCAACTAGTATATCCTAAATGACAAGCGGGACCTTTAGGGAAAACTTGAATTAATAAGCTGTCATTGTCGCAATCGACACTAATATGTTGAACCGACATGCTGTTACCTGAGGTTTCTCCTTTACGCCATAATCGTTTACGACTTCGACTGTATAAATTAAGCTGGCCTGTAGTTAATGTCGCAATTAAAGCTTCTTGGTTCATGTAACCTAACATCAAAACATTACCATTTTCTGCATTTTGGATAATGGCAGGTAACAAGCCATTCATTTTTTTCCAATCCAAGGCATTAATTTCCATATGATTCATAATCGCACCTCAATATTTTCTTTTTTTAATGCTAATTTTATGTCGTTAATTGTTAAAATTTTATTGTGAAATACACTGGCAGCCAAAGCGCCATCCACGTGGGTTTTAAGGAAAACCTGCGTAAAATCATCTAATACTCCTGCTCCTCCCGATGCAATTAAAGGTACTTCACATAAAGACCGCATAATCTGTAACTGAGGCAAGTCATACCCCATACGTACGCCATCTGCTTGCATGCAATTTAATACAATTTCTCCTGCGCCTCTGTCTTGAACCTCTTTAATCCACTCACTTGTTTTGCGTTTGGAATTAATTATTTTTTTCTCATCTCCTGTGTATTGATAAACATAATAATCATCATTTATCCATTGACTATCAATTCCAATAACGACACATTGACTCCCATAATTGCGACATAATTCGTTAATTAAATGAGGAGACTCCAACGCGGGGCTATTAATGGATATTTTATCGGCTCCGGCATTTAGTAGTGATTTTGCCTGATCAAGAGATCGAATTCCACCTGCTACTGCGAATGGGATGTTAATTATTGCCGCAACGTGATGGATCCATTTAGGGCAAACAGAACGTTGTTCGGAACTTGCAGTAATATCATAAAAGACCAGCTCGTCTGCTCCAGATGCAGAATATTCGGCTGCTAGATCGAGAATATTACCAACAATTTGATGATTGCGAAATTGAACTCCTTTGACGACTTGCTCCTCGCGTACATCAAGACATGGAATAATTCGTTTCGTTAACATAATTTATACTCTTTATAATAAGATGGATCTTAGGTGTTATTATTCCATTGGTGTTGCAGGACTTGATAAGATCGATTTCAAGTTAAAAGCATCCTGGTACATAGTCAGTCCCAAGATCGCTGCTTTAATACCTAGTTTCTGAAGCTTGATAATATCATCTTGGTGACGAATGCCCCCAGAAGCTTGCCAAGCAATATTGGGAAAACGTTCTACTGCTTCTTGATAAAGATCAAAGCTTGGTCCTTGCATCATACCGTCATAGGCAATGTCAGTGCATAAGATTTGTGTAATGCCCAACTGTTGATAAAAGGAAACAATTTCCCATAAATTCTTATTTGAAGTAGTTTGCCAGCCGTGGGTAGCGGGCAGGGGAATATTATTTTCCATACGAATATCGAGAGCAAGAATAACATTTTGGGGGGTAATTTCATTAATAATTTGTATGGTTAATGTAGGGTCGGTAATTGCTATACTCCCTATAACCAAGAGTGATATTCCTGCAGAAAAACAGGTTTTTGCTTGTTCTAAAGAGCGAATTCCACCACCTGCCTGTACAGTAATTCCTGTATTTTGCATGGCACAAATTAACGGAAGTTGTTGCATAGTTCCGGTTTTAGCTCCATCTAAATCAACAATATGTAATCGTTTTGCTCCTAATTTGGCGAAATAAGATGCGCGATCTATAGGTGACATATCAAATTGAGTGACTTTATCAAACTGCCCTTGGCGTAAGCGCACACAACGACCTGCTTGTAAGTCAATTGCTGGGATAAGGATCATACAGCCTCCGATAATAATAAGTTCTAACTTGCGTAAGAGTCATTTAAAATACTTTAAGTACTGCAAAAATTTTTAAGCAACGTCATTCCGGTGTCTGCTGATTTTTCGGGATGAAATTGCATACCCCAAATATTGTTTTTTTGGATAATGGCTGTAAAAGACTCATTATACTTACAATAAGCCAAAGCATGTTCAGTAGCGTAAAGCGCATAACTATGTACAAAATAAACATAATTATTTTCATTTAACCCATTCTGTAAGGAGGTATCTTTACACCATTGCAATTGATTCCAACCCATGTGGGGCACTGGATAACCTTTTTTACGGGGTAACCGCTGTACTTTTCCAGGAATAAGGCCTAAGCATGGCACATCTCCTTCCTCGCTGCTTTCAAGTAATAATTGCATGCCTAGACATATGCCTAATAATGGTTGTTTTAATGACGTAAGAACATCGACTAAGCCATATTGACGCAGCGCATTCATACCATAAGATGCGGTACCTACACCTGGAAGAATCACATGGCTTGCGTTGCGGATTTCTTGAGCATCATGAGTGAGTTGATGGTTAAATCCTAATCTTTGTAATGCATTCGCTAAAGAAGTTAGATTGGTTCCACTCACATCAATAATTGCAATCATAGAACCCCCTTAGTTGATGGTAAAAAATTAGTTGTTTTTGTGCACGCTTGCCCTAGTGCTCTACCTAGTGATTTAAAGCAGGCTTCTATCATATGGTGATGATTGGTACCGGTAACTTCAATGTGAATCGTCGCTCCTAAAGCATTGGCTAGAGAATTAAAAAAATGAGGTATCATTTCTGTAGCCATACCTCCAACAAACTCACGAGTGAATTGTCCTTGGAACACGCAAAAACCTCTGCCACCTATATCTATTGCGATCGAAGCAATGGATTCATCCATAGGCAAAGTAAAACCATAGCGATTAATGCCCCATTTGTTCCCAAGAGCTGCTTTCAATGCTTCTCCTAAAGCAATCGCGGTATCCTCGATTAAATGATGATCGTCAACCTCTACATCACCATTCGCGCATAAATCCAGATTAAACCCACCGTGTTTTGCTACTTGCTCGAGCATATGGTTAAAAAAGGGTATGGGGGTGTTGATGGAACTGATTTGGTCAGAATCCAATAACACCGATAATTCTATTGTTGTTTCTTGGGTTTTTCTTCGAATAAATCCAGTACGTTTGTTATTAAGTATCGTGCTTGTAATTTGCCTCCACCCATGTTCTTTATTGATGGGTAAAAACTTTATCCCTAAATTATCCGCTAACTGGCGATCAGTTTCTCTATCACCAATAACCCAAGAAGATGTTTTGTCGATTATGGTTTCTTTCATAAATTGATCTAACAAACCCGTTTTAGGTTTACGACACAAACAATTATCTTCGGGCATATGTGGGCAAATAAAAATTTCATCAAAATAAATACCTTGTGAAGAAAAGAGATCCAAAGTAAATTCATGGCACATTAAAAAAGCATCTTCGGGGAATGCAGATGTACCTATACCATTTTGATTACTTACCATAATGAAACGAAATCCTTCTTTCTGCAGTTGCAATAAAGAGGGGATTACTCCGGACGTAAGTTTGATTTTATCCAATGAATCAACTTGAAAATCATAAGGCTCTTCAATTAAAGTCCCGTCACGATCAATAAATAAAATTTTTTGCATTTTTAAATCCTAAAACATTATGGTTCATTCACATCCTTCTGAGGATGAATTAGGTTGAAAAGAAGATAAAGTATGCAGAAGAAACCTATTCTGGGCTTCATTTCCTACGGTGATACGTAAATGATCCTGTAAAGAGGAGTGTGGGGGAAAATTTTTAACTGCGATGCCGTGAGAACCAAACCACGAGACGAGTTCAGGCGCGTACCTAGTTTTAATGAGAATAAAATTGGTTTGGCTAGGATAAACTGTCTCGATAAAAGGACATAGTGTCAATGCTTGGCTCAACTGAGTACGAGCTTTTTTAATCTTGTTAATCGATTCGGAAAACCATGCTGGCTTTACCAAAGCTTTTAACGCTAGATTAATTACAACAGTAGAAAGTGGAAAAGGCAACATGATGTTATTTAATGCTTGGATAACATGTGCTTGAGCTAAAATACTTCCTAAGCGAAGATTCGCAAGTCCATAAGCTTTGGATAAAGTTCTCAGGACGATTAAATTATCAAATTGAGAAATGAGGCAAGTTGCACTTTGATTCTGGGTAAACTCTATATATGCTTCGTCGACAACAATTATGGAGCGGTCTTTATATTCTTCACATAGGGCTGCAATTTGATTGATGTCGATTAAACTGGCGGTAGGATTATTAGGGTTACACAAGATAATCATTTTACAATTTTTTTGCCAACAATTACGAATCTCTTCTACTGAAATTTCAAAGCAGTTCAAGGGATCTAAAGGGCAATCAATCAATTGGGCCTGTTGTAAATGAGCATAAAATGAATACATGGGAAAGGTAGGCGGACATTGCATGCAAGCATCTTGCCCCGCTCTTAAAAACAAACGAGTGATTAAATCAATTCCATCATCTGATCCGCGAGTCAAAACAAGTTGAGTTACATCTACTTGATACAGTTTCGCTAATTGTTCCAGTAATGGTTGTTGCGCCATTTTTTCAGGGTAAAAATTTAAATCGATCTTCGTGTTTAATACAGACCAGGGAAGCTCATTAGCGTGGAGACGATAGCTGATTTGGCCACTAATTGGGATGTAAGCTTGGTTGTTTAATAGTTCAGGGCGTATTAAATTAAGTACGGACATTTAAACCTCCAGTGAGTTTAGTCTGATTGCTACTGCTTGTGCATGCGCATCCAATCCTTCAATATGTGCTAGAGTGATTGCTGCGGGACCTATATTTTTGATTCCTTCCTGATTAATGGATTGCACATTAAAACAAGTGAGAAAATCCAGCGTACTTAAACCATTATGATTCCGAGCAAAACCATTGGTTGGCAAAACATGATTTGATCCTGTCACATAATCACCAAGAGTTTCTGCTGCCCAAGGGCCAAGGAATACGGTACCTACAGCATAGATTAAATCAATCCATAGCTCTGCATCATCACGGTTTATAATTAAATGTTCTGGGGCATAAGTATTAATGATATTCACTTGCTCTTCCTTTTCAGGACAAACAATGATCATGCTGGTTGCCAATGATTGGCTCATGATGTGTATTCTTGATAAGGTCCTTAATTGTTCTTTTAATTGTTGATTTACCTGTTCTGCCTGTTTTTGATTATCGCAAATTAAAATAACTTGTGAGTCAATTCCATGTTCTGCTTGTGCCAATAAATCTGCGGCAATAAATGCTGGATTAGCTTTATCATCGGTGATGATCATTACTTCAGAAGGGCCTGCTGGCATATCTATGGCGGCGCCATTAGGATCAGATGAAACAAGAGTTTTAGCTTCTGTAACATAGCTGTTTCCCGGGCCAAAAATTTTATCAACTTTGACAATGCTGTCTGACCCATAAGCCATGGCTGCAATTGCTTGCGCACCACCTACAGCATAAATAGTTTCAATACCACATAGCTGTGCCGCAACAAGTAGGTGTTGATTAATAGAACCCTCACTATTGGGTGGGGTACATAATATTTTCACAGGACAGCCGGCAACTTTTGCCGGGATTGCTTGCATGAGCAATGAAGAAATTAACGGAGTTTTATTACCACCAGGGACATATAATCCTACACGCTGAATCGGTCTATAGGTATTATAAATATTCACTCCTTTAGCGGTATTTATCTTTTTATTCTCTGGTAAAAGAGCTTGATGATAATTCGTGATGTTTTTTATTGCCTCATTAAGTGCATTTAATGCTTGAGAGCTGATGCTGGCATTTTTTATTTGTTGTGTTGAAACCTGAAGACTGTCTAAGCGAACCCCATCAAATTGCTCCGTAAGTGCAAGTAATGCTTTATCGCCAAAAGATTGCACTTCTTTTATAATTTTTTGTACCTGTTTTTTTACTGAAGAGGTTTGCAGGGGGCGAGTAAGACACTGCATTTTTTCAGTTTGAGATACAGATTGCCAGTTTTTAATCGTTAACATGAAGTTACTCCAACATTTTTTCTATGGGTAAAACCAATATAGAGCTGGCTCCCAATGTTTGAATGGTTTCTAATGTGTTCCAAAAAATTCGCTCACTAGAAACAACATGGACAGCGACTTTATTGATATTTCCTGGTAAGGGCAAAATAGTGGGTGCTTCAGCTCCAGGTAATTTTTCAGCTATTGCTCCAAGAGCTGATTTTGGGGCATGAAACACAATATATTTTCGCTCTTGGGCTTGTTGTACTGCGAGTATTCTACGCGCAAGCATTGCAAATAAATCTTGAAATAGGGGGACGCTTTTTTTTCCACCTTGAATCAATACTGCTTGACTTTGCAGTACAGTATCCACTTCAAAAAGTTTATTATCTTCTAGAGTTTGACCGGTTGAAACTAAGTCGCAAATAGCATCGGCCATCCCCATACGTGGAGCAACTTCAATAGATCCTGATAAAACAAGGATTTCCGCACATATTTTTTGTTTGTATAAGTAGTTCTTCAGTAAGTTAGGGTAACTGGTCGCAATTCGTTTTCCATCCAGACACCCTGGCCCTTGATAATCCATGGCTTCAGGAACAGCTATAGATAAGCGACACGTACAATTACCCAGTTGTACTATGGTTTTATAAGATTTTTCTGGATTGGCAAGAGCGCTTTCTAAAAGTACATTTTCCCCAACAATGCCTCCATCACACAACCCATCAAAAACTAAAGTAGGAATGTCATCATCACGAACGAAAAGCAGATCGATAGGGAAATTATCCACATGAGTGAGCAAGCTATTAGGCTTAATACGAAACTTTAAACCGCATTGTTGTAACAAGGTTAAGGATTCTTCAGATAAACGCCCCTTTTTTTGTAAGGCTAAACGTAAACGATTTTTCACGATAACTCCAATTTCTTCGCAATTAACTCATAACCACCTGTACCAAAACTCAAACAACGTGCAACTCGAGTTATCGTGGTCACACTCACTCCCGTTTGCTCATGAATGGTTCTATAGGGGATACCTTGCCTCAATAATGGAACAACTTGCCAACGATCAGCCATTGCTTCCAATTCTGCTGGGGTACATAAATCGATAAAAAATTGCAACGCTTCCTCTTTGTTTTCCAATAGGCTGATTGCATGCATTAAATTGGGAAGGGCTGAGTGTTTTATTGAAGTATGTATTTTCATATTAATGTATTAACGTAATATAACATTAATGCAATGTTAATGTATTTCTTTAAGTATTGTCAATAGTAGCCGTATTTTTATTGGTAAATGATTCTAAAATAGTTCTTTAACGAGGGTTTCGATGAACAAATATGGATTTACTGCGAATCGTTCGAGATGGAAATTGGATCATCCGAAGCTCGCGTTTCTTTAAGCAAATATCCGATAACATGAGAATACTTACTCAGAGATATAAGTAGTAAAACGAGCAGGAAATGATATGAAAAAACCAATAAAAGTTTCTATTGGTTTTTAAAAGGGCATTAACTGTTGGAATAAGATGTATTATTCCAATCTAATCATTTTAGCAACCATATGTTGATTGATAATCTTCTAGTTTTTTAACTTGTTCATCTTGATTTGAGCTTTTTAAGTAATCAATTAAATCAAATAAAGTAATAATAGAGTAAACCTCAATACCTTGAGCTTTAATTTCAGAAAGGGTTGATTCGTTTGTTAATCCTCGTTCACAACGATCTAAAGCAATAATGACCCCAGTCAATTGACCACCATGTTCTTTAATCAAAGTTTGAGATTCTCTAAAAGCAGTTCCTGCAGTTATAACATCATCAACAATCACTGTTTTACCTGTTAAAGGGGCGCCTATTAATTGACCTCCCTCTCCATGATCTTTTATCTCTTTACGATTAAAAGTAACAGTTGCTTCTTTACCTAATTCAGAAAGAGCTATAGCTGTAGCAGTAGCAAGTGGTAAACCTTTATATGCTGGGCCAAATAAATGTTCTAATTGAGCTTGATGTTCGAGTAAAGTCTTTGCATAAAATTGGCCTAATTGCCGTAATGTGCTTCCTTGATAAAATAAACCTGCATTAAAAAAATAAGGACTTTTTCGTCCCGATTTTAATATAAATTCACCAAATTTTAATACCTGACAATCGAGTGCTAATTTTATAAAAGCTGATTTTGTATGATTCATTGTGTATTTCCAATATATAAAAAAAGATAAAGATAGCGATTTTTTAAAAAAATCCTTAACAATCAATAAAAAACTGCTATGCTAATCTATATGTACGAACTTATTTCGTATATGTAGAAAATGTTTATTATAACGCAGCTTTTGAATAGTAAATATCTTTATGCTGGAATAAACATATGTAATAGTTGGATTGTAAAAGCTTAAGACAAAGGGGATCGCTAATGTCGCAAAGAGAAACGGGCCATGTAAAATGGTTCAATGAGAAAAAAGGATTTGGATTTATTATTAATGAGAATGGTGATGATATCTTTGTTCATTACAAAGATATTCAAGGTGTTGGATTTAAAACACTCCATGAAAATGATCCTGTATCCTTTGTGCTAGATAAAGGACCAAAAGGCTTAAAAGCACAAGACGTTACTATTATTACTGAATAAGTAATAAAGTATAGTACACGTAAGTATTCTCAGCTCTCGCTGCCGGTTAAATGTGACCTGGGCTAAGGTAAGCCGTAACCCGGGTGTTTATTTTTCGCGCAACAAGAGAAGAAAAGCTATTTTGAAAAGAAATATAATTATATTTCGTTAAACGCTTCATGCTGTGTCTTAATTTAATAGCTGTCACAGGGATGTGTTTGTTATCGAAAAGTGTAGGTCTGAGTCTTTTTATGAGTCGAACGCATTGAACTCTTGAATTTTCTAGAAATGCCCCATATGTATTTCTTCCAGTTTTTCTAATTTTTAAGAGATGTTATGAGAACTTTACCTATCTATCAAGTCGATGCTTTCGCCGCAAATCTTTTCGAAGGAAATCCTGCTGCTGTTTGTCCATTAGACAATTGGCTTACTGACAAAGAAATGCAAAATATTGCTTTAGAAAATAACCTTTCAGAAACAGCTTTTTTTATCCCTGAGGAAAACGGATTTTATATTAGATGGTTTACCCCAAATGAAGAAGTAGCTTTATGTGGTCATGCAACACTTGCAAGTGCCTATGTTATTTTTGAGAAACTAGGATTTAAAGGAGAAGAGATCACCTTTCGTTGCTTAAGTGGAGAGCTTAAGGTTCGGAAAAATGGCAACGGATTTATAATGGATTTTCCAGCATTACCTTATCATTTCATTGAATACTCCCAAGCACTATCGGAATTAAATTTAAACAAACCACTATATGTTTTAAAAAGTAAATTTGACTTAATGTTTGTGTATGAGAATGCGCAAGAAGTACAACTGGCAGAACCTAATTTAAATGCTGTTGCTCAGCTCGATTATAGAGGTTTGATTTTAACTGCACCTGGAATAAATTCGGATGTTTATTCGCGATGTTTTTATCCCGGATGTAACGTTGCTGAAGATCCAGTAACAGGATCAGCCCACTGCGTTATTGCACCTTATTGGAGTGAACAACTGCAGAAATGTGACATTAATGCAGTACAAGGTGGAAGACGACAGGGAAAAGTGCGATGTGAGGTAAAAGGCGAGCGAGTTTTTCTTTATGGAACGGCCCATCTTTATTTACAAGGAACAGTTTATTTGCCCCATAATTAATGAAGAAAAATAAATAAAAAAGTATTTAAAGGATGCCTACTTTAAGTTTGACTAAATGAGACTTTTTAGTTCCATACTAAAAATGGTAAATTTAAAGAGTACTGGTAGTAGACATAAGCATCATAAAGATCTTTCGGTGGAGGCTTTTTAAGCAATTCGGTACGTGGATGTTTTATATCTGCTACTTGCGTGAGTCTGCTTGGACCCAATGCCCATTGAATCGTCTGTTGAGAGTTACGCCAAACGTATAATTCTTGGATGAGCCCAATTCGAGTGAAGGGATTGCTCATATCACTAATAAAATTACCCATAGAGTAGGCGATTAATCCTGTATGTTCAGAAGATTGTACGAGTTCAAAAGGTTGTAGTACATGAGGATGGCTCCCTATGATTAAATCTGCGCCATTTTGAATTAATTGGTAACCAATATCTTGAATTAAGGGATCAGGATAGAGTTCAAATTCAAATCCCCAATGTAAAAATAAGATTTTAAAATCAACTTTGGCTTGCTTCATTTCATGAAGTGCATCTATTAATTGACTGAGCTCTACTTTATTTTTATCAAGGGGAGCAATTCCTGGTAAATACTGAATAGGGGTAGTATTTTGAGAAAATTGAGGATTAACGCCCCAAGTAGCGGTTGCTACACCGAAGCGAATTCCTTTGATTGTGTAAATGATAAATTTTTGCTGATCTGCCCCATGAGCTTGGATGCCTCTTGATTTTAACTCTCTCATGGTTTCTTGTGCACCTAAATCGCCACGATCAAGAACATGGTTATTGGCCAAAGATAAAAAGTCAAATACAGGTTTTCCATTCAAAGTTAGTGCATTTAGATAGTCATTAGGAACATTAAATTGAGACAAGGCATTACGAAATTTTGAAATAGTACTGGATGATGAAACTGGTGTTTCCAAATTACCTAAAACAAAATCCATCTGTGCTAAAAGATTTAAAATTTTAGGTGCGATAAATTGCTTATCATAATTTGGAACTGCCATTAAATCACCTACAAAACCAACACGAACAAATGTTTCTTCAGAAGAGGGTTGTGGTAACTTGGCTAATAATTTTTTTTGATGAGCAAAAAATGCTATTTGGCCAGGGAACGGATTTAAAACCATTAGGGTTGCTTTTTTTTGGTAATCAAAGAAATGTAGAAAATATTTTAAAACTCCTTTACCTTCAGTACGCCATTGTGCCCATGATGCTCGCTCATTTAAAGCATGTTCAGGAAAATTTTTTTGTGTCGTGGAAATTGAATGGAGACGATAATAAACGACAATAAAAACAAGTAGAACAAATAAAATGATCACGCTTTTTTTCATATAGTTTTCTTTAAATGAACGAATTCAATTAACTAATTATGTATAATTATAAATTTTTTTATCGCTTAATAAGTACTAAAAATCAAAAATACCTACTCTATTTTGAGCTTATTTTTAAATCTAAGTGAGGTATGTATTTAAGAATAGATGCCTCTATTATTTTCTTTACTATAAAAACTTAATAAACAAATTTAATTAATAGTATTTTTTAATGACAATATTAATAATTCTATTTTATCATGACTTATATATCTGGATTTATCGTTTGAAAAAGGAGCATCAATGACCATTTACATGTTTCCAGGACAAGGTTCTCAAGCAAAAGGTATGGGGATTGAATTATTTTCATATTTTCCTGAACAAATAAAGCAAGCTGATGAAATTTTAGGGTATTCTGTCAAAGAGTTATGCTTGGATGATCCACAGCAGCAATTAAACAATACCGAATATACTCAACCTGCTTTATATATTGTTGAAGCTTTGTCTTTTTTGGCTCGAAGTTCTGAAGAACCATCACCTAATTGTTTAATCGGGCATAGTTTAGGTGAATATGCTGCTTTATTTGCTGCCGGTGCTTTTGATTTTGGGACCGGATTGAAGCTTGTGCAAAAACGTGGCGAATTGATGGCTAAAGCAAGTGGAGGTGGAATGCTCGCAGTGATCAATTTAGCTGAAGACCGAATTAAATCATTGCTGCAAACCAATGGATTAGATTCTATAGATTTTGCTAATTTTAACTCAACGAAACAAATTGTTCTTTCAGGACCAGCAGCAGATATAGCCAGGGCAAATGAAATACTTGCTCAAGAAGCTTTGATGTGTGTGCCATTAAAAGTGAGCGGTGCATTTCATTCGCGATACATGCAATCCGCTGCCGATGAGTTTCAACAATTTATGGAGTCTTTTCAGTTTTCGCCACTACAAATTGAAGTGATTGCAAATATAACCGCAGAACCTTATACCAATGATAGCGCTAAAGAAAATTTAGTGAAACAAATGACACATCCAGTTCGTTGGACCGATACCATTCGTTATTTAAAAAATCAAGGTGAGAGTATTTTTATAGAGGTAGGGCCAGGAAATGTTCTTACTCGTTTGAACGCACAGATTTAATAAATAGATTAAATCTGTTCTGCAGAAAAGGTGCAAGCAAACTTTATTGGCTAAATTGACGTCCATCAACTTTTGAATAACTAGGCCTATTTTCTAGCATGAGATCGTGAGGATGTACCCATATTAAAGGCTGTTGACAATTACTTCCCTCAGGCATAAGCATAGGGAAGCAGAATGATTGTCAACAAACGCTAGCGCAAAATATAAAAAACTCATAGCCATCGCTTTTCCACTGCAAATATCATCTACAATTAAATTGTAGTTTCATTTATAGGGGGAAGGGGATATGGCGATTAGGTTAAAACATGAATATGGGAGATTGGAGTCAATAGAGCTTATACAGGTACAACATCATTTGGCTCTTCCTCATCTGAATAAGTACTTACAATCAAAAGGAAAGAGGCGCTGTAAATTTATAAAAAAAATTAGTATCGATCATTCCAATTTAAATGATAAAGATTATGATGCCTTACATAATATTTTAAAGTTAGCTTCAAAAGTTAATGAAATTTCATTTTATGCTAATCATATTGATACAAAAGATATTCGCTATTTATTTGATTCCTTACCCCGTAGAAAATTGAATACAATAAAATTTATCGACAATTGGATAGGTGATAAAATACCTGCTGATTTTTTCTCATGTTTAAAAAAGAAAAAATTATCGGTTTTAGATTTATCACTAAATTGGCTTCGTGATTCTGGAGTGCAGCGTTTATTAGAATCGATTAACTCAAATACGGAATTAAAGGAACTCGTGTTAAGTTGTAATGATTTTGGTTTAGAAGGAATGACGGCACTGCGTCATTTTGTATTGAAACATCCTTCATTAGAAATTCTGGATATATCATATAATAATTTGAACGAAGAATGTGCAAAAGAAATTGTTACTATGATTAATGAGTCTCGATCTTTAACTCATTTAAATATTAAAAGCAATAAAATGCATGATGAAGGGGTTTATCTTATTACTAATGCATTAAAATCGAATACTCATCTTAAGCATGTTGATTTATCAGATAATGAAATTTCTGAGACAGGTTTATCTAAACTCTTACGTGAGGCAGAGGCTCATGATACACTTAGAAGCTTGATATTAAAGCCTAATGATCTTGTTCCATCCACACTCTAGGTGTATAGACCAACTATTAGTTAATGTCATAAATGAGAAACGTAATCGCCTCCCATCTTTTATTAGATGGGGCTCGGTTATGTATTTACTAATGGAGCTTTATGCATGGGTAATGGTGCTTTTTACCTTTTGAAAGAACGTAAATTTTTTCCTTTTTTCCTGACTCAATTTTTTGGTGCTTTTAATGATAATGCTTTTAAGTTAGCAATGCTTACTTTAATTAGTTACCATCTCACTCATAATCAAGCTCAATCTGAGTTCTATCAAGCAATAGCGGGTGCTTTATTTATAATCCCTTTTTTTCTTTTTTCAGCGACTTCAGGGCAATTGGCTGATAAATATGATAAAGCTCTTGTGACACGTTTCATTAAAATTTTAGAGTTATTTTTAATGATTATTGGTAGTTTTGCCCTTTATTGGGGAAATATTTTTTTGATGATGGTTACTCTAACTGGTCTCGGAGTACATTCAACTTTTTTTGGGCCAATAAAATATGCTATTTTGCCTGATCATTTACCTAAAAAGGACTTATTGGGAGCAACAGGTTTAATTGATGCAAGTACTTTTATAGCCATTTTATTGGGAACCACTATGGGTACTTTATCTATAGGAATCAATAGTCCTAAACCTTATATAGCTGTGTTTTTAACCATAGTTGTTGCTCTTGCGGGACTTGCTTCCAGTTTGTTTATACCTAAAGCTCCTTCAAAATCGATAAATATTGAAGTAGATAAACAGATATGGCGTGTGACTTATAAGATGCTGAAACAGGCTACCGAGCATTTCGGTATTTTATTAGCAATTTTGATTTTATCTTGGTTTTGGTTATTAGGGTCAGTAATCCTCACTAAGCTTCCTGATTATACAAACTATGTATTAGGAGCTAATAATACTGTTTTTGCAATATTTCTTGCTTTGTTTTCAATAGGCATTGCTTGTGGTTCCTTGACCGTTAATTTTATTTTTCAAGGAAAAATACATCTTCCCATTGTTCCTTGGGCAATGTTTGCTTTTACTTGCTTTACAATGGATCTTTACTGGGCTTCGCCCCATTTAAATGAACCGAAAAATGTATTTACTCTAATTAATTTTTTTACCCACTTCGCTCATTGGCGCATTGCATTTGATTTATTTATGCTAGCTTTTAGTGCTGGTCTTTTTATCGTTCCCTTATATACCTATTTACAAGTGACAAGTCCCCCAGAGTCAAGAGCTCAAGTGATCGCGACGAATAATATTTACAATTCTATGTTTATGGTCGCGGGAGCATTGATGGTTATTGCTTTGTTACATTTTTCAGCTGCGATTCCACAAATTTTTTTAATTTTGAGTTTATTAAATGCTTTTGCGGCATTGTTAGTAAAGATTTGCTTAAAAAAAGTAGCGTTACCAATAAACCACGAAATAAAGGAAAGTGAGCAATAAAAGTCGTAGAAATATAATGGTGTCAACAAATGGATCGTAGATCTACTTGTTGAGTAATAGGTCACCCCTAATAAACTTTAAAGAAGTTTATTAGGAGAACTGATCCTCTTTATATTCTAACCAAAGCTACCGCCAAAAG
>NZ_LNYU01000074.1 GCF_001468135.1 Legionella santicrucis | reverse complement strand
AGCAATTGCCTCAACATTTTTCCTTGCTCACGGATAAGGATTTAATTCAAGATTTTTTAGCTGTTTCTGAAAAAAATAAAGTAATAGGTACTGTTTTTGCTGATGATCCTAAGATGATGTTTTCTGATGTTTTAGCACAAAAAGCGCCTGGGGTATTGCATGCTTTACCAAAGCCAGAAACCAATCCTCTCAGTTTATTAGGACATTCCAAATCAGAAAAAGGTATTTGTCCTATGAGAGTTCAAAACTCGCATGTTTCATCCAATCACTTAATTAATAAATTGAATCAAGATGGACAATTGCCAACAGACCCAATTAATTTTGGACTATCAGAAGATATGGCTATCCAATTAGAAAACTTAAATTCTGACTTTTTAAACCGCCATTTCAAAGCAAAATCAGGACTTGAATCAGTAGATTGGGTGATTATTTTTAAAGAAGGTATTCTTTCTTTACATAAGGCAGATAGCAGTCATACAGAATATACAAAAGTAGCGGAAGAACTAGTCGAGTCACGCTTTAGTGCTTATAATCAAATAAAACAAATTAGTCATATCCCACTTCTGCTCTTAGAATTACTGCATG
>NZ_LNYU01000073.1 GCF_001468135.1 Legionella santicrucis | reverse complement strand
TTTTGGCGGTAGCTTTGGTTAGAATATAAAGAGGATCAGTTCTCCTAATAAACTTCTTTAAAGTTTATTAGGGGTGACCTATTACGGCTAGCGGATGCTATTCAAATAATAACTTTTTTTGTCGCTATTCTGTCTATAATCGTTTCAATTTGTCTAGAGCTCAAATATGAGGACATGAAAAAGCGTGCTTCAGTTTCCTTAATAATAGGCTCAATTAGCCTGATATTCTATGTTACATACATTATTATTTATACATGGCTCGCGGTAATATCATAAAACTTCTGTACTCCTATTTAATATGAATGCATAGTAACCGTTGACACAATAACCCAGTTTGAGTAGATCTGGTCGCCGCGGTGCCTTGTAGTCTTTTGCGGGATGCTATTAAAAGCAGAAATAAACTACTTCAAACGATAGAGAAAAGATTAAGCGCGAATAAAATTAGCAATCTTATTGATGAATAATCAATTGATAAAACAGGTTAATTGCTACCAACTATAAGATAGTTTATTATTCCAAAATTACTTATAGATAAGGTTATAGATTCAAGGAAAGAATATGATAAAAAAAACTGCCGTATTAGTGGCTGTCACTACAATATTGAGCCATGCGGCCTTTGCCGGTGACATGGGTGTTATCGAAGAAGGTTGGAAACGCGTCCTCACTCTTAGTGGAGGTCCAAGCTGGAGCCAAAACGGTG
>NZ_LNYU01000072.1:38597-38904 GCF_001468135.1 Legionella santicrucis | reverse complement strand
CCCAGAGACTCAATGGCTTCTGCATGCGGCAAGAGGGCACGAAAACGAGGATTGGCAAGGTAAAGGTTGGCCAATTTTAGCCATTGCGCAAATGCACATGTATCGGCTTTAGGCAGCTCAAATAAGCATGCATCATGAACTAGGTAGTTATAGGCATTTTGGGCTTTAAATTGGAGTAAATAATTTAATACCGCTTGTTCATCCTTAAAAATCGTGGCTAATTTCAAAGCATGGTCTTCAGCCACCCCATTGTGTTCCACAATAAGGGCTAATTGGCATAAAGGCAGTACTTTTTGATAACAGTCAT
>NZ_LNYU01000072.1:0-38587 GCF_001468135.1 Legionella santicrucis | reverse complement strand
CAAAGCGTGGTCTTCAGCCACTCCATTGTGTTCCACAATAAGGGCTAATTGGCATAAAGGAAGTACTTTTTGATAACAGTCAGGATGAACAAATCCCTTATCATTTGGGGGAAGAGTGGGTTCAGGCAGTGCGGTTGCTTCTCTAAAGTCACCTAATTCCCATTGCTGTAACGTGGCCTTCATGGAAGAGACTGCTTCTTCACCATACCCATGGTGAATGCGCTCGATGAGCTCATTGGCTTTGTCGCTATAGGCAAGTGATTTTTGTTTTAATTCCTGGAGGGTTTGGATCTCTTGTAAAATATTCAGCATGGGCAAGGGTGACATAGTTTCTTTCTCTAAGGTTGGATAAGGTTAGGTGGCCAAATTAGCTTCTTTACTAACCGCATAGGGGTTCACCAACAGTTAGACCAGTACAACAAAAAATGGCTCGCCTGGATTCAATGTGTGCATACTTTAATCTAAGTGATTGCTCAATATAACTGTCAAAAATGAACAGGGTACAGCAGCTGAAAAAAATAAACTTAGTGAAGGCGGTGTATCTGGAATTAGATCATTTATAGTTTGAGTAAATGTTTTTCATATTTTTCAACAGGATCTCTGTTTATTTGCTGAATAAGGGATTAGTAGAATTAGTAAGAAATATAATGTGTAAGTCTTGATGTTGGCGAGCATAAATGCGTAAGGCATTTTTACACTATTTTAAAATACCCATATACAAATATAATTAGTTATTATAGGCATTTGATCTATGGTTGATTTTTCTTTTTAGATTGAGCTAATAATTAGCCCCCTATAAACTTTTGTTGAAAATTTATAGGGGGCTAATTTATTACTAAATATTGTTTATAATGAACAGGGTTGGTTTTATTTCATTATGGTTGCAATTCGTTTTTAACCTAATAATTTATGAGGCAAACTTTCAATGCGCCCAGCCTGGGTGACAATGACGTAATTTAGTTTACGTTGTAGCTCACTAATTGTATCCGCACCCGCATAAGTTAAACCCGATCTTAAGCCTCCAACAATATCGGCAATAATTGCATCAGGATTATCTTTAAAAGGCACTTCTGTTGCTACACCTTCGGCAGTTTTCCATTCATGCATTTCACCCAAGAAGTTCTCTTGAGCTTCTTTAGAGGCCATACCCCGATAACGTTTCACTTTGCTGCCATCATTTTTTTGAATGACTTCGCCAGGAGTTGGTGATGTTCCAGCTAACATACCACCAATCATCACAAAATCAGCACCAAAAGCTAAAGCTTTTACTATATCTCCAGATGTTTTAATTCCACCATCTGCAACAATAGAACGATCTGCGCGCGAGCAATCTTGGATACAGGTTAACATCGGGACCCCAAAACCCGTTTTGATGCGAGTACTGCATACAGAACCACCGCCAATTCCAGCTTTAATGATGTCGGCGCCACAAGAAGCAAGATAATCTGCACCCGCGTAGGTGGCAACATTTCCTGCCATGATACAACGATCAGCGAGTATTTGACGTAAGCTTTTTAATGTTTTCCCCACATACTTGGCATGCGCATGGGCAACATCCACACAGAAATAATCAGCACCTGCATCGCGCAATGCTTCTGCTCTTTCTAGTTCAGCCGTGGAACAACCAACAGAGACGAAAACAATGCCATTACACTTTTTAAATTCTTCGATATTATCTTGTACAGACATAAAGCGGTGTAAGGCACCCATAGCTCCTTTAGAGGTCATGAAATTGGCCATAGCACTTTCAGTAATTGTATCCATATTGGAACTGATTACAGGCAACTCCAGAGTTAATTTGCCTAAGCGGTCTTCACTCGTAGTTTCTACTACTCGTCTTGATTCATGATGATTGTATGAAGGAACAAGGAGAACGTCATCAAAGGTGATGGCATGATCGGTCATGGTAAATCCTTAAAGTGCATACTATAACCCACATTTTATACTGGGTCTATTTTTGTTTATTCTTCGTTAAACATGATTCTTCACTGTCCATATATTCACACGGATAGGTTTGATCGAATCAAAATGATTCGATCAAACAGATACTTTTCAGAATAAGAATATGGGCTATAAATGTTCTGCCGCATAAAATGCAAGTCTTGAGCGTTCTCCGCGGGTTAAGCTCATGTGGGCGCTGTGTTCCCAGCTTTTAAAACGATCCACTGCAAAAGTTAAACCGGAAGTTGTTTCACTTAAATAAGGGGTATCGATTTGTTTGATGTCTCCAAGACAAATAATTTTCGAGCCAGGGCCTGCGCGTGTAACCAAAGTTTTAATTTGCTTTGGGGTTAAATTTTGTGCTTCATCAATAATAATGTAACGATTTAAAAAAGTACGACCCCGCATAAAGTTTAAAGAACGAATTTTAATTTTATTTTGTAATAAATCCTGGGTTGCACCACGTCCAAAGCTACCTCCAACCTGTGAGCTATGAAGTACTTCTAAATTATCCATTAACGCCCCCATCCAGGGAGTCATTTTTTCTTCTTCGGTGCCTGGAAGAAAACCAATATCTTCGCCTACGGGAATAGTGACACGAGTCATTAAAATTTCAGAGTAGCGGTTTTGATCTAAAACTTGGGTTAATCCCGCAGCGATTGTGAGGAGCGTTTTTCCTGTACCTGCAGGGCCTTGCAAACTGACAAAGTCAATCTCCGGATCCAAAAGCAGATTTAATGAAAAATTTTGTTCACGATTTTTCGCGTGAATTCCCCAAACTGAATGTTTGGTATAGTCACGAATTAATTGAATGACCGCATGATCATTTTCTAATTTTTTTACAATGGCTTGAAATTGATCATCTTCGGTACTGAGGCAATCATTTGGATTCCATTGTTCAATCAATGGACCAGCTACTTTATAAAAAGTTTTGCCACTTTCTTGCCAAGATCCCATGTCTTTAGCATGAGTTTCCCAGAAATCATTGTCCAGTATATGTAAGCCTCGATGCAGAAGATTGACATCATCCAGTACTTGGTCACTGTAGTAGTCTTCTGCAAGAATCCCAAGTATTCCGGCCTTGATGCGCAAGTTAATGTCTTTTGACACAATAATAACTTGCATTGTCCCTGCATGCTTTTTTTGTAATCCTAAGGCCGTAGCAAGAATGGTATTATCTACTTTATGCCCAGGTAATGTAGATGGGACCACTTGATTAAATTCATCAGTTTGAAAAAACAGTTTGCCGCTACACTTTTTTTTATCCGAATAATTAGGGATTGGTAAACCGGATACAATTTGTTCATGAGAGGAGTTGCTCATAAGTTCTACCAACATACGATTGGTTTGTCGTACGTTGCGTGCTACCTCCGATGTACCCATTTTATGATTGTCTAATTCTTCTAATACAACCATTGGCAAGTAGATATCATGCTCTTCAAAATGATAGATGGCTGTAGGATCATGCATTAAAATATTAGTGTCGAGTACAAACAGCTTCGGAATGGTATTGCTTTTATCCATAAATTCACCTTTATGATGGAGCCATTGTCATTAAAATCTGTAGCCTAGGCGAAACAGGATTTTAGGTCATAAAACCTGGGTTTCACCCAAGTTACTATTCACTGCTATTAAGTTAAGAGTGTAGGAATGATAACTTCCTGACTTAACGCGAGTTCAGATAAATAATCTATTTAGATCCAGTTTCTCTATCTATCCGTTCGGGCTGAATGGATCGAAGTAAAACCACGCTTTTAAATCTGAAACTCACGTTAACTTAATGGTAGCGAGGCTACTGCTTTGTTATTAATTTTGTTTTATTGTGCTTAGGGAATGAAACGCAGTCAAGGAGAATATCCTTATTTTAAAGCACCTAACACTTCTTCCACGTGGCCATTGACTTTAACTTTTCGCCATTCTTTCACCAGGTTGCCTTGAGGATCAATGATAAAAGTACTACGTTCAATGCCACGTACTTGTTTGCCATACATAGATTTCATTTTTATTACATCAAATAATTGGCATAATTGTTCGTCTTGGTCACTAATGAGCTCGAAAGGAAAGCTTTGTTTGGCTTTAAAATTTTCATGTGATTTCAAACTATCACGGGAAATTCCAAATATTTGTGCGTTTAAAGCTTGGAATTGGGGATATGCATCTCTGAAGTTTTGACCTTCAGTGGTACATCCTGGGGTTGCATCCTTAGGATAAAAATAGAGAACTACATATTGTCCTTGATAATCATTAAGTTGGCCCGAAATTCCGTTTGTTGCAGTAAAGGTAAAATTAGGTACGGATTCTCCTATATTCATCAGTCTCTCCCTATTTTTTTCATGATGCGTGAACGATCTCTTTGCCATTCACGATCTTTAATTGTATCTCGTTTGTCATGTTCCTTTTTACCTTTGGCCAGAGCAATTTTGATTTTTATTTTATTTTTTTTCCAATATAAGGAAAGTGGTATTATGGTATAGCCTTGGCGCTCGACACTTCCGATAAGTTGATTCAATTCTTTTTTATTTAATAAAAGTTTTCGAGTACGGATTGGATCTGGAATGGTATGTGTAGACGCTGTAATTAGTGGTTGAATTTGTGCCCCTAATAAAAAAGCTTCACTATTTTTCAGAATAACATGTGAATCGGATAAATTAATTTTTCCAGCACGTAAGCTTTTCACTTCCCAGCCTTCAAGTACAAGACCAGCCTCGTATTGCTCTTCAATAAAATAATCAAAACTTGCTTTTCGATTGAAGACAATAGTGGAATCGGATTGTTTTTTGTTGGTCATAAAATTTATTCTTTAGCACGCTCTCGATCATGCTTGTAATCTAGTGGTAATTGAGGATAGACTCTATTTAAATCTTGATCAACTGCCACTCGGTTATCAAAAACAAAGCATTGACCTTGCCAGAGCGATTCTTCTTGGGGCATTTGTTCCATATAATTAAGAATACCATCATGTAAATGAAAAACATTCTCAAAACCAAGTTCTTTTAAATAAGCAGTTGATTTTTCACAACGTATGCCGCCAGTACAAAACATGGCTATCTTTTTATCTTTTTTGTCAAGCAAACAGTGTTGTACATATTCCGGAAAATCGCGAAAATTTTCTGTATTAGGATTAATTGCGTTTTGGAATGTACCTAATTCAAATTCATAATCATTACGAGTATCGATTAGGACAACATCAGGGTCCGAAATGAGTTCATTCCATTCCTGAGGAGTCAAATAAGTCCCTACAGCCTTCAATGGATCCACATTTTTGATACCCATAGTCACAATTTCTTTGCGAAGTTTGACTTTGGATTTCTCAAAAGGATTTTCATTATCAAACGTTTCTTTGAATTTTAAATCGGCTAGGCGTTCATCCTTATGGATGAATTGGTAAAAAAGATCCATTTGCGCGCGTGTGCCTGCAAAACTACCATTAATTCCCTCAGATGCTAATATAATTGTACCTTTGATACCGATTTCTTGCATTTGGGTCAATAAAGGTTGGCGCAAAGTTTCATAATTTTCTAAGGAAACAAATTTATAAAATGCTGCAATGACTATTTCTTTCATTGTACTACCTGACAATAGAAACAAAAATATTCAGCAAAAATTACCATTTACACAGAATTTAATCAATAGGCATGATTTAAATGCACTCAAATTGGGTTTAAATATTAAGCAAAAATTAATTAAATGCGTTGACAAAAGCCAATCAGCGATCATACTGTTATATACCAACACAGGTATTCGTGTTTTTCATACCCCGCCGGGCTTATAAGGAGATAATATGGCACATTACATTAGGAAGTTACGTTGGTTTTTAGCCCTTTGTATTTTTATCCCATTAATCAGTTTTGCCGCTACCCCTGTAAAATCTATGGTTGTTTTTGGCGATAGTTTGTCTGACACAGGCAACACCACACATTTGCTTAAAAGTTTACGCCAAGAAGAAGACCCCGCATTTTTAGTGGCACCATTTAAAATATTTGTATTGAACAAAATGGTTGAATTTGCTGAAGAATATTATGTTCCTCAAATGGTATTAGATTCAGGTATCGCCATTGTTACTGAATTTTTTGATAATCAGCTGGCACCCTATATTGCGAATTTAGTCAGTAAAGTCAAGATGGTTCCAGTATTGCCAGGAAAACCTTATTGGAATTCAAGATTCTCTAATGGGCAAGTATGGAATGAATATTTAGCGAAAATGATTTCTATTGCTTCAGATGATGAAGAGGTTTATTTGAACCGTGCGTTTGGCGGAAGTTGGTCTGCTACTTATGACTATCAATTAACGGTATGGAACTTAATTCGCCATCCACTAGGAACGATCAAAAATCTCATTGTGGGTAAGCTCGTTCCTCCAAGTCTTGGTTTAACTGTCCAAGCCTACTTATTAGAACATCCTTCTCTAAGTGATGAAACAGTATTTTTTGTCTTCTCAGGCAGCAATGATTATATCAATGTTTTGTTTTTTGAAGATAATTATAATACTGAAATTATGAGTACTTATGTTGATAATGTTCTCTCAAGCACTGGTTCTGCGGTAATGAAATTAATGAAATCCGGAGCGCGTCGTTTTGTTATTATGGGGTTACCTCATTTGGGTGATACGCCACGCGTAGTACAAACCACGGATAGAGAAGTTTTGAATAATGCAATCGATATGCACAACGAACGTCTTCAAAATCGCATGCAAGAGTGGGCGAAAATCTATCCTAATGCAGATTTCCTCTACATTGATATGCAAGAGTACATGCAAAGGGCTTTAGAAAATCCAGAAAACTATGGTTTTACTAATACTAAGGATGCATGTATTGATGTGAAGCTACCCATGTATGATGCATTTCGTACCTCGCCATTTGCTCATAACTATGTATTACGTTATGCGCAAGTGCTCCAATATAGAGATGAAAGCTTCGCTGCTGGAGATAAAAACTATCACGTTTGTGATACTCCAGAGAGTTATTTATTCTGGGATGAGATTCACCCAAGTACTCGAGCTCATGGATTAATGGCTTTTGAAGTATGTACTGCAATGAAAGATCATGGATATTCAGTGACCTGTAAAAATCCTATTGAGTAATTAAAGGGATCTGTATTCTTGTGATTTATTAGTCGTGTAGCCCCCTGATGGCAACAGTCATTTAACTTAATGGCCGTGCCTGGGGGGAGGATAGCAGGAACTTATAGGTTATTTGCTACCTCTTGATCACATCTCGAACTATGCCCTGCGGCTTGTCCTCGGGGTTCAGTATTTTAGCGCAGTACCCCTGAATTCCGCGGGCAAGCCGCGATATGTTGGAATGTTTAGGCTATTCTTAAAGGATAAAAATGATTTATATCCTTTCTGATTCGTTGAGCATGCGTGTTAGTGATTTATTCATGTTTATGGCATAATTCCTGTTTTTATTGATTCATGTATCGTTCAACTACGGTTTAGTGAAACGAGGAGTAGGTTATGTGTGGAATAATCGGCGCTGTATCTGAAAGGGATATTAGTAAAATTTTACTCGAAGGATTGCGACGTTTAGAATATAGAGGTTATGATTCTGCCGGTATCGCAGTAATTGATAATCATGGACATTTAAAGCGCATACGAATTCAGGGTAAAGTACAAAACTTAGCCGATGCCATGCAAGAAACTGCAGTTATGGGAAATACCGGAATTGCTCATACTCGATGGGCCACACACGGTAAGCCTTCAGAACAAAATGCGCATCCTCATTTATCTCATGAGCAAATTGCCTTGGTGCATAATGGGATTATTGAAAATCATGAAAAGCTGCGCCATGAATTAACCACTAGAGGGTATCTGTTTACTTCTGAAACAGATACAGAAGTTGCTGCTCATTTGATTCATTATCACTATCTTCAAAGTGAAAATTTACTTACTGCTGTACAGGCTGCTGCAGCAGAAATGCATGGTGCTTTTGCTTTAGGGGTTATCCATCAACAAAAACCTATGGAGTTAGTTGCGGTCCGTAAAGGAAGTCCATTGGTTGTTGGCATGGGTATTGGTGAAAATTTCGTTGCTTCGGATAGCCTAGCATTAAAAGCTTTTGCCCAATCAGTCCTTTATTTAGAGGAAGGTGATAGTGCATTTATTACTCCTAAAAGCGTTGTCATTTATAATTCATCAAATGCAATTGTTGAGCGTCCCTCCCATCTTTTAACGAGCAATGCCGAAATTGTAACTAAAGGTCCTTATCGACATTTTATGCTCAAAGAAATTTTTGAACAATCTAAAGTCCTGGCTGATACTATAGAGGGTCGAGTGAGTTCTATTGAAGTGCTTAGAGCTAGTTTTGGCGAACGGGCTTCTCATGTATTTCCGTTAGTCAAACAAATCCACATTGTTGCTTGCGGTACTAGTTATCATGCGGGAATGGTTGCAAAATATTGGTTAGAGTCTTTAGCCGGGTTGCCAACACAAGTTGAAATTGCTAGTGAATATCGTTATCGCGATGTGGTAGTTCCCAAAGATTCATTGTTTATCACTATTTCCCAATCAGGTGAAACAGCGGATACTCTTGCTGCCTTACAGAAAGCAAAGGGTATGCCATATTTAGCCAGTTTGGCTATTTGTAATGTAGCAACAAGCACTTTAGTAAGAGAGGCTGATTGTGTCTTTCTAACAAGAGCCGGTGTCGAGATTGGTGTAGCGTCTACCAAGGCCTTTACTACTCAATTAGCTGCATTTTTGATGTTAGCTACGGTTCTTTGCCATGATAGTCGCGCTAACGAGGTTCTCAATCAATTACAAGAGTTACCTGCATGTTGTGAGCGGGTACTAAAGATGAATACAGAAATTGAAGGCTTAGCCTCTCTATTTGTGAATAAAGCACACGCCTTATTTTTAGGACGTGGCGTTGAATATCCAGTTGCTTTAGAAGGTGCATTAAAGCTTAAAGAAATTTCTTATATTCACGCTGAGGCTTATCCTTCGGGTGAGTTAAAACATGGGCCACTCGCTTTAGTTGATGAGAACATGCCAGTTGTAGCTGTTGCTCCTAATGATGAACTGCTCGATAAATTAAAATCTAACTTACATGAAGTAAGTGCGCGAGGGGGCCAATTATTTGTTTTTGTGGATGACAGCCAAAACTGGCGGACAAATGGAGCACACTTAATTAAAGTTCCCTCTTGTGGTACATGGGTTGCTCCTATAATTTACACGATTCCTTTACAGTTATTGGCTTATCATGTTGCTGTTGTTAAAGGTACAGATGTGGATCAACCACGTAATCTTGCCAAATCAGTAACTGTTGAGTGATAATGTGGCGTTTTTTATAAGTCATCCTTAAAGTAATTATGTAGCGTAGATGAAGCGGATTATGACGCATCTTCAAAGTTACATGATATTAAGATTTAGGGATGGGATAATTAAATTGTTATCTATTTATGTGTTACGGGGATGTAAATGACTCAAGAGATGTCGGGATTAGCTGCAATTATTGCGCAAGAAATTAAAGTTAAGCCAGCGCAGGTAGAGGCAGCCATTCGTCTGCTGAACGAGGGAGCAACAATTCCTTTTATTGCTCGTTATCGCAAGGAAGCTACTGAAGGACTTGATGATATACAATTACGTTTTATTGATGAGCGCGTGCTTTATTTGCGTGAATTAGATGAGCGTCGCGCTGTGGTTTTACAGTCAATCCGCGAACAAGAAAAATTAACTCCTGAACTTGAAAAGAGCATTTTAGCCGCAGATACTAAAACGCGACTTGAAGATTTATATTTACCGTTCAGGCCTAAACGTCGCACCAAAGCACAGATTGCTGTAGAGGCGGGGCTAGATCCATTGGCTCAAAAGCTTTGGAAAAATCCAGATCTAGATCCAGAAGAGCAAGCCGCTCATTTTGTGAATCCTGATGCTGGGGTTGAGGATGCCAAGGCAGCGTTAGAAGGGGCGCGCCATATATTAATGGAACATTTTGCTGAAGATGCAGATTTGATTAATGAATTACGTGAATATTTATGGCAACACGGTATTGTTAAATCAGTAGGCAGCGCTAAGAAAAAAGAAACAATAAACAAATTTTCAGATTATTTTGATTATGCTGAGCCAATTAAAAAAATCCCATCACACCGTGCTCTAGCATTATTTCGCGGACGCCGCGAAAGTGTCTTACAAGTGAGTTTGGTGTTGCCTGAGCATGATCTTTCTTATGGCGAACATAAAGTTGCAGCTCATTTCCATATCGCTGATTGCCAAAGAAAAGCAGACGACTGGTTGTTAGAAACCGTACGTCTTACATGGAAGATCAAATTATTTACTAAGCTTGAGCTCGAATTACTTACTCGTTTACGTGAAATTGCGGATGAAGAAGCAATTAAAGTTTTTTCCAGAAATCTGCGTGACTTATTACTTGCAGCCCCAGCGGGTCCTAAAATTACTATTGGACTGGATCCTGGAATTAGAACGGGAGTTAAAGTGGTTGTCGTTGATGAAACAGGTAAGTTACTGGATTACACTGTTGTTTTTCCATTTGCACCACAACACGAATGGCATTCAGCGATTACGGATTTAGCTAAACTCGCTGCAAAGTATCATGTTAATCTCATTAGCATTGGTAATGGAACAGGTTCCCGCGAAACAGAACGATTAGTCTCTGAACTCATCAAAATGTATCCCGATTTGAAGCTCAATAAAGTGATCGTAAGTGAGGCAGGGGCATCTGTATACTCTGCTTCAGAAATTGCCTCGCAAGAGTTTCCTGATTTGGATGTAACACTAAGAGGGGCAGTTTCTATTGCGAGACGTTTACAGGACCCACTTGCAGAACTGGTAAAAATCGAGGCCAAATCAATTGGTGTTGGCCAATATCAGCATGATGTGAATCAAACTCGCTTGGCTCGAAGTCTTGATGGTGTTGTGGAAGATTGTGTTAATGCGGTAGGAGTGGATGTAAATACGGCTTCAGCAGCTTTGTTATCCCATATTTCTGGTCTTAATGAAACTTTAGCTAAAAATATAGTGCTTTACCGTGATGAACATGGGGCTTTCAAAAATAGAGTGGAATTGAAAAATGTTGGTCGTATGGGCGATAAGGCTTTCCAACAAGCAGCGGGATTTTTACGCATTATGAATGGTGATAATCCTTTGGATGCATCTTGTGTTCACCCAGAAGCTTATCCATTGGTTGAAAAAATTATTGCTAATAAAAAAGTAGATATAAAAAATTTGATTGGTAATAAAGAAGAATTACGTAGTGTGAATGCGGCGCAATTTGTTGATGAGCAATTTGGTTTACCAACCATTAAAGATGTATTGAGTGAGTTGGAAAAGCCAGGCCGTGATCCTAGACCTGAATTTAAGACGGCACAATTTAAAGAAGGTATTGAAGACATTGAGCATTTACAAGCAGGCATGATTCTTGAAGGTGTGGTCAGCAATGTGACTAATTTTGGTGCTTTTATTGATATTGGTGTGCATCAGGATGGCTTAGTTCATATTTCGGCAATGACGCATAAATTTATTTCAGACCCACGTACTGTAGTGAAGGCTGGCGATATTGTAACAGTTAAGGTCATCGAAATAGATAAAGAAAGAAAGCGTATTGGCTTGAGTATGAAATTAGACGATGAACCTTTAAGCACGCCAGTGAGAAAAACAGTTAAAGCTTCTGAAACAAAAAAAGCGCCTCAGGCTAAAAAATCAGAGCATAAGAAAAAAACGGAAATGAGTAAGAAAGTTGAACCCGTTAAAAAAACTGTATTCAATACAGCAATGGCAGATGCATTAGCTAAATTAAAACGAAATCAATAAATAATCATGCAGCTATAGCCAAAAGTTACGGGATAAGTCCACGACTTGTTCGCGATTAGGATCTCGCGAACAAGTCGTGAGAACTAGAAATAAAGATGAATTGAATGGCAAGCAGATTAATGTTGATTTAATCGATACATAATACGGTGGAAAATAATGACCAATACTCCAAAGGGAGACCTTGCTATCCAAACTTTGGCAATGCCAGCAAGTACTAATGCTAATGGTGATATATTTGGCGGATGGATAGTCTCGCAAATGGATTTAGCGGCTGGAATTTTAGCAAAAAGATTAGCCTTAGGGCGCGTGGCAACAGTTGCTATCCATTCCATGAGTTTTTTAAAACCAGTCCATGTTGGTGATCTTGTGAGTTGTTATGTGAATTTGGTAAAACAAGGTAATACTTCCATGACGATTTGCGTTGAAGTATGGGCTCATCCTGCGACTCAAAGAGAAGCCTATCAAGTTACTGAAGGCGTTTTTGTTTTTGTGGCTTTAGACGAAGAGGGTAGAGCAAGACAGGTGCCTAAACAAACATGACCAGTAATTCTCCAGAGCTGTACCGTTTATTAACTGAAATGGCAACTTTGATTGAGCAAAACTCTGAGCCTGATCCTCAATTGTATATTTTATTTTTTCAGCAGCCAGAGCTTGCTTTTAAGCTCATCGATATCATTAATAATTTAGAAGAAAAGTTAGATGAAGAGCTTTCAGTTTATTCTGCTTGTGTTTTTGCTTTGGATATTTGCGTAGCTCAATTACAAGGTGCTGCCGAATCAAATAAAATCAGTGCTAAGACATTAATACAATTAATGACTCATTTAGCAGAACTAATAAACTCTCAAAAACATACGTTAAGTTTTTGGTTACCTATATTAAATTCTTTTTATGAGTCTCATGTTGAGCTCACCGATGATTTAAAAAATGCTTATTATGATTTGGCTAGTGACGAAGAGGAATTAATTAATGAGGGTGAACCTTTATCTCATTTAGATGCAATTCGTGATTTAATTCATGAGTTGTCTGATCTTTCTGTTTTTGATATTGCTGAAAATTTCTTTGCTCAAAGCTATGCTATGCCTGCTGATTTTTTTGCTGATCTTATAGTCGATCTCTATAACATCGAAGAAGGTGGCGATATTGCCTTACTGATATTGTTGCATCCAAAAGCAGAAGTGCGTGAAATTGCTATTGCGACCATGAGCCAAGTTATGGATGTAGTCACTTTAACCTCTATTTCCCTTTCGCGATTACAGACCATTAAGTATTGGTATCCTGAAAACTACCACTCTCTTTTTGATTCTTGGATAAAAATACAACGGAGAAAAGGAGTTGTATTCGCTCCTGAGCCTGAAATAGCTCATGCTATAATCAGAGCAACGGAAGTGGATGGTAGTGGTTCTCAAGGTCTTTTTCTTCATGTAGGTAAAAGTAGAAACAATAGACTGTGTGGGCTATTGCTCAAATATGAATTAGGTCTTAAAGATGCATGGATAACGCCTGCAATTTCATCAAAAGATGTGAAAGATTATTACAAACAAGCTTTTGATGAAAATGTGACCTTACGTGAAGTTGATTTATCTTATTTTACCATGATTGTAGAGCATTTTCTGACAGTAACCGTAGGACACGGTGAAATACCCAATCTTCACTTTTTAGAAATTCAAGAGTTACTTGGAATTCGTTTGCGACCGCAAGAACTGGATTTAGAACACTTATTTGACCAATTAGGAGTTCAAATTACTCCTTTTACCCAAGAAACAATCAAAAAGTCTTTGCAGCGTTCAAAATCTTGGCTAAAAAGTAAATCATTTACTGAATCTTGGTATTTGGAAAATCCTCTAATTGATAAAATTGTCAATCACAACAGTAGTTTTGTTGATGGAATTAGAGTTTGTCGTATGCAAGAAGCTATGGATGCGGTATTTAGTGAAGAGATGGAGTTACATCGTGTTAAATGGCAGTTTCACTTTTTATGGGTTGCTTTATGGATGAAGGCTAAAGAAAAAAGGAATGAAAAAATATGGCGAGATAGCTTTCTTATCGCTTATTCAATTCATGAGGGGGTACCGCTTAAAGAGATTCCGGTGATGCAAGAGATTTGTCGACAAACGGTAATTAATAGCGTAGAAACCATGCAAGAGAGAAGAACTCATTTGAGCCAGGAGTGAGAGAAATCCATGTTTACTGGAATAATTGAAAGAAAAGGTGTTGTGATCAGTAATTGGAGCCAAGATGGTGCTAATCGGTTGATTATCTCGTCCGCTTTTGAACAATTACAAGTAGGAGAAAGTATTGCGGTTAATGGTGTCTGTTTAACCTTATTACCTTCTGATGGGTTAGATTTGTGCTTTGATGTTTCTCCTGAAACTTTGAGTCGAACTACTTTAGGTCGTTTAAAATCAGATGATGAAGTGAATTTAGAACGCGCTATGCGCGCATCCACACGTTTTGGTGGTCATTATGTGAGCGGGCATGTAGATACAATCGCTCAAATTCATTCTATGAAGCAGATGAATGAGTTTGTTGAAGTAGAACTTAGTGGGTTTGACTCTAATGCAATGTTGTATTTAATCCCTAAAGGGAGTATTACTGTTGAAGGGGTGAGTTTAACGATTAATTCGGTTGCTGAGCAACGCATTAAATTAATGCTTGTTCCTCATACATTATTGAACACCACCTTGAATTTTTTAAAGCCAGGGCAAGAAGTAAATATTGAGTTTGACTATCTTGCTCGTATTGTTGCCCATCAATTACAAGTTGCAGGAAAATTAAGCGCTCAGATCCCGTTATGAATTAAAAGGAGTAGTTCATGACCCAATATAGAGCATCTCGATGGCCTCATCTTTTTTTTGCCACAATAGCTATTGGTGTTTTCTCAGGTTTGGGTGGAATGTTTTTGGCTATATTGCTGCATTTTTTGCAGCATTTGGCATATGAGCATACTGTATTTCCTATTCTTGGAAATGAGAGCTTTCTGTTTGTTGCAAGTGTGGCAACTCCATCGATGAGAGTTATTATTTTATTGCTTTGTGGTTTCATTGCAGGATTTGGTTGGTGGGCTGTTTTCCGTTATGGAAGGCCTTTAGTGAGTATTGCAAATGCAATTAAGTCACCTAGACCTTATATGCCTATAAAAACTACTGTGGCACATGTGTTGCTTCAAATTATAACAGTTGCCTTAGGATCACCTTTAGGACGTGAAGTCGCCCCTCGAGAGTTTGCTGCTGTATTTGCATGCTGGCTCACTAATAAAATGAAACTACATCCCAAGGAAAGTCGAATACTTGTGGCCTGTGCTGCTGGAGCAGGACTTGCAGCGGTCTATAATGTTCCCTTTGGCGGAGCCATGTTTACTTTAGAGGTTTTACTTGGTACTTTTCATCTATTTGCAGTGATTCCTGCAATTACTACGGCTGCTATAGCAGTGGTCATATCTTGGATTGGTCTGGGTAATCAGTCCTTATATCATATACCCTTTTTGGTTCTTGATACCTCAGTGGTTTTTTGGGCAATTATATCGGGGCCTCTTTTTGGTTTTACCGCATATTGGTTTAAAGAAATGACAATCAGAGCTCAAAGTAAGGCTCCGCGTGATTGGAAAATCATCGTATTTTGTTTATTGAATTTTTTTCTCATTGGTCTCCTGTCAATCTATTTTCCAGAAATATTGGGGAATGGCCGATCTGCCGCCCAGTTAGGATTTGATGGAAATATGTTAGGACTAGGGGTAGCTATAGCCTTATTTATACTTAGAGTTTTAATTGTCTGTACCAGTATACAGGCGGGCGCTTCGGGTGGATTACTGACTCCTTCTCTTGCAAATGGCGCTTTAATGGCGGTTATTCTGGGTATCCTTTGGAGTTATATATGGCCTGGAATATCTGTATCTGCTTTTGCGGTAATAGGCGGTGCAGCATTTCTTGCTGCGGCACAAAAGATGCCAATCACAGCAATTGTGCTTATCATTGAGTTTACTGGAATTAATTTTAGTTTTTTCATCCCTATACTTTTTTCTGTTGCAGGCTCAATCAGCATGTTTAATTATTGTGCGCATAGGCGTTTAGTTATGGTGATCAGCTGATCTTTTTTCCATGTTACTTGAATGGCGTGTACGTGGAGGAGGAATTCTGTTATTACTATTTATTTTATGATAAATTGACGTTCCTTATCGTTTTAAATTTAGGATATTCTTAAATGCTCAAAGTAATGACTATAGTTGGAACAAGACCAGAATTAATCAAAATGTCTCGTGTCATTGCTGAATTTGATAAGCATACCCAACATGTTCTAGTTCATACTGGCCAGAATTTTGATTATGAACTCAATCAGATTTTTTTTGATGATTTAGAAATTCGTAAGCCGGATTATTTTCTTGATGCAGCAGGAGACACAGCTGCACGTGCTATTGCTCGGATTATTGAAAAAGCAGATGAAGTTTTGGAAAAGGAGCAGCCTGATGCTCTTCTTCTGTATGGTGATACAAACTCTTGTTTGTCAGTGATTCCTGCCAAGCGACGCAAAATACCCGTCTTTCATATGGAGGCAGGTAATCGATGCTTTGATCAACGGGTTCCTGAAGAGCTGAATCGTAAAGTACTCGATCATTTGAGTGATATTAATCTTGTATTATCAGAGCATGCTCGTCGCTATTTAATTCAGGAAGGGATCCCTGCAGAGCGAGTTATTAAAACTGGTTCGCACATGCAGGAAGTACTGAATCATTTTATGCCTAAAATTTTATCATCAAATGTTTTATCACAACTTGATTTAAATCCACAACAGTATTTCTTGGTGAGCAATCATCGCGAAGAAAATGTGGATATTCCGGCGAATCTAAATGATTTACTGGAAACCTTATGTGCGTTAGCAAAAGAATATGATATGCCTATTGTTGTTTCAACGCATCCAAGAACAAGAAAGCGTTTGGAAGCGCTCAATGTGACTCAATTAGATTCGCGGATTCGTTTTTTAAAACCTTTTGGTTTTCTAGATTATGTTAAATTACAAATGGAAGCTTATTGTATTTTATCGGATAGTGGCACAATTACGGAAGAAGCTTCCCTTTTAAATTTACCGGCAGTTACTATACGCAATACGCATGAACGACCTGAGGGAATGGATGAAGCTACTTTAATTATGTGTGGGCTTAAATCCTCTAGTGTTCTAAACGCAGTGCGCATTGTCACTTCCCAACACGAGAAAAATTCGCGTATATTTGCCCTGGTTTCGGATTATGAAGGAGGGTGTGTCTCGAAAAAAATAGTCCGAGTTGTGACTAGCTATGTGGATTATGTCAATCGAGAAGTATGGTCAAAAATGGAATAGCTCTAGGCTATTCACTAAGGTTACCCCAAGCTTTGGACGACGCCCTTAGAAGTACACTTGATCCAGGGAAGAATGCAATCTGCATGTTGACGGTATTAAAAATATCCCTATATCTAAATCTTCTGGGAGTTCATTGGTTAAGGATATAAGCTTGGGAGCTCCTACGAGCTCTGCGTTAAATCCAGTGCCAATGACGTCTTTAAATACCGCATCAGCACATCAGACAGAAGAGTTAAATCCCAATGACCAACAATTACAACGAACAGAAACAGAACCAACAGCAACGAACTGTAGTCTTTAACTGAACATCTTTAACTGAATCTTTAACTGAATTAGTTAAGACATAATCTGACACAAGCACTCGAAAAAGTGAGAGTTTCCAGTTTAGAGCCAACCAATAATCATGCGAAACAAGGCTTAAGACCAGCAGTTATTTGGAGAAAAAAATATTTTGGAACTCGAGCAGATTATGGTTCTGACTTCGTTGTCAGAACCATGTCTATTATTACGTCTTGCAGACTAGTCTAAAAGTACATTTGGAGCCTTCTCTCAAATCTTAACTTCCTATTTTTTAGGCTAAACATCCTTGATTTTTGCTATCCCCACCTGACCTATTATTCCTCTGAACGATACAATTTATATTCTTTGAAAATACTGATAGAGTTTCGTTTTTTCCCATCCTGGTTGCAGTTTTAGTGTTAATAAAAGAGGGATATTGTTGATGTCTTTCAAGTAAGCAATATCTTGGATGCAACTAGCATCAGTACTGGAATATTCTAAAGAATCAACCCAATAAGAAGGAAGAAATGCTTCATCAAGAATATCTTTGCCTGATCCATTGTGGAAATTATAAATGGGTAAAAAATAAGTTATTGCATGTTCAGTAGGAAGAGTTAGGGTTTCTTCAGCATTTCCAAAAACAGGCGCTCTTTCAATATAGTGTAGCTTTAATGAAATTTGATTTAATGGACATTTTTCTTTGCTTGTGATTTTAAGATAAACAGTATCTAAATAAGAGGATTGACGATCATTGTTTTTTAAAGGTAGTTCTATAATATAGTGCTTATTTTCTTCATTTAAAATGGGGTTAATCGTTTGCGTCTTCGCCACTAAATAATTGTTAAATAATTTATTTAAATGATCTTCTTGGTAAAAACGTAATGAGATTATAGAAATACTCAAAATCGCAAAACTCATTATTACGGTTACCGAAATTACTTTCCATCGCGCCCCTATTCTGGATTTAATCTCTTCGAAAAGGACTTTATTCGATTTGTTTTGGATGAGAAAAACGCATTGTTGACACAAAAAGCCAATGAACCACAAACCAACAAATTCTAAATAAAAATAATGCCTAGGATCAAACTGTAAAACAGGGTAAGTCCCCAAATAAAGCAAAGCAAATAATAGAAATAATGCTTTTCTCAATTGAAAAAAGGATATGGTTGCTGTCACCACAAATGGAAGTATGGCAATTATATTTCTTAACGGAATATAGTTAACCATTTTATACCAAAATCCGTGAGCAAAAATTAATGGAACTTGAAGCAAACTCGCATAAATTCGAACCAAAAAATCCGCAGGGAATGTTGATAAGTAATTCAATAAAAATAGGGTGCTGTAATAACTATAATTTTTTGTGGCGGTTGGAATTAATCCTACAACTCCGTAAATTCTTTGGGAAAAACTATTAACAGCAGTAAATGGAATTAAATCTCGATAAGCAGGAATCACTGAATAAGTTTCAGGTTGTCCTAAACCTAAGCTTGGAGTGAATGAATCTGCTAATCCAAGAATAATGATATGGGCAAGATCGCCACCGCCATGATGATGTAAGGCATTTAAAACAGGGAAACCAACAACAAAAAAACTGATCAAAAAAATAACTATTGCGGTTAATTTATCTTGAATGGCATTTTTATCTACTTTTACAAAAAAGAGTACTGTTATAAGAAAAAATGGCAATATTATTAGCAAGTCTATTCTAAATCCCAGTCCCAACCCTAGCAACATTCCAGAAAAAACAGATAATAAAAGTAGTTTTTTTCTATTAGGAGGTGTGACCACCAATTTTCCCAGGATGCAGACTGCGCACAGTAAAAAAGGAGCAACGGAATAATCTCTTAGCTGGGTCACATAATACATTTGCAAAAAAGAAACAGCGACAAATAGTGCGAAAAAAAAGGAGAAAAATTGGTTCATCCCAAGACGAAAAATAAAATAGGTAGCGAGCAAGCTAATACTATACAAAATCAAAAACAAGGGAATTAAATGATTCCAATTGACACCAAATATTTTCCATAAAACTCCTGCACTTAAAATCATATAATGTTCTAAGCTCTGGAAATAATTAAGTGAAGTTGAATGCTTTTGGGCAAGATTTTTACATTCAAAAGTGCTTGTTTTATTGTCTAAGAAGGATTGCAAAGAACTGCTTATAGATACAGGGTTGGCAAATTCATAACCACACGCGAACATTACTGCGGGCGCGAACTCATTTTGGTAAAATATGGATGGATAATTTTTATGAGTAATCGAATAATAAGTATAAAAATTACCAACTAATAACAGAAGAATGGGGAGTACTATTTTTTGCCAAGAGATGACGGATCTTAACTTTTTTATATTAAAGAACCTAATGCTCAATGAAGTAGCTTTTGACATTGAGTGTTTATCCCACTATTTCTGTATTTAAACTGAGTACTTGCTGATGGAGTTCATTGGGTTTTGATGGCAATAGAAGATCAGTATGATACTCATCAATTTGTCTCAGTGTCATTTTGCGCATATCCTCCCCTTTTTCATAAGCGCGATACCAAGCAACGGTTTTTATCAAAGTATTCTCTAAATTCCAAACGGGTTTCCAATTTAAGCTTCGTTTTGCTTTTGAGCTGTCCAACTTTAAAAGAGAAGTCTCATGTAATTCTGGTGAGGAGGCATATTGAATACACAGTTTACTATCCCATAATTGTTTGACTTTATGGATTACCCAATCAACCGATTTAATATCATGTTCTTCCGGGCCAAAATTCCATGCTTGCGCATAATCATTAGGTAACAAAAAAAGAAGTCGCGCTAGCTGCAAATAGCCGTAAAGTGGTTCCAGAACATGCTGCCAGGGGCGCAAGGCGTGTGGATAGCGTACAATGAGTTCTGATTCGTTCAAAACGCTGCGTACTATATCAGGAATAAGTCGATCTTTGGCCCAATCGCCGCCGCCAATAACATTACCAGCGCGTGCCGATGCTAAGCCACAAGGATATTCTGTGTTTTTATAGTAGGAATTACGGAACGCTGAGGTAATTAGTTCTGCGCAAGCTTTGCTATTACTATAAGGATCATAGCCACCTAAAGCATCTTCCTCTCGGTATCCAATCAGGGATTCTTTATTTTCATAACATTTATCAGAGGTCACATTGACCACCGCTTTTGTTGTTTTTGTAATTCTGATTGCTTCAAATAAATTTACAGTACCCATAATATTGGTTGCATAGGTCTCTCTGGGATCTTCATAAGATCTGCGTACTAAGGACTGTGCTGCCATATGAAAGACTATTTCAGGTCGATGTTCGGTGAACACAGTTTCAAGGCTATTAAAATCGCGTATATCCCCTATAAGACTGACCATATTTTGGGAAACATGAGCAAGGGTAAATAAATTTGGGGAGGTAGGGGCATCAAGAGAAAAGCCTACTACTTTTGCTCCCAATTGTTGTAACCATAAAGCCAACCAACTTCCTTTAAAGCCAGTATGCCCAGTAATTAAGACTTTTTTGTTTTTCCAAAAAGATAAATCCATTACCAGATTTTCCATGGAGCTTGTTTGCTTGCCCATAATTCTTCCAAATAGTTTTTGTCTCGCAAGGTGTCCATTGCATACCAAAAATCTTCATGTTGGAATGCAGACAGTTGATTATCTTCGGTTAAGCGCTCCATGGGTTCGCGTTCCCAAATAGTTGTATCATCGCGAATGTATTCTATGACTTGAGGAGATAATACAAAAAATCCTCCATTTGCCCATCCATTACCACCATAAGGTTTTTCTTGGAAATTAATAATTTTTTCTCCGTCTATGTTTATGGCGCCAAATCGTGCGGGAGGTTTAATTGCTGTGACTGTAGCAAGTCTATTTTGTAATTTATGGAATTTAATTAATTGGGTGATATTTACGTTTGCAACCCCATCACCATAAGTAAAACAGAAGTCTTCTTCTCCTAGGTGTTCTCTTATTCGTTTAAGACGTCCGCCTGTCATAGAGTTTTCACCTGTATCAACTAAGGTCACTCGCCATGGCTCAGAGTAACTTTGATGGATTTCAGTAGTATTTCTTTTCATATCGATGGTTACATCAGAAGTATGATAAAAGTAATTAATGAAATATTCTTTGATTAGATAACCCTTGTAACCTAAACAGATAATAAAATCATTAATATTGTGAGCAGAGTAAATCTTCATAATATGCCATAAAATTGGTTTTCCTCCAATTTCAATCATGGGTTTGGGTTTTAATAGTGTCTCTTCACTTATTCGGGTTCCCATACCCCCTGCTAAAATTACTGCTTTCATAGAATGTACCATCCCTTCTATTTTTTATGCTGCTTTGTAATAAATACTAAATGTTTATTACCTAAGAAGCTTAAGCCAGATGTTATTATTATGGTAATAATGCCGCTTAATGAACTATTATTCAGAAAGCTATTGCCTATTTTTAGTAGGCCAATGCTTATTAAGTAAATGACACAATATAAGACTATAAATTTAATTAATAGTGTTTTATCATTATTTTTGAAAACCCATTTGCCTGTAGCTTTAAAACTAAAAAGCATACCTACACACCAAGTGATCGATATCGCATAGATATAATAAACACCTAATTGGCTAAGAATTAAATAAAAGAAGCAACTAAAAAGAGTATTGATGCTGCCTACTAAAATATATCGACCTAGCTGATTATCAATTTTAGAAATGATTCTAATCTGACTTTTTTCTCTTCCCATCCGTATGATTTTTTGAACAAATACGCTTTTATACAAGTTGATGCTCATAATGATTTTGAAGAAAGTGTGTAATATTGTGCGCCAAGCGGTAACCATCCTAACATACGATCAAATTTTTGAAATAAAGGGTTATCAAAAGGCGTAAATAAAATATAAGTATTCTTTAATAACGTTAGTCCGGCTTGTTGCATCATTTTTCTCATTAACTTACTGCGTATTAATACTGCATCTTTATCAAGAGGGCAGTTTTTGACTACTTTGAGCGTGAAAGGATTCAGCGGATTATGCTCGAATATAACAACCAAGCCATTGATTTTTACTACTCGTTTCATTTCTTGTAAAAAATCATTCCACTGTTTTGGGGGAACATGATGCATGACGCAAATTGCATAGGCAACATCAAAAGTGTTTTCAGCATAGGGTAAAGTGATGCCATCATATGTTTGATAAGCAACATTGGGGTTCGTTGTAAGGGCAATATCGATCACGGAAGAGGCTACATCGACTCCAGATAATTTAAGCTTATTATTATTTGCTAAAAGATAAGGATGAATTAAGCCATGTCCGCACCCCACGTCTAATACATTAATTTCACGATGGTTTTTTAAAAAACTATTATTGTGAAATAAATGAGTTAAACAATCTGCTTTGATTCGAGTAAAAAAATCATGGGAAAGGCCAGAAAATGCCAAAGATTGATTTATTTGCTCCGAATATGACTCGCTGTATAAATCAAACTCCGCAGGTGCTTTAGGCGTAGTATTCTCTTTATTATGCATATTTAATTCTTATTAATAATGTTTGGAAGATTGATTGACCTTTCGATTATTGTTAAGGGATGATAGCGTAGCTGTTTATATATCCTACCTAAATATTCACCTATAATACCTAAAAAGATAGCATTCAATGCCGTAGAAAATAGAATTAATACTACCTGTGTTGTAAAACCTGAAGGCCAATTTCCATTCAGAAACTTACCAAACATATAAAACAGTGCTAATAAAAAAGTTGTACTAGCAACAAATAGACCAATAAGTGACGCAAGGCGTAAAGGTACAATCGAATGGCTAATAATACCGTCCATGGCTAATCCAAACAAACGAAAGAATGGAAATTTGCTTTTCCCATGTTGTCGGGCTTGGCGATCATAAGGGAATGTTATCTGTTTGGTTGCCAACATGGAAATCAATCCTCGAACATAGGGTGTTGCGTCATGGAGTGTTTGCAGTTTATCAAGAATTGAGCGGTCCACTAAGCGAAAATCGCCACCATCAATGGTGAGATTGTCCTCGGAAATACGTTTTAGCAATCTATAGAATATTTTGCGGGCGCTTTGTAACAAATAGTTTTCTTCGCGTTTGTTTCGTTTGCCTACTACGACATCATGTCCCATTTCCCAGTAAGATAAAAGTGTCTCGAATAGAACGGGAGAATCCTGTAAATCACAATCTAATTGAATAGCTGCATGACCTTGTGCTAAACGATAACCCGTTAACAACGATTTGTTGAACCCAAAATTTCGAGTAAATCTTGCGATTCGTACGCGGGAATCACGCATTGCAAGTGTTTGCAATTCTTGATAGGTATTATCCACACTATGGTTATCGGTAAAAATGATTTCAAAGTCATACTTATTCGATAATTGATTTTCAAAAACGTGTTTCACTGCTTCATAAGCTCGATCTATATTGCCTTCTTCATTAAATACAGGGATCACTACAGAAATGAGGGGCCTATCTTTTTGATCATGCTTGATAATACTAGTATTGATCTTGTCCATAATGCATAGAGTTTGGGAATCTTGTTTTTGAAAAAAATTTAAAGTATCGTATCACATCGCAATTTTACTATCAAATGGGCTTATGTACTCACGATCAGGAACAAAAAGCAGGCCAAATCATAACCTTTCACCAGGATTTTTACAGTACTGCCAAATTTGTGGTTCAGAAAACTTAGAGCAAGTACTTGATTTACGCAATCAACCTCTTTGTGATAGTTTGCTCACTGTTGAACAGCTCAAGGGACCTGAGACTTTTTATCCTTTATGCCAGATGTGGTGCAAAGATTGTACCCTTTCTCAATTGAATTATGTGGTGCAAGGGGAGGTGGTATATCATCAGGATTATCCCTATCGAACGGGTGTAACTCGAGAATTAGTGGCCTATCAACAACAAATGGCCATGGAGTTGGCCCATGATTTAAATCTTTGCCCTGATGATTTAGTGTGTGATATAGGTTCAAATGATGGCACATTGTTGTCTGCATTTAAGGCACAACAAATGCGTGTTATGGGGATTGAGCCAACCAATATTGCTCACATAGCAAATCAAGAAGGAATTGAAACGATTCACGCTTCTTTTAATCAAGAAATTGCACAACAAATCGTTAAAACGATAGGGCGGGCAAAATTAGTTACCGCTACAAATGTGTTTGCTCATATGGCGTCGTTAGGTGATGTAATAGAAGGCCTTGAGACTCTAGTTGCTGATGATGGTTTTTTTGTTCTTGAAAACCATTATTTAATTCCAGTGATGGAGCGGCTACAATTTGATACTATCTATCATGAGCATTTACGTACTTATTCCCTGCGCTCATTAATTACTTTATTCAGTTATTATAATTTTACTGTGATTGATGCTAAAGAGGTGTCGCGATATGGCGGAAATATTCGTGTTTATGTTGCGAAAGGAAAAAACCATACTCCAAAGGCATCTGTAAATGAGCTACTGGCTAAAGAAGAACGAATAGGGTTATCAAATCCTGATTATTATCGACAATTTGGTCAGAAATCGATTAACCTGAAAAATCAATTACTTGAGTTTATTGTGCAGTGTAATCAAAAAAATTTAAGTATTGTGGGAAATTCTTGCCCAGGTCGGTGCAGTACTTTATTAAATTTTGCTGGAATAGGACCTGATTTGTTGCCTTACTTGGGCGAACAGCCAACTTCATTGAAGTTAAATAAGTATTTACCAGGAACTCACATTCCCATTGTTAACAATCAGCGTTTGATTGATGAGCAACCAGACTATGTGGTTCTTTTAGCCTGGCATTATGCTGAGCCGATCATGGAACAATTGCGCGCCCGCGGTCTACGTTCTAAATTTATTCTTCCTATGCCAGAGTTTAAAATTATTGAGTAATTGCATTGATAAATTTGGTGTGTCTTTTTGGCGGAGGGCGATGGTCACGAGTCTTGCTCTCCGTATTGCTTGAAAACTATCCTGATCTTACGGTTATTTGGGTCACCAAAAATAGTTATGCAGCTAATGTTAATTGGTTGAAAAGACAAAACATTAAAAATGTATTGCTTACTTCTGAAGAAAATCAAGCTTGGGATTTACGCCCCCAGGCAGTAATTGTTGCAACTTTATCAAGCACGCATTCTAAATACATTCAGCAGGCCATAAGCTTAGGAATTCCTGTTTTATCCGAAAAGCCATTCAGTTTTAGTGTGAGTGAAGCACAAGAATTGGTTACTCTAAGTAAGCTCAATAAAGTTGCTGTTGGCGTTAATTTTGAGTTTATGTATGCGAGCTATTTACAGGATTTTGCAATTTATTTAAAAAATACTGAAGTTTCTACTCTAGATCTTATTTGGCAAGATCCCTTTTGTGAATCACGACATAGCGAAAAGAAAATTGGTGATATCTATACACCATTAATGCATGATAGTTTTCAACATTGTTGGTCATTACTTTATTTTTTATTTCCTGATGAAAACCTGAAAATCACTTCTGTTGCTTATAATGAAGAACATTCTGTCGCTGTAGTAGAGGCCGTTTTGGGGATAAAAACGATAAATGTTTGTCTTTCTCGCAGAGCATCACGCAGGATTCGGAAAATTGTGGTCAATGGAGGAAGCATTGTTCTTGATTTTGCAAGTGAACCAGGAGTTTTATTAGTTGAGCAAAAAGTGATTCAAAATCAATGGAAAGGCCATCGTCCTCTTCTGTCTGTTTTTAATAGTTTCTTTAACGTAATTGAGGATCCGCAATTACTGCAGGAATGGCCACTTAATATCTGTAACTGTTTCGCCGTAGTTGGCTTAAGTGAACACGCTACAGAATTATTAGAACAAGCCCAAAAAGGATGTATTGAGAAACGACACCCACTTTTGGCAGAAGATATGATTACCAGAAATTTATTAGTGGATCTTTTTCTACCCAAACTCACAGTGCTTGGTGAATATCATCAAGCATCTAATTTGGAAGAACAGCTTATTTTCTCAAACCACATTATAAATATGCTGGCGTCGACTTCATAACAAATGTTAAAGAATTAATTGTTTGGAGCAGGGAAATGGGCAACGAGCATTCTCGAGCCTGTCGATGTTAAGTGCGCTTCATCCCAGGTTATTAACTCCTTTTTTTTGCCAGCAATCGCTGTTGTCAAACACCCCTTTTGGTTACATAGAATATTAATAGGAGAAATATAATTAATATGTTGTGTTTTTGCCAAAAGGGAAAGTTTTTTATCAAGTTCTTGGGTGTGTAAATCCACTTCCAGCGCTAAGCGTTCAGGTATGGTTCTGAGTCTGTTTTTTCTAATATTATTTAATAATAGTGTAGGTAAAGTATCTATCCAGCTTGGGACTGGACCTATAAGAGTAATTTTTGTTATTCCTACACGCTGTAATTGCTTAATCGTAAACGCTACTTTTTGCCAATCATAAGCGATCCATCGTGCGGCTAAAATGACTTCATTTGGTTTTTCTTCTTTTATCCGTTGAAATACAAAGTCGTTAATTTTTTTGCAGTGCGGGCGATCGGATTTATCCATTCCTAAAATTGGTGGGCAAGCAGAAGCAGTTAATTGAGTAATGCTTCTGGTCATTTTTAACTGTTCTTCTAACCCTGGATAGAGATGAGCAGCATGAGAGTCACCCCACAAAAAAACAGATTTATATGTTGAATTACCAATGGTGCAACTCTTTGTTTTAAAGGCATGATAATTTTGATTTGGTTTTAAAAAACAACTACCTTCTCTATAAACAGTGCGATAATCATAATCAGCATAGTTATTAATCTCATTCATCAGCAAAGGAAAGCGAAAATGAAAACCCTCGTATTTATAGGTGATAAATCCTAAACTACCTGACAGAATAATTAATAGGGCAAGAGAAAGGGTTATTGGTTTTTTATATAAATTATAACGAATGGGTTTTTCGATAAAACAATAAATAGACCATGCACTTAAAACACTTATAAAGCAAATAAAAAGACGGATCTCCCATTTTAAGCTGTTTCCAGTCATTATTCGCGCAAATGATAAAAGAGGCCAATGAATTAAATAAATAGGAAAACTAATCAAACCAATCCATATTAAAATCTTATTTTTCAATATAGTTCGATTAATCCAAGCTTTTGGTCCCCCAGAAATGATCAAAAATGCTCCCATAGTAGGCAATAGGGCCCAAAAGCCAGGAAAAGATTTTTCTTGATTAAGTAGTAGAACGCTTATCACGATAAATATTAAGCCTAAAATAGATTGTAAGTTGGCATGTTTTGCAAAATAATTAGATTGATGTAACTTAAAATAAGCAAGAATCCCACCAATAAGGAGTTCCCAAAACCGAGACAAAGGTGAATAAAAACTGGCGATTGAATTTGTTTTAATATAAATAAGATTCGTTATAAACGATAAAACAATCAAGGCCATTAAAATAAAAAGGTTATATTTTCGTTTCCAGAGAAAACTGATTAATAAAGGCCAGAAAATATAAAATTGCTCTTCAATAGCAAGTGACCATAAATGTAATAATGGTTTGGTTACCGCACTGTGATCAAAATAGCCTGCTTCGTTCCACAAGGTAAAATTAGAAATAAAAAATGCGCCAGAGGCAATATGTTTTCCAAGTTGTTTATATTCATTTGCAAATAAGAGACACCAACCGATGATGTAGCATCCAATAAGCGTGACTATTAGAGCAGGAAAAATACGCTTGATTCGTCGCGCATAAAAATGGAGATAGTTAAATTGATTATTCTGTAAATTTTTAAAAATAATCGAGCTAATAAGAAAGCCTGAAATAACAAAAAATACATCCACACCAATAAATCCACCAGGCAAACGTTCCGGAAAAGCATGAAAAATTAATACAAGCAAAATGGCGATGGCGCGTAAGCTATCTATATCTGGTCGATAGCCCAATGTACTTTCCTCAAGAATCAGCTGCTTTGATGGAAGAGAGCGGATGATGGTTGAATCCTTGTTCAATTAAAAACAATAAGAGAAAATTTGGTTGCAACTATAATGTAAAAAGAGTCAATTTTTCAATAGAACTCGTTACAAACGTGACGGTAGCGGTCAATTGCTTCGTCTTCCCTAATCCCTCACCCTTCTTAGTGAATTCTTGGGTGAAATAGCGAATTTTATTGTGATTGATGTGGTGCAGGAGATATGTATAAGTCTCCAGTGTAAAAAGAGGAGGGATTTACATGGGCAATTTTTTCTTTTAGTTTCAAAAATGGAAGCTCTAATTTGTAATAAGAAATTGCTGAAATTGTAAAAGTGGTGACAGTAATTGCGAGATCTCTCAAAAAAGGGCTAGAGAAATTTTGCCCTGTAAGGATTTCAACTACAGGATAATGCCAAAGGTATAATCCATAAGAGATTTTTCCTATCCAGCATAATAATCTAAGTTCAAGTAAATATTTAAGTGGTGCCAGTGGACAATATACTGCTGATGCGATTAATAGTGCTGAAAATAAGGCCGCAAGACTGAATAATCCCTGATAGACTTCACCGTGAGTTAGAAAATCCGGTATTCCTAACCCTATCAATCCAATGAAAGCAATCATTCCCGCCCATGATAAAAGAACCCGACTTTTGCCTTTGGGGACAATGCCCCAATTTACAAGCCATGCAACAAATACCCCATAGAAGAGATTATCGAGGCGCATGTCAGTGCGAAAGTAAATCCAAAGTGAGGAGCCTTCATGCCAACAGATAAAACGTGCTAGGGCTGGTGCTACTATTCCGATCAATAAAAAAAATAAAACTACTTTGCGCGGTAGTTTCAATAGGATTAGTAATAAACAAGGCCAGACAATGTAGAATTGTTCTTCAACAGATAAGGACCATAAATGATTATACATATGTTGATGGTGTTCAACGATGTAGCTCCAATTTTTAGTTACTGACCAATCTGCCGATAAAGTCCAATTCCAAATATAAAGCATGATACGCCAAGCATCAGATAATGCTGATAAAAACTTCGAAAACGGAAGCATAATTCCCGTATAAAGTAAAACACCAAGTAACACTCCAAAAAGAGCTGGGAGTAGGCGTAACGCGCGTCGCAGATAAAACTTATAGAGATTGATTGATGCATAACGTTTTTGTTCTTGTAACAGAAGAGAGGTAATGAGAAAGCCGCTTAAAACAAAAAAGAGATCCACACCAAAAAAGCCTGAGCTCAAAATACCTATATGAGCTCCAAACACCATAAGAAATGCAATACCACGAATCCCATCCAAAGCGAGAATACGCTTTGTATCAATGAAACTCGGATTAGACATTCTTATCTCCTCAAAAGCATTTATAGACGTAGTTTGGTTACTTCCTTCCTAAATCCTAAAGATGATGCGCTATATGAATTACATGATTGTAATTCTTAATGGCGGTAAAACTAGCATATTTTCCAGGTCATGCAAACTAAAATCAGAAGCAGAGTTGCGTCACATGAAATAGAATTTTTTTAGAGTCTCATTTAATTTGAGGGGGTATCGCTGCATGCTTATTTTTCATTAAGTTAAAAATATTGTGGTAAGAACTACATTTGCTTCTTATAATTCTCTAAAATGAGCAATCCGCCTTAATTAAATAAAAGAATAATCAGATCTGAACTAACTTTAATCCAGCAGATTGTTTTTTTATTCAATGTTTAAAAAGTTGTAATTTTAATGAAAATTTACAGTAAATTATTACAAACCTCTTTTTTTTCCGGAGTATCAACACTCGTTAAAATTTTAACTGGCCTATTGAGCCTAAAAATAATTGCCTTGTACACTGGACCTGAGGGGGTAGCTATTCTTGGTCAGTTTATGTCATTGGCCAATATTTTCGCCACGATTGCTGGAGGCGGGATTGCTTTAGGGGTTATTAAATATGTTGCAGAATATGCCCAGACAGGAGAGCTTCAGAGTTTTTTACCGACAGCGGCCCTTTATACCTTAGTATTTTCTATTATTACGACGTTTCTAGGTTTTATTTACAGTCAACAATTGGCGGAATGGATTTTAGGTTCGATTCAATATGCATATTTGATGCGCTGGACGGCATTTGTTCAATTATTTATTGCTCTGCATTTATTATTGTGCTCCATTTTAAATGGGTTTCAACAAATTCGCTTGCTTGTTTGTATCACGATTATTTCCAGTTTGTTGAGCCTTGTAATCATGGGCAGTGTTGCTGTTTTATATCCGTTAAAAAGTATTTTATGTTCTTTTGTAATCGCACAGTCTTTGGCTATTGTTATTTCATTATTATTTGTTTGCCGCAAAGATTGGTTTTACCTCTTATTTTCATTGAAAATCAAAAAAAAATATTTAATTAATTTGTTGCGTTATTCATTTATGAGTAGTGTCAGTACATTAACTGTCCCTCTTGCACAAATCGTTGTTCGTAATGACCTAAGTACCTTGTTTGGATGGGAGAGTGTTGGTTATTGGCAGGCTGTTGTACGTTTATCAGATGCTTATTTATTGTTTGTCACTGCAGCATTAACCACGTATTATTTACCGCGTTTATCAGAGTTAAAAACACCCCAAACATTAAAACAAGAAATCAGGGACACTCATCGAATTTTTATGCCGCTTATTGGATTTATTTTAATAGTTATTTATCTTTTTCGGGGTCTTATCATTAACCTTCTTTATAGCAAAACATTCGCCCCAGCAACGGAATTGTTTTCTTATCAACTTTTGGGCGATTTTTTTCGCATAGCAAGTTGGCTATTTACTTATTTGCTCTTAGCTAAAGCATGGACGAAAACATATGTTTTTACCGAGGTTATTTTGAGTATCATTTTTGTAAGTCTTAGTCATGTGCTTGCGAGAACATATGGATTACCAGGGGTGACCTATGCCTTTGCATTAACGTATTTTGTTTATTGGTTACTCATGGGCATTATTGCGTTTTTTTACTTTAAGCAAGAAAATAAAAACTATAAATTAGCAATCACTCCATAGTTGCATTGGCATTGACTTAAGAAACGGGTTGTCACTCACTTAAGGAAAAATGGACTATTGTTTTTGCGATAATGACAAGCTTCTTAAGTCAAGGGCAGTGCTCTTTGTGTTCTTGCATCTCCCTTTGCCTGATGCGAGAAAAGATTATTTCCTTTGAACTGACTACAGCGCAAGGAAGGTATTCATAAGTAGACAATTTGAAGGGACAGGTGTTATTCTACGCGCCACTAGAAATTGCAGATGGATTTTAAGTTGTTTATTAGTTTTTCATATTCTTATCTTTTTTTATCTTATATAGTTTAGAACCTAAATATGGACACTTATCGATACTGTAGATTAAATGAATCAAACTTTGCGGATTTGATACGCTTGATAAAAGTGGTCTATGGTGTTGATGTAAATGTTGATCAATTTAAAAAGAAATACACAACTGATTGTTTTGGAGCCTCTTACGTGGGCTATATTGCTTATCATAATGAAACCAATGAAGCCGCAGCCTACTATGGAATTTTACCGCTTCGAGTCAAGCTCAATGAAACTGTTGTTATGGCTGCTCAATCCGGTGATACTATGACCCATCCGGATCATCGAAATAAAGGTTTATTCGTAGCACTTGCTCAATTGACCTATGAGCTTGGAAAAAACTTAGGTATCCAGTTTGTATATGGTTTCCCTAATAAAAATTCTTATCCTGGTTTAGTGAGAAAATTAGGTTGGACGCATGCTTATGATATGCTTTCTGTGAATTTGTTTGTACCTACTTTGCCCTATGCGCGTTTGCTGAAAAAAAAGAAACAAGCAGCTTGGCATAGCAATATTTTATTAAGTTTATTAAAAAAATGGTTTACAGCGCATGACGTCTTGCCTGAAAAACTCCTTTCTTTTCAAAAAAATGCAGAGGGAGTCATACATGATCATGATTTTTTTAATTATAAACTTGGTCATAATTGTATTCTTCTACAATATAAAGAGGTTTTTTTGGTTTTAAAAGTTGAAAATGATAACATGGGCATTGGGGCTCTATATAATTATGGAAAATCTTCTGATGCAAGAAAGGCATTGCGTAGATTGAAATTTATTTGCGCGTTAATGGGGATTATGAGGATTAAAACGTATTGCTCACCCAATAAATTAACGAATATTAATATGGGAAAGCTTGGGTTCTCTAAAACGAGTCTGGCTTATTGTTATATTAATTTCAGCGCTGATGCTGATTTAGGAACACTTAATTTTACCTATTTAGATTATGATACCTTTTAGACCGTTTCTGCGACATAGCTACCTTTCTATCTTGGGAAATTTCAAAAAAATTTCTCCTTGCGTACACATTTTAAATGGCCATATTATTGGTGATCAAAGAAAGCGGGGCGAGTACAAATTTCGCCAATTATTACGAGGTTTATCGAATCATGTTGACTTTGTAAATGTAGAAAAAGCATGTGAGTTAATCATAGCAAAAACCCAACTCTCCCGTCCTGCTGTAGCATTTACTTTTGATGATGGGTTTGATGATTGTTATCATGAGATTGCTCCTGTTTTGGAAGAGTTTAATGTCAACGCTGCTTTTTTTATTAATCCTAATTTTACTTATGGGGATGAAGAATATATTCGTAAATTTCTTAAGGATAAGGCGCCACATCTTGCATTTAGACGACCAATGAATGTGGACATGATACGAGAACTACATCATAGAGGCTTTATTATTGGTGCTCATGGTTCAGATCACGAGCGCTTACTAAGCAGTGATTCAATGTTTTTGGAACATCAAATTACAGAGTGTAAGAGAAAAATAGAAGATATGTTACAAAATGAGTGTGCGTATTTTGCTTGGCCTTATGGCAAGTATTCTGACATTTCTGAACACGCTATGGAGATGGTTCAAAAATTATATCGATATAATTTTAGCTCTGATAAATATACTTATTATACCTCAGCTACAGTATTTAATCGTAGGCATTTCGAATGTAATTGGCCAGCAAACCATCTGTATTATTTTCTTTCAAGCCAACGACGACATGAACTCAGTTAACTGTTTGGTCTGTTCATACTATATAAATAGTGTTTATAATCTGGATAATTTACATGATGATGGTTTTCAATCCAGTAATTCATATTTGTATTAAAGATTATATAAAAGGAAGATGATGTTGGAGAACCCACAACCTTTAGTTTCTATTGTCATTCCTGCTTACAATGCTATGCCTTATTTGGAGGAAGCAATAGAGAGTGTTTTGTCGCAGGATTATCCGAATATTGAATTGATTGTTTTAAATGATGGTTCAACAGATAACACAGCTGAATTTTTGCAAAAATATAAAGATCAATTTTATTATGATTCGCATGCGAACATGGGACAAGCTGCAACGCTGAATAAAGGATGGCATTTAAGTCGCGGAGAGATTATTGGTTATTTAAGTGCAGATGATCGCTTAACCAAAGATGCAGTAAGTACTGCAGTAAGCACTTTTCTGGAAAACCCAGATATTATCTTAACTTATCCAGATAATTTTGTGATGAATAGCCAATCTGAAGTCATTCGTAAATATACAGCACCAGAATATGATTATTATGATTTTATTTTTCATGCAAAATGTAGAATTGGGGTAGGCTCATTTTTTTTAAAAACAGCATTCAATCAAATCGGCGGCTGGGATAGTAAATACCGTTTGATGCCTGATTATGCATATCAATTACGTTTAGCAAAACTAGGTAAGTTTAAGTACATACCTAAAATACTGGGTTATTCTCGAGTACACTCTCAGGCTTTATCTGCTAATAAAGTGAGCCCTGAAACGGCTGATGAATTCATAACAGTGATGAAAAATGAATTAACAATGACTACTGATAAAAAATTAATCGTTTTAAAAGACAAAATATTAAGTCGGTCTTATTTATTTGCAGCTAGAACTCATTTAGAGTCAGGCCGTTATAAAACAGCAATGCGTTACTTGGGGATTACGATAAAACTTGATCCAAGCCAATTTTTTAAACAAGACATGTATCGAATTATTTTAAATTATTTTACAAAAAGACTTTATCTAAAGAAATTACCGAAGGTAAATAAATGACTGTGAAGATACTTAACTTTAAATATGGGCTTGCTTTAGTTTTATTTCTTTTTCTTTTATCCATGCTGGGATTAAATTCTTATCAAGGATCTTCTCTTTATTATTTTACTTTTGACATCATTTGGTTAGCAGTTCTTTTTTCTGCATTTTGTTGTTCACAAATGTATGTCATTTGTTACATCCAGATCATGTTATTCCTGGGATTTTGGGTAAAACTAATGGCCCATCTTATTTTAGGAGTATTTTTTGTTGAACCGACGGGATATTGGACCGCTGCATTTGCAAACCCCGAGGCATGGGATCAGGTATTGTTGACATCGAGTTTAGCTGCGTTTGGAGTTTTGTTGGCTAATTTATTGTCTTTCTTAGGTATGAAAAAGAGCCTGCAAAGAAAAGATGAATTCAATATCCCTCAATGGTATCTCAAGCACAGTAACTTCCTCTGGTATTTTCTCGTTTTGCTAGGCATAGCAATGAATATCATCAATTCCATTTACCATATTTCAGTGACAGGATTAAGACCCCAGCTTGTATTGCCATTTCATTTAAATGCGTTAATGATTTGGAGTATGGTAATTGTTGTTCCTTTATGTATGGCTACATTTTTAGGATGGGAGCGCGATCCAGAACAAAAAAAGAAGCGATTTTATTGGGTTTGCTTCATGGCGTTTATCACTACCTTATCTGTCTTAAGCCGGGCAATTTATATTTTCTGGACTTTGCCTTATCTATTAATTCTGTTTTCTAGTTCTGGCTTTTCTTTGAGAAGATTATCTTTATGGGAAAATCGAAGGGTCATTTTTACTTATTTAACTTTTGCAGTGCTGTCTTTAATTTTAGTGAGTATTATTCGGGCACAATACTATACAGCAGATACAGAAAATTCTAAGGAAATCGCCGAGATAACTACCTCTCAACTAGAGGAGAGGGTTACAGAAAAGAGATTTTCTAATCAATTGAAAAAACTCTTTGTAGGACGCTGGGTGGGGTTGGAAGCTGTTATGGCGACCACTGCTTATCCACAATCAAGTTGGACTTTCTTTAAAAACAGTGTCCTAGAAAAGCCTTCTGTAGGCGATGTGGGATGTTATACACGTTATGTATTAAAACTTAATAAATATGTTAACGCTACTCCAAAAACTATGTTTTCATCACTGCCAGGTTTAGTGGGTATATTAAATTACGCTCATTCCAGCCTTTTAGTTTTTTTGGGTATGTTTGGTGTTTGTTTTTTATTGTGCTCTATAGAGCGGATAAGTTTTTTTATGTTGGAAAATAAATTGGTACTTTCACAACTAGGATTAATATTGGGCTATTGGTGTGTTTCAGGATTAAATATTCCCTATTTAGGCTTCATTAATTTATTAGAATGTCTTTTTGTTTTATTATTATTAAAATTAATTGACCCATGTTACAACTGGGTTATGAAGTATTGGTCCAAGAGATCCTTTCCTGCTAGAGCATGATTTTTCATTATGAAACTGAGGAAAAATAATATAGTGCTTAAAAAGGTTACTGTTGTTAATGCTACAGCACTTAATTCAGGTGGTGCGTTATCGATTTTACGTCAGTTTTTATCTCATGTTCATGATGATGAAATTTATTATTTTTTTATTCATCCTTCTCTAAATTTTACTGTGGAAAATGAGAATATTTTTTTGATTAAAAAGGAAATAACTACGATCACAAAAAGGCTTTTTTGGGACAGTTGGGGACTCAGGCGATGGTTAAGAAAGCAAGGCATAGAAGCTAAAAGTATAGTATCTCTGCAAAATACTTCCTTAGCTTATCATAAGGATATTCCTAAAATTATTTATTTACATCAAGGCCTGCCTTTGCATGCGCAAAAATGGTCTTTTCTCAAACGTCGTGAGAGGCGGCTTGCTCTTTATAAGTATATCTATCCTTTATTTATTTTTTTGCACGTAGATAAAAAAACAAAGTTCGTTGTGCAAACTCAATGGATGAAACACGCTTTATGTGCTCGTTTCAAACAAAAAGAAGAAAATGTCTATGTGATTAAGCCCGATATTTTGCGAAAAGACATCAATAAGATTACTCCATTAGCATTACCTTACCAGTATACCTTGTTTTATCCCGCAACCAGTGCGCCTTTTAAAAATCATGAAGAGCTCATTTATGCTTTAAATGAGTTTAAGAAAAAAGATGCAGCAATCTCAATTGGGCTTTATTTAACAATTACCGCAGCGGAAGATAAAAAGCTAACTGAATTGATTCAAAGTTTAAATTTGCAAGAAAATGTTCATTTTTTAGGTCCATTAAGCTATGAGCAAGTCCTTATTTATTATAAATCATGCACTACGGTAGTTTTTCCTAGTTACATTGAAAGTTTTGGTTTGCCCTTGGTGGAGGCTGCCATGTTTGGAAAGCCATTAGTTGCTATTGATGAGGATTATGCGAAAGAAGTAATTTCTAGTTATCCTGGTGCATTATTTGCTCCACGAAACGTTCCTGAAAAATGGATGAATGCCATAGAGAAGTCGTTTTCCTATACGAATATTACTCCCTTTTCCCCAAGCTATGAGACTAGTTGGGAGGACTTTTTCACATTAGTGCATAAAGAATAGATTTTTTTTAAAATCTGGATTAAGTCCTTGATTTAGCGATCCAGTACAATTTATATAAACGGTTTGGAAGGCGCTTCTTGTATATTTTCTTGCTAAGAAGTGGGATCTGTTACTGATGCTCTTGCATGTAAGACATCCTTTTTATATCTAAGTAAAAAGCGTTCTCCCCACGCTATTCCGGGTTTTTCAATAAATTTCCAGGACAAATGCGCCAGACTAACAATAAGCGCTAAGATAGCAAGTACTAATAGATTATTTCCCAACAACGAATAGGTAGTGAGGTAGCGAATAAATTCACCAGTCTGAGGTTCTTTTAACATGGGGGCGAAATTATGGTGACTTAATGCGGAGACAACTATAGATGCACTTATCAAAAGAAAAATCACTGCAAAATGAATCATATAAATGGAATAAGATAATTTTCCTAATCTCATAAAAAAAGAATGTTTTAATAAGGAAGAGAAAAAACCACCCTCTAGAGAATAGACAATGATCACCATACAAAACCAAATGCTAGCAATGATTTCTTGATGATTGATATTCCAATTTAAAATAACGAACATCATGAGCAAACCTAATCCTTCAAGTAGCGTCAGGATTTGTTTTGATAAAGGATAACTTAAGATTCTTTGGTAAATATAATATGCGAGGGTACCGGCAAAAAAACAAGAACAAACCCGTAAAATATTATTATTAAGAATATCTAAATTCATTCCTAAAGAAAAAAATGAAAATCCAGAAATAAGGGCAAAAACAGAAATGCTAAATTTACGGCTTGATATGAGTATTACAGCAAAAAGCATATAAACATACAGCTCTGCACTAATACTCCATGACGGACCATTAAATGATAAGGGATCCGCTTGATTAAACCAGGATTGCAATAATAAAAGATTGGGGATGATTTCTTTTAATGAATTCCTTCCTGAAAACGCATGACCGTTAAAATTAAATCCTTTCATTTCAGCGTACCATTTACCACATTCAAAAAGAATGAATAAAACAAGCATAAAAAAATGTAGTGGATAAAGACGAAATATTCGTTTGATGATGAATGGATTAAAATCATGATAATTGTTTAAGACATTCTTATAGGTATGAAATAAGACAAACCCGCTTAAAACAAAAAAAAACTCTACAAATAAATGAGCGTTTCTAAAAAAATTAAGCTCGGTGATGGTGCTGGGGACATGCAAATGAAAGAGGGCTACAGATAGTGCACACAGTCCTCTGAAGCTATCAAGCACAATAAAACGTTTCGTTTGTACCATTAAGATTTATTCATCCGGTTTTTGATGTCATTAGTTTATAACAATTGCATGTACTTGAAAATCTTAAATAGATTCGAAGCGATTAGATAAAGTTTCTTGAGTTATATCTTAAAGCTTGGTAACTATTCTGCCTTCTTATAAATAGGCGCCACGTCTTTTCTGAGATGGTAGCTATATGGGGTATTTTTTCTCTAAAAATCCTACTTATTTCATAAAATAAAGGTTCACTCATTGAGGACTCATATAATGAAAATACCTTGTGTGCAAAAGTAGGTGTCAAAATGAAATTATTATTAACTTTGTCGGAAGATTATCCACTCGATCTTTATGTGAAACAGTTAAGAAATGGTAATAGGTCACTGGTGATTAGCAAAAACCAAAGATTTTTTCCCGGAGAAATGATCCATCAAAATCTGCGAGCAAACATCAAAGGC
>NZ_LNYU01000071.1 GCF_001468135.1 Legionella santicrucis | reverse complement strand
GGTTCATCCAGCCGTATGGATGGTGGTAGTTTCTTTCGAGTACCACAGCTCTATTTGGCGACCTCGTGTCGCACTGGGGTTTCTCCCCGGTGCATCATCAGTTACTTACATCGATGGTGCATGTGGTGGGTGAGAACAGCAGCACACTGGTTATACCTGGACTTGCTTTTATGGTTTTTGGACTCATGCTGGGATGAGCATGTGGCGGTGAACACCGCTAGGCCTCTTCATCGACATGCAGCCAACTCGGTCACATCTGAACAACTTGGTGGTGATACTCCAAGCCCGCTTGTTCTTCAAGGTATGGTTCGAGATTAATAAGATCTAAAGTTCTTACTTCACATAATTTCTTCATGGCATCTAAATCGATAACCCGGAGCCACAACGGCTGCGACAGGCCGACTCGCGAGCCCGAAGGCCGCGCCGATGATGCCTTATATATAGCAAACTCAGAACCCAGCATGGAATCGCCGCTAAACCAATCTTCATCCTTATTAGTAGCCCAATTGTAGAATTGTCTCGATGATTTTGGCTGTGAGATAAACTTAGGAACAGGATAAAATGGTTCACCAGAGCAGTATTCATCAACAATATGCATAGGTAGCCGTTTTTGTGCACCACCAATACCTTCTCGCCACTGCTTAGCAATGGCATCCCAATCCTTAACTCCTGGCGCATTTATCGAGTCTACTTGCGTTTGCAGCTCTTTAATGAGGGTATTTTCGAAATCAAAATGCTTTTCAGTGATTGTTTTTCCATTAAGCCTATAAGTGACTCCGTCTGTGTTGACTTTGTTGTATTGAGCAATCAATCGTGCAAATACCTGTTTGCCTTCTTGATTACTTGGGATGCGCTCAATCATTGCTGCCCACATGTGTTTATCCAGGGCCCACAGTGCATATTCAAAGCCACTTATGTTATCAAACTCTCGCCCAGAACAATCCGTTACTTTTCCTCTTTTAACCATTAAACTTATATCACCTATTAATATCAATTGAACTGCATCATGCTTACCACGAACTACATGGTGCAGTAGCTTGCGAACATCAACTAGGGGTTTAAACAAAGAAAAATGATAGTTTGATGTCTGAACCAAGTTCACTAAATCACGATTTGATAAATTTTTTGCAGTTTCGAGTTCGAGTTCTACTGGTAATTCATCAAACATCTCAAATTTGTCTTGCATGCTTTTTGCCTTATTTCTATTCATTTAAGTCAATTTTTAAATAGTGATCTATCCCTAATTTAGCACATCATTACCCATAAGTTATATTACTAATAGCCTGTTTTGCTAAAAGAAAATCTCTAAGTCACTGCAAGCCAACCCAAAGTGTAGTAGGCCCTGGTTCAGGGTCATTTTTTCTATTTAAATATCCCCCATAGAAGCAATCATATTTACCATCACTTATAATGAAGGAGGCTTATCAGGTGGCGGTTCTTTTTTTACGATAAGATGAGCCATGCGCCATTCTTCACCAGAGAAGATTAATTCACAGTTAATATCAGGACATTTCCGACTTAATAGAGTTAGATAAAGAATCCGTCAAGCAATAATCATGTAAAGGGCCAAACAAGGGTCAAATCGCTGGCTTTCAGTGATCTGTAATTTCTCAATCCGACAGCCACTTTTTAAAATGCGAAAATATACTTCAATTTGCCAACGGCATAAATACCATTTCAGAATATTATGTGCGCCAGTCGCATCATTTATTTTAACATTAGTTAATAAAACCCATTCCAGTGGCTCTTGTTCTTCAGGTGGATTGATTTCTTCTGCAATTAAACTGATTTGGGCTGATGGAGGATACACTGGGAGCAAACTGATTGACTGGGCTCTTTCTCTTTTCAATGTCGTTTGGACGGTCGTTAAACGCCCCAGAAAGATATTTAAAATCGTGAAATTTCGATGGATAGTCGAGCGCACATTTTGCTGGATGAATTAGCAACGAAGATTGAGCAAAGACTATGAGTTTTTGCCGCGGACTAGCGAAGCATTTGTGAAACTTACTGCAATTGGGATGATGATCCGTCGAATTAGCCAGGGATGATCGTGCACGATGGTTAAAAGAATAGGGCTTGATGGGTAACTGCCGATATCCACGCACCATCATACTAAAATTACGGGATTTTTTGCATTTTAAACTTGTTGAGCCTGATCAAAAAGCAAAATATTGCA
>NZ_LNYU01000070.1:6036-8546 GCF_001468135.1 Legionella santicrucis | reverse complement strand
AAATCGCGCCGGTGGCAGATATGTTTCGGTTGCTGGGGCACACCCTGTGTCAGGAGCATCACATCCCCCAGGTGAATACAGGCGCACAAAGTGGGATCTCGCGTCAAGTGGCCTGCAAAGATTATCCTGCGATCAAAGAACACTTCCAGGATTATACCGGGTACTGCGATTCTAAATCGCAACTTCCCATTGCCGGTAAGACCCTGCCTTACCTTTTCTACGGCAAGGTGGCCTCTTCTCAATTGCAAGCCAGGATTGCAGAAGAGACGAAACGCTTTTTTCAAGAATTATTTAACACCCAAGAAGCACTGCACAATAACGAAGCGTTGCAACAAGTCATTGCTTTTGCTCTCTCTACCAAGAACGATGCGTTACTGCAGTTATTAGGTGAATATGCTGCTAATCACCAAGAAGCCTTTGACGCGCTGCTCGCGACTAATCGGTATTATCTGCACCAATTAGACCAAGGAATCATCGCTTTTGACGCTCTGGAACAAGGTGCTGCGATTAATGCAATGAACAAAGAGGGGCAAAGCGCATTGCATATTGCCACCTTAAAGGCAGATAAGGAGAGTCTTAGCAAACTCATTGCACGGGGCATTAATGTCAATATCCAAGATAAAGACGGCAATACCGCCTTAATCCGTGCTCTTGAAAAAGTGCTCTACAAAGATAAAAACGAAGTGGGACGCGACATTGCCAAACAGTTGATTGCAGCGCAGGCGCAAGTGGACATCAAAGATGATGATGAAAATACTCCGCTTATCATCGCGGTTAAAAACAAGGACTTAGCCATGGTGAACTATCTGTTGGAACACGGAGCTTGTCTTGAAACCTTTGATGCTCACATGAAAACCGCCTTATTTTGGGCGGCTGAGAAAGGATATGAGGACATATTCGATGTGCTCTTAAAACACAGTGCTAAAGTCAATGGTGTCAGTTATCCAGGAGAAAAGACCCCCCTGATGGTGGCATTAATCAATAACCATTGGGGTATCGCACAAAAAATCGTGTCGCAAGAAGGGGTGGCAATAAAACAAAAAAACAGACATGGCACCACAGCACTTCATCTGGCGGCTAAGAATACTGAAATCCTAAAGGCCGCTCTAGCATTATATCCAGAAAATCAACGCTTAGAGGCGGTGATGATTCAAAACGAAAACGGCAGAACAGTACTTCATTGGGCTGCTACGAATCCTGAAAGCCTAAGGATCATTCTCGCATTATTGCCGGAAAATCAACGCTTAGAAGCAGTGATGATTCAAAACAAATATGCCAGGAATACAGTGCTTCATTATGCTGCTGATACTCCTGAAAGCCTAAAGACCATTCTAGCGTTATTGCCGGAAAATCAACGTCTACAGGCGGTGATGATTAAAAACGAAGATGGCCCTACAGTACTTCATCTGGCTACTACGAATGCTGAAAGCCTAAAGACTGTTCTCGCATTATTGCCGGAAAATCAACGTCTAGAGGCGGTGAGGATTCAAGGCGAATATGGCAAGACAGTACTTCATACGGCGGCTACGAATGCTGAAAGCTTAAAGACTATTCTCGCATTATATCCTGAAAATCAACGTCTAGAGGCAGTGATGACTAAAAACAAACTTGGCAATGCAGTGCTTCATGATGCTGCTAGCAATCCTGAAAACCTAAAGGCCATTCTAGCATTATATCCTGAAAATCAACGCCTGGGGGCAATAATGAATCAAGGAAAATATGACAATACAGTACTTCATAATGCTGCTAGGAAGCCTGAAAGCTTAAAGGCTATTCTCGAATTATATACAGAAAATCAACGTCTTGAGACGGCGAGGCTCAAAAACAAAGACGGCAATACAGTACTTCACCTGGCTGCTGCGGATGCCGAAAGCCTAAAGACCATTCTAACGTTATTGCCAGAAAATCAACGTCTTGAGATGGTGATGATTCAAAACAAAAATAACAATACAGTACTTCATATGGCTGCTGCAAACTCTAAAATATTAAAGACCATTCTAGCGTTATTGCCAGAAAATCAACGTCTGAAAGCGGTGATGATTCGAGGGGAATATGACAATACAGTATTTCATACGGCTGCTTATAATCCCGAAAGCCTAAAGACCATTCTCGAATTATATCCAGAAAATCAACGTCTGGAAGCAGTGATGATTCAAGGAAAGTTTGGCCATACAGCACTTCATAATGCTGCTACGAATGCTGAAAGCCTAAAGACTATTCTTGAATTATATCCAGAAAATAAACGGTTCGAGGCAGTGATGCTTCAAAACAAATATGGAGATACAGCACTTAATAATGCAACTAATAATCCTGAAAGCCTAAAAACTACTCTAGGGTTACTGCCAGAAAATCAACGTCTAGAGGCGATGATGATTACAAACAAATCTGGCAATACAATACTTCATAAGGTTGCTAGCAATGCTGGAAGCCTAAAGGCCATTATAGCGTTATTACCAGAAAATCAACGCCTAGAGGCGATGATGATTAAAAACAAAGACGGCAAGTCAATA
>NZ_LNYU01000070.1:0-6026 GCF_001468135.1 Legionella santicrucis | reverse complement strand
ACGGCAAGGTGGCCTCTTCTCAATTGCAAGCCAGGATTGCAGAAGAGACGAAACGCTTTTTTCAAGAATTATTTAACACCCAAGAGGTGCTGCACAACAACGAAGCATTGCAACAAGTCCTTGCTTTTGCTCTCTCTACCAAGAACCATGAGTTACTGCAATTATTAGGTGAATACGCTGCCAATCATCAAGAAGCCTTTGACGCGCTGCTCGCGACTAATCGGTATTATCTGCAGCAATTAGACCAAGGAATCATCGCTTTTGATGTCCTGGAACAAGGTGCCTCTATTAATGCGAGGAACAAAAAGGGGCAAAGCGCATTGCATCTTGCCACCTTAATGGCAGATAAGAAGAGCATTAGCACCCTCATTGCTCGTGGCATTAATGTAAACATCCAAGATAAAGACGGCAATACCGCTTTAATCCATGCCCTGGAAACAGTGCTCTACAAAGATAAAAACGAAGTTGGACGCGATATTGCCAAACAATTGATTACAGCGCAGGCGAAACTTGACATCAAAGATGAGGATGAAAATACACCGCTTATCATCGCCGTTCAAAACAAGGACTTAGCCATGGTGAACTATCTGCTGGAGCACGGAGCTTGTCTTGAAACCTTTGATGCTCATATGAAAACTGCCTTATTTTGGGCGGCTGAGAAAGGATATGAGGCCATTTTTGATGTGCTCCTGAAACAAGGTGCTCAAGTCAATGGGGTCAGTTATCCAGAGGAAAATACGCCGCTAATGGCTGCATTAAGCAATCACCATTTGGGTATCGCACAAAAAATCGTGTCGCAAGAAGAAGTGGCAATAACACAAAAAAACAAACATGGCGAGACAGCACTTCATTATGCTGCCTATAATCCTAAAATCCTAAAGGCCATTCTCGCATTATATCCAGAAAATAAACGCCTAGAAGCGGTGAAGGTTGAAAACAAAGGTGGCGAGACAGTACTTCATTATGCTGCTATGAATGCTGAAAGCCTAAAGGTCATTCTCGCGTTATTGCCGGAAAATCAACGCCTAGAAGCAGTGATGGTGCAAAGCAAATATGGCGATACAGTACTTCATAATGCTGCTAACAACGCAGAAAGCCTAAAGACTATTCTCGCATTATATCCAGAAAATCAACGTCTAGACGCAGTGAGAATTCAAGACAAGTATGGTATTACAGTACTTCATTTTGCTGATACTAATTCTGAAAGCCTAAAGGCCATTCTCACGTTATTACCGGAAAATCAACGTCTAGAGGCGGTGATGGTTCAAAGCAAATATGGTGATACAGTACTTCATAAGGCTTTTAACAATCCTGAAATTCTAAAGACTATTCTAGCGTTATTGCCGGAAAATAAACGTCTAGAGGCGGTGATGATTCAAGGCAAAGATGGTAATACAGTACTTGATCCTGCTAGTTATAATCCTGAAAACCAAAAGGCCATTCTAGCATTATTGCCAGAAAATCGACGATTAGAGGCAGTGATGATTCAAGACAAGTTTGGTTATACAGTACTTCAACGGGCTTCTGGTAAAAGTTTGCAGGCCGTTCTAGAATTATTACCAGTAAGTCAGCGCTTAGAAGCGGTGAGGACTCAAGACAAGTTTGGTTATACAGTACTTCATAATGCTGCTACGGATGCTAAAGACCTAAAAACTACTCTCGAATTATACCCAGAAAATCAACGCCTAGAGGCGGTAATGATTCAAGGAAAAGATGGTAATACAGTACTTCACCTAGCTGCTAACAATCCTGAAAGCCTAAAAACCATTCTAGCATTATTGCCAGAAAATCAACGGCTAGAAGCTGTGATGATTCAAAACAAAGTTGGCAATACAGCACTTCACCTAGCTGCTAATAATCCTGAAAACCTAAAGACTATTCTAGTATTATTGCCAGAAAATCAACGGCTAGAGACAATGATGATTCAAAACAAAGGCGGCAATACAGCACTTCATCGTGCTGCTACGAACGCTGAAAGCCTAAAGACTATTCTAACATTATATCCAGAAAATCAACGTCTAGAGGCGATGATGATTAAAAACAAAGATGGCAACACAGTACTTCATATGACTTCTACTAAAAATCCTGAAAGCTTAAAGACCATTCAAGCATTATTACCTGCAAAAACTGACTATAGTAATGGGAATAAGGCACAAGTAGTATTAGCTTCAAATAAGGATATTTTAATATCCCAAACCAGGCATTCATTTTTCTCGACTGCTGAAGAAAACAAGAGTGACAAAGATGTGTTGCATAACCTTGCCCCTATTAAGGATTACGTTGCAAAAAAATAATACAGTGAAAAAATCAGACCTTTTGTGAGCTTATTCGTGTTTTTGCAAAACAGTGAACGGAAAGCAGAGGTCTGAATAGAATTGTACTGTGTCGATGATTTTTGTCGGAAATTTTTGCCACATTTTGGGTAGTGCATCAAAATTATTGATGCACACATTTTGACCAAAATCAAATCGATTGATAAATAAGCTGATAACGGTATCATGCATGAATTCAGATTTAGAAAAGCAGATTGTTTTTCTAGCTAATCTTTTGATACGAGTACGGAAAGTTAAAAACTTATGCTTTATTTTTTGAGTATTACGTTTTCTCTCCTCGTGTTGCCCAAAGGGTAATAATCGTTGCTAGGCACCTAGTCCATCAGTAAAATATTGAGTTATGTTGAATGGTTCCAGTAGGTATTGTCATTGCTTGTAGGTCTTATCTGTTCGCTCTCCACATGTATAAGCAAGTATTTCGCTATTGTAATGATTCCAAGCAAGCCACAACCAACTCCATGAAAAATCAATAATAATACATCAACAGTTTTAAAGCATTACCATATAGGTGAGATTACTCTTCATCTATCATAATTGAACTATCTTGAAATTGATTGCGTATTTTATTACGGGCAACTAACTTTTTCACTACAACATCAGGGAAATCAGTAATAGAGATAATCTTTTTTTTCATTAAGACCATAATAAGATCTTCAAGTACTCGAATAAACTCTAAATCCGATGCGAAGAAAGAGAAATTTTTTTCTGAAGAAGTCCCAATAAGAAATTCTAAAACCTCAGGGTGGTTGCTATCAATTTTCTCCATACTGCCTGTTTTATCTTCGTTAAACATGGCGCAAATCTTATTGTTTTCATCACGATTTATGTACACCATTGTTATTCCTTGATATTTTTGATTTAAACATAGTTGAGAATTCACTTTTTTTCAATTAGTATTCCCACCAATCAATCGAAACATTATTGCCTAGATACCCATAAAAACCGTAGGGCAAGGTAATTAAGCAGACCTCATTAATTATCTAGAAAAAACATGTCATAGCGAGTATTCTGCACCATTTGAAGAATGTGAAGAATTAGATGATAAGGATGTTATTAAGCCTTGAAGAAAAAGCGGCATTGAATCGATTAAGATTAAATAAGAATTCAAACGTTGGTGAGCGAGCGCATTATGTATTGCTATCTGGTAATGGTAAATCGGTTAAAGAAATCGCAATCCAATTAAACCGTAACGAGCATACAATTAGATTATGGCTAAATCGTTATAAAACCGAAGGAATCTCTGGTTTGGGGACGCATAAAAAGTCAGGGCGCCCTGCTAAGAAAGCCGTTATTATTGAATCAAAACTTGAAGAATTGCTAAATAAAACTCCCCAAGACTATGGCTATCAAGAAGCTGGATGGCAGATAAGCATTTTACGCCATTGGTTTGAAAAACAAGGTTTGTCTGCTTGCGACAATACTTTATCAAAGGCACTGAATAAATTAGGGTTTGTGTACAAGCGTTTTTCAAAAACATTGCCTGTAAACGCACCATCGGCTGATGAGAAAAAAGTACGTATCAATGATATTGTAGATGAGATTGGGAAATATTCTACGAAAGACATTGAAGTACTCTTTGCTGATGAATCTCACTTTTCTAATCAACCCTATGTTAGCCGTGGCTGGTTCAAATGTGGTGAAAAAAAGTAGTTCCTACGGTTAAAAGCAGGCTGAGTAAAACTATTTTTGGCGCATTAAATATGCATACAAATCGTTTCTATTGGAAACAGGCTGACAGGGGAAACAGCGAGCAATTTATTTGGTTTTTACGCCAACTTCATAAAGCAAGTCCAGACAAAACCTTAATCATTATTTTAGACAATGGTCCCATACATAAAAGTAGAAAAGTACAGGCTTTTGTTAAAAAGCAAAGATGGATAGAATTGTTTTTTCTACCACCATACTCGCCAGAGTATAATCCTATTGAGCGTTTCTGGCTTTGGCTAAAACAAAACGTTTATGGCTGTAAATCATTTACAAAAATGGAGGATCTCATCCAACGAATACGAAAATTAATATGGCATTTTCATGAGGACAGGACTGTATCAAAAATCAACTTTAATTATAATGCTTATGCTAATTTGTTATAGATACTTAATGAGGTCTGCTTATTACTTAATTAGATTAAAAAAAAGACCTCTCCAGCGATTTAACCTCCATTTTTTGTTCAATTTTCTTTTAAAGATTGTGTCTTGTATGCGAACGCTGGGATTCATACTTTGTGCTTAGAACTCTGGATCCAGTGGACAAGCCACGACACGTAGGAAATAGATACATGCCTCGACTTATTAAGAAATCACTTTAACTTATTGATTATAAGATCATTTGTTAAATATTTAAGTCATTTTTTATAAAATATTACCAAGAACAGATTGTTTAATTTTTATATTATACTTATATGAGAGTATTTTAACCAAAGTGAACAATTGAAATGCATAGCTATAGTCTTATTGATTCAGGGACGAGGAATACTCATGGAGTATTGGAACATGCTCACACACTTAACGTAAATGGAGGAAAACTCTCATTTGCGTTTAATTTTTCTATTCCAAATGCACATTTGCTTAATCTTCTCAGTGAGCAAGCTTATGCCAAAGTAATCAATGGATTTCCCAGTGTCTTTAACCTGCATCAACCGTTCTTAGCCGAGGGATTATCGCCTACATTGCCTTCTTTAACTTATCAAGAAATGTTAGAAAACGCAATAAATGAAGCCATAGCCTCAGGCATCGATCCTGCTCAAATACTAGAAATACTCCCAGTCACAGCTGCAGGCACAGAACTGGTAAGTGATAGGAGCGATTATTTTATTTTAGATCCTTTATATGGAATGGGTAGTGTAAGTGCAGGCTATCCTACAACCAAAGAATCATTTTCTTTTTCTGCCAATGACACTACTCTCCAAAAAACAATATTCTTTACACTCACTGCAGAAACATCCCAAGAGGAAGTTTCTCAAGCAGAAGTTTCAATAGACTCCCCTACTCCGACTCCATCTTTGGTATCCCAAGCTAGTCTAACAACTTATGAAGATGCCTTATCCTCAGGTAATAAGGAATCCAATACACAAACCACATCAAGCACAACAGATCTCAATGGATTATTCGGTTCTACACCTAATGTTACACTATCTTTTAACCTGAATAACGATACCAGTTCTCTTCCATCTCTAACCTCTCACGGTGAACCCATTCAATATACTGTAAGAGATAATGTGTTGACAGCAGAAGCTAACGGCCAACCCATCTTTACTTTGACTCTAAATAATGACAACACCCTAACTATGATTCTGCAAGGTCCAATTGACCAACCACAAGATAACACTGAATCATCAAGATTAGATATTTCCAGTTTAATTAATGTAAGCACTTCTAATGGCGACCCCATCACATTACCTGCAAATACCGTTGTAATAGAAATTCAGGACGATGTACCCACCGCCCACCCCGACGCCTTTAACGTGAGCGAAGGCGCTTCGTTCAGTAGCACCGTATTAAGCAACGACATCGCCGGCGCCGACAGTTATGCCGCAGCAGGCGGCGTGATCGGCGTACGCGCCGCCGGCAGCGACACCATCAGTGACGTCAGCACCGGAGTCGATACGCCCATCAACGGTGCTTACGGCACCTTAACCCTGCATGCCGATGGCTCTTATGAATATCAATCCAACGCCAATGCCCTTGCCGGCGCGGC
>NZ_LNYU01000069.1 GCF_001468135.1 Legionella santicrucis | reverse complement strand
ATTTAAAAATTCTACTACTTCATTCCTTTTATTTTAGATTACAGCTGGATTGACTGATTAATTCTTAAACTTTGGTGAAATCGCCCTGCCATTTTGAGCGGTTTGTTTCAGCAAACACTTACTCAATGTTTGACGAAATATTGTATTACGGTGATTAGTTGTGAAATTACTACTTGAAGCTGTTTAGACCAGTGCAGTACTTTCACAGTGATGTTCCATAGCTCCTGGGAAAAATTTATCTTCCTTTTCATCGTGGAGTAAATTACTATTGCGACTCTCTATGAGCAAAAAGTGTGGAAACTTCTGATTATTTTAAAATTATGAAGAACATCGGCTGTGGATATATGCAATCTCCCAAGAGCATATTAAGCAGTCTTATACCAAGCATGTCTCCGGTTTTTGAGAAACCTTCAGGGAATTCCAAGTCCCCGAAAGGGACAAAATTTTCATATTGGCAAATTGGAGTAGGAGAAACTTTGCTTGATGGGGCCATATGAATCAAGAGGTTCAGGTTATAAGAGGGAAGTAATATTTGGTTAGCTAGTTTTATGCAGTATGATTTAGGTTATTTTGATGAGCAGACATATAAATTGGAGCCTTTACCCAATCCTTTTGGACCTAAAGTATTACTCACATTGCAAATAGCTTATCCGAAGACATTTTAAATTCTTTAATATAAGAATAAGGTCAATTGATATTTGGCACTGCAATTGAGGTAATAGGTCACTGGTGATTAGCAAAAACCAAAGATTTTTTCCCGGAGAAATGATCCATCAAAATCTGCGAGCAAACATCAAAGGC
>NZ_LNYU01000068.1 GCF_001468135.1 Legionella santicrucis | reverse complement strand
AAACTCATTGTTAGAGCAAACCAAATTGCTTGGCAGGAGCTCAAAAATATGACCGCTTAAAACTGAGTGTGCGTAACATGAGTTAATATTAAAAAACCTATGGGTTTTATTAATTCTCCAATTTTTATAGCATTCCATGTCTCAATTGCTTCTTCTAGAATTCCAAGGCTGCCTAGCATCACAACAAACATATCAGATATTTTTTGCATCATGGTTTTACGTTGTTGCATGGAATCTACAATATGTAATTCATCTAATATTTTTAAAGGCTTTTCTTGTTCAATAAGATGATGGGTAATTATTCCTACTACCCATCCACCATATTCTTTTACGGTGTAAGAGTGAAAAACAAGAGTGATGAGATATCGAGGGGATAAGTTATAAATACCAGTTATCATTGGCCTCCATTCCCGGATTACGTCTTCGCCTAATCCGGACTACGCGCACGCCTCCCATTTAACGCTATAGGAATAATGGTGCCAGCGTAATTGGGCTGTAGTACTTCTAGATATTGACGTCACTCCTGCTGGGGTACCTGTATAAATGATATCGCCTGTTTTTAAAGGGAAAAATTGACTAATATAATTCAACAAATCTTCAGGTTGCATCATCATATCAGAGCCTTTAGCGCGTTGCCGAATAGTACCATCAATGAGCAATTGAAACTCAGTTTCCATGTAATTATTGAACTGATGATATGGAATCCATGGGCCTAGAACAGCGGCATCTTTAAATACTTTTGCTGTTGTCCATGGATGCCCTTGTTTTTTGGCTCTACCCCAACAAACTGAATCTTCTACACATCTTGTTTATCCCAAAGAAACATGATCAAATCACCTCTTTTAAGGTGATGTATG
>NZ_LNYU01000067.1 GCF_001468135.1 Legionella santicrucis | reverse complement strand
CAATACCAAATTGTTTCTAAAATATTTAGCTTGTATTTCTATTAAACCTACAAAAGGCTGATTTTAAAAAATTGTCCCGTATAAAGTTCCTGGACCAGGGCGATTTCACCAAAGTTTAAGAATTAATCAGTCAATCCAGCTGTAATCTAAAATAAAAGGAATGAAGTAGTAGAATTTTTAAAGAAATATTGATAGAAATCAGGCACCTACGTTTCCCGACGTAGATTATAAAAATCTTAAGAAGGAGCCTGATGGTGTTAGAAAGTACGCG
>NZ_LNYU01000066.1 GCF_001468135.1 Legionella santicrucis | reverse complement strand
GCATACGATATAACATCGTCTCAACTAGTGTGCGAAGATTGGGCTTGTCATAAATGCTATGCTTTAGCATGATCTCCTTTAGCTTTGACCAAAGCTCATCATTGAGCATAACTCTAAGCATTGCAAACTCATTTTATACTTGGTATCAGAGCCGTTATATTATGAGTTTGCCCTCATTAATCAATGAATTAGTTAGTGCAAATTTAAATTTGACCTTTTACTGGATGCCGCGGACATGCCGCGGCACGTAGGCGGCAGGTGAAATGTCAACAGACCCTAATAGAGAAATAGAAAAAAATTGATACAATATTTTTCTATACTATTAATGTACTCTTAATTTGATTTTACGGAATGGCATCTTGAATACACAATATGAACATGATGACAAAATAAAAATGAAACTGAGCGGTCTGGTTTATCAGCAACTGGAATTGGCTCTTGTTTCTGAGTTTATCATTTTCACAATCATTTTGGCCATCTTATGGAACAATGAGAACAGGGTACTCTTTTTAGCGTGGTATGTTATTAGTGAGGTACTAAATGCTATTCGTTTTGGTATCGCTCGTTATTATAATAAAAAAGTCAATAACTCACTTATTGATATCCAAAAATGGATTTCTTTATTGATGGTTCTCGCGTTTCTAGGAGGAGCATGTTATGCGCCAATTGGTTCGTTGTTTATGCCGACTGCTCTCTCAGTAAAACAAATAGTTATCATTTTTTGCTTAATTGGCATTACTGCACTTGCTAATATCATTTATTCCCCCATTAAATATCTTTACTTATTTTTTCTTTTTCCAGCCTATATACCCCATATTATTTGGTTGTTTTTCCAGGGTGAAACTTACATTCTTCTTGGCATAGCTGCCGTTATTTATTTGCTCTTGATGATGCGATTTTCTACTAATATAAATCACATCATAACAAACTCAGTTCAATTACAATTTGAAAACTTGAGATTAATTGATAACTTGGCTATTAAAAATGAAAAATTAAAACAATCTAATTTGGAACTTAAGGAGCGTGAACATGCGATGGTTCTCATTAATAAAATAAATGATAAGTTACAAATGTGTCATGAAATTGGTGAGGCCTATACCATCATCAATAAGACTGCCAATGAATTATTTCATGGTTGGAGCGGAGGAATAGTCATATTCGATCAATCGGGTCAAAATTTACAGACAGTCACCCAATGGGGGAATCATCAAATTTTAAAAGATGTATTTTGCAAAGATGATTGTGTTGCTATTCGAAATGGGAGTATTCATATAGTTGAAGAATTCAAAAATAATAATGAGTGCCACCATTTTTCCACATCAAAGCCACAGAAATATTTATGTATTCCTCTTATCGTATCTGGGAAAGTAATTGGCATATTAAATATTAATGACCATGAAGGGAAAATAAAAACAAACAATTATCAGCAGCAATTGGCCATAACACTTTCTGAAGTCGTTGCATTATCGGTAGCTAATATTAATTTACGTGACAACTTACGCCAACAATCACTTCATGACCCTCTCACAGGATTATTTAATCGCCGCTATCTGGACGAAACATTTCCGATTGAACTTCAACGCGTTATTCGTAATAAAAGCACTCTATCTGTTGGGATGATCGATTTGGATCATTTCAAACACTTTAATGACACTTATGGACATAAAGCTGGTGATGAAGTGCTTCAATTCATTAGTCAATTACTCAGAGAATACTTTCGGGGAAGTGATTTTGCATGTCGATATGGTGGTGATGAATTCATTATTATTTTAATCGATAGTAGTAAAAGTTTTGCATTCCAACGGTTACAGGCGTTTCAGCATGAGGTTAAATTAGCTCACATTTTATTTAATAAGAACCCACTACCCACCGTTACCGTATCCATTGGATTAGCTGAGGTCCCCCTGGAAGGAACTACTTTAGATGACATCTTAAACAAAGCAGATCAAGCGCTTTATGCTGCAAAACAGCAAGGAAGAGATCGTATCGTAATTTAATTCTTAGCCGGATTAAAGATATTGGGACCCATACTGGGTTAGGCCGGGATCCTGACGAAAAGGACCATTTCCTGTTTAGATTTAACTCAATTTAAGCTCAGCTACAAGTCATTACTAATTGGATGTCCTTAAGGGATAACCAAAGGCCGTTACAAACAGGCTATAATGGTCTTGAATAAACAAGTAAAAGCTTACTCCGCTGCTAATAATCCCAAATAGTAAAATTAAATTACCTTTTTTCGTAATTTTTTCCCATACATTCTTATGAAAATTTCGTATCAGTGCAATTGCAATACCGAAAACAAGCTCATCTAAACGACAAAACGAAGAATAGTATATTTTTGTGTAATAAAGGACATGAAAATTATTTTTTGCATGTTGACTATAATCCAAAGGCTAGCAAATAATTTAGTGCCCATACCTAGTCCGAAAGCACAAGAAAAAGATGAAGTAACAAAAAAGCGAATTCTTACTTCAAATCCATTTTCGATGGAACTCAAACCTTTAAAACCTCTAAACAAGAAAAAAATGAGTCTAATAAGGATATAGAACCTAAAAAGACGGAAGAGGAGGAACAAGAACAAATAATATTTAACCCTCCCTTTCAATATGAAACTATGGTAAAGTAACTCATGTTACGCACACTCAGTTTTAAGCGGTCATATTTTTGAGCTCCTGCCAAGCAATTTGGTTTGCTCTAACAATGAGTTTGTA
>NZ_LNYU01000065.1 GCF_001468135.1 Legionella santicrucis | reverse complement strand
GAAAACACACAAATTCAAGCCTATTTTGCTGCTATGGCTTTAAATATCAAGAGATTGATATTTTTTATTCTTTACGAAATAGCACTAATTTTGATCCAACTTTGATCATATTTTTCAACAGGCCGCACCATTTTATTTACTCTTATATCTTATAGTATATTACAAAAGTGGAAATATATAATACGTTGTATTATAATACTATGTATTACTATCGAGCTTCTGTGATATGAAACATATAAAAATTAAAAAATTTTCCAATGAAGCAATTAAAGCTAATCTTACAGATAGTCTTTTAGTTGAAACACTAACTAGCTTTATAAAGTTAAATAGAGATGAGCAATTAAAATATTCTTTAGGCGCAGGTCTTTATAAATTAAGAATTGCAACTAAAGAAGGGAAGGGCAAACGTGGTGGCTCTAGAAGTATTATGGCTTTTAAGAATGATAAGGGAATTTTCTGGCTTCACTTATTCTCTAAAAATGATAAAGGAAACGTGTCAACTTCGGAGCTTAAAAAGCTAAAGCAATTAGCTGATATCATGTTCGATTTAACTGATGAGCAGATTATTAAATTAATTAATCTTGGCGAACTTTTAGAGGTGAAGATAAATGTCTAATATTCAAGATACTATTAATGACCTAGCACAAGGTCTATATAAAGCAGAAATTATTGATAAAAAAACATTAAGGAACTTAATTGATGATGATTTACCCGTATTGCATGAGTTTACTGGAGAAGAAATTCAGCAGTTACGAAAAAAGCAAAGTTTAAGTCAGTCAGTATTTGCAAAGTATCTTAATGTCAGTCCGGCAATGATTCGAGGCTTAGAGCAAGGGAAACGACGTGCTCACGGAGCAATCCTGAAATTACTGAATATAGTAGAGCGTCACGGGATAAATGGCCTAATGTAATATTTTGCATCGGTCAAAATTTCTATTTTCCTGCTGAAGATAAGGGAATGGTTATGCAAATAGACGAGTATATGGGATATGAATATAATCCTAAAACCTTTATCGATGAACTTATATTCTATGATCAAATTCATGATGAATATTTCAAAAGCATTGAGGAGCTGATTGAAAGAGAGGGTAGTAATTTTACCTCTGAAATGCATCTTCCTGACAATTGGAAGTCAAACCCCGAGAGCGAACCTATAGAAATAACGAGATATAGGCAATTTTTTGACTTTGAGAGTGGAGAGATTGATTTTTTTAAAAAAAAATTTCCATCTCTGTTAAGAGGCGCATCAATAATTACGGTATATTCAATTTTTGAATATAATTTAAAAATTATTAGCGATGAATTTTTTCGCCTCGCTAAATTGAATTTATCTTTTAACGACCTACAAGGGCATAATGCCTTAGAACGGTTTCAAAGGGTCTTTCGAATACTCAATAATTCATTATCTTACGATAATAAGCGCTATGAATTAAATGCAAAAATATTTTGTAATCAAAACTGTAGGGATATTAAGCAAATACAGAAGATTAGGAATTGTTTTGCTCATAGTAATGGTATTCTTGGGAATGAAAAAACGCAGGATATGAAGAATACAATTGCATCTATTCAAAATAATTCGGCAAGTTATTTTAAAATCAAAGATAATTTAATTTTAATAGAAAATGGAGCAATTCATTTTATATCTCAATTGATGCGTAATTTTATTAAAGAAATACTTAAATAATCGAATGGTCTATGTTTGTTTTGGTAAAGGAATAATAAACATAGCCTATCTGGCCATGAGCTTGTGTTTTCACATTAAAACCTTCAATATAACAGAAGCAGCTGAGTTTCTCGGTGCTCATAAGGAAACAGTCCGACGGTTAGCCGCTAAAGGCCAATTACCAGGAGTAAAAATTGGTCGAAGCTGGCGTTTTATTGAAAATGATCTTGTGATCTACATGCGGTCAAAGTATGCTCATGCCGTTACATCGCAAGGCGCTGCTGTGGATAGGAGTAAAAGTCAATGGCGCTTTACAAAAGAAAGAACATTTGGTGGATTAGTATCTCCCAAAATGGACAAAGAATACAGCGAAGTACTGGGACTACCAGTAAAATAGCTGCACAAGAATACCATGATAAATTCAAGGCTGAATTGTGGTCTCAGATAAAATTAGAGAGTAAATGTATTTATTCTTGGCAGGATGCTGTTGTTAGATGGTTAAAGGAAAATGAGCACAAACGAAGTTTAAAAGATGACATCATGCATTTACGTTGGGTAGATCCTTATCTTAGAGGATTTCAGTTGCATGAAATTACTCGCGATATACTTGAGGAAGTAGCTATCAAGAAGGAGGATACAGGAGTAACGCCAACCACAATTAACCGTATGCTCGAAGTAGTTCGAGCTATATTGCGTAAAGCTCATATGGAATGGGAGTGGCTTGATAAAGTTCCAGTAGGTAATAGGTCACTGGTGATTAGCAAAAACCAAAGATTTTTTCCCGGAGAAATGATCCATCAAAATCTGCGAGCAAACATCAAAGGC
>NZ_LNYU01000064.1 GCF_001468135.1 Legionella santicrucis | reverse complement strand
GCGGCTGGATCACCTCCTTAAACGATAAGGCACCAAAAGAATCAAAGTGCCCACACAGTTTGTTTTCAGAAAGATGAAGAATCCTAAGCTCCGAAAGGAGCGAAAGATGCTCGGTAAAGCGAGAGCGAAAGCTAACGCAAGTTGAAGCATTTTTACAAGAGATTTTGTTTTAATCAAGGCGCGAGCGTGAGCAAGCGAGGGAGCATACATCAGTATGTAACCGACCGAGCGAACGATTGTAACGCCGAGTAAAACAAGAACTTGCAGTAAAAATTTGGGTCTGTAGATCAGTTGGTTAGATCGCACCCCTGATAAGGGTGAGGTCGGTGGTTCAAGTCCACCCAGACCCACCAATTCTTAGGTTTTTTCGGAGAGTCCAGATTAAAGTGTTTTGCGGAGTATTTTAATCTGGAATAACCAGACGTTCATTAAAAATATGGGTAAA
>NZ_LNYU01000063.1:2240-4092 GCF_001468135.1 Legionella santicrucis | reverse complement strand
ATTGCATATTGATGGGTGGGGTGGTGATTATTTTTTGTATAACTTACTGCTGAGAGAGCCGAAGGCATGGACTTTCCGGACACCCTCTTAAATAGAATTATTTTAGGAGAAGAGCCTGTAATTTATTACGATTTTCATTGAAAATAGCTAAAGAGATAATGGTGGTTATGGTTGCATTTTCATGAGTGAAGAACCGTTTCAACAATTAATTTTAATTATGATGCTTATGCTGATTTATTATAGATGTTTAATGAGGATCGTTTAGACTCGGTATTACAACTTAGTCTAATACAGGCTACGCTTGCTAAATCGATTTCATAAACGTGAATTGGAGAAGTATTTTCGTCTGAAGAGGACGTTACCTAATAATTCTTTATAATAATGAACCCTAACTTGGGGTTCATTTATTAACTGGCGAATAGTATAAGCCTTGATAACGACCTGAAAATTATAATCATCCTATACTTGTGGTCGAAATAAACGGGATTGGCAAGAGGGCGTTAACTCGTCAGCAGCATTTTTTTCACTAGCCGGCGTCTTCATAAAAAACGCTGAAGAATTTTGAGAGGTCGGTGTTTTGGTTTTCAGCACTTCTAAAAGTGGATCAAGGTTTGTTTTATCTTTTAAAAAAATAAGCACATCAAGATCCATTTCAACCAGCCTTGCAAGAGGATAAGCCTTAAAAACAATAGGCTGAACTTCAGAGATGGCCGCCGCAATAGGCTTTGGGATCTTTTGCAAATATTGTAAGTCTTCAAGTGATTGAATACTAACAGAAACATTACTCAACAAGTTAGTATTGGTGGGAGAGTTGAAATCTAATTCCGTAGAAAAGTACACATTAGATGGATTATACGTGTAAACTTTTACCTGTGATATATCCGTGACTCGCTTATCCGTATATTTATAAATAATATCTTGTATGGCAATTGCCATCGGAGTCCTAGCATACGCGGGATCTATCCAATAAAGCCCTTCTTCATAATAAAAGGCTACATCTCTCTTATTGTTCGAAGTATTTTTTTGCTGAGTATACACCTGACCAACCGTATCGTGAGCATAATCCCCTGCTAGTTTATACGGTAAATCATCAAACATTTTAGGCATACAATGTTCCTTAATAAAAAGAAAGGAATACTAACAAGATGCTTGAAAATAAACAATAATTTTTTAAAAATGGGCAGAATAATTTTTTTTCGCTCCTTAGAGGGTGTCCGGAAAGTCCATGCCTTCGGCTCTCTCAGCAGTAAGTTATACAAAAAATAATCACCACCCCACCCATCAATATGCAATATTTTGCTTTTTGATCAGGCTCAACAAGTTTAAAATGCAAAAAATCCCGTAATTTTAGTATGATGGTGCGTGGATATCGGCAATTACCCATCAAGCCCTATTCTTTTAACCATCGTGCACGATCATCCCTGGCTAGGGTATGACCTCGAATTAATGTACTGTTTTGTTTCTTATACATAACTAGCAAATTTCTGCCAGACCGATTAAAACTGCTTGATGAATACGCTCCCAAAATTGTTCCCAACGACCTTTGGTTGATATCAACGCTCTTAAATGCAGAACCATTGAAATACCCTGATTTTTCCACTTCATTCCTGATTGGCAGAGGCGTTGTTTAATAAGAGTCTTGCAAGCCGCTTCGGTAACCCCCGAGCCAATGGGCAAATTGTTCATTTGATAAAAGTTATAATCCATGCGTTGCCTTTGATTTTTAAAATAGGTAATCGCACTTTTTAGTTTGTCAACAAGCCCCTGTTTTTTTCTATTGGGTAGCATATTGCTCATTTCACTGAGTAATTGTGATGCTGCATTAAACTCATGTTTTAATCGGTGACAGGAT
>NZ_LNYU01000063.1:0-2230 GCF_001468135.1 Legionella santicrucis | reverse complement strand
TCTATTGGGTAGCATATTGCTCATTTCACTGAGTAATTGTGATGCTGCATTAAACTCATGTTTTAATCGGTGACAGGATAAATCGAGCCAAATTTTCCGTGCTGATGTATCGATTGGGTGCATGGCATGAGAAGCTTCTGCAAGATATTCAGTTGCATGAAAAAAATCGAGCACTTGATATTGGGTATGGCGTTCTAAAAAATCCCAATTCGCTCGTGCACCATCAGCAATACCTACATAGGTTGCATTAGGGTATTGTAATTTAATGCGGTACACTTCTCGCTCAAGACGCTCCAAAAAGTTCGCCTTGCCATATTCTGGCGCTGCCCCTAAATAAATAGTATGCAACCGCTTTCCAATCTTATTATACAAGGTAATTGTTCCTGTCATGGCTTCTCGCCAACCTTCATTGACCATGAGCACACAAGTACCATCAAGACTCACAGATATCGTGCTAACGACGTCATCAATTTTAGGCGTTTCATACATCCAGTCCGCTTCCACAGCGCGAGCAATTGAGCCAACCACATCCGCAATATTTTTTAGAAAAGACCGGGCCACTGGACGGCCATGATTGGTTTTAAAATCATCCATGACCTCTTGTGCACTAAGTTGTGCGTATTTACTAGAAACTTGTTTGGCGAAGCGTGGCGTTGAGCTAATGATAGTTCGTGCTCGTTCATCTAAAGGACAGTAGGTTTTTCCTCCAGATGAGGTTTGATAAACGTAACGCTCCAAATGAACAGCACCATAAGGTGTTTCATAACATTTTCGGACTTTCCCTTTGCTCGTCATTCGAACATTGCCTATTTGAATAGGTGCTCCCGTTGTATCAAACCGCTTTAATGCCTCTGCTGTTGCAAGGCTACCTACTTCATTGATTGCGGATTGAATGGCCTCCTCTATGTTCAGCATGGAACCATCAAGTTTAACTCGTACTTGTAACACTAATTCATCATCATTTACAGCAATCACTTCAGCCATATCAATTACTACAAATCCGTTTTAAAATGACGATGATATAACACCTGATTTGGCAGTCAAGTTAGAGTGCACGTTATTGGGTGTTCCATGAATAAAAACAGATAAATGGATTCCTGGATGAGGCAAGGATAGAAATAAAGTATGAAACGCTGGGATCTGACTTCAATGCTGGATATAGGCCTGAAACTGTTTGCCAAGATCCATAAACAAAAACATCACGCCCACCATAACCATGATATTCATTTTTTAGCACGAGAATTAGATGATTGGCTAGTTGAAGGAGTTCATGCCCTAATCGATGGTAGTTATACACCACGATTTCTTAAGCGTTGTTATTTTCCAGACGAAATGATTGACCAACTCCATCTTTCCGACCGTATTCTGCAACATGTTTTGCTCCACCAATTAAAACCCACATTCCCTTTTGTCATGAACCCTAATTGTTATCACCTTCATGGTCCAAGCGGGGTAAAGTATGCAACGGAGCAAGTAAAAAAAGTTCTGGAAGAGATGAGACCAAAGTACCTTATTCGCGCGGATATTAAATCGTATTACAAATCCATATCACATCATCAATTAGTCAAGGATATTCAGGCACATTACCATGATCCTAAGCTGAATTTGGTGTTGGAACGCATAGTAGTCAATCCAATTGAAACACCAAGAGGTTATAAGAATCCAGATAAAGGCATTGCGTTACGCGGACCTTTATCCCAATTTTTTAGTGGCCTTTATTTAAAACCACTCGATGACGCATTCAATGAAATGGATGTGGCTTACTTTCGGTATCAGGATGACATTCTTATCCTGTGCCAAAGCATGCGCAGTCTCAATCGCTGTAAACAGCGTCTGATGCAGGTATTACAGGAAAGGCGCCTGCGCTTGTCCGGTAAAAAAACACGTATTGGATCAATTGATAAGGGCTTCCATTTTTTAGGCATCCAATATCCGAAGACGCAACCTTTGTATAACACCACAATGACACAGGCTGTTGTAAATGTTTCTAACACGGAGCAAGTTGAGCAAAACCAACCCCAAACGAGGGGGGGTAGATACAATTTGGCAACCCGATAAGCAGTCTCTTTTGCAAACACACATGGTTCCTCATGCAAGAACATTGCGCAAAGCGCGCGAGCAAGTTAAATGGATGGTCAAAGAGTCGAGTAGCCACCCCTCATTACTGAAGGGCAGCCCTCTAAGAACGGAGCGTGCGACTTTCACCGCACTCCGCTCAAGCTCGCATAAG
>NZ_LNYU01000062.1 GCF_001468135.1 Legionella santicrucis | reverse complement strand
TTAAAAACATTATTTCGATTTGTCCTAAACAAAGACAAACTCTACTTTTTTCTGCGACCTATCCCGAAGAAATCAAACAGCTTTCAAAACAATTTATGAAGGGCCCAGCAGAAGTCACAGACCAGCTCATCTACGAAGGCTTCAGTGCCACCGCTTTAAATGGAGATATGGAACAAGTCGACCGTGATCTTGCTGTATTGCGTTTTGCTAACCAAAGTTGTTCTATTCTTGTCGCTACTGATGTTGCAGCGCGAGGACTTGATATAAAGGAACTTTCTGCGGTGATTAATTTTGATCTCGCTTTTGATCATGACGTCCATATTCATCGTATTGGTCGAACTGGACGAGCAGGGAATAAAGGGATTGCCTTAAGTCTTATAACACCTGCCGATGCACAACGAGTTTGCTCCATTGAAGATAATCACCCGCACCCCATTCATTGGGGGAACATTAATGAATTAGAAAATCACCACACTACTCGCTTAGTGCCAGAAATGGTTACACTCTGTCTTGCCTCTGGTAAAAAAGATAAAATTCGCCCCGGTGACATCCTTGGGGCATTAACCAAAGATGCAGGATTAGAAGGTAACACAATTGGCAAAATTAACATTACCGCCATGTACTCCTATGTTGCAATCCACCACAGCCAAGCAGATAAAGCGTACCAATATTTACAAAGTGGAAAATTAAAAGGACGCAAAGTTAGTGTGCGTAAAATAAATTGATTTTTCAAAACCCTGCGAAAAACTTACTGCAACAATAGGAAAAAAGAGGCAGTTATTATGTAATAAGTTCTAATAATACAAGCCTTGGACACAGTAGATTAAAACATTATTAATATCAGGATCACTGAAATGAAAATACAAGAGGAGCTTCATGAACAACGAGCTCTTAAAATATCAATAGCTGTTACCTTTCTCTTAGCAGTGGTAGGTATTTTATTTGGGCTATTGTCGGGTTCATTGGCTATCGTCTTTGACGGTATGTTTAATATGGTGGATACCGTTATATCAATCCTCGCCTTTTTTGTTGCCCGTCTTTTAACAAGTAAAGGGAATCGGAGATTTCAATATGGTTACTGGCATATTGAACCTATGGTTCTTGTTTTGAATGGTAGTATCCTAATACTTCTTTGTACTTATGCGATGATAAATGCAATTGGTAGTTTAATGTCTGGTGGACATGAACTGAATTTTGATTGGGCATTTGTGTTTGCTCTTTTAGTATTTTTTTTATCAACCGGCATGTATTTTTATTTGATTAAAAAAAACCGCAAAATTAAGTCTGAATTCTTGCGATTAGACATTCAAAGTTGGTTAATGTCTGCTTTGATTTCCTCCTCTCTCCTATTGGCATTTGGTATCGCGACTTTGTTGCAGGGTGGGGCTTACGGATATTTTACCCCCTACATTGATCCCCTTATTTTAGCGATTCTTACTGCTTGTTTGATTTTTGTGCCTATGACCGCAGTCCGTGATGCCACACGAGACATATTTCGCATGGCACCCTTGGATCTTGATGAAAAAATAAGAGCATTTTTAGATGAGCTTACCAAACAACGTGATTTCAAAACTTATACAAGCTACGTTGCAAAAATAGGACGAGCTCAATTTATTGAAATACATATTGTAGTACCTATGGATTACCCAATATCGAGCATTGAAACCTTGGATGAAATTCGTAATGAAATTGCGTTGGCTATTGGAGAAGATACGCCGCAACGTTGGCTAACCATTGCCTTTACTGCAAATGAAAACTTGATTTAGCAAACGTTTTATTCAGGTTATCCATAGGGATATATGTGAAAGTATGCTATCGAAAAATTAGAGTTACTACCAAATGAGCTCATGATTTTAGTAAATGAATCTGCAGATTAAATAGCAAGCCTGGTTGCTAGCAACAAGTTTGCTTATGGAACTTCCAGAAGAAGATACAGACTATTCAACTCGGCTGCATCAAATAAAAATAAATAGCTAATTTGCTCTGAAGATTCTTTGAATAAAAGATATTCTCAAAATATCAAACGATTTCAACATCTTCTGCCTGAGGCCCTTTTTGTCCTTTTACTGCATTAAACAAAACACTGGTACCTTCGGAAAGAGTTTTGAAACCAGTCGATTGAATTGCACTAAAGTGCACAAAATAATCTTTTCCATTACTTTCAATAAAGCCAAAACCTTTGCTCTCATTAAACCATTTTACTTTTCCACGTAATTTATCTGGCATTTAAAATTTCTTCCTTATTTTATAGGTATTGGAATATAACAAATTAAACTAGATGCTGCGAGCTAAAAAATAGTATGTGTATAACCCTAGAAGACAATAGGAAAACTGAAGAAGTATTTTTCGCGAGCAAAAGCATGGAATTCAACGATAAGTATTATTCTGTGCGCAAGATTTAAGAGGCCAAGAAAGTCTTTTAGAGTCAAACATCATAGAACATTTACAAAAATTCCTTTTAAAGTTGGGTAAAGGGTTTTCATTTGTTGCACGTCAAATGCGCGTCAGCACTGAAACATCACATTTCTATATTGACTTAGTTTTCTATAACTATCTTTTAAAATGCTTTGTTGTTATTGACTTGAAAACAGAAAAACTCATTCATGAGAATATCGGTCAAATGGATATGTACGTGCGAATCTTTGATGAATTAAAACGCGGAAATGATGATCCTTTGTGCAGACAAAGACGAAACAATGGTTAAATATTCAGTACTCAAAGAGAGTAAGCAAATTTTCGCCTCTAAATATAAGACTGTATTACCAACAGAAAAAGAGTTAGTCAGCTTTATTGAACAGGAAAGCTATAAGAATTTACTGTAGCAGATTTGTAACAAAGTGTAATATAACCCCAATTGTTTCAAGCAGTTCTAGGCAGTAACTGCTAAATTTGTTACATCGCAAGCCGCTGATTTTATTATGATTTGTTCTTGATAAACTTGGCTTCGAACCAAGGTGTCGGGGGTTCTAGTCCCTCTGAGCGCGCCATTTAAAGTCGTTATTTCCGACCAGAACCCCCTATCGACAGGCTCACCTTCTCGCTGGCCCCCATCCACAATGCCAATGTCGACAATTAGCATCGAAGGTGCAGTGGAAGACGTTGATAGACAAGTCCGCTGTGTGTGTGCCTGTCACAGTCGGTTGCACGACAAGAGTTCCAGGGCTGTTCTCCGATTTGCGATCCAAATGGATCGTACCACCCTTCTCAACAACCATTGCGATGGCGGCTTTGAGTTCTTTCGCGTGATGTTCTGGGATCAGGGCAAGACTCTCTTTCTGATGTTCGGACAAGGGAAGTTCCGCCTTCATCAGCCTTATCCAGTCACCTTTAAGCCTGTCTGCGCGACTAGGATCAGCCAACGCTGACGCGAACCACTGATTGATGGCTGCCGTATTTGTGACTTGGGTTTTATTAAGCGTCGAGACTTCCCATACGGACACGTTCAAAAAATCCGCCTTGCGCGTGGCACTGACGTCTCGACCAAAGAAACTGGTCAAGGCCGTTTCGGTAACGTCGGTGCCTTGGCTCTGACCGAGATCGCCTTCACGTGTAAAGCCGCCGTTGCGACCCAAACTGAAGGCTATCAACTCTAAATCGCCGCTGCCCCGTCGCATTGTCGTCAAGAAAGTATTGGCTGCGTTTCCAGAGGGGCTAATTGAAATATGACTGGCAGTGCCGGGACGCTGGCCCGAAGGCAATGTGCTGGTGTCCCCTAATCGTTGAAAGCCCATCCCTTGATCGAGCACCATCCACGCAATGAGCTCTAGATTCCCAGAACCATTTTGCACAGCCGTGATGACGCCTGTTTGACCAGTCTCAGAATCGCTAAATGGGGTCAGGGCGATTTCGCCAACCGTACCTGCTGTCGCTCCAACAGGGTTCTGACGATGGATTGTCTTGCCATCATTAGAGATTCTCCAGCCAATTAACTCAAGATTGTCGCTGCCATTCTTGACCGCGGTTACAACAATATTGTTGCCGACATTCGCGATGGTCACGAGGCTAACCTCTCCCGCTTGCGGGGGTTGACCACTTGGGTTGCTGTCACCAAGTCGCGTGAACGATCCGTCGGCACCGACCCCCCAACAAATGAGCAGGAGTCCGCCGCTTCCATTGCGGCAAGCCGTGACGACCATATTATTGTTAATCGCCGTTATCGCGATTTCGCTGGCTTCACCTGCCATATGAGCAG
>NZ_LNYU01000061.1:4852-7137 GCF_001468135.1 Legionella santicrucis | reverse complement strand
AAGCATATCCATTGGATTCCCTCCCTAAAATTAAGAGCGGAATTCTAATGCTTTTTAGTCAGCCAGCAAGTCCCGTGCGTAACATGAGATGCTAATAAAAAGCATTCAATACTATCAATTTGTAAGATGGTAGGTGTAGGAAAGACTACACTGTACAAATACATTAATCAGTAGGTAGTTTTTTATGAATGAATTTAATGAAATACTTGAAGTCACTGTGGAGAAAGCTCATGTTTTTATTCTTGGGGCTGGGGTCAGTATCGCTTCATTTCCTGAAGGGGATAAAAATAAAAAAACTCTTCCCTCAATGCAAAATTTTATTAATATACTAGGTATTGCTGATTTAGTACCAACTGAGTTTTCTACTGAAAATGACTTTGAAATTATTTATTCCAAATTATGCCAAATTGAAAAATACAAGGAGCAAAAAGAAAAAATAGAAATCAAAATAAAGGAATACTTTTCAGATTTGAGAATAAAAGATGAAGTCTGCATTTATGACTATTTGCTGTTATCTCTTAGACCAAAAGATGTTTTGGCAACATTCAACTGGGACCCTTTCTTAGTTCAAGCTTATCTTCGTAATGATAAAAAGTATAAAAATAAACTCCCCAGGATTCTTTTTCTACATGGAAATGTAGAATCATATTATTGTAATACTTGTTTACTAGCTTCTAGAAAAGGATGTTTTTGTCCAAATTGCAATGAGAAACTGCTACCTAGCAATTTGTTGTATCCCATCCAAAAGAAAAACTACGATGAAGATCGTTATATAAATACCCAATGGTCAACTTTACAGTTTTTTCTTAAAGATTCTTATCTTTTATCAATATATGGATATAGTGCTCCCAAATCGGATATTTCAGCCAAAGAAAAAATATTTAATGGATGGCGTGAACAAAATGAGAAACAGCCGTTTGATTTAGTTGAAATTATTGATAGAAAAGGCTGCGATAAAGAATCGATAAAATCCAATTGGAGGGAATTTATATTTTCCCATCATAGTCGTGTTTATGAAGATATCTTTGATTGCTTTGCTTTAAGACATCCGAGGCGCTCTGGAGAGGCCTACGTTGCTGAGAAATTTAATGGTGAGTTTATCCCTAGCTATGTGCCTCCAAAAACAGATAGTCTTGAGGAGCTTTGGGATTGGTATGAAGCTAGAGTAGTGGCGGAAAAATGATAGGTCTCAAATGACAAATTAGTCCCACAAACACATTTTTTTTCTGTATTAAATTGTTAATAGGCAGCATCTACTGGGGTTAAAAACAATTTAATAGAGGTGTTAGATAAGTAAAATTCATGTGTTTATACTATGATTAAGAAATAGTTGCTAAGTTAATCATAAATAAGAAATATTAATTTAATACGAGATTCTATGTCTAATCTAGCTCCCTTGAGTATGAACGTTTATCCTGAGGATCCTATTGATGTTCGTATATTAATTAAGGTATGTAATGCAGAATACGTAGAAGGTATCTTAAATGGTAATTTATATATGAAACCATTTGAATACTTTAGACGTTTAGAAGAAAAAACAATACGAGGTGATGTACTCGAAGGAATTGACGCTAGCTATAGAAGTGAAGATATTTCCTTACAAATCAAAGATAAAAATGGCATTTTTATCCCCATAGGTGGATTGATTGGTAGAGCAAATTTTCATAATAATTACATAGAAAATACAAATTTATTCTCTATGAGTGGATTTTCTTTAGAAAATTTATCAGAAGGAAATAATCAGTTTTTATTAGATTCGAGATTTTCAACCTTCGGAGATAAAGCAGTAATTATTTATGATGTACCAAAATTTTTTTTAAAAATTAAAAAAGGATTTGAAAGTAAAAAGAAAATTATTCAAATTCCTAATGAGCCTTTTTATTTCCGTCATATAGATTATGTCTCCGCTAATTATAATGGTCGATTAGGTTTTTTTAGAAAATTGGATTCTTATAAATGGCAACAAGAGTTAAGAATTGCAATTTATAGGAATGTTAAGTCCTTAAGTTCGAAACCTTATGTATTTAGAGTCGGATCTTTAAAGCACATTAGCATAGTTTTTGATACACAACACCTTATAACAAAAGGCCTACTTATTAACAGTTCTTCCAGACCCTAAAAGTAGCTGGATTTAATAACTAGCTAATATTCTTCATTGATTCAATACGAATTAATTTTAATTTGCTTGGTTTATTAACTACCTTCTTATGGTGAATTTTACGTTGATTTATTTATCTATGATCTGAAGTTAACAAAACATAATATAGAGCAACGTTCGCAAAACC
>NZ_LNYU01000061.1:0-4842 GCF_001468135.1 Legionella santicrucis | reverse complement strand
CAACTAAATCAGACAACCCTGTTGCTGTCGCATATTTGTTTTGGAATATCAAATAATCACTATAAAGATCAAGCATATCCATTGGATTTCCTCCCTAAAATTAAGAGCGGAATTCTAATGCTTTTTAGTCAGCCAGCAAGTCCCGTGCGTAACATGAGATATTAAGGAGTATTTTGATGGGTTATTTTCAATGCATGTGATCTCGCTGGGTTTTTATCCAGTCATACAATTAATATTCCTATTTCGAGATCTAATATTCAACTACTATAGAATGAAATGCTTGATAAATATAAAGCAGCTAATTCTGTTTCTGTTAGCGAGGTGTAACATAATTAGTCCTGTTAACCTAAATAAGTTCTGGTGATATTTATACATGAGTGAACAAGTTAACGACTGATAATTGTTCTAGCCTGTTTATCAATTTTGTTCTCTATTTGACCCCATTGATCCGGTGGCTAGGAAAACATTGATAGAAGAAGAATATAAGCAGCTTATTAGAACTACTATGGAAAATCAAAGTTAGGCCATTCTGGATTGGGTTTTTAAAATTTTTTTAATTTTATCGCAGTTTTTAAAATAATAAATATACTTATAACAATTTAAAGCTAAAGCATCATTCAACATTTCTACTATCTGCGGTATATTAATTTTATTTCCATTGCTATCGTACCGCTCTTGGTCGACACTAAAAATTTGCTCATCAATAAAATCTTTTTGTTTTACCATCATTAGTGTCAGATAGGATGAAATAGGTATAAATGCGCATGACCCAGGCATACCTAAACCTGGTTTATAAAAGCTATTTTGTGAGATATTAGGATTATTTAAAAAAAATGGATTATCTGAGGTAATAAATGGATATTCTTCATTGGTTTTTATAAGAGCCCAATGCATATTTAAAAAACATGTTTCAATAGTTAAGCTCATTTTTAACATAATATCTAATATTCTATTTTTATGAAGTGCTACGGAGACTTCTCCATTCAATATTGATAATCGATCTTTTTCAATTATGTCATAGCTTTCTCTAATCCCTGCTTTTTTATAAGTTTGATGGAAATATTCTTTATTCTTCGCAGTTATCATTAACTGCTGGGTTAAATCACGACTGTGTTGTTGCTCAATATGCTTAAGATATCCCGGTGTTCTAACAATCAAGAGGCTGAAAAAGGCGGCCAAAGCTTTTCGTCCTTCTAGCTCTGGAAATTTTTGTTCTCGCAATATTTTCAATGGGGTTGCAGCCGGACCTTCGATATTATTTGCAAAATAATTCTCAACTATGTCTATATTTTGTTCGCTATCTTTTACATGATATAATTTATTTGTAAACGCGGTATTAGTAATACTAGAAGACCAAGGATTGTATGGGTTAAATTTATCATATGTCCATATTCTTCCATCCTCTTGATTAGGAAATCCTTCCAAATAGACTTTTGGCAAGTAATGATGGCGTTTTTTAATATTCATAATAATATTAGTATAACGCAAATAGGCCGAGCCAGAAGGTAACATTAAAACAGGGTCATTTTTTCAAAGGCTATTCTCCATTTAAGTTGCGGATTGAAGGAAATCTGGGATAAGGGGGCAGATCTTGTTTTTTGCTTCTTGTTCATAAAGGAAGGGGGAAAAGTAAAGATCTGTCCTTATCCCCATTGAGGCGATGACTACCATTTTTGCATGATAGTTCCAATGGGTCTTTACCCAAGATATATTTTATGTGTTGCAGCGCATAAAACTTATTGTGGTTAGTAGAATATTATGTGCAGTACTACTACTTTTCCATTATTTTTCAAGACTTACTCTCAAAATCACTGCACATAATAATTTTAATAATCAAGAGTTGTTGAATACAACTATGTTAGTGTGATTAGATTTATAATGATTGCAACCACTTTAGCAATGACTTATTTTCCTTCCATGATGGTAATTGAGGTGTTGGAGCTGGAGATACCTTCTCAAGAGCAGCCCGTTTCATTTCAAGGTTTGCTTTGGCATAAATTTCTGTGGTTTTTATATCTACGTGACCTAAGAAGTCACGAATAATATCCAGTGAGATGCCGGCTTGTAACAAATGCATCCCTTTAGTATGCCGCATACTATGTGGACTGATTGACTGATTAAACTCAGAATGTTGTTGCCATACTTGCTGTGCATATTTCTGGAAGATATAACGCACTCCTGAACGTGATAACCGGTTATCATGGTGACTTGTAAACAATGGATGTGAAAATTTATCAGGCGTGATTAGCTGACGTTCCTGCAAATAATTTTGCAAAAGCTCTACTGTATTTTGCATCAATGGCACGATACGTACTTTTCTGCCTTTACCAAAAATACGGAGTTGAGCAGGATTCTTCAATCTCAGATCACCGACAGACATATCAATTAATTCCTGTACACGAGCGCCTGTATCATAGAGTACGCTCAATAACACTATATCCCGACGACCTTCTTGAGTGTTTAAATCAGGTTGAGCCAGTAGTGCAGCCAGGTGCTCTTTAGAAAGATATTCAACTGTTTTACGGACAAATCGCCGTAATGGTATTGATAAAATTTTTTGGCATTGAAATAAATGCTCAGGTGATTCTGCTTGAAGATAGCGGAAGAAAGCATGTAGTGTCGTCAAACGATGATTTACTGTATAAGTTTTACAATGGCGTTGCTGTTCAAGATACTCCAGGAAGGATTCAACTAAAATAATATCAATATGTTCAAGACTCAGTTTTTCTAATGGAATCCCTTTGATATCTCTGCAAAATTGCAAGAGTAAAATAAATACATCCCGATAAGCTTTAACCGGATTGGGGCTTAAGTTACGTTTGCCAACAATATAGTCAGTTAAAAAATGGGTTAAATGAATGGACAAATTTGTAGGTTTCATGATTATCTCCAGTGCGGTATAACACCACCAAATTGTTTGTTCATACGTTCAGTCAAATTAGGAAATAGCTCTGCAGTTAAATGCAGATACTTTTGCGTCCCTGTAAAATCTTGATGACCGAGATAGGCAACTAATAAAGGTAATTTCGCATTTAGATCAGCACCTTCCTCATACCATTGTATAAGCCGATGCACAGCAAATGTGTGACGTAGATCGTGAACTCTGGGACCCTTACCTCGTCCAGCATGTGGTATACCGCATTGATACAAAAGCATTCGAAATTGAAAATAAATCACTGATATGCTCCAGGCTGTTTGTTCTGACGAAGGAAAAAAGAACGACTCATCTGTTTGCTTTTCTAATAAGATACTGGCTATTTGTTCAGAATAAATGCGCAATCGTTCAACCATATTCAGTGCTGGTGGCACTAATCGATCTTTATCATGCTTTGCTTTTCGAACTGTAATGACACCTTGGGATAAATCTACATCACCTAGGCGCAAATTTAATACTTCACTTACTCGAAAACCACAGCTGTATAGCAATCGAAAAATTTCTGGCATTACAAGATGTCGCCATGGTGTTTTTGCAGATGGCTTGATTTGATCTGCTGCATGAATCAATTTGCTGATTTCTTCTCGTGTAAAAATATAGGGCAAGAACGTATGGTTTCTTGGTGAACCAAACGGGGCAGGTACTATATAAGCAGGATAACCCAGTCGAATCATCATCTTGCCCAGTTGACGTACCAAACCAATACGACGCTGATGGGTTGAGGCTTGCTCTTTTGGAAATTTCTCCAACCAACACAACACCAAACTCTCAGGCAAGGCTATTTCTTTAAGTGTTTTTTGACAGAGAAAATGATCAAATTGCTTTAATAGTTTGGGGGCTTCTTTGTATTGACGACCACAAGCGCGCTTTTCTTGGATAAATTGTTTAATCAGTAACGCAATAGGACTCTGATAGTCAATATCATCAGTTGAGTTGAACATGGCTTGTCTCCTCTAAAGATATGGCTACTTCGCGTAACATTTCGACACTGGATTTGGCGTAAATCATCGTACTTGTCATTGATGAATGGCCTAAGATATTAGAAATGACAGGGAATGGAGTACCTTGCTCCAAGAGAAAAGTCGCTAAACTATGTCTCAATGAATGTAATCCTTGATGTTGCTTCCTTCTAAACTGAATACCAGCTAAATCTCGCCAATATTTGACAACCTGGTATAAATGATTACCTTTACTAAAAGGAACATGAGTGGGACTTAATCGTAAAAATATCTCTCGATAATGAGTTTTAGGTCTTCCAAATCGAATATAATCAATCAGCGCATTTCCTACTTCCTCCGTCAAAGGCAAGATTAATGGTTGTTTTGTTTTAGATTGAGTGAGGGACAAAGTTTCTTTTTCCCAATCAATTTGGTCTAAAGTTAAATCGCGGATATCGCCCGTTCGTAATCCTAATCGACAAGCCAACAAAAGAATGGCGTAGTCTCTTTTGCCTTTTGGAGAACTGCGATCCACAGCTGATAATAATTTAACTACTAGGTCTCGATCCCAGGTGGAGGGAATTTTGGCATCGCGTGGAACATGAACAGCAGGGAGTGCTTTGCTTATATCTCGTGTAATAATATCACGTAGAAATAAATACCTTAAGAATTGTCTAATATCCGACACAATCCTAGAAACAGTTTTGTTGCTAAATCGCCATAGTGAGCCAATAAAAGCAGATAAATGTTGTGGTTCGATTTGCTCAAAATTCTGGACTCCTTGTCTTGTAACAAAATCCAGAAGAATACCAACCTGCCTCATTCGTTCATTGATACAATATTTACCAATGCATCGTTTTTCTTCGCAGTATTTTACATACTCACTCATGTTACGCACGGGACTTGCTGGCTGACTAAAAAGCATTAGAATTCCGCTCTTAATTTTAGGGAGGGAATCCAATGGATATG
>NZ_LNYU01000060.1 GCF_001468135.1 Legionella santicrucis | reverse complement strand
AAACTCATTGTTAGAGCAAACCAAATTGCTTGGCAGGAGCTCAAAAATATGACCGCTTAAAACTGAGTGTGCGTAACATGAGTTAATAAGTCATATAAATAGCATAGATTTTCCATTTGTCCCTAGGCCTCACTTTCTGTTTTATATAGGCATTATAGATTTCTTAATTTTCTTAACGTCACCTTACTGGAGATAGAATAGCGTCAAATGACTCTCGACTTACATCTCTACAATGATCCGAAAACAGCCATTTTTTATAATTTTCCAGCATGCCATGCTCCCACAGAATTCTCTTGAATCATCTGCATTAATACGCACAATGCGCCCCTAAGGCAATTGCGAAACAGGCTGTTTCGCATGAGCCTCTCCTTGTTGAAGTTGGATTTCTAATACTGTGGCAGATGGTTGGACACTCATACACTTCAAAAAATAATCGGTAATCTGCTGCATCGGCCTTCTGAGCCGCTCCACGTCCGTCACAATGTAACCTGCGGTAATATCACCACTCATTTTATGATTCATTAATCGTTTTAATGCATATGCAGAAATGTCTAGTCCTTCAGCTATAGTAATAAACGTTCGCCTTAAATCATGAACCGTAAAATGAATCCCTGAGAGCTTGGTAACATTGGTCATTTGCTTACGCGGTTCGATTATATGGCCTGCTGCTCCTTTACCAGGGAAAACATACTCATTGATTCTGTTTTGGCTGCGCGATAATAGCAACTCATAAAGATAACAGGAAAGAGGAAGTGTATGGGATTCATGATTTTTGGTATCGAGTACAGCTAGCGTTTTTAGCGTTGAGATCAACTTGATCCCAGCGTAAAGTTGCGGCTTCCTGTCGGCGCAATTCCGTAAGTATGATTAACAATAAATAATCTCGTAAAACTTCATTTTGTAATTGTTGTACACCAAGGTACCAAGCCGCCAATTCATGGGCTTTAATAAAACTTTGACGACGCTCAACCCGATACCAGGCTCTGGTTTGGGATAAGCGTTTTACCGGGTTTTGACTATTGAATAGCCAGGTAAATTTAGGATAATATCTTTTCTCGGCACTTTAATCCTCTTTTGATTGGGGAATCAATGAGTTAGATTACTATAATCCGATTAAAGTGCCCCTACATTTGGGCTGAATCTTCTACACATCTTGTTTATCCCAAAGAAACATGATCAAATCACCTCTTTTAAGGTGATGTATGGATTTAGCAATTG
>NZ_LNYU01000059.1 GCF_001468135.1 Legionella santicrucis | reverse complement strand
CAGGAATTATTACTCTTCGATAGCGCATTATATTGAACTTGGTTTACATTCCATTTTGAGGAATGTTATACCTTTCTTTTGTGATTTTACAATGTGATAAATATTTTAATTAAGAAACTTTGGAGAAATGTGTTTAGGTGTTGGAATCAAATGTTGGGTCGCGACCCAACATTTTCTGTTTTTAATTGAGTGAATGTATTAAAAAAAACGCAACTTATATGCTAAAATTCCGGACAAGTTATTTGTCGCTTCTATATTTCTTGACAAACAAAAGCTCAAAGTGTACAATTAATACCCAGATAGTGATCATTAATTCAAAGACACTACTCTGACATATCTTCTCCAAAAGGATTAAGGGAGGACTGGAATTTTCCTAGTTTTAATCAATAAACGGGTTTGTCGATGAGAAAAAATTTAATGAGCCGAACACATTAGTAGTAAAAACTAATGTAAAGAAGTCCATTGAATTTGATATTCAAAGACGAGCGAACCACCCTTCTCTTACTTTTTTTCTCAAACTTCTTTTTACAGTTATTGAGGAAAAAAATGCCAAACACCATCATAGAGTCAAAAAAGCCGGTAAAAATATACCTTGAAGGAACTGTTATGAGAGATATAGCACAGTACCTACAGAAATTTGCTTTTGAGAATGGCTTTGCCTCCGATGATATTCAAGTGGTCACGGATATTAGCCAAGCAGATGCTATTTTATTCACATCTAGCGACTCCATAAAATATCATTGGGAAGAGGTTCAAGTTAAAGTGGATGAACTTAATACCCAAGTTAAGAAAGTAAAAAACTCTCTTATCCCAATTTTTATTATCAAAGGGTGGCAATGTTCTAATTACGAATGGGGTTGTACAGAAATAGATCTATTATCAAAAGAACTAATATCAGAAGGACTATCATTACAAGAGACAAAAAGCCGGCTCCCAGGAGTAGGCCCCAATCGTTTTGAAAAAGAGATGTTCGAGAGGTGGCGCGTACTCCCTTTAAATCTATTGAATAGAAACAACCTATTTTTTCATTGGTTTGGGGTAGATACAAATGTTTCGGTTGAAGGGAATTACCATGGCGATTTAAACATCATTGTTGTTGAGAATAAATCCGATATAAATTATCAAATTTTGCTCAAAAAATATCAAGCACAGTTGAAAGGAAGTGATGCATTGATTGTCATAAAAAATGATACATCTAAACAAGTATTTTATCTTGATCCAATACAGAAAGTTATTAATCCAGTAAACGCTTGGGGTTGGAAAGCATCGTCTGGTCTTGAGAAGTTTTATAAGTTAACGCTACGGCAACAGGCTAATAGTATAGCTTTAGCAACTGAAGAACAATATGGGCACATGTCGCATTTTATAAATAGACCTCATCCAAAAATTTTAAAAGAGAATAAAGAAGAAGCATCAAAATTATTAAAAAATTTGGATTTATGTTTGCAAAAAAAATCACAGGATGCAGGATACCAACAACAACTTTCTACAAAAAACTCAGATCAAGTCAAACAAACAAAAGAACAACAGAATAAGCCGAAAGAAGAACTATCCTTGGAAGAAAGAATAAAAGCATACAAGAAACAATATATTTCGCCAACGCAAGAAGAACCAGAGCAAACAAAAGAACCACAAAAACTTGAAGAACAACAGAATAAGCCGAAAGAAGAACTATCCTTGGATGAAAGAATAAAAGCATACAAGAAAAAATATATTTCGCCAACGCAGGAAGAACCAAAGCAAACAAAAGAACCACAAAAACTTGAAGAACAACAGAATAAGCCGAAAGAAGAACTATCCTTGGATGAAAGAATAAAAGCATACAAGAAAAAATATATTTCGCCAACGCAGGAAGAAGGATACCAATATAATTCAAAGCAATTTTTTTTCTCTCCGGAAAAATCAGTGCAATCGTCTAATGTTGAAGCACACCGAGAAGAGATGTCCTATAGAAATATTCCAAATTAATAGCAAGGTTGGGACAAGACCCAACTTTTCTACCATAATTCTTTTTTGGGCATAAATGGAGTATTCTTAACATAACTTATTAAGAATAAAACACTAAATGATTAAAAAATAAATTTAAAAATATTGTCGAATAGAAACAAGTGCCAGCGCAGATCCCGCTAGCTCAATAAAATTACTTGAAACGATCATACAACAATTAGGTTGGGTCGAGACCCAACAATAACTTACTCTCCAAAGACTCCTCATTAAAATCATCCCCATAAGCCTAATTTTCAGGCAAAATTCCTGTTCTTATCGAACGATGAATGCTTGAGTAGAGCCAATCTGAGGCGTTCTTCACATAGCTGTGCTTTACAGGGTTATGATGAATATAATTGGAATGATGCTGGTAATCTTTTGCATCACGGATAAGATGCTCCCAAAATCTGCGCTGCCATATACCTCTTTCACTTTTTTTCTCCCTAACAGGATTAACATATTCTTTGGGTGCTATTTGTTGTGAGAAATATCCTTTTGATTAATCGCAATCGCAAAGAATAATCTCCATCATCCTTCGGTAAAGTCAGCAATACGTGGAAATGATCGGGAAGGATCACTATTTCATCTATTTCAAAGTGTATAAAGTGCGGACCTTGTGAAAAGAAATACATAATTTATCAAT
>NZ_LNYU01000058.1 GCF_001468135.1 Legionella santicrucis | reverse complement strand
CTTTCATGAAGGGAGGACTGTTTCAACAATCAATTTTAATTATGATGCTTATGCTGATTTGTTATAGATATTTAATGAGGCCTGCTTAATACCCTTTTCAGCTTCCGCCATAATACACCTCTAAAATTCCATGTAGACGCCATGTAGACACTTTATTTAAAACCAAATAAATTTCAATATGGCAAATTATGGCTTATAAACGTTGATTTTAACAGGTTTTTGAAAGAATTTAAAATTTGATAAAACGTGCTAAAACCCGTATTTTACAGACTCATAATCCGTTGGTCCTAGGTTCAAGTCCTAGTGGGCCCACCAACAAAATTGTTTCAATTCAATAAGTTAAAACATAACATATCTAATTTCCCTAAATAAATGGCAGAGATTTTGTGGGAATATTCCCCACAAAAATTACATCACCAATTATTTGAAGATAAATAACCTATTGTTTTATATGATGATTAATTACTAGAAGCAGCGGACTATTGGTTCTATGCTTCTTATAAATTATAATTCAAGCTTCAACCTGAACTGAATATGGTTAGAAAAGAATCTGCAAAAACAAACGCATTTCAACAACCTTTTAAAATATCAGTCGTGGCCGAGATTAGTAATTCGAGGCCTTCAGCCCTTTCACTCATCGATAAATCTATTTTCTAACTTCTTCTATGCGCAAGCGTAAATTGCGCACAGCATTTCTATTTTTTAAAAATAGCGATTAGGTTGCTATTAGTTAGACATATTGAAAAGTCGTCTTAAATACATTTGAGCCCTAGAGAAGTAGCTCCCATTGGCAGAAGGATAGCTAGGACTACTTAATGAATTTCTTATAACTATATTATCTGCTTGAGGCCCTTTATCTCCAGCGATTACAACAAACTCTACTTTCTGCCCCTCAATAAGAGTTTTAAAACCATCGGTTATGATCGATGAAAAGTGAGCAAATACGTCTGTTCCTGAGTCCTGCTCAATAAAACCAAAACCTTTCGATTTGCTAAACCACTTAACAGTTCCTGTCTTTATATTTGACATAATATTATCCTTGTACTTATAGGATGGAGTGACTAAACTGGCTAAAAATAAATATATACAAATAAAATTTAAGATAATAATGAATAGTTAGATAACAGTTTCAATAGATTTTCTTTCTAACATAGATTCATAATAGCCATACAGTAACCCCAATAAAATGACTATCACACAAAAAATACTCAACTCATTGCTATTGGATTAAGAGGTGATGAAAAGAAATTTTGTGCGAAAGTAAATCGTTTAAAGCCCCGTTTTTCATCGGGGCTCACGACACTAGGTTGCTTGTTACTATAAAAAATTATAAGCAAACGATTTGTTCAGCTTGAGGGCCTTTTTGACCTTGAGTTACGACGAACTCTACACGTTGACCTTCTGTTAATGTTTTAAAGCCACTACTTACTATAAAGCTAAAATGGGCGAAAACATCTGGCCCCGTACTTTGTTCAATAAAACCAAAACCTTTAGACTCATTAAACCATTTAACCGTACCAGTTGTTGTTTTTGACATAATATATACCTGAAAAAAATTATAAATATGCTTAAATATTAAGCTGTTTAGGAAGATGAAAAAGATAGTTTTATTGATAATAGCGCGTAAATTAGGTAAACAACGTGGAATTAGTAATGTGCAAAACCGGCCTTCTCTCAAGCCATAGAAGCACGTTAACACCTATATTTGAATATAGCAAATTATATTTATACTGAGGGAGGTCTTTACAATGGTTTCAAAAATGGGTTTTGCGTAATTTTTTTAAATTGAAATTTAACATTATTTTGGCCGCAATTAGTCTGCTAGCTCATATAATAGTTTTAAGGAAGGCGTATTGTTTGCATTTTTCTTTTTTAAGTATTCGATGCAACTCGACTTCAGAAATTGTCGCTTCAGCACTTCATCCGGACAATTCAGATTTTCAGCAGATGCCCCTTTTACTCATTGACAAATACTATTTATATTAGAATTATGATATAATTAAACCAAGTGGATGAAAATTTTTGTATCCACCTTTCTTTTTTACTTGCCTATTACATGTGATTCAATTTTAATAATTATGAGGCAATCACTTACCTTTTAGTCATTTTGAATCGAAGCTGACTGTTAAGGTAGGAATATTATGAGCCCTAAAATATGCCATTACTGTTTACAAACTTCTGATAGTTTTTCCTTACAAGGACAATACAAAACGAACGAAGGAAAGTTTATCTGCTATAGATTATGCAATTCATGTAATCAAAAGTTAATTGGAATTAATTCATACTCTGATAAACAAGGCCGTCAAACCTTCTTAACCACCGTAAAGGCTAATGCTAAAAACAACCCTGAATATGTTTAGGATAGGATTTTCATCACCTTTCATCATTCCAATAATCATAAGGTGTTATTATGAAACAAAATAAAATACATGTCGGTTCTTTATCATCGTGTACAACTGAAACAGAGCTCAGAGAGGCATTTTCAGAATTTGGTTCTATTGATGATATTAAAATCATCATTGATAGATATACTGGTGAATCAAAAGGCTTTGCATTTATTACTTTTTCATCCAATTCAAGTGCCGTAAAAGCTTTAAATATGGATGGAAAGGAACTAAAAGAAAGAACTATCCGGGTCAGCACAGCAAGAAAAAAAGAGAATTTTCGAGGTAACCAAAACCGATGGTAAAGAGCAATACTCTATCTTTATTAAATATGTTGACACTCAGGTAAAAACTGGTTCAAATGAAATCGTTCGTCAAAATATAAGTGTTAAACTATGATTCAATTCCCTAAAGCAGACCTGCATAGTGTACTTAGAGAAAGAGTAAATGACTATTTTAGCCGTTTAGGTATCTCTAAATATGGTGGTAAAACAATAGTCATAAAAAGTGTTGTTTTGTTGGCTTTGCTATTTATCCCATATGGTATTTTATTAACATATAACCTTAATTCCATATCAATGCTTCTACTTGCCGCAACGATGGGAGTAGCTATAGCGGGCTTAGGTATGGGGGTAATGCATGACTGCATCCATGGATCGTTTTCTTCCTCACCAAAGATTAATAAATGGTGGGGTACTTTAATATATGTGCTGATAATAGGTGGTAATCCAATATGCTGGCGGCTACAGCATAACGTTCTTCATCATAGATTCACAAATATTCATGACGTTGATGAGGATTTAAACCCTTATGGGTTTATGCGTTTTTGTCCACATGATAAACAAAAATCTATATTTAGATTTCAGCACCTATACGCCATTTTCTTGTACGCTTTGACGACTCTCATATGGGTGTTACATAAAGAATTTGCCCAACTAAAGCGATATTTTTCAATGGGCCTAATTAAGTCAAAAGCTCAATATACGAAAGAGCTGAGGTTTTTAATCATTTCAAAGGCTATTTACTATGGTTATATGCTTGTTATACCGATGATGATTCTAAATATTAATATTTTTCAGTGGATAATAGGATTTATCGTCATGCATGCTGTAACTGGAATCATTCTAGCGGTTGTATTTCAGCTCGCACATGTCATTGAAAATACAGATTATCCATTACCCGATAACAGTGGTAATATTGCACATGACTGGGCTAGTCATCAAGTAAAAACCACCTCCGATTTTTCACCAAATAACCATCTATTAACCTGGTTTATTGGTGGTTTAAATTACCAAATAGAGCATCATTTTTTTCCAACAATTTGTCACATTCATTATCCTAAAATCGCAAGAATCGTACAGAAAACCGTTAAAGAATATGGGTTGGAGTATTATTGTTATCCAACACTAAGGATTGCTTTAAAGGCCCATTTCAACCACCTGTATACACTTGGGCAGATGGATATGTCTTTAGTTAATAAGGTGGAGAGTAACTAAACGATAAAGTTACACTAATCAATAATACAAAATAAATAAACAAATTGTGCAGTAGAAATTATGATTTATTCTTAAGCTTTTCCTGATTGACTTTCATGCGACGAGTCGCTTCGTGACCTTCGCTAATAGTTTCTTGAGCGCGATCGAATTCCATAAGACCGATATAGCCAAGCTTCGGTGTGACATTCCCTTCCTTATCAAAAACCAACCGCCTCCATGGTTGAATAATGATTTCAACGGGTGGATTTTTGAGCGTTTTCTTTCGTGATGAGCTCTTGCTTGCAAGATAAGTTAATGCCTTTAAAGTATCTTTTCCTGCTGATGCCGCTTTAAATGTTATATTCTTTAGTGCCCGAGGAAGGAATCTGCGAACTTTTCCATATTGATCCACCATTTCATCATGGAAATTATCATCCATTGGGCGAGCCAATTGATTTATAACATTAACTGATTCAAGCAGATTTTCCTTAGATATCGAAGAAAAAATAGATTCACGTAACCGAGTATTATTCGTATCTTCATTTAAAAGGATTTCACAGGCTCTTGCCAAGGTCAGGGCAGACTTATCTAAATCCTTTAATGTACGTAATCTTTTTTTCTGGCCAATTTTTTTTGCATTACCTGAAATTTCTGTAATAAGCAGATCTAGCAACTCTAATGCATCATCAAGAGCTATAGTTTCGTAGGTTCTAACGAAGGCTACTAAAGTGGCAATTCGTTTATTTTCAGGCATCCTTGATATTTTATTTGCAGAAATTACACCCGTATGACGTGCCAAATTTTTTAATCGTGCAGGAGGGATATGAGAAAAATCAAAATTACTAAATCCAAAAGCCTGTAACTCCAGATAACGCTTAATTGCCTCTTTAAATGCTAGGGCACTGATTGTTACAGGCCCTTTTCGATAGTAATCAAAGCGAGACGAGCGTTCTCCTTTGGGTACTTGCAGAATGGCTTCAAGTTCAATTTTTTGTTTGCAGGCAAAAAGGATAGGCGTTTCCATAATCTCTGAGCAGATCTTTCTCGGATTTCAGAAATTAATCTGGATAAGCTAGATTCACCCGGCAAAACTATTTTGTTTTGAATCAGCCATGTTATAGAGAACTCGAATAACAAACTTGGTCTTTCATTATTTATCCATGCCTTGGCATAAAGTAGTCGACTCAAACGAAATACCCATGGCCATTCAGCAAAATCTCGAAACCCATAATATTCTCGGATAAGTGCAGTATGCTCACGTTTCGTTGTATCACGTTTGGCATATTTATTTAGTATGGTGATGTCATTGATTGATAATTGATTAGCAACAAAAATTTGAACATTAAGGGGTATAAGTAACAAATCTATAAGAAATGTCCCTAAAAATCGGACTGAAGTTAATTGAAGGGCAAAACCAAATCGATTGTGCTCACCACGTCTTAAGCCAATAAATGCCAAGTCTGTTTTATCCAAGTGAAAATAGCGCGCAAGCTGAATTTCATTGGGTTCACCTGCATACTGACCATATTGTGCTTTTTGTTCTGCGGTTAAAAAATCTACTGCCATACCACTCTCTCATATCAACATCATTTGTAGAACATAATTAAAAGGTGTCTACAATATTATTATAAATTGATAGACAATCAAAAAACCTTATCATAAACTGTCTATAAAATCGTATTTTATCTTATTATTAGACATTGTTTCTACAAATCGATTAAGGAGACATTTTTAACCTATGCGGCTCTTTGGATATGCTCGTGTTTCAACCAGTCAGCAATCATTAGACATTCAAATTAATGATCTGAAGGAGGCTGGTGTTAAATCAAATCGACTATTTACAGACAAAGCTACTGGCAGCCATTGTGATCGTGATGGATTACAAACGCTTCGTATTAAAGTTGAAGAAGGTGATGTCATTTTGGTTAAAAAATTGGATAGGCTCGGACGAGACACTGCGGATATGGTTCAATTAATCAAAGAATTTGATGCTATGGGAGTATCAATTCGTTTCCTCGATGATGGAATCAGTACCGAAGGTCCTATGGGAAAAATGGTAGTAACCATTTTAGCTGCTGTTGCCCAAGCAGAACGTCAACGTATCCTTGAGCGAACGAATGAAGGTCGCATTGATGCTAAACTCAAAGGAGTGAAGTTTGGAAGAAAACGCACTGTAGACAGAGATAAAATTATTTCACTTTATACTTCTGGCATAGGTGCAACAGAAATTGCTAAGCAAATCGGAGTTGGCAGATCAACCGTATATAAACTGCTTCAAGATAAGGTTAGATGACCTATTAAAAATAAAATCTCTTATAATGTTAAAACTCTAAAAATAATAGTGCACATTAAATGGAGTTATAATTAGTGCCTCTAAATCCACAATTACCTAAAGAGCCTATTCATCTGATATCCAAACCTTTGGCGTACTATATTCGTGTTGAGACAAGTACAGCATGCTTATTATTGTTATTTACCATTGTTTCATTAATTATTGCAAACTCTCCTTGGTCAAGCTCTTTTTTATCTATTTGGGAAATATCATTGGGAATCCACGTGGGGAATTTCGAATTTTCTCGCTCAATGCATGCATGGATTAATGATGGCTTAATGACGTTGTTTTTCTTTTTTGTCTCTTTAGAATTGAAAAGAGAAATAGTGTTAGGTGAGCTACGAGAGCCTAGGAAAGCTGCATTTCCTATTATGGCCGCCTTGGGCGGAATGCTTATACCTGCTCTAATTTATCTCATGCTCCAATCAGACGGACCAGGGCAGAAAGGATGGGGTACGGTTATGGCAACTGATACCGCTTTTGTGATTGGCTGCTTGGCACTTCTGGGTAAACATATTCCTCAAAGCCTTCGTATGTTCATGTTGTCCCTGGCGATTATTGATGATATTGGTGCAATTTTGGTTGTTGCCATCGGGTATAGTCACGGCATTTCTTGGACAGCTCTTTTTATATCGGTATTAGGGTTGTTTTTTATACAAATAATGAAAATACTGGGGATTCGAAATATTAGCTCCTATTTTTTTGTTGGTTCTTTCATTTGGATTGCAATAGATGCATCAGGAATTCATCCCACGGTAACCGGAGTTATTTTAGGATTAATGGCTCCTACTAAAACGTGGGTAAGTGATAAACGACTACATACAATTTTAGAACATATGGTTTCTTATCCACCTGGAGAGCACTGGAGTGGCGATACGGAAGATCGCAAAGCACTTCACGTGACCGAAGTAGCTACTCGTGAAGTTCTTTCTCCAGTTGAACGATTGGAGTTTTTTTTACACCCATGGATTGGCTATCTAGTTTTACCTTTATTTGCCTTAGCTAATGCAGGCATACCTATATCTTCTGCAGATTTTACCCATGAGATTACCGCTGTGGTATTTTTAGGCTTCATTTTAGGGAAACCCTTAGGTGTTTTGGGGTTTAGTTTTATCGCCGTATTTTTGGGGTTAGCAACTCGACCTAACGATCTTAATTGGATTTTGTTAGCTGGCGGCAGTATATTAACCGGGATTGGGTTTACAATGGCTATTTTTATCGCTAATTTAGCCTTCACTCAAGAACTTATCAATGCTGCTCGTTTAGGGATACTATTGGCCAGTATTTTTTGTGCTTTAGCAGGAGTTTTATTTATTTTAATATATAAGTTTTTTAAGCCCTAAACTTATTAGGATATCTATCCGTGCTATAATTAAATTAGAGTGTATAAACGTTTTTTTTCGACCTCATCATATTATACTTTCTAGTTCGCATTCATATTTGCGCCTTTATCTTCTTTATATCGAGAATTAAAATGTTTACTTACACTGCAAAAATATATTTTGATGATTTTGAAATCACGAAACATTCTGGAAATAATTTAGAATCTCTTTTTATTTGGATGTTAACCCAAGCTCAAGGAGAATTGGGCAACTTAAGTGGCCAACTTACTAACAACAGATCACATTTAATCGAAAAAGAGTTCCAAACATGTGCTTATGATTAATTTTTTTAGCGTACGTTTTATTAATGTTCTTGGCCACTATTCATTTACTCTAAGTGATTCAATTATGAAAGGACAGCTGAGACCATTTAATCAGCTGATGGAGGGTACTGAAGATCCTTAGCGTACGTTTTCGTACCATTGGACTTCAAACCCCTATTATCCTCGCATAAACCTATGAAAAAGATAACCTCTAAGCTTATGGTAAGCTTTTTATAAGATGCTTATAATATAAGGAAACGCAATTTTGGTGCAACCTGCAGCCATCATTAATTATCCTAGGGCTCGTTTAAGAGGATCGCGTCTTGTCATTTGACTATAACTGAAAGGCAAGTCGCGACCCCAACATGTATTATAGACCTCTTTCCAAACCATGCAAAAGATGAGGTGTGGTAAGTACATGAGTATTCGAGCTTCTGAACTACCCTAATTAAGAATCATCAGATAAACAGTTTAACCCTTAGAGTTTAAATTTTCTGTTCCAATGGGAATTCAATGCATCTTAGCTAAGGATTAAAATCCCTGTGGGGATTTTGTGTATTTGAGTACGACTCTGTTATACATCGTAGGACATTTGTAGTGGATACCTGCGATATAATTTATAATAAAATCAATTGATTATTTTTGAAGTAGGTGACTCATAATCCGTTGGTCCTAGGTTCAAGTCCTAGTGGGCCCACCAATTTAATCCTTTAAAATCAATAAGTTACGTTGATTACCTGTTTTTTCTGTAATGCCGTTGTTTTTAGTAAACCGCCACATTCTAACCACTTCTTCTTTCCATTGATATAATGTTTTACCCAGAGTCTTTAGT
>NZ_LNYU01000057.1 GCF_001468135.1 Legionella santicrucis | reverse complement strand
CATATCCATTGGATTCCCTCCCTAAAATTAAGAGCGGAATTCTAATGCTTTTTAGTCAGCCAGCAAGTCCCGTGCGTAACATGAGTAATTAATATAGAGTGGTTATAGAGCACTACTTACTTACTATCTTCACAACGTTTTACATTTTAATATCATAAATACATTTGATGGCTAGACTTTATTAGTTATTTCAAATTTCATAATCTCTTTATTCCAATAATTGATTTTTCCTGCATGACTCATTCCACACTTTATTAATACATTTTGGGAAGAGGTATTTCCAGGATGGACTACAGCGATTAATTTTTGCAACTTGAGGTTTCGAAAACCAACTTGAATTAGAGACGTAGTAATCTCTGTGGCGTACCCTTTCCCCCAATATTGAGGCAATAAAGCGTAAGCGACTTCAACCTCCGATTGGTTGTCATCATAATTGAAATAAATCAATCCTGCACGACCGATAAACTCATGCGAATCTTTTACAAAAACTGAGCCAAGACTAAATTGATGCTTTTGAAAGTGATTAATGGCATTTTCTAATCCAACCTTAACTTCATTTTTATCGCGTTTCCCATTACCTATAAAATTCATCACTTCAGAATTTGATTGCAGTGTGTACAGATTGTCAAAATCACTCAGGGAAGGTTCGAAAATGATGAGTCTAGTAGTTGTAAATAAGGGGTTCATTTAATTTTTCTATATATGATAGTTCCAATTTGGAGAGTATACATTTTTTAAAATCAAAGTCTTTAAAATTCATTTGAAAGCATGTGAACTAGAAGATGGGTTTTGGACAAGTTCTTCTTTTGAGATTTATAAAGTGTCTTGAGGTAACGTTCGAGGCGCATAGCTTTTGACTGACTCTTAAAGAAATAATTTTATCTCCTTCTGATATGACGCTATACAGAATAGCTCATTTGCTTCTTAGCTTGAGCATGCAATTTTAACCCATCCAGAAGCAAGTCCAACTGCAGATGAACCTGATGAATTATTGGATTTCTTGCAAAATAAAATTAATAGAGCTTTCAGTGGTAACGTTTTTAGTGAGGTGTTAAATCAGATGACAATCTTATCCACAAATATTGGGATAAATATGATGGAATATGTGCTAGAAGTCTTCTATTCCGGGGGTAAGTTAGAGCGTTAGAAGAGATGGTTCAAAGTGGGCAAGTTTAATCCTAATATAGAAATTTATACCAATGCGCCAATTTAATTAAGGTAAAGGTGATGGCCTGAAATATATACTATACCTATAGGAATACTAGAAGATTATGGAATTAAAAGGTTAGTAATTAATGCACTTAGAATCCCGAAATATTGTTTTTACTCCAACAGATTTAACTTTATTTATGGAAAGTCCGTTCGCCTCCTGGATGGAGCATTTAGCGCTTGTCCATCCTGAATCGTTACCGCCATGCGATAAAAAAGACGAATTGGTAGATTCACTAAAGAAGAAAGGCATCCAGCATGAAGCCAATATTTTAGAAAGTTTCTATCAAAAAAATTTAGTTGTTGCTCAAATAGAAAAAGAAACTGACAAAACCAAAGCGACATTAGATTCGATGACGGCTGGAGTTGACATCATTTATCAAGCCGCATTGCAATTAATTCCACTAAAGGGCTACGCAGATTTTTTAGTGAAAAAAGAGGGTGAAAGTAAATTTGGGGATTATCACTATGAGGTTTGGGATTCTAAACTAAAAAAAACGATTAAACCTTCCTTTATAATTCAACTATGTTGTTATGCGGAAATTTTGGAAGAAATACAGGGAAGAAGACCTGAGAATCTCACCCTTGTGCTAGGTACGGGTGACACCATTCACTTAAAGACGAACGATTATTTTTATTATTATAGAAATTTAAAAAATTGTTTCTTACAAGCCCATGAAGAATTTAGTATTGAGAATTGTCCAAGTCCAGCAGACTCTAGTCATTTTGGCAGATGGTCCGATTATGCAGAAGAGTTATTAAAAAAAGCGGACCACCTTTGCCAAGTTGCAACCATAACCAAAAGCCAAATAAAGAAATTAAATAAGTCCGGCATATCTAAAATGATAGATTTGGCCGAGACACCGCTTACTCATCTAACAGGAATTAATCCCGAAGTGTTTTCAAGATTGAAATCACAAGCAAAAATTCAGAAAGAAAGTGCCGGGAAAGAAGTTCCACTCTACCAGCTTTATTCGGCAAATCCCAATAAAAAAATTGGTTTGTATTTACTACCACCTACTTCGCCACTAGATATTTACTTTGATATAGAAGGATATCCTTTGGTAGAAGGGGGGATAGAGTATTTATGGGGAGTTTCATACTTAGATGAAAAAGGCCAAAGACTATATAAAGATTTTTGGGCACATAACCAGGATGAAGAAAAGACCACCTTCAAAGCATTTATCGATTGGGCATACGCTCGATGGACTACAGATCCGCAGATGCATATCTATCACTATGCCAACTATGAGATTTCCGCTTGTCGTAAATTAATGGGGCGGTATGGGATTTGTGAATATGAAGTCGACCAATTATTGCGAAACGAGGTTTTTGTTGATTTATATAAGGTTGTTAAAGGAGGCCTGCTAATAGGAGAACCTCGTTATTCTATAAAAAATGTAGAGCATCTCTATCGAGGCAAACGCACAACGGATGTTGGGTCTGGAGGTGATTCCATCGTGGTCTACGAACGTTGGCTGGAAGAGCCTGATGGTGATACATGGGAAACTTCAGCTATTTTAAAATCAATTCGTGATTACAATATTGATGACTGTAATTCAACTCAAGAATTGACGGAATGGTTAAGACAACGTCAGCAAGAACAGGGCATAAGTTATATCGGAAAAACTGAAATTGAAGAGCCTGAAGAAAAAGAGGAAGTGACAATCCGGATTCAGTTACGTGATAGATTACTAGCAAAATCTTATAAATTAGCTGAAGAGGGGTTGGAAGAAGAAGCAAAACTAGCTTCCCTTTTTGCTTGGGTCTTAGAGTATCACCGACGTGAACAAAAACCTATGTATTGGCGGCTATTTGATAGACTTTCGCTAACAGATGAGGAATTAATAGACGATATTGACTGTTTGGCTCTATGCATCCGTACAGAGACTGCTCCCTGTAAATTGAAGCCAAAAGACCGTAATTTGATTTACGAATATCGCTTTGATCCAACACAAGAATTTAAAGCTGATTGTGAAAAATATTTTGTATTAGGAAAAATAAAACCTGATGGAAAGAATCTCTGTGTTGAATTTATTAAAGAAAAATCCAATCTCCCTGAAGGATTGATCGCTTTAAAATCTAGTTTGCCATTAGGCGAAATTATCACTCTCATTCCGGATGAAAGTATCCCGATTAAACCTATTCCTGAGGCGATAGCCGCACAGGTAGAAACTTTTGAAAAAGGGGAACTCAATAATACTGCCATATTAGATTTTCTAAAACACGGTTTTCCTCGAATTAAAGGTCACCAAATGGGCGAACCTATTGCAGTTAGTCCTGATCCAAACAAAAGATTGTTAGAAATTATTAATGTAGTAAAAAATCTAGATAATAGCTATTTAACTATTCAAGGCCCACCAGGTTCTGGAAAAACCTATACTGCGACTCATGTAATTGCAGAATTACTAAAACTAGGGAAAAAAATAGGAATTTCATCAAATAGTCATAAGGCAATTAATCACTTACTTATCAAAACAGCAGAATATTGTAAGGAAAAGGACATTAAAAGCTATTTTGCTTGTACGAAAGAAACTGATGCGGCTTTAAAAGAATTAAATATTGATGTTTATAAGAATGAAAATATTACTGCTCATTTACAAGATGGCTGTCTTATAGGTACACCAGCTTGGGGATTTGCTCGTAATGATTTAGTCGATGCTTTTGATTATTTATTCATAGATGAAGCTGGGCAGGTGTGTGTTGCCAACCTTATAGGCATGAGTCGCTCAACCAAAAATATTATTTTGATGGGTGACCAGATGCAGTTAAGCCAACCGTCTCAAGGATGTCATCCTGAAGATAGTGGTCTATCCATTTTAGATTACCTTCTCCATTCTACTCCAACTATCCCAGACAATATGGGTGTATTCCTTGGTACTACTTATCGAATGCACTCAACGATAAACAAGTTTATTAGCGATGCTATTTATGAAGGTAAATTAAAGTCTGCACCTGAAAATGATAGAAGATATATTAAGGTTCCGAAAGATTATCACGGCCCGTTAAATAAAGAAGCTGGGATTATTCCAATACCTGTATTTCATGAAGGAAACACCCAAGCTAGTGATGAAGAGGTTGAAGAAATTGTAAAATTAGCTCGTCAGTTACTCGGTCGCACCCTAAAAGAAAAAAATGGTGAGGAGCGGCTTGTCACATGGAACGACATGCTTTTTGTTGCACCTTATAATCATCAAGTTAACAAACTGAAGGTAGCACTGGGTAAAGAGGCGAGAGTAGGTAGTGTTGATAAATTTCAGGGTCAAGAAGCCCCTATTGTTTTCTTAAGCATGTGTTCGAGTGATGCAAGTGAGTCAGCTAGAGGCTTAGATTTTTTGCTCGAAAAAAATCGGTTAAATGTGGCTATCTCTCGGGCTAAGTGCTTATCAATTATTCTTTTTTGCCCGAATCTTCCTAAAATAACAGCTAGAAATACTAAACAACTTCAAATGTTAAATTTGTTCTACCATTTGATTAATATATTTTGAGTAAAATACCGTCAAATGTAGAAATAGCGGCTCAGTTTTAACTTCTCGAATGATATTAATTTTCATTTTCGTAAAAAGTTTTTTATATGTTTGTCCAACTATTAATTAAAACTTTTTGTAAATCTGTCGATGTAGTAGGTAGAGAGAAATTTTAGTCCTGATAAAAGGCTTATTAAAAGGATATTGGGATGCAAATTGAAAAAATATTAAAAACCAATTCTGTTGAATTTGGAAATCATGAGGATAACGTTTGCAATTTGCAAGTGGATGAAGCGCAACTAATATTCCCCAAAAAAAATCTTAAAGAATTTATAAATAACTCATGTTACGCACGGGACTTGCTGGCTGACTAAAAAGCATTAGAATTCCGCTCTTAATTTTAGGGAGGGAATCCAATGGATA
>NZ_LNYU01000056.1 GCF_001468135.1 Legionella santicrucis | reverse complement strand
CTTTTGGCGGTAGCTTTGGTTAGAATATAAAGAGGATCAGTTCTCCTAATAAACTTCTTTAAAGTTTATTAGGGGTGACCTATTACGATGAAGAAATGCTTTGAATCGCTCTCGGAGTAAGGTTCTAACTTTGTTGTTAGAACCCGGCCTCTCACTTTCAGGTTACGAACTGGAAAATTTATGAAACTCTCTTTTTAATTCGGATGTTCTGAGTGCTTTTTTTTACTTTTCAGCATTCATGTGTAGGCAATAAATAAATTGATTTCTATATTCTTTAAGACATTCTGTATTTCTTTGACTCATGTAGATCATGATCTGAAACATAGGAGTCTGGCCTACGTGCATTGTTAAATTCTTGGCGCAGATAACCTTTTATCTGGCGATTAGAATATTTTTCGTGGCCATCATTCTTAAAAAAACCATGTTTTAAATGACCCATATCAGGATCGTTCATTCGCTTCTTTACATATGCTTCTTGGTTTTCAATCGATTTTTCAAACGAAGAGGTATTCCCCATTATTTTAGACTCCTATAAAAGGCGGAGGATTCTACATGATAAAAAACCAATGTCAAATCAAATAGTTAAAAAATAATGGAGATGAAGCGAAAGTTAAATGACGCTTCGCCTCATGATATCTTGACTAGTCAGCTTTGGAGTAATTCAAACTTAATACAGAAGGGAGCATACCTCTGACTTGTTCTACTGGCTGTTTCACTTTAGCCATTAAAAGCTCTCTAAAATGAGGATCAGTTGCAAAATAACGAACGGCACTTTCAACCCCTTTAAAAACACCTACATCGAGTTCTCGTCTTTCTACGCTAGCTTTTAAATCAAGAAGACGATTGTGATCTACACTAGGTGTTGGTGCGGTAAAAAATGAATAGGCTGATGAAATACTACTCCAAAAGGTGTTTTTAGGCTGTTCGGCCTCTGATACCTGTTTCCATGCCAGCATAAATTCTGTAGTACATAAAGGAGCAATTAATTTAATTAATCGTTGAATATCAGGATTAGTGAGAATTGCAGTATTGTCTGTACCATCGTATTTTTGTTGTCCGTTTTTTAAACACCAATTATAAATGGTTTTCATTTCCTCAAGCTGATTATGAAAATCATCGAGGCTAAAATTTTGGAGAATATAACCAGCCGCTCCACAATAGAGAAACATACTTAAAAAATAATTCGCAAATTCAGGAACGGGTAAAAGAAAACCCACAAGCCAAGAACCACCCCATGCTGTAAGCCCTGTACTCATTCCTTGAAAGAGATACATGAGATTGGCATTGTATTCAAAGTTATTAGTGTATTTTCTGAGCGAGGCTTGTTGCTCATCATCATTTGGGTTAAAGGGTTTTGAAGTTAAAATCTTTAAAGCGTCTGCACGTTCTCTTTTGTTTTTTTCAACGGCAGTCATTCCTTCAACAGTTAGTTTGCCCACAGTACTCTCCTTGAAAAAAATAATCAATAAAACCCCATTCATCCTACATGAAATGATGGGAAATATGCTATTTCTTTTTTAAGAAAAATAATACATTTATTAGTAAACAAGTTAACGAATCAATTATATTGATATACAATAAAACACATTGATCAAATATATTTTCAAAATAGATGTCGATAAAAATCAATCTTGATCCCACACAAATTCATGAAGCAAATTTAGGTGAATCTGAGCGAAATGCCCTCCAAGAATTTCTTAAAAGTAAACACATTGATAATATGTGTCTCAAAAATCAAGACTATCAATATACTACAACTCAAGGTATTGAATATGTTTTTTGCTTTACTAAATCGCTATTAAGAAGAAAAAGAAGTAAAAATAAGGAAGGAGAACGATTCGAGATATTTGATTTAAGTAATGAGCCTTTAGGCCAAGGTGGATATGCTGTAGTTCACCCCATATTAGGAACAATTAAGTTTGAAGCCAATAACCCAATTTTAAAAACGAGTAAAAATCGAATAGTCAAAATAGAACAGCATAATGAGTATGATCGAAGTCATTCAGTGCTACAAGAATATAATAATCTAGTCCATGTGGGACATCTAGGTGCTAAACCACCGGTGTTTGTTCATAACAACGGGAATAAAAGTTTGTTAGTAATGAAGCAGGCAAAAGGCATCCCTCTAGAAACATTGCTTAATCCTAACAAACGAAAGAAGTGTGCTGATTTTATTCCCGTCCTTACTGTAGAAAAACGCCTAGAAATTACTTTTGCAATCCTTGATGCAGTGACAGAACAAGTAATTGACAAGGATTTGATTCATCGTGATTTAAAACCAGGCAATATGATAATTGATTTAAGTAAGACGTCTTCCATTACTATTGATAAAGAAGGAAATATAAACGTTGATTCTCCTTCTAAAGTAACCATTATTGATTATGGAAATGCAATAAGAGGTGCACGTATAGAAAATCGCAGAGTAGGTACAGCTGCTTATAGGCCTCCTGAACTCTATTGGGGTACTCCAAGCTATACTCAAAAATCAGATGCCTATGCTGTAGGGCGGATTTTAAGTTATTTATGGGGCGATAATTATAAAAATTATTATTTAGATCATAAATCTCCTTGGAGTGAAATTAAAAAGAAAACTACAAATAATGATTTGTTTTCAGATCCACAAATAGCTCTTTTCAAAAAAGATGAAGAGCAAATAAAGCAATGTCTGAATGGTCTTTTAAAAGAAAATATTGCTGAGCGTTGGACTGTGGAAGAAGCGAGACAATCATTTTTAAAAATGGATCTGAGAAAATATCAATTAAAGAAAGCTCAACATGTGTCTAAAATTGAGCTTAGACAATATGAAGAAGCAATAGAAAAGCAAATTCAAACAATAGTTACTTTGATCTTGCGACTTTCTAAAAAGGGCGACGAGTTAATCCATAGAGGATTTAAACAAGAAGGGAAAAAAGCAGAATATTTAGCAAAGAAATTGAAACAATATACAGAAACACTTGCTAAAAATCCTGATCCCACACTATTTACTCTTTATCGTAGAAAATGTTTTAAAAAAATAGATTCATCCAGAAAGCTATTGCAAAAACACCGTGATTCAAGATGGATAGTTGCTGAAATAATTACTGCAATTAGTTTATTAGGAATTGGATATCTTTTTGCATTAGGAGTTAATTATCAAATTACAGGTAGATTCGGTTTATTTTCGCAAACCAAGTCAGATCAAACAGTTGAAAGGATCAGAAACTCTATTTATCAACTTTCATAAAATTATTAATAAATATATTATATGAGCATCAGTAGGAAAATAGTTGTTTATTGTATGGTGTATGGAGACCTTCAGATTGAAACAGAAGTTAATTTTATTTGACAAATATAAAGAGAATAACTAATCTTGAATTGTGCAATGCAACATAAGGAGATGCTATGAAAAACCAATTTTTTGATCAAAAAATTTTTAATAACTTTGATACCCCAATGCAAAAATTGATGGAGCTCAACGTTAAAATGATGCAAAATTTATCTTATATGAAGCCCCTCGATTTATTAAGTGTAAAAAAACCAGAAGAGATCTTTGAAAAACAAATCGAACTATTTGCCCAAAATAGCCAAATGATGCTTGATTACATGAGAACTACTTTCAATATATTAGAAAATCATTGGTTTAATATTTCTCGTAATTTTGATCCAAGTCAACAAAAAATGATGCAAGAAGCATTCACTACTACAGAAAAAAGCACTAAAAAAGCAGCTACTGTATCTAAGAGTCCCGTCAAAAAAGTTGCTGCTACAAAGAAATCAGCATCAACTGCAAAAAAAGCCACTTCAGATGCTACAACAGCCAAAACTAAAAAAGATACTGCTAAATCGAGTAAAGCACATGACACAAAAACTGAAAAAAAGAAGGCTAAAAAATCTACTCCAACACCTGTTCATGCAAAAGAATCAATAACTCAAAGTACATCAAATGGCAGTGAAAATATATCAACTGTGAATGCCATTCCTGAAAAAACCAGCGCACAAGACTTGAATATCCAAAAACATTAGTAAAAATAATTATGTTATATGCAACTTAGGGGCAATCGGCTAAAATTTAGAGACGCTCCTTGGTTGCTCATGCAATAAATCTTTGGTATCAAGAAATGTTATCTTTCTTACTCATATAACTCAGCCGTATTCATGGATATTCCATATAGTAACTACATATAATTTAAATTCATATATATGTAATCTGTTGATAATTATAATGTGCTTAAATTGAACAACATAGAAAATAATTTAACACAATAAGTGACTGCCATGAAAAAAAACCCACGACCAACTGCATCATATAAAACCGAACAGATTCACACACCAAAAAATATACAAAATACGCATGATTTTACCACTAAAAATTTGATACCTCATAAAAGTGTAGTGCTAACTCCACCTAAGATACCGCTGGTACATGTAAGTTCTTTTCCTATACATAATTTCTTCTACGACAATGTTACATATCCTCAATGGTCTACTGTTATCAACACCAATGCTACTTTGCTAAAAATCGTAAGCAGCATAATAGAAACAAATAAAAGTCGAGAGGAATTTAAACATACTCTTGAGATGGACCAAAAAGAGTGGAGAGCAGAGATACAATCAAATGTAGCCGGTGAAAATTCAAAAGCTAACGAAGCTCCAAAACAACAAGCAACGGAAAAAGACATAATAAAAACAGACAAAAGTCAAGAGGACTTTTTTATATATACCCCTGAGATTGATCAAAAAGAGTGGAGCGCAGAGATACAACCAAATGCAGTCGGTGCAAATCCAAAAGCCAACGAATCTCCAAAACAACAAGCAAATGAACAAACTACTAAAATGTTTACTTCAACAAGGGCATTACAAGATGAAGTGTTCAAGCTGGGCAAAGAACATATCCAGCACAGTCGACTATTCTTGGTAGCGTATAATATATTTGAAGGAACGCTTAAAAAAACCTCCATGCCTTTATTTGAGGTTTTCTACGCCATGGTTGCCGATAAAGATGGAATACCCGAAGAGAAGGTAAAATCCATCCTAAATTTAGCTATGTGGGTTGTTATTGGAATAATAGCTTTCGCCCTTTATGAATGTATCATGAAAGAATTAAATGAAATCAAAACGCTTGATGCCCAAGCTGTTACAAATTACTCTGAAGCAGAAAAGCTGTACAATCAGGCTATCTTAATTGCCCAGGAATGTGTTCGTCAATTGAACTCGATCAGTGAATTAGAGGAAAAGAAAAAAAGAAATGAAAATCTATTAACATTATTAAAAGAATGCACTGATATCGAGAGGAGCCCTTCTATAATTGGTGCGGCGCTCAATAATCTTAGCGCTGTTATTGATAGCATAGTAAATAATAAACCATTAAAAAAAGCTCAATTGGATTGTAAAATTGAACAAGAACTGCAAATTCGTGAAGAAACAGATCCATTAGCATCCGAACTCTTGGAGTTGAAAGGCGCCAAAGGATTTAAAGGTACAGAAAATATCCTGCAGTGTCAAATCGAGGAGACTAATCAACAAATAGGACATAAAAAAGTGGGCCTCAAATTAAAGGTGAAAGAATTGCGCTTTAAAGAATCGCAAATTCATGAGATCAACAACAATACGGAAGAAAAACTAGAAAAGCAAATACAAGGAAAGCTATTTGTCAAAATGGGATTATTTGCCCCGAATTATCTGCATTATCTCGCGGTAAAAGAACAAAACAATTCATTGGAAAATAAGTTAAACAACAAGAAAAGCAATAAAAATGACAGCGAAGAAGATAACAGTCTCAGAATAGTGCGCTAAGCGAAACTTGGCTTATCTTGCAGGCGAAAGTCCAGTTATAGCAGGGAAAGGAATATGGATGACGGAGTCCGATGAAGCGAGCAGGGGATAACGCTATATCAGCAGCCCCCTAGATTTTTGAGGTTGTTTAGATTCGCTGTTGATTGAATTTTTGGAAACTAGGGTTTGATTTGGGCATTTAGCTCTTCGATTTTATCGAGGATTTTTAAGAAATTTTCGCCAAAAGAAGTTACAAAATATTCAACTCTAGGAGGAGTTTCGGGATACGTTTTTTTGTCAAGAATACCGAAATCAATATTTTTTCTAAGACATTGATTTAAAACTTTTGTTGAAAGTCCTTCGACACTTCTTACCATTTCCCCAGGGCGATTGATTCCGTCTCGTAAGAGAGAATAGAGAGTGAGAGACCATTTACATCCATAAATAGTTTCTACCATAGTAGCCGCTTTGAGCGGTGGAGTTTTTTGCTTTAATTTTTTTTTCTCAGACATTTCAATAAGTTGAACCTGAAAGTTCTTACAGTACCAATTGGTACTTACTTTTTTTACGATTATATCTCCTTAATAATTAATTGGATAGAACAAAAATATAAGGTGAATAAAAATGTTACATAAAGATTTAGCCATTATCGTTGGCGGATCAAGTGGTATGGGATTAGAAACAGCAAAAAGACTTTCAGGATATGGTATGGATTTACTAATCACAGGTAGAAATGAGCAAAAGCTTATCAAGGCTGCCGAAGAAATTGATGGAAATAGAGTAGGAGTGGAAATTTCTGAGGTTGATCTGCATAACGAAGATCATCTATCAAGGTTAATTCATAAAATAAATGATGAAGATCGTAAAATAAAATATCTTGTTAATGCAGCTGGAAGTTTCAAGCCTATAAGTTTTTTAGAGCATACGGTAATGGATTATGATCGCCAAATAAATATTAACAAAGCTTTCTTTTTTATTACTCAGGCTGTGGTTCAAAATATGAAGAAAAATAGAGGAGGATCAATTGTTAACATAGGGTCAATGTGGGCCAATCAAGCAGTTAAAGCAACACCTTCTTCAGCTTACTCCATACAAAAAGCAGGGCTTCATTCATTAACTCAACATTTAGCTATGGAACTTGCAGAGTATAATATAAGAGTTAATGCGGTTGCACCAGCAGTAGTAATGACTCCTATTTATAAATCATTTATTGCTGAAGATAAAATTGAGTCTACATTACAAAACTTTAATCAATTTCATCCTATTGGGCGGATAGGTAAAGTGAGCGATGTTGCCGATGCAATTGAGTTTCTTTTATCCGATAAAGCCAGTTGGATAACTGGAGAAATCATTAATGTTGATGGTGGTGTTATGGCTGGAAGAAATTAGACAGGTTCGCAAATATTATTTTTAAATCAGGAACGATTTGCTGTGATGTTTATTGCTTGACTAAAATCCGGTAACATCAATTGCAGTTGTTTCGCCAGTGAGTAAAGCAGCAAATCATTTTCTTGAGCAGCACCAAGCTGTATTGAAATTGGGAGATAATTGTGAAACATAACAGGCATTGTCATAGCAGGTAAATCAGCTTGATTAAACAAAGAAGTAAATGGAGAAAACTCAAGATTTTTTTGTAAATAATCTGCAAACTCATCCTCTGTTTTTAATTCACCAACTAATAAAGGAAGTTGGGCTAAGGCAGGCGTTAAAATTACATCTGTTTCCCTCAATAACTGATGTAATGGACGAAATAATTGGTACAATTTTCTTTTAGCAATGAGATATTCAAATGCAGAAATGGCTTGCCCTTTTTGATAAAAATCCCAGGTAATGGGTTCAAGTTCATCAAGGGTTACTTTTCTTTTTAATTGCATTTCTTGGATTTTTATTGTTGTAAAAGTGTTTGCTGCTATTAAGGTTAGGGCGCACTCACCGATCGTTTTGAAATCTAAAACTAAACTCCGTTTTTGAATCCTATGCCCTAATTTTTTTAATAATTCTTCGGTTTGATGAATAGCAATCAGATAAGGCGATGCTATTGGTACTGGTGAAAAAGCACCTTCTAATCGAATGATATTTAATACTTTCTTAGGTGAAGGCATTGGTAATTTTCGAGGGGTTATTAACTCATGAAATAATGCCTCAGAATCCCTAAGCGAACGAGTTAAGACAAAATTTACTGCCATACCAGACCATAGTTCATTAGTTAAAGGCCCCGATGGCGTGAGTCCATTGGTTGGTTTAAAGCCTATTAATCCACAACATGAAGCAGGGATTCTGATAGAACCACCGCCATCACTTGCGGTTGCAATGGGAGCGATACCTGTTGAAACTGCGGCGGCTGAACCACCTGAAGATCCTCCGCAAGTTCGATTGAGATCGTAGGGATTACGACAAGGCCCATGTAAAATGGATTCAGTAACATAAGAAAGGCCTAGTTCCGGTGTATTTGTTTTTGCAAAAGGAATAAAACCTAAAGAAATCAGCTTAGTTACTAAATCACTAGTGAATATGTCACTATTCATCGCAAAAAAACGAGACCCTTCTGTACTACGAACACCAGTAATATGATGTCCTAAATCTTTAACTAATAAAGGAACTCCATAATAAGGTTCGTCACCACGAAGATTTTTAAGGCATTTCATTGCAAAATCAGGACAACTAAGGACAATGGCATTAAGTAACGGATTAACCTCATTGGCTCGCATTAATGCGCAATCAAGAACTTCACGAGCGCTTATTTTCTTTTTTTTGATGAGTTGAGCAAGAGCGTGTACATCACAGCGAATATATTCGTTGACTAACATTAAATTACCTAATGGCTTAAAACTCAGGAACAATACTTATTGTTCCTGAATTGATATTTTAATTAGTCATCATCATGGCAACTTTTGAATTTTTCTGCCATTTTTTCTTCCATTTTTTTCATTTTGCTTTGTAACTCTGTTTTTTGTTGCGAATTAAGAACAGAATAGATTTGATTTTTAGCGGTTACTTTTGCTTTAATCATGTCCCCAATAAGTTTTGTTTTTTTATCAATCAAGCTATCTACTGTTGCTTGATCCATAGTGGCTGATTCAGATTGTTGTTGGAGTTGTTGCTCCAAATCTTTCATTTGGCTTGCATCATTTTTTATTGTTGAGGCAAGTTGCTCTAAAATGGGTTTGATTTTAGCTTTTTGGCTATCATCAAGTTTTAAAGAGTTAACCATATGTTTCAATCCTTCACCACAACCACAGGAGTGAGCTAGAACAACTGGACTCAGCACTAATGTGCATGCAAATAAAACTGTTTGAGCGATTTTCTTATACATGTTATGTCCATCCTTAGTGAGTTAAATCATAGAATAGTATAGATGATTTTGTTGAAAATAGGATTGAATTCAATAGATTTTTTCTAATGCAAGTGAATTTTTTAAACAGGTCAAAAATGCGAAAGATCATTCAAAAAAGCTTAATAAGTTAAATGTTGCCCGCTTTTAAAGAAATTAGAACTCTTTTTCGTCGCGCCATATCCCATCCCAAACTTCGGGGGGTGTTTTTATTAATATGTGACAACGTTCAATATAAAGTGCCGCTAATTGATCGCCAGGATAGGCTGGAGTAAGTTTTGTAAATAACCAAAGACTTTCGTCCCAATTGCCTTTTTGGTAATGATTAAAGGCTTGCTCGAATTCTACTATATGTTGTTTTAGATGTTGAATATTTTTGGCAGTAATGAGCTCATAAATCGTGGTACTTTCTCGTTTTCCACGAACAGCCACTTCATCAAGCATACGAAAAGAAAAGTGGCTTTGGGCTTCTTCGTAAATGGCTTTACTGACAATAATCTGAGTGTTATAGGCTTTATTAATGGCTTCAAGACGACTTGTTAAATTCACTGAATCGCCTAAAGCTGTAAAACTAAGTCGCTCTTCTGAGCCAACATTACCTACAATAGCTTCCCCTGAATGAATTCCAATTCTCAAAATAAGCTCAGGGAGATCACAATTTTGATTTTTAACATTAAACTTCTTTACTTGTTCTATCATGCTCACTGCAGTTTGGCAGGCATGAAGAATATGAAGCTCATCAGGCAAAGGAGTATTCCAAAGCGCCATAATCGCGTCGCCTATATATTTATCTAATATCCCTTGATGAATCAGAACAGTATCTGTCATCAATTGAAAATATCCAGAGAGATAATTCATTAGTTGTTTGGGAGGGGTAGCTTCTGCGAGTTTAGTGAAATCTTTAATATCAGAAAATAGAATAGTTATGTTTTGGTATTCTCCACCTACTTTAGCAATTTTTCCACTATGTAATAATTTTTTGACTAATGAACTTGGGACATAGCGTTGAAATGAAGCAAGACTCAAACGCATATTTGAAAGACTTTTATCCATGTAGCTGATTTCTTTGATCATCGTTTTAAGTAAAGGTTTGGGTTCAAGATTTAATTGCGTAATTTCTTGAGCCTCTTTAGAGAGTTTAATGATCGGACGGGATATTTTTTGCGAAACAAGACGCGCAATCAGAACACCTAGAATAAGAATAAAAACAGTCAAAAATAATATTCTAAGACTTAGGTTTCTAAGTGGTGCTAAAACATCGCTAGCAGGAACAATAATCGTAATATGCCAAATTTTTTCTGAATTTGCGTTAAAAATGGGTTGATTCACTAAAAAGAATTGCTGATTATTATATTCATAGAATGTCACTGGAATTCGCTGGCTGTCCGAGTCCAGTTTAGAAAGTGGGACCGGGATTTTAAATCGCAGATCTTTAGGTGTTAACCTTTTTCCACGAATATCTAATAGTTGTTTGGGATTTCTATAAGCTATAACTTGATTCTTTTCATTGGTTATATAAATAATTGAGTTTGGTGTCACTTGCAATTTATTAATGAATTTTTGCATGCTATTAACTGCTACATCCATTCCTAATACACCTTCTAGCTTGTGGTGCTCACCATAAATGGGGATTGTTGCAGTGAGGCCATATGTGAAATCAGTGCTTTTAGTGAATGAGTGGAATCTGTAGATATTAGTCCAGACTAATTTCTTCGCTTTAACTGCTTCTTGATACCATGGACGGGTTCTAGGATCATAATTGATGCTTAGTGTTGTCTTTTTTAGAAAATATCCTTGGTCATTATATTCATAACGGGTTTTATAAGGTGGCTTTATTGAATTAGTAATAATATCCACCGCAATTATCCCTGGTTCTTGGCGATCAACTCCATAAACATCCCCCTGTATTGTTGCGTAATAAGCGGCTGAAATTCCTGGATTTTTACTAACAGTGTTAAAAATAAAGGATTCAAATTCATCTCGATCATCAATGATGCCATTGGTTAGCATGTATTGAATTTGGATAAGATCGTGATTTAGGGGCAGTAAATATTCGGAAATATGAGATTTAATTATTTCAGAGGTTTGTTCAATTGAGCTATGAGCACTGGAACTTAGGATTTTATTTAATCCGATGTAATTAATACTAATAATAGTAGCACCAACAAGGCTTAATAAAACCACAAATAAGGTAATAATGCATAAATAAATACTCACTTTGATGTGATGAATCATAATGCTTTTTAGCCTTTTTTTATTTTTTAGTATTATTTTTCTATAAGTATATACGTTTTATAATTAATTTTAGGTCAAGTTGATTTTTATATAATAAGAAGAATGAATAACAATGGAATATGGGGTTTCCCGCATATCCAGCCCAAACTGGTAATGAAAGATATCTATACACTACTTTAGAAAGCCTGTGTCAATAGGAGTCCAACCCAAGGTTCCCAAACCCATTATTGATGATCTTTATCTAATGTCATCACAGCGCTATGAAGATAGTTCCTTTTAATTTAAACCAGATTTTTATGATCCTAATATTAAAGTTGGAGAGGCATTGCGGCAACATTTAGCAAATACCTTATCTAAAAATCCTGATTGTCATTTTCTGGGTTATGAACATGTTTTAAATCATAATTTTCATTTAGCAATAGTCGATGGAGGACTACCGAAGAAGCAAGAAACGATTAGGATTGGTCAGAATCAATACCAGGCTAAATCCTTGGTTAAATATGAATCTTTAAAAATGCAATACGATCGCAAACATATCATTAAAGCCAATAACCATCACTACCCCTACCCCAAAGCAGACGTCATTAAATCCAATTTCTTCAATGCTCTTTGGTATGCAGCCCCAACTGCCTTGGATTTTATTTTGGGTGGCATGTTAATTTACGGTCGAGCTTATTATCAGCAATGAACACATTCCATGCTGGAGCAACCGGTAACACATAGAATTGAGAAACCTATTTCCAAAGAGCAACAAATTTGTGACATGTACATTTTAAAAAGAATTATATTGAGTGAAGAATGGGGCCAACAAGGCACCACGTTGTTTTTTGATGCATGTATCCCTAAAACGATTCAAAAGCTACAACAATTAGTCAAAAAAGAGCAAAGTGAATTCGCTAATTTGCAACAATGTGTCGCAAAAAGTGGTTGGGCTTTATGCAGAAGCAAATTGACCGCTTACTTTTATTTAGCCATTACACAAAGTCCGGCTCCTAGTGCAGCGATCAACTTATTAATAGAAAACGACATTACACCTAAAAAATGGATTGAATTAATCAGTGAGGAACGTCAACTATCTGTTCATCAAAGCAGTGAAAGAGTATCCATCTAAGGGTAAAAGAAAAGCACGAAAACTATCTTACTTGTTCCTAGAACCTAGGCTACGTACATAGGCCAGCCAGGAGTTATTTTCCTAATAAGAGACAATCTGAGAAATATGACTTCACTGCGGAGATTGATCAATCAGAAATAATGTTCGTTCTGGATAAAATAGTATCACTTAAGGTGACTTAATGAGTTCATTGCCAGTTTGGGCTGGATATGAGGTAAAACCCAATATGTTGATAATTTAATCCCAATATTTTCTTGTAATCCGCGTGTACTCAGTGGCCATAAGATTACCCCAAATAGAATAACACCTCCTTATTTTCCCATTTCCTTATTTAACAGATATTCAACTATAATTTTATTGAATTAGAAGATGGATTGTTGCAAATACAATCTCATTCATGATGCAGGGATATTTGTAAAAGGAATTTGGACTATGAACAAACTATCTAATACTCCATTAACATCGAAACAACAAAAACGTCTATCTAAGCAGGCCTCATTAAATATCTATAACAAATCAGCATAAGCATCATAATTAAAATTGATTGTTGAAACAGTCCTCCCTTCATGAA
>NZ_LNYU01000055.1 GCF_001468135.1 Legionella santicrucis | reverse complement strand
AGGGAGTTGGTTACGGCGCGTTATTGGGTTATGCCATTGCCCAGATGCCAGTGGTTAGTTTTAATTATCTGGGTCAGTTTGAGCAACACTCTGAATTTTGGCATGTGGTTGATGAGTCTTCTGGACAAGCCATGCATCCGGAGAATCAGGACTACCACCTAATCAATATATTGGGGATGATTGTTGATAGTCGATTAAAATTGAGAGTTGATGCACGCTTGGATGAGCAGAAAACTCAACAATTACTGCATGCATTACAACAGCATTTACATTCTATTCTGGCGTATTGCCAAAGTCGTCAAGACAAACCGCAATATACGTCAGGTGATTTTAAAGGCATTTTAAGTGAAGCAGATTTAGCGGCTTTACCTTTGTTGCCCAGTGCTGAGCAATATGCTTGGTTTCCAATGACTGAAATTCAGAAAGCTTATTTATTGGGACGTTTAGGTGAATATGAAATAGGTAACGTATCTAATCATGTCTATAGTGAATACTATTATCCTTCGCTTGACGTCTCCAAGCTTGAAACGATCATTAATTATTTGATCAAAGAATACCCTGTTTTACGTACGGTTTATTCTTATGAACAACTGCAACAGCGATTTTTATCCTTGGATGAAACACCTCATTATTCGATTAAAGTGAATGACTATCGTCACTTGGCCGGAGATGAAAAAGATTTACAACTCATTCGAGAGCGGTTATCCCACCAGGTCTATGACCCACAATCGTTTCCTTTATTTGCTTTTGAAGTGACTCAGTTTCGCACTATGTGGGTGTTACATGTAAGCTCGGATTTAATTTTATTGGACGTAAAGAGTCGTTTATCTTTTTTCGGTGTAATTAGTGCATTGTATCGTAATCCAGAGCAACAAATCACATCGCCTAGTATTTCGTTTAAAGATTATCAGGAATATTACCAGCTACTAAAGCATTCGGTGTGGTATGCGCGTGATAAAGCATATTGGGAGAGTAGGCTTCCATCCATGCCTTTACGTCTCAGTTTTCCGTTTAAGCAATCTCCTGAACAAATTGAATACCCTAGCTTTTCGGCACATACTTTACTCGTAGATAAAGAAGATTGGATCTTATTTAAGCAAAAAGCGAGTGATTATCAGGTATCTTATTCTTCAGTTTTGTTGAGTTTATATGGGAGTGTACTGGCTTATTTTTCAGGACATAAGGAATTTTTGATCACCCTGACGCTATTTAATCGTTATGCCATTCATGATGAGGCTAATGCGATTTGGGGCGATTTTACGACGACTGATTTATTCCACTTTAAAGATTCAGGCAAATGCTGGATTGACACTTTTGAGCGTACGCATCAACGTATGTGGGATGATGTTAATCATGCCCTTTACACAGGAATGGAAGTGCAAAGGGTTTTAAGTAAATTACATGGGCTGGATGCTACCGAAGCTGTTTCACCGATTGTATTTACTGGGGTTGTAGGTAATAAATCACACCACTTTGACTCAGAAACCTTTTTACAAGCAGATGAATTTAAAGAAAAGCGTTATTGGTGTGGGCAAACCTCTCAGGCTTGGATTGATTTGCAGGCGGTTGAAACAGGCGACTGCTTCATGAGTAAGTGGCTGTATGTCGATCAACTGTTTGCCGAGGATTTTATTGCGACTTTGAATCAAATATACTGTAACTTGATTAAGGACTTAGCACATCAAGATTGGAATCAGGCGATTGATTTATCCCATTATTTACCTCAGAAACATCAAGAAATTATTGCTACTGCCAATCAGTATACACGAGCATTCAGTGAAGAAACGTTGGTGAGTGCGTATGAGCGCTCTTTAGACGTGTCGGGTCGTTCCGAGTTAATCGCTGTGAT
>NZ_LNYU01000054.1:234525-241703 GCF_001468135.1 Legionella santicrucis | reverse complement strand
TTAGACTTCCATCTTTGGCTTAAATTACAGCTTAGTTGGCGGCTTCACTCAGAATTAACACTTTTGGTGGTTCTTCCACACGACCCCATTTAGATTGCTTCAAGGCATTTTTGGTGCTGGGTTGGTTCCTTTATCCCAAGCCATTTTGACTGACATTTTTCCAGATAATGAACGCGGTAAAGCCATGGCCATTTGGGGTATGGGCGTCATGGTAGGCCCTATCTTAGGTCCGTCGCTGGGTGGGTATCTTACTGACATTGCCAGTTGGCGATGGACATTTTATGTCAATATTCCATTTGGGATTGCGGCAACACTGATGGTATTCCATTTTGTTCCGGATACTCTTAAAAAGGAACGCAAGATGGATTGGATTGGCATGATACTCATTGCGTTGGCAGTAGGCTCCATTCAATATGTTCTTGATCGCGGCAATCAAATGGATTGGTTTGCCGCCTTGGATATTCGCACTGCCACATTTTTAGGTCTCATCAGTTTATGTGGATTCATAGCGTACAGCATCAAAAACAAATCCAATGCCCTCTTTGACCTTTCTATTTTTCAAGATCGTAATTTTGTTCTTTCCAGTCTATTACTGGCCATCTTGGGATTGGGTATGTATGGAACAATGGTTATCCAACCCCAAATGCTACAAGGTTTACTGAATTATCCCGTTTTAATCGCAGGATTAATCATGGCGCCCCGCGGGATTGCCAGTATGTTCAGCATGATGATTGTTGGTAAATTAATTAATCAAGTTCAACCTCGCTGGTTAATTTCGATAGGAGTGTTACTCAGTGCTTCCGGGATTTATATCACGACTCATTACTCCCAAGAGGTTAGTCTAGCCTGGCTCATTTGGCCATTAATACTCCAAGGATTTGGATTGGGCTTGATTTTCGTTCCATTATCCTCTGTAGCATTTTCAACCTTACCGGTTTCTTCTCGTGCCGAAGCGGCTGGACTGTACAGCCTATTACGTACCATAGGCTCTTCTGTAGGGATTTCCATTACTATCACCTTCTTAAGTCGCCACACTCAAATGGCCTGGAATCAAATCGCAGGCTCAATTCAACCCTACAATCCAGCATTAATGGAATACCTACGCCCCTGGCATCTTAAAGCCACGGATCCACAAGCCGCTGCCTTATTATTGAATGAGCTAGGTAAACAATCGCTAATGCTCTCTTATATCAATACATTCGCGTTTATCATGTGGAGTTTTCTGATTATGTTACCTTTTGTATTATTGTTGAAACAAAATAATTCGCCAGCTACCTCTATTGTCAGCGAGTGAGGCGGCTCATTTCTCTTTCGTTGATTGTGAGCAAACAAAATGGCTTTGAAAAGCGGAATTGGATACATATTTTTATAGTCCATTACCTATGGTTCTCTAATAAAAGAGTAATGGTCATTGTTTGGTTATGTAATTCACAATTGCCAACGGTCAATGGTGACAATTCACCATAAGAGTAAAAGCCAATTTGAGTTGATCCCTTGGGCATTGATTGCAATGTAGTTTCTGTTTCTTCCTCAGTGCGCTCACCTAATAGTAGTCTTCTGCCAACACAACTAATATCAATTGCCAAAACGGGCTCTTCTTTTAAGTCCCTATTTTCAAAAAGAAGATTATTAGCGCTTTCACTTGCATCATTCGCACTTTCAATGAGTCTATCAAAATTGGCACGCATTAATCGAGCATGGTATCCTTGAGGTACGTCTCCAGCAAAAACTAAGGATTGGCTGTTTTCATCAATACCCAAAATAGTGCGTACAATATACTGAGAATCTGGATCAAAATAATTACGGATAGCAAGTGGGTAAAGCAAACCAGAAGCCGGTAATTCAGAAGCCCTCTCACCAAGATAAGCTTTATAGAGTTTTAATGCCGGTTGATGGTCTAATTCATAAAGAATATTTCCTTTAGAGTGGGTAATGAATCTTTCTGGACCAAAAATATCCCAACCGCCTTGCGACCCATATCCTATGTGGATTTGCTCGCCATAAAACCCTATGGCTGCAATGCAGTGGTCAACGATTTGTCCTTCATAGATAAGCCAGGTATTTTTAAAATCAGCACCGTCACCAGCAAGTCCTCCAGTAATAATGACTTCTTTAGCTGAGTGTTTGTTTAAGCCCTTGATTAATTCGGAACCATTAACATGTAAGCCGTCAGACAAAATAAAAATACCCTTGGGTTTCTGATGTTGATGCAATAATTTTGCCAATTGGGCACCGGCCTCGTAAGAATCTTCAGTTCTTTTTACTTCAGCCTTTGCGAGCTGTAGTTTTGTGGATTCAAATTGAACCACAGCAACGGAAATACTGTTATCAAAAATATTAGGCCCCAAAATTTCCCCTGCGGTGGAACAACCTATGATTTTTGATTTTTTATAAGCTTGGGCTAATTGTTCAATTGGTTTTGCATTATTTCTAAAGTTTGGACTGGCAAAAACTAAAACGAATGTACTTTCGGAGTCCAGTTCAGGAAATTTCTGAATGCTCCATCCCAGATTTTGGATGTATTGAAAAGATTGAATTTTCATTATACTAATGTCATTTCAATTTAACTTTCGAATAATCAATTATAGCCCATTTTAAAATATATTAATAAAATGAGATATTCAAAATTAGATATTCGAAAGACCCTTCGGTAACATTCACTTATGAGGCAATAGGCGAACCCCACTTGCAGGAATTGCGGGTTGCTGATTTGCTTAAGATGTAATCCAAACCATCTATTTTTCCCAAAATTAATTCTTCTGTTAGATTAAAATAATAAGTCTGTACTTGATACCCACGTAGTTAAGAAAAACCAATCGACACACACAATGCAAATGATAAAAAAACTTTCTATGACATCCAAATACCTGAATTTTTAAATTTAAAGTTTACGGCATATTGGTACAATGATACTTATTTAAAACAACACTTAAGAGAATACAATTCCAAAGGCGAACCAGTTATGTTTTTTAAAAGAAACAATGACACCGACTTGAAGGGAGTCATGATAGAAAATGCCTTTATAAAAGGAAATGAAAATTATTATCTTTTTCTTGGATTTGAAATCGATACTAAACTTACAAAAAAAGACACACCTTCAATTGTATTTCCAGGAGGATTTGAACATACCACAATTAGCTTAGACCACAAACAAGATACATCTTTCTTGACGCTAACATACTCTACAAATGAAAACTATTATAATTTAATTAACGAAATAGGCACCGTAGACATTCAATATCCTCTTTTTTAAAGCAAATTATGTATAAAAAATGACGTAGTTTCATAGATTTGACCACGTCACCTATGATTTATTACCGCCATCTACAAATTAACCCAATCTGCGCCAATGAATTGAAACATGCTTTACTAAAGTCCGTTGAATGCGCTGTAAAGGATATTTAATCTTTAATATACTCTGAATTCAGTTCATCTTCGTATATAATTCACGCCCTGTTATGACTCGGGTATATAACGATCACTATGGACAGAATATTAACTATTTCTTTACTCATTTTTATTCACATTTCCACGGCATGTGCAGAATTAACCAAAAAATACATTAGTCATAATGTAGAAGATTTTAATAGCACAATAACTGCGACAATGAATCGAACAAACTTTGATGAATGTAAAAGTCTTGGAAGAGAGTTTGTTGCAGATTTTAATAAAGCACACAAAACATTTCTCGATGGTCAATACATCAAAGCAACTATTAATGTATTAAATATTGTAGAAAAGCAAATGAGTCATATGGATTTTCTTTAAGTCTAACTCTTGCGAACAGCAATCAGCTTTAACCGCAGTTGCTTTTCAATTTCAAGCACAGCAAAAAACAGTGCGCCGGTTAGAACGACGAGTACGCCATCCCCAAAGGGGATACTTTCAGTAACAAATATGGTTTGTAAAGGAGCGAAATAGGTGATTGCAAACTGTGCCACAGTAATCACAATGACCGCCATCCAAACCACTTTGGTCCCTTGTACTGCGTTCCATGTGAGTGATGTTCCATAAATATTGCGAATATAAAACAAATGAAAAATCTCAAGAACAACCAGTGTGTTTAATGCGATTGTGCGTGCCAACTCAAGCGAGTAACCGCGATCGAGCGCATAAAAATAGAGTCCAAAGACGCCACAAATAAAGAGAATAGAAACCAGAAGCATATGCCATACCAAGCTGCCGGTCAGTAAAGGCTCGTTTCGAGGGCGTGGTGGTCTTTGCATGGTCCCTTCTTCGGTCGGCTCAAAGGCCAGGGCAATGCCAAGAGTCACTGCGGTAATCAGGTTGATCCATAAAATTTGAATCGGCGTTACCGGCAAGCTTAGACCTAACAGCAGAGCCAGGATAATCGTCATTGACTCACCCGCATTGGTGGGTAAAGTCCAGCTAATCACTTTTTTAAGATTATCATAAACAGTACGGCCTTCACGTACAGCGGCTACAATGGAAGCAAAATTATCATCCACCAGTACAAATTCAGCCGCCTCTTTGGCGACTTCACTGCCTTTTCTCCCCATAGCAATTCCTGCATCTGCTCGTTTTAACGCAGGCGCATCATTGACCCCATCGCCGGTCATGGCCACAGTCATTCCATGTGATTGCAATGCCATCACCAGCCTTAGTTTATGTTCAGGACTTGTTCGGGCAAAAATATCGGTTAGCAATACAGCATTTCTGAGTACGGCGTCATCCATGTTATCCAAATCAATGTCTGTTAATACCTTATCCAAATTTTTAAGTCCTATTTGCCGGCCAATAGCAACCGCTGTACTGGCATGATCGCCTGTGATCATTTTTACTTGAATGCCCGCTGTATGGCATTCTGCCACTGCTGCAATGGCTTCAGGTCTGGGCGGATCAATCAGTCCAACCATCCCAAGTAACGTGAGATTCCCTTCAACATCAGCGAACTCCAAAACGATATGTTCTGGCTTTATTTTTCTGACAGCAAAAGCGAGGATGCGCTGTCCACTTGCTGCAATCATTTCCATCTGCTCTTTCCAGTAAGACTCATTTAATGGCTCTGTTCCACCCCAGTCTGTTTGTTGAACTTGACACATACCCAAAATCTGCTCAGGAGCTCCCTTCACCATGACCATCGCATGATTGAAATGGTCGTGGTGAAGAGTTGCCATGAAGCGATGCTTGGCATCAAAAGGAATGATATCGGTACGCCTCCAGGATTCGTTTTCCTCTTTAAGGACAAGTCCCGTCTTACCTGCAAAGGTTAACAAAGCGCCCTCCATAGGGTCCCCATCCACAGACCAACATCCTTCATGTTCACGAAGCATGGCGTCATTGCAAAGAATTGCTGCATGGGCCAGTTTTTTCAGTACAGGGTGCTCGTTATGATCAATGATTTGTTCATTCAACATCAGGGCACCGACCGGCTCGTAACCGGTGCTGTCGAGAGTAAATAGGTGGCTGCTGGTTATAACCGAAGACACGGTCATCTCATTTAGAGTGAGGGTACCTGTTTTATCCGTACAGATAACCGATACCGCGCCTAAGGTTTCAATGGCAGGTAGTCGACGTACAATGGTATGTCGTCGCGCCATAGCCTGCACACCAATAGCTAAGGTAATTGAAAGAACGGCAGGAAGACCTTCCGGGATAGCCGCAACCGATAAACCAACCACGACCATAAACAATTCAACAAACGGGTGATGTTGAACAAAATACCCATACGCAAGAAGGAGTGCCGCAATCAATAAAATGAACAAAGTCAGCCATTTTGCAAACAGCCCCATTTGTAGGACTAAGGGTGTGGTTAAAGACTCTACTTTTGACAATAGCCCACTAATATGTCCAATTTGAGTGGATGAGCCTGTGGCCACCACAATGCCTTTGCCCTGACCATTGGTTACCAGGGTCCCACTAAATGCCATACAAGTCCTGTCACCTAATACGGCATTTCTTGGGACTGAATGAATGTGTTTTTCAACCGGAATGGATTCACCAGTTAAGATGGCCTCCTGGATGGTGAGTCCATGAGATTTTATTAAGCGTACATCGGCAGGAACTTTATCTCCTGCTTCCAGCAAAACAATATCGCCTGGCACAAGCTCCTCACCAGCAATACGCCGTCGTTCGCCATCCCGTAATACGGTAGCCGTAGGGGACAGCATTTTCCGAATCGCGTCCAGTGCTTTTTCTGCTTTTCCTTCCTGGATAAAACCGATTAGGGCATTGATGATGACGACTGCTAAAATAACGCCAGTATCTATCCAATGTTGCAAGAGTAAAGTCACCAGAGCAGCCCCTAGTAACACATAGATGAGGATGTTATGAAACTGGAGCAAGAAGCGAAAATAAACATTTTTTCTTTGAGGTTCCGGTAAACAATTGAGGTCATAACGTTTTAATCTGTTTTTCGATTCGTCCTCGCTTAAACCGAATTCTGATGTAGTATTTAATGTCGCGAGAATTGCTTCTGCTGACTGCTCATGCCAGCAGAGCTCTGGGATGTTGTTTTTTGATTCCACCATGGTCCTCTTTTCCCTGATTAATAGGCTTTTACTGGGGATACAAAACCTTGTGGTTTTAATGCCAGTAACGAGCAATCAATGTCTTGCAAGATGTTTTCCGCAGTATTGCCAATCATAAATCCAGATATCCCGGTGCGTGCGACGGTGCCCATCACCAAAATATCGATTCTTTTATGGGTTATGATGGCGGGGATAACCTCTTCTGGTTGTCCTTTCAGATGGTCAATTTGGTATGCTCCAGAAATTTGAGACCGTTTAATGAGCTCTTGCAAGAGCAATCCATGAACATGTTTTTCTTCAGCGACTATTCTATCTAATTCTTCTTTAGATATTTTTAACCACACACTATCCCGTAAGTAACTTTCCAGCGCAAATTCCCAACAGGAAATAATACTTAATTTACCCTGATAACGGACGTTTAATGAATGAGCAACTTCTAATAAGCGAAGCGAAAGGTCCAGGGCTTCTGCTTCTTCATCTTTGGGATCAATAGCCACTGCAATGCGAATATCCTGTTGCGTGTGCTTAAGCGGACGATAAAGAAACAAGGCACAGGGGCATTTGCGCAATAGTTCCATGTCCAGTGCTTTAAAGCCTTTCATACCTTCTCGTGTTTCCGCTTCTTTGATGAGAAGATCATGTGAATTTTTAAGGACATGGCGAATGATTCGGATGTCAGGTGTTGTG
>NZ_LNYU01000054.1:91085-234515 GCF_001468135.1 Legionella santicrucis | reverse complement strand
CAAGATCAACAGGGTTTTCTAAAAATAAGGAGTCACCATTTTTGTCTGTATTGGCATGTTTATTGACCATATAAAACAATTCATTTCTCGGGCTTGGGGAGCAATGGAACAGCCAACCGACTTAAGGCTTTTCTGTTGTTCTTAATGGCCTTAACTCACCACGTTTTACCTCATCTGGCATGGCAAAGGAATATCGTCCGAGCATATTAATATGACCATATCCATATGCGGACAGTCTGGCTACATCTTCATCGTATACGGGGAAGCCTTCTTGTCGTAATTGATTAATGGCAGCATCCATGTAAATAGTGTTCCAAAGTGTAATGATATTTAAAACCAGTCCAAGGGCACCTAACTGATCTTCTTGCCCTGCACGATACCGCTGATGAAGTTCTCCTCGCTTACCATGAAAAACAGAACGACCTAAACTGTGTCTGCCTTCGCCCAAATTTAGTTGTACCAAAGTCTGACGACGGAATGACTCATCATGAAGATAATTGAGCATGTGGATAGTTTTGTCAATTCGCCCAATTTCGGCAATTGCTTTGGCTAAACGAGTTGGTTTATCAGCAACTTGAAGAGTGCGCATAATGCCTTCTGCGGGAACTCTCCCGAGTTTTAATGAAGCCAATAAACGTAAAATATCATCCCACTCAGGAGGAACAAGATTTATATTTATACGACTTTTTGCAAGTACATTGAGCTTTCCATAATCAGCCAACGGATCAATCCGCCAGAATCTAGCACCACCCATATCAGCCAATCGCGGACTGAAACGAAGTCCCAACAAACGAAACAGTCCAAATACAATATCACTGTATGCGCCTGCATCTGTCATGATCCGCGTTGGCTGTAATTCCGTCTGTTGCTCAAGAACAACGCCTAACAATATTAGGCTATCACGTAAAGTGCCAGGTACTGTTACAGCATTTAAGCCAGTTCGTTGATTAGAGATTAGATTGTACCAAGTGACACCACGACCTGATTTAAAATATTTTGGATTTGGAGCAGCGTGCACTGTTCTAACCGGTACAACGAAGCGCATGCCATCAGCCGATGCAATATCGCCTCCGCCCCATTTCTTAGCTAATGGAATTTGATTTTGAGCAGAAACTAAAATGGCATTGACCGCCATTATCGTTTCATTTCGAATATAATTTTGATCAACCCATACCAATCTATCTCTTTTTAAAGCAGGTATGTCCTCACGAACAAACGGTTCTCGTCCAGTATTGCAAGCGTCTGCTAGCAATTCAGCACATAAACTGATTAATAGATCCTCAGCACGCGCACTTCCTTCATTGATGTGGGTAAATCCATCCGCAAATCCAGTACGTGTGGCTATCTCAAGTACCATCTCGGGTAAATCGACACGTGGTAATTTGGCTTTTACAGCAGCTCTCAATGCTTTTAATGATGGAGGCTCATCAAGTGCATCAAGCTGAGTTAGAATCAGCTCCTCATTACCCTTAACTGTTTCAAATCGAACAGCAGGGTTATTATCAATATTTGCAGCAACTAACCGATACACTTGATGTAGTTCATCTGTAAGGCTTGTTATGGCTAACATTGGGTCAATTGTTAAATTTAATGAGCGGCAAATCATAGGACGTATTGCCTCCCACTCTGAGCCAGAATAAAGATTGGCTCTTGGATCAGCATACCGCCAACTCGGACTTATGAACACATCCCTATGTTTCAGTGCCGATTGCAATTTATCAAGAACACAAAATATATATGCTGTTCGGTCAATTGTAGTTCTATTGCTATCCCGGCCAGTTATTGATGTTATTAATGCAAGCTCTTTATTATTTGCGTTTTTTTGAACTTCCTTCATGTTTAAAATGGATTTTTTCAATTTCTCAACTTGAGATTGTTTTTTCTCTGGTACAACGATTTCCTTAATTTTTTTATTGATAAGGTCAGCATATAAAAGTTTATCGTTATGCAAAATGATACCATCTTGGGTTTTTACAAGTTTCTTTATGACGCGATAAGTGGGTCGTGGTTCGTCTTGTGGCCAATTGATAACGCTACATTCATTTTTAATAACAATATTACGTTTCCATGATGTTCCAATAATCTCCATTGGCGGTTCATCCGTTTGTTTTCCCTTTAACCATTCAAGACTGGCAAGAAGAGGTTTTCCCGCTTGATTACTATCAAAATTTATTACTCGAAGGAGCGAAGGTAAAAATTTCTGAACTGTTTTTTCCTTTTGTTCAAGCTCATGATAAAACACATTACTTGGCGGCCTGATTAAGGCAGTGGCATTTTCAACTGCAGATACAAGCGCTTCATGACCTACTGTTGTATAAATTGTGTCCCGAATTTCATGATCACATAATTCTGTATTCAGTAGTAATTTACATGCATCGACCAATGTGGCTGTAGCTTGATCGAGATCTTTAAGAGTTCGCAGTCGTGTATTTTTATTTTCTTGCTTGGCCTTTGAGAATAAATCACGCAATACCATACTGAGCACGTCCAGAGAATCATCTTGGGAGTCTGACTCAAAATGATTCGCAAAAGCAACGAGCGTCGCCATTTTACGCTCAAACGGCAAGCGGTTGATGGCTGTAATTTTTGCCGTATTAGCAAAGCGTGCAAGTGTTGCTATTTTACAGGCGGGGATGCGGTACAGTGGTAATTCAACACTAATGTTGCGGGCAGACTCAACCCGTTTTAATGCTTGCACAAGAGCTGTGCTACTGATGCTAACCGGACCTTTACGCAGTTTATCAAGCAATGACAGATGTTCGTCATCCTCTACCACCAAGAGGTCATTCAGTTTTTCCTGTTGTGATGCGCTTAAATTTTTAATCAACATTCGCCATAAGCGAGACTCCATCCTGGAGCGAATTTCTGCAACAAAACGCTCAAGAACTGTAATACCTGGTAACAATATTTTGTTGGTCGATAGCCAACCCACTGCATGATCAAAAAGCACTCCAGGTCTGTCAGTACCAGTCCAGCATAGTGCACATAATATGCGACCAAGACGATAACGACTACCTTTTTCAGCAAATTCTATATAGCCATAACGCGCTCGAATTTCAACAGCATGACGCCAACGCTGCTCACTTTTCATGTACATTGATATGCAACTTTCAGGATCATTAACCTTGATTTGAATAGCAACTCGCTCAATTACCACACGAGGAATCTGATTCAAGTCGGAAATAAAAGCTCCAATAAATCGAACTGTTGTCAGCTGTAATGCATAACCTAACCTGCTGAAGTCACCACGCTTGTTTGCAATCCACTCCATATCCTGATCATCGAGGAAAAAAAGGCTATCTACGATATCTGGTGGTAGGTCAGTAGGATATTTAGCGTAATTGTCACATTGTACTGGGGAGAGAAAACTAACAGGCATGTTTATCCAAAATCAATAGGTGTTGTTGCTAAACTTAGAAGTTTTGCAACGGAATTTGAATGCCTTTATTTAAAGGTTTAAATTCGTTGCAAAAATCAGATGCAAAAGTCTATTGTTTTGCGATATGATTTGCAAATAAAATATTAGGGATTAGTTATGAAAATTGGGTATGCTCGCGTTTCAACCACGGATCAAAATTTAGAGTTGCAATTAGTTGCACTAAAAGAAGCTGGTTGTAAACGTATCTATCAGGAAAAAATTTCTGGTGCAAAAAGAGATCGTCCAGAATTACAACGATTACTTGATCAGCTTCGACCTGAAGATGTAGTCGTTGTTTGGAAATTGGATAGATTGGCGCGTTCAACCCAGCATTTATTAGAATTAATAGACTGCATAAGAACAACAGAGGCTTCCTTTTGTTCGCTTTCCGAGCCTTGGGCAGATACCACTTCTCATGCCGGTAAAATGATCATGACCGTATTCGCAGGTATTGCAGAATTTGAGCGTGACTTAATTCGTGAACGTACTGGTGCGGGTCGCGCAGCTGCAAAGCAACGTGGAGTTCGTTTTGGACGACCTGAAAAAATGAATAAAGAACAAAAGTCATTGGCCAAGCGGCTTTTGCAAGAAGATAAATCGGTAAGTGAGATTGCAAAAACGTTTAATGTCCATAAAGCAACAATTTATCGTTTACAACAAGAATAATTCACTACAGATCCCCAATCCTATGGTATTCTTAATATTAAGAATTATTTATTAATGATAACATCTGGTATGGTTTGAGTTAATTTTTATGGATAAAGAATGATCAATATAAAATATGGATTTGGAAAAGAAGTATTGTATTCATTTGATGATGCAATTAAAAAAGTTACTGAAGAACTGCAAAAAGAGGGATTTGGAGTTCTTACAAATATAGATGTGTCAGCAACTTTGAAAAAAAAATTAAATAAAGATATGCCTCCCTATCAAATTCTTGGTGCATGCAATCCGCAATTTGCCCATCATGCTTTAGAAAAGGAGCCATCTATAGGTTTGCTTCTACCATGTAATGTGGTTGTACGCCAGGATGATATAGGCAAAGTGCATATTGAATTTATGGATCCAAAATCAGTATTAGAATTGGTCGGCAATCCTGAGATCAATCTGGTCGCTGGAGAAGTAAGACAAAAACTGGAGAGAGTATTAAGCGCATTGTAATGCGCTCATCTACAGTTAAGATTTTAACATGCGAAGACCACTTGCAATAACAATAAGCTCACTTATTTCATGGGCTAAAACTGCTATTGGCAACGTAAAATAGCCAGTTACCGCCCCGACAATAAGAGAGCTAATAACAATTATAGATAGTCCTAAATTTTGTAAAATTATATTCCAGGTTCGATGACTAAACTCGATGAGATAAGGTAATTTTAATAAATTATCACCCATTAATGCTACATCCGCAGTTTCTAATGCAACATCGGTTCCAGCGGCGCCCATTGCAACTCCTACATGTGCTGCTGCAAGTGCTGGAGCATCATTTACTCCATCGCCAACCATCATTACCTTACCGTAACGTCTTTCCAGTTCCTCAATTTTTCGTGTCTTATCTTCTGGTGATAAATCAGAGAATACTTCATCTACACCTGCTTGAACTCCAATTGACGCGGCAGTTATCGAGTTATCTCCAGTGAGCATAACAACACGCTCAATACCCATCAATTTTAGGGACGATACCATCTGCCTTGCTGTAGATCTTAGAGGATCAGTAATTGCAATTAAACCGAGAATTTCCTTATCTGTTCCTACTAATACGACAGTCTTTCCAACGGTCTGTAATTTATTTATTTCTTGAATTACAGTTTCTACCAATAGACCCATATCAATAAATAATTTTGGATTGCCAATATAAAATTGTTCTCCATTTATAAAACCCTGAACCCCTGAACCAGTCAATGACTTAAAATGTTCAACAGGTTTATATGCAACACTTTCTGCCTTTGCTTGTTGTAAAATGGCATGTGCCAGTGGATGCTGGGAACGCGATTCAAGGGTGGCAGCTACATTTAATATTTGGTTCTGAGTATAATTATTTAACGAAATGATATCGGTGACCTTGGGTTGTCCTTGTGTTAAGGTTCCTGTTTTATCAAGCGCAATAACCTTTATTTGAACCAATTTTTCTAAATATATCCCACCCTTAAGTAATATTCCGTTTCGACTGGCTGTACCAAGAGCAGCTACAAGGGTAATTGGGATAGAAATTACTAAAGCACATGGTGCAGCTGCAACAATAAACACCGTTGCACGTAGCACCCATTCTTGCCAATGCAGCCCAAATAGAGGAGGTAGGGTAGCTATTAGTACCCCTGCTAAAAGAACGAATGGACTGTAGAGATTGCCAAAACGCTCTATAAATCGTTGACTGCGACCTTTTTTATCCTGTGCTTTTTCAACAAGAAAAATAATACGAGATAACGTGTTCTCAGCAAATTTTTTGGTAGCGCGAATAGTAAGAGTCCCCTCGCCGTTAATAGTTGCAGAAAATACTTTATTTCCCACAAATTTCTCAACAGGAATTGATTCACCCGTGATAGGCGCTTGGTTTACACTAGAATGTCCAGATATGACCTCTCCATCTGTAGCGATGCTTTCACCAGGACGAACAATAAACTCATCTCCAATTTGAATGTCTTCTAAAGGTATTAGGAACTCGCTATTATTACGTCGGACTAATGCGGATTTTGGGGCAAGTTCCATCAATACTCTGATAGCATGTCGCGCCCTTTCACCAGCATAACCCTCTGCTGCTTCAGAAATAGAATATAAAAAAACCAGTGTTGCCGATTCTGCCCATTGTCCCATCACACCAGCAACAATAGCAGCGGTAGACATCAAAAACTCAATACCGATTTCATGTTCTTTGAAAAATTCTTCTATAGCTTCCCGTGCGAAATAATATCCACCAATTAACACCGCGCCTATGTAAAACCCGTTAGCAATTATCCTTGGTAGTGTCAAATATGAGCCTACAAAACCAATAGTTAATAATATACCGGCTATTGCTGCCGTAATGACTTTAGGATTATGCCACAGTTTGGGCATTGGTTCTTTGTGAGAAGGACAAGTGGAGCAGCCCATTTATTTATACCCCTTATTCATAGTTTTCTTCAGAGCCGTAATGTTAAAGCGTCATTGTTACCTAAAAATAAAGGTTTTTAAAGAATTCATCATAGATATTGAATAAAACAATAAAACTATTTGTTCTATTATAGGTAATTTGAAAACTTAATTACTAATGATGAAAAAAATTGGTTATCTATCTGTATTCAATGAAAATACTTGAACAACTTCACAGTTTACAATCCTATAAAATGAAACATACCGAATTATAGATATTAAAAGACCAATATAGTCCTTAAGTCGGTTGGCTGTTCCATTGCTCCCCAAACCCGTTGTGCCACAATCCACTTCAATATCGATGGGAATTTTCTTTTTAGATACCCCAAGCCCTGATTTGGCCAATTGAATGGCTTTGTTCATTTTGTCAATCAATGATGCTTCATAAGAAGTTTTGTACTCACTAAGCGTATCAGGAAAAGGAGGGCAGGTAATTAAAATATGAAGCTGTGCCTCGTTTTTAGAAGCTAATTTTAACGCCAGCTGTAAGGCTTCTGTTTCGTTCTTAATTCCATGGCTAACGAATAAAATGTTATGAAATCGGTGCATTACTTATTCCTCCTTGAAAGGGCTGGAGCAATGTTTCAAAATCGTATTTGAACCGCAATTGCTCCTTGCTTTTTACATGTATTGGCCGCCATTGACATCCAGATTAGCTCCAGTGATAAAACTCGATGCAGGGGATGCCAAAAAAGCAACGGCCTCTGCAACATCTTGCGGAAGTCCCAAGCGCCCTACCGGTATGACTGAAATTATAGTATTTAAAACGTCTTCTCGCATTTTGCGAATCATGGGCGTTTCAATATAGCCTGGCGAAATAGTATTCACCGTAATGCCTTTGCTGGCTACTTCAAGCGCCAGGCTTTTGGTAAAGCCAAACAATGCGGCCTTGGTTGCTGCGTAATTGCATTGCCCAAACTGACCCTTACGTCCATTAATTGAGGAAATAGAGATAATACGTCCATACCCTTTCTCAAGCATGGCAGGTAGTGTATTTCGCGTCATGTTAAATACACTGGTGAGGTTCGCATTCACTACACTTTTCCATTGCTCTGGCGACATCTTTTTTAAACTGGAATCCTGAGTCACACCTGCATTGTTAACCAATACGTCAATACGACCGTAGCGTTCCATAACCAGTGATACCAGCTGTTCACAATCATTAAACCGCGCAATATCCGCATACAGTATATCAATTTCAAATCCTGCTTGTTGTTGCTCTTTTTGCCATTGAATTGCTTCTTCATGATTGCCGTTTTTGAAGTAGCAGGCAATCACAGAATAGTCTGTTGCTAATCGTTGACAAATAGCGCTACCAATACCTCCTGTACCACCAGTAACAATTGCTATCTTTTTCTCCATGATTATTCTCCTTAATTAAATTGGTTTGTCCCTATAGAAAAATACTTTGTTATCGTTTGATTGAGGCCATTTTTAACATTAAAAATCCAGTGAGTCCTGATATAAACGAACCAAGCACTACGCCCATTTTAACCATGGGCATTAAGCTTGAATCATTGTTTTGGTAAGCCAAAGAACCAATAAACAAACTCATGGTAAAGCCAACGCCGCAAATAAGTGCAATGCCATAAACTTGAGCAAGATTCACCTTATCTGTCTTAAGAAGTTTTTTGAACTTAACAAAATAGCCCAAAGATAAGAAAATACCCAATTGTTTTCCAAGAAACAATCCTAGCCCAACGCCTAAAACCACTGGGTGGGTAAATATTGAGAAATCAAGCCCTATAAAAGTGATCCCTGCATTAGCAAAGGCAAACAAGGGAAGAATGAAAAAGACAACCCAATGATGCAAACCGTCTTCTAGGCGCGTCAGCATCGATTCCTTGCCTACATCAGGGATGGTCATGGCAATCACAATCCCGGCAAGGGTTGCATGAACGCCAGATTTTAATACGGCGATCCACAGAGCTACCCCAAAAAGCATGAATACTGAAATGCGGCGACATTTAAAATAATTTAAGCCAATCAAAATCAGGGTAAACAATAATGCCAGTGAAAAAGAAAAAAGCGATAACTTTGCAGTATAAAACAGCGCAATAATAACAATGGCTGCCATATCATCAAAAATGGCGATGGCAGTGAGTAAAATTTTGAGTGAAAAAGGTACACGTGAGCCTAAAAGAGAGACGATTCCTAGAGTAAATGCAATATCGGTAGCGGTAGGGATTGCCCATCCTTTTAGATAGACTGGATTATGAGCATTAAAGAAAGCAAAGATTAAAGCGGGAAAGAGCAAGCCACTTAATGCCGTAAGGGCTGGAGCCAGTAGATTGGTTTTATTACTCAAAATTCCCCGATTGATTTCCCGTTTAATTTCAAGGCCAATCAATAAGAAATATACAGCCATTAATCCATCATTGATCCATAGAATTAGCGGTTTTTTTATGGAAAGATTCCCAACAGAAACACTGCCATTAATATGCAAAAAATGCTCATAACCAATACGATAAGGGGAATTGGCAACGATTATCGCAAGCACTGCAGCAATAAATAATAGGATACCACCAAGAGTTTCCAGGTTATAAAAGGAATCCGATTTATTCATCAATTGATTGTATAAGTGACTAAAAACCAAGTGTACTTGGTGTTGTCGTTCGATACAATTCTGCAGAACATTTTCTTTAATCAGGATTCTGGTGATGCATGGTCATTCATATCCTCCGGAATTTTCATGATTTTTTATAAATAGAGTTCTGTGTTTTTCATAGCAACCAATCGATTGCCTCCTGTCCAAATAAAAAAATTTTATATTGGTGTTGCGTATTTATTTGTCAATGCTATGCTCATAAGGTAAATCATACGATTTACGTTTTTTGATGGGCAACAACACCGTGAGTGAACATAAAATATTGGGTCAATATGGGAATTGAATCAGTTAAAATGTTTAACCAATTGGCTGAAGATTATGATGGTTGGTTTGATAGTCATCCAGGTGTTTTTCAATCGGAACTTGAAGCCTTAAAGAAAGTCACCCCTCAATCAGGAGAAGGACTTGAGGTGGGCGTTGGTTCTGGACGATTTGCTGCCGCATTGGGTATAAAAACAGGCATCGATCCTTCTGTTCAATTAAGTCATTTCGCTAAATTAAGAGGTATTGATGTATTCGAAGGGGTTGCTGAATCATTGCCTTTCCAGGAACAGCAATTTGATTTTGTCTTATTCAATACGGCGTTATGTTATGTTGACTTGCCGTTAGTAGCACTTCTCGAAGCAAAACGAGTCTTAAAACCTAATGGGAAGATTATCATAGGCATGATTGATAAACATTCGATGCTTGGACAGCAGTACGAAGCCACAAAACAAGACAACCCATTTTCTCAATATGCTCACTTTTATTCAGTATCCGAGATTCTTGAATTGCTTCATGAAATTCATTTTACAGAAGAGGCAATTAATCAAACACTATTTGCTCCTATTGATACCATCATAACAGCAGAAGAGAGCAAACCAGGTTATGGAGAAGGCGGGTTCATTGCACTATCCGCCGGCATGTCTCCCTTTTCTTATTGAAGGTTTATTAGCAAGTCTTGCATCGACCAATCAGCAGATTGAGCGTGAAGACCCACTAAAAAAGTATTGAATCGCTTTGTAAAGACGCTACGCGGCTTGTTTTTCTTGTATTATCGCAACATCCCCTTGGACACACTATACTTTTTAATAGGATTTGAACAAAGAACAGAGGACTAATGAATTATTCTTTTCGTTTTCTTGTTGCAGAAGCATCTTTTCCTGCTCGCATTATTATCCGAAATCAATTAATGCAGCTTGGACAACACGTGGATATCGTTCCCTCAATTGAAGACACTCTGATGCAAATTACATCTAAAAGCTATGATATGCTTTTAATTGATAGCTACTTGTACTATTCACAAGGTGACTATGATTGGACTGCATTGATAAAAAAACACCACCCATTTACTACAGCTCCAGTGATTGCACTAATCTGCGAACATCCACCGATAAAAAATGAAATGGGAAGCCCTCACTTGTGTAGTTTTAGAAAACCATTCAGTGAAGAAAAAGCGATAATAATTATCCATTATCTGGAAAGCACATTAAGCTAAATTGAAAACCCCAAAGATAAATTGATACATTAATGTCCCCACGGTATCCGATGGTCATTAAAGAAGCCCTGCATCTTGAAAATCCACGCGCAACCATGCCAAATGGAGTTGATTTAAGTGACCCGGAAGGAACTTTTAAACCTAACGCTCTCCATTAAGTAATTCAATAAAACCAGTGGATTACCTATTTCCAAACGCGCACCCGGTTTCGTCCTTCGGACTTAGCCAAATACAATGCCTTGTCTGCATGTTCAATAGACTCCTCTATCGGTTTATTAGGCTCAAGCAGCGCCAGACCAAAAGAGGCAGTTACTTGAATCAAGTGCTCCTTGCCATCATCGATGGTAATGGCCTCAAGCACTTTCCGAAGACGTTCACTCATTGCGAACCCCATATCCAAATCGGTAAATGGCAAACACAGTAAAAATTCTTCACCACCATAACGAAAAACTTTATCATAGGCCCTTAGATTCTCAATAAACAGACGAACAGCTGTTGCCAAAACACGATCTCCCATCTGATGGCCGTGCCGATCATTAATCTCTTTAAAGTAATCTAAATCCACCATAACCAAGCAACAACTTTGCCCTTGGCGCTTAATAATTTCTTGTTGCTCTCGCAAAGTCGACAGCATCGTCACGCGAGACAGTGCCCCAGTCAACGCATCTCGGCTGTGAATCAGATATTCCAACTCATTTTAAGAGCGGAGAGCTCAAGTCGCATCTGCTCCAAGGCATTGGCAAAATGATTGTAGTCAATAGGGGCTATCCCTTCTGGCATACTTGCCTTTTGTAATAACTGCGCGGTTAATTGATGCATGCGTTGGTGTGACACGCCTATATTAATGATTCCAGGATGTTCTTGAATTTCTTTTGGGATGCCACTGTAATACCATTGCCCAAATCGGCAACGCGTATGAGCGTCAGGCTGCAAATCGTTGTTATCTCCAGGCAGTCGGCAAATCAAGGTTCTAATCAATGAATTGTGCCATTGTTGATGATTATAAATTGCTTGCTCTAGTTGTGAAATAATTTGCTGCAGTTCGTTTTGAGTAACACTAGTAAATGCTGCCATGACCTATCCCTTGTTTCCTTGTCACTAATACTCAGGTGAAATAAGAGTATTTCACCCATCACAGCCCAACTCAATGGAAAGGCGTATAAAACTTAAAATTATTTCTTCCTGTGGATTTCACTTGATATAAAGCGGCATCCGCATGTTGAATCAACGTATCCAAATCAGAACCATCTTGAGGATAAAGGCTCACACCGATACTCAACGAAATCGAAATGGTCTGTTCTTTTATAAGAATAGGCTGTTGGATAGCATGAAACAAATGATTAATCACGGTATGTACCTCTTCCTCATGAACAATATCTGAAAGAATAATTAAGAATTCGTCCCCACCTTGTCGTCCCACAATATCTGAAGAGCGCACCGATGCTGTTAGACGTGATGCAACCTCTATTAATAACAAATCACCGGCATCATGGCCAAACGTACCGTTAATCTTCTTAAAGTAATCCAAGTCCATAAACAGCACGGCGATACTGCATTGATGGCGCTTTGCATACGCCATAAATAATAGAAACGATTGCTCCAATTGCTTGCGGTTTGCCAATCCTGTCAATGCATCATGGTAGGCCATCCTAACCAACTCATGTTCAGCCTTTTTTTGAGCATCAATATTTTGAATTTGAGCAATAAAATACAGCGGGGCACTATGTGCATCCCTAATTAACGAACCACTCAATAAAATCCAAACGATGGCGCCATTTTTACAAATATAACGTTTTTCCATTTGGTAGGAGCTTATTGTGCCGTTCAATAATTGGCGCACATAATTTAAATCGGTTTGCAAATCATCAGGATAGGTTATCCGCTGAAAATCGATTTGTAATAGTTCTTCTTCTGTGTAACCTGTTATTTGGCACAGCGATTTATTCACCTTAAGCCAGCGTCCTTCCAATGAAACTAAAGCCATACCGATGTCTGCATAATCAAAAGCCGCACGAAATCGTTTTTCGCTTTCTTCAAAAGTTTCATTAACCCGATGAAGCGCTCGTGTTCGCTCATGAACTTTTTTCTCTAGCTTAAGATTTAAAGACTCTAAATACTCGGTTTGCGGCCAAAGAGCGAAACAAAGATTGACATCAGCAACTATTTTGCATTAAAATTTGAAATAATATGAAAAACCGTAAAACGTAGGTTTATAACGCCATGAAAATTACATCTTAAGTACGCCCATCTAATAGGGCGAATAGAGGAAATCATTGTTGATTTTCTATTTTTTATTGTCCTAAAAGACATGCTTAAGAGTAAATCATGCACCATAAACCGATTCAATTTAAAGACCTAGGTCTTATCTATTCGCATAAAATCTGTTTTCAAAACTTCAGTGGTGAAATCCATTTTGGTGAGCGTATTGCACTGATTGGCAGAAATGGCTCGGGAAAATCTACCTTACTTAAAATGCTTGCTGGTTTTTGTTCAGCCTCTGCTGGCGAAATTCAAATGCCACAGGATGTTCGTTTTGGTTACTTACCCCAATTGATTGAAGAATGTCCTGATTTAAGTGGTGGTCAACGATTAAACCAGGCGTTAACCAAAATATTGTCTGAAGATCCGAATGTTTTGTTGTTAGATGAACCCACAAATCATCTGGACAGACGCAATCGTCGTTCTTTAATGCGGATGCTCGAGCATTATCCGGGGACGTTGGTCATTGCTTCTCATGATACGGAGCTCATCAATACCGTCGCAGATACTCTATGGCATATTGATTTGGGTAGGCTCACTCTATTTAGAGGGGCTTATTTTGAGTATCAGCAGATGCTTGAAAACAAGAAAGCATCGATTGAACAGGAATTATCACGGATTGCACGTGAGAAGAAAGAATCACATCTTGCTCTAATGAGAGAACAAGAACGTAATAAACGTTCTCGTGTTTCAGGTGAAAAAAAGATAGCCCAACGCAAATGGCCAACGATTCGGTCTCATACAAAGCTCGCCAATGCAATGACAACAGGAAATAAACGATTAAGTCAGATTAATCATAAAAAAGAACACTTGCTTGAAGAGCTTTCTTCTCTAAACCTTCCGCAAACGATTAAGCCCAAATTTAAATTAAACGGTCTTGACCACCATAAGCCCTTAATCAGGATTCAAGACACTTCTATTGCCTATGAATCAGGAGCTGTGATTCTGGAAGACATTCATTTTCACTTAAATGGCTGCGAACGAGTGGCATTGTATGGGGACAACGCATCAGGGAAGTCCACCTTTGCCAAAGCGATTTTGGAGGATAGTCACATTAAGAGAACAGGTGAGTGGACTCTTCCTCAGTACAATACAGTTGGGTATCTCGATCAGCATTATCAACATCTGGATTGTGACGAAACAGTTCTGGATTTGATGAAAAGTCAGATGCCCCATGCTTCTCATGCTGAACTTCGTGCCCATTTAAATGACTTTTTATTTCGCAAAAATGAAGAGGTAGAAATAAAGGTCAAAGATCTTTCTGGTGGTGAAAAGGCAAGGCTTTCTTTAGCCTTGATTGCTGCCAATCCGCCTAAACTACTTGTTTTAGATGAGGTAACCAACAATGTAGATCTGGAAACACGCGATCATATCATCGGAGTATTACGTGAATTTCCAGGTGCGATACTGGTTATTTCTCACGATCATGATTTTTTAGAATCCATTCACATTGAAACCAGGTATCACATTCATCAAGGGAAGATACATCATTTCAATGGGGAACAAGCAGAGGGTGTTCATCATGACTAGTCGTTTGCCTAACCACATAAGCTCTTTTATGTGGCATTTTTTAAAACCGTATCGTCGCATGGTTTTTTTATTTATCCTGCTTGCTTTAATGGCTGGATTTTGGGGACCGTTTAATAGTTTATTGATTAAGTCCTTCATTAATACCTTAGTGGCAAAGACAAATACAGACCTCTCCGCTTTGTATTGGATCGCTGGATTATTGGTATTGAACTTTATTATCTTTGACAATATCACCTGGCGAACAATCGGGTACTTGAACTATAAATACGAAGCGGTGATTAAAAACCAAATTATTAGCCAAATGTTTGAGTATGTGTTGGGAAGTAGTACGCAATTTTTTCAGGATAACCTATCAGGGCGAATTGCCACACAAATTACGACTCTTGCTGATAATCTTGAGATTATTTTGCATCGCGTATCTGTCGATTTTCTACGTGGTGCTTCATTGTTGCTGGTTTCCTTTATTACAGCCTATTTTGTTAATGTCCTGTTCTTTTATATTTTATTCTTATGGTTCATTGCCTTTGCCTCATTTAGTATTTGGATGTCGGCGCGATTGGTTCAGTTATCGGATGACCATGCAAATTCTGAATCGCAGCTTTCTGGGCAATTAGTAGATAGCCTGGCGAATCAATCCAATATTCGTATTTTTTCACGTAAAGGCTTTGAAGTAGAGCGTATGAATACTTTTTTTCGCTCGGTACAACGGGCTTTCCAAAGAAAAGAGCTGTTTATTGTTTTGTTATGCTGCGCCCAAGGTGGAATGATTGCGGTAATGATGGGTTTGGCATCGATTACCTTAATTCACTTGTATGGCAAGGGACTGGTGAGCATTGGTGATTTTGCTTTGATTCTTGGGCTTTCCATGGAATTGGGGCATATGATGTGGTACACCATGTACCAAGTGGACCAATTTAACCAAGCCTTAGGCAAGGCAAGACAAAGTTTAAATGCATTGGTCATCCCCCATGAGATACAGGATAAAAAAAATGCATCCCAATTAATTGTTACGCAAGGGCAAATTGAATTTTCAAAGGTAAAATTTCATTACCAAGGTGGTTACTCCTTGTTCCAGAATAAGTCGGTAACCATTGAAGCAGGTCAAAAAGTGGGGTTAGTGGGCTATTCAGGCAGCGGCAAGTCCACTTTTGTTAATTTGATTTTGCGACTTTATGAGGTAGTGGATGGACAAATTCTAATCGATGATCAAAACCTATCTGAAGTGACTCAAGAGAGTTTAAGACAAGCCATTGCTATGATTCCTCAAGACCCTACACTTTTTCATCGAAGCTTAATGGATAATATTCGTTATGGTAGGACAAAAGCCTCGGATGAGGAAGTCATTTTAGCCTCCAAGAAGGCTCATGCGCATGAGTTTATCAGTCTTTTGCCAGAAGGCTATGAGACATTGGTCGGTGAGCGTGGTGTGAAGCTTTCAGGCGGGCAACGCCAGCGTATTGCCATTGCTCGTGCGATTTTAAAAAATGCACCCATTTTAATGTTGGACGAAGCCACGTCCCAGCTGGACTCCATTACAGAATCCAACATTCAAGACAGTCTTTGGGAGTTGATGCAGGGAAAAACAACCCTGGTCGTTGCGCATCGCTTATCGACTCTGCTGCATATGGACCGAATTTTAGTATTTGATAAAGGCCATATTGTTGAAGATGGCACACATACTGAACTGTTGAATCTTGGTGGTTTGTATAAAACCCTGTGGGACGCGCAAGTAGGTGGATTCTTGCCTGATGAGCGAAAAGAAGAATCTGAAGAGTCAGTTAATAACGGGGTATTAGATGAGTAAATTACATACAGAATTTTCGGAAGTGAATCATTTGCTTAATGACTTACTGTCCGGCTTGCAATCAATTTTAAAGGAACATTTGCTGGGCGTTTACGTGTATGGTTCATTCGTCTGGGGTGATTTTGATGAAACAACCAGCGACATTGATGTTCTTGTGGCATTAAACCAAGAAATGACATCAGAAGAATTCGCGGCTTTAGATTATTTGCATACCAATCTGGTTCAGCATTTTCCAGATTGGTATGACCGAATTGAAGTAGCTTATGCATCGTATAGAATGTTACAACATTTTAAGACAGAGCAAGGTCAAATTGCTGTCATTAGCCCAGGAGAACCGTTTCACCTCAAACAGGCGGGAACTGACTGGCTTATTAATTATTATTTATTGCAAACAAATAGCCTCATTCTATATGGTCCATCAGCAAAGTCGATTGTTGCTCCTGTATCAAGCAGTGAGTTTATAGAGCATGTCAAAAAGCAGAGCATTGAATGGCAAGATTGGGTTATTCATACCAGAAATTCTTTAGGGTACCAATATTATGCTGTATTAACACTGTGCAGGGCTTTGTACGTGCTCCACCATCAGGAACAAGGCTCTAAGTTAAAAGCTGGAGTGTGGGCTAAAAATCAATTCCCAAAATGGCGAGCTTTAATTCAACGAGCATTAACTAAAGCGGAACTAGATCATGCAAGCGATATCTTGACCGAAGAAACCTATCAAGAAGTCACCGCATTTGTGGATGAAATGGTTCAGCATATTCAAGAGAGAGAATAGATGATGGAAGTCAACCAACAACAACGGCTTATCGAAGTAGTTTCTTATGATGCTAATTGGCCTATGCAATTTGAACAGGAAGCAGAGCGAATTAAAAAAGCATTAGGTAGTAATTGCATTGAAATTCATCATATCGGTTCCACTTCAGTACCTGGTTTGGCTGCAAAACCAATCATCGATATGATTCCAGTTGTTTTGGAACTAAGCAAAGTAGATAGTGCCAATGCTGCCATGAAAGCCCTGGGCTATGAAGCAAAAGGAGAATACGGAATTCCATTTCGCCGCTATTTTCAAAAGGGAGATAACCAAAGAACTCATCATGCTCATATTTTTGAGTTTGGAAACCCAGAAATCGAGCGCCATTTAAAATTTAGGGACTGGATGAGAGCAAATCCAGAAGATAGAGTAGCCTATGCTCGTTTAAAACAAGAGTTAGCACATCAACATCCCTATGACATTACTGCCTATTGCGTGGGTAAAGAGGATTTTATCGCAGCTATTGATAGAAAAGCAGGATTTAATGGATTAAGAGTGGTTAAGGCATTAACACCTCGTGAATGGGATAAAGTACGCCATTTTAGACAATTCTATTTTTTTGATAAGGCAGGGCTTTCTGATCCATATACTTGGACTTTTGAGCATGAAGCTCATGTTCATTTTGTTTTATCTCAAGGAAGCGACATCATTGGTTATGCCCATCTGCAATTATGGCCTCACAAAAGAGCAGCTTTGCGCATCATTGTGATTGATGAGGAAAAAAGAAACCACCAATATGGTGGCCAATTCTTGGCGTTATGTGAAAAGTGGCTAAAAACACAAGGCTATCAAAGCTTGCACGTGGAGTCTTCACCGGATGCGCTAAGATTTTATAGAAATAATGATTACATCGACATGCCATTTGATGATCCAGATGGCTATGAAGGTGATGCGAGAGATACTGCAGTAGGGAAAATACTATGATTCAAATCGAAAAAATAACGGGAGATTTAGCTCAATCCTTATGTCGAACCATTACAAAGGATTTGCCAGAATACTTTGGTTTGCCAGAAGCGAACGAGCACTACGCAATAGGTGTGACCACACGCACTAATTTTGCGGCAAAAGATGGGGATAATACGTTTGGCCTTGTTTCAATTGATTTTCCCTATCCTGATAATGCTAATATTTACTGGATGGCTGTAAAACGTGATTATCATCGTCAAGGTGTAGGAAAGCAATTAATCAAAACGGCTTGCCATTTTGCTGCAACACAAGGTGCTAAAACTATAACCGTTGAAACCCTAAGCCCCTCTGAATTGGAAGAGAATTACCTTAAAACCTACCGATTCTATCAGTCCGTTGGTTTTAACCCTCTTTTGGATTTAAAACCAGCAGGATATGAGTGGAATATGGTGTACATGATGAAACAGCTTGAAGCTTTAGCAGAAAACCAATCGTCAATTGCCATTAAGCCACTAGAATTATGCGATATCCCCGTTTTGGTCGATGCGTTTCAAAAAGCAAATTGGCAAAAACCTTACGTTTTGTTTGAAGGGTACTATCAAGAACAAGAACAGTCTGAGCGAGTCGTTTGGGTGGCCTATGTTCAAGACCAAATCGCGGGCTATGTTACTCTAAAATGGACCTCACACTATAAACCTTTTTCTCATAAAGGAATCCCAGAAATTATGGACTTAAATGTATTGCCTGCTTTCCGCAAGCGTGGAATAGGCAGTGCTTTGCTCACTATTGCTGAAGAAAATGCAGCCAGTCAGTGTGATGTTGTAGGAATTGGTGTTGGATTATATGGTGGTCCTGATGGCGGATATGGACAAGCTCAACGACTTTATGCTAACCGAGGTTATATTCCTGATGGTTTAGGGGTAACTTATCATTATAAACCAACCATTCCTGGGGAAACATATCCCTTGGATGATGATTTAATTTTGTGGTTTACCAAAAAAGTAACCAAACATTTGCATGTAGAAAGAGATACTGTAACTAAAAAAACAACTGATAGCTGCGATGTATATGTACCAAACACAAAATATAAATTGGAGTTCAATGCCAAAGATTCATTTAAAATTATCGATCAAAAGTTGTTTGAGTTTAATAAATTGTGTGTCTCTGCAACACAACAACCGGAATTAATTGATATAAACGTTACGATTAAAAACGGTGATGAGGTAATAGCGGGTATTTGTTCGGAGGTTTATACATGGAATATCCTGTACATCAGTGTCTTTTTTGTTGAGGAAAAATATCGGAACCAAGGTTTGGGTACCCTTTTACTCAATAAAGTTGAGGAGAAAGCAAAAGAATTAGGAGTCAGTTTAATTCACCTCGATACCTTTGATTTTCAAGCAAAAGATTTTTATCTCAAACATGGTTATGAAGAGTTTGGGGTTCTGGATGACTGTCCAAAAGGTCATCAGCGTTATTATATGAAGAAGGTGCTATGAGTTTTATTAAAAAAGGAATATACCGTCATTATAAAGGCAATCTGTATGAAGTGATTGATATTGCCAGGCATTCGGAAAGCTTAGAAGATATGGTGGTTTACAGAGCGCTTTACGGCGATTTTGAACTATGGGTTCGACCTCTCAAAATGTTCCTTGAAAACATTGAGATAAATGGTGAGCTCCAAAAAAGATTTGAATTACATGAATAAATTAGAACAAGCAAATCGTTTTATCTTTACTGGCACCCCAGGCAGTGGAAAAACTTCTGTTATTTTGGCATTGAAAAGATTAGGGTATGTAGTGATTCCTGAGTCTGCAACAGATGTCATTGCAGAGGAACAGGCAAAGGGAATTATGCGTCCATGGGAAGAGACTGATTTTGTAGATAAGATTGTTTTAACACAAAAATTAAGGCAATTGAATGCTCAAGGTGCGTTGCAATTTTATGACCGATCGCCATTTTGTGCTTATGCATTGGGGCGTTATTCCGCTCATTGGCATAAAAATGATTTTACACCCTCACCTATCTTATTAGCTGAAGTTGACCACTGCCTAAAAGCTAGTATTTATCAACGCAAAGTATTCTTTTTTGAGAACTTGGGGTTTATTGAACCAACTTCAGCTCGCAAAATCAGTTATGAAGACGCCCTTATTTTTGAGCAAATTCACATAGATGTATATAAAGAGTTTGGTTTTGAAATCATGCTCATGCCTAAAAAAACGATTACAGAGCGCTGTGAATTTGTTCTTGAAACGTTAGGCATAAAAAAATAAATATCAATTTTATGAAAAAACCGCTTGACCCTATTGTTACTATATATCTTACCTTTGTTCTTAAGGAGGTAATACTATGACTCAATGGTTCGTAAAAGACTTAAGCAAATTAACTGGTGTTTCGGTGCAAACATTGCATCATTATGATCGCATTGGTTTACTTAAACCTTCATTACGACAGTCCAATGGGTATCGTATTTACTCCGAGAAGGATTTATTGAAATTACAACAGATTATTGCTTTAAAGTTTTTTGGTTTTGAGCTATCACAAATCAAAACCTTGCTCTCTGAAGAACGTCACGCGCTAAACCATTTTGAAGCCCAAGCTCAAGTGTTAGAACAAAAAGCATTGGCATGTACTTCCGGAGCTAAAACCTTAAGAAGCATTATAGACTCTGTTGATGTCAATCAATCCATTCCATGGGAAACCATTATACAACTGATTGAGGTATATAAAATGGCAGAGCATCTTGAACATGATTGGGTTAAGGAAATATTTACTCCTGATGAGCTCAAACAATACGTAGCATTTGAAAAGGAAATGAAAACAAATAACAAGGCTGAGTTTGAAAAACAATGGCATCAACTTTTAGATGAATTGAAACAAAGTATGAAACACGATCCTGATTCCACTATAGGTATCCAAACAGGGAAAAACTACATGGAATGGGTTAATAGCGTATACGGTAAAAAATATGCCCATCTGAGAACCAAAAAATGGGAAAAAGGATTTGGAGAAGGAAAAGGTCTTGATGAAATTGGTTTAACACCAGAGATTATGACATGGTTAGAGAAGGCTTTAGACGCTTATTGGAAGCATAGGCTTTATGGTATTCTTGAACAAGTAGGCAAAACGCCAGACTCCAACATATTAACGCTTTGGAATAAGGCATTAGATGATATGTATGGCGAAGAAACTTCACGAAAATATGCTGTTTGTGATATTGCTTTGAAGGATGAAAAGGTCAGTCCAGAAGCAAAGACTTGGCTCAAAAGTATCGTAGATGCTTACAACATGTAAAAAAATAGCTATAAATTTTGGATCGGTCTTGTTTTTACCGATCCAATCTCAACGGAATCCATTTTAGGTTCTTCTTTCCGTCTAGAAAACGGCTAATCTAAACATCCGACAATGTTAAAAATTTGTAAAAAAATACTGATTGAGAATAAATTTTACGGCATAGGGTATAATTAACTTACTTGTTTTTATTATGATCAATTGTATGTCTTATGCAAAAATGGCGGAATTACTTTTGCTGGATGTCATGTCTAAAGCACAAATTCCAGGAATTTCTATTGCCTTTATAAGCAGTGATGGAATCATATCTACTCAAGAAAAAGGGCTTACAGATGGTTGCGGCCTTTTTGCAATACCTGTTGATCCACTCAAATATCCCTTTCATAAGTTGGGATTAGGAACTAAAGATGCTGTAGTTCTATTTGACGACACACTTTATTATGTGAATCAAACAACACAAAGCGTTCATCAAATACAGTTAAATGAAAGTAATCAATCCTCATATCAAAAGTTACGAGAAAGTTGTACTGATACTTATAAATTGGCCAATTCTCAAGAATCTGAATTAATAACTACTCTAACAGGCCTTGCACCACCTACAAAAGTGCAACCAGAAACCGTTTTTGGAGCAGCCTCGCTAAGCAAACCCGTATTTGCCTATTTAGTACAAAAATTGATGCAGTCCAATGCGGCGAATCAAGCAAAGCGCGGGACAGGTAAATTTAATTTGGATAAATTCAACCTGAGTCAATTTGATTTAGATACTCCTCTTTTTCATATTCTACCATTAGAAGAATTTGAGATAGATGGAATGAAATTTGATATGTCTGACAAATCTGCTGTTGTCTGTGCTAAAGCACTCACTGCAAGGATGGTGTTATCACATACAACAGGCCTTGCTCATGGTGAAATGAAGTTTCAGTTCATTCCTAACCCTAAAGAAAAAGATTCTAAAGAAAAAATGCATGGATACTCAAATGTTGGTATCGTGTACTTACAACAAGTGATTGAAAAATTGACTGAAGCAAATCTAGAAACATTGGCCAAAAACCATGTATTTGATCGTTGTGACATGACTCATAGCACTTATGAGCCATTAAAGGCCTATCACTCGCTTTTGCATGCTGAAAAAGAACCCTTGTTTGATGAAATGAAACCTGGTCAGATTGTCATACTAAAAGAAGATGAGCAACTAACAGCATATTGGTTAGATAATGGAAAAATAGTCAATCGCTCCTTTCCGGAAAGAGTAGTTTCAAGCATTCTTGAACAGTTACCTGATAAAGGTAAACTTTCAAACAATCCGGAGCTGATTGGAGCTGTAGTCTCACAATATGGATGTAAAGAACCCAAACCATGTGCCGCCAATACACTAAGAACTACGGCATCAGATTATGCACAGTTTGTCAAACATCTAAGCCATGACAGCTCGATTGAAAATCCTTTTATTCCGCATGCCTTCATGACGCACGATAGAGGTTTGGCGGGAGCAATTGGAATTGCTAGAGACAAGATACGCGATTCCATTTTAAGCCATGTTGCATGGGGTTTAGGTTGGGGGTTACAAACCAATGAAAAAGAAGAGGTTGTTACCGCCTATCATTCGGGTGACATGAATGATTGCAGAGCGTGGGTTGCAATCAATTTAAAGGATAAGAGTGCCATGGTATTTTTCGCTAATTCACATAATGGACATATTCTTGCGGAACAAATTGTCCCTTCGACAATTCAAATAGAACTGGCTTCGAACTATTTTTTTCCAAAATGGGGTTTTGCTAGAACTATTGATGAGCTAGGGGGTAAAACTAATAATTGGGGCATCAATCCACTTCCAAGACCCAATCCATCTAAAGAACGGACAAGTTCTTTAAGTGAATTGCAAAAAAGAACTAGTATCCCAAGTATTGCCACAGCAATTATTTCTGACCGCGGAGTTGTTACTACAGAAGAGGTAGGTGTGACTAATGTCAGCAAACCTGAAGAAGTTACTAGTTCGACTGTTTTTGAAGCCGCTTCATTGAGTAAACCTGTATTTGCTTATATTGTATTGAAACTAGCGCAAAAAGATCTCATTGATTTAGACAAACCACTCCATGAATACGGCGATTTTGGTCCTCCACAGATGCGAACTGATAAAAATTATAAAAAATTAACTGCCCGTATGATCCTATCCCATCAAGCAGGCTTACCTAACGAATTTTCATCACCAGAATCTCTAAAGTATGTCTCTGAAGTAGGAAAACAATTTGATTATTCAGGAGTAGCTTATCAATTTCTAGGTGAAATTGTGGAACACATTACTGCAAAATCACTGGAAGCTTTAGCTCAAGAAGAGTTTGCTAAGATAGGTATGACTGATAGTAGTTTCATGCCACCAACGGGTTGCAGTCTTATTAAACTGCCAGATGAAGAGGAAGAACCAACTCCTGAACGCATTAAAAAATTATTAAAAGATACTTTAGATGTACATGGTCAATTAAGTATTATCCTACAAAAGGATAAATTATTTGTTGCTGAAAGGGCAGTAGACGGCAGCGTACAAATGACTGAAAAAAATTCCAACCAACTTGAAGAAAAAAGCCTACAAGAAATCAAAGCTCGCTTTGCTCAAATACCACCATTTTTTTGGTCAAAGCCAATACCTGTTGAAGCAAGGGAGTTACCCCTTGTGACTACAATTATTGGTCATCCTCCAGAACATGCTGCAACAATAGCAATTGGCCATGATCAAGATGGCTCAGTAAATCGTAAGCAAAAATTTTATATGGTTCACCCGGCAGGATCCTTGTATACAACGACTTCTGACTATGCAAAATTTCTAAAAGCCTGTATTAACGATCCCTATATTAGATGGGAAATGTTTAAACCGGTTGTTTCATCGTTGAAAGATAAAGATACTAAAGCAATGAAGCAAGGAGTCTCTACTGATACTTTAGATCAAATCTCTTGGGGTCTAGGAATTGGGATTCAGAAAAATACCGATGGAACCCGTATCGCTTTTCATTGGGGTGATAATGGAACTGGACGCAATTTAGCAGCGATCAACCTTACTACTGATGAAGCAGTTGTTTGTCTCACTAATAGCGAGAATGGACCCGCTGTTTTTCGAGAAATTGCAGAGCCTATCGTTGGTGATCTAAGTGCTATTGGGCAATGGTTATCAATACGAGAAGAATTGCCTCTTGATATGCGTTTAAAAGAAAATCCCACCCAAGAAATGAACCCACGTTTACAAGAGCAGACACAAATTAAAACGACAGGCGTTGCTACTAAAGGGCAACAAGAGGTAGAGCAAAAGCATTTTGACTTAGGGCTGTTCTAAGCACCGCAGCGTTTTGTACAAACCACCACAATTCAATAGTTCAGCATACGTTTAATTTGTCGATCATTAAGTAGGAGCTCTGGGGTTTGCACCCAGAGCCCCTATAAGATGTCTTAACTAAATAAAACTTCAACAAATTTATTTTCTTTCAAAACTATTTCAAGGCTACTATTTTTATAGTAGTATCTACTAAAAATATAGTAGATTATGTTTTACTTAGTTTCTGGAGAAAAAATGTCAATAAAAAGAGGGGAAAACACTTTTGCTCATGATCGCCTCCTTACAGAGGTAGAGCTTGAATTAATGAATATTATTTGGAGCCTTAATAAAGTAACCATTAAAGATATTGTTTCACATTTGCCCAAAGAAAGACCTTTAGCTTATACCACTGTGGCAACTGTAGTAAAAGTACTTGAACAAAAAGGATTTTTGGGATGCCAAAAAAATACTTATGCCCATGTTTTTCTCCCAATTGTTACCAAGGCTGAGTACGAAAGCACGTGCATTGAGCATATGGTCACTAATGTTTTTGATGGTGAACCTGTAGCACTGGTGCAAAGACTCTTGATGGCCAAAAAGCTACAACATGATGACATTCAAGCAATTGAGGAAGCACTAAAACAATTAGTAACCTCTGAACAAAAAATAGAGGCATGATTATGTTATTCCTGGAAATTTTATTGAGCATTCATTGCTTGCTTTTAGTCAGTTCATGGTTTATTGGCGGTCGTTGGCTCTCAAATCAGCCATCATTTAAACTCAAATTGGCTCGCTTTTTATTAATTAGCTGTGTGATTTCTCCATTAATGGTTCATTGTATTAAAACCAATCAAAAATTGGAGCGGCATCACTATGCATCCATTGATGCTTTGCAAGAGTATGTGAATCAACCTATTTTAAAGTCTAAACACTCCCAAGAGACTCCTGAATCAGCAACCTCTTTTTCAATAAGCAATACGAGTTATTTTCATATTTTTTATATCGTATTTTGTTTGCTCGTCTTATTTCGCAGTTATAAAGTATTGTTGAGTTTGGGCAGTTTAAGAGCACTATTAGCTGAAGCAATTCCATATCGAACTTCCGGTAAATTGGTCATTAAAGTTTCTCGACGTTGTCATATTCCTTTCTCCGTCGTTTTATTTAACAAAGCTTATATCGTATTACCCGTATCCCTATTTTCTTCCTCCAAAAATGTGAAGATTGCCATTGCTCATGAGGGCCAACATCATCGTAATGGTGATTGTCTATGGGCCTATTTTATTGAAGCCCTGCGCATTCTTTTCTGGGGTAATCCAGGTGTTATTCGATGGGGTCGTATTTTAAGCGAATTACAAGAATGTTCATGTGATGAAGTATTGGTTGGCCAGCCAAAAATTTCGGCACATGACTATGGCAGCTGTCTGTTTCATGTAGTGCAGACAGTGTCTCAATGTTCTCTGTCATCAGACCTAGAAATTGCATGCACGGTAGGTATGGCCTTGGGCAAAGACAATGAAGACTGTACTTTTATCATCAGGAGAATTTCAATGTTATCAGCTTATCCACTTAAACCATCTAAATCATTATGGTTAGCAGTTGGATTTATGGGGGTTTCTATTTTGGCACCAATCTGTGTCGCCTATTCAGCAGTCGGTTCATTGACCGGTTCTAAGGCACAAGAAATCGATACCTCTCATTTAGATCCTAAAATGCAACAAATTGCCGCGCAAGAAATTAAAATGGCGGTAAAAAACTATCATGCAAAATCGGGGGTTATTGCAATCGTCAATGCACAAACTGGTAATCTCATTGCCTTTGCTGAGTCCGGTAATGATGAAAATCAGAATAGCTGGAAATCACGTGTTTTTTCACCTGGCTCTACGATAAAACCGTTTATTGCGGCGGCAGCAATTGATGCTGGGAATAGTTCTGAAACCAAAAAATATGATTGTCGCTCACCTTACTCCGTAGAAGGTAAAACATTTACAGATTACTATGTAAGTCAAGGCCCTACTTCATTGACCCAAGCGGTTGCAAGATCAAGTAATGTATGCATGATTAAAGTCGCCCAAGAAACTGGACTACCTGTAATTCGTAAAAAACTCACTGAATTTGGTTTTGATATTAATACTTGGTGGCAAGCAAATCAAAGTGATGACTTGCAACTTGCAATGGTTTCTCTTGGGGAGAATATACCGGTCACAATTGATTCATTAACAAAATCCTACGCCATTCTTGCAAACTTTGGACGTCCATTCAAAGGAGAAGAGGCTCCTATCATTTCAGCAGCAACAACCAATTCAATAAATCATATCCTCGAGAACGTTGTTATAAATGGCACAGGAAAACTTGCTGCGATTCCTGGTGTTCATGTCGCGGGTAAAACAGGAACTGTTACAGAAAATATTAATGTTGCAGAAGGCGAGCATATTGCCTTGTTTGCAGGTTTTGTACCGGTTGATGCGCCACGTTATGCCATGGTGGTTGTAATAGAAGACGGTCATTCAAGAAAAAATGGTAAGACTTTAACCTCCGGTGGAGAATTGGCTGCTCCAGTATTTCGTAAGGTTGCTCTAAATAGCCTAAGTAATACCACGCTATAAATCACCTGTGGGTACAGCAGTGTAGCTCGTACCCATATCGATATAAATTCACATGATGTTGGAGTTGTTATGAAGAAACTAAGCGTACTTCTATGGTTGACACTATTTTATTGCGGAACTATTTGGGCCCAAAGTACTTGCTTTTTGGTACAGGAAAATCAAACTGTGCTAAAGCACGAGGGTAAAGATTGCAATAAGCGTTTTGCGCCAGAATCAACCTTTAAAATTGCTTTGAGTCTTATGGGTTTTGATTCAGGAATATTAAAAGACACACTCAATCCGGAATGGCCGTACAAAAAAGAATATGAACTTTATCTTAATGTTTGGAAATATCCTCATAATCCACGTACCTGGATAAGAGATTCCTGTGTTTGGTATTCACAAGTTCTAACACAACAATTAGGTATGACTCGATTTAAGAATTATGTTGATGCATTTCACTATGGCAATCAGGATATTTCCGGCGACAAAGGTCAGAATAATGGATTAACCCATTCCTGGCTATCAAGCTCGCTTGCCATCTCACCAAGTGAGCAAATTCAGTTTCTGCAAAAAATAGTCAATAAAAAACTATCCGTGAATCCCAAAGCTTTCACTATGACTAAAGACATTCTATATATTCAAGAATTAGCGGGTGGTTGGAAACTGTATGGAAAAACAGGGAATGGTCGACAGTTAACAAAAGACAAAAGCCAAAAACTATCACTACAACACGGATGGTTCATCGGCTGGATTGAGAAAGATGGTCGTGTGATTACCTTTACGAAACACATTGCAGATAGTAAAAAACATGTAACCTTCGCCAGTTTCAGAGCGAAAAATGAGACCCTGAATCAATTATTTTACTTAATTAATGAATTGGAAAAATAATACATGAAATCCAACATTTCTTTATTAATAGCACAAGCTCTATTCCTATTTTGCTATCAAGCTTTTGGTTACGCCAGTGAAATAGCAATTACTTTTGATGATTTACCTGCTTCAATCGAAGAATCTATAGAGGAACAAGCTCAAATAAATCAGCAAATAGTAAATGCGCTTATCAAATATAGAGTACCTGCAATTGGATTTGTGAATGAAGGGAAACTCTACCGCACTAATGAAACTCAAGAAAAAATAAATCTCCTAAAATTATGGGTGGATAACGGATTTGATTTGGGAAATCATACTTATTCGCATCTGTCCTTAAGTAGCATCACAACCAAGCAATTTAAAGCCGAAGTGACTAATGGCTCTAAAATATCCAAACAATTAATGCAAAGTGCAGGTAGAGAGTACCGTTACTTTAGGCACCCCTACCTTGATACAGGTGAAACATTCAAGATTCGCTCTCAATTTGAGTCGTTTTTAAAACATGAAGGATACCTAGTTGCTCCAGTTACTATAGACACTGACGATTGGAAATTTAACCAACAATTACATGAGTTTCCTCAAAATAAAGACAAAATCATTCAAAGTTACTTGAAACATACACGTGCTAAATTTGCCTTTTATGAAAGCGCATCTAAACAAATGTTTGGTAGAAATATTAATCAGATTTGGCTACTTCATGCCAATCTTGTTAATTCATTAGCCATTGAATCACTCTTAACTATAGCCCAAGAATACGGTTATCATTTTATCAGCCTAGATGATGCACTACAGGATAAAGCCTATCTATCCGCTGATTCTTACTATGCCCATTTTGGGGTTTCTTGGCTTTATAGATGGGATTTTACCCGCGGGAAAGTGGTTGATTGGTCTCAGGATCCAGAGCCTGATAACAATCCATTTATCTCAACTAAGACCATTAAATTTTATGATAAAGATCGCAAACGACTTATTCCAGTTAAAATTTATGTGAGTAATGAATCACAGGGGAAAGCAAATGCTGGTATTATTAAACTACCCGTTGCCATCATTAATCATGGATACACTGTACGCGATACTGAATATTCATTCTTAGCCAATGCACTTGCTGCAAACGGTTATTTTGTTGTAAGCATCCAGCATGATCTAAAATCAGATCCCCCATTAGCTCAAACTGGCAATTTATTTGAGCGACGCAAACCCTTATGGGAACGAGGAAGTACCAATATACTTTACGTAATCAAAGAGCTTAGCCGGATCAACCCCAGTTTAAACTTGTCTAAAGTGACATTAATTGGTCATTCGAATGGTGGTGATATTGCCATGTTGTTTGCAAGAAACCATCCTCAATTTGTGAAAAAAATTATATCATTGGATAGCTTGCGCATGCCTTTTCCACGTACCGGGCTAACACCTATTTTATCGCTGCGTGGAAATGATACTAAGGCAGATGAAGGCGTACTGCCTTCTCAAGAGTCGTTAAAACAATTAGCCATAACAATTATTCCACTACCTGAAGCCAAACATATTGATTTATGTGACCGTGGGCCTGAGGTAATTCAGAAACAAATGAATGCTCTTATTTTAAAGTCTTTGCGAGGCTAGTTTATGAAAAAAATGTTCACCTTGTTCATTTTAATATCTTCCTTAAGCCTTATGGCAGCAGCCAGCATATCGACGAAGATACAAAGTAATCCGCTAGAGGAAAAATACACGAATACATTTAGCTTACATCATACGTTAACCAAAGAGTTTCCTTCAAAGATCAATGGAATCAAATATAACTTATATATTAGTCTCCCCAAAGAATATGATTCTAACAAAAAAGACTATCCAACTATTTACTTATTAGATGCTGATTACAGCTTTGCATTAGCCAAACAAATTAGTGAGCATTTATCTGACCGAAATAGAATCAACGACTCCATTATTGTTGGGATAGCTTATGCAAATCCTAATGAGTATAAGAAAAATAGAACCAGAGATTACACACCAAGTTATGTTGGATCAGGAGGATATGGAGCTGAATATCAAAAATACTCGGGTGGTGCCGAATCATTTTATCGATTTATTCATTCAGAACTTATTCCATATCTTCACCAGACATATAGAGTTAATAAAACCGCTACTTTTGTCGGTCATTCTTACGGTGGATTATTTGGGGTATATTTATTAGTCCACCATCCTGGAATATTTAATCGTTACATTATCGTTAGCCCCTCTCTCTGGTATGATAATCATTTGGTGCTAAAAGCAGCTCAAAAAAAGCAAAATTTTAATCTTGAAGAAAATACTCGTGTTTGCTTTATTATCGGCGACCAAGAAAATAAAGGCGATTACCAAATGATAGATGATTTAAAGTTATTGAATGAAACCATCATGAGCAAGCCTCACAGGAATTTAAGCACTGCTTTTAATGTTCTAAATAATATGGATCATGATACTGTTTTTCCAGGAGCTTTAAGTTTAGGACTTCTAGAGTCTTCATCTGACTTCAAAAAGAATCGACTCTGAACTCAATCAATAAGTCTGTATACAAAGGATAAACGATTATGCTTGCTAAGTGTTCTGTTTTTATTGCTACAAGTCTTAATGGTTTTATTGCAAGAGATGATGGTTCTATTGATTGGCTAACCAAAGCAAATGAGCTTGTGCCATCTGGTGAGGATGGTGGTTATAAAGAGTTCATATCTACGGTCGATGGACTCATTATGGGTAGGCATTCTTTTGAGAAAGTATTATCATTTAATCCTTGGCCTTATGGTGAGCTTCCAGTTGTAGTGATGAGCAGCAAACCCATAAAAATTCCTGTTCATTTAAAACATGTTTCAACCTCCTCCGAAACACCTATTGAGCTCGTGAAGCGCTTAACTGATGAAGGGTTTAAACATCTTTATATTGATGGCGGTATAACTGTCCAGAATTTTATAGCCGCGCATTTAATACATGAATTAACAATAACCATTGCACCAGTGTTGCTCGGCTCTGGGCGTTCGTTATTTGGACCTTTGGCACAAGACATCGAACTGGAGCATATTGAAACTAAATGTATTGGCGGTGGCTTTGTTCAATTGAAATATCGAACTAATCCCTCAATCAAGAAAAGAAATAAAAACAACGTCTACCTTATTTATGATGAAATTTCTGAGTGGTTTGATAGTCACCGCAATAAAGAGCTCAAAATGGAGCAATTTTATTTGGAACTACTACAAAATCAGATTCCATCCAAAGGAACTATTTTAGATGTTGGCTGTGGCACGGGCGAACCCATAGCCCAATTTTTAATGAAACAAGGGTATAAAGTAACAGGCATTGATGCAAGTAAAAAAATGATTGAGCAATGCAAAAAAAGATTCCCAAATGCAAAATGGCTACTTGCTGATATGAGGGCTTTAGATTTGCAAGAGAAATTCGATGCAGTCATTGCCTGGCATAGTTTCTTTCACTTACCTCATGACGATCAACGAAAAACATTAAAATCCCTTGCCTCTTTAGTGGAGCAAAATGGTTTATTAATATTTACTTCCGGACCGGAGTATGGAGAAGTTTGGGGTGATAATGGAGGATATGATTTATATCATGCCTCCCTTTCTTCCGAAGAATATACTCAAATCCTTCTAGAGTGCCATTTTAAAATCCTTGTACATAACGTTAGGGGCCCAGAGTGTGGAGAAGCAACGGTTTGGGTTGCTCAAAAAAATCGACTTTGTCCAGGATAAAATGGAAAGAAACTTATCAAAGCGTCTTCAAATCTCATGCTCAATAATAAAAGGACATCTATATTGTATTCCAGGCCACTAATTTTACATCATACAGACGCTACTGGTAAAATCAGAAACCAAAACTTCATCTTCTAACACAATGACTATTGAACAGAATGAATTAGAGATCAAAAATAATGTCCACCAAAATGTCGGATGGGGACAACCTATTCCACTTTCTCCAATCTTAGCCCCTGACTGTCCTTATCCAGTTGAGGCACTTCCCCCAATTGTAAGAAAAGCCGTAATCGACTATCAACAATATGGACAGCAACCCCTGCCTTTGATTGCATGCAGCGCCTTGGCTAATATGTCACTATCATGCCAATCACTTGCTAATGTGGCGCGAGACAACTATTTAATTAGTCCAGTATCACTTTATTTTTTAATTGCCAGCGGCTCTGGCACCCGAAAAACTGCTGCAGATAATGTTTTTTCGAAAGCAGCGCGTCACTGGGAGACATTGATTCGTAAAAGGCGCGAGCCTGAAGTGTTATCAGCACTAACGCAACATCAAGTATGGCAAATGGAAAAAGATAGTTTATTCTCTCAAATCAAACGTGCAACTTATACGGGGGAAGATTCTGATTATGCCAAAGAAATGCTTGATGAATTAATTCATCAAGAGCCGGAAATTCCTTTGCAACCCACTCTTTATTTTGAAGATGCGACCCAAGAGGCACTGGCCATTCATTTGGCTCAAGGTTGGCCTTCCGCTTCCCTTTGGTCTGATGAGGCAGGCATCATCTTAGGTAGCCATAGCATGCAAGGTAATCCGACTCGTTTTGTAGCTTTGCTTAATCGTTTGTGGGACGGTAAGACATTCACCGCGCATCGTAAAACAACGCAAGGATTTACCATTGAAAATCGGCGCTTAACACTTAACTTGATGATGCAACCGCTTATCTTACAACAACTTACCAAGCAAGCTTCGGGTATCAGTCGACAAAGCGGTTTTTTAGCTCGTTGTCTCATGGCTTATCCTGCCAATAGTATGGGAAATCGATTTTACCAAGAACCGCCTGCTTCTTTGCATTCTCTAACCTATTATGACCAACGCGTCACTGCCTGCTTAAATCAGTCAGAACAATTAAGCCATCAAGGTTGTATTCAACTTCCATTGTTGAAAATGAGTATGGCCGCAAAACAACAATGGATTTTATTTTTTAATGCGGTAGAAGCAGGGTTAAAACCTCAAGGCCAGTGGGTCGATATCGTTGATTTCGCATCAAAAGCGGCTGAAAATACAGCGCGGCTTGCAGCACTTTTTCATCTCTTTGAAGGACGCGATGGGGATATTAGTGTAGAGCATACCGAAAATGCTATTGAAATAATTAATTGGCATTTGCAAGAAGCACGGCGAATTATGCCTACCGAAACCGTTTCTTTGCAGTTTTCCGATGCCCTAAAACTTATGGGCTGGTTTATTGAAAAGAATATTAGTTCAACAACGTTACGAACCATTCAACAATTAAGTCCGTTGCGAGATAAAATAAAACGCGACCATGCAGTTGAATTATTAGTGGAACACAATCAAATACGCATTGTAAAATCAGGTTCAAAAACGATGGTGGAAGTGAACCCTCGTGCATTCAAAGTATAAGTTCAACTTGATACATTAACCATAGTACACCAATTAACAGGAGAAATTTGTGCCCTTTGACATGCTAAAAGAATGGTTGAACAAGGAAAAAGAACGAGGGATTGAGGATCCTTTCTGTGCTGTTTTAAGCACTTGTAGCAGCTTAGGTGATCCTCATAGTCGAGTGGTGGCCATTCGCGAAATTGAAACCGAGAGTCTATTATTTTTTACTCAACAAAAAACACGCAAGGTTGCTGAATTATTAAATAACCCTAAATCCTGTTTAAATTTTTTATTTGCAATGCAGAGCCGACAAGTTATTTTAGAAGGAACAGCAATACCCATTTCCCAAGAAGAAAATGAAGCTTTTTGGAGAACTCTTCCTCGTGAACGCCAATTAAGATTTTCTGCTTATGCCCCTACTTCAGGTCTTGTCATTAAAGATTTAGGCCAATTGGAAACAAGGAAAAAAGAATTGAGTGATCAATTTGCAAGCCTTTCTATCCCTATGAGTGAGGATTATTTTGGCTTCCGCTTCATCCCAAAAACATGGATTTTTTACACAGTCGGCTCCATTTCTTTTTCTGAGGTAATTCGTTATACGAAGATAAGCAACTCTTGGAAAACAGAATTAATTTCCCCATAGGTGATATCATGTACATGCTTTGTTTTTGTGTTCCAGAAACACATTTAGAAATTGTTAAAAATGCTATTTTTGATACAGGGGCAGGAAGTGTGGATCATTATCAGCATTGTGCGTGGCAAACATTAGGCGAGGGGCAGTTTATGCCATTACCTGGCAGCCATGCTTTTATTGGAACAATCAATCAACTTGAGAGAGTGCCTGAATATAAAGTAGAAATTATCTGTACTGAAGAGCAAATCAAAGCTGCTGTTGCAGCCTTAAAGAAAGCTCATCCCTATGAATCACCCTCTTATCAAGCGTTTCGGGTTGAGATGATATAAACAATGATGAACGATTACTTACTAAAAAACTTCTATTTCTCTTTAGGTCTTTTTACAATTCGCTAGACTAGCCCCAAACCTGAGGTTTAACTATTGTTAAGAAATTTCCAACAGTAAACTTGAAAATGCTTTGCAATTGAAAAACCAAGGTTTTGATAGATACGAAGCGCGCTATTATTTTGTGTCGCAACAGTCCGATAACAGTTTTGGTAGTTTTTATCTGAAAAATAATTTAAGCTATAGGGAAGTAAGATCTTTCCAATACCCTGTCCTCTATAATGAGGTGAAACACCAAGTGTTCTGACTTCGCCACACCTACTACGTACATGATCGGTTAAAGTTGGGGTACGGCCCCGATCCTGGTAAAAAGTTATCAAATCTCAGTTTAATTAACCATGTCAGTATTAATATTAATAAAAATATTTTTTTCTCTCATCGGCGGTGGTAAGAATCTGCATTTTTCCATCACTTGCTTATAGTTTTTTCCTCATTAAATAATTAATAAACTTTACGCCGTTTATAGAGACAGTTTGTTCTTTTTCAGTGACATATCCTTTGAATTCCAAGAATTTCTTTGCCGTGATGCTCACATCCGCATATAGCTCTTTCATCCCTAACTCAATAGCTTTTTGTTCTAATGCTTTGAGAAGAGCAAGACCAACACCTCTTGCTTGATAATCTTTATTAACATATCCACGGTCAATATGTCCATTTTTCTCTAAATCAGCAAAGCCAACAATCACGTTTGTTTGTTCTTCTACAGCCACAAGAGTATAATTTCTTTCTAAAGACTCTCTCCATTTTTCCAAATCAGCTTCCTTCGGAGCCCATGTATTTAGCTGCACTTCATCATAATCTTTAGAGTTAATAGAATGAACTGCATCATGAAATAGTTTATAAATTTCTACTTCATCTCCAACAATAAAATTCCTAATTCTAAACGCCATTTTTGAATAACTCCCCATAACTACTAGTAATTACATCAATTTTTGTCATTTTTTAAAAATACATATTTATTATTGTAATGACATTTTGTTACTTCTTTTATGAAACATTAATTCAGTAACAAAAACGAGGGTTTATCTCCTTCGCATTTGATTCTCTCAGTAATTTTTTGAATTATATGTTCCATTTTTTCTGGAGAAATTACATGCGATAGAAGCCGTTTTTGCTGTGTTAATTCCATTAAATTATACCTTAATTACATTGCGATTTTTATTCTTCATTTCCCCACCTTTTAGCAGGAAGGAATCCAATATTTTTACATTCCATAAGGTTCTATAAACTATCAACTCTTATTGGTAAATCTCAATTTCTTGTACTGCATAATGCTATTTATTTTTCATACGATAGAATTTGCACATAACACCATGGCCATACCCATCTTTGTAATATTCCATACCACACTTTTCCATAACACGTTGTGACGCAATATGACCTTCTGGTGCAAAAGCAATAATATATTCTGAGTCGATATTTGTACTAGCCCATTTCAATAGTGCTTCCAAGGCCTCTGAAGCATATCCTTTCCCCCAAAATTTTTTATGCAACAGATAACCTACTTCTATTTCTCCGGTTTCAATTGGACCAAATCCACAACGTCCTATGAACTCTTTTAAAGAATTATCAAAAATAACAAAACAAGGAAGTCCTTTTTCTTTATAAAAACTAACGAATTCTTTTATTCTTTTCGCAGTTTGATCTGTGTCTTGGACTCCATCAGGAAAAAATTTCCTTACTTCTGGATCAGAATTAAGTTCAGCAACCTCTTTTAAATCATCTTCGTTAATTAAACGCAAAATCATTCGAGCTGTTTCAATCTTAGTTGACATGCTATTGACCATATAAATTTTAAGTTACATTCTGTTATCAGATAACTTTCATGTTCTATTAATGAATAGTATTTTCTTTTCTCAATACAATTATTAAGATGAATATATTTTTATTGTAACCTAAATAATTTATGTTTTTTCTCACTCATAATCCTGATATCAATAATTTTTCTTAGTTTATCAATGTCCCTTTTGATGGATACTCAATATTTAGCTGATCGCGCATCACCTCTGAGAGGTTTCCATATATCGCTACATTTGCTACATCTTATTGATGAAAGATCTATATTGCCTTGTAAGTTGCCTGTGTAAAAGGATTATATCACTATCCCTGCATCAAGATACCCCACAAATATGTAGCAATAACCATGCTACATAGACACTACTATTTGCTACATATTGCAACCAAAAATAAAATGCACGTGCTATTTCATTTTTTATCATTTTCCTTTTTTATATAAGAATATTTTAAATTAGGAACTCTTTACAAAAAATGGCGGCGTACAAAAATAAGCAACACCAGATAACTCAGACCACTCCTCATGACATCCTCTTTTGTATATTTCGGGATGTGTTTTTTCAGCATTTGAAATGTAGCATGGCGTAGCAATATAGTAGCAATTTTTTGCTACAAATAATTGATCGAATTTGTAACAGAAAAAATGCATTACTCTATGATTTCATAGATAATTTCATCTGGATGGTTTGAATGATTTGATGATCGTGTAGCAATGTAGCAGAATACCTGGAAATGACTGAATGAACCTTACTGAAATAATACTAATGGCAAATATAATCTCCTGCCCCGCTATCTAGGTTAGCCTTATTAAGGCGCAAGGATCTTTTAGATTTATTGATAACTTTTGATCGATAATTCTACTTAATATAAAATCAGCACAGGGTTTTACAAGCACATTAATATCATCCCAATATTCATCTTCCAAACCAATGCATATGTGTTTCGCTCTGTTCATCACGGGCTGATACATTTTAGGTAGACGATCAATCACCCAATCTGCTGCTATAGGTTTCGATCGAATCTCATTAGTTTCTAATGTACTCCAAATCCGTGCATAGGTTAGTAATACATTTCGAGTGTCCTGTTCAAGTTCCGCTGAAAGTCTATCAAGATCATGAAGCATCGCGTTTATAAAGTCGCTATATGGGACCGGGTCTAATAGTTGCTTAGGGCTTTCCCCCATCAATGTATGACTCTTCAATAAGACCTGCGTGATAATCAGCGCAAGATCCGGCATTGCACGATCAGACCATGGTTCAAAATTTCCCATTTCAAATGATGAGCGAAGCCATTCGCCATATTGGAAATCAAAAAGGGGTGGATAAATCCAAGGATTAATTGCGACCCTTTCCACAAGGGTCATTTCTATAGGTGGCTTCGTACTTTTCATGTAAATGCCTGATATTTGGAGTAGATGGTTAGTCAACTCCATCTTTTCTTTTGACGTTGTGGTACGATTTGTTACAACAAATAAATCAATGTCACTGTATTTTTGCAAACCACCTATAAGATAAGAACCATAAAGATAACTCCCAAAAGCTCTGCGCCTAAAATCTTTGTTAGTACCTCAAGACATTCATTGAGTTGTTGCTTTACATCACTGTTGTTTTCCATCATTAACACTCAGCCATTTTTTAAAATCCTTTAACAATGCTTCTGCTTGAGCAATACAAGTTATTACTGCACTCTCAGGAATAATATCGCCAGAATAATCTGCAATATTGCGTTGTTTACGCATAGCATCCAATATAATCACTGTTTTTTTATCAATACCTAAAGTCTGAGGCAATAACTGAATCATCGTTTGATGATGTCCTGGTTTAGAAGTCAAGGTTCGATATCCATGAGATTGAAGTGCTGCATTTGCTATTTGCATAATTGCTTTATAGGCAGCATCAAAGCGATTCTCCGCGCTAACCAAGTCAATTTTTGAATCCACAATATTACGTTCAGCAGCATGCAAAAGCCGATTTATGGTATCTGGGTGAGGTGGTATTTTTTCCAGGCTGATGCCAATTAAATTATCCAAGGTCATGTTCAGCTCCCATAATAAATAGCTTGGGATTATTTAAAACCTCCTGAATGAAAAGATCTTGTTTTTGTAAAGATGACTTCCATTGTTCCCTGGAATATATTTTGGGGTTAATTTCTCTCCCTAAACTCGCTTGGGCAGCATAAAGAGCTGCAACTGCTTCTGTAAAATCAACCTCACCAATAATAAGCACATCAATATCACTTCCAAGGTTTTCGGTTCCTTTGGCCACCGAGCCAAAAACAAAAGCTACTTCAATTTTTTCAGCTAATGGAGTTAAAAAATCAAACAACACATCCACCAAACCAGACGTTTTCTTTAAAATGCTTGAAAGCTCCGTATAAATAGGAAAATTTCGATTTGCTTGGTAATAAACTTGATTACCGCTCTGCTCGCGCAGAAGTACTTTGGATTTAGCAAGTTTGGATAGTTCTCGATGAAGTGTACCCGCTGTGGTATTCGTTAACCGCGCAATCTCTCGGACATGATAACGCTCATCAGGATGCAGCAATAAAAGTGCCAGCACACGCCGCCGATATTCAGAAAACAATATTGAAGTATCAAACATGATTTTTATGTTGAAGCCAACTAAGCTTCAATCATAGCCTAAAAAGCTACACCATTCAATCAGATAAATAAGAAAACCATAAAAAGAAATATCCGTTATAAATCAACTATCCACTGTATCAGTTTAACACGCAACCAATGACCTCAATGATCTTGTAGATATCGAAACTTAAGGGCTCAGTCTTGAGAAAGCATGAAATGGTATTTCCCAATTACGTAATTGTCTTATTGGAAATAAAATGGGGCCTTGAAATTAAAGTTCTTTTCAAAAATCAATAAACACCTACTTCTATTACCATGGCTTCATATTAAAAGGAGATGGGTTAAAAATTTCTTGTTCCCCATCCTCAGATGTATTATGTATCTCCTCATTAGCTTCTTGTTTGGAGAGTTGATTTTTATTAGACGGTCTTGGTTCTCTTGAAAGTGGACTTGCAGTAAGGCCTTGCTCTTTCGTTACCTCATCTCTTTCTTGTGCTTTCGGACTGGGTACGGGCACTAAATTATTTGCTAGCTGTTGAATAAATGCATCGTATAAAGCTAATGTGGGCATGGTAATGCGAAGAGAACATATGCTTCCCTCCTCATCTTGAAGGATTTGTATGCAATCATCAGAAAGATGATTTTCTTCTTTAAATTCATTGAATTCTTTTATAATCGCTTCCATGAATTTTTTTAATTCTTCTCTTTGTTCTTCAGTTAATTTACTAGGTTCACATTGTAATTTAATTGAAAGAGTCATTGATACGCGATCACTATCAACCAGCAATAATCCTTTGGCGATCAATTCCGCAATTATTTCTGGGTCAAAACCAGACTCTAAATCAAGTTCTTCTGAACCAAACACGCCTACCAATTCATCTTCAGACCCAACTGCTTTGCCAGGTTTAGTTAGGAATTTAACTTCACCAGGACTCGCTTTTTCCTCAGATGTCTTCTTATCAGAGGTGGCACTATCACCTCCGCTACCACCTGCGCCATGTCCGGAACAAAGGCGCTTAGGTGCGATTTCTTTAAAACAAGTCCCGCAGCGTACTTTTGCACCTTCCTCAGCAGCCTCTTTTTTTTCTGCTTCCTTTCTAAATTGTTGTAAAGCTAATGCTATAGAGGAGGTTTTGGGTTCATCTGCCGTTATGGATTCAAGGACAGGCTGATGTTGTTCTTTGTCTTTTTTCATGAGAATACTCCAGTGCAAGTTCATAATGGTTTCATCCGAATAAAGATTTACTTATCTGTTATTATACCGAGTTAAAAAAACCCAATTGTATATATAATGTACATTAATTGGGTTGCTCGTTTCTTCGACTTAAAACATCGAGTACATAATCCCAAATTTTACCTGCTACATTAATTCCTTTCCCATCAGATGGATTGAGATGTAATTCAATGTAAGGGAAGCTATTATTTTCAATAATTCCAAATTGTTGCTTATGCCATGGAAGAGAAATGTCCTGACAAATAAAATCAAGACCTGTAAGCGGTATATTGAGTATTTTATGTACTTTTTCCAATAACAGTTTATTCTCAGGATGTATCAGGTCGATAACAGTACTGATTTTTGCACCACTACTCATAGTAACTTTTTTGGCAATAAAGATTTGTTGTCCTTTGTTTATTACCGTATTAAGAGCAACTCCTTGGGCTGCCAAAATTTTCATTAAGTTGCTATTTCGAGTAATTTTGTAGGGATATTCACCATGTCCTTCTTTCCACGTAACTTTATTTTTTTTATCAATTAACTCTTGAAGTGTAGTTACACCATCGCCAACAATGCTCTCAGGTTGTCGTCTCACACAAGCGATTAATGAATCATTAATAATTAATGACCGATAAACATCACCAGGAATGTGTTTTTCAACCAGCACGCGAAAATCAACCTGCTTTACTATTTTTATCGCTTCTTTTAATTCATTTGGAGTTTGAATAGTACATGAAGTATGAATACTTAGAGATTCAGATAGTGGCTTAACCACAAGAGGAAATCCCAATGAGATACCATAGTTGTAGGCGTTTTTGCTGGAAATAAAAACCCTCCCTAAGGGGCAGGGAATTTGGCTATCTAATAATTTTTTCTTGAGGCTCCATTTATTATCATATTTAGTATCCTCATCAAAGCGTGTATTTTTTTGAGAAATAAGAGAGATTGGAGTCTGTATGAAATAATATTTTTTCCTATTGTAGACCAACTTAAAATACAGAGTATGCAAGTTAGATTCCTTAAAATTATACAGCTCTAGCCCTCTTTTTTGTGCTTCATCCCAAAATGCAAGGACACTGTTATTGAATTGTTTCCTATCAATGGTCTGAGTCTTGGTATATAGTTTTATTTTTTGGAAAATATTAATGACCAACTGATTTAATAGGTTATTGAATCGTAAAAAATCCTGCTCTGATAGGAGAAAGAGTTTAGATAAAAGATAGATAAATGGATTGAATATAAAATAATGGAATAAATTAAAAAATTTTCTTCGAAAATGAGAACGTTTTTCGGGATAGCAATGCTCACAATGTTTATTGTCCATATACGCTGTGGGAACAGGTTTTAATGATTTGCAAATGTCACGTGAAGATTTGATTTCTTTATGTTCATCAAAATTTTTAACATAAGCGCTCATAATTTATCTCCACAGATTCGCCCATTAGCTATCATTATATCGAGTTAAAACAGATCAATTGTATATAAAATGTACGGATGCGCCGTGTGTTTGCTTACCTACTGATATCTATGTAACACTGAACTTAAAAATCAATTCAGACTAAATTTGTTTAGAGAGTTTTCTTATTTAAAGAGGCTTAGACAGAACGAATGAAAGATAAATCAATATTGCTTGTAGAAGATAACGTTAAGTTAGCAAATTACCTCAAAGAAAGCTTACAAGAAGCAGGTTATGATGTTTCTATTGAAAAACGTGGTGATAGATCGGTCTATCGCATCATTCGTGAGCAACCTTGCCTAGTAATATTAGATATAATGCTTCCTGGCATGAATGGAGATCAAATATGCCATACCATTAGAGATGAGTATTTGGGGAAAATACTCATGCTAACAGCAATTAATGATATTGAAAGTGAAGTATCCTCTTTAAATTTAGGAGCAGATGACTACTTAACTAAACCTGTTGCAGACGAGGTTTTGAAAGCAAGAATAGAGGCATTGTTACGTCGACCCAATTTAGTTAATAATCAAAATCAATTTCACTTTGGCAATTTTTCTATCAATTTTAGTACTAAGAGTGTTCAGCTCTTTGATGAAGAAATTTCAATAAGTACCAGTGATTTTGAAATGCTTGCTTTGTTGGTTAAGAACCATGATAGGTTGCTGAGTCGAGATAGCATTATGTATGCTCTTTCTGGGCATGAATATGATGGGGTTGATAGAGGTATCGATTTAAAAATATCACGTTTAAGAAAGGCATTGAATGATAATAATAAAAAGCCCTATCGTATAAAAACAATTCATAAAAAAGGATATATATTTGTATCAGCGGCTTGGGAATAAATATAGATCTCAGCCACCAATCTTATGTAAGACTTATCAAAAATAGTGAAAAATTCTTTTGCCTCGACCTTGGGATTTTTCGTCCAGTTATGAAAGCTTCACCCAATATATCGCAAATCTATAATCATTTACCCTCGACAAAAGTATCATTTTAGAACGCTTGTACAATATATATACATATGAGCCGAGTGTTTTTGATAAAATCAACCTATTATTTTAAGTAATAGTCGAGATGAGCCATGAAAGACGCTGCAATAGAAATCTTAATATATAAACCAGATCCAGATCATCCACTGCCTGAAAATCAGAGGGGTGTGGTGATAAATCCTCACTTAAAACAACGGTTCAAGCAATTTGTTCCAATTGGCGTCTATTTAGAAGGCCCTGATTTGAAGTATTATTTTTTCGATCAGTGTGATAAATCCCCAAAAATCTATAGTAGTTTGGATGAACTCAAACGAGACTTACCGGAAGAACTAGACAATATATTTGAGAAAAACCCAAAATTATTTATTATGGGCCATGCTGGTGGTGGCGAATATGGTATGGGTAATTGCCATGGCCCAAGTGAGCAGTTATATGATGATAATTTTGATAATTTATTACATGGTTTTAAACGAGCATTGCCCGCACATCATGGTGAAGTTTTTGTGACTTTAGAAGGTTGTAATACAGACAATCAACTTAATGCTGCAGCAAACTCACAGGAAAAAACATTTTTAGAAAGAGTGTCAGTGAAACATCCAGAAATCACGTTTGGTGGAACTGGACCATGGGATGCGCAAGATGTACAGACCGGCTTCCGATCCCTTTCGCCGGCATCCCCTATCACATCGATGGCAGGAAATATTTGGAAGGCTGGAAACAGTGTTATTTTTCATCATGGTGAATATCAAGTTGCCGTTCGAAAATCTTTATTTGCCTCAACACAAACAGCTAAAGAATTAAAAGTTAACACCCTAGAATATGCCCGTGCAATTCTAGGTAAAGACGAAGCCGATGAACTGATAGCAAAAATCGCTTTAAATCGAGATATTCTAAGCATTCAAGATTTAAAGAAAATTGATAGTTTTCCAGAATTGCGATTTGAAGGAGAAGATGTTGCAAAGTTTGTTGAACAGGAAAACCAAATATTAGGTAAAGAACAAGAAAATTATTTAAACCGTGTCCGTGATATCTTAGGTCGGGCGGATCCTATAGAACAACTGACACATAGAGATGTACTAGAACTTCTCTTAGGTTTAAAAGAACCTTCTGTATTTAAAGGTCATGAAGACTTGCTCGAGTCAATTCTAGCTAATAAAGCTTTGTTAAACCTGGCAATGGTAAGTTGTGGAAAAGTCCTTATTGGTGGCCCAAGTAATGATGGCGTCATTGCTTTATTATTAAAACATGGCGCTGATATTAATAGTACTGATAAAAAAAGCATGACGGCTTTGCACTATGCGGTACAGAATTTTTATAATTATAGAAAAGAGCCCTTACATCTCATTAAAAAGTTAATAGAGTGTGGTGCTAGTCTTGAAGTGCGAAATGAAAAAGGACAGACTCCTATCGAGACAGCGCAAGAACATAGCAAAGATGGACGAGTGACTGCTAGTGATAAGCTTCTCGCATCTTTGAAATCTAGCAATTCGCCACCAACTCCCTTAGAACTAAAACAATCTGTTAGACAAATATTTCAGATGAGTCAACACAAGGCTGATGAACTACTTTCATTACCTATTGCGAAACGTGAATATAGCAAATGTAGTGAAGGCACTCTTTATATTCCTGGAGATGTAGTGGAAAAATTGCATGGAATCTTGCAATCTGCAAAGGGGAATAATGAACTATTATCGGCGTTTGAATCAGAGCTTAGTATGGTTATCAGTGCTCTTGAAAAAGGTATTGGAACTGGAGAAGTGGTTGATGGCGAGGAAGATGAATTCATCCCTAAACGTTTTGAAAATGCAAAACTCCAGTTAACAGCGGTTATGGACGCACTGGTTGAGATGAAACAAGAGATCGATACTTCAAAAGATGCTAAAGTTGGGGCCAACTTCCAAAACTAAAATCTTAATCGCTAAGAATATCTTGGAAGTACTATGGTGAATCGAGCACCTTTTAATATCGGTGATTGTGTAGCCATGACCTTTCCTCCGTGGAGATTAACAACTTTTTTAACAATAGCTAATCCTAACCCAATATGTTTATCTCCAATTCCGGAGTTTTCGGCAATTGTATATTCAGAAAAAATGTCATCCGCACCATCATCCGGCAAGCCTGAGCCATCATCGTCTACGTGAATTAAAATATGACTATTATCCAGCGAAATGGTTAAAGAAATAGTGTGCTCTGCAAATTTCATAGCATTTGTAATCAAATTGGTAACAGCATGTTTTAAATTATTTTCATCTATGTATGCTTTCAAAGAATTTAACTCATTAGTATGAAATGTAATTTCAAATGTCGATGAAGAATAAGACTCTAATAGCTTTCTTAACCATACTATTATATCGGTCTCAGACTGTTTTAATTTCAATTCGTTTGAATGCATTTTTGAGTAAATCAAAAAAGTGCTGACGAGGCGATTCATATCTGCAATATCTTCTTGTATGCTGTTTAGCTGTTTATTGAGTAATACATCTTCAGCATTTTTCCTTTTGATACTATCCGTCGCCATTTGTATGGTTGACAAAGGGGTCCTAATTTCATGCGCGACAAACCGGCACAATTGTTTATGTGATTCAATCAGTTCTTTTAATTGCTCACCCATGTGGATGATATTTACATACAGCCCATACAAAATAGAGGTGGTACCTATTTTCCGATGAAAATCAAAGTTCCCTTGACTGAAATTTTTAGTTATCTGATACACCTTTTTCATATTTCTAACAAAAAGCAATGAAAAAAAGGCAATAAGACAAAGGGATAAAAAAAAGAAAGTCCCTATAAAATAATACATAACATCACTGATTCTTGCCATAACGGGCAGATAGCTTAGTGGGCCAATTTTGAGTATTCCACCACTAAAACTATAATAGAGAATAACAATTTGTGACGAGTTTTTATTGGTTTCAAATACTAAACGCTTTGTTGATAAAGAATTAATTATATTACCTGGTAAGTGTTTACTTTTAGTTTTATAAACATGAAGAGGAAAACCATATATTTTTTCTAACTGTAATAGTTCATTACTCCATGTATTTTTTGATTTTGATAATAAATGTTGAACGATTTGTATTAAAACAGGATTCATATAATTAAAAATAATTTCGCCAGGATCTGAAAAATTGTAAGCTAATGCATACGGGGTATTACCAATTTTTTTATACGCAGTATGTTCTACAATTACCTCGTTTAGAAATTGATAGGTTGTACCTGATAAAAAAATGATTTCACCATTATTTAATTGATTATTCTGCTTCAGGGTGAGTTTTAGACTGTCGATTACTATAAGATGAATAAGATTATCTGTTTTTTTCTTTATTATTGCATCCCAGTTTGATTTCGGATTATTAATTAACTCTTTTTCTAAACTAATTAAAAGTCCTTGTGACATCGTTTGTCCTGCATTAACAATTATCTTTGTCTCAACTGACTTTAAATATTTAAAAAATGCCAAAACAAGAATTAAAAAAATCACGAAGAACGCAGTCAAAATTTTAATATAAATATTAAATTTCATTACTATGCACTCTAAATAAGAATAATAGATGCCTTTTCACAAGAAATACTCTGGATTATCTTTGATAATTTCAATATCTAATTCTGGCATAATTATCCTACGTTTTGTCACTCTTTATAACTCTTGTAATTAGCCTATTTAAGGCATTCAAATTATCGATATTCGTTATGGCCTCATCAAATAATGATAAAGTCTCTGGATCGTGTGTTTCTAAATACTTGAATGCTTTTTTTGGACCTTGATAACGCAATTCTTTGAATACAAAATAATCCTCTAGAATTGTGAAGATTGACCAAATATGGCGATATTTCCCTTCTAAATCTCTAGTATACGCCCTTGCCAGCATTTTTTGATACCACACTCTACGTGCTGTAATTTCATCAGGAGGGAGGGACTCAGGCAATATTAAAAAAGCAGAGAGTTTTTTTAATAACTCTGTGCCAAAATAAGCTTTTTCAACAACAACGATGCCATCTGACATACATAAATGTTCATCAGAAATTGAATCAAAAGCATTCTCTGGATAAACAAAAATATCATGATAAACTTGATGTGCTTCATCAAAGCGTGCAATTCGTTGCTTATCTCCTTTTTCCCTAATCCCTGCAACATCATAATCACTGGTTACTGTGAAGTCTCCTCGTGCGCGCGAGCCATATAAAATAATTGTATGGCAATGATGTAAAGATATTAATTCATCAACAATGAATTGCAGAACAGCATCATTTTCTAATGATATTTTCTTTTGTGTCATTTCCTTACCTTCTTACTTTGTAACCATAATACCAACGGCTCCCTGTGGTGGAACTGGTTTGAACCGTATGATCTACTCCTGCTGGAATCAATACTTCTTCTCCAATAGCAGGTTTTAACGTTTTATTGCCCATGGTTAAAATCCTTCCAAATTTGACCTGGGGGATCTTCCCAAAGCTCAAAACTAAAGCCACGAGAGCGCCAATTGCTCTCAATTATTGTTGTATCCAGCATTTAGGCTCATTATTTAAAATCATTCTTTAAATTTTACACCACTGGAGAGCATCAACACCACAACCAATGACTTCAATGATCTTGTGTCGAGACTGAAGGCCTCTCTTTATTTAAATTTGACTTTTAGGGACTTTGAATAAGACAGACAGGTATCGCACTAATTCCATGTTGGCTTTATCTTCAATAGAAGGTGCCGCGATTTTTATCTTGAGTTCCCCTCCAACAGCACCTACTACTTGATTGCATTTGGCGCCGGGTTGAATAAGCAAACTAAGAATTAATCCATTATCCTTTTGTTTATACCCCGGATATAGGTAAATCATCTTGCTGTTCCATTATTTTATCCTGCTTTTACTATTCTATTGAGACTCGCTTTTTTATGTATAATATTCTCTGGGTAACTATTTAAAGGGAAGTTTTTTATGTTAAGTAAGACTTATATTTTTCTCGTCATTTTTTATGCATTTTAACTTCCAAAAATGAATAATCTACTACCACTTTTCAAATGGGGAACCGATTACCTGGTTTCTAATGGCTACTCAATAGAGCGCTCGCCAGAAATTGTATTGTCAACACCGTGGTCTCATGTGATCCGATTTGCAACATCAACAGAGAATTTTTATTTAAAACAAACACCACCATCTTTTTTTCTATCTAATGAGCCCAAAATCATTCGAGTATTGTCATCCCAATTCCATGCCAATGTGCCCGATATAATTGAAATTAATGAGGATTTACATTGTTTTCTAATGAGGGATGCGGGTATTTCTTTGCGTCAAACGCTTAAAACCAACTTCAAGCCAGAGCTATTATGCCAAGCAATAAAACAATATGCCACAATTCAACGCAGATCTGAAGAGTGTATCGCTACGTTTCTCAAACTTGGTGTACCCGATTGGCGATTAAATCAATTACCCTTTCTTTATGATCACATCTTAAAGCAAACTACTTTTTTAAAAGCAGAGGGACTCACCGATAAAGAATTACAAACACTACACGCCCTAAGCCCGAAATTTTCAGCACAGTGCAAATTATTAGCAAGCTTTAAGATTCCTGAAACCATTGGTTATCACGATTTTCATGATAAAAATGTTCTTCTTGATCCAATTACTAAAAGAATGACTTTTGTTGATTGGGGCGAGACCGCTATCCTTCATCCATTTTTTTCGTTACAGACCTGTTTAGAACAATCGATTACTCACCATGGAGTAACAGAAGGTGATTCAACCTACCTGAAATTTCAAGATGCTTGCTTCGAAAATTGGCTAGGATTAGCGACAGAAAAACAACTGTTAAATGCATTCATTGTTGCCAAACAGATCCGGCTATTTTGGAATATACTCGCATCTAACCAGTTTATGCTCAGTGTGGATCGCCAGGCCTACAAGGCCTATTATCCCAATCAACCTAGTCCGATAGCAGGTGGTTTTAAAGCACTTCTTGAAGGCATCCATTAGTCCCAAAAATTAAGTTACTATTAGAAATAATCATAATAAGCAGCTTATTAGTTCTATAAGTATTCATGATATACTACTGGCATAATTTGGCAGCAGTATCTTGTCCCGAACTGAACGTTTGTTTGATTTAATTCAATTATTACGACGTCACCGATTACCCGTGAGTGGCAAAAAACTTTCAGAAGAATTAGGCGTAAGCCTACGCACTCTGTACCGAGATATAATAACCTTACAATCCTTAGGCGCGCCCATTGAAGGTGAGCCCGGTGTTGGTTATGTGCTTAAATCTGGTTTTATGTTGCCTCCTTTGATGTTTTCAGATGATGAAATTGAGGCAATGGTGCTAGGGTCAAGTTGGGTTGCACAACGAGCGGATACTCAACTTAAAATCGCAGCTCAAAATGTGCTTGCAAAAATTTCAGCAGTCCTTCCTACTGAATTAAAACACCAACTAGAAACTTCAGGACTCTTAGTTCCCCCAGGAAAATGTGCCGAAAGTAAAGATAGTGATCTTATTCTCATTCGCAAAGCGATACGTTTAGAACGAAAAATCGAATTAGAATATCAAGATCTCCAAAACAATCATTCGACACGAATACTCTGGCCTATCGCGCTCGGCTTTTTTGATGAAGTGCATCTCATGGTGGGTTGGTGTGAACTAAGGCAGGACTTCCGTCACTTCAGAACCGATAGAATTATTCAATTATCCATTAAAGAACAAAAATATTCCGAACGCCGACAATCCCTTTTAAAGAAGTGGCGCACCCTACATAACATTCCCCAATCCTATTGAATGATGCTGACAAAAACTGTCATCCGTATGTTTTATATTCTCCAATGAATTTAGCGAAATAAAAAACAGGAAAAATCATGACATTCGACCCCAATTTAGTTCTATTTTATGTGAGCAATATAGAAAACAGTACTCATTTTTACTCAGAATTGCTCAATGCTCAGCCTATCCACACTGAGCCTGATTACGCCATGTTTTTATTAAAATCCGGTTTGCGATTGGGATTATGGTCTCAAAATTCTGCGTTACCTGCACCAACTGCATTAGGTGGCGGTAGCGAACTCGCTATTTTGGTTCCCGATGAGCAAGCCGTTGATGAACTTTTTAGAAATTATCAAACTAAGAATTTTAAAATGATACAAGAACCAACACCGATGGATTTTGGTTATACGTTTGTAACCTGCGACCCAGATGGTCATCGAATTCGCTTTTTTTCAAAGAACGGATCATGAACCAAAACTGGCTGGCTGTCGCCTGCGCGTCCCACGTGCAAATTGGAGTGGAAGGAGGGTTTATGCAAGTTTGCTACGGTAAACTTGCACCTCTAAAGAGAATAAAAGCGGACGATTGCATCATTTATTACTCGCCGACGCTGCACTTTAAAGGCATTGAAAAACTGCAAGCATTTACGGCAATTAGAATCGTTCTACCAGGTGAGCCCTATCAAGTGGATATGGGTAATGGTTTTCATCCATTTCGACGAAATGTACTTTGGGCCAATAAAAAGATTGATGTTTCGATACACACGCTTATTGAATCGCTCGAATTGACAAAAAATACCAAGAATTGGGGATACCCATTTCGTTTTGGCCTATTAAAAATCAGTGAAGCGGATAAACGCATCATTGCCAATGCCATGCAGGCTTATATTAATTAAAAACTTCTACTTTGGAGCCTTATATGACTGTTATTATACCCCAATTGACCCAGATTCAAGAATTTAAAGTAACTGGAATGAGTGTAAGAACAAAAAATGAAGAGGATTTTAATCCCAAAACTGCACGAATACCTCATCTTTGGGAGCAATTTCTTGATTCAAAAATCAAAACACAACAAGATAGCCCCGTTTATGGCGTGTATCACCATTATGAGTCCGACTCATCAGGGTACTATACAGTTACTGCTGGGATAGGAATTGTGAATGAATCCAAAGCTACGCACTTGGATAGAGTCACTATAAACGCGGGCAACTATCTGGTTTTTAAAGCAATTGGGCCTAATCCCTCAGCAATCATTAATGCCTGGCAAACTATTTGGAGCTATTTTAATGAAAAGCCAAAATACGAAAGAATCTACCTCACTGATTTTGAGCTCTATAAAACGCCTCATGAAAGTGCAGTATACATAGGCATAAAATAACTAACATAAGATATTAACTATGACAACAACTCTAAATAAAACCGAAATGATGGAGTCACTCAAAACACTTAGAAGCGAGCTCGAGTTACTTAAAAAGCCTTATTCGCAGCCAAAAACAATCTATTATAAAACGGGGCCGGGAGATTATGCAGAGCATGACCAATTTATAGGTGTAAGCGTCCCTGAATTAAGAAAAGTCGCCAAACGTTATCAAACCGTATTACCCTTTTCTTTGTTACAAGAGTTGTTGTATTCATCTATTAATGAAGAACGCTTATTAGCGCTATTAATGTTAGTAACTCATTATCAAAAAGGAGATATAGACCTCAAGCAAACGATTTTTCAATTTTATTTAACTCATATCAATCAGATTAATAACTGGAATTTGGTTGACGCTTCAGCCCATTGGATTGTTGGGGCGCATTTATTAGATAAGGACAAAACACTCCTCTTCACCCTTGCAGAAAGCACTAACCTTTGGGAAAAACGTATCGCCATTGTCGCCACTTGGTATTTTATTCGAAATAATCATTTTGATTGCACTCTTAAACTTGCAGAAAAACTGCTATGCGACGATCATGATTTAATTCATAAGGCCGTAGGCTGGATGTTACGAGAAGTAGGAAAACGTAACCAAGCTATCCTCATCGAATTTTTAGATAGCCATGCTTATCGAATGCCAAGAACCATGCTGCGCTACGCCATTGAACGATTGATGCCAATAACGCGAAAAAGTTATTTATTAGCTAAGCCAATCGAATGCATTTAGAATCATGGTTGTTCATGAAATAAAGCAATTAGTTCTTTACTGGAAGAACATCCTAAGGACTCCATCAATTTAGCAATCATTCCTTCAACTGTTCTGTAAGAAACATGAGTTTCACGCGCAATTTCTTTAGCTGTTTTTCCTTGTGCCAACAACTTCAGGTATATGGCTTGTTGTTCAGTTAGCTCAACTTTCGTGTGAAATTCCTTATGGTATAAAGTAAAATCTTTTTTCTCCAAAATTGATGTTAGGTTTTTTTGGGGTAACATTTCTTCATTCCCCACCACAGCCGTCACAATACAACGTGTATGCTCCTCTAATTTCCCATCATCACCATGCATAGTGAGTGTAGCAACCTCTTTATATAAATTATCTCGCTCATCATGTAGTTGCTCAAAAAAATCGCTCAAACTTGGTATAGGCAATAAACTTGTAGTATTGCGTGCAGTACGATCGATTTGGACCGGAGTACTCACATCCAAAAATACAGTCATTTCATCGTGCAATAACTGACGATTTTTTAATGACAAAACAACGCTGGAATCCGTTGTCACAATGATATGCTCTTGGGTGCAAAGGGAAGTTAATATATCAAACTGACATTCATAAAAAGCATCACTCCCAGGGCCTCCAAGTATTTCCCACACATGTCGTCCAACATGGAACTCTAACCCCAAATCCGCATCGACAAATCGCCACCCTAATGATTGAGACACAGACTTTGCTAATAATCCTTTACCCGCACCATGATGACCAACAATAAAAATTCGTTGAGGTTGATTCATTCTTACTATCTCCTAAAACTAAATGATGTAATAATTATACAAATAGACCATAAGATGCATCAATACGTAGAACTACGTGAGTATTGAGTATAGGATTATTATTCTAATCTAACAGAAAAATTAATTTTGGGAAAAATAGCAGTATTTTTTTCTTCCAAGCATTCACTTGAGAGTACACTGATTGATAAGATAACAAGCAAAACATTGCTAACAATTTCTATGAGTAAATATTCTATGCCCAACTATCTGCATCTCGCCCTGAAATCCGAACGACTTCAGTTAATCCCTATTTCACTAAACTATGCCGAAGAGTTGTGCAAAGAATTTACCGCTGAAATTACAGAACATATGTGGCCAAGTGCTCCGAAAACTCAAGAAGAAATTAACCAGCATATTTCTGAACAACAAATCAAAATGCAGGAAGGCACTGAAATCGCATTAGTCATTTTAAACGAAGAAAACCAAGCTTTTTTAGGATATGCCTGCCTGCACCAAGCGAATACGAAAACACCCGAATTAGGTATTTGGTTAAAGAAAAGTGCTCATGGATTTCACTATGGTTTTGAAACAATTAATTTATTAAAAACATGGGCTGAAACTAATCTTGTTTATGATTATCTAAAATATCCAGTTGTAAGACATAATATCCCAAGTCGCAAACTTGCCGAAAAAATGGGTGGCATCATTCAAGATGAATACATCAAAACAAGTGAATCAGGCAAGTTGCTTGATGAAGTAGAATATCGATTTTATGGTGTACCAATGACAAATACACAACCCATGAATATTACTGAAAGCTTAGTGCGCGAGCTCATTGCTCAGCAATTTCCACAGTGGAGTCATCTGCCTATTCAAGCTGTAAACAATAGCGGTTGGGACAATAGAACCTTTCACCTAGGTACAGAAATGCTCATTCGTATGCCAAGCAGCGCCGAATACGCAGGACAAGTGGAAAAAGAGCAAGCATGGTTACCCCAATTGGCCCCACATCTTCCTCTTCCGATACCCGCACCGCTTGCGATGGGAAAACCCAGTACCCTGTATCCTTGGAAGTGGTCCATTAATCATTGGCTTCCTGGAGAAACAGCAGCGGTTACTCCCATTAATGATTTACCTGAATTTGCACATGATTTAGCTCTATTTCTTAAAGCGCTCCAGAGCATCAATTCAATAGGCGGTCCTCTTGCTGGGCCCCAGAGTTTTTATCGTGGTGGTGATTTAGCAGTTTATGATTCAGAGACACACAAAGCCATCGAAAATTTGAAGGACAATATAGATTTTCATTCTGCAACACAAGTTTGGGAAAAAGCACTCTCCACCTCATGGCAAAATCCACCAGTATGGGTCCATGGTGATGTGAGTGTTGGCAATTTATTGCTTTCTCAAGGAAAATTAAGTGCGGTTATCGATTTTGGCCAACTCGCAATCGGCGATCCTGCTTGCGATCTTGCTATTGCCTGGACACTATTTGAAGGAAAAAGTCGGAGCATTTTTTTAGAAACACTAGAACTTGACTCAAAGACTTGGGAACGAGGACGTGCCTGGGCTTTATGGAAATCAATGATGTACCTTGTGAATCAACAAACAGAGATGAATTTTGAAGCAAAAAGAGCATTGCGCACAATTCATGAAGTGATCGAGGATCATAGGAAACTATCATGAAGAATCCTCACATAGAATGGGCACTTAGTGCCTTAAACAATTTAGGATTTCAAATTGAACCCACCAAGCCCGAAATAATTCTCGATACAGCTTGGTCAGAAGTGTGTCGCTTTCAAACGAACTTTGGATTGGTTTATTTGAAGAAGGTTCCTTCTGCATTGTCATTAGAAACCAACGTCATTCAGCTATTGCAGCAACAATTCAATGCTCCTGTTCCGCAAATCTTGGCTCATAATCAGGAACTAAACTGTTTTTTAATGCAAGATGCTGGCATTCCTTTACATGATGTCTTTAAACAGGAATTTAGACCTAACCTTTTAATTGATGCCATTCATCATTACACAAAGCTGCAGATAGACTCAGCAGATAAAATAAACCTCCTTCTTGATTTAGGCGTCCCTGATTGGCGCCTGCAACAATTGCCAAGACTTTATAACCAATTAATGAATGAAGAAGAGTTATTAATTGGCGATGGATTAACTCAAAAAGAATTAAAACAATTAAAAAATTTAGAGAGTAAATTACAAATTCTTTGTGACCAATTAGCCAGTTTCAAAGTGCCTGATACTTTTGGCCATGCCGATTTTCATGATAAAAATATCTTAGTGAATCTCAATACTCATCAAACCACGCTGATTGATTTAGGGGAAGTTGTTATTACTCATCCTTTTTTCTCATTCGTTAATTGTTTGTATCGTGCAACAGAACATTTAAAACTACCAAGCAGTCAATATAAGAAATTACAGGAGGATTGTTTTAAAAACTGGCTCTCGATAGAGTCCTCTGCGCATTTGCTTGAGATCATTGCAATTATTGAACAATGTTGGGCTATACATGCGGTGTTGGGCGAGTATCGCCTAATTAAAAGCATCGACCCCATCGCATCAATAACACTGTGTCGACAAGGCCGATTTGCTGGAAAATTAAGAGCTTGGATAGAACAATAAAGCGCTATTATTGACGGACCAACCGGATATTTTCTCTACCAAAAGGACTATTTTCTGTGGAGCGATAGGGGTTAATATCCAATCCTCCTCGCCGAGTATAACGTCCATAGATTGATAATATTTCCGGTTTGCAACAGTTCATAATATCCACAAAAATCCGTTCAATACATTGTTCATGAAACTCGTTATGATTTCTAAAGGAAACAAGGTATTTTAATAAGCCTTCTTGATTAATCTTTTTTCCTTTATACGCAATTTGTATGCTTCCCCAATCGGGTTGATTAGTCACCAAGCAATTTGATTTTAATAGGTTAGAATACAATCTTTCTTCCACTAACTCGTTTTGAACACTAAGAAATGATGGCTCAACCAAATAGACAGAGCATTCAACATCGAGATGGTCAATGCACTCACCTTTCGGTATTTGTGATACAGCGTAGTGTTTTGCTTGTTCCAAAAGATAAATTTTAACTGAAACTGGAGCTTCTATACGTGCTTCTAAATCATTTTTTATTGTATTTTCTAACTCACTAATACTTTTTATTTTGGTATTATTGAATGAATTAAAATAAAGTTTTAATGACTTGGATTCGATGAGTTTGGGCGAGTTACAATCATAAAAAATTTCACCAATCCCAACCATCGGTTTACCTTTTTCGTTGAGCCAAGAGACTTCATAATGATTCCAGCAGTCAAAACCCACAAAAGGAGGATGGGGGCAGGATCAATGCCAATTTCTTGTCGCTTACCTGCTCTGGGAATAGGATAGAGTCGATTGGGATTATAGGTGGAATCATAGTCTGATTTTTTACCTAACTCTGATTCATTAACGGATTGATATTTTTTTAATACAGCATCGCTCATAGTATTTAACTCCAATATTTCAATAATTTTTGCACTACTTTGCCAATTGATTGGCTGGTTTATTTCCAGTTGACTGGCAATATACGTTAACAAAGAGGCTGCTTCATTTATTTTATTAGCCTTTTCACTCAATTCGCGGGCTTGAAGGCTCATTGATGCGGCCAGATTAAAGTTTGGATTCGCAAGGATTTCTTTAATAGTAGATAAAGAGAATCCAAGGAATTTTAAGGTGATAATTTGTTGTAAAATAAGTAAATCAGTTTCAGAATACAAACGATAGCCAGAATCAGAGCGCTTTGTTGGTTTTAACAAACCTACTTCATCATAGTATTGCAATGACCGAATTGAAAGAGAGGTCATTTGGCTGATTTCTTTAATTTGATAATATTTCATAAGCATCATCTCCTTAATTGATGATTCTAAGCTATCACGCAACGTGAGGGTCAATAGTCATTTTATTCAAGAGAATAAAAAAATTGTTTGTTTCATGTTAAGATGTGCCGCTTCATAGTTATATTTACTGCATAGTGGTTATTATGAGCCCAAATACTATTCAATTAAATCAAAATCATGGGGGACCACTCCACTACCTCGGAAATAGGTACCTCACTCTTCCAGATTTAACAGGACATATGTCCCCTGATACCAGCTGGTTGAATGAACATTTCTCTGTATTATTGGCGAATAATAAAGGCCAAAAATACAAGAAAGCTATTGAGCCTTTTTCAGGTTCTGCTTCTTGGAGCTTGGCTGCAATGGAGGTTGGCCTTGCAGAAGAATATATTGTCAATGACAGCAATAAAGTTCTGATTAATATACTTCAATTAATTAGAGACAATCCTACGCTTGTTAAAACCTCTTATGCTGCGTTAATAGAAAAATATGATGTTTCCCTATCGAAGAAAGATTTTTTCCTTAAAGTGATTGAGAATTACAACCAGACAACTGATGAGGAAAAACCATTATTGCTCCCCTTTATCATCAATCATTCATGGGGAGGAATTCTTTTTTATGATAAAGAACTGAATATTATCTATCGCGAAGGTGAATTATTTGAAGGAAAAAACGCCAATCGATTTCTTGAACATGCAAATTTGTCGTTGGAAATGTTCTTGTGTGAGATTGACCGAGTATCTAACCTTCTTAATGTAAATCAAGTTTCATTCAGAAGTGGTGATTTTATGGACGTGATTTCGATCGCGACACCTGGTGATTTTGTGGCGCTGAATCCTCCTTATCCAGAGAATGAGCACTCAACGTTTGAAAAAGCTGGGATGTATACTGAACTTTATTCACCTGAAAAACTGCACCAAAATTTGGTTCACATCGTTCACTATCTTGAAAGCCAAGGTATTCATTATTACATGACTTATGGGTTTTATAATCCCAAATTCAGAAACTACGTCTTAGCTAATAAGAACCAGCAACCAATTAATTACTTTCGTGTTCTCGGTTATAAGCATTGTGCTTTTGGAATAGGCCTTGATCAGATGTACTTTACTTCCCAGTTTTCAATTCCCAAAAGGATAAACATATTCAAAGCAGAAGAGGTTTTAGGGAACCAAGATTTAACACCTGAAGAAGCACTAGAACAATTTAAACGACTTTCAAAAAAATGTTTTGCTGTTATTTACCGAGCCTTTATTAAGCCTGGGCTTGAGATGGAGTATCAAAAGGCCTGGCATCAGGTCGCTTCCTATTTTGTGCAATATCGCGGAGCGTTAGGTTCTTGCCTGCATAAAACTAACGATGGTATGTGGCTTGCCTATTCTCGTTGGCCAGATAAAGCGACTCGAGATGCTTCTTGGCCAGGCGACAATGCACCATCTGAGATGTTACCTGATGACATTAAAAAAGCGCTTATAACCATTCAAGAGAGTATTGATCAAACGCAAAAACTACCCGAAATTACTATGGAAGTTATCGATGATTTATTGTATTCAAACTAATTTTAGAAGATATAACTCATGAATCAAGCCGCAAATTACCAACTAGAGCTTGTTATAGACCCCAAGCTACTAGAACAGCAAGATAAAATTATTCGTGATGGGATAGTAAATTTTAATGCTCCTTTTACGGGAACCAAACCAGAGCGTTACTCAATCTATGTGAAAGATAACGAAGGTACTATTATTGGCGGTGCTATTGTATATGCTCATAAAAGCTCAATATACGTTGATGTCCTCTGGGTTAATGAAGAATACCGTGGTCTTGGTATTGGTGCTGAGATATTACGCAACGTTGAAGTCGAAGCAATTAAACGAGGGATTCCAGCATCAACATTAGATACTTTTTCTTTTCAGGCAGAAGGGTTTTATTTAAAACAAGGCTATCAGCATTTAGGAACAATTAACAAATACCTAGAAGGACATGATCGGATCTATTTGAGAAAACAATTGAAGAAAGAGTAAAGGCATATCCCCCATAAAAGAAATATACCTTGAAAAAGAACAGAACAAACGAAGCATCTATTTTCCGAAGTTGATCTTTTATTGGAACTGATCGTAAAAATTCATAAATGAATTAGAAAGGAAAGGGAGGTAGCTGACTCTTATCTCTAAGCCAGAATGGATGATGCCATTCTTCATAGATAGAAACTGGCATATTGCTTTGCTTAAATTCATCAAAAGATAAGCCGCAAAGAATCCATTTAAGGAATTCCCCGCAAGTTTCTGGACTTATTAAGTGACCGGACTGATAAGCCTCATCAAACATTTTATGCAAATGAAATGAAGTTGTTTCTCTTAAAATTTTTTGAATTCTTGTATCCACTTCCCCTGGAATAACACAAAACACACCGATATTTTTCTCGGCTAACTCTTTTCTCACAATAGCCGTTACTTCATCCAAACCTGCTTTACTGGCACAGTATGTTGAACTTTCTTTAAGTTTCAAAGTGGCTGCCCTTGATGTAACAAATAAAATCCGAGACTTCTCAGGCATCCCTACCGCGAGAAGTGCTGTTAGTTTCATGGGAGCTAATAAATTAACCTGGAACACTGCGTCAATACTGTCACAATCATATTCAGTTAACGGACGTGGAGGGCTTTTCATTCCTGCATTATGAACTAAAAGATGAAGCGGTATATCAGATTCATTAATAATTTTTGCAACCTGTTCAATATCACTATTGCGGGTAAAATCCGATTGAATGGGAACAAAACGAGGAAATAGCGCTTTAGTATTCATCATGAAGCATTCCTTGAAACTTAAGTTAATTTCGTGCGATATGGTAATCAAAGTTGAATAAAGTTAACAGTTTATTCTTAATTCACGTGTTACTAATTGAGTTAATTCTGTAATACTCGCCTTGACTTGAATAATAGTAGGCAAAACCTGAAGAACCTGTTCAACACCAATATTCTGCTGCTCGCTATCAGAGCTAAAAGAACGCTCTATATTATACACCAGCCAATTGATCCAATTACCAAGAACACCATAAAAGGCGGCCTCTAAATGATCCTGATTTATAGTTAATCCAGATGATGCATATATTTTTAGCATTTTTATAAATAAAGATTTATGAAAAAATGGGGTAGTAATTCCACTCCAATCAAGAGCACAATTGACTATTTCATAGGTAGGATTAAGTTTTCGCGCAGACTCCCAATCGATGAGAAATGGAGTATCATTTTTATCCCATAAAACATTTTTTTGATCCAGATCGCCATGGGTTACTACACTACTACTTTGTAAAATAGGTATTACTTTTTGATAGAGCTCATTAAGCTCAATTATAATTCGTTGATTACTTTTTAATTGCTCTTTAAACACCAAATTTTGGCTTGCTGACTGGTCTATTAACACACTAATTTTTTCATTGGTATGAATATCAAATTCTTGAGTGCTTAGTTCAGGGACATTAAGATTAATACAATGAATTTTTGCCAAAAAGGCAGCTATTTTAAGTGCATGCACCTCAGATATAGCGTCTTTATTTAATGCTTTTGCTGCTATCCAAGGATAAACAAGAAAAGCTTCATCTTCCGAAAGGATTAAATAATTATTTTCTATTTTTAGAGCATGGATTGCAGGTATCGTATGCTTGGAAAATAGGAAGGCTATCTCTTCTGTCAATTCATATTGGGATTTAACTTCTTCAGTCAATTGGATCCTGCTATTGAGTTGTTTTACAGCAAACTGCGAGCCATTGCACTCCAGATACCACATTTTATGTAAAAGACCGCCATAGACTCTTTGAGGCAAGTCACAAGGTTGGTTTATCTTTAATTTTTTACAGATTGTTTCTAGCTGACTTCTATTCACTATGAACCGCCTTAAGAATGCCTTGTGTTTCTAACTCTTCATTAAAAAATTTAACAAAAAATGTTTTGCTTAACTTGGGATTTTTTTTATTGATTCTCGTAAATTCTGCTGTAAAACCGCATTTCTTATAAAATTCTGGCGCTTGAAATGCACTAGTCACTAAATTGATATTATTAAAGCCCTGACCTTTGAAATGATGTTCTAGAGCAAGCAATAACTGCTTACCATACCCTTTACCACGATAAGCGCTATCTACCCAAATATCATCCACATAAATTTCAGAAAATGCTGTATAGGCATTAATCACCCCAAAAACTTCTCCTTGGGCAGAAGAAATAGTCACTGAAAAACATCGATAATTGACGTCGATACCATGCTGAGCCTCATAGGCAACAAATCCCTTTGTCATTCGGTTTTCTGTTGTCTCATCAAGCTCATCAACAAATTGGATTTGATATTCTTTCTTGCTTTCTAAAGGTTCCCCTACATTCTGTACATTACTATCAAAACGAAAAATAACTCGCTGAGGCTGATGTGGATCATAATTGACTGTTTTAATTTCTTCCTGGAAATTACCCATTGTAATTTTTGCAATAGTTTTGCGCCAAAAGTTAAGCGCTGGCTTATTTTCCGGAATCACAGAAATTTCCCATAAGCCTGGATGCATGTTCCAAAGTTCAGAGGAAACCAAAAAACCTAAACCTTTGCCTTGAAACTTTGCAGTAATGAAAAACTCGCCCATATTCCACATAGTATCTGGGTAAATTCCTTCTTGATTTAATAGGGCAAAACCTGCTAATTCATTACCTACTTTAATCAGAAAGGCTTTTCTTGTCGGCTCTTCAAAGTATTTTTTAAAATCGAAGCTTTCATAAAGGCCATCGGGAGGCAAAGCCCAATCCTCTGAAATAAAACCGCAGTCACGAGAGAGTTCATATACATAAAATCGTGCCATATTTTGGATGATAGGATAATCATCTAATGTTGCTGTCTCAATTTTTAAAGCAGATTGTAATTCTTTGATGTTCACAGCACTTTCCTTAAATACAGTTTTGCCATATGACCTTCATTCTGATAACCAAGCGATTTGTAAAAATCATGAGAGCCCTCTTTGGCTCGCCTAAGTCCCGATGTCAAATCAATGATACAGGGACTAAACTGCCTGGCAAATTCCTCAACAGTAATCATAAGCTTTTTACCTATTCCTTGATTACGATATCCTTGGTCGACCACAAGGCCTTCAATATGAAATCTTGTTGTTTCTGAAACAAAAAGATAGCTCTTAGACCAAGCAATCCAACCAACAACTTTTCCAGCAATTTCCGCAAGAAGAACACCGTAATGCAGTTCATTAGTAAATAGCTCAAGTCTTCTTTGCAACTCATCAGGCGATTGCGGATAGCCCAATTGCTCCATTAAAGGGTGAAGATGTTGAGCATCATCAATTACTGCTTTGCGGATAATCAATTCAACAGACATTTTAGGACTCCAGATTCACTCTATCCCCGGATAGATTAGGAGATGAAATCACCAAAAAAGAAACCAAATTTCCGGAACTGTTTTTCACTTTATGAGCTGCCCATGCTTTAATAGTTATTCCTTCCTGTTCCTGCAACACCTGTTCATAATTTTCAAACTCAATAACCAATTGTCCTTGTAAACAATAAAAAAATTGTTCTGTTTTCTGATGATAATGCTTTATCTCACAACTTCCAGCAGGCATCGTTTCATAAATAACACTAAACTGCCCCTCATTTTTTAACCACCATCCATCGCAACCTTGTCCCCATTTAAAATGGAGTGCATTGTTTATTGAGACAGCCTCTTCTCTCACTACAGATTCTAATACATGCGATTTTAGGCTTTGACTTAAGCCGGAGACTGAATCACCATTTAAGAGCCCGATGTCTGTTGTTTCTTGAAATTCTTTACGCAAAAAATAAAAAATAGAATTTTTTTGAAATCCATGCCGCTCAAATTCAAGTTTGAACCCTAATTTTTTATAAAATTCTATTGCCTCCCAATCCATAGTGTTAACTGTTGCAAAAGCGCAGCCTTTCTCACTACCATACTTCAATGCCTTTTGCATGAGTTTTGTTCCCCATCCTTGATGTCTGATGGATTCACTCACCCAAAGATTATCGACATGAAGACCTCCATAGAGTGTTCCGCCACTACAACCACCCACAATGCTATTGTCTGCATCACGAATAAAGCATGCAAAGAAATCTAAAGATTCGAAGCCTCTTTGTTGTTTGGCATACGCCTTAATCCCATTTGTTAATATTTGAACATCATCAGGGTTTGGATTTTCTAAAAACGATAACTTTAAAGTCATTTAATTTATCCCACTGTAGGAGACCAGGCACCATGCTCCACATAACTTGCCTCATCACTGCCTGACCAAGGTGGCATAGTAACGCAAATAAACACTAAATCTGCTGCATCACTTCGATATTGAAAATGTGTTCCCAAGGGAATATCGATGCTGACTCCAGGTGTTAAAGGCGTAATACTCTCTTCATCGTTCAATTTACGCCAAATTGCACCGTCACCAGAAAGGACATGCCAAAATTCAGATACAGTTTTATGACGAACTGCTTTGGAAATTGTTCCTGCTTTCAAAGTACAGTGAGCCATTCCACCTAAATGATTATTCATCAGCAATCGAACTTCAGCACCTGCTGGAGAGATATGTTGATACTCTTTGGGTATTTCTTGTGTATTCATTTATGCCTCTATTAAAACAATGTTCTCATCAGTAGTGGTTATTTCTTTTTTTAAATTTGAATTGTAACGCAAGCATTATCTGCATCTAAAGTAACCACTTTGCCAATTGGAAGAATGCAATTTTGCTTACCGTGCCCATAGGGAAACTCTTTAATGCAAGGTACTTTTAATTTTGAAGCCCATTCATTGATTACATCTTCTACCGTACCATCATGCTGATGCGAGTTCTTACTTTTACAGTGTTCAAATGTACCAAAAATAACGCCAGAAACTTCATCAAAAATTCCTGCTAAATCTAGTTGGGAGAGCATGCCATCAATATTATAGGGCTCGACACCAACGTCTTCTACCAACAAAATACTTTCTTTAAAACTAGGCAGATAAGGTGTGCCCATTAAATTAGTCATCAGAGTTAAATTTCCACCAAGTAAAGGGCCTCGACTAACACCTGCATGAACCTTTATTCCTTTGGAAATTATGTATTCTTGGCCTAATAAAGAAGAAAGTAATGTTTTTTTAACCTGGGTACTCAAATGAATAGTCAAAGTAAATCCTGTATAACTTACTAAGCCACTGTTTTTAAATAGGCCTAATTGCAACGCGGTGGTATCACTAAACCCGAATAATTGTTTTGGGTTTCTCTTAATTAATTCATAGTCTAAAAAAGGTAAAATACGTTGTGAACCTTGTCCGCCTCGGGTTGCAATAATTGCTTTCACTTCAGAATCTTTAAAGAAATCCATCACATCATTGGCACGTTCACTGTCTTTTCCCGCTAAAAATCGTTCTGATGCAAACATATGCTTTGCATACTTTACCTTAAATCCATTCAACTTTAATAAATGAACTCCCGCTTCTATATCCTGTTCCATAATAGGGCTCGACGGTGAAATAAGCCCTACGATATCTCCTTTTTGCAGTGGTGCTGGACATAGAATCTTCATTTATTACCTCAATTATTTTCTGCATTCAAAAACAATACTTTCGTCTTTTTCATCAGGTGGCGCGTTTCGGTCAAATCCTTTAACCATCCGTACATTGCTAAAACCAACCTCAGTAAGCAAATTGTGCAAGAAAGAAGAGTTTTGATAAATGCGAATTTTATATTCCTCTACCTCTGTTTGAATCACACGGTTGTTTTCAATCAACTCGTATTTGCCGATAGAGTAACAAACCTCTTCATTGAGCATGGCTAATTGACTTAATACGATGAGAGTTCCATCTTCTTTGGGCCATCTTGAGCCTCTCCATATACCTAATTCATTAGGAACTGCATAGCGTGTTTCTACTTCAAATACAAAAAGTCCTTTATCTTCTAGGTGCTCATAAATGATTTTTAAGGCTTTTTGGATATCCGCCTTTTCAGTAATGAGACAAAATGAACCACTGGGTATAAAAATCAAAGAGTACTTCTCAGATTGATTTAAATCTTCAATAAAACCATACCAGACTTTTGGATTAAGATTTTTGCTCCTTGCTTTTGCATGCAGTCGCTCAAGCATCGGTTGACTTGCATCAAAGCCCTGAACATCAAATCCTTCTTCAGCCAAAGGCAATAAAAATCGACCCGTACCACACATAGGCTCTAAAATGGTGCCTTTAGCCTCTACAGCATAGCTTCGGTAAAAAGAGTACGCATCTTGTGGCACATTGGGTTTACTTAAATCATATACTTCAGTACACAGGCTCTGATAGGTATCTAGTTTTTTCATGGGTTCCTCTTTAAAATCCAATACCATTAAATATTCATCATAGAAGGTATCATTAATTTTAAGTGCTTTAGGTTCAGTACCATAAATTCGAAACCCTTGCTTTTGATAAAAAGCGCGGGCCACAAAATTGCTCGTAACACAGGTTAAGTGCAATTGAGTAACGCAGGTTTTTGCATGTTGTATCAGGGTCTGAATTAATGCTGTTGCAATACCTTTCCCTCTGTATTCAAGACGAGTATACATACCCCAAAGTACACCACGGTGTTTGGTTTTAAGTGAATTAAGCTTATAGAATCCAGCACAAGACACTAATAAATCATCAACAAAGGCACCTAATACGTATCCTTTACTTAATCCATTTTGAAAATCAGTATCGGACATTAACGCTTCCTCGTCATAAGAAGAGCCAAAGCTTTCTGGTGAGTTGGCCAGAGCCTCTAAACGTATTTCTTTCCATATATTCCAATCCGCATCAAACAATTGTCTAATCTTCACAATATTATCTCCATGACGGTGACAGGATGTCCTTTAAATTCATCCATGCCAATCGTGCGCCAACCAAGACGACTGTAATATTCTGGAATGGTAGGATCAAAAGCAAAAAGATAAAGATTTTTAAACCCTAATGTTTGGGCTTCTTCTTTTACTCGAAGAATAAGCTGTCTTGCAATACCTTGTTTTTGATGGCCTGGCGCTACCACTAACGAGCCTAGCCAGGGAGTTAGTTCAGGACGGATCCCATCATTCACGCGTAAAGAGCACATCCCAACAGGTTTATCTTCATCAAAAGCAACAACAGTGAGCGGTAACTGCTCGATGTTTAAATGATTTCGTAAATTTTCTTCTACACGCGAAGTGGGCACATCAGGAACCCAAATTTTTCCTAATACTTCATGCCAAATCTTAGCAAGCTCTGGAATGCAATCGGAGTGATGTTTTAGATAGGCTATCGTTATCATCTTAATACCTGTAAAAATGAATTATTCCTCTTGGCAAGGCGTGCCTTGATGAAACACCATTTGCCAACGGTTGTGTTTGTATTGCCAGAGCGAAGAACGTAAGGAACTTTTTGAGGCAACAGTAACCTTATAAGTTGCCAACATGACTTCGGGCGACACCTCTAATACTGAAAAGTCATTAACCATATAACTTCGTGACTCTTCTTCTGGAAGAGAATCAAGTAGGTCGTTCTTATTGTAAATTGAACCAGAGGCCCCATACTCGATAAATTTATCAGCAATCAGTAGCTTCAGTTGGGTAATCGATTTTCTCGTTTTCGGATTTAAAAGAGAAGTCTCTAGCTCATAAATCAGTTGGTGTTCTTGTTTCATAGCGATATCCTCATCAAATATCTGGGCTTGTGTTATTCACCATCGAGAAACAGAGCCAGTCCAAAAAAACAAAACGCGGTTTTGAGTAATGCTCTTTACTTAATTTTTGAATTGCTTATTGAGGTAAATAACGCATTAAGTCAACTTTCTTGAGATCGCAATCGATCTAGATGATGAATAATCAATGAATTCACCACTTGTTTATTAAAATCAGGACAAAAACGTGGATAATCACGTTCAAGACCATAAGACCATTTTTCCAAACGTTCATGATCATATTCGATCATGTCTTCAAACAAGTAATCTTCTCCATAAGTTTCTTCACAATGAAGGCCAACTCCTCCATCATAAAGTTCTCCTGAAGGCATGCGCAATGCAATGTGCCAGCACTCTTCATGGGATTTCATCATCACAAAAACAATATGCACTTTATCCTGAAAGCGGTCATTCCAAGCATCAAAAAATAATTTAGCAAACGCGCCACAAGGACCATAATTAATCCTTGGTGTTTCTTCATGAAATCCCAGCAATTGATTTATATCGTTTTTTAAATCATTTAAAACTGTAATTTCTTCTGCATTCACTCATAACTCCCGTAGTATTAAGCTACTTTTTTGATTAAGACACTTTATGTTTAAGCTGAATTTATTGTACCAGATAAATTTCAATTCGTTCTTTACCTTTACCCACATTCGACCTTTTTAACGTAATATAACCCACTTCAGCGGTTGATTTTACATGTGTTCCACCACAAGAAACCTTAGAAAATCCTTCGATTTCCCAATAACGCATTTGACTCTTCTCATCAGAAAATCCAGTGTGAATAAGCATATCTTTTGCAATAATTTGATTGTATTCAAACAAAAGAGAGTCAAAGATATCCGAAATATTGTGCTGATAGCTAAAATCAATTCTAGCCTTATGCTCAGCAATATGAGCACCTATTTTTTCAACGGGCAGCATTCTTTGGACAAGCTCTAAGATTAATTCAGCAGCAAAATGAAGGCGCATCAATTTATAACGACGAACAAAGTCAATTTCCATAAGGACAACATCGCCTTTAGAAAGTCCATGCTCCGCAGGTAATGTATAATAAATCAAGTGATCTTCTATTTCAGAATGAGTGACTATCAGGCCGTTCACGCGGACTGTATCACTTTCCTGACCACCGGAAAACGAAAAACCAATAGTCTCTGCAAAAAGTAGTCGATTCTCATTGACTGACACCACTTTAGTCATTAATTGGCGTTGATAGGGATTATCCCAGAATATTTTTTGCATGACTTACTCTCTAATCTTTACCACCATCCCATTTGTTAGCTGTTTCAATGTTTCAGGAGATAATGAAAACACTGCATTGGGCGTTCCTGCTGCAGCCCAAAGAACTTCATGGCATAACAAATCTTCATCAATAAGAACCGTATCAATAACGTTTTTATGGCCAACGGGAGGAACTCCACCAATCGCAAAACCAGTGATTTCTCGTGTAAAATCTGCATCAGCTTTCCCAATAGGTTCATTGATGAGACTAACAATCAAGCTCTCATTCACACGATTAACACCACTTGCTAATACTAATACTGGCTTGTTGGTTTTTTCTGTGCAAAATAGTAATGACTTCACAATTTGAGCAACACCACATCTTAAAGTATCAGCAGCATCTTTTGCCGTGCGAGTGCTCGAATCAAGTTCTTTGACCTCACACGATATCCCTTTTTGAGATAAAAAATCTTGTATGATTTGCGCGCGTTTACTTAACTTTTTCTCTTTATTCATCGCTTATCACCATCCCATCATCGCCACAAAGAACACTTTCTAGTGAGCTCTGTCACTACGTCCCAATCCCCAAACAAGACAATGCCATAATAAATCAGATCGTTCTCTTTAACCTGTGCCGTTCTTTCAATTTGCTCTTGATAGGACCCAACAGTCATCGTATCGGTAAAATCATTAAAGAGAACATTTTTTGCTAAAGCATTCTGGCGTAATGTTCTAATTTTGTTGGAATTCTCACAAAGAATTATAAAAGGGATTTCTGAAATATACGGGTGAGAGCCTCCGTCTGCATCTCGATAATCGGTTAAACGCAGTTCTTCTGTACCAATCACAGCGCCTAAACCAATACACATATGAGCAAGTGCATTCATTACTTTGCCAGGCTCGATACGTTTGTTAAGCACTGCAACCAGTTTGTTTTTAAAAGGGTGTTCAACCATACAATCCTCCACAATCTACTTCACAATTCGTGCGTTATAACGCATAATAAACCAGTATATACTTGTGCGCTAAAACGCACAAGCTTTTTTTAATAAGGGACATAATGCAAGAAATTTCAAACCGCATTGCAAAAATACTAAAATCATTAAGACAAGATCGAGGTTGGAGCTTAGATAAAACAGCGCTTGAAACGGGCGTTTCTAAAGCGATGCTTGGGCAAATTGAACGCGAAGAGTCAAGCCCAACGATTTCTACCCTATGGAAAATTGCGAGCGGCTTTCAAACCTCCTTTTCATCGTTTATTGAAGACAGTCTGGATGATTCAACCAATCCTATTTATAGAACAGGGCATGCTGAAACTTTGCATCCAGATGATGAAAAAATACGAGTACTTCCTCTGTTTCCTTTTGATGAACAGCTACATTTTGAATTGTTTGTTATTGAGTTATTGCCCGGATGCGAACATCTTTCACCTCCTCATAAACATGGAGTCATTGAGCATGTCATTGTTGTGGATGGAACCATTGAAATTTTGTTAGGTAGGTTCTGGAAATCACTTTCCAAAGGAGAAGGACTGCGTTTTAATGCCAATCAACCGCATGGCTACCGAAATCCAACCAATGAGCTATCGCGCATCCATGATATTATTCATTACCCACCTCAATAGGAGTTCCCTTAATCGGTTATGGCACATAAAACAAAGGGGTTAATGCCATAGTTTTTAAGTCATGAAGCCATTCATCCCCTGGCTTTCCTCCTGGAGCTGTTTCTTCAAACCAGTTGTATTTACACCAGAGGTAGATATCTAAGCTTTTCATTTGCGAAAAATGATTCACTTCTTTTAATTCTTCTGAGCTCAATGGCCGGATTTGCCTATATCCTTCTATAAACCATTCAAACAGTGGTTGCCAGAGAGGCCATGGTTTATTGCATAAGTCCAAAAAAGGTTTGGCAATATCGGCAAGATACCAATGATATACTGGCTCATCAAAATCAATCAGATGAACGCTCTCACCATCATAAAGCACATTTCCAGGACGATGGTCCCCATGGGTTAGGCCAAAATTAGATGAGTCGATTGAAAAAGTTTTGAAGCGTGTCGTAATCGTTTCATATAAATCCTGAATCAAGGACTCTTCTTGACGCGCATAATCCAAAGTCTCACGCCACAAATCTTCCCAAGTTAAAAAGTGATGTTTCTCTGCAACATAACTTTGCGAGGCTTGATGCAATAGCCCTAGAGCCCTTCCCCATGTTAGATAAGCTTTTTTATCTGAATAATCAAAATGCATGATTTGCCCTGGTACCTCCCGGCAAACATGAACAAAAAATTCCAAATCCTCTTGGTGCACAGTTTCAACATCATTTCCTTCTTGAGATACCACCGGTTCACAAATAGGCGTACCACACAAAAATAAATACTTCTGAAAATCAATGGCACTCAAAAGTTCGCGAGCTTTTCGTATTTTTTCATGCGTCATGCGTAGGTAAAATCCTTGTCCATTAGATTCAAATCGATAAACACAGTTAATTTGATTATTGATAAGCTTAAGATGGGTAGGGTTTTTTACCCATTTTTGCGCCGCATGGTTCGCTGTTGTATCCGTAATTTTTTTTAACGTGATCTCCCAAATCATGCTTGAATACCTTTGTTGTTTAGATAATCAGCCCTGGATAATCGATAAAGCACATGTCGTCTCAAGGGACTATTAGGCTCCAATTTGGGATGGTCAAAATCATCCTTGGTATTGTGATGTAAACCAATTTTTTCCATAACACGTCTTGAAGCTAGATTATTCACTGTTGTAAATGAAACTACTTCGGGAATATTTAAAGAGGTAAAGGCATAATGCAAAACTGCTTTTGCTCCTTCCGTAGCATAACCCTGATTCCAATGTGTTGAGGAAAGTCTCCAGCCGATTTCAACAGAGGGAGTAAAGTCCGCTTCAAAAGAAGGGGTCATTAACCCTAAAAATCCTATCATTTCCCCTGTACTTTTCAGTTCAACAGCATACAAAGAAAATCCCTTCTCTTTATAATGTGCAATAATCCGCTCAATGCCTGCTTTTGTAGCACTCTTACTCCCTATTCCTGGTAAAAATTGGCATACTTTTTTGTCTTGATCAATAAGTGCCATAGGATCAAGATCAGCTTCCTGCCATGTTCGTAAAATCAGACGGGGAGTTTCAAGAATATTCATGGGACCCTCTATAAGTAAGCATGTTTATCATGAGTAGGTAATTGGGATCTTCACTGTATTGCGTGGGAACAAAACCAGCCTTTTGATAGCACGCTATGGCTTGTTCGTTTCCAATTTGAGGATCAACGACAACGGCTTTAAATCTGTAGAGTTGTTTTGCAATAAAATGCCTTATAATTTGTCTACCCAACCCTACTCCACGACACGATGGCTCTGCAATAAAAAGGTCGATACCAGCCAATTGTTCAGGTGTAGCCTTGTCAAACAAGGAAGCATTATGTCCTGAAATTCCTTCGGGTAAATGGTCGGCAAGACAGTAATATTGAATAAAACCAATTGGTTTTTGATCCAAATAAATAATAAAACTCGGGACTGGATCCATGCCTTCAATGCGGGGTAAGTACTTTGCCCTAATATCTTCCAAAGAAAACTGTTGATTTCGTGCATACCCTTGTTTCACTGTAGGCTCTGCAAACCATTGGGTCATTAAGTTCAAATCTTTTTGACTCAATGGTTTAAATTCCAGATTCTGATTTTTACTCCCATAAACTAAGGAAGTCCAATCCAAAATACAACGCGCTGACTCCTCTGCTGAAAGGAGGCTCACATCTAGAGTCATTTCATACGGCTCTTTGCTAAAATAAACGTCTTCTTCAAACAATCTTTTTGTAATAAGCGCCTCATCTTGTGTTTTAAAATAGCCTTTTCTATCTGAGTCTTTTAAGCGTTTAACAAGCTCTGCACCATTACAAATCAGTCGGATAGGAACAAACACAGCTCCCCGTTTTTGAGCAACGGTTTGTACTTGATTAAAAAATTCCTGATGCCAAGAATTATTCGCTAAGAGCTCATAGGTAATAACAAAGCTCGCTTCTTTAGAGCAAACCGCAGTCATCGTATCAAAAATCACATCACGAGCTTTGTTAAGCGCTGCCCATCCTTTATCATCAAGAGACCAAAATACTTGAGCATCGTTACCTAAAAGTTTTAGAACCGGATCGATCCAAGCATGGTGATGCGCTAATCGAAACTGAGGGGCCAGCGTTGTAATTGCCTCGCCTATGGTTTTTTTACCGGTACCTGCAATACCCATCAAGAGTATTATCATATTCGTCGGCATCATTTATTAAAATCCTGTCACAATACTTTACTCTTCTTTATGTTTAAGCACACGCATCAAGTGCGCCACATCATATGGGCTACGGAGTTCAATGAATTTCACTTTTGGATATTGGTTCTTTAAGACATTTAATAAAGGGTTAATCCGTTGTTCATAGTTCCACATATAACTTAATAGCGACCATCGGACCGTTTCATTGCAACCAGCGGCTCTATCATCAATTTCTGAAGCCTTATAAAACAAGCGCTTAAATACCCGCCAATAACATAGCCACTTGGGTAAATTAAAGTACAAGCACATATCGGCTTCGCGATAACGTATCTCAAATGATTTGCTGGAATTACCATCAATAATCCAGCAAGGCTTAGCAGCTAATTCTTTTTGGAGTGACAAAAAATTCTCATATTCTCGTGGCACCCAATCGGCAATAAAAAAATATTTATCTAAATGGAACAATGGAATATTTAGACTCTTTTGCAACATAACAGAAAAAGTGGACTTGCCACTTCCTGGTCTACCAATAATCATGATACGTTGTAACTTTATCATTTCATTCAGAGTTTAATTTACAGTTTTCTTTTCTTATAGATGCAAATGATTGTTGTATTCATCCGCTACACTATCTAAAACGTTAAGTAGTCTGTTCTTCACTTAACTGTTTAAGTACAGTTTTTATCGTGGCATGAGAAAAACCTCGACCACTTAAGAAACGAGCCAATTTTGTATTTATTGCCTCATCTGTCTCATTCTTAAATCCACGCATTTTTTTCCGAGCTTCATCCAGGGCGCGAACATCTTCCAGTTCAATATGTTCTAAGACTTGCTCAATCACTTCTTCTTTAACGCCCTTCTGTTTTAATATTTCTTGAATAAAACGGTTTCCTTTATGGATATAACGGGCACTTAATGATTCAGCCAAACGATTATCATTAATTAAATGTAATTCCCGAAGGCGAGCTAGGGTTGCATGAATCTGAGCATCTAACTCGGGCACATGCGAAAAATCCCTCTCCAATTGCCTTATGAGTTCTATTTCACTGCAATAATGATTCGAAAGATATTTTATTGCTGCATCGATGAGTGTATTCATACTAAAGTTCTACTATAAACCACAATTTTATTTTTGCTTTTGCCAAGACAGCCTGATTTATTTAGAATACCATTATAACAGGAAAATATTGAGTCTTTTATGCCAAAAGAAGGAAAGGCCAGAGTCTTAAGTGAAGCGGAGTTTAAGCGACTGCTTATTGTTGCCAAAGATGGGCAATTCGCTATAAGAAATAGCGCCCTTGTGTATTGTTCTTTTGGTCTTGGATTGCGAGTGAAAGAAATCGCCTCTCTCACTATTGCAGATGTAGCCGATTACAACTATCAATTACTTGAAGAGATTTGTTTGAAGCGCTCAATGACCAAAGGTGAAAAGCAACGTTACGCTTATCTTGCCAATGAAAAAATCCGCAAAGCACTCCAAGCACATCTCGATACCCTAAAACATGTTGCACGAGACAAACCCTTATTTCAGACCCAACGTAAAAGTCGCTTTACACCCAATAGTTTGCAAAAATGGTTCAAGTCACTTTATGATAAAGCAGGAATCATTGGGGCAAGCTCCCATTCTGGTCGACGTACTTTCATTACCCGATTAATTGAACAAGGCGCGGATATTAAAGCAGTCTCACGTCTTGCAGGTCATGCTAACATTGTGACTACCGCAATTTATGTTGAAGACAATCCTGATCGCCTAAAACGCATTGCTAATTTGGCTATTTTCTAAATGACGCTCTGGTTTATTACTTTACCCTGGTTACACTATTTGGATTTTACCTACAAAGAAGTCTACCATGAGGCACGCTTTGAGAAAGACAAACGCTATTATGTGCTTCGTCTAGAGAAAGATTTACTGGATGATTGGACAATCACCGCCATTAATGGAAGAATAAAATCTAAGTTGGGACAAAGAAGAACATTAGCTTTTTCAACGTACACAAATGCGTTTGCTCAATTCTTAAGCATGATAAAAATCCGTTATCAGCATAATTATCGACTTAAAACTTTGTATAGTGAAAATATTTTTTCCCTTCACAATATGCTGTTTCTTTTAATATCACAAAAATATACTAATAAAACCAATACCAAAAGGAAGAAAAAACCAAGGTCCGAATTGAGTCAAAATAATTGCTCCACGACTGTTCACAACAACTTATCTCATACAACAGCATTCCAACTTGACTTACTTTTTAATTTCTAAAAGAAAAGTGGTTATTAAATAATCAGATCGATTTAAGCACGCTTTAATAGTGATTAGAAAGAAGATGATCTTTTGCCACACTTTACCATTCGACGTAGTCCAATCGTCTCTTGAAAGTAAAATTTGGAGGTCGTTTTTTTCCGGTATACCAGTAAAATTATAACTACAGGCTCAAGGCAAACAACTTCCAATTTTTCCACATAGTTATCCACTAATTTTGTGAATAAAAAATAGCCCTACCCTTCCACCTTAAGATGGGCCATTAACCAATCTGCTTCCTCTAAAGAGTCAAAACTTATCACCACCCTACCTTTTCCTCCATCATTAAAATGCATGTTAACTTTTGATGAAAGTTTTTTCGACAATTGTGCCATCCAATCTTTCGTTTTTTGTTCAAATTGATGATTTAGAAAAAACTCCTGTTTATCTTCTGGCCTATTTAAGCGCTGAACCAATTTTTCAGTTTCCCTAACAGATAAAGACTTACTAGTAATTATTTTTGCTGTTTCTACTTGTTGTACATTCGACAAACTTAATAAAGCTCTAGCATGTCCCATTTCTAATAATCCCGTTTTTAACATTTCTTTTACTTCATCTGTGAGAGTAAGCAATCTAAGAAGATTAGTAACCGTTGTTCGAGATCTACCTAAAGTTTCAGCAACTTCACCATGCGTCATGTAACACTCTTCTATTAATCGCTGTATAGCTTGCGCTTCTTCCAATGGGTTTAAATCTTCTCTTTGAATATTTTCAATTAAAGATACTGCCATCCCATTTGCTTTATTGTATTTTCTAATGATTGCAGGGATTTTTTCTAATCCAACTATTTTAGCTGCGCGCCAACGCCGTTCACCTGCAATAATTTGATATTCATTCCTATTATGATCTATTTCTTTGACAAGAATAGGCTGTATAATCCCATGCTGCCGAATTGATGAAGCCAATTCTTCTAGTGAAGCATCGCTAAAAAACTTTCTAGCCTGATTTTGATCTGGATAAATTTTTGATAAACACAGATCAATTGCTTCCAAGGACTGGAGCTCATTCTTTAGATTGATTGGTTCAAAGGCCGGAAATTTCATATTAAACCGCCTCCATTTTAATTGGCTTCTCTAAATAATGTTGCTTTAATTTTTCTTGGGCTTCTAGAACAAATTTCTGCATGTTTTTAACATGCTCTTGGTTATCTCCAGCTTTAGTATATCCTGATAGTTTTTCCCAATGATTGAGTTCTGCCTGTAAAGCGAATAATTTCTTTTCCCACTCAGCTTCATCATTAGATGCTTTTTCTTGAGAAACTTCTGGCTTAGGTTCTTCCTTAAATTTATAATCGTGTTTTAAGGCGCTAATAAAATATGGGATAGGATAAAAACCTGTCCGCTCTTTTTTTGCATATTTCTTGGTATAGTTAATCTTCTCTTGAATATACTCTTCTGAGTAGTTATTTATAATATTTTCTAATATTGACTCATTTAATATGCCAAAAGTTGATTTTATTTCTTTATGTATCTGCTCATTTTCACGATCAATACAGCTGACTTCTGATATTATTGTATTTTTTTTGTTCTTAACTAGAACCTCAAATCCAGTAATTTTTCTACCAACTCTTATTGGATCCAAGCTAACAGCAAAATTAGCTCGATCATTAACCTCTTCTAATGAGGGCGAAATGACATTTCTTGTAAGTTCCCGCATACTTGGATATTTATCTTCAGGAACTCCTAAAATTTTTCTAAATGTATCTAATGAAATAATTTTATTTTTTTGTAAGTTAATAAACCGTGTACTATTTTCATAAAGAGCATGACCATATTTCGATTCAAATTCAGATTGCAGATCAACGTCGATTGTACCGTATATAGATGGATTAACTAGTAAATCAAGCATGATTTTATGAAAAGAAAAATTGATGGTATTATCTTGATAGAACGTAGGCGCACCATGTAAAACTCGTAAATTTAAAAACGAGATATCTGTAGGTACCTTATCTTTCAATAAATTCCATTCTATTTTTAATGATGCCAACCCATCAATGGACTCTTTTAGATATTGGGTATTATTACTATTAAACTTGACTGCTTTTAACAGCTTAGAAAAAGGCATATTACATTCGACAGCGACCGAATTTTGATGGTTATTTATGCGACCATCTCCTTTTATTGCTTCATACAAAAGCACATTGACAATTTTCCGTTGCAATACACTCATTAAAGAGTATGCATGAATAATTGTTACATGTTTACGTATTGTTTTTTCAGCGAACATTACCCATTCCGTTTGGCCTTTTTTCTTATTTTTTCCTCATCATTCTACTCAAAATAGCAGCGCGTATTATGGCAGTTTGAGGGCCTCTTATATCAGGATATTCCTTTACAACTTCATTTCTCATATCAGAAAAAAAACATCGTTGCTTAAATGTCATATAAATTTTATCAAATACGAAATTTTCACTATTCCCTTCTGCATTGAGTACCATTTCTTTGTAATCAGGATTTTCCTTTAACATTATGATGGCTTCGTTTACCCAATCAGTTTTCTTTTTTAAATTATATTTTTCAGAATTTAACAGAATTTCTCTGAGTGACTCTTTAATTTCTTTATTAATAGTAAATGTAATAATTTTCTTATCGTCTTCATTATTATTGAGTTTCAGCTTATTCATTTTAATCACACTTCCTGAGCAATTAGAGGAATTATTTTTTTAAAGCACTCCTCAACTGACTTACCATTATTCCATTGGACATTATTGCTTAACATATTCATTTGCTCGACGATGCTCTCGTGTAGAATGTTGCTTGAAACTAAGGCATCAAAGATAATTTTGGCAATATTGGGTTTTACCTTACCTAAACTAACATTTAATTGTTTACGTCCTCTTATTTCTTTTTTTGTAACTAACGAAAATTCAAGTTCTTTTTTTAGCTTTACAATTGCATCAAAGGATAGATTTTCTATGGCTGCCTTTAAGAGAACTTGTTGATGTTCTGCGTTTTCAACTGAAATAATTAATTCAATTAATTTTACATTCTCTATTTTTCCTTCAGCAATCGCCTGCTTTATCTCTGGACTAGCTTGCAAAATCAGAATATATCTTCGAGATTGTGTTATAGACATTCCCGTTAAATCACTTAATACTTTTGATGTTATTTTCTCGCTATCACTTTTTTCTTTATTTTCGTTTAAATACTCTTTAACAATAGCCTCAATACTCGCAACTCTTTCAGCCAGAGATAAGTCTACACGCTCATTATTCTCAATCCACTGTAGAACTCTTAACTTTGAACCAACAGGTCGTTGACTTGCAATTCTTGCTATAATTTCCTTTTTACCGGCAATCGCTGAGGCCAAGGTTCTACGTTCACCAGCGATTAAACGACATTTGTTCCCAAATCTGTATACAAATATGGGGTTAATTAACTGATCATCTAGTATAGTTTTTGCTAATGACTCAAGCGATTTCCAATCATTTTTCTTTTTTGTATATTCAGGATCAGAGGGATCTATTCCATTTATTGCATCATGAAGTGTTAGTGCTAGTTCACGATTGTTTTCCGGATCAAGTTCTATTTTATCTAAGGACAATACTTCTATTGACAGTTCCCCAGCATAATCATTGGCAATTGCCAGTGTTCTTGATATGGCATCCTTTGTCTCTCCAGTTTTAACTGAATTCAGTTTGAATTTACTAACCATAGGAAGCCTCCTTTTCTTCTATTTTGTTGTATACATTATGAAATACCCTGTCATATACATAAGAGCACCATTTCTCACTTTCAATTCTAGCGAGATGTGTTTGTGGTAAGTTAAATACACAATTAGGTTTTGCATCCTCTACTACCAATTCTGAATAAATGGTTCTTTGGGCTATAGGAGGTAATAACCATTCTTCTGATTTTTCTATTGAACGCAAATCATTAAGGAACTTAGTATGTACTGCTGTTTTACGAACTTGGTTAGGTAAAATTCCCGCTATTTTAATAGTATCGTCTTTCACTCTTCTAAGTTGCTCTTGTGAAATTGCTTGGATCATGCCTATGGTTCCATTAATACCATATTGTTCAAGTTCAGTTGGCAATAGTCCATGAGTTGCTGCTCGCAACCCTGCCATTGTTAGTGGGCCAAACTGTGGATTCGTATCAATAATAACAAATTGGTAATCACTGTGGGTTGATAGCATTTCGGTAAATTCTTTAAGACGATTTATAACCTTTTCTTTTACATCAACTTTTAGAACACGTTGTGCATCTTCCAATAATGAAGCAAAAGAAGGAAAACAATGTAAATTGTCAACCCATGTTGGATATGGATAAATAGATTTACCTATGAATATATCTGCAATACTACTAACTCCATCCCAATGAGGATCATCTTCTGGTAAGTTGTTTGGATCCCACTCTGGATGTGCTTTAGGCATGTAACCAGTTGGGTGAGCTGGATCTCTTGTAGTCGGAATTAAGCTAGATGAAGAGTTGCCTTGTGGGTCTAAATCGATAAAGGCCCCTTTCATGTTTTTACATTTAGCTAGATATTGTGCAAGAGTGAGAGCAATAGTTGATTTGCCAATCCCTCCTTTGTTTCCGGCTGTTGTAATTACTTTCATCCATCCCCCTTTGCAATAAGGTGCTTTGTACTATTTTTTTAGACTAACTTTATTGAAACAAATTTGCAAGCGGTAATTTGTACTATTCATCTTAATTCTAAAAAAAGGAAAATATATATCTTTTTTCTTCTATTCATAAGTTCATCAAATAAAAACATCATAACCATATGATTTTAAATGATTTATATAAGAGCTATTGTGTATTTATTTGGGATTGATAGTGTAGGTTTATGAGTTTTTGTGTGTAGTAATATGGGGATTAATGGGACTTAAAATTTCATGTGTGGCTTTATGGGAGGTCATGGTGTAGGTATATGGTAATGGTGTAGCTTTATGGGGTGTTTTTAGCTTTTATCCACATTTTCTAATGTCGGAAACTTCTGACAGATACTGGATTTTTACTCTAGTACCTTTAAAATTTTGATTAGTATCTCGCATTGTGAATTTTTGTAAAATAATTATTCCAGCGTTTTGTGCGCGTTTATACTAACCGCCCAACTATCAAATAGATGTGTTTATCTTGAAGACAGAGTAATATTGCAAAAGTTACATTAAATTATACTTTTTGCATTTTTACGAGTAAGTTATTGACTTATTTTGATAATATCCTAAATTCGAGAATGGATATAAGATAATGTTATTTTCATGTTTTAGATATCATTTTTAATTGTAATAAATTACTTTCTATAAATAGAGCATCTCATTATCTGATGAATGACGGCTCCTTTAGTAAGCTAAATGTCAAAAATAAAAGAACTGTTTTCCCATCTGCGCCAGTGTATATGATTAATTCATATTTAGAATATTGATTGTTAAGCAATATATGTTGGTAATATTAGTCTTCGTATAGAGTTATCTGTTTTATCTATCTTTACCCATGGCGAAGAATATATTGTTTGGCTGAGATTTGTGTTTTTGATTAAGTGGACAAATCTTTTTTATAGCTATGCGCTTATTATCAAGATAAATGGTTGTGTCGTTTGTTATTTTTCAATAACCTATTTAACAATAGTCCTATATCTCTCAGGGCATTATATTAAATCTTTTATTTTGATGGAATAGATGGATTTCTCTACTAAATTTATTCTCCTAATTTAATCAGGCTTTTTAATGTTGAAGCAATGGCTATTACATTAATCCTAGAAAAAGCAGTTCAATCGTAACGTGAGGCTTTAGTGTGCTAAATTTTAAAGGGTTTGTGATGCTCTTAATTGTCTTTGATATTTTTTTGTTTTGGGCCGTTTGAATTTTATTAAATTTAATCCTGGATCTGTTTTAATGGCACTTTAAATTTCACGGGACCACTGTTATGGATTATCGATTTAATAAATTGTCCCCGGGGGATAATATCGTTAACTCATTGATTATAAATAATAAAAATATAATTAATTCTTTAATTAACGGTTGTGGAATGGTGTAGATTTATGAGAAAGAAAATTCTAGAGTAAATTGAAGAAGATTAACAAGAAAGGATTCTAACTTAATCGGAAAAACATAAATCTCAATAACTTAAGTGATTAAATATAAAATTTGGGAGGAAAAAACTTGAAGAATCATTTATTATACAGGGCGACATCCATGTTAATTATTTTTTCTTAACAGCAATACATTATAATTAAAGGTCTGAAATATTGGCAACTTATCATGGGTGATGCAATTGTGGCTGTAACGTAGAGGAATTACTATATGACTATTATTGATGCAAGACCTACCTGTTTTTATCATCCGATAAAAGTCATTTTTTTAGATGATAACAGAGCATTTTTGGATGCGTTAGATTTAGAATTTGGCCAAAAGTTTAATATACTAACACTTACAAGCTCAGATATGGCTTTTCATCTTATTGATAACGATTGTCAAGATATCACCCAATCAATTTTCAAATTAATGAATGATGTGAATTTAGATACTACTAATGATCGAGTTATTGGCTTTGATGTTAGTAACATGTTAAATCAGCTTTATCATAAAGCAAGGTTTGAGAATGCACCATTGTTAGTTGTGGACTATCAAATGCCCGGTATTAACGGAATTGAATTTTGCAAAAAAATTAAAGAGAAAAAAATCTTTAAAATTATGCTAACGGCTGAAGCAGATAAAGATACTGCGATAAAAGCTTTCAATCACGGTTTAATTGATAAATTTATACTCAAGACAAGTGAAAATCTATATCCAGAAATTACATTAGCTGTGGATGACCTAACTCAGCGCTATTTCAGAGAGTTAACAAAAAATATAGTTAATGCGTATGAAAACTCCATTAATAATTTATTTGATAATGAATTATATCAAAAATTATTTGCTAGTGTTCTAATACAAGCACAGGCTGTTGAGTATTATCTAGTTGATAACTCAGGTAGTTTTTTATTTCTTGACAAAGACGCCAAACCTACATGGCTTATCCTTAGACACGTAAAAGAGCTGTCAGATCAATTAGATTTAATGCGGGGATATGAGCTACCCGAACAGACCATGGCCGCTGTTACAAAAAAAGAGAAAATATTATTCTTGTTATCAGAAAAAGAATATAAAAAACCAATAGCTGAGTGGATTAACTATTTATTTGATGCGCAAAAGCTAGATAACAATTACTACTACAGTATTACCAAAGATCATTTAACTGATTCTATAGATTGGGGAAGGGTGGTTTCATATTCCTCATATCTAGCAGAGAGATAATTTGTCACAATTATTCATTAAAAAGAGATAAAAAATAATTTTCAATCTTTGAAGTTTGCTCACGTATAGCGCTCATAGAATATAAAAATTTTTCCATCTGCTTTTGGTTAATATCGACGGTATCCATTGACTGTGAAATTGTATTCATGAAACTCGAAGCAGATTTTGTCATGCTGTTGATGATAACAATTGAGTTTAAAAAATCGTGTTTTAATTTATCTTTATCCGTAGAGTTCATGTTGAATTCCCGTGTGCAAATTGAAAAGGTGGCTCTTTACCAACAATTGTTTTAATCCATGGCACTTGGCGAAATCGATCTCGCGAATGGCCAGTGGCAAGATGAACGTCAATAAACCCCTTATCAAAAAGGAGTTTTGCGCAATCCTCGCCTCTAACATTGTTTCCTAGATCTGAGTCAATATAAATAAGAGTATTCTTACAATAATTATTTATTTCATTTACGAACTCATCAAATGACGAATAGGTTGAAATACTTTGTCCAGCCTCTTCAGCCGCAAAGATCCAAGTCATTCGCATCATTTCATCATCATCAATAAAAACCACCGTATTTATAAGTTCTTTCTCTGGAGTCTCAATAATTTTAATATAAGGTACATAAGATTTTGGTATGATTTTAACGCCAATATTTTCACATCGATTTCGTATAGCAATATCTTCAAAGCAACTGGTAACTAAAATAGCTTTACCATTTAAATTAAGCTCTTCAATCACATCTAAACCATTTTTAATATCAGCGAGCAACTCATAATCCACTAAATATAATATTGGAGTTTTTGGATCAACTTTATACTGAACTAAGTCGATCGCGTTATAAAAATGAAACATTTTAACGTGTGAAATATTTGAAAACCGTTCATTCCATGCGTCATGGATGGATATATCGTCATCTAATACGACAATATTAGTACCATACCTAATATTCATTGAGTCACAGAACCAACTAGGGGGGTTAGACCTAATTAGAGTGATATGAATTTTTGTCCCAACTTTTTCTTCAGAGTGAATATGCATTGAACCATTGATCTGCTCTAAATATTGTTTAGCATAAGATAAACCAAAACCAGCACCAGTTTTCTTATTAAAGCTAAATCCTTGCTCTGTAACCTTTGGCAAGATATCGGGAGGAATGCCGCAGCCATTATCTTCAATAATAATTTCGACATGCGTAGTATTGCATGTTAGAGAGATAATAATAGAGCCATTAGAATTAACTGCCTCAATACCATTATTAATGAGATTAGATAGAACGCGCTTAAAAGAATCAGGGTGTATCTTAGAAAAACAATTATATGAGTGGTCGGACCCAAGTAAGTTGATTTGGATTTTGGTTGCGTAATATTCATATCTTTTTTCTGCAACGATATTATCTAAAACTACAAATATTAATTCTGGAGAATTATTCATATATATTTCACTACTTTTACAGTCAAGCAAATTATTTTTAGATTGTAAGAGTAGGTTATTAGCAATATCATTGATTCTTTTAGCTGCATTTCTGATCATAATGCGTTTATTTTCAGGAATCGATGTTACATCTGATAGTGCGGTGTTTATTGCCGCTAATGGTGATCGGATATCGTGAGCAACAAGCTCAGCAATATTTTTTCTTACCTCGTAATAGGCTTTTTCTTTCTGTAAATTGATTATTTCTCGATGTTCATCAATAAATTTATTAGCAATTTGTCTATATTCATTAATTTCAACTTTTGCAAAATCAACAGCATTATTACTTTGATGTGATGAAATAAAATCAAGCAAGTATTCGGTATTGTTTGCTATTTTTTTTCTCATAGAAAGGAATAGAAATAAGAAATTAAAAAGAAATATTCCAAGTACGATCAATAAAATTAACAAAAGCCCATAGGACACTGGCAAAGTATAGATAGAATTATATTGCTTACTTGCAACCACCGAGCCCAATATCTTTTCATCATTTTTAATTAATGTTATACCGGAAATTTGCCCATTATCTTTTTTGCATAGAAGGTAATTATTTTTGCTGTTTTCTTCGCAAGTACCTACATCTTCAATTTTATTTTTTAAAGGAACAAATTTTATTGAGTCTAGTTTGCGTTCATTACCTAAATTGTATAGGACTAAATCAAGAGCATCCTTATTATTAAGAAGCTGATATCTACCAATTTCATCAGTGGTAAATGAGTCATTAATAATTAAATTTCTGGAAAAGACACTCATCTGATTATGAAAATAATCTTTTGCAAGCATGAGTATAAATCCAAAAATAATAAATTGGATTAGAGCAGAATATGCCATTTTCTTGATAAAAATTGCTTTGATTGAAGAGCTTTTATTTTTCATAAGCATATCCATTGCTATTAACTGATAAAATAACGTAATTGGTCGATCGATAAAATTGACCATTATTTAAATAAGCCCCGGTAATGCCAATATAATCAGTACTTAATATGCTGTTTGTATTGACGATACCGGTTCTATTCAATGCTTTCAAAATAATCTTCATCGAATCATAAGTGTATGCTGCCAATACAGTGGGTTTTTCATGGAATTTTTGAATATAAATATTTTCAAATTTAGTTAAAGCATCATAGGGCTGTATAAAATCTAAATTGCGGATAAAATGAGAGTGAATTACTTTATCATTTAGTCGCATAAAAAATGTTTGACTAACTGAAGAACCAAAGTTTTCTGTGCCAATAAAAACAGTGCTATGGTTATTCATAATATTGGCAATTTTTGCTGATGCTATTGCACCTGACAATAAAAAAACATATTGATATTTTCGTTCATTCAAAAAAATGCTCAATTTTCCCTCTATATCGCTGTCATTTTCTAGAAAATCAAATGTAGAATATTGTACGTGTTCCTTTTTTAGAATGCTGGAATACACTTCCTTATACTTTAGCATCTCATCACGGTTAATTTCCGTTATAAGCAACACGTTGTTTATATTTTTATAGCGCTCATGTAAGTAGCTCATCATTTTTTCAGCTTGGTAATTATAGCTTGGCATAAAGATAAAAATATTCTTAGGTAATTGATCAGAGTTGGTGGTGCTAGCGTAGGAAGTAAAAATAGGAATGGTGTCATTTTTCTGTTCTTTTACAGCTAATAACAAGTCTGATAGATATTCAAACCCAATAATTGCAGAGCAAGAGTCATTTACCATTTGATTATAAATATGCATTGGCTCCAATGGTCTGTTATTATAAAAATAACTCTTAATCACAACTTTGTTAGAGAGATCATTTTCTTCTTTGGCAAGATATGCTGCATTTAAAAAAGACTGACCATATGATTTTAAATTTTCTACAATCCTACCGGTCAAACATATTTTAATTTTAGATTGTGCGTGAACAACAGGGGATATTAGTATAGAAAACAATAAGATGATTGCCTTAGAGCTATTTAATAAATTCATTTAAAAGCTCACTAAAACGATCATTCTCTTCTAGATGTGGGTAGTGAGACGATTTATTGAAAGTTATAATTTCATGAATGTTCGACAATGCTATTTGGTGTCCGTTCATGACAAAATCGTGAAAACCATTTATCCATAATTTACGTATTTTAAGCTCATTAATATTAACAGAAAAATTGGCTTCTTTTGAATAAAGATCTTTTCTTACACTGATAAACGTGTTCATATCCAATGGTAGATTGATCTTTTTCTGTGCATTTTGAACCAAATTATAATATTCTAAATTGGCCCAATATAAATAAGGTCTGTCTTTATTTTCTTGGAAAACTGGAGTTAATTGTTCTGATAGTTCCCAGATTTTATTAAGGTCAAGATTATTAATTTCATTTAATATTTTGTTATATAACTCTAAATTACTTTTTTTCAGATAGGATAGGTCTAGCATTAAATTATTCAAACGAGGTGTTAGTATTGATTGAGCGGTAGAAACAAAAACACCAGGGATGGTCGACTCATAATTTTTGTAGTAATCAAAAAGAAGTTTTGCACCATAACTATGTCCAATCAAAGCATGGATGTTAAGATTAAAATGGTCATCAAGGTATAGAATTATTTTTTGCAAATCATTTATATTATCTTGCTGTAATACTAACTTTTTAATTTTATTAGATTTACCGCAATTTCGTTGATCATACAGAATAATATTGCACTGGAGAGAATTAAATAAATTATGATGATCAATAAGATACTCTATGGTTCCACAATTGAGACCAGGGCCACCATGAATGAAAAGAGCATAAGGTAGACTCGAGCTTTTAGTAAATCTGATTATATAAAATTCTTGATGTGGCAAAATATCTTTTTTGTAAGCTTTCATTAGTAATTATTTTCTCGAAATATTCTGCGGATCCATACAATTGGGGCTGCAAATTTAATGGCGGTATTTTTTATTTCTTTTTTCACTAATGTAGTTTTTTCATTTAAACAAACTAAGTCATAGCGAGCTGGTTCTTGTCCATGCCTTAAGATCCTGACAAATACTTCATCATTGTCCGCAATAATAATACAATCTTTGCCAATGGCACTCTCAATGTTGTTGACTATTATACCGCCAACATAATTCCCAGGGTATAAGAGAGGGATCATGCCATCATCTTTTATAACGGTGTCAATAGAGTGTTGTAGTTCTCTGAATAGTAGTAATTCTTTAGCTATGTGGCTTTCGTCACCCTCTTGGATATCTAAATCTTTTGTGATTTTTGTGGCATTTTTACCAATGCCATGCATTAACCATGATTCTGTGCAATAAATATTTAACTCTTTAGCTCGTTTAACGATTTTTACAGCCCCCTGCTGGGATAAACCTCCTCCCCATGCTAATTCCCATCCTTTTAATGATTGAGCAGTAAAATTAGAATCGCGACAAAAATCTTCTCGTGTAAAAGACAGGAGATGCTCGCGTATGAATCTTATTCTCTTGCCCCGAGACTCGGGGGATGAAACATTGTCTATTACAGGATTGCTCATATTTAAATAATTCAGTCAGGTGCATGTTTATTCTATGATATACCAAAATGGTTAATAAATCTTCGTAAGAATTTACCAAAAAAATAGTATAAAAAACATCAAAATACAATGCGTTATAGCATATTAGGTATGACAAATCATTATAAATTTACCTTAATGGTAAAAAAATTATTGTAATTTTTACCATTGGCTGATAGTCTTATCTAATAAATTAGATAAATAAAAGGATTTGTTGATGAAGTTTGATGTTGAGTTATACATTAATGCTAGGAAACAAATAGAAAAAAAGTTTCAATTATTACCCTATGGTCCTAGATTAATTATTTATGAACTATTAAATCTTGCAAATCCTCTTACGGGAATTGTATCTGACATTAGTTATCGTGATCTATCAAGATCCTTAGAGATTAAAACCGCTCCAGGTCGAATCAACAGTGGTGTTCCATCTAAGCAAACCATCAGAAATTTCATAAAGTCTATAGAACATGAGTGTAGCGAATACTTTCAAGTTATAACTGAAGGGCAAAATTTAAAATTTATATTCCCAGAGGTCCCTAAGATCTATAATCAATTGATTATAAAGAAAGAAGTTAACACAGATCTTAATTCACCTAAATCCCTTATAGATTCTGATAGAGAAGGAGATTCAGAGGGAAAATCTAACATAGAAGTTAACAGAGAAGCTAACACACTAAAGAGCTCTGCAAAGAATATTAATATATTTAATATAACTAACTCAAACAAACAAACTGAAATTGCGAGCAATGATTTTTGTTGCAGCAAAAAACCAATTTGCGATGACTTTTACCCAAACACAAAAACCATCGAAATGGCATTTTCCATGGGACTAACCAAAGTAACTGACAAAGAAGAAATTCAGGCGTTTATCAAGCACAACAAAAAACAAAACACTCTATGGGCTGACTTTAATCCAGTATTCATTAACTGGCTTGAGCGAGATGCCCAATACATGCAAAAACAACTACAAAAGGCACAAGGACAATTAAGGAGTCATCACAATGAGCGTGGTACAAATCAAAGCACTCTTAACCAAACAGCACTTGAGCGAGTCAGCGAACATCATGGCATTTCAATCGACTCACTCTGGGACACCTCAGGCAATGAACTCAACTCCGGTTCATTTATCGAAGGAACACTTGTCCAGCCTCTGGATGAAGCTGACTGCAATATACGGGCAACTTTTTATCAGTAAGCATGGAGTGAATGATACAGGAGTTTGGTTTGCTGCACTTAAAGATTTAACTCCAAAAGCATTAGACAGTGGTGTGGAGCGATTAATGACATTGAGTAAAGGCGACAAGTTTTGTGAATTTCCACCCAATTGCCTGCAGTTTCGAGCTTTGTGTCTTGGCTTTTATAGTGATTTGCGCCTGCCTTCTGCTGCCGAGGCGCATAGGGAGGTTTTAAACAGCGCTTATTCAACGAACCCAAACTGGAGTCATGCAGTGGTTAAATTTACTGCCAAAAGACTGGGGCTTAAATTTCTGGAAATTGATAATGAAGGCCATTCTTTTGCAGTATTTAAAGAGGCATATGAACGGGTATGTCATTTAATGAGACAAGGACACCAGATCCCGGAAATTAAAGAGAAGGTGCTGTGCACTTTGCCTCAATCAAAAGACATTGCAACAACACACCTTGCGAAAATTCGCCAGTTATTGGGAGTTGCATGATGAAACAAATTCCATGTTTAAAACTGTTTACAAAGGAAGAGCTGTACTGTCTTTTAAACGCCTGCTCTGAGTCATTAGCTCTGGCCTATCAGGAAATCCCTGAATGCGATTTCTGGCACATTGCAATGGAGGCACGATTGGCATGCGAAGCGCTTCGATTCGAGATTGATTCACAAAAAAAAGAATATTCAATTCACTAACCAATAAAAGGAACACAGCATGTTAATACTTACACGTAGAATAGGCGAAACCGTACTAATCAATGATGACATTTATATCACCGTGCTCGGTGTTAAGGGTAATCAAGTCCGCTTAGGGTTCGATGCACCACAAGATGTAATTATTCATCGTCAGGAAATACATCAAAAAATTAAAAAAGAACAATCTCTGTTTTTAAATAAGCCTGGTCAGTGGAAGGAAGCACGGGGCGTACAGACTCATTAACCATTCAAATCACCATACTAACGAGTTAAGGGAATAATATGAAACCATGCATTAACCAGATACAAAAGGCAATTACCACTTTAGCTTTAACTGGATCTTTTGCCCTGTTGGTGAGCTGTGCTGCAACATCAACAGTGATCGAACATCGTAACTTAGAAACAGATACAAAACTCAGCCAAACGATTTTTCTTGATCCTGTGGCTCAAAGTCAAAAAACGATTTACATCACAATTAAGAATACTTCTCAAGAGTCATTATCCATTGATAAGTCACTAAAGCAGGCATTAGAAGAACATGGCTATAAAGTGGTTGGAAATCCATCCAAAGCCCATTACCTGCTGCAGGCCAATATTCTTAAGGTGGGAAAAATGAGCGCGTCTGCAAGCCAATCCGCGCTAGGTGGCGGGTATGGCAGTGCATTGGCAGGGGCAGCAACAGGAACTGCACTGGGTGCATTAAGCGGTCATTCAAGCACCATGATTGGTGCAGGTATTGGTGGGGGAATTATTGGTTTGGCTGCAGATTCTCTAGTCAAGGCAGTGAATTACACGATGATTACCGATGTACAAATTTCTGAGCGCGTTGGAAAAGGTACTGTTCATGAGCAGTTTAATTCCAACCTTCAAAATGGCACTGCATCTGGAACCACACAGACATTGAGCAAACACAGTGATTACCAACGCTATAGAACGCGGGTGGTATCCAATGCCGATAAAGTCAATCTGAGTTTTGCAGAAGCACGACCCGCATTGGAACAAGGTCTGGTAAAAACATTAGCGGGCATTTTTTGATGCAGCCTGATTAGAGCTTCATGAAAAAAGTGCATAGGATTTAAAAAACAATAATGAGTTAAAGAGGGAATAGTAATGAGAATCAATGTAATAGCAGGACTTATCATCACCGCACTGGGTTCACCCTGTGCTGTTGCAACCAGTTCGAATCACTACGATTTAGAAAGACCAATTTTTGATACGTCTTATCAACTCAACCAGATTGCCAAAGAAAACAATTCCGATTTATGTTCTGGAGATGTCGCAATTGCTGCAGCCTACCTGGAATCAGCAGGAGCCCAATTGCAGCATCATAAAAAAGACAGTGCAGTTGTTTCTATGGCTTATGGATACAATGAATTAAAAGCAATCAGCAATGTAAGAAGCTACTGTACACATTTATCACCGAAGGTAAAACCCTATCTTGCACGAGTTATTGTGATGAAAAGTGAACTTGAGAACATCAACATACCAGAAACAGACCAAACATCGGACTAATTTTAAAAGCTTAAGTTCATAACAAAAATAAAAGGAGCGCTCAATGAACCCAATTAAAACACTCATGCTGTCGATGACCCTCATCGTTGTGAGTGGAGTTATTCATGCAGAGCCCACAACACTGCCTGAAAACAATTTTAAGATTAATCAGAATCTGACTGCCGTTTCAACTGAAAATGATGAACAGGATGTCGAATATTTTAAACACATTCTTTCCAGTGGAGCGCTTTTTACGCTTTTGCTAGCAATGGATAAGGAGGTTCCTGACATAGCAAAAGCAGTTGAGTATGTGGCTTTGTTCAAAAAACTGGATTCTGCAAATCACCTACTGACGCAAATTTTAGTTGAACTTAAAAAGAACAACCACCTATTAAGTCAAAGCATGCTTGATAAAGGAGTAACCATGGATGGATAAGCGCTCTTTATAAAACCACAAAAACACGATTCATTAAATAAAAAGAATAAAAAATGAGCACAAATTGGGGCTCAGGGGGATTTTTTTAACCAAAAAAGGAGAATGTGATGAACTATAGAACAGCAATGAACGATTTGAGCATTAAAGGATATCTGTATGCCAGGCAGCTGCTCCCTTTTTTAATGATTGGTTTGGCACTGTTGTGTTTGATGCCAGACTCCTGTTTTGCTGCTGAGAATCGGCTTTCTGGATTAAAAGAGGAAGTAAAGGCAACCTTTGGAGCGGATTCAGATCTCCCTTATTTTCTTTTGTTAGCAGAAGGGCTTGCAGGGGCTTATGCCTACATCAAAACCAAAAATATCGCAGTCCTTGCGGGTGTTCCTGTATTGATGGTGTTTACTCACTGGGCATTGAAATAATGGCTCGCAACTACCAAACCTTTATGCTCTCTGATGAGCCTAAAATTGCGGGTATTCCTGTTACCACAGGCCTGCCCATTTTTTTACTCACGGGAATTGGGCTTTTAACAGGACTTGCCTATCAGCTTTTTATGATAGGCGCAGCCCTAAGCGTTGCGATGCATATCAAGTATGGAGGACTGCCTCTGCGGAGTCTGTTTGCCATCGTATACTGGTCGCTGCCTCACAGGTTAACGTCCCTTGTATTTCGAGCTTTTCCCGATTCTGCCAACCGAATTTATATCAGGTGATTTAATGGATACTTCATTTCGTGATAATGCGATTGCAAAAAACAGACTGTTATTCAAGCTGACACTGATTTGGGCGCTATCGAGTACGTTTGCAATTATTGTCCTTTGCGCCTTAAATTTTTATACCTTACTGCATAAGCAGGTTCACTGGCTTCCAGTGTGTACTGGTCTAGAGTTTAGCATTGGTGATAAAGGCTATTCACCCGAATACCTGAAAGAAATGACGCAGAAAGCTGCTGACTTACGCCTGACCTACAATCCTGAGACCATTGATGCACGCTACACCATGCTGTCTCATCTGATTCCAGCGAAATACCAGGAATCGTTTTCCAAACTATTGGATGCCGAGCGAAAAACAGTACATGAAAAAAATGTAAGCTCAGTTTTTTATGTTGAAAAAGTATCCGTGGATGTCTCTAAAAATCAAGGTCAAATCGAAGGGCAATTGTATCGCACAAGCCATGGGCTTCAATTAAAGCCACAACACAAAATGTATCGAGTGCAGTTTTCACATCAATCAGGCCTTTTAAATCTTGTGTCCATTCAGGAGATACACCATGACTAACTCAATTTATGATCAAGTTAAAAAAAACATTCTTCTTATAAGTTGTTTGTGCTCAGGAATTGTTTGTGCAAGCACAGCTCCTTCGGTCATCGCTTTTGAAGAAGGAGAGCAGTTTAATCTGACCTTATCGAGTATTAACTTTAATCGTGTGTTTGTTGAAGGGGAATCGATCACTAAATTAAGTTACCCAGAGCATGCTATTACAGTAGATAAAAGTGAGATGGATAACCCTGAAAGCACGGATTCTTCGGTGTATATAAAGCCCAATTTTCAAGTTCCCATTACCCTGTTCCTAACTACAGATAAAGGACATCACGTATCACTTACCCTGACACCTGATGAATCGGTTGGAAAAACCTTAAGGCTTGTGCCGCGCGCTCAAACAAAATTGAAATTTGTGAAACTGGATACCCCTGATGCCAGTGAAGTAGATGAGGCAATCGCTGCCATGAAAGCAGGGGAGACCCCCAAAGAATTTAATGAGAAACGAATTACTCCACGTTCTTTTTACATTAAAAAAAACATTAAGGTAACTCTTGAAAAACAATATCAGGGGAAGCGTTTCACCGGCTTTATCTATCGGTTAGAAAATACATCAAATCATGAGCTGGCGCTTACAACCGCCTTATTTGCCCATAAGGACGCAGAATCCCTGTCATTAAGTGATGAGGCGCTCCCACCTAAAAAAATCGCTTATTTATATGGGTTATACAGCAATCAGGGATAAACCAGAAGCTGCTTAAAATGAGTTGGAAGGAGAGTAGGTAATGTTTAAAAAAATAAAACAATGGTTGACGCTAAAACCTCAAAACGCCAATAAACTGGCCAAAAAGGAACAATTGAAGCACGCAGCCATTTTATTACTGGTGGGTGGGGCATCCTATGGATTTTATTGTTACTCATCAGCTGAGAAAAAAAAACCAGTCCACCAGGAAGAAGCTCCGTTCGAGAGTATTTTTGAAAGTACTTTTAATCAGGGCAGTGACGAAGCACTCCTTCTGCAACAGCAGCAACAAATTGATTCTTTAAAAGAGTTAGTGGCAGAACATCATAAAAAACAGCAGGAAGCAGCACCTGTGAAAACAGAAAATTCGGAAACAAAAGCTTTGATCCAGGCCATGAAAGAACAGCTTTCACACCTTGAAGAAGAAAATAAAAAAATGAACGAACAATTACAGGTTGCACTGGTTTCTACCCGTCAGGCAAGCCTGGTCACCGTTAGGCCGCCAACTCGTGAAGAAATGGAAGCACAGCAAAAGAAAAAGCATCAGGCAGAGCGCGAACTGCTCGCAAAATCAGGACTGGAAACAGTGCAATTTAACAACCGGAAGAAAAAAAACAAGGAAGTGCGAACCTCTAAAAATTATGTTTGGGCGGGAACCTTTGTTGAAGGGGTGTTGCTGACTGGGGTTTTAGGTGATGCAGGAATAAACGGCTCAAAAAACATGGGAACTGCTTTAATCCGCCTTACCAGCGGAGGAATCATGCCCAACAATCAGCGTTCTCATCTGGAAGACTGTGTCGCCCTGGTATCCACTTATGGTGATTTATCAGGAAGTTCCGTGGTGATGCATTTAGAAACACTGTCTTGCGCAGGAAACAACATCAATTTTGAACAAAAGGCCTACGGCTCTGTATTTGATTTGGATGCCATGCAGGATTTACGCGGAACATCCATTCTAAAAACAAAGCCGCTCTTAACCTATTCGGCAGCGGCAGGCATGCTGGCAGGATTTGGTGATGGCTTAAAGAATTTAAATACCGCTCAAACAATCAATCCGGGGGCTGGCACCATTACGACCTACGGGCAGGCATCAACCCTTGCTCAATCGGCTGCTGGTGGTGCGCTTAGTAATCCTGCCAATCGTATTTCAGACTATGTAATGCGCATTGCTGATATTTATCATCCACTGGTTGTGGCACGTGCTGGTCGTCGTGTGTCCGTTTTATTTACTAAAGGCTTTTGGATAGACAAAGAACATCAGGTGTACGAGTCAGGACGCGCTATCAATGAAGGACATGCCCAAAACGAGTCTGGGGTTACAACCACTGTAAGCCGTGCCTATGAATTAAATACACACCCTGTGAATGGCGCTTCATTGATGCAGTCCAATAATCAAGAGCCCATGGTTCAAACCGTTAATCCTGTTGAGAATCCCCTCTTAAATCAACCAGGACAACCCTCTACCCCATTATTTTCAACCGTACAAAATGAGGAGCCACTTCATGACTAAACCTCTATTTTTATTGAGTACCCTTTTCTTAGTGTCGCAGTTATGTGCCTGCTCGAAATCCATCCTCGACAATCAGGATGCAAGATGTCCTTTTTCTGACAGGGGTGGTTGTCAAAGTATGGAAATGGTGAATCGTATGGTGCAGGAAAAACGCTATACACCCGATGGTCAATTCGTGCAGCAGGCAAGAATTCAAGATCTGTATTCAGATTATAAATAGGCGCTGGCACGAATACAGGAGAGAAGCAATGCTTACAAACGCTATAGAATGGGTTCAAGATACTTATCAGTTGCTAAAGGAGACCTGGAATGACAAAGGGCTAGCCGATAACGGAGCCGCTTTTGACCTCAAGGCGCATCAATATCCTTCTTTTACTGAGGAGCTATTACCTTATCAATATTTTGATGAGGAATCGAAGCTGTTTTTTAATGAACACAATGCGGGTTTAATTTATCGCATTGTCCCTTTAACGGGTGCGAATGAACACATAGCAGAGCAGCTGGATGCGCTGCTTCAATCTAAAGTGTCTCATGAGTTCACCTTGCAGTTGATTTGCGTCAAACACAATCAGGTAGGGAAAGATATTGAGGCATTTACTTCGCAGTTCACAAAAAGCGAATTTGAAAATTTAAGCCTGTTAGGAGAGAACCTTAAGGCATTTTATCAAAAAGCCGCCATACACGGTTTTAAAACCAACACGATGCTTGCACCTCGATTAACGCATACGGATTGCTATATCGTCATTGATAAAATCAAAAAAGAATCTGAGAACGATTTAAAAGCCTGTTTTGGCCAGTTTCGCGTTTCATTTGAAGCATCCTTAAGTGCTGCAAAAATTGGATTTAAGCAAGCAGATGCGACTGATTTTTTGCATTTGCTTCAGTTTTATCTGGATAATTGCCCTGATGCAATTACCCCACGCCCTGTTATATACGACAAAACCAAATTACTTAAAGAGCAGGCACTGTCTCATGACTTTGATATTGAAATTAAAAACAATGAAGTAGTAATTCAAGGGGCTAATGAAACTGGACATGCTTATGAAACAGCTGTATCTGTTCTGACCATTGATCGCCTCCCTCGTCAGTATTGTTTATGGGAGAACATCAATAATACCAGCAACATTTTTCATCCTGATAAAAGAATATCCTGTAATCACATCATCTCGGTCATCTATCTGGTTGAAGAGCAGGGACGTGCTCAGGGTAGAGCGAACCGCAAGACCCGTGATTTGGATAAAAAATCTAAAAGTGATTATGCCTTGAATGTAGCGGGAACTGAGGAGCAGGCAAGAGTATGGCGTACTTTTCGAGATGATTTATCCTCACAGAAGACTCGTTCTGTAAAGATGCTTTATAACGTGGTTCTTTTTTCAAGACCTCATGAAAAAGAGCGTGATGTGGAGGCTGCTCGCACGGTATTTGCGTTCAATGACATTAAATTGGCATTGTGTAAACGTATGCAATGTCCGTATTTTTTAGTCTCGATGCCGTTTTTTTTCACAGGAAATCTGGCTAAGGATTTTTCTCTTCCAACCATGATGTGGCCAATTTCTTCATGGAATGCAACCCAATACATGCCAATTCTTTCTGACTGGCGCGGGGTGGGCAAGGGTATTTTGTTGCCCACCATGCGCGATCAGTTTGCCTGCATCGATCCTTTCTCGGGTGCATTTGGCAGCAATTACAATATGGCTGTAACCGGAACATCGGGCGGTGGTAAAAGTTTTTTCATTCAGATGCTGATGCTCAATATTTTATTTAATGGCGGGGATATTTTTATTATTGATGTAGGTGGAAGCTACAGAAAACTGTGTGAGGCGCTTGGTGGGACTTATCTTGAATACAGCAATTTGGCGATGAATCCCTTTACCCATGTTACGGACATTTTACGAGAGATTGATGACATTATTGCCTTGTTTGAATTATTAACTTGCCCGACCAGCGGTGCTACAGATGACGACAGAGGCACTTTAAGAGAAGCCATTTTAACCGCTTTTGGAACAACTCAGAATCAAACGCGCATTGATGAGGTTGCAGGAGTCTTATTGTCATTGTACGAGCACGACCGCGAAACCTATCCTACAGCGCGCATTTTGTCTAAAAACCTTCAGCGTTACTGTTCTGCCTCAGAGCATGGAAAGGCGTTTAATGAACCATCCCAGTTATCGCCTGATGCCCGCATAATTGTAGTTGATTTGAAGGAAATTGAAGACAATCAAAGCATTCGCGCACCGGTTCTCCTGTCCGTTATTTCTCAGTTTCAAAGACGTATGTTCAACTCGGACAGGAACAAACAAAAGATGTGCATCATTGATGAAGCCTGGTCTTTTTTTACAGGGGATTTAATTGCAGTGAACTTTATTACCAAAGGCTTTCGTACTGGTCGGCGGCATAAAGCATCATTTGTCACGATTACTCAGGGGATTGAGGATTATTTTGAATTTTCAGAAGCTCGTGCCGCATGGGAGAACTCCGCTTTAAAGCTTGTTTTTTTACAAGAAGAATCACCGCTTTTAGAGCATCAAAAAAAGCATGAGACTTTTTCGGACTACGAGATGACTATTCTGAAATCATTCCCAATAGCGAAAGAAGCTGGTTTTTCGCAAGTTTTGTTGCGCGCCAACGGTATTTCCTCCTTTCATCGCTTGTTCGTTGATCCATTTACTCGCGTGCTTTTATCTTCTGATGGAGATGATTATCAGGCGGTCATTAATTATGTGGCACAAGGGATTGCATTTCTTGATGCGGTATCGCATGTCGCAGAACTGCATTATGGGAGGGGTTATGCCATTTAATCGCTTAAACACCACATATTGGGTCATTGCAGGAGTTTGTGGGTTCATTGGAGTCCTGGCGGGTATGTTTATGATGTGGCCTAAGCCGTTACCTCTTTTGGTGGTTGATATGAATCGTGCCATAGAGGCACCTTCGGTGCTGCTTGCCCGTTCTAAACTGACTCATGAAGAACAATTAAACATTATGGATCGCTTTTCACGAGCCCTTCCAGAAGTCATCAAGGACTATGGAAGGTCTCACCGGGTAACCTTAGTCAGTGCACCTGTATTGACTGGTTACAAACCCTCCCAAGTGGATGTAACAGACGAGCTCATTGCTTTGACCATAGCAAGGATAAAGCATGAAGCGCACTAACAAACGGTTTTTAGCCCTGATTCTTGGTCTGGCCTTCTTATTAGAGCCTGTAAGTCATGCAAAAAATATTGGTCAGTATGGCCAGACATTCCCTGTTAGAGAAGAGGATATAAGAAAAGTCATTATGAACAAACTCAATGCATTACAGCAAAGTGGTGATTTAGAGCATGTTCAGCGTGATTTAGAGCAGAAAGCAGCGCGTCAGGCGATGAGACCACACCCTTTGGCATTGAGCACGACTCGCACGCCTAAGACGTTTCGCATCTCACCGGCAGTGACTGTATCTCATGATATCTGGACTCCTGATGGGTATTTAATTGCAAAAGCAGGAACGCGGATAAACCCATTTGAGCGCGTTCACTTCCTCAAAACCCTGATTTTCTTTAATGCGGATGATGCAAGACAGGTTGCCTGGGTTAAGAACCATTACACCGATTTTAAGCACGTTAAGTTCATTTTAACCGGTGGTGATGTTCGAGTTGCTGCAGAGCTTTTTGGTCGAATTTATTTTGATGTGAACGGCATCATTTCATCTCGGCTGCAGCTTCAACACGTTCCAAGCATAGTCAGTCAGGTAGGTCTTGATTGGCAAATTAAAGAAATTGGAGTGAATGATGAATAAACGACTTTTCTGTTCAATTGCTGCAGGCTTATTCTTCATCTGTTCATTGCACGCATCGCAGTGTAAAGGGCATTTTGTCAATCCTATTACCGACATTTGCTGGGATTGTTTGTTCCCTTTAACCATTGGTTCCTCCGAAGTAGTAAAAAGCCAGTATCCTGATACTAAAAATCCTGGGAACCCTATCTGTTCCTGCCCAAACAAATTACAACTTTTAGGAGTTACTATAGGTTATTGGGAACCCTTTGCGTTAGTCGATGTGACACGAAAGCCATATTGCATGGTGAATCTTGGGGTGCAACTACATATTAAAGACCAGGGTCTTGGTGGTTCACAAATGCCCGATACGGATGGGCGAGGCGCATTTTATTACGTGCATTGGTACAAATACCCTCTGATGTATTGGCTGCAGGTACTTACATCCATCGGCTGTATGGAGACAGAAGATTTTGATGTGATGTATTTGAGTGAACTTGATCCAACATGGAATGACTCTGAGTTTGCTTTTGTTCTTAATCCAGAGGCCACCTTATTTACCACATCGCCAGTACGGGCGTCTTGTGCAGCAGATGCAACCAAAGCATTGGCAGGAACGGCCATGGATTCTCTATTCTGGTGCCAGGGCGCTCAAGGATCTACCTATCCGCTCAATGGTTTTGTGGCAAATCAGGCAAGTCCCATCAGTGCCGCAACGCTCCTGGCAGAACGCACCGACTTTAAGCTTCATCGCCTTGGAGCAATTAAAGATTCGGTCGGTAAAGATTGGCCTGCACTTTGTCGCACCTATCACTCTTCCATTTTGCCTAAAAGCCGGTATCGCTACCAGTTAGTCAATACATTACCTGATGCGAAACGCTGCCAGCCCTTTGGCCGTTCAGTCATTACCTGGGAGGCCGGACATACCTACCCTGGAGATGGGGATAATTTTGGCTTCATGATTTGGCGCAAGAGAAATTGTTGTTTTTTATAAGGAGGCCTTTAATGGCGCACTACATTAAAATCATTATCCTGTTTCTGACCGGGATTGGCGGATGTTTTGCAAACACTAATGATGAATTAAGGCAGTATCAAGAGGAGGGGGCTCACCAAGTATCAACCATTTCGAGTAAGACAATCGAAATGCTAAATCGTACGTCCTCACGGAATCAATCAGAGCACCAATCATTGATTGATACACTCATGCAACGCAGCGCGGACGGTTTACAAAGCAATCAAAAACCGCAGAGAGTAGAAGGTGCCATTTTATTTGTATCCTTTTCCATGCCCGACTCACTTCTATTTGCATTGAGCGATGAAGCAGCACGGTTTCATATTCCCGTGGTCATTAATGGCTTAGTGGATGGTGATTTTAAACAAACCATAGAAACATTTAAACGCCTTAATAGCGAAGCTCAAAAGCAGCATTTAAACTTTAAGGGAATTTCTATTGATCCGGTCTGGTTTAGTCAATTCCACATTACAACGGTTCCAGCGCTTGTAGTCACAGAGCCCTCCAAGTCTTGCGGTTCAGGGCAGTTCTGTGCCAATCAACCCTTTGATGTAGTCTATGGCAATGCAAGCATAAAAAAAGGACTGGAGCTCATCGCCCAGAAAGGAGATGCAGGAGCCACATTAGCGGCCACCATATTGGAGAAAGGCCATGTTTAGATGCATGTTGGCCATCGTCTGTATTTTTGGATTTGGCACGTTCTCAGCTGCCAATACAACAGCGCAGGACTTTCAGAAATTAAAAGAATACGCAAAATCTTTGGGGAATCAGCCACTGAGCGCCATGAATGAATTTAAGCCCCAGAATACCTTCAAAGACTATACGGAAAATCCCTCGCAATCGCTTCATTATCAGGGGGTTGAAACTGAAAAAACGGATTTAAGTACCTTGGCTGCGAATGCCTTAAAAAATGATGCCGGTGGACATACTGTGACCGAGCATTTTGGTCAGCGCCAGTTTGAAATCAATACTAAAAATGAAGCGATTAAAAACGCCAAATTAATTGAAGAAGAAAGTTATGCGATTACCCATGGACAATCTAATGAGCGGATTAAATGCGATGAAAAGCCACAGGCTTGTGAGATTAAGTCGCATGAGGAAATCTGTCATACATCAAGGCAATTACCAGAACAACAGTGTTTAAAAAAACGCAAAGTAACCGTGAACACAGAACGATGGAGTCAAAGAGCTGACTTTGAGGTATGGGTTCATAAAAAATGGACTGGACTCATAGCGGTTAATCTTATAACGGGTGCGATGACCAATAGCGCAGGAGGACATTTAACCAATCCTGTTAAATTAAATCATCCCTGCGAGGAGATGAAAGCCACAGTACACTCCATTCTAAATAATGGTGGTTCTGCTCATTGGGTGCGTGTTGTGGGACTTCCAACCTGCCAGAATGGAGGAGTAATCACCCTGTATATTTCAGATAAGTTCAGTCGCTATTACCCAATTCAAGTGGCATTGACGATTAATGCTCATTCTAAATCCTATGTGGAAGAAGAGCACTGGGATAATGAATGCGCTGCTCTTGAGACAAACAACCTATGTCAAAAAACACAAGAGCAGTGTACTGATTCCAATCCAACCCGTGTCATTAATGGCCTGCCCGTCACCCGCGATTGCTGGGAGCTTAATGCACGATATCAATGCGCATCCGCTGCAGCTGATGAATGTAAAACGCAACGTGAAAAAGGATGCTTACAGGCAAGCTCGCGCTGTACATTAATGAACAATAATGCCTGTTCACTCTATGAGCAGGTATATCGTTGCGATGAGACAGTCTGCCCACAGCCTGTGGCTTGTGTGCGTGATCTCTTTTGTGCCGATGGAGACTGCACGGAACATGCTGCGACTCAGAATGATGGTTTTGGAGAGGCCATGGCACCCATGGCCGTTGCAGGAGCTGCTGGCGCTGAGTTTGGTAAAACGCAGGCCACCTTATTTTCAGGCCATCCCGTTCAGTGCAAAATCTGGGTTTGGGACATTATTGATTGTTGTTCGAATGAAGGCTGGGCTGACAAACTCCATATCGATTTGTGTCGTGAAGAAGATAAGGCTTTAGGCAAAGCCAAACTCAATTATCTGGCTCATTACGTAGGCGAATTCTGCAGTCAGAAAGATCCCATTTTTGGCACCTGTCTGGAGCACAAACGCACCTATTGTGTCTTTGACAGCAAAATGGCGCGCATTATCCAGGCCGAAGGACGTTTAAGACAATTAAATCCCAATGCTTTAGGAGATGCGGAGCATACACGCTGCGCGGGGCTCAGTGTGAATGAATTACAAAGCCTTGACATGGGGCGCATCGATTTTTTAAACCCTGTCTATCCATTTCCCCAAGGACAACCAACAAAAGAAGCAGGAATTGTAGGCGATGTCGTTTTAAATAGCCCCGACGCTTCAAAAGCAATGGATGAAATCAAACGGCGAGTCCAGAAAAAGGCAGAACAAAAATGAGATTATTTACTATTATTTTAATGTTACTTTCCATGCCGGCCATGGCTGATTTAGTAAGTCCACCTGCTCATGGGTTTCATTGGTACAGTACAGAAAACAAAGAACCTCAGATGAAACCTGTTCAAATTCCAAAGGTGTCAAAGCCTGCGCTGACTCCATATGAAGAGCTCATGGAAGTCCGCAAAGCCACCATGAATAAGCTCGCAACGGCATTAATTGCCCCATCATTTGATGCAACCTATGAGTACATGAAAGCCCAGCAGGTGTATGCCAAAAACAATCAGAAATTTGTCCAGTACTGGCAACAGGTGCTGTTGTCTCATCCTGAGCTGGATCATTCCTTAAATTTTCCAACTGACAATACGGCTGTGGCCATTCGCAATGATTCAATGAATCTTTTAATGGAGAGGGTAGTCCGAGAAGGGGCTAAACGTTATGGATTAATCCTTTTTTACAAAGGGAACAGTTCCATTTCGCAAAAATTCATCACTCATCTTGTGCCATTCGTCAATCAGACCCACTTTTCAATGATTTCGGTCACAACAGATGGACAACCCATTGAAGGTTTGCCTAATCCTAAAAACATACCTCTTCATGAAATACAAAAAACAATGAATTTACAGTCACGCTACATGCCCGCACTGTTTCTTGTTGATTTAAAAACACAAAAAATGTCGCCTTTATCTTATGGTTTCGTCTCCACAACCGAGTTAAAAGAACGCCTGCTGGATGTGGCGACTCATTACAAACGATACAGCTATGAGGGGTTTGAAGCATGATTGTCCGCATCATTTTTTTACTGCTTTGTTCTGTAATTAATCCATTGCACGCCAATGTGGCAGTTGAAGAACTCAATGCACTGTTATTGAAAAAGCAAGCCCCTAAAGCTTTTGCACAGAAGGAATCAGCTGAAGCTAAAGATTTATCCCAAAATTATTATTTTGCATTTATTTATCGAAGCACCTGCCCACATTGTAAAAAATTCTCCCCTGTTTTAAAGGATTTTTCAGAAACATTCCATATTAAGGTTCGTGCTTTTAGCCTGGATGGAGAGTCCCTGGATGGACTCGATACCACACCATTAACACCTGAGCTTTTTCAAACATTCTATGTATCAGGAGGGTATAAGCCTACGGTTCCCGCCTTGTTTTTAGTCAATCGACATACCCTGGAGGCCTACGCTGTCTTGTTTGGAGAAGCAACTCCTTATCAGCTGGCACAAAGAGTACATGAATTAAAGCAACACATTGAGGAGAAATTTAATGATTAGAGCTCTTGTGCTAACCGTTGTTGCGTCTTTTACTTGCGTGACAGGAAATGGTGTTCATGCATCAGCCAGTGCCGATTTAAATCATTTTTTTAATAATCTTGGTTATTCTGCGAATGTCACGGGTAGCCATTCCTATGAATCACAGGCAGCAGGATTTGCATCATTAGGCTCTGTCTATGCCAGAAATCAGGTGCGTTCCATTCAGATAGCTCACGTTGATGTACCTGGGTTTCGCTCAGGATGTGGCGGAATTGATATTTTTGCAGGTGGTTTTTCCTTTATTAAATCAGAGCAGATTGTTTCCTTCATGCAGAATATTTTAAGTAACGGGGCAGGCTATGCAATGAACCTTGCACTGGAGACCGAGCTGCCTGAAATTGCTCATGCCATGCAATACATGCAAAAGCTGGCAAATGACATTAATGGGACAAATTTTAATTCGTGTGAGATGGGAGAAAACCTGACTGCAGCGCTTTATCCCAAAAATAGAGCGGCACATCAGCGTTTGTGTGAGGACATCGGGCGTAATCGTAATGTATACACCGATTGGGCAGAAGCCCGACATAAATGTTCGACAGGAGGGGAGATTGAAAAGCGATTGGAACAGGCAAAAAACGATTCAGAATATAAAGACAGGGCTCTTTTGAATACCAACGTAGTTTGGGATGCATTACAACTGAATGAATTCATCAAATCAGATACAGAAATTTCAGAAGTCTATATGTCGATTTCAGGAACACTGGTATTTGATGCCAAAGGAGGGATGCAAACGTATCCCTCTTTAGCGACTAATCAGGATTTTGTAAAAGCCTTGCTCTATGGAGGCAAATTACCCAGCTATAAGTGCACTGATTCAAACAAACCCATAAAATGTGTTGCCATCAATGTGAAAGGAAGCCAGGAGATCAGCAGCAAAGATGCTCTGGTTTCTCAGGTACAAGCCATCCTGCAGGGAGTTTATGAGAATATCAAATCAGGGACGGCCTTAACGCCACAACAAAAAGGGTTAATTGAACTAACCCAGCCGTCTGTATTTCAGCTCATTTCAGCCAGTGCACAACAGAATATCGGCATACAAAGCAGTTATGAACTTGCTCAGAGTGTAGCAACGGATTTGCTTGCCCAGTATCTTGCAAATTCACTTGAAGTGATTCGAGCATCCCTTGCAGGGCGTGATTTAGGTAGTGATCATGAAGAGAAATTATTTAAAAACCTGCAGGTAGCCCAACAATTTGTAGATAATTTTAATAGCGAATCACGAGCACGTTTTAATGCCGCACTGACCACCAATCAATTGGTTCAAAACAACGTGAAGCAGGCGCTTAATGCCCTTAATCCCATCTTAAGAAAATCATATACCGGAGGGGCACAATGAGCCCATTATTAATCTACACCCCACAAAATGGGATTTATTTAAAAGAGTTGCTTGATGGTATGGCCGCTTTGCTTACTGAATCTACCTTTAGTACGGCGTGTGACATTATCATGATTCTATCCGTTGGTATGGTCGGTTATCAGTACGTGATGGGGAAAAAGCTCGAATCATTAACTCGCTTTGTGCTGACCACCTTTTTAGTCATGTATTGCGTGCTAGGCATTAAAGTGCCTGTGGCTATAATTGACATGCAGACAGCCGAAGGAGCAGGAGAGGCCTTAACAGTTGATCATGTGCCTTTAGGTGTTGCATTACCTGCAGCAGTCATTAGTGGCATGGGGTACGGAATAACAACTGCTTTTAGTGATGTATTTCACATGCCAGATAGCCTGGAGTACAACAAAACCGGAATGATTTTTGGTGCAAGAACCTGGCTTGCGGCAACCCAGACAAGGCTCTCCATGTCGCCTGATTTGGCACAAGACCTATCGTCCTATATCCGTCAATGCGTGTTTACGGCAAAACTTTTGGCAAGTCACCAATTAAGCCCTCAGGAGCTTACCCAAAGTGCTCATCTATCTAAAACCTATTTTGAGAGCCCATCGCCTATTTATCGGGTGATTCTGCACAATGGAGACAATTTAAGTTGTGCTGATGCAGCAGCCAATTTAAAAACTCGATTGCCCGTTGCAGCCAAATTAGAGTTGGAGCGTCTTAATCATCTGGTAACCACAGGTGCTTTAGGATCACGCAACACGGACAGCAGTTCTTTACCAGGCGAAAAGACTTTTGGTGACCGGCTGCAAGCTGCTCACAAATATTACATGAACATTACCGAAGATGCGGCTGAAACACTTACGCAGAATATCTTAATTAATGCGACCCGAGATGCTGCTGCCGATGCTTTTGCTTTTTCAGGAGCTGATGCGGCACTCATGAATTACACCAATACGGACAGCACTCAAAAAATGCACATTGCCGAAGCCAATAGCTTTTGGCTTGCAGGATTTCGCCTGCCTTACTATATGACCGTGATGTGGATGCTAACGCTGTGTATTTTTCCATTAGTTGTTTTAATTTCATTTTTCCCGACCCTGAGTAACGCTTATTTCTTGTGGGTACAATCTCAAATCTACCTTTGGTCATGGCCGCCGATGTTTATTATTTTTCATTGGTTTGTTTCTATGGCCTCAAGTACTACCATTACTTTGTTTGGTCAAAAAACCGGAGGTGTGACCTTCTCTAATATCGATTCATTAGCGAGCATGCACAGTAATTTCGCCTATACGGCAGGCGCATTGGCGGCAAGTGTTCCTGTTATTGCCCTGTACATCACGAAAGGATTGGGACAGATTTTAAGTACCTCCTCCCAGCATTTTGGTGGTATGGCACAATCTTTGTCAGTCAGTGAAGCACAATCTGCAGCTGCAGGTAACATCTCAATGGCAAGTTACAGCGGTTGGAATATGAACTATGAAAATACCAGCGCCAATAATGTTTCGGCTAACAAGCACGATACCAATTGGACGAACATGCATGGGATGCACACGGAACAATTGGGAAGTGGAGTGCTTAAGACGACCACAGGCCATGGAGATGCTGTTTTTGATGTAAGTCCTGGGATGTCACGAGGACCCGTACACATTTCAGATACAAAGGCCTTAAGTGGCTCTTTAAATCAGGCTTTTGAGGAATCCAGGCAGGCTGCAGCCAATGAAAGCCAGCATTATCAAACGTCCTTATCCAGTTTTGCGCACAGTGCCGTACAATTATCGAAAATGCAGGGACATGATATGCGTTTAGGCGATGGAGTATCTGAAAGCGAATCCGGTCAATACAGCCAGGCCTTATCGACCATGACGCATATTGCCTCGGATGTAGCTAAGCGCGAAGGGATAAGCCAAGAGGATGCGCTGGCTCATATGACCTCAGCTGGATTAAATGCCCACGTCGGAGTCGCAAGTGAAAAAAGTATGCTGGGAAGTATTGGGCGATTTGCTTTTGGAGCAACAGGAGGTGCTGATAGTCATGCCAAGTTCGATAGGTCATCAACGAGTAGTGATCGTTACCATGAGGGTACGGACAGCAGCATGTCAGCGAAGGAAGCAGAAGACTTTAATCAGGCGCTTAATTACGTGAGCCAGTTTGCACAAAACCATCATTTTGATAACAGCCATTCGGAAGGGGCAAGCCTTTCGAATCAAATGGGTACTGACTTGCGGGAAGCACAAACGGCAAGTCAAAACTACGATGCCTCGATGTCTAAAGCCGCTCGCATTAGCACGGCCAGGAGTTATGTGGAATCAAACTCCGATCAGATTACAACCGATCTTAATCAGGCATTTCCTGGCTTTGTGGCACACCGCATTGGAGAAAAGGCACGAGATGAATTGTATTCTAATCCTTCAGATCTGGCTTCATTAAAACAATTACAAATGCTAGCTAATGAGTTTATCAGTGAACAACGAGAAGGTTTAATCGCACGATACGGCAATGCTTCTAAAAATGCTCGGATTGACTCCTTTTATCAGGATGCAGCAAATCCATTAAGTACCAAAGAGTCACAAATGAGAGCGGACTACCACAAAAACAGTAATGCATTGGAGGATTCTGGAAGGACTCTGGGAGTTGGCATGGATGCATCAAGAGCCGAAAGCATGCAGCAAAAAATTAATAATCAGGTCGATGCGGCGGTAAATAAAACAAGCAGTGGAGGAGGGCGTTTAAAGAGTCAATACCAGCAAGCGGTTGAAACAACGAACAACGATGTAGGCGAGGGGAAAAAACTGGGGCAAAGTAACGTCAACGCAGTTATACCTCGCCTATTTTACTAAATGGGTTGATCATCATGATAAATCAGCCCCAAAGAAGGAGCTTATCCATGAATAATGAAGAAATGAATTCACAAGAATTAAAAGAGGCCATCGCCTTGGATATAGAAACATTAAAAACATTGGACGTGGATATTATGCCGGCCAAGGAGTATTACCAGGCGAACAGGCGTTTGTTTTTGCATGTTTTTTTTAAACTATATGGAACAATACTTCTAGGATTTTTACTTCCACTCCCTTTTTATTGGAACGTATTGATGGTGGAGATTTCAACGCACGAGCTCATCTACATGTTTTTCTGGCTGCCATTAATGGCTCTAGGACTATGCCTTTTTGTTTTTCTATTCATTTACAGCACATTAAATCAATACATTTTGATTGACTATCAATTGAAACACAAACTAAGAACAGGCTCATTGATTGTAAAACAAATAAGAAGGGCTGGAACTATAGCCTATCGAATATTTGCGGGGATTGTTTTGATTCCTTCACTGTTCTTGTTTCCCAGTGCTGCCTTCTTCATATCCTTTGGCGCGTTTTTCATCAGCGGGATTTTAACGAGCATCCTTGTTGAAATGGAGCTCAATAGGATAGGCATCAGCGTGCTGTTTACTCTCATAAAGAATTATTTTGATAAGGACAAAAATGCCAGTGCGGCAATACCCTTAAAATAAACAAAACACATCAAAAAGAATAATTTTTAACCACAAATACAAGCAGTGGAAGCCGCTGCTTTGCCCAAAACAAGCTGGAGGAAGATATAATGCGCCATGAATCCAATTACAAACATTATACACGGGGCGGCCAGATCTCATTCCATAATCTGCGGATGTGGTTTCAGATTAACAAAGCGCTCTTTCATGTTTACTTATTCATTTGGGCAGGGTTAAGCATTGTAATGACCTGTATCTTTGCGCCACATGGAATGATAAGACAGACTGTGTCCTATCATGCGGCTCATTTTTATCACCTGGCAGGGGTGCCACATGTATTTTCTATCCCTGTTAAAGGGGGGTATGCATCACAAACTGTCGAACAGCTTCTCCACAATCACTATTTTTCTGCTACCTCCGATCGTTTACTGACACTCCTGTTACAGTCAACTCTATGGAGTTTTCCCCTATCGTTGATTGTGGCACTTTTGGTGAGCCGATATTTCATTTATCGAGGAAAGGTACAAACACAAAACCAATTTATACGAGGGGCTAGTTTAGTCCCATCAGAAACACTTAAAAAACAGATCATAAAGCAAAGAAAAGCATCTGATTTACATCTTGATGGATTTCCCCTGTTGCAAGGTGCAGAGGTGCAGCATTTATTGGTTCATGGCACGGTTGGGATGGGGAAAAGTCAGTTCATTATGAAATTGATGGATTGTTTACGTGCACGAGGCGACCGAGTCATTGTCTATGACAAGGGATGCACGTTTACTCAGGCTTATTTTCAGGAAGATCATGATGTTTTACTTAATCCTTTTGATGCACGCTGTGCTAATTGGGATTTATGGCTGGAAGCCCCAAAAGATGAATTACTGGAAAACATGGCAGAAAGCCTCATCCCCATGCATGGAGAAAACGATCCATTTTGGGTTAATGCAGCACGCACCGTGTTTGCCTGTCTTGCAAGTCAAATGCGTGAGGATAAGGAACGTTCCCTATCCAAGCTGTTAGGGTTACTGGTAACGGGCGAGTTTAGTGAGTTGGAACCTTATCTCAACGGCACGGCTGCAGCGACTTTGGTCAGTAATAAAATAGAAAAAACAGCCATCTCCATTCGCTCCGTCATCACAACCTACCTTAAATCAATGCAGTCGTTAAGTGGGCTTGATGAATCTGGTAAGCCTTCCTTTTCCATTCGTGATTATCTGTTAAATAAAGATTTGGAGGGCTGGCTTTTTATATCAAGCAATGGGGAACAGCATAAATCTTTAAAACCATTGATTTCGATGTGGATTGCCATGGCATCCCTGACACTTTTGAGCTTGCCAGAAGATGCGAACAGGCGAATTTGGTTTATTTGTGATGAATTACCAAGCCTGCACAAATTACCCTTATTGGGTGAAACCATTGCTGAAGTCAGGAAATTTGGCGGCTGTTTTCTGCTGGGAATGCAGAGCTTTAGTCAATTGGAGAAGGTATATGGGCGTAGTGGGGCGGCTGAAATTTTTGACTTGCTGAATACCCGAGCCTTTTTTGCAAGTCCAAGTCATGAAATGGCGCAACTTGTCAGTAAGGAACTTGGGGATGAGGAAATTGATGATACCCGAGAAAATTATTCTTATGGAGCTAACTCCATTCGTGATGGGATTTCCTTAGGAAAAAACCGTATTACACGACCCTTGGTGACTTATCCTGAAATTATGGGGCTTGATCCGCTTACTTGTTATCTGCGATTGCCAGGTCAATATCCTATAACAAAATTGGAGCTTCATTATCAAAAAAGAAGCGCGAAGGCTTCAGGTTTTCTACCTCGTGCCATACCGTCTCTTCCTGTTTCTAATACCAGCATTAAACATGTGCCTGTTGTTAATGAGTCCTCAGACAGTCGCTTTAATGCGCAAGAGTCGACTAATTCCAAGCGTTTCCAAGGTGAATACGAGATTGAATCTATTTTTTGATAGAGGAATAAATTATGTTAAGTCTGCGAGTTAAACCGATTAAAATGCCAGGTTATTATTTTGATAAGGAAAATTATTACTTTTCAAATCAATTGACCACCGAATGGGTGGGGTTAAGTGCTGAGCGACAAAACCTTTCTGGAGAGGTTAACGTACTATCCCTTGAGGCCGTTGTTCGTGGTGCATTACCGAGCGGCGATGTCATTGGCCTCAAAACCCAATCCGGCGAAATCAAGCATCGTGGCGGATATGATCTGACCTTCTCCGCGCCTAAATCGGTGTCCTATCTTGGTTTGGTTTGTGGCCATAAAGAGTTTATTGATTTGCATTTAAATGCCGTAAAAACGGTATTAAAACTCATTGAGAAGGAAGCTGCCGAAGCACGCAAATCAGGAAAAGAGGGTATGGAGTATGAAAAGACTGGCAATCTGTGTTTTGCGACCATCCTCCATGACACCTCCCGAGAGCTTGATCCTCAGCTCCATGTGCATGCACTTTTGATGAATTTTACTGAACGTCTTGATGGCAAGTGGCGTGCTTTAGCCTCTGATATCAGTCGTAATCACGGCACTATGGAATGGATTATGGACAACCAAATCTTTTTAGGGCTTGTGTACCGGTCTGAAATTGCTCTTGGTTTAAAAGAAATGGGGCTCGAAATAGAACATACAGGCGATGCCCATGGTTTATTTGAAATCAAACATTTTGATAAGACATTGCTGGAACGAATGTCTAAACGCCGTACCCAGGTTGAAGAACACATTAAAGGGATGCACTCAAATTCGTTAAAAGCATATGACAGAGCAACTCTGGATTCAAGAAAGTCAAAGGAAGTGGTTTCCCCAGAGGAATTACGCATGCGATGGAAAGCAGAAAGTGAAGCGCTGGGAGTAAATCCTGCCACCTATCTGGCCACTTTAAAGGATAAAACCAAAGAATCGCATACGCCTAAAGAAGCCATGTCCAATAATCAAGAACTCGATAGAAGTGTTCTTGATGCAATTGCGCATTTAGAAGAGAAAAAACTTACATTTACCTATCAGGAAGTGTTACAGACAAGTCTCTATTTTTCCTTAGGTGAACAGGGCTTTGAAGCGCTGATGTCACGGATTGATCAAGAAATTGATGCACAAAATCTGATTGCTCTTAATGCAGAAAACTCCTCTTTTACAACGAGTAAGCTCATTAACAAAGAACAAGAGCTCATAAAAAAAATCGTGAACTTCACACACCAAAAAAAAGGCATCGAACGAAATATGGATAAAGTGTGCAAACTCACCGATAATGAGTCCATTCAAAAGGCAGTAACTCAAGCCTTATTTAATAAAGATGGAGTTGTACGCATCAAGCAGCAAAGCGCTACCTCGCGTGAGCTTTTAAGTACTTTAATTGATTATTCACAGGATTCCAAAATAATTCGTATCCTTTGTCCCTCTGCTTTTTCTGCCAATACAATCAATAAGGATATGGCCAAATCAGCGCCTACACTGTGGCAATGGATTTTATCTATTGGGAAACAGGATTTGTGTGAAACAGTAGCAGGCTTTAATTATCGTCATGGTTCAGAACATAAATTGCCCTTTTTTCATAGTAAAAAGGAGCGCGAAGTACTGATTGTGGATGAAGCACAGCGCCTGGCTCCTGACGAGATGAATACTTTATTATCTATTGCCGATAAGCGATGTGCCAAGGTCATTTTTCTGGAAAAATCACAATCTCTGTCTGGCTTTAAATCCGATATTCCCGACTTGCTTGATAAAGCCTGTATAAAATCATTTGAGGTTGATGACAGAAAGGTGCCGGCCACCAGCATCAATCTTATAGAAGCCCAAACCGTTGAGGGACGTATTCTTAAAACAGCGCAAATGTACTGTAACTTGCCAGTAATCCAGAGGCAAAATACAAAAGTCTTTACTGTCTCAAAGCTCGAAGCTAAAGAAGTCAATGAAGCAATCCGTACTCAGTTAAAAGAGCAGGGAGAGATTTCATCAGATGAAAAGACTATAAATACATTAACCCGTATTCCCTTGACCCTCAGTGAAAAAAAACTGGCTAAAAGTTATCAGTCCAATTGGATATTAATCCATAACACCCGTACGGAATCAAAAAAATTCACGGTACTCGGTATTAATGAAAAAGACAATCAATTGATTGTTCGTAATTCCAATGGGGCAAGATCACTACTTGCTGCTAAAAATATTACAGATTCCATGCAGATTTATGAACAAACACCTTTATCGGTAGGAATCGGGGATCAATTAGTGGCCACTGCCAGTTTATCCTTTGAAGGATTAAAAATAGGAAACCAATATGAGGTTACTGCATTTACCCGACATGGAATAAAAATAAGAGATGGGAAAAGAAGCATTCATCTTATCACGAGTAACGAAAAGCATTTCCCATTGAGCCATGCCTATGCCAAAACCATGTATTCCGATGATCTTAAACCCGTGAAACAAACCATTATGACACTGCCAGCCTATGCGCTCAAACAAAATACCATGTCGCTTTTATGCGAATCCAGTAAAGAAAACGTAATGATTATTACGGATAATGTGGACAAGGCAAATCGATTTGCCATGAAAAGTGCGACAAAATCCTCCGCGATATCGCTGACTTTGGATGCCGCCAAAACAAATCATGGTGCACAGATTATTGACCATAGAACCACGAGTGATCTACTCAGTTCACTAGAGCAGGCCTTAACCCTATTAACCGCTAAAAAACCCCAAAAAAGTGATGCGGAAAAAGCGCTGCACTTTGCAATTGCTCACCTTTCAGAACGAGAGGCAGCCTTTACTCGATCAGATTTACTTGAAGTGGCCGTTCATCAGGCTATTGGAAAAGCAGGTCTTAATGAAATAGATAACGTCCTGGGTAATGCCATAAACAGTGGCGACTTAATATCTGGAGGGAACGAGTTTTTGACCACCAAAGAAGCGGTGGCATTTGAAGAATCGATTATAAAGAATGTTAAAGCGGGTATTAACATTCTTAAGCCATTGATGAGCAGTGATGAAGCGCAAAAACAACTAGAACTGACAGATCTTACCAAAGGCCAAAAAGAAGCTTGTGAGTTAATCACGACTACATCCGATCAGTTTATTATGATTCAGGGGTATGCAGGAACTGGAAAAACAACCATGACTCGCAGTGCTATTGATACCATCAAGCATGCCCAATCAATGACTCATGAAGAGGTTGAACTAATTGCGGTTGCGCCCACTCACCAGGCTGTAAAAGAAATGAGGGCTCTGGGAATTGAAGCCCAAACATTAAAGAGTTTCCTTATTGAACAAGAACAGGAATCGACATTAAGCAAAAAAACACTTGTTCTTATCGATGAATCATCCATGGTCTCTAATCGAGATTGCGCAAACCTCATGCAAAAAATTCATCATTCTGGCGCTCGTTGTGCAATGCTTGGCGATATTAGCCAACATCAAAGTATTGAAAGCGGTAAGCCAAGTAAGATATTAATTCAAGAGGGAAGCATCAGGGTGGCCTGTATGGATGATTTGGTAAGACAACAAGTTATCGAATACAAAAAAGCAATCGAAACATTAATCGCCGGTGATATTGACAAGGCCTTAGCTCAGTTAGCCAATCAACCCTTAGACTCAATCACCCGCACTAAAGCGGATAGTCCTTACCATAGCATTACCTCTTCAATTATTGAAACAGGCGATTCGACCAAAGACTACCTGCAACTGGAAAACACACAACAGCAATCAATAGATCCATTCCAGGAAGAATTAAAGCAAAAGAACCCCATCGAAATGGCTGTAGGAGATTATTTATCTCGTACACCATCATGCCGTGATAACACGATTGTTATCATTCATGAAAATAAAAAACGGGAAGTTGCAAATGGTTTGATAAGAGATGCCCTTATGAAAGAATCTACTTTAGGCTCCGAAAACAAAGAATTTCCGAGACTGTTAAGCACTAATTACACTACTGCAGAGCTTTATTATTGCGAAACATATCGGGATTGCTTAAAAAAGCAAGAGGAGTATTTTTTAAAGAAAGCGGAGCACTATTTCAAAGTGGTTTCAGTAGATGAATCAGCGAAAGTGGTAGTATTAAACGATGCGAAAGGAAATAAATGCCTCTTTGTTCCTGAAAAAGAAAATAAAGACTGGAAAATTGAATTGTTTCAATCGATGCCAGGAAGGGTTTCAGTTGGTGAAAAAATTCATTTTAAAAAATCCGATAAGACTCTAGGTCGATTCGCTAATGAAAGGGTACAGGTGACGGCGGTAAATAATGAGTCATTTACCGTAAAAGACAGTAGTGGTGTGGAACACGTGCTGCAAAAAAAATTGATGAGCGACTCCCATTGGGATTATAGTTATACGGCTACCAGCTATTCAATTCAAGGAGCTTCATCCCCATTTGTTATTGGGGTTGCTGAGACTAAAAATGCGCAAGTAAATCACCTGCGGTCGTTTTATATTATGGTAACGCGAGGCTCCTTGCAGGCAATGATTTATACAGACGATCATAAAAAGCTGCAAAAACAACTTCGCGTTACTCCTGAGAAAACTTCTGCATTGGAATCACTTAACCATCTGAATGTCCAAACAAAGCCCCCAATACCCAATGCACCATCAACATCACTCAAAGCAGCGCAAAGAATGCCCATAATGAAGAACCAGGAGCCTCGTTATGATGCGAATATGCTGTCACAACACTTATCCGAGCAGGCAGAGCTGGTAATAGAATCATTGCTAGGGCAGCCTAATCAAGCGCTTTCTTCCAAAACAGAATATCGATATGGTACTCACGGCAGCTTAAGCCTCTGTTTAAGCGGAGAAAAAAGAGGAGTTTGGCATAACTTTGAAACACAAGAAAAAGGAAACATGCTTCATTTGATCCAAAAAACATTGAATCTAAATTTTAAAGAAAGCCTTGAATATGCCGCCAAATTAACAGGTGATGACCTAAAGGAACGTATTAAAATAGCAAACAAAAACCCCAATAATTTTCAAGTGAAAGACACTGATAAGAAAAGAAAAACATCAGATTATGGTTTGCAATTGGTGCGAGAATCCAAACCTATATCAGGCACTATAGCAGAAAGGTATTTAAAAGAAATTAGAAAGATACATAATGTATCTGGGGAAAATATTCGATTTCATCCTAATGTCTATACCAAAGATACTGAGGAAGTACGCTACAGGCCAGCACTGTTAAATATTGCACGAGACAAAGACAATAAAGTGGCCTGCGTTGAAGTGGTATACCTGGATAATGAAACAGCAAATAAAGCAATAATGAAGATAAAACCCAAGAAATCTTATGGCTCAAAAGCAGGCGTTGGCGTCGTTTTAAGCGAGGGTAAAGGACATGAAAGTGTCACCTACATTACAGAAGGGGTGGAAACCGGATTAAGCGTTAGAGATGCAGTTCAAAATGAACGGGTTATAGCGACTCTTGGGAAAGAAAATTTTGTAAATATCGATATGGCATTACTTACAGATAAAATAGTCATTTGTATGGATAATGATGGCAAATCAATTAAAGAAGATAAGGTAATCATTCAAACCATTGAACGATTAAAACAGCATGGAAAAACTGTAGAAATTGCCATTCCGTTACATCAAAAAGACTTTAATGATGTGAATAAAAGCAGTGGGGTTCAAGGAGTGGTAGATATATTAAATAAAGCAACGAATGTCGATAAATTTATTGGCTGCCCTAATAAAATAGATATGAATCAAGATCAAATTAAGAAGTGTCTTGAGAGCATTTCTCGACAAATGAATCTCGAACTTCCTGAAAATAAAAATAATCCAATTGAGAAACTGAAAACCCTGCAGCGAGGAGAAATGGAAATATATTAATTACTTGAACGCAGTGCATCTAGGAATTTTATATGAAAAAAATGTTTGGAGTAATTTCTCTTTTATTGATAAATGGATCATCGGTCTACCTCATTTATCTCTATGTTTCAATAGCGTGCTCCACCAAAGTGAATAACCTGCTTCAGGTTGCTTATGAGCCATCTGGAATGCAAATGATTTTTTACTTTATATCGTTTCCAATTTTTATGGTTTTAGCAATATTAAGTCGTATTCATTGCTATTATTTTAATGTAAAAAATGGATTGACTTTATGTTTATTTTTAATCTGGTTCTTGTATTTTATGTTTATCATATACATTGATCGAATAGTTCATTTTCCTAAAGGGAATGAACTATTTTATTATGGTAGTTTGGCTATTTCATTAGTGGCATTTGCTTTAATTGGATTGACAACATATTTCCAGATGAAACAATTAATGACTTATTCAGAGTAAAATTTGAAGCTTAAAATAAGCCATATTATTTTTAAATTTAACTGGTAAATACCATTAATACTAACTTAATTATTGATATATCCTTCAATGAAATTATCTACTTTCTTCTTAAGTTCTGCGATATGTTCTTCGGCATTATTTGATTCACCTGAAAGTTTATTTTTATCATAAACACAGCGAAAAATATCAGCACTTATTCCCAGTAATCTTAAAAGATGAGTCGTGTGTTGACGATTCAATTCCTCCTCTTTTTCTAAGCGTCTTTTTTCATCTTCGCTGATTACTGGATTATCTTTATTGTGTAGGTATACCTTAATTCCTAATTCGATCATTTCTTTCATGGTTTGGGATGATGAATCATGTCCTTCATCTTTTTTAATTGTTTCGAGCTGATCAATGATTCTTTGATTTAGATAACAATAAGCCTTGGGCATACAATCCTCTTTTAAATTTATAATGCAGGTTCTGTGCATTGTTTTTACCTGGTTTAGAATAATTGTATCATTTAATAATGGGTGTCGAATAGGTGTGTATATTCGTTCAATAGATATTTTTTACTCATTCAATAGGTGTGGATTAGGTGTTGATATTTTATAACTTATTGATTATTATTAAAGAGTGGATGCACACCTATATAAAATAGGGGTGTTAGCAGATCTTAAAATGCCAATCCGCACGTAAGCTACTGAATAATAATAAAATGTTTTAAGCAATAAACATTGCGAGGGGTGTGTTCTTTTTTATTTGGTTTTGCTTTTTTTGTGTGTGTTTCACTGGCCATTTTAGTATAGTTTATTTAAATTAATATTTTGGGAAGCGCATAATAATTGCGTACTTGTGATTCACGGATTCTCTTATCTATAATCGTGTCACTGAACAGGGATATTTATATCATGGGCATATTAAAAAAAATTCTGAAAAAAATTGCTAAAATCATTCATTTTCGACCATATAGCGAATGGACTGAAAATGAAAAAGCAAAGTATGCTAAACAGAATTCTTTTCGTTCTTGCTCCAAATCAAATAATACAGAAATTAATCCTGCTACAGGATTACCAATGATTGGAGCTTTAGACAGCATGGGAAATTCTTTTGGTTCCAGTGCATCCGATAGAGACAATTATTGGAATAATGATTATCATCATTATTCAACGTACAATAGCAGCAATTATGATCCATTTAACAATCGTTATTAAAAGACACTAATTTTTATATTAAATTGAGGATTTATTATGGCTTTAATCAGCGCAAGAAAAGCACCTGAAACTGAAAAAATTAAGATCGAAATCAGTAAAGATATTTACTCAGAAATAAAAGAATACTGCTTATGGGCTGGTATTGATAACATTAGCCATTTTTTTGAAGAATCATCTACGATGATTTTCTCTAAAGACAAAGAATGGAAGCAATACAGAAAAGAGAAAAAATTAACTTTAGCATAATCAATTTAAAAAAGGATATTCAAGTGAAAAACAGTATTAAAAAAACGTGTAAATACATAGTACCCATAGCTATTATTAGCATATTTGTTTTTCACTCTTATTCAGTCCAATCAAAACTAGAGCAGAAAGAAAAACAAACCTATATTACTATAAAAGAGTTATCCGAACTTGCCGCGAAAAATCGAGGTGTTGAGCCAACTTTTCTGGATAAGGCAGTAATTGCTATTATGGATTGGCTCATCCCTGTCGCTTTTATTAATAAGAATGAATATCTCAAATTACTGTCTGAACATAAAAAAGAAATTACCTCAGAATCAAAAAAAATTTATGTGCCATCAAGCAAGATGGGGGAAGTTGTAGTCATCAAAAAATTTAAATTTTCAACACCGGAGATTAAGGAATCAAAATCCATACCTATGGGCAAAATTTTTAGTGCATTTGTCATCGCTCCCTTTCATGATTCTGATAGTCCTAATCAATTACAGTTTAAAATAAATATCAACCCCATTTCGTGCACCGCAATCTCTGATTCCATTTTAAAAACTGATTATAAATCAGGGAAAATAGTCGCAAAAATTAGCGAGATAAAGTGTGCTGATGATGAGTCGAAAATCATACCTTTAGAAGCAGTCGCACTTGTGTCAGGTAGGGTATTATCCTAAAAATGAATATTCGATCTCTTCAAATAAAAGCACATTCTATAGTCTTATGTTTTTCTTTAATTAAACGGAAGTTGGCGTTTCTTTTATTCATTGTTTTTCTGATAAATAGTAAAGCTATTTTTTCTTACATAAAGAGCTCTTTAACTGTAATCATTAACAAATTGGATGTTCTTATTTTAGATCACCAAATTTTTTATTATTTGGTGATCTTATCAATCAACATTCTATTAATTATCAAAGCATATTCAAGGTATAAAACTAACAAGATGAGGCATAAAGACTAGCAAAAAACACCTCTTGCAATTCAAAGTAATTCCCAATCTCCAAAGTATCCCTCTTTGGTTTTGATTAAATCCTCATAAACGCACATTTCTAAACCATTCCCTAATTCATCCCACCCCGTTAAATCCATGGCCTCCTTCAATGCGCTCTCAGTAACAAAAAAGATCCTTGGTACTCCATAAGTCCATATAATCACATCAACATCATTAAGGGTTGCGCCTTCAAATCCCCAATCATCCATTTCTTGTTCTGGGGTATTGCGTCCATGATATAATCTTAATTTCATAATTGTCCTTTAAAATTGATTGATTTGCTTGTCATCCGTAGAATGATGAACAAAGGAATACTCCTTTGCTCATCAATGCCTGCTTATCTTTTTATTTCCATCATTTTTTCAGTAAGAGTCCATAACGCACGATTTAATTTCACATTTTGATCAATGGCTTTTACTTCTCTGGTTTTGGTTCGAGTGGTGTAACCGTATTTATTTAAACGATGGCCACGGATCCCACCTTTAATTAAGTTTTCTTGCAGGACATTAAACACGGTAAACAAATCATTATCTTTTTGATCTACATAACGCCTTGGTTGCAATAAACTCTTAGGATTAACGATAATACCCCCCTCTGTATCAGAGAATTTTAGTGAGTGAGCAGCTTCTGCAAAAATCATTTTTTCATCGTCATTCAAGTGAATGGAAGCCATATCATCGGATACATCAAGCATGTTATTTGCTGTCTCAATCACTTTGTAGGTGCCTTCAATGACATTCCCAAGAACATCCCCCTGATGTTTAATTCTAATTTCGTTATACGCTTGTCCAGCGATCATTCCATTACTGCACACAACCCGAAAAAGACCCGCCATTAAGCGATAAGAAGACAAACCATCATGAGAGTTAATAAGAACCAATTCGGGATAAAGCCCCTGATTATTTTGCAGGACATCATGGCGTTGAAAACGGAGCATGTGTTTTGCAAATACTTTCGCTTCTTGGTTCTGGCTTTTGGTCTGGGTTGCCCAAGTGGGGAAAAAACCTTCTGACATTAATTTATCAATGATTTGCTCGGTTGAAATGGGCGAGTACTTGGTACTCGTTTTATAAGAGCTGGCTTGTGTGAATATGGATGGCGCTAATTTGAATAATTTATCTTTTGATAATACTGGTAACATGTTGTTCTCCTATGTTTTTACTATTGTTCTCAAGGAACAAATACAGTATCGCAAAAAACCGACCCAAGGTCAAAATTATTTATAAATTTTCTTTATAAACTTTATTTATTACAAATGTTGATATTTTAAGATGCACTTGTTATACTGTTCTTGTCTTAGTGACCAATAGTAAAAACATAGGAGAACAGCATGACTATTCCAGAAATTATCCAACGCCAATTACTGCACACAAATAAAGCGATCGTCTGGTCGTGGGGTGTGTCCAAATGGTATAAAGTATCCAATACAATGCTTGCAATACGAGTTCATGCACACCGCCTCAATGGGTTTGTATGCATCACATTGGATGAGGCACATGATTTGTATAACATTACTTTTTATTCAAATAAAACAGTTCCAGAGATGCTTAAGCATCCTGTTTCTGCATATGAGGCGATAGAAGGGGTTTATTGCGATCAACTCGTTGAGTTCATTGATAATATAATCGAAAGAATACCAAACTATAAATATTAAACCTTATCCAGCCTCCAATCGCTGGGGGCTAGAAATCATTTGAGGTGATTTAATGAAAAAATTATCATTTGCCGTTAAGGCAAACATGAATAAACCCCCTAGAGTTCATGTGCAATCAGCAGATAAAAAAACAACCTATGGTTCATTTCAAGCCAATAACTGTGATGAATTTGATGCCTGGAATAAATTAAGCCCAGAAGAAACCATTGAATTAAAGCATTATATGAACAATATGTCGGCTATTGAGCATTACTTTTCTACAAAGGCTCTGTCCGAACAAAAAGATTTTAGAATCAAATTACCCAACAGTTTTATAGGTACTATAGATGAAATAAGCAAGCTATGCTCTGAGGAAGACATCAACTTAAATGTTTATGATGCCATGATTAGTGCAGCCATTGGGCAGCTTAAAATCAAGACAGCAAGCCTTCCTGATGACAAAAAGCAGCAAGCCCTGATGCTCCTTAATCAACTCGGACTATCTGAAAATGTAAAATCGGATGTTTCCTTAAAAATACAAGCGGTATTCTCTGAATTATTGTCCATTCATAATAAATCAGAAAAACTGCACCAAAAATCCATAGTCCTTTTTAATAAAGATAAAAGTATTTCTCCGAAAACCATTGAAGAAATCGCAAAAGGTGATTTATCAACCTCCAAATGGTTAGTATCTTGTGCCATAGAGATTTTACTGGAAGAAAAACCAGATATTGTGCAAAAAATATTATCTGATAACGATATCTTGTTTTTGTGGGCGACTCCTTCACTAAAAAATAATAGGCCAATCAAGGAATTACTCGATAAATTAGGGTCTTTGAATAACTCCGAAATGTTAAGCAGCAAACTAAATTCCATGACAGACTTTAGTTAAAGACTTTCCAAAATATCACATTTATGCTATAAATTACTATGAGAATAAAATTTTACCAAAAACAATCAGGCAAAAACCCTGTGGCGGAATTCCTAAATGATTTGCCATCCGATGAAATCGCGCGACTTGCCGGTTGTTTAAAGAATGTTGAAGAGCTTGGTTTTGATAGCCCAAGGGTACAATTCAGGCAAATAAAAGGCTCGCTTTGGGAAATTAAGATTAAAACATCACGCAGTGGTTATCGTTTTTTTTATGTGTGTATTCAAAAGGAAATCATTGTTCTTTTACATGCTTACAAAAAGCAGTCACAAAAAGCGCCAAAGCAAGAAATTGAACTGGCTGAAAAACGAATGATGGAGGTATACGACCATGAAAGCACTTACCTTAAATGAGTTTATTGACGACAAAATCAATAAGGACGAAGAATTTGCCAAGCACTATGAGCGTGAGCAAATCATTAATAACATTGCCGTCATGATTGTGAATGCCCGTAAAAAGCGGCATATGACTCAATCCGAGTTGGCCAATAAAATTGGAACCAAGCAATCGGTTATTTCTCGTCTTGAAAGCGGCAATAGCTCCTTTATTCCCTCATTAGAAACGTTGGTAAAGGTCGCTGATGCGCTCAACATGCACTTAAAATTGCAATTACAAGCCTAATAAACATTTGGCCAACATCAAATAACAGTACTTTTTAAAGGATATAAAATGGCATTAGATTTTTCCAAACTGAGTACAGGACAAACTGTTGATACAGTCTTAAAGCCAAGAGAAATTTTTAGCGCCTTACCAAATAAAAAACCAAACAAATTCCATTACCCCCGCGATGTGCAATCTCAAGTATGGAGCAAATGGTTTGACCGCAAAGAAGAACGCAACCTGGTTATAAAAATGAATACTGGTGGCGGTAAAACAGTGGTTGGCCTTTTAATTTTAAAAAGTTGCTTGAATGAGAAGAAAGGGCCTGTAGTTTATATAGTTCCAGATAATTTTTTAGTAGAACAAGTGTTATCCGAAGCCAAAGATCTTGGATTAAATGCCGTTGATAACCCTGAAAATGAGAGTTTTTTAAAAGGAAAAGCAATTCTAGTAACTAATATATATAAATTAATTAACGGGAAATCAGTATTTGGTGTTGGCGATGAGGGAGCAAAAATACCCATTAAGACACTCCTTATTGATGATGCTCATGCGTGCGTAAACACAGTCGAAGAACAATTCACTTTGAACGTGTCATCATCTAACCCAGCATATAAAAAATTATTTAGTCTTTTTGAAGAAGCAATGAAAAGGCAGTCGGAAGCAAAATATTTGGAGATTGAAGCGGGAGACCCCTTTGCTTACATTCTGATCCCATATTGGAACTGGCAAGAAAATCTAAGTAAGGTAATGCAGGTTTTAATTGAAAACAAAAATCATGAAGACATAAAATTTAAATGGCCATTAATAAAAGAAAATTTAGAGCGATGCAGTTGCGTTATTAGTAAGCATTCCATTGAAATTACTAGTAATTGTATTCCAATTGATGTGATTCCTTCTATTAGTAATGCATCAAGAAAAATATTTATGACCGCGACATTATCAGACGATAGCGTCTTAACGACCCATTTTGGTGTTAGCTCTCAATATCTTAATAACCCTATCACTCCAGATTCAGCGGGAGATGTAGGTGATCGATTAATCCTATTACCACAAGCTCTCAACACAAATATGTTTGATAGTGATGTTAAAGAATTATGTTTGAAATTATCCAAAGAATATAACGTGGTAGTTATTGTCCCATCTAACAAACGATTGGAGTTTTGGGAGGATGCAGCTGATCTCATTTTAAAAAAAGACACTATCCTTCAAGGAGTTGAACAACTTAAAACAACTCATATTGGCTTAACAATTTTAGTTAACAAATATGATGGGATTGATTTGCCCGAAAATGCTTGTCGATTGTTAGTTATAGATGGATTACCAGCCGCTCGAAATAATATTGATAAAATTCGCCAGAGCGAGCTTGCGGGTAGTTCGAACAAAGTAAATCAAATCGTTCATAAAGTAGAACAGGGGATGGGGAGAGGTGTTAGATCTAATGATGATTATTGCGTCATTTTTCTTATGGGAAAAGATCTTACTTCTCAGCTTTATACGGGCGAAACTTTAGAACTATTTTCACCGGCGACAAAGGCTCAACTAGAATTGTCAGAAAGGGTAGCAGATCAAATAAAAGATAAAGGAGTTGAGGAAATTAGATCCGTAATAAACTACTGTCTAAAAAGAGACCCGCAATGGGTTGAGTTAAGTAGAGGTATTATGGCTAACCTAAATTACTCCAATAAAAATACATCTGACTCAATAAAAATCGCTTTAAGAGAAGCTTACGATTTAGATCGCTCAGGGAAACCACAAGAAGCAGCAAACAGAATTTTACATGAAATCAATAACTCAACCGATGATCTTTTATTAAAAGGCGTATTAAAACAATACATGTCGGAGTATATAAACAAGTACGATAAGGTGGAATCGCAAAAAACCCAACTATCCGCTATTTCTGATAATTTGAGAGTTCTTAAACCAATCGAAGGCATCAGTTATAAACCATTAAAAACCCATACAGGATCACAAGCAATACGATGTTCTACCTATTTAAAAGACAAATTTAAAGATGGAAACAAACTTATTATCTATACAGAGGGAGTATTTTCAAAACTTATATTTAGTGAAGGTACTGCAAATATATTTGAGGATGCTTTTAACGAGTTAGCATACCTTCTTGGCTTTATAGGCCAACGCCCCGAAAATGATTATGGAAAAGGACCAGATAATCTCTGGCTGTTGGATGATTTAAAATTTTTAGTTATTGAATGTAAAAATGGTGCAACCACCGATTTTATTTGCAAACACGATTGTAATCAGCTGAATGGTTCTGAAATTTGGTTTAATAATAATTATGGCAATGGTGCTAAATGTGTACCTATTATGATTCATTTATCTACTTGTTTTGAGTATGCGTGTCCTCCAAGTAACAATATAAAAATAATAAATAAGAGCTTATTAGAAAAGCTAGTTAATAACGCCCGTAAATTTATACGATCTATAGCCACTGAAAATAAGTTTGAAGACAGTCAAGCTGTCAAACAACATCTGGCACAATACAAGTTAGAGGCTAATGATATTATCGCCAACTATACAACTGCTTTTAAAACAAAAAAAACCTGAGCACTACATACTAGGTAAAAAGATAAAAATCAGCATTTCGATAGAATACTTGTTGGGATTATTTTACTAACCTTTGAATTGGTTGAACAAGTATCGGCTTATCTCAAAATAAAGATCATCTCGATTAATTCGTATTCCATAGAGATCGGTATTGCGACAGAGAGTAACACCTTTAGAACTCACCCAAACAAATCACTATGTGATCCTGTTCGTGATAATCGCAGCAATTGTATGCGATCATCTTTAATGGTCTTATAAATTAATAACCAATCGGGGGTAATGTGACATTCACGATAACCATCCCAATTTACGGAAAGACTGTGATCCTTATGCTTTGGATCCAGGGGTTCTTCCTTTTGCAATTGCTCTACAATAGAGTCTAAGAGCGTCCTTCTTTTCCCTTGCTTCGTAATCTTTTTCAAATCACGCTTAAACTGTGTCGCCAACTCTAATTCAAGCATTATCTACAGAATCCCATACATCCTTCATTGTTTTAAATCGCTCGCCTTTTCCTGATTCCAGCTCTGCCATGGCCTCTCTTGTCTCTTTGTTCGGTATTTTTACCTCAAAAGGCAGGCCATTTTGGAGACAGACCTGGCTATAGAACAGTCGAATCGCCTCGGCTGTAGATAAGCCTACCTTATGCAAAATCGCTTCTGCCTGCATTTTAAGAGCAGGCTCAATACGAGCATTAATTGTTGCCGCCTTATTCATCTTAGTAACTCCCAAAATACTGATATTTTAATTGTATAACAAATGCATTACATTTTCAATTTTTCTATTTTATATGGGCTATCAATAAAGTACACCCTTGTGATAAATTTTGCCTTGCCTTTAAATCCCTTGTTTTTCATATCAATAGAATCTGATTTTTATTTATGATAATGTACTATCACTAATTTTAAATATTATTGATAGGAAAATTCATGGCGCTTGTTGGTTATGCCCGCGTATCTACAATTGACCAAAATTTGGACATTCAACTTGATGCTTTAAAATGCGCTGGATGTAAAAAGATCTTTTCCGAGAAAAAAAGTGGTACTTCAAAAAAAAACCGAACCGCACTGGATGAATGCATGGAGTATATTCGTGAAGGCGATACCTTGGTAGTTACACGAATTGACCGCTTAACCCGCAGTATTCTGGATTTACAGACTTTACTGCATTATTTAAAAGAGAAAGAGATCCACCTAAAAGCATTGGAGCAACCTGTGGATACCTCTAATGCCTCAGGTAAATTCTTTTTGGATATGCTGGGTGTCTTTGCTGAGTTTGAAACCAACCTTCGCCGTGAGCGGCAACTGGAAGGTATTGAGCGCGCAAAACGCGAAGGCAAATACAAAGGGAGAAAACCCACAGCACGCTCAAAAACTAATGAGGTCATGGAGTTAATCAATCAGGGATACACACGCACCGCTATTGCTAAAAAACTTAATATGGGTATTGCCAGTGTTTATCGTATTCTTAAAACCCAACGACAGGATAATCCAGAAAAATCAATTCCAGGCAGCCAGGGAACTCAAAAAATTGCCGTGGTTGAAGTTTGGCTGCGCGTAGAAAACAACAATAAGTTTGTGCGTGGAAAAAATGAATCCAGGCGGCAAATCGAGCAATACTGCTTTTCAGCCTTTGATATGGTGAAAAAAGACAAGGATGGATGGGAATACAGTCTTAAAATTCCCTATACCAGTGATAAGGATCTGGATGAAACTATCTATGACTTAATGCATGAAGCCGAATCGATTGCCGGCTGTCGCAATGGATTTACAGAAATGAGTATCACGGAACCTGCAACCGGTAAATCTTGGTGATGATTCCCCTGGTTCACCACCCTGCCATGGGTTCATTACCTTAATTTTAAACCCAAGGAATGTTATCATGCCGTCCGTTTTGAAAAGGCAACGCGCTATTACGTCATTCGCCTGGAACAGGATTTATTGGGTGACTGGACACTCTGCGCATCCAATGGACGTATCAAGTCCAGATTTGGGCAAAGCCATATTATTGCCTTTGCAAGTTTTTCTGATGCCTTGAAGCACTTTTGCGTCATGGTGAAAGAACGAAACCAACGCGGTTATTATCTGATCTCTTATCAAACCCATGATGTTCTATACCAACAAATACTACCATGGGCCTGCTTTATGGAGGATCCAGCACCTATGAAAAAGAGACCTCGGAAAAAGCAAGTTCGATCATTGCTGAATCAAAACTCAACCATTCAATCCCAATCTCAGGACTCTCAGCAAATGCTGCTTATTTTTTAACGAGTACCACCTTCCAATTATAAAAAAAGAGAATAATTATTTTCCACAATCAGAATAATTTGTCTTTAGATATAGGATATATTATATTATATATAGATGGAGATAATGATGAATAAAGTTTTAATATCAATACCCGATCAAATCGCTTCTAGAATGAGAGCAGCAATACCTCAGCGACAACGCAGCAAGGTGATTGCTCATCTTATTGAAAAAGAAATTGAACGACGTGAAAAAGCGCTCTATGAATGCGCTTTAGCTGTTGAAAATGATCATGGTTTACAAAATGAAATGAACGATTGGGATATAACGGTTCAAGATGGATTAACTGATGAATCGTGGTGATGTATATTGGGTAAACCTCGACCCTACTACAGGCTCTGAAATCAACAAACTCAGACCTTGCGTTTTAGTTGGAGCAACACCGATTAATCAAGCAAGACGCACTGTTGTCGTCGTTCCTCTTTCAAGCTCTGCTACAGCCAGACCACCAATTACCATCACTGTTTCTTGTCTTGGCAAACAAGTTACCGCAGTTTGTGATCAAATAAGAACGATTGATAAAAGTCGTTTAAAAAAAGTGGCAGGAAACCTTTCAGATAAAGATTTAAATGCCTTGGATGATGGGTTACGACAAGTTTTATGCCTTTGATTAAAACTTAATCTACTCCAAACCTTTAATGTTACGCCGTTATTCTGTCATGAACTCATAAAATAACCTTGCACCAATACCAGAGAGACTGATAAGGATTCTAAGCAACCACTTAAAAGGAAATGACATGGGTTGCGAATGCTATCAAGCTGCTATCGGAGCAGATAGAAAGGTGCTCTGTATGTAATAAAAGAAACATTTGAAATTCTGGGTGAAACTCATAAAGCACATCTTGAATCCAAGAAAAATTGATAGCAAGTCGGGAGAACTCATCAAGCAATCAGGCAATTTAAAAAATAGGTAATTTATCTCAACGCCACTGCAAATTAGAGTTTTCCTAGTGTAACTGTTAAGAAAATCAATCTTAATATACAGAGTAATTAAATTTTAAATAGTTTGCTCAATTATCGGCTTACTTGATTTAACTAGAACGTCTATCAAATAAAATCTAAATAGGAAAATCGATTGGGTTTAACATAAGCAGAAAGAACAACAAACCCTCCTTCCCCATAGCCTGGTTTACTCTCCTCTGGCGTTAATATAGTATCAACAGGAGAGAATAAAGTTTGATAAATTGCTTCTTCTTTAAAATTAATTTCATGAAGCAATTCAAAGACCTCCTGTACCGAATAAAAATGAGCGTATCGATAAAACAGATTATCTTGCTTGGTGGCCTCATATTGCTGTCCAATCATCGAATGTTTATCAATCATACCAATAATAAGCTTACCATTGGGCTTTAAAACCCGTTTTGCTTCAAGAAGTGCTACTAAAGGTAAATTCAAAAAACACAATACTGTATTGAATAAGACAAAATCAAATTGTTGTTCATACTTAGGAATCTCAATGTTAAATCGGGACAGGAGTGTTGGTAAAATATAAACAACCAAGGTGCTAAGGTGACACTGGATGCTATTTCGAGACACACTATGTCGGATTAAATTAAGTCAATACGCTTAAAGTTATAAAATAATTCCAAATTTTAGATAGATCTATCCTGGGAACGCCTATGCAACCAGCCTTTTTCTTTGTGCCAGTTTCTCGTGATTTTCATAAAAAACGCAGCGTTAGCACCAATTTTGCGATAAGCAAGTTCCATTTCGCTATGACATAGAATGCATTCCTTAGGATTAATCCCAAAGGTCTTTTGCATCAACTATGGGTATTTGAGATTGTAGGTTTTGGGCTCAGGTTCTTACCCCAATAAAGCACGAACTAATGGTAATTTCTCTCTCCGTACTCTATTTACAAGAAATCCATAATAGCGCAACATCCTGAAATGCTTTTTAGGGATATGTTGTACCAGTCTACGGATAAACTCCTCCGTAGAGCAGTGAAAATCTTCGTGTTGATTCGTCTTATGATTCAGGAAGTTAAAGGTTACATTTTGGCCATTGTAATGCCGTAACCTGCTGTGGCCAATCGGTGGCCTACGAATATAACGCCCAAGATAATTAATTGACGCCTGTGGGTTTTTTTGTGGTTTGGCCACATGAACTATCCACGGTTTGTTGAGTCTACGATTGAGCCAAGCGCTAAAATGACCCTGTGTCGGGCATAGGGCATTTAATACTTCAGGAAGAACAAGAACTCCTTCTCTATAGGCTTTTTTCAACATCTGTATCACACGATAACGCCACATCTCCATAATCACTTTCTTTTTGAAGTAGAACGTGACAAAACGTGTCTCTTTATCATTTATCCCTCCTTGGGTAGTCGAGATATGCACGTGCGGATTGAACTTTAAATCTCAGCCAAAGCTATGAAGCGCTGCAAACATTCCGGGTAAGACTCCTTTATGACTCGCTAACCGCAGCAAAATAGAAGCTGCTACTGGCAGCAGCCAACCTAACAAAATCCAGTTTTCTTTGAAAAACCTCCATAATTCCCGTGGCATCGTAAACGTAATATGCTGCCAGTCACAACTGGGTAACAGATGAATTTGTTTGCTTATCCAATTCTCGGTGGCTTTCTTCCCACACTTCGAGCAAAACCGATTATGGCAGGTAAACGCAACTTTTTTGCTATGAGTGCATTTAGGGTTGGGGCAGTCATAACAGGAAAATCCTCGCAAGGTGCTCCCGCAACTTAAAATGTTCGAGATTGTTTCCAAAACCTCATGGCGTAGCGTGTCTTTATACTTCTGGAAATAGTGATACCAGGAGTTATCTTTGAGCAACAAGTCCTTCAGGCTTCTCTTTTGTTCGCAGTCCAACTCTTTTTTACTTACAGCATAAAGCATTTACAAAGGCCAACCTCTTAATAAATTATCCTGATATAATCATTCATCTATCTATCCTTAATCGCTCTATAATGAAGACTCAAAAGAAACCACAAAAGCAAATCGATAAACTCCATGCAAAAAATCAAGGGCGCTGCTCCATATGTAAAATAGACTTTGGTGATGACTTTGCATCTTATACCTGGACTGGTTATGATTCTATAGGGCGTTTGCAAGTCACAAGCTAATGTTGTCATGAAAAAATAAGACGGCTCGTAAACATCGGATTATGTGGGTTTATTGATCCTGATGAGTTCAATGAAGCAATTAAAAAGCATCCTTTGTATGAACAGTTTTATAATGTCATTTTGTAATGAATTCTAAAGAAGGATTTTATTGCGCTGAGAGATGAATAATAATTTACGGTCTTATGATGATTAGAACTCCAATGCTTCTTTACCCCTGCCAACGCATTTGGCTCTGAGCGAAGCGCCTTGAAAACTGCGTAATTTGCCCCGATATTGGCTATTAAGTAATAAAATTAGAGCTATGAAACTTTGTGTAAAACGGTGACTAGAGTTTTTGATAAGCCAATCTTGAAAGGAGATTTAGATGAAAAAGAAACTACTTCCTATTTTAATCTCTGTTCCTCTTATCACTATGATGTCAGCAGGAGCCATAGCACTTGAAGCGAAACAAAATAATCAAGTACAAAAGAGTAAAGATTTATTAGCCTTAGATCCATTTGATAACGATCCCTTTTTTCAATCACCTTATGATGTTTTGAAGCAAATGGAAAAAATGCAACAGGCTATGGACCAGTTTATGAAGAGTCAATTCTCACAAATGCACACTAACCTTCTAAAACAACCCAATCAAATGCTCTTTGGTAATACAAATAATGTTGAAATTAAAGAAAGTAAAAATGAGCTTGTTTATAAAATAAAATTACCTAAAGGTGGGGATAGTAAAGTTGATGTTTCTGTTAAAGAGGGACAATTAGTGGTTAGTTCAAATATAACGCAAAAAATCACTCGTGAACAGGATAATAGTAAAAGTGTAAGCTATTCTCAGAGTAATTACAGTCAAACATTCCAATTACCACAGGGCTATGATCCCAATTCTATGAGCTCAAAAGTGAAAGATTCAAATTTAATTGTGACATTTAAAAAATCACTTTCGACATCTTCAATACTCTAAGGGATTGAGATTTTAAGCGTTGTAACGCCACATATCGATTTTGCAGATGATTGTTTTGTAATGTAATTGACTTGACAAAATGAGGTTGTGAGTCCAACTTTATAATCAGTCAGAAATGACAAACGTATCAATTTAAGGAGTGAAACGATGAGTAAATTAATAAAATGGAAAAAAGAAACCCCGATTGCCATTGAGCATACACATAATCCGTTCTTAAGACTTCAAAATGAAATAGATCGTGTATTTCATGATTTTAATGATTTTTTTTCGCCCTCTCGATTCAATTGGGAATTTGATAATCTAAATCTTGCCCCATCAATGGATGTTGTGGAAGATAAAGATCATTACAGTATTGAGCTTGAGATGCCCGGTATGGATGAAAAAGATATCAAGGTTTCTTTAGCGGATAATATATTGACCATTTCTGGTGAAAAGTCGACTTCTAAAAAGAATGAAGACAAAAAATATCTTTCTCGAGAAATTAGCTATGGGAAGTATGAGCGTTCTATTTCATTGCCTTCAACAATAGATGTTGATAAGGCTAAGGCAACTTTTAAAAAAGGAACACTTTGCATTGAGTTGCCGAAAAAAGAAGAGGCTAAAAAAAGTACTCGTGATATCAAAGTAGAAAAAGCGTAGTCTATTGGCCCTGTAGCTAACAGGGCAACACCTTGAGCGGATTACATCATACTCCTCTTCTTCCAGTGCAGTATACATATATTTGCTTTTTTCATCGACGTCTTGGTTTTTATTTAGAAAATTGACATTTATTTTTTTTCATTGCCAATGCGTTCAATGATTGCATGATTTGTATTGCTCATAAGAATTTCCTTATAAAGAGAAATTATCCTTTCTTCCTTATTGATCTAGAAATCAACAAATCTCAAAGAAAACATCATCAGAAAAGAACAAGAAACTCAATTACCTTACTTTTCTTATATTTATTGATGTATTTGAGAGATTTTTATTTATTAACTGTTGCAGAATTAATTATGCGAAGGCCAATAAGTTCTTTTTATTTTCCATGTGATATCTAATACGATATACAAATAATATTAAAAAATTTAAATTATTTTATGAACTTATTTTTAAGGACTTCTAAATAACTTCCCACATCATATTGATATTTTAGAAGCCCCTGATTTATTTTTAATATGCTTGTACTTCTGAGTGAATGTTATGATCACTAAGAGTGAAAGTGATCTTCTCTCGAATAGCCGGACACCTTGTTTAAGAGATATAATCTCATCAACAAGGAGTAATCATGGTAAGACAAGTTTATACAAAAGAGTTCAAAATTAAAGCTATTGAACTACTGGAATCAAGTAATAAGCCCTTAAGACAAGTAGCCAGAGAGCTTGTTGTAGCAGAAAATAACCTATATAACTGGCGCAAACAATACCTTCTCAAACAAGAGAAAGTATTCCCAAATCAATCTCAATTAAATGAAAAAGACTTAGAATTAAAGCGATTGAAAGCGCGTGTAGCGGAGCTGGAAGAAGAGCGAGAAATCTTAAAAAAGGCGGCAGCGTTTTTCGCCAAGGAAGGCCAGCGAAATATGCGGTAATAAAAGAACAATCGGCTTTTCATCGTGTACAAAAGCTTTGTTAGGCATTAGGCGTATCCAGTAGCGATTACAACAGGCATTGCGTAAGTTGGGTAAATATCATGGGAAAGCGAGGATCAAACGCTTAATGCAGCAGGAAGAACTCAAACCTAAAGCGGCAAGGCGTTTTAAAGTGACAACAGATAGTCGCCACTCAAAGCATGTGGCCGAAAATATCTTGGGAAGACCATTTAATCCTGTTGCTATTAACACCGTTTGGGCGTCTGATATAACCTACATTCAAACTGATGAGGGCTGGCTTTATCTAGCATAGATTTATTCAATCGACAGATTGTCGGTTGGAGCATGGGAACTCGGTTGGTTACAAGCCTTATTGAAGATGCTCTTATCATGGCGATTCACCGCAATAACCCACCTAATGGCGTTATTCATCATTCTGATATAGGATCTCAATATTGCAGTAATGCTTATCAATCGCTTCTCAAAGAACATGATTTTATTTGCTCCATGAGTGGCTCGGGTAACTGTTATGACAATGCAGTTATGGAAAGTTTCTATCATACTTTGAAAGTCGAAATGATTTATGGGGAACAATATAAAACTAGAAAGGATGCTCGATTAGCTCTATTCGATTACATTGAAGTGTTTTACAATCGTCAGCGCATCCATTCAACTTTAGGGTTTCAGACCCCGAATGACTTTGGGTTGGTTGCATAATGTTGGTGTCCTGTTTTTTCGAGGAAAGATCAAATGTGGCGTATTTTGAGGCGACTATAGGCATTTGTTCATTATTCTACGGGTGCTTTTTTAAAATGTCGAACTACCTTTGTCGTCGCATTGTCAATTATTTCGCCTCTAATGTCGCCGGGTGTATCACTAACTTCGGCTAACATCCAAATATATAATTTCTCAATATCATCGCCAGACTTATATTGTATTATTTTCTCATTGGAATAAATTCGTGCGGTATATTGTTGATTCATATCTCATTCTCCATTCAAGATATTGCTCAATAAATCCATTTCACAATTTCATCTTGAAAGACCTTCTTTTAAGCAAAATCTTATTATAAATTATAGCCTAGTTGGGGTGCTCGTTGAGATGTTTTGATACGTTTTGCTTGTCCTATTTGTTTAATCAGATATTCGTCAAGGAATCGGCGGTTTAACAAACCAGTCAAGAGCTCGCAGATTGATTGAGAATGCAGTATGGGGTAAGTCAGGATACGTGTGCAAAATGGGTCACTTCATTTTTATAGAGACCCATAACCCTTGCCGTGTATGGGTTGTAGCCTTTTGCCATAGAAATGGTTTTTAAGATAAAAATTAGAGTAAACTATTACTGCTCCCATGGTGGCTTTGGTGTGATTGTCAATGGGGTAGAACTATCATCTTTTTTCATTTCCTCCTGATTTGCAGTAAGATCAAGAGCGTTATGTCGCATTGTTGTTTTAAAATTTTGCATTCTTTCACGTGCTGCTAATAATTCTTCCTCTGATGGTTGCAGTGTAACCGATGACAACTGACTTTGCTCATCTTTATTGTATGGTTTATCAGCGCAAACAAATGGAAGTGCCTGGTTAGTTATAACATGAATTGTTGATAATTCATTATGCCCACTTGGTAGTGATATTAACTCAACATTATACCCGTTTCTTTGTAATTCTTGAGGGAATCTTTGGTTAGCTTCAAGTCGAGTTTCGCCTGTAACATTATATTTGATTTGGTTAGCAGGTGTTTGTCTCAGGGTTTCTAATTGGCCAATAGACATGAAAATATTCAAGCCTTGTGGTGAATAAATCTATTTTTTATCATTTGAAATAATCAAGTAGGAAGAAATGGACGAGTAAGTTGCTTTAGTTACCATCGGAACAGGTAGTATTGATACAGCTGTATGTCAGGAGATGTAAAAAATCGAATTATCAAATTTCATTGATTGTTATTTCAAAGAAGGCAATCATGGACCAATAACCATGGCGCGCAAGCGCGGATTGTCCTTAGGACATGGCATTAACCCAAATTTTTATTGGAAAAAATGCAATGTTATTTCATGTAGAAAGAAGGACAATCCTTTTGCGAAAATACATTAATGTGGTCATGAAAAAAATAGAGCCTATTATTGCAAGCGTCAGAAATTGCGGCCACACGATACCAAACCCTGCCCCTCTAAATAAAATCGATTGAGCAAGCATCACAAAGTGAGTGTTAGGCGCAACCAGCATCATGGTCTGGACAAATTCAGGCATGCTCTCACGAGGGGTCAATCCACCTGAAAGCATTTCTAGCGGGAGAAGTACCAGAATCAATAAGATACCAAATTGAGGCATGGAGCGGGTGATGGTTCCCATAAAAATACCTATTGACGTTGTAGCGAACAAATTGATTGCCGCACCAAGCAAAAACAGAAGAATTGAACCCTCAATGGGGGCAGAGAGTAACCCTTGTACCACTGTAATAAGCGAAACAGCACAAACGATGAGTACAATGGAAGCCATTGCCCAAATTTTGCTGGCCATGATTTCAAATGGCGTGACTGGCATCACTAATAAATGTTCAATTGTTCCATGTTCGCGCTCCCGAAGTAATGCGGCACCCGTTAGCACAATGGATAACATCGTTACATTATTAATCAACTCCATTAAGGCACCAAACCAGATCTTAGTTAATGTCGGGTTAAATCGAACGCGGACTGCAAGATCAACAGGCGGAGTTTCCACAGAACGATAATGTTCGACAAATTCATTGATCTCCCTCTCAATAATAGTTTGAATGTAGGCTGTTCCTGTGAACGCCTGACTCATGCGTGTAGCATCAATATTCAGTTGAAGGGTTGGCTTTCGCCCGGACAAAAGATTCCGTTGAAAATCAGGCGGGATATTTAAACCAAAGGTATATAAGCCTTCATCCATGCCCGAATCCATCTTTGCTTGTGAGGTGGTCACGTATTTTATAAATTGTGGGGGATAAAAAGCATCCCTGATACGTTGTGAAACAGCGGATTGATCGAGATCAACAATGACAATCGGTGCTTTGTGCAGCATTTCGGGCATGGCTGTGGCTGTTGTATAGATTTGTACAGTAAATGCAAAGACGATCAGTGCTATCATAATTGGGTCACGAAGCAAACTTCGATATTCCTTAAACCCAAGTTGCACAATATTACTTATTGTCACTTAGCGCTCCTGTTTTTTTAAAAATAAAAGACAACACCCAAGCAATACCGGCAAGGTGATGAGTAAATATAAAAAAGGATGGAGCAAATCTTGAAAACTCAGTGCCTTGGAAAAAGTACCTCGCGAAATCGTAAGAAAATGCGTTACCGGATAGATTTGGCCTATCATTGCTCCCAATCCTTCCAAAGAGGATACCGGCTCTATCATGCCAGAAAACTGGGTGGCTGGAAGAAGCGTCAGTATTGCAGTTCCAAACAATGCCGCCACTTGGCTTTTCATAAAAGTGGAGATTAGAAATCCCATCGAAGTGGAAAGAGTAACGTAGATTAAAGCACTAAAGAAAAGGATGGAAAAACTTCCTTTGATCGGTACATCAAATAAATAAATGGACAAGGCGATTAGCAATAGAAAATTAAATACGGCCAAAATCACATAAGGTATCAATTTTCCCAAAAGAAACTCAAGTTTAGTAATGGGCGTCACGTATAAATTAACGATGGATCCCAGCTCTTTTTCTCGCACCACAGAAAGTGCCATCAACATCGCCGGGATTAACATCAATAGGATAGGAATGACGGCTGGAACCATGGCAGGTAAACTTTTCACATCCGGGTTATAACGAAAACGAGGCTCAATATTGAAGAACTCCTCCGATTTTTGATGAGTCAAATAAGGCCAACTATTCACTAACCAATGCTGATGCATTCCATACACATAACTCTGAATGGTTTCTGCACGGGTAGGCATTGCTCCATCAATCCATGCCCCAACTTGTACGGGAGTCTCTTTATTGATGTCACGGGCAAACCCACTTGGGATTTCCAATGCCAAGCTTAATTTTCCGCTTCGCATACGTTGATCCATTTCTTTATAATCCAAGATGGGAGGGAGTTCTTTAAAATAGTGCGAGCTGGCTATATTAAGAACATAAGCGTGGCTGGCATTCGTTTGATCCCGATCAAGAACTGCAAAGGTTAACTGTTCGATATCCAGAGTAACTCCATAACTCATAATGATCATCAGTAGAATGCTTCCCAAAAGCGCAAGAGTTGCACGAATTGGATCGCGTATCAGTTCGAGCGCTTCACGACGGCTGTAGCTGAACATGCGTCTGATGTTGAAATATTTTTTTGCAGGAATGATTTTGGGGTGTTCAGATAAAGAGCTCATGATTGGTTTTGCAGGATGTTGCCCTGAAGGATTCACCTCCTTCTTCTTCATGGCCTCTTCTAGATAGCTGATAAAGGCTTCTTCTAGCGAAGAGGCTTGTCTTTGTTGGATGAGTTTGACTGGATTTTCACTAACCAATACTTTACCGGCATGCATCAGCGAAATGCGATCGCAACGTTCTGCCTCATTCATGAAATGGGTAGAAATAAAAATGGTTACTTTATCCTGTCGGGATAAATCAAGCATTAATTGCCAAAATATATCGCGAGCAACCGGATCAACACCAGAAGTCGGTTCATCAAGAATGAGTATATCGGGTTGATGGATAATGGCTACAGCAAGAGAAAGCCTTTGACGAAGACCTAGTGGTAATGAGTCAGGCCGTTCATTTTCATAGTCAGACAAAGAGAATTTTTCGAGCAATTGTTTGATGCGTTTGGGAATGCTATGGGCGGGCAAACGAAACAATTTGGCATGCAACATGAGATTTTGATGAACCGTTAATTCCGTGTACAGCGAAAAAGATTGGGACATATAGCCAATGCGTTGACGTATCATCAGATCGTTTGAATCAACAGATTGTCCAAATAGCGAAGCTTGACCCTCGCTGGCAGGAAGCAGACCGGTTAATATTTTCATAACCGTTGTTTTGCCACAACCATTCGAGCCAAGAAACCCAAAAATTTCGCCACGCTCTATACAAAAATTGACGTGGTCTACTGCGACAAAATCACCAAAGCGTTTGGTCAAACCGGTTGCTTCAATAGCTACTTCCGATTTTTGAGTGGATGAGCGGGGTTCTATTACCATGGGGTGCATTTGTCGCTGCTGCTCGGGTAAGAGGGCAACAAACGCTTCTTCCAGAGAATGAGTACGACTTTGCCTCAACAGGTCACTCATAGTCCCTGAAGCCAAGACTTTTCCAGCATTCATTGCAACCAGCCAATCAAAACACGCCGCTTCCTCCATGTATGCAGTGGCCACCAGAACACTCATTTTCGGCATTTCAGCACGCAACGTCTCAATGAGCTCCCAGAATTGACGCCTTGAAAGGGGATCCACTCCTGTCGTAGGCTCATCCAGAATTAACAGATCGGGAGTGTGAATCAGAGCACAACATAATCCAAGTTTCTGCTTCATCCCTCCAGACAGCTTACCTGCTGGCCTGTCTCGAAAAGGGAATAACCCTGTTCTATCCAACAAACGGGTAATGTAGTATTGTCGCACTTCACGGCTATGGCCAAAAAGACTCCCAAAGAAATCGATGTTTTCAAATACTGAAAGGGTAGGATACAGATTTTTCCCCAAGCCTTGAGGCATATAAGCAATGCGCGTGCAGAGGGCTTCACGATGAGAGCTACTCGCCATATTGCCACCAAGAACAAAAATTTGTCCGCGTTGAATGACGCGGGCTCCAGCAATGAGTGAAAACAGACTGGATTTTCCAACACCATCTGGCCCAATGAAGCCAACAATACAACCAGAAGGCAGTTTAAGAGTAATGTTATCCAGGGCACAAGTTTTACCATACCACAAACTCAGGTTATTGATTTCACAAACCGGTTTTTCAACCCCATTATTGGAGGCCTTGTTATTTGACATTTATTTTAACTTCCAACGCCGCGGGCCATTTGCTTTTGGGATCTAATTGAACATAAGCCATCCCTGGCAGCCCTGTCTTGACTAAGGCGATATATTTTTTCAGCAATTCAGGTGCAATACGGGCTTTAACACGGAACATCAGTTTTTCTCGTTCACTGGCCGTTTCTACGGCTTTAGGTGTGAATTGCGCCACACTGGCGACAAAAGTCACCTTAGCCGGTATCACATAGTTGGGTGCCGCATCAAGAATTAAATGAACTGGTGCGCCGATTTGTACTTTACCTGCTTGCTCTGTTGGAAGAAAAAAAACCATATACACATCACTTAAGTCAACCATGTTCAATACTCTGCCTCCTGCGCTGAGCACTTCTCCTGGTTGCGCAACCCGAAACTGGATACGTCCATCACAGGGAGCGATTAAAGTGCTGTCGTTGATATCTGCTGATATACGCTCGATGGTCGCTTGGGTCGCATCGACAGAGGACTCTACGGCGACAACTTCTGCCTCAGCAGTTGCAATCGATGCATCAGCGGAAGCAACATGCGCTTTGGCAGCATGGAGAGTGGCTTGTGCGCTATAGAAATGAGCACGGGCCTCATCAAGACTATCCAGTGACGCAGCCCCTTTAGTGACCAATTTTTCAGTACGGGAAAGGCGTTTTTGCGCCAAATCGAGCTCTGCTTCGCGTTGAGCAACGGTAGCTAATGCGGCTTCTTTTTCACTTTTTCGTTGAATGACCTGATTTTTGGCACTAATGACTTTGCTCTTGGCTTCTTTATTCTGTGCTTTGGCTTCTCTAAGCTGTGCTTCTAATACTTCCGTATCCATTTTAGCCAGAACTTGACCTGATTTTACAAAGTCACCTTCATCCACCAGGATGGTTTCTATTCGTCCAGGAATTTTGGTTGCAATATCAATCTCTACGGCTTCAATACGCCCATTACCACTGGCAAAACCTTCTCCCATTGGATTGGGGTGATAATAATACCAAAAAATGGGTATTAGCATAAGGCATAAACCGCCAATAACAATTCCCCATAACCATTTTTGTTTCCTTCCGACGGCCATGTTCATCCTTATTTTCAATAATCTCTTTTAATGTACCGGTATGAGGTGCATTCCAAAGTCCGCACGTTGTTTGGCATAAAACTGATTTAAGTTATTTTTGCTATATTAAAATTAATTCACTTAATGATTTAAGACAAATGTATTTTACACTCATTATGATTATTATAGGGATTTTTTTCCTTTTAGGAGGAGCCATCGTGGTTTGGCCGCTTATCAAAAAAGCATCGTATTATCATTACCAATGGATAGCCAATCTTGTGCTTATTTGTTTTTTTATAGGCAGTTTTCTTTTTGTCATTGTCTACACCCTTTTGATTAATGAGTTTTTTACGAATTATTTTTACGCCACCCTTTTTTTATTAGGGGGTTTTTATGTGTTTTGGATGAGTTATTTGAGTTCAAAAACGATTGAAAAAATCAAAACCATGGATAATTTGAAGTTAGAATATGAAAAAATTCGTTATAATGCAGAACACGATAAACTCACCGGATGCTTCAATCGTCATTATTTAATGGAAATTTTGGACAATCGCTTTAGAAAAATCAAATTAAACACTGGACAGTTAACGGTCATGTTTGTTGATTTAGATGGGTTTAAGAAAATCAATGATGAATATGGCCATGATTTCGGGGACCAAATCTTACAGCGCTTTGGTCAATTATTAAAACAACAACTTCGAGAAGAAGACATCATTGCCCGCTATGGTGGCGATGAATTTGTGGTATTGGTTGAAAACATCCCCTTAACTAAAGCCAAGTCTATCGGACAGAAAATCATTCAAACGACTTCTCGGATTACCAAAGAAAAACTCCCTAATCATTCATCACTTGGTTGTTCTGTGGGCATCACCCAATTAACCAAGAACTCGTTATCCATCAATAGCGTGCTAAAAAAAGCGGACGACGCCTGCTACAAGGCTAAAAAAAATCATGGCAATACCATTTGGGTCGATGACAACATGACCTCTTCATTTCTTGACTGATAACCCATGACAAATAACATTGATTAATAATCAAGTAGAAATTTAAAAAAGAAAATATCCTCCTACAGCGAAGATGAGATATAAAAAAACCAAGACGCCGCCCATCCATCGTGATATCCGCTGTGTTAACATAAAAAGAGAGATTATGACCATGGTGAACAAGCAAAAAGGCAGATAGAAAATTAATGTTTGCTGATTGACCTTCACGGGTTTTATCATGGCAATAATACCTGCATTAAATAAAAAAAATGCAAAAATTGAACCGACCACATTACCAAAACTAATTTCCGCTCTTCCTTTAAGTGCTGCAGGCAATTCCCTGGCTATTTCCTCAATACTGACTAAAAAAGCAAGAATAATCATTCCGAAAAAGGTGCCGGAAAGTCCAAAATATCGAATCATGGTTTTAGATGCCATAACGATGAGCTCACTCCCCACAAGAATGGCTACTAGAGAGAAGAGAAGTAATCCTAAAGATTTCCACCGTTCTTCTTTTTTGACCGAGTCTATGGTTTCAGAAAGTTCATGAGATGGCTTGATGTCATACCCTTTTTTATGGAGCCATAAGAGGTAAAAGACTGAAAGGATAAAGCTTACAAATAAAATCAAGCCATCGATTCTCGAAAGTTCCCCATCTAATGCGAATAGCCCCCATAGAAGAATAGCTAGGTTAGGTAAAATAAGAATACGTTTTGGTGTTTGCTTAAATGTCATCGGTGCAATTAATGCGGTGATGCCAAAGGCTAGTGCAATCGCGACCATGGTGGCACCGATGATTGAACCTAAGGCAATGCCTGCCATTTCGTTAAACGCACCGACGGCTCCAATGGCTAAGTTTTCTGGGTCGAAACCAATAAAAACAACGCTGATGAAAAAAGTAGAAACTCCAAAACTGGCCGAAGTTCCCACGGCTCCTTTCACCAGTTTCTCAGCAAAACAAATCACCAATAGAAGTCCTATGATAAAGAGCCCTATGGCCAGAAAAATATTCAATTTGTTGCTCCAGCAATGGAATTAGGTGTTGCCTTTTCGAGAAAATAAAGAGTTAATTCTTGTTCTATCACTGCAACTTGTGAATAAATTCTCTAATCGCAGCCACCTTGCATCATAGCTTACTTAATCCAAATAAATAAAGCTTTGCGGAGAAAGAAGAAGCCATCCGCTCTAATTCACTAATTGAGATAATATTTTAAGCGCTTATCCTCTATCGCTTGATTTTAATTTATGTTAGCATGCTAATTATTAGTTTGTTAATTGGTTTTTGGAAATGAGGCGCTTCACTCTGTTAGTGCATGAAATTAGCCTTGGTTGGCTCTATTTGCTCGATACAATCTCAAAACAGTTGAATTTTGGTCAGGCCCATCGAGCCTGGCTATTCCCCTTCTTAAGGGTAAAAAATCCATTGCTCCTTACGCAGCATCCTACCCTCTTTGAGACGTCAATTAAGCGACTCAGAGTAGGGCAGGTCATGAATAAATCGTACTTAAAACCTGCTGGGGCAACATCCCTTGATTGTAAGAGAATCCCTATCCACCCTGTGTCCTCCAGATTGAAATGGAGAAGCATATGAAATCCGCTTACCACAAGTTGATTGGGTTAACAGGGGCAATGGCTTTATGCTCATGCACTGTTGGGCCTGATTTTGTAAGACCCTCACCATTAAGAAACCAAGCCTACACCTCTAAATCAACATATCAATTGGGCAATCAACACGTAGCACTGAAGAATAAAACGTCACGAACCTGGTGGAAAGAATTTCATTCCCCAGCGCTCAATCACCTGATGGAGCAAGGCATCCAGCATAATTATTCTCTGGCGGCCATGCGAGAATCCTTGGCACAAGCCAAAGAGTTGGTTGCGGCCTCCCAAGGCCAGTTATGGCCTCAAGCCGGGCTCAATGCGACCGTCGGAAGGCAACAATATGGTCCTGCCACATTTGGACCCGTTAATCTCCGAATTGAACCCTTTTCCTATTATCAAATAGGTCCTAATGCTTCTTATACGCTCGATGTCTTTGGTGGAACACGTCGCACCATTGAAAAGCAAAAGGCATTAGCTTTATATCAACAACATGAGCTGGATGCCGCATTTTTGACATTAACCGGTAACATCGCCACAACGTCTTTAACCCTTGCGACAATAAAAGCACGCATCGATGTACTTAAGGACATTATCCAGGATGACAAGAAAAATCTACAGCTGATTCAAAAATCCTTTAGTGTGGGTTCGTCTTCTCGAAGTGATGTTTTAAGCGCGCAAAGCCAGTTAACCAATGATGAAACTTTATTGCCCTCTCTCTATCAACAACTTCGTGTTGCACAAAACACACTCAATGTTCTTTTAGGTACACTGCCACCGCGTTCACAGAAGGATTTAGTTTTTCAGTTAAAAGACTTTACTTTGCCTAAAAAACTGCCATTAGAACTGCCATCAACGCTTGCTCATAAAAGGCCGGATATCCTCGCTGCGGAAGCGAGTTTGCATGCAGCCAGTGCGGATGTTGGAATCGCTACGGCACGTCTTTATCCCAACATCACCCTTTCTGCCACACTCTTACAGGAGGGAGTAATTCCCAGCGCTCTATCAAGTATTTCTCCTAATGCATGGAGTCTTTTGAGTAATTTAACAACTCCTGTTTTTTCTGGAGGGACATTGCGTGCACAACGCCGAGCCTCCATCCATGCCTACCAATCGGTTTTGGCTCAATACCAACACATAGTACTTAAAGCATTTTATCAAGTGAGCGACCTGTTGTATGCCTTAAAACACGATGCAGAGGAACTTGCATTACAGAAAAAAGCGGTGCTGACCGCCAAAGAGTCTCTACGTGTGGCCAGATTGAGCTTTACTGCAGGCGTGGTTGGCGTTTTAGAAGTGCTTGATGCGGAACGATTGTATGCTCAATCGCGTTTGGGCTATGTCAATGCTCAAGCACAAAGGTATCAAGACACCATTCAACTGTATCTTGCTTTAGGTGGAGGGCTCTATCCTTAAACCTCGTGCACCTTGTTTATTAGGAATCAATGAGGTGGATTAATGAACTAGCAAAAATAAGGAATGTGCAAAAAATGGGGGTCATTCGCTCTGTGAATGAATTGAAATACTTTTTCCTTTTTTAACTAAGTCAGAGAAAATTTTAGAATTAAATGAAATGAGTTACAAATCATTAGTTAACAACGGGCTATACAATATGAACGCGTTCCCTATGGTATTATATGAAACCGCAGCCACTTGGCGAAATTTACTTGATAAACGCTTAAAACCATTAGGCCTTAGCCAGGCAAAATGGCGGGCATTGCTCCTTCTCTCCATGACGAAATACCCATTGACACAAATCCAACTTGCTAAAAAGCTAGGCATTGAGGCGCCGACTATTGTCGGTTTAATCGATCGCCTCACTAAAGAAGGATGGGTGATTCGACAAGATGCAGACTACGATCGCCGCGTCAAAGTCATCTGCCTTACTGAAAAAGCCACATTGACTCTTGACCAGATACAAAATACCGCAGAGGAACTTTCTAAGGAATTACTTGCTCCTTTATCTGAAGCAGAATTAGAAGCATGTATTGCCACACTACAAAAAATTAAGAAAACCGCCGAGGAATCTTATGAATAACCCAACCCTTCTGAAGAAATCAATCCTGCACAAGTGGCGCAATAAAACGCATTCATGGAAACGTTTTCTAATCGTCTTAAGTCTCACATTAATCACCTTAGCCAGCATTTATTTCTGGACTCTTGCTCAACGGTATGTCAGTACAGAAGATGCCTATATTAATGGAAATGTAGTCCAAATTGCATCCCGAGTAACCGGCCCGGTAAAACACCTCTATGTGGAGAACAATCAATTTGTTGAAAAAGGGCAACTGCTGTTTGAGTTAGACCGCACGCCTTTTGAAGTCGCAGTGGAACAAGCTGAGGCCCAATATCTCATTGATAAGACCAATCTGCAACATGCCGAAGCCACTTCCATTCGAACCCGAGAGTTAGTCAAAAGCGAAGTGATGTCTCGTCAAGCCGGAGATGATGTTAAAGCAAAACTTAAAAGCGCCAAAGCAGCTTTGAGACTTTCAGAAGCCAAACTCAAAGAAGCCAAATTGAGACTATCCTATGCCCGTGTGCTCGCTCCAACAAGTGGTTGGGTGAGCAACCTGTCTCTCAGGGTGGGCAATGTCGTTTCAGAAAACCAGCCCCTGTTTGCGATGATTGATGACACCACCTTTTGGGTGGATGCTAATTTTAAAGAAACAGAACTGGAACACATCCAACCAAATCAACGAGCAACCATTAAAATCGACATGTATCCCCATAAACAATTCATTGGGGTGGTCAACAGCATTAGCGGTGGAAGCGGCACGGCGTTTTCATTAATGCCACCACAAAATGCCACTGGAAACTGGGTCAAAGTAACACAACGCGTCCCTGTCCGCGTGCAAATCATCAAACCGGACTCCCAATATCCTTTGCGCCTGGGCACTTCAGCCAAGGTATCCATCGATTTACAGTCCAAGCAAGTGAGTAAAACCTCATGAATAATCCTTCGGACTCTTTATCCGCCTCACAACGCTGGATAATTACCGTAGCCATCATGGCAGCTACCCTGATGCAAGTATTGGACACGACCATAGTTAATGTCGCACTGCCTCATATGCAGGGTTCATTAGGCGCAAGCCCCGATGAAATAACCTGGACCTTAACCAGTTATTTAGTAGCTTCTGCCATTTTCATGCCTTTAACCGGTTATTTTACAGATAGGTTTGGCCGAAAAGCCTACCTTCTTTTATCAATTATAGGGTTTACCCTTACCTCCGCTTTGTGTGGTGCAGCAACCTCTATCGTACAAATGGTGGTA
>NZ_LNYU01000054.1:62544-91075 GCF_001468135.1 Legionella santicrucis | reverse complement strand
CTTTTGGCGGTAGCTTTGGTTAGAATATAAAGAGGATCAGTTCTCCTAATAAACTTCTTTAAAGTTTATTAGGGGTGACCTATTACATATTGTGGGCTTTAGCACAACATGAAGCAATCAACTGAAGCAGAAATCAAATATGATTGAATATCTATGATGAGTTTTTAGATTGTCGCTTAATAAGGGCACTCATTAATTTTTCAATGTTAGTCACATGTGGTGTTTCTTGAAATATCATGGCCTTAGTTCGTTCTTCACAATATCCTTTAACTTCTGCATCAGGAAAAATATAGAATTTTTTTTGTTCAACTTCGTTTATTATATATTCAGCTATATCAAGAGCAGGTCGTGAGTGAGACAAAAGTGATTTTAATATTTCTTGGAATTGTGAGTGAGCATGTTCGCTGTGAGATAACAGCGCTGTATCAGTAAAAGAAGGAAAAACTATGGAGACATTTACCGGTTTTTTCATACGTTCTAGATCAAAATATAAAGATTCAGATAGCGCTAAAACTGCATGTTTTGACATAGAATAAGAAGCTGTCTGTGAACCCGTACAAAGAGCATATAAACTGGCTATATTAATGATATGTGAATAAAATGTTTGTTGAAATAAGAAGGGCGTAAACGCCTGAATCATATGAATCATTCCAAATAAATTAACGTCCATTACTTTTTGAATGTGTTCAGGGCATAAATCCCAAATCGGGCTTAATTGACCTATAATACCTGCATTATTATAAATCCAATCGATACGTCCCAACTCGAATTGAACCTGTTGAGCCAATTGACTCACGTGGTTTGGCTTGGTTATATCACAAGAAACTTCCAAAATTTTTTCTGGAAATAAAGCCAATAATCGTGTGGCTTCATTTTTAAGTTTAACGCTATCCTTATCCACCATAACTACAAAATGCCCTCGTTGTAAATGAACTTGGGTTAATGCTAATCCAATTCCACTTGCAGCACCGGTGATAACAGCTACTTTCATTTTATTTCCTTTGCTATAATTTTTTATAATCTTAAACAAAATAAAGGATCTATTTTGAAAAACGGCGATGAAATACCAGAACCTGATGAGTTTCCTAGTGTGCCGAATGAGTATCCAGAAAATCCAGAGCCTTTTGAGCCAGATGATCCTGGATTACCTGAACCTGAGCCATTAGAGCCCACAGAACCAGATTTAGAATAGTAATTTGCACCGTACAGGTCTATATGAGGCATGTCTGGAATGTTGTGGCCTAGACGATATTTATTGGATACGGTTTTGCATGAAAATGATACTTTGGAAGTCATCGTATACTTGATCGATGTTCTGCTGTATAAAGATCATTTTTATTCAATATTAAATTCGTCATTTCGCCAAAATCAAAGCATGCCTCGAACAGATCCGTTTTTTAAGCTTAGTGTGCTATTGCTTTACACCTCTTATTAGTTTCCATTGATGAGTTGATCTAATGCATTACCTATATCTTTAGCCCTCATTAAACTTTCTCCGACAAGAAAAGTATTTATGCCATGAGATTGCATCAAACGAATATCTGCATGAGTATTAATTCCACTTTCAGTAATAGTTATTCTGTCTTTGGGAATATAGTGTTTTAAATCAATACTCAACTGTATATTTGTATCAAATGTATGAAGACTACGATTATTGATTCCTATTAATGGAGTAGGTAAACGTAAAGCGCGTTCGAGTTCTTCTTGAGTATGACTTTCTACAAGGACAGCCATACCAAGCTCCTGAGCCAATTGGCAAAACTCAATTAACTCAACATCATCAAGTAAGGCGACAATAAGTAAAATACAGTCAGCACCTAAAGCTAAGCTTTCATAAATTTGATAGGTATCAAGAATAAAATCTTTACGTAATATGGGTAAGTTACAATGCATTTTTGCTTGAGCTATATAATCGGGGTGACCTTGGAAAAAGTCAATATCAGTAAGTACAGAGAGACAACGTGCTCCATGACGCGCATATATTGTTGCAATTTCTGCTGCATTAAAATCTTCTCTAATTAGTCCTTTGCTGGGGGATGCTCGTTTAATTTCTGCAATAATGGCTGGTGTTTCTTTAGTTTGTAGGGCAGTAAGAAAATTTCTTTGCTCCATGATTGGTTGTTGTTTTAGTAAATCTAAAGGCTTTTTTTTCTTAGCTAAACTGATTTCTTCTAATTTTTGTTGCGTAATACGCTGTAGTACACTATTCATGATTTGATTCTTTGTTTAAAGTTTGAGTTAATTGTCGAAGTTGTATAAAGCATTGCTTGGCTTTACCACTATCTATAGCGATTTTAGCGTGTTCTAATGCTTGTTCAAAAGATAAATCTTTACCTGCACAATAAATAGCTGCTGCAGAGTTTAATAATACTATATCTCGTGCAGCCCCTAATTTTCCGGAAAATACTGCTTGGATATAGTCCAAACTTTGAGTCGGTGAGTCAACAATAATTTCATTTAAAGAACGATGTTTGATACCATAATCTTCAGGATTAATAATCCAATGATTGTATCTACCCTCTCGATATTCAACTATATTTGTAGGGGCTGCAATACTGATTTCATCTAAACCATCTTGAGAACTAACTACTAAGGCTCTTTCACTTCCTAAATGAGCAAGAACAGAGGCCAAGGGTTTTTGCCAAGTTGCTGAAAATACTCCTACAACTTGCCTTTTTACACGAGCAGGGTTAATTAATGGACCAAGTAAGTTAAATAAAGTTCTAATTCCTAATTGTTGACGAGCTGCTCGAGCATATTGCATCGCTGGATGATAATGAGGGGCAAATAAAAATGTTAAGCCACATTGTTTCATGCAAATTTGCATTTGCTCATCTGTAAGATTAAGTATGAATCCTGCTTTCTCTAATAAATCGGCGCTACCACTACGACTGGAGACTGAGCGATTGCCATGTTTCGCAACAGGAAATCCCGCACCTGCAACTACAAAACTACAGGCAGTAGAAACATTAAACGTATTTTTTCCGTCTCCACCAGTACCTACTATGTCAATTAAATTTGTATCTAATTTTATATAATGAGCTAATTGCTGCATGACTTCTGCAGCAGCAATTAGCTCATCGGTAGTTTCACCTTTCATACGCATCAGTGCTAAAAAAGTAGCAATTTGAGCATCACTATATTCACCAGACATACAAGCACGAAGAACATCTTGCACTTGCTCAGGGCTTAAATTTTTTTTAGCAATTAGGTGTTCAAATAGAAGATTAGGTTTCATATTTTAAAAAATTATCTAATAGTTTTAGTCCATGCTGGCTTAATATAGCTTCTGGATGGAATTGTAGACCAAAAATAGGATATTGACGATGTGAAATTGCCATAATGGTATTATCTGCCCATGCATCAATCGAGAAACAATCAGGCAGACTGTCTTTATCAACGGCTAGGGAATGATAACGGGTTGCTGTGAATTGATTTGGTATATTTGCAAATATACCTTGCTGATTATGTATAATAGTTGATGTTTTCCCATGTACTATTTCTGGAGCGGATATAATTTTACCGCCAAAAACTTCTGCAATACATTGATGTCCAAGACAAATTCCTAATATAGGGATATCTTGATAAAAATTATAAATTGCTTCCATGGAAATACCAGCATCCTTAGGTGCTTTGGGCCCAGGGGAAATCACTAAGTAGCTGGGATTAAGCTTCTTTATTTGCGTCAAACTAATTTGATCATGTGTGAAAACAATTACTTCTTGATTTAAACATTGGAAATATTGCACTAGATTGTAAGTAAATGAGTCGTAGTTATCGATGATAAGTAACATGTTAAATTAAAATTTGAATTAATAATCGTAGTTTAAAGTAGTCGCTTTATAGTTCCGAGTTCCACTGAGCTACGCCCTGAGTTTTATAAAGTAAAGTCTTCACCTAGATAAACAGCCCTTACTTGTTGGTTAGCCAGTATAATATCCGGTGTTCCTTCACACAATATTTTTCCTTGACTGACAATATAGGCGCGTTCACAGATATCTAAGGTTTCTCTTACATTATGATCAGTGATGAGTACCCCAATGCCTTTATTACATAAATGTTGAATAATTTTTTTTATATCAATGACCGAAATTGGATCAACCCCAGCAAAAGGTTCATCGAGTAGAATAAAAGAGGGTTCTATGGCCAAAGCTCTAGCAATTTCAACACGCCGTCGCTCTCCTCCTGATAAGGACATACCTAAACTTTTGTCTAGATGGGAAATATGAAATTCTTGAAGTAAAAGATCGAGTTTTTCTTCTCGAGCTTGCTCACTTAAATCAGATCTCAATTCTAGTATCGCCATAATATTTTCTGCAACAGTAAGCTTACGGAATACAGAGGCTTCTTGGGGGAGATAGCTAATTCCTAAACGAGCTCGTTGATGCATGGCACTTGATGTAATGTCTTTTTCGGATAAGAAAATTTGACCTTCATCACAAGCCTGTAGTCCTACTATCATGTAAAAACAAGTCGTTTTTCCAGCACCATTAGGTCCTAGCAAACCAACACATTCGCCTTTGTTTATATGAAGGGTAATTCCATCAACCACTGTTCGCGATTTAAAGGATTTTTTGAGGTTTCGTGCTTCTAGAATACTCATGATGGTTTCTTTTCTGGATGATAAATAATCATTATTCTTTTGTTGCCATCGCCCTGAGATAAAACATGCTGTTTTTCAGTATCATAACTTATTTTGGTTGCAGAGAACGAGTTATTTCCTTGTTCAACTCGTGCATTTCCTATTAATTCAATTAAATGCCGTAGTGGGTAATAACGGATGGTATCAGCATATGCATGAAGGGGCGGTTTTTTAGGATCTGTTGTTGTCCAATAATGAGCTTGCTGTCCTGGAATTCCGCTGGCTATGGCTACAACAAGCTGATTCTTGTCGTTACCTAAAGTGATTGCTTTAGTGGCCCGTAGATTTGTTGTCCCTTGTATCAACTCAACATTACCGGTATAAACACCTTTATGTTGTTGTTGACTCAAATCTGCTGAGTCGGCCATTACATGCATTACTTTTTCTTTATCTTCAGACAATGCATATGAAGAGCAAGCACATGTCAAAAGGAACCATAAACCGAACCACCATTTAAAACAGTGGTGTGACACACTATAACTAACCATTCGCTGGAACATAACTTCCTCGGGCTCGATGAAGTAACTCTACTCGCTTTTCCTCTAGATAAGCATTCATTCCAGTAGATTGAACGACATTACCTGATTGCTCATAAGTTACTAAAACGTCAGAAATTGCTTTTTTTTCTTTTGGAAAGTAGGTTACTTCTTCTGTTTTTAAAGTGCTTTCTTGGGATTTATTGCCTTGCTTCTGATGTACAATCACGTTACCTAGAAATGTAACTTGCTTACCTCCCTCAATCGATCTGCCTTTTTCTGAGCGAATGTCCCAAGGTGGTTGTTCATCTTGACTTACAATAATATGAGGATTTTCAAATAAATAAACATTGCCCTTTTGAATATGTTGCATGAGTGGCGCGGTTAATAAATTCGTTAGAGTGCCTTTTTGATTAAACTGGCGTACTGTTACATGAGAAATTGTAGTATCTACTGAATTTGCCAAAGTGTCATGATCCAGACGTATTATTGTTGTTGAATGGCTGTAATACCATCCTGAACAAGCCAGAAGAATTAATGTAAAAAAAAGCCACATGAATTGTTTTGCTGCGTTCATTGTTTTAAATAACCTGCTATAGCTAAATCCATTTTATTCTGTGCATTAAGAATAAAGTCGCATAGTTCACGTACAGCGCCACGACCGCCTGGTAAAGTAGTTTGCCACATGGCAATTTCTTTAACTAAGTATGTTGCATCAGCAACAGAAACACTAAGTCCTACTTGTTGCATAATAGGGATGTCTGGAATATCGTCACCTATATAAGCGAATTGTTCATCTTTTAGGTTTAATGTCATTTTGAGTTGATTATAAGCCTCTTTTTTATCTATTTTATTTTTATAATAATGAAGAATACCTAATTGTTGCATTCGATGATCAACTAATGGATTACGAGAACCAGTAATAACAGCGACTTCAATGCCGACTGCCATGAGTAGTTTTAACCCAACACCATCATGAATATGAAATGTTTTCTGCTCATTACAGTGAGTATCAATATATAAAAAACCATCTGTCAGTACACCATCGAGATCACAGATGAGGCATTTTATATTTTTCGCGTGTTCTATTAACTTGATCATTAAAAAACACCAGCTTTTAACAAATCATGAAGATGAAGCACGGCAACAGGCCTTTTTTCTTCATCAATTACAATTAGTGACGTTATACTGTATTTTTGCATCATAGCCAAGGCTTCGGCCGCAAGCATTCCCTTGTAAATAGTGCGTGCATTACGTGTCATTACTTCTTTAATTGGAGTAGTGTTAATGTCATATTGACGTGTCAAAGTTCGCCGAATGTCTCCATCGGTATAGATACCAGTAAGATATCCTTTATTATCAATAACACAAGTCATCCCGAGTTTTTTATCGGTTACTTCAATAAGTGCTTCGCTAACAGTCGCATTTTCAGGAACAAGGGGCAATTGTTCTCCTTGATGACAGAGATCATCAATACGTAATAAAAGTCGTTTGCCCAAAGAACCTCCAGGATGAGATAAAGCAAAATCTTCTTCGCTAAACCCTCGGGCTTGTAAAAGAGCGATTGCTAGCGCATCTCCCATTACCAATGCTACTGTTGTACTGGTTGTAGGCGCTAACCCGAGTGGGCACGCTTCTTGTTTAATGCTGACGTCTAAGTTCACATCGGATGCTTTTGCTAAAGCAGATTCAAGATTACCGGTTAAGGTGATAAGTGGTATTTCTAATCGCTTTAATAAAGGAAGTAAGGTGACTAGTTCAACAGTATTGCCTGAGTGGGATATGGCGATCACGGTGTCTTGTCGTGTAATCATTCCCAAATCACCATGACTTGCTTCACCTGGATGCATAAAAAATGAAGGGCTGCCTGTACTTGATAAAGTAGCAGCAATTTTATTGGCTATATGTCCTGATTTTCCCATGCCAGTTACAACGATCCGTCCTTTACAGGAAAGCAGTAACTCACATGCTTTTTCAAATCGGTTATCAATTCGTTGGCTTAATTCGAATACAGCTTGTGCTTCGGTTTCAATAACGGCAAGTCCAAGTTTACAAAAATTCATAAGCTTATTTTTTGTTTTTTTGTTTAATTTTGATTCTAACAAAAAAACATTTGAATAAATAGAATTAAATAACTCATTTTTTTTTGTGATCCAGTATATACTCCTACTTTTGGTTGAACCGGAAACTAAAGAGCATGCCTGAAAATTGGGTTGAAATAAAGAATTTAATATTTACTCGTGAGAATCGCCGCATCTTCGATGGCATTAATATGAACGTTAAACGGGGTAATATTACTGCGATCATGGGACCAAGTGGTTCTGGAAAGACGACTTTATTGCAGCTAATTGGTGCACAGTTAAAGCCCGATAGTGGTGTTATTCATGTAAACGGGCAAAATATTCATCAATTGCCTCGCAAAGCCTTATATGAAGCAAGACGTAATATGGGACTTCTTTTTCAAAGCTCTGCTTTGTTTACCCATCTATCAGTATTTGAGAACGTTGCTTTTCCTTTAAGAGAACATACGCAATTAAATGCATCCATGTTGCGAAACATTGTATTGATGAAGCTTGAGGCTGTTGGTTTACGAGGAGCCGTTGACTTGATGCCGGCCCAGTTGTCTGGTGGAATGGCCAGACGTGTTGCTTTAGCGCGGACAATTGCTTTAGATCCAGAGCTTATGATGTACGATGAGCCCTTTACTGGACAAGATCCTATTTCATTAGGAGTTTTGGTGCGACTGATTAAAAGATTAAATGAGTTGCTGCATACGACAACAATTATTGTTTCCCATGATGTAGAGGAAACGTGTTCAATCGCTGATTATATTTACCTTATTTTTGGTGGAAAAATTATAGGAGAAGGAACCCCGCAAGAACTAATACAATCTACCGAACCTCAGGTCAAGCAATTTATGCATGGGGAAGCAGATGGAGTAGTGCGCTTTCATTATCCTGCCAGGCCATATACAGAGGAGCTATTAGATGTTTGAGTTCATAGCGCGTGTAGGTAACCGCGGTTCACGAATCTTACAAAATTTAGGTAGTTCTGGTTTATTTTTATTTCTTATGTTATTCAGGAAACCAGATATTTCAAAACTATGGTCTTTGGTACGTTATCAAATTTATTTTGTTGGTGTATTATCCTGTTTAATTATTATTGTTTCTGCTTTATTCATTGGTATGGTCGTTGGTTTACAAGGCTACAATACTTTGCAAAAATTTGGTGCCTCAAGCCAGTTAGGCCAATTATTAGCCCTAAGTATTTCAAGAGAACTTGGACCAGTAATCAGTGCTTTGCTGTTTGCAGGTCGAGCCGGCTCTGCTTTGACTGCTGAAATTGGCTTAATGAAAGCAACGGAACAGTTATCCAGTATGGATATGATGGGTGTTGATCCTTTAGGCAGAGTTATTTATCCTCGATTTTTAGCTGGTTTTATTGCTTTACCGCTATTAGCATTAATTTTTTCAGCTGTAGCAGTCTTTGGCGGGTATTTTATTGGAGTACATTGGTTAGGAGTAGATGCAGGAAGCTTCTGGTCCAATATGCAGGCAGCAGTTGATTTTCGTATTGATGTACTCAGTGGTATTATTAAGAGCTTAGTTTTTGCTTTTGTTGTAACCTGGATATCGGTATTCCAGGGGTTTGAATGTGTGCCTACTGCAGAAGGTATTAGCCAGGCGACGACTAAAACAGTGGTTTATTCTTCGCTTGCAGTATTAGGCCTTGATTTTTTGTTGACTGCAATGATGATTGGAGACTGGTAAATGAATAAGCAACGTTACGTAGATTTTAGTGTTGGCCTGTTTATGTTGCTTGGTGTGTTGGCCTTATTGGTTATGACCATGAAAGTGAGTAATTTCTCAAATTTCATGTCTCAAGACCATTACCAGGTAACTGCAGGTTTTACTGATATTGGTGGTTTGAAAGTTCGGGCACCTGTTACAGTTGCCGGAGTTAAAATTGGAGAAGTAACTCATATCGAATTACAACCAGGTGAACTTAATGCAAAAGTAACAATGCGTTTGAGAAGTGATAAAAAAATTCCTTATGAAGATACCTCAGCGCGAATTTTGACTGAAGGCTTGCTTGGCTCAAATTACATTAGTATTGTGCCAGGGTTTGAAGACGAAGAGAGTAAAGATCATCCCTATTTGCAGAATGGAGATGTGATTGATAAAACTCAAGAAGCAATAATTTTAGAAAATTTAATTGGTCAATTACTGTTTAACATTAAAAAATAAGGGTTAAAAACATGAGAATAATAAAAACCATCTTATTCGTTATAGGTGTGATTGTATCTCCGATAATGAGTGCTGGACAAAACTCTCCTATTCCTATGTTAGAGGAGACGGCTAATAATATTATTGCGACCCTTAAAGAAAATAAATCCAGCTTGAAAAGCAACCCTAATATTATCTATAAAGCTGTAGAAACAAATTTACTGCCTATTGTCGATGTGGTTGGAATGTCTCGTTCTGTTTTAGGGAGGCAAGCATGGACTAAAGCGACAAATACACAAAGAGTACAATTCTCTAAAGCATTTACTCGTCTTGTTATCCGTACTTACGCTAGTCCTTTAGCACAATATGCTGATGAGAGTGTGCAGTTTTTACCTTTAAGAGGTTCTTTAAACTCCAGATTCATACGAGTTAACAGTATCATAGTTCGTACAGAAGGCCAAAACATTCCTTTGTCTTATAGCCTTGTTGCTAAAAATGGCCAATGGAAAATTTATGACATTAGTGTTGAGGGTGTGAGTTTGCTGCAAAGCTTCAGATCGCAATTTGCCCAAGCTTTACAAAACTCCAGTATTGATGATGTGATTAAATTAATGGAAAAGAAACAGCTTAAAAGGGCTTCTTAATTGTGAATAGAGTTTATTTTAAACCGGATGTAGATCTGACATTTAAATCAGTAGTAGAAGTGCGAGCCAACCTTTATCAAGCATTGATGGACGATAAAAGTGGCCTATTTACTCTTGATTTAAGTAACGTAAAACATTGTGATAGTGCAGGTTTAGCATTACTCATTGAGGCCAGAAAGCTATGCAAAAAAAGTCATAAAGCTTTTGAAGTTATTGGAATGCCTGCTGAAACACAGTCTTTAGCAGAGTTTTGTGGTGTAAAGAGTATTTTAGAAGCAGTATAATACGCTTTGATTACACATGTAGCCTGGGGGAGGTATAGCCGTATCCCGGGTTTTCTTTTTATCTGGAGAGTAGAAATATAGGTTGAATGTAACTTCTTAATAAGACTGTGTAAACAACGTAGCTTACGTTCTAAAGGGCGCAGAATTCAGGATTTGGCTCTATGCAGTATCTCAGGATCCTGTGAACAATCAGTAGGACGTAGAAAAAAGTAGTTTTCCCAAGGAATTATTGAGAATTTACGGTTGAATTGCCTAACAGTTTGTATTTATTTCAATTTGTGAGCTAATTTTAATGTTGAAGAACGAAGAAATCGAACAGAAATTTAAAGCCATTGAAGATGTTTTTTACGTTAAAGTGGAGGGGGATGGTTATCAATATCAAATAACCATAGTAAGTGATATCTTTTTAAATAAACCCAAAGTAGCCAGGCAACAGTGGGTTTATGCGCAACTGAAAGAACTGATTACCACTGGTAGGCTTCATGCAATTAACATGAAGACGTGGACAAAAGAAGAATGGGGGAAGCAACATGGATAAATTATTAATTAATGGCGGTAAAGCATTACATGGTGAAGTGGTTATTTCTGGGGCGAAAAATGCGGCTTTGCCAATAATGGCAGCGAGCTTGCTTGCACGAGATCATGTAACGATTTCAAATGTACCTCATCTTAAAGACATTACAACAATGATGGAGTTATTAGGTCAATTGGGTGCTCATTTAATTGTTGACGAAAAAATGAACGTCCAAGTTGATGCCAGTCAAGTTAATGAATTTGTTGCTCCTTATGATTTAGTGAAAACAATGCGTGCCTCTATTTTGGTGTTGGGGCCTCTGCTAGCACGTTTTGGTAAAGCAGATGTATCTTTGCCTGGAGGATGTGCTATTGGAACACGACCTGTTGATTTGCATTTGAAAGCGTTAAAAGCGATGGGGGCCGATATCACCGTTAAAAATGGTTATATTAACGCTCAATGTAGACGTGGTCGTTTGCAAGGCAAGCGTATTATGTTTGATACGGTTACAGTAACAGGCACTGAAAATATATTAATGGCCGCAACACTTGCTGAAGGAACGACGATTATTAAAAATGCAGCACGTGAACCCGAAGTGGTCGATTTGGCTCATTTTTTAACTCAAATGGGCGCTAAAATTTCAGGTGCTGGAACTTCAATTATTGAGATCGAAGGTGTCTCGGATCTTTCTGGTGGAGTTTATTCTGTAATGCCCGATAGAATTGAAGCAGGAACTTATCTGGCAGCTGGGGCTTTGACTCGAGGACATGTTACGGTCAAGCGGGTGCGTCCTGATACTTTATTATCTCAATTATGTAAATTTGAGGAGGCTGGGGCTGAACTAACAATTGGTGAGGATTGGGTAAGTCTTAATATGAATAATCAGCGTCCTCAAGCAGTGAATATTTCTACAGCTCCATACCCCGCTTTTGCTACAGACATGCAAGCTCAATTTATGGCTATGAATTCAATAGCAGATGGCTCTTCGACTATAGTTGAAACAATATTTGAAAATCGTTTTATGCACGTACAAGAGTTACAGCGTATGGGGGCTCAGATTCAACTGAATGGTAATACTGCAATAATTAATGGTGTTGAGAAATTAACTGGTGCACCAGTAATGGCAACTGATCTACGTGCTTCAGCCAGTTTGATTTTAGCGGGCCTAGTTGCTGAAGGTGAAACTTCGGTTGAGCGCATTTATCATGTCGATAGAGGTTATGAACGTATAGAAGAAAAGTTATCCTTACTAGGCGCTGATATTAAGCGAGTTTCTGACCGGTGATTACTCGAGAAGAACTTTCATTATACCTGCAGCAATTATTGAGTTGCGAACATTATAATGATTATGCACCTAACGGAATACAGGTTGAGGGTAAATTACAGATTAGCCGAATTTGCACTGCAGTGACTGCTTCTGATGATGCCATTTCACAAGCAATCTCATGGGGTGCAGATGCTCTATTGGTTCATCATGGATATTTTTGGCGTGGCGAAGCGCCAATAATTACTGGAATGAAGCGACATCGAGTTAATAAGCTTTTGCGAAATGATATAAATTTGTTTGCGTATCATTTACCTTTGGATTGTCATCCTGAATTTGGAAATAATGCCTGTTTGGCTAAACTGTTTGAAGTTGACTTGTTTCATATGCACCGTGCAGGTACTACAGATAATTTGCTGTGGTCAGGCAAGCTATCGCAAACAATGGGGCCCACAGAATTTTCAGCGTTTCTAGCAAAAAAGTTGCAACGGACTCCATTGCTTATTCAGGGTAGTGATAAACCCATCACATATATTGCATGGTGTAGTGGAGGAGCTCAAGATTTTATAGAAAATGCATATCAATTGGGTGTAGATGCATATCTTAGTGGAGAAATTTCAGAACGGACCTATTATCAGGCAAAAGAATTGGGCATTCATTATTATTCTTGCGGACACCACGCAACAGAGCGATATGGAATCCAGGCTTTAGGAAATCATCTAGCATCTCAATTTGAGCTTGAGCATTTATTTATTGATAGTGAAAATCCTATTTAATTTCAGCTCGAGCCCTCATCTCGAGCTGAAGTTCAGAAAATATTAATGATGAATATCTAAAGGCGCAATGTCTCCCATAGTAAATGTGGGTCCATGATCACCAGGTTCATAACTTTCTGGATTTTGATTGTCCAAAACCTCTAGCTGAATACTTATGCCATCAAGTGAAAAGCTCCCCATCAATTCTTTTCCCATTTGTGCAGCAAGAATTTCCCAAAATACTTCAGCGGGAAGCTCTTCAGAAGGCTCCAGGTATTTTAAAATAATTGCACGTAGTACCCGATAATCAGGATACTTATTGCTTGGCAAGTTTTTCTTATATGCATAACGAACGTATACGTTAAGTGTTTGTCCTGATTGCCTGGTTGTATGGTATTGAGGAATAACGAATTGAAAATAATTTTTTTCGTTATTGCCTTCTATTTGAGTTGCAGCCCATGATGATATAGACCAATAAGAAATTACTAAAATTAATGAAATATATTTTAATAAATTTTTCATTTAATTCTCCAAATAAATACCAATTTATGATGAAAATCATTGGTAAAAGTGATTTAAAATTGTGTTTTAACTATTGGAGAACGGCGAGGTGGTTTATAGATGCGTGTTTTAAATCCTGTACATAGAATTAATAAACAAAGTGTAAAAGAAAGTAGAGATAACAGTGAAAGTGTTTTAGATAGGTTTAATAATGTTGGTATTACATAATTCTGACTTAGATTACAGCGAATAGTAGATGTTGGGGCTTTTTGTGAACATTGGATAGTATAACCCGATGCAGCAACTGTCTCAGGGCTGGTTATTTCATTGTTATTGGTGTAGGGAAATGCTACAACAAATAGGACAATAAAAATAAAATATTTTTTCATACCAAGCATTATATTCGGTTTAGGCGTTGTTGACAATTTATCCAAAAATAATCTTTATTTATTAAGAGTGAAATTAGATGTGCTACATTTAATACATCAATGGTGATTAAGCTGTATACTACATACTTGTGTCATATAGTCTCATCAGCTAACATGGATTAATAGTCACTAAAGGATTGTTTTTAATGATTAATTTCCGATATTTTTTGTTTTTTGTTTTTATATTTTGTTCCTTACATGGCTATTCGAACATGACTGAAAAGCAAAATAAGGCTTTTCGTAGTTTTTGGCATCCTACTTTCTTAGGTGAGCGTTTAGATTATTGTACTGCTGATGGTAAAGAATGCGGTAAATTAGTGGCTGATCGTTATTGTCAAATGCTTGGTTATGATGATGCAAGTCAACATGAAATCGCTTATAACATTGGTTTAACACACTACATCGCGACTGGTTCGAGCTGCAAAGGTTGGCGCTGTAATGGTTTTATGACCATTGCTTGTGTTACTGACTTATCACATACCCCACCAAGATCATATCATTATCGAGAAAAGCGTTTTGCTGATCCTCGTTATAATGCTTATCGAGTAGATTGGTGCTATGACCAAAAGCATGGTTGTGGTATGCGTGCTGCAAATTCTTTTTGTAATCGAATGGGCTTCATACGAGCTAAATCTTTTGTTAAAGAAACTCAAGTAGGCGCTACTAAAACAATAGGGAGTGAGGAGTTATGTTTTGGTAACCTATGTAATGCGTTTAAAACGATAGTGTGTTATCGATAATTTAATTATTGATAGTTTCTACTATATTAATTATAAGAGAAAGAGAGAGGATGTAAAAAGTAGGGCTTAGGATAAGTTTATGAGTATTAGTGACAAAGTTTATATCATTGATAATAATAAAAGTCGAGGTGAAAAATTACGCACTATACTTGACTTTATCGGTGAATTAACTGAAGTTAGCATGTATGGTCAATGGCAGATTTTTACTGAGCCGAATCCAGATATAATTCTTCTTGGTGCAAGTGAATCACAGGAAGAAACTCTGCATGAGCTTGATGCATTAGTAAATAAATTTGTCAAAATTCCAATCATTGTTATTGGTCAACAATTAAATAATACACAATGTATCTTGCGAAATGTTGTTTCTTGTCAGCCCTTTCCATTTAGTTATGTGCAAATAATGGAAGCCTTACACCAATGTAAAATTGCCCAAGAAGCAGTAAAGTCTATAACTATTAGCAGCCATAGAAATCCTTTATTTCGGAGCTTAGTAGGGAATAGTTTGAGTATTCGCACTGTGCGCAGGTTAATTGAACAAGTAGCAGATACTGAGGCCAGTGTTTTGGTTTTAGGAGAGTCAGGGACTGGAAAAGAGGTCGTTGCGCGTAATATACATGCATTTTCATCAAGAGCAAACAAGCCTTTTATACCCATTAATTGTGGTGCTATTCCCGGAGAGCTCCTCGAAAGTGAATTATTTGGTCATGAAAAGGGCGCATTTACTGGGGCAATTACCTCGAGGCAGGGACGATTTGAATTAGCAAACAGTGGTACTTTATTTCTTGATGAAATAGGTGATATGCCTTTACCTATGCAAGTCAAATTGTTGCGGGTATTGCAAGAGCGTTGTTTTGAGCGAGTTGGCTCTAATAAAAGTATTGATGTGAATGTAAGAATTATAGCCGCGACCCATAGGAATTTAGAGGCTGCAATCAAAGAAGGAAAATTTAGAGAGGATTTGTTTTATAGACTGAATGTGTTTCCTATTGAAATGCCGCCATTAAGAGAAAGGACGGAAGACATTCCACTTTTATTTAATGAATTGATTGCACGTATTGAAAGTGAAAACAGGCCAATTGTTCATCTAATGCCTGATGCAATGGCTGCTTTGTCAGAGTATAGTTGGCCTGGTAATATTAGAGAGTTAGCCAATTTAGTTGAGCGATTAACAATTTTGTATCCTAAGGGGATTTTGAGCAAAGAAGATCTACCGCAAAAGATACGTGGTGAATATAAACCTGCCTATTTTGATTTAGACATATCAGGTTCTGAACGAGAAGCTTTATTGCAGGTAATAAACCAGGCAACGGCTTCAAGTACGGAAGGTATAGATTTAAAAGAACATTTAGTAAAAACAGAGTTAGCTCTTATTAGCCAAGCATTAAATGAATCAGATTGGGTTGTTGCTCATGCAGCAAATTATTTGAATATGCGACGCACCACTTTAGTAGAAAAAATGAGAAAATATGGTCTTACTCGCCCTGAGTAAAAGTAAATGCAACTCAATACGAGATGATATAGCCGGTTGAATACTATTAGACAGATTATCTTTACTATAGCTTTTCATAGCCCAGACTGAAAGAGCTCAGTCTAGGCTTAACCGACGTTGCAAGCAATCCAATGATAAGAGCTTGGGCGTTTGTGAACTAATAGCTTATTAATGAAAAATAATACGATTATTATTTTTTGCTATCATCCTTTATTGGGGCATCGACAGCTTGTTCTTCTGGATTGGGTGTTTCTTCTTGTTTTATAGGTTGTCTCTCTTGAACAGGTTTACTTTCAGTTTTTATTTCTTCTTTTGGAGGTTGTGTCTTCACTTGTTCACTTTCTCCTGCTGGCTGTACTCGATTTTCTTTATAAGATTGGACAATCTCTCCTACACTTTTTTTGATGTCCGTATATAGTTTGCTTGTCATTGAAGCTAATTCCTTGAGATCAGGTAATTTTGATTTAAAGTCACTCATAACTCACTCCACTCTGTAATATAAGTTAATTATATACCATTATCCCAATTTCAACAGTTCAATCAATTATTGTGTTAATTTCCTGAATTTTAAAAACTTTCTAATCATTGATTAACCCCAAGGATGCATGAGTCGCATTACTGGTTTCAGGAGTTTATTTGCCAGAAATGTTTTGGGAGGAACAGTAAGTTTAAATGCTTTATAAGTCGAGATTTTTTCTAAGAGATAGTCATCACTTGTACATAACTTATCAATGAGTTTTAGATCAAAAGCGTCTTTTGCCAACCAATGCTCACCAGTCGATACTTTATCAATATCCAGTTGATCACGATTAGTAGCCACATAATTTCTGAATGCAGCATGTATCTTTTCTAAGTCATCCTGAGCTTTTTCTCTACCTTTCTCAGTATTTTCTCCGAAAAGTGTTAATGTTCGCTTGTATTCTCCGGCAGTTAATAACTCTACATCAATATCATGCTTTTTAAGCCATCGATGAAAATTTGGTATTTGTGCTACAACACCTATAGATCCAATGATTGCAAAAGGAGCGGCAATAACTTGATTCGCGACGCAGGCCATGAGATAGCCCCCACTTGCAGCCATTTTATCAATACTTACGGTTAGAGGAATATTTCTATCGCGAATACGTTGTAATTGTGAAGCAGCTAAACCATAGCTATTCACTATTCCACCAGGACTATCTAAACGAACTAGAACTTCATCTCGAGATGTTGCAGTACATAGTATCGCATTAATTTCTTCTCGAAGTTGTTCTACTTGTGATGCCTTGATATCGCCATGAAAATCAACGACATATAAAGTGGGTTGCTCTTCACCTTTATGCTTTTTTTTCTTTGGAATTTTTTTACCAAGAACTTCTTTACTCATCATGGATGCGATATGGTCAAAGTGTTCATTCAAAGAAGTGATTTCTAACTTATGTTTCGGTTTGCGGCTAATAGAAAAAAAACCGGCGAACACCACCAAAATTGCAATGACAATAGTTATAGATTTTAAAAGGAACATACCATATTGACTTAAAAATTCCATTATTAACTCTTCAAATGAAAGAAAAACAAATTATGTCGATCAATGGAGTAGTTCGCAAGTGTATAATTTAATTTATAACCTAAAAATCTAAATCTCTGATGGGTATGAGAACTAACTAAGCTTATTTTACCAGAAACATTAGGTAATCCAGATGTTCGAGATTTAAAACTTAAATTATCTTTACTCGACCATGAACAATAAAAATAATGATAAATGGGCTGTTAGGTATGTTGGTTTACTACATCCAACATGGAAGAATCTATTCTTAATAATGGATATTAGAAAATATTCATTTTTTCTATGAAATTATTTATGAAATTATTAAAGAACACCACGACTGTTTTTAGAAATCATCTTGGCCTCAGTTTTTTTTGAGCGATAGTTATTTTGAGGTAATTCGCGCGAACTAGGGCTGATCATATGAATTAATAAAACCTTAATATTTTGTGGTTAAAATATGTTCTTTAAATCCAATAATTGACCTATTTGGTGTCGAGATCATTAAGGATGCAGCGTGAATAAAACTCTAACTTTATCTCTTTTTATCATTTTTGAATTATTCTGTTTTCAAGCAAACGCACAAAAAGTAATTAAACTCAGTCCCAACGAAATCAAATTGCTATCAAATAATACTCTTTGGACATTAAATGCTACATGTGTTGTGCAAAGTATGCATACAAATAACAGCAAAATTAAAATTAATGTACTAAAAAATAATGGCATTATTAATGGAAAAAAATTATCTACGGGTCAAGGAACCCTAATTCAGGTTAAAAGCAACAGTACTTTATCTGTGAGCGCCGAATCAGGCACACAAATCAACCTTATCAATTTAGGAACAGATGAGTTACAAGCAGTTTGCTCCACATAAAATAGAAAGCGCATTTCTAATCTTGGCTCTGCAAGAATAAGATTCGTCTTATTTGGTGTTTTCATGCACTGAATTACTATTTCTGTTTATTTACCTAGAACGTGATCTGTTATGAGTATATCTACTAATAATCTTCAAAATAAGGAAGCAATTGATTTTTTAGTATTCTGTATGCTAAGGTAAGCAAATGGACAAATATCGCTCGCTTGTCATGTTGCTACTTATGGGTGCACTTCTTATTGTATCCCTCAAGTTGCCAACATGCCCAAAACAAAGTGTAGGTTCTCCTGCGCTTCTTTCTTTTGCAGTAACACCTTGTTCGCCACAACAGGTTGTGAACAACGGTTGTTTTTCTGCGCCTTATTGGCTGCAAGAAGAATTTTATGCGACATCCAAATTAATAGTACAATGTCTTATTGGACTGTTAAGTTTTTTACTCATTTTTTCAAAATATAATTCTCCATTGGATGAAATCTATCGTCCTCCTATTTGATTCTATTTTATTTTTAAATTTAAAAAATAATTTTTAAGGAATCAAAATGAAAAAACTAATTTTGTCTTTATTGATGACATTTTTCTCCTATTCTATTTTTGCATCGGGTATTGGTGCTAATCCTGCTGATACAATGATGTTTATACAAAATCATAGTCCTCTTTTTTATTTGGCTATGTTTTTCGGCTTAGGTGTCTTACTGGCGTTTACTCCTTGTGTCCTACCTATGGTGCCTATTCTATCCAGTATCATCACAGGCCAAGGTGCTAGTACTGGATCCCAAGCGTTTAAATTGTCTTTAGGATATGTTCTGGGAATGGCCGTTACCTATGCAATAGCAGGAATGTTGGCTGCATGGTTAGGATCAACGGTACAAACTCTAATGCAACAGCCAATTATTATCGGAAGTTTCAGCTTTTTATTTATATTGATGGCTTTATGGTTGTTGGATGTTTTTGAGTTTCGATTTCCGGTATTTGCACGTTTTACTTCTCATCGCTCACGACAACACGGTGTTTTTTCCGCAACTTTAATGGGAGTCCTATCTACATTAGTTGTATCACCCTGTGTCACAGCACCTTTAATTGGGATCCTAACCTATATTGCCCAAAGCAATCATGTTTTCCAAGGCGGCTTATTGTTATTTGTTTTAGCCTTGGGTATGGGATTGCCTTTGTTGATTGTAGGAGCTGGATACGGTCGTTTTTTACCTGGCTCAGGACCTTGGATGGTGCGCATCAAACAAGTATTTGCCATCATGATGTTTGCCATGGCAGTTTGGTTATTAAGCCGTGTTGCATCACAATTTTGGACTGATTTACTGTGGATTATTGTTTTACTCATGAATGCTTGGGTTTTTGGTGCTTTTCGTCAGGAACAAGGCTTAGTTGGGCGATTGATGCAGACTATAGCTCTATTCTCCATAATGGGAGCAGGGGCTTTAACGTATCAAATATTTACACCTGCTTCTTTAATTCAATCAGTTTCGCGTTCTCCATTTATTGAGGTGCATACTCTTAATGAAGTTAATACTAAATTGGCTGAAGCCAAGGCAAATAATGAGCGCGTTTTTATTGAGTTTTATGCTGGATGGTGCAGTGACTGTCAAGCCATGGATAAGCATGTTTTTAATCAAGCCGCAGTTATTAATGCGATGCAGGGTTCTATAAATCTTCGTGTTGATATCAGCGAAAAGACAGATGAAGTAGCTAAGATTCGTCAAGCGTTTCATATTTATGGTATCCCCACCATGCTCTTTTATGATAAGCAAGGCCAACAGCTTACTGATTTGAGTTCTGTTGGACAGATATCTAAAGAAAGGACCTTGCAATTATTAGCACAATTCCGAAAATAAATTAACGTGGGCAAGGTGAAGTTTCTAGCATGAGTTGTTGTTCTTTAGACCTTCCGCTTTTGCGGAAGGTTATGTTTGGGCAAGCACCACCTTTTGCGAAAGCGGGGATAGGCACAATGTTCATATAGAAATGGATTTCAATTAAAAGTAATTACTGCTACTTAATAGACGTGTATTTTGTTCAAAAGGATCTGGATCCTCACCATTTATTTTGACTGCATACATGCCCATTGTTAAGAGTGGCGATGACTCAGAATAGGGGGTCAATAATGAATGGGACTTTTTGATGGAGTAAGAGTAATGTACTTCATCAGAAACCTCGGCTTCTAGGATAATGTCATTCTCGTTATTTTTCATTAGAATGGACCTAATTCCAGAGGATAAGAGTTTATTTTTGAAGGCCTCGTTTTTCAATATAGCAGTTGCAAAGCAGTGATAAACATTATTTAAGTTCGATGAACGAGTATTATTAAGAGAGTTTTTAATGTATCTTTCTTCGAGCTTTCCTGTGCAATGCTCGTCGTTATTTCCTTTTTGTTCATATTCTATAGTGATATTTTGAATATCGCGTTTTAGCATATCTTTGCAATAAGAAAGATGTCTTGCGCAGTAATCCGCAAAATAAGGATCTATTTTTGTTGTATCAGCATTTATCCTTTTTATTGCTTCCAGTCTTTTGGTAGGACTGATGGCTATTTCTTTAATATTAAGGGTATTATCTGGGTGAAAGATTTTTTTTAGATGAGTTTTATTGGTAAGAAGGTTTTGTATTTCTTCGACGTGATTATTATTTTCTATTTCCTTGCTAATCGTTCTGCACGAAAAATTAAGTGTTAGATTCTCTTTAGTGATAACATGTTCTAGCTCTTGAATTTGATACTGACTTGGAAATTCTTTATCAATATAGTTCTTCATTTTATCTAGGGAAGTAGCTATTAAATCATTGGGATTTGATTTTTTGTTGTTCACGAATACAATAGATATTTTCATGAATTATATCCTTATTTATTTGTTCTTTTGAAAAGGCTAGCGCGTGGACTCTTTTAATTCATCGCATGAGAACTTGCACTTTGGTGGAAAATTTTTAATTATACTCATTAAACTCTAAATTGCGAGTTCTATAGGAACTGATAGTTTTCTCGAATGTTGAAATGATTCGTGACCACTATCAATCAACCCCACAAAAAGGAGAGTCAAATGTCAGCTAATACCATCAAACCTCTTGTAACAGCAACGGCAATTAATACAGGCGGTAGAAACGGTCATTCGGAGACCACGGATCATTCTGTAAGTGTCAATCTTTCTGTTCCGAAGGCAATGGGAGGTCCGGGCTTACCTAATACAACAACACCAGAACATCTTTTCGCTGCAGGGTATGCGGCATGTTTTGGTGGTGCATTAGAATTTGTGGCCAGCCAACACAAGAAAAATGTGACAGGTACCACTGTGACATGTCATGTTTCTGTTGGACCTCGTGAGGCAGGAGGATTTGGCATTGCAGTGAAAATGAATGTCGATATTCCCTCGTTATCCACTGCAGAGGCTCAAGAACTTGTACAGGAAACCCACGAAAAAATTTGCCCTTACAGCCATGCTACACGTGGTAATATAGATTTTGAACTGGAAGTTAAGGGTAAATAATGTTGTGAGCGAATAGTTATATTACCATTCGCTCAATTTTTATGGGTAAAAACTATTAACAAACAGGGCTTACTGAAGTATGCCAATAAACAAATTGACAGGTGTTGTATTTGGTGAGGCACAACAATCTTCATAATACCGAAGAATCCAACGATTTTTTTCTAAATTTCCGATGGATTACCATCAAATAGTTGGATTCATCACTTTACTGAATTAGACACTAGCGTGGATGATTACAGCCCAACTCTGGCTGCATAATTCTCCAAAAATTGCTGTTTTTTCGGGACATTAGTTTTCCAAAGCCACCCAAAAGATCCGAAGCAAACCCAACAACCCCCATATTCATATCCAAGCCTAGAAGAGAACCCAAAGCGCTCAGTGGCTTGATTTGGTTTGATAGGTGCTTGCCGCCTTCGGGGCATGACAGATTTTTTGTCATGTACGAAAAAGTAAATATTAGATTGACTTGGGTTTATTTGTAGTACATCTTATTCTTATATTTTTCTATCGAGTCAAAATATGGGCATTAAAGAGCTGTTTAACTGGTTTCAAGGTGATGAAGAGACACTTCATCTTTCCAATGAAGTTTTGACCCGAGATCTTCTTGATCTGGAACTAAGTCAGGCAGAAAAAGCCTATCACATACTGCTTCGAGAGGTATATGTTGCCAGGTACAGTGGAGGTGTCACGACTGAGCAAATTAATAAATTAGAAAAACATAATTTATTTATGAAATATCTTAAGTTTTGTAGTCAACAACTTTCAGAAAATTTTTTATTATTCAATGCATTAAAGTATTTCTTGTCTCAAGATCAAAAAGAACAACCCCCAATTCAGTTATCAACTAAAGTGAATCAATTGTTTTTGATTTTACTTCAGGAGAACCAAGAAAGTACGCTTGAATTTTATAAAGAAAATAAAGAATTATTTAAAGATTATGATGAGATCCAAGAAAAAGTAGATCTTACATGGGGTCGTGTGGAAGAACCACCAAAAGTGTTAATTCTGAATTAGGCCGCCTTCCAAAAGTGTTTTTTTAGATGCTTCTCAATCGCACTAGCCATGGCATTTATGTCAATTTCACCATTGCTCTTTTTAAAATTATACTTACCAGTAAAAGCAATGTGCGCCCAAGCAATAGGTGAGATCCGAGCAAACTTATCGATAATATCTTGGCTAACACCTTCGGCAAGCATTTGTTCATATATCATATTTAAAATAACGCTGTTATGCGCAATGATATTATTTGCAACAAGCCTCACTGCATGAGCACTGACGCGATTGTTGACTATTTTCTTCCCTTTGAAAACCCCTTTATATATTTTTCGAATGAGTCCCTGCAACTGATGATATGCTTCCGTGCGATTTCTTGCTGTTCTGATGGCTTTTCTAAGAGTCATATTATCAATCAAGTTAAGCACGTGTATGCTCTTTAAGAGCTTGTTATACTCAAACAAAGCATTTTTGAGACCTGTATAGCGAGCAGAAGAGTTTATTTTCTTAACGATGGTGCTTTGAGTGTTTTCTTGCATAAGTAAAGACAGCAGAACCCGTAAGATGCCTCGTTTATGTGTTCGAATAAGCGGGACATTAATAACGCCCCTTGGACGAATAATCCCAGTGTAATTATCAATCGGGTTAACAGAAAACAAGTCACTGCAAGCCTCCTTTATATCCTTTATGCTTGGCACATAATCAACATCAATGGAATCCAATATAACAAAATTGAGTTGATTGAGGGAGTGATTATCACCAGTCACCATATCAATTTGGATATCTGTTTTATTGCCATTAATCACATCATAAAGGGAATGCCCCTCATACTCATTTAATCCGATATTTTTGGCATTAACCGCAATAAAATTTGCTATCAATGTGTATACAGAAATACCAGGTGCTTTTCCAAGATATTTTGTTGAATACCGAGATTGAATGGTGCTTTCACTAGTCGGTAGCTTTTGTCCATCAGCATCTCCAAGGGTTTTGTTGTCTATCAAGTCCCATAATTTGAAAATAGGCAATGCATGCACAAGGTTGCCTGCCCTGTCATTCGCAGCGCACATTGTATCAATGCGAATGTAATCCTCTTGGGTTGAGCGTAAAAGATTGAAGCTCATATCGGACATATCAGCCATTTTCTCAGTACTTATACCGAATGCATTTGCTAAAACGCAGGCATTAACGGCGGTTTTAGCGGGCTTTGTCTTATGATTGCGTCGTGTTTTCATGTGAGTGAATGCACCCCACATATCAGTGAGATCCCCCATATGCATCATGATATCTGGAATTTCTACCTGTGGTACGGTTCTGAAAAAATTATCATCAAGTTTTTCATGGCTATCGTAACTTAAGCTCCAATCTTGTTCGCCTGATTTGGTTTCTTTAATTTTGAATGCCAAATTTTCACCGCGAGTAATCCTGCCGGTTGTCCTTGTCCATGCGCGATCTAGCTCTTGCAGGACGTCATCTAATCGTTTGTCACAATAGATTGGTATCTTCTTGTAACCAAATTCATCAGCAATTTTTTCTACATTATCAACCACGTCCTCGCTCACCAAATCATGATCAATATCACAGTATGTCACGCTGTCATTACAACAGAGCAATCCCTTATCCAAACGACGATACATCTTTTGATACACAAAAAATTCAAACAAATGTGGATCAACCTGCTCATCATCTGCATCTATTTTTAAATAAGGTAGTGCTGTTTTTGAAATTCTGTCTTCTATTTCTTTGGGTAATTTAAACGACGAAGGGCCTTTCTTACGGACACCATAGTGATTTTTCAAGATTTTGATAAAATCTATGATGTCACTATTCTCCCTAAAATATGTGAAGGGAACATGTATCAACACCGGCCGTAGATAAAGGGAAAATTGTCGGGATATCTCCAAATAATAATCCCTCATGGCTGCTTTTTTATCAAAAACACGACCGCCTAAGTACTCAGCAATAATAGGAAATTGTTTTTCCGGAAGAATTTTATAAGCCTCACGATTTAGCTCTTCATGATTAAGACCATACTTGCGATTTGGGAACCATTTTATAAATTTTGCTAATTTTGGTATATCAACGACCAAGCCCGAATTGTATTCAGCCAGTGCTTTATCCGCATATTTTTTAGCATCGGCTAATATGGCTCTGATGTGAAACATAAAACTTGTGATTAAATTATCCATGATTTGTTGATAACGGTGGTAAACAAAACATAGGGCTTGCAACCATTGCTGCGGTTGATTTAACCGACGCAATCTGGATGCAGCATACTGTTCTGCCAAATCCGCATAATAACGAATGGCATTTTTTGACAATTGCAGCGTCGGTAAAAATTCTTTTGCAAATTTATATAACTCCGCGATTTCTACTGCTTTGGCTGCTTCTTCCTTAATGGGCGTATATTTGAAATTCTTCTGATCGGCACGAATAACATTCAGTTTTGTGATCCCATCCTCTCGCTTGATCAAATCAGATAATTTTTCTTGTTGCTTTTGCGGTATTAAGAGTATTAATTTTTCAAGTCGTTCTTTTTCCGTGGAAAACGCTCGAGTAAATAGATCTTGCATAGTGCGATAAGTTGGCAGCAGTATTTTTTTATTTTCCAAATAAACCATCAACTGCCGAAACGTATCATGCCCTTTGGGGTAATAGCGTAATAGTTCACAAAGGTGCGCTTCAACCAAGGGCACTTGTACTGATGACCAGTCCTGATACCCAAATAAATTTAGAATAACGCTCTTTTGTTGGCTCAGGGTTTGTCTGGTTATTTTAAAGTCAGATTTCTCGGTTTTGTAATATTTAGAGAGGATATAATCCACGTCATCACGAACTTCATCAAATGTAAATGCAAAAATTTGCTGACTGGCTTTAAAGTATCCCAGTTGCAGGATAAACGCGACTCGTGTTTTTGTGGCTGAATATTGACGCAGTGCGTCCATCTCTTGTTGATTCATTGTAAAATATAGTTCTCGTTCCGCTTCGTTAAAATCAGGACGAGCGTAAAGTTCTTCAATTTCTGCTTCGGAAAGTAACTGCAGCCGATTTTTTAAGGTCATATTGGGGTTCAGAAATACGTAGGTTTGGCTGGACTGATTTCTCAGTCAAAAAAAATCGCATTGTACGCCTATTTTTGGTAAGATAAAGCGGTTCAGTAAATCTTGGTTCAATATATCGTTTTTTAGTTAGTAAAATGGACTAAACTGTATGAAAATAGGATATGCGCGCGTCTCAACCAAAGAGCAATCTTTGTCCATGCAAGTTGATGCATTAAAAAAAGCAGGTTGTGATCAAATTCATGAGGAAATTGCTAGTGGAGCAAAAACAGCGAGACCTGTTCTTGATGAAGTTGTGCGAAACCTTCGTGAAGGTGATACTTTAGTTATTTGGAAATTAGATAGGCTTGGTAGAAATCTTGCCCATTTAATTCACCTAACAACAAAATTAATCGAGAAAAAAGTTGGATTGATTAGTCTCAATGACCCTATTGATACCACTACCGCACAGGGTAGATTGGTTTTTGGGATTTTTGCATCATTAGCAGAGTTTGAACGTGAATTAATCCGTGAGCGGACACAAGCAGGGTTGAAATCAGCTCGAGCTCGAGGAAGAAAAGGTGGAAGACCCAAAGGCATGTCAAAATCAGCAATGGAAAAAGCAGCTATTGCTGAAGCTCTTTATAAAAATGGAACCATCCCTGTTAAAAAAATTGCTGAACAGTTGGATATTTCTAAAACTACGCTGTATCTGTACTTACGATCTCGAAATGTTCCTGTTGGAGAAAAAAGTTGATATTCCAATTAGAAAATAACTATCTCATCTTGAACTGGTTATGCAGGAAAACCCAGCTAATGATAATATCTCCCAAGAGGTACTAATGTACGATCGATTATATCATTGGTTTTCTACTCTATCACAATATAGTAAAGCTCTTTACGCTTCATTCTATTCTTCTGTTTTATATGCTGATGTGGTGAAGCGTTGGCACGGATTGGGAATAGGATACCTTTTATTTCTTATTATTTTGGGAGCTATTCCTTTATCTGGACGAGTAATCATAACATTTAATCATTTTTTTAAGGGGGAAATTCTATTCCCCATCCAAGCGCTTCCTCTACTGACCATACAAAATGGTGAAATCACTTACAATCAACCCATGCCCTATTTAATAAAAAACAACAGGGGAGAAGTGGTCTCAATAATAGACACGACAGGAACAGTGTCTGAAATGAATCAGTCATACCCTCAACTCACGGTTTTAATTACCAAAAACAAAATGATTTTAAGACCGCCCAGTTATAAACAATTCTTAGGTTTGGCTAAAGACAACATTGGCAACCTAATTTATACACGTAATTTTGACAAAGGGGTTAATGGACTGCTTTCTGGCGCAGAGTGGATTGAGTCCACTGGGATTTCCAGATTAAATACGTTGATGCAAATCTTTGTCTTTCCCTGCGTAACTTTATTTTATTTTGGGGTTTTTGGGGTTATGTTACTCCTATTGTCCGCACTGGTGCAGTTGTACTCTGATATTTTTTTCAGCTTTAAACTCCCATTTAAAGCCTCATGTCGTCTATTAGCTATAGCTGCAACGCCTGCCTTGATTCTATTCTTTTTTATGCGATGCGGTAATTTCTCACTACCGGGAATGGGCTTAGTTTATGGAGTACTCCTTCTCAGTTATACTTCCTATGGGTTGTATTCAGTCAAACGATTTAGTGTTTGATTTTATATATTCTCACTGGACATAGTCCCCAACTCATTAATTCTATGCCCTGATAAATGGATTCAAATTGTTCGTGGTGTATCGTTCTAGTGGTCACAATAATTCGGCTTCCTGGTTTTAGACGAGCCATCTTTGAAATTAATTCATTCCAAGTAGCATCAGTAAGGCAAGTGGCTGCCACGTAAATAATATTAGCATCTCCAAAATTGTACTGTAAAAAACTGTCGTTGATAAATTGAATGCGCTCCGTTTGAGGTAGATATTCTTTCTCATCGTCATGTTGTTGAAATCGTTGAGTTACCTTTTTAAGCAGTGTATTTGATTGCTCATATAGAGGAGGTAACAACTCAATACCAATAGATTTTTTAACATTAAAAAATAATATAGCGCTCAATACTGCTTTTCCCGAGCCCGAACCTAAGTCATAAAAAATATCCTGATTGGACGGGGTGGCTCGTTCAAGAATGGTATAAAACGACAAAAAATTGATTTCTCCATAAATAAACTCCTTATCTTGAATCAAATGCAATAATCGATACCTTATCGAATAGGATTTTGCATGCGCTTTTTTGTAAAGAGCCTCCAAAATGCCAGTCTTTTTTTCTATACTTGACCAATCTGACCTCTGAATTAACTGTTTTTTTAACTCTTTTTTCTTGAAATGGGGAACAAGTATGTTAGTTAATAGCAGTTTTAAGATAACTAATAAAAAAGGTATAGTGATAATATAATAGAACATAAGCGTCAGGATGTTTTAGAGGGCTTCATTATAGTATTGCAGGCTCTTTTGAAAAGAGAAATCTAAATTATAATGGTTTGTAATATTTTTGGTATAGCGGAAGGACAAGGAAATTTTATGATTCTTGATAGAATAGTCCACTTTATTATTGACATAGCTTATAAAGCGACTAAATCTCAGCCAGTCAGCCAGTCAGCCAGTCAGCCAGTCAGCCAGT
>NZ_LNYU01000054.1:21693-62534 GCF_001468135.1 Legionella santicrucis | reverse complement strand
TAGAATAGTCCACTTTATTATTGACATAGCTTATAAAGCGACTAAATCTCAGCCAGTCAGCCAGTCAGCCAGTCAGCCAGTCAGCCAGCGCAATAAGAATTTATGTTTATTTTTAAATGGGTGCAATAAATTTTTCTCTAATTCTCATGCCCCCATTTACCAGTTTAAAAAAAATAATTTATCGAAGGAGGAGTGGGATAAATTAATGTTATCCATTGAAAACGCAAATTTGGAGCAATCCTGGGATTATGCCGAGGCTTTGAGCAAAATAGGTTGGGGAATTGAACGATATTTAATTTACTACAATGAAACAATTATAGGTTTTTTTCAGATCTTTAAAAAAAGATATTTTTTCTTAAGGTATATTAGGCTTGAGCGAGGCCCATTATTTTTAGATGATAGCTATCAAGTTAATCATGCAATTCCAATCTTAATAAAAATACGTGCTCGATGGAATTTTTGGAAAGCTCAATTGTTGTTGATTAAACCAGAATTACCATTTCAAACAGTATATTATGATTCACTTTGCTCTATGGGTTTTCGACTCGCCACTAAATCACGCTGGGAGTCGAGCAAAGTAAATTTATTACAGAATGAAGAAAAATTACTTCAAAATATGAAGGCCAATTGGAGAAATTCATTAAAAAGATCAATGAAACATTTGGAGTTAAAAAAATCAACTCAGCGTGCTGATTTAGATTGGCTGCTCGATCAGTATGAAAAATTTAAAATACAAAAAAAAATTATTGGGGTTGCCCGAGAATTAATAGAGGTTCTGTATGAACAAATGATTGGCAGTGGTACTATTCATATTTTAATCGCAAAATATAAAGATGTCCCTGCCTCAGGGATAATCATTGTAACTCATGGTAAATCATGTAGTTATTTGTTGGGGTGGAATGGTGAGATAGGTAGAAAATTTAACGCACATAATTTTCTATTATGGTATGCAATCAATGAAGCAAAGCTACGGGGAGAAATTTTGTTTGATTTGGGTGGTATTCTTTCAGATAAAAGATATAAGCAACTATCAGAATTTAAATCTGGCCTGAATGGTAAAAAGTATGCATTAGTGGGAACTTTTTATTAAGTTTGCTTATGGATGGCGTGACGATGGTGCATTAAATCAATTGCTGGAAAATAAAAATGGGCATCCTATAAATTGTGGCAGATGCGAGTAAATATATTTATTTCTGATAATATAGTGTGTTGAGCATTTTTGGGGGTTCCTAACCAAGATCCGTTATAGTGTTGAAACACGTTCAGAGGATATTTTACTTTTTTCCAATTTCTCTAAAAATTCGTTGGCCAGTGTTGCAGGATTTCCTTTTGCTGTATTAATAACAGCATCAAAGTCTATGCCCTCTGAAATATTAAGCGAAGCACGTTCTTGATTTTCAAAAAAACCAAACTTATTTGCTAGCTTACTATACTCCTCAATAGTTTTTTTAGAGCCTATGCGTGGTAAATCATCGGAGGATAATTCCAGCGAATCATCGTTAACCTGCAGTTTGACCACACGATCTGAGATGGTTACTATCTGAACTTCTTCTTGGTAACTTTGTTGTAGTGCGTCAAGATCAACAGGGTTTTCTAAAAATAAGGAGTCACCATTTTTGTCTGTATTGGCATGTTTATTGACCATATAAAACAATTCATTTCTTGAGAGAACATGCTCAGAAGAATCATCAAATAATTTATCTGCCGTGACTAACGTTGCTAACTGATGAAATGGAAATAATCCTATCCGTTTATCCATAGGATTATCGATGTCTGCTTTACGATTTCTCTCTTGAATACGCTCACTTAATTTCTGCACAGGACAATAAGCAAAAACAATAGAAGTGGTTAATGTTTCGCTTGGGTTTTCTTCACTATATTGCTGTGCACGCTTTTGAAAATATTCTAAACATTCTTTGGCACTTTCATCTGGGTTTGGCACTAGATCAATAACAATGGATTGCCCAGAATTGCCCTTATCGAACACCTCATCATAAAGCATCACCGTAGGATCATCGATTTTGGTAACAAAACGTAACTCTTTAGCCAGTTTAGATATTTCACTTTCTATAAATCCCGCCTTTTTTAGGACGTCTTCGAGGTTAGGAAGCAAGGGATTAGGGAATCCTTGGGCTGTAATTAGATGATTGCCTTTGGATATAGTAAGTACTCCGGTACTACATAATGTTAACATTTCCTCTTCAGTCATTAATGTTTGAAGGTTTTGTATAACACCAGCTGCATCAAGTTTCTCAAACATGAATAACTTTCGATCACTCGGACTCATATTAACAATATTATCCACCATTTCATCAATGCTCGAAGATTTCCACCCATGTGTTGTAACCAATTCTCTGCACAGGGATGATTTTCCTGCGGTTGATGATCCTAATAACAAAACAACATGCATGGTAAACCTCTTTAATAGGGGGACAATCAATACAGTGTAAGCTCTCTTAGCATAGAGTTAAATTTATATTACTCTGTCCGGAGATTATACAAAAAAGATGCCTATTTTTTTTCTAATTCAACTTATTTTGCAAAAAATTTACATTGAATGATGGCTTTTGATACGGTTATCTTCTGGATTAATTAATTCACATTACGTAAGCTTAGACTTCCATCTTTGGCTTAAATTACAGCTTAGTTGGCGGCTTCACTCAGAATTAACACTTTTGGTGGTTCTTCCACACGACCCCTACATTATGCAAGAAAAAAATTGATGAAGATGTTGAAACGGTTAAAAGAAATTTATTGGATTTAAATAAGTTGTTCTCGCATCAAAAAAATCCCTTAGGCCTCGTGGGATTATTCAGACAATATATAGGTGATACGGAACAATTTGCCGCATTAATACTTTGGTTATTACATCACGGAGTTGGCGCTAAAAAAATATTACAAACCTACTTACTCCATGATTTTCTTAAATATCATTTCTTTACCTTACATGATAAGGATAATGAAATTGTTCGATTATATGCTTTGTTGGAGCGTTTTCCCCAAGCGAAGACTCTTTTGGACGCAGTGAAGAAAACGGCTAGTGATGAACGTGGGCTACAACAATATTCACTTAATGGCGTGTTTCAAGAACGTAAACTTCAAACAATTGCTCCATGTCAAAATTCATCTCAATTTTCACAAGAACCAGAGAATTTTTTAAACCTACATAAATTTTTTGGACTTCCTTTTTTAATTGAAGTAGTAATTAACTCAAGTGAATATATTGATCCAAAATGGAAGGAAACATTAAAACAGGCACTGAATAAACCACAAGTTGTTATTGAAGAACTTTCAGGAATTATTCATTTAATTGCATCTGAATATTCTCCGTTGGTCTTAACAAATTTAGCTGATTTAATTGATGATAGTAGTATCCAAGAACTATTGTCTAGTAATGAAGGGGCTGTGTTATATTTAATACCTTATAAGCCTAAACTGTTTGATGTAATTAACGAAAAAAACAGTGCAGAGCTTATTCAGCAATTTTCTATAAAACATCCCCATGATTCAGGAATCGTTTATCAATTGGCTGCTTTATTCATGGCTTTTTTGAGAAAAAAACATCCTTCAACATCATTAGTATTTCAAGCACTTATTGATAATCTGATCCGCTATCCACATCTGCTTGATGATGAAGAATTGCTGAGTCAGCTTAAAAAATACTCAGGTAGTGATCGTTTACTGTTTCAACGTTATGAAGTAATCACAAAGCAATTTAATGATTGCATTCTGGAACAAACAGCAGAGTCCTCATTTAATAGTCGTAATTACCAGATTATTGAGGATAGCTGGTTTGATGCGACATGGAAATTTAATGCACTTGCACTTATCAAACCACAAACGAAATTTAATATTGGCAATAAATATGAGTTTCAAGCAAAAATTGCTCAAATTGCGTTTCTCCATCATGGAAAACAGTTTGATTTAGATGCCTTTATTGAGGCACTGTCGTTGCGCCCTGTAACTTCGGATGCAGTTAGTGAATACGAACGAATACTTATTGAAATTCTTGCGACCATAGATAATGAATTACTGAGAAAGCAGATTATTGAAAAATTAGAAACTCATCCAGTAGGGCGGTTAGATTGGATGAAAAAAGAATATGAAGGTAAAACCGTTTTTCTCAAAGCTGCAAAATACGGTAATCTTGGTTTAATCAAGCTTTTTGAGGATGAACTTGCCCCAGAGTTTTTTAATAAAGCAGCTCTAATTGCAGCAAAAGAAAATCAATGGAGCACAGTAGATTATCTTGCGCGACTTGATAAAACGCTTTTAACTCAAGATGAAATAACGAGAATTGTGCGTTGTGCTGCTCAGCAAGGCCAAGTAAATATTATCCAATTTCTTTATGATACTTATGATTACCTGCCATCTACTGCTGAAATAGCTACGATTCTGGAAGAAGCTATAACCAATAACCACTTGAATGTTGTTACCTATTTCTATCAATCTCCCTTTGCTTTGCCAAAACAATCAGTGATCAATAGTCTGTTTAATTTGGCAATAGAAGCAGAGGCTATTGATGTTATTCCATTTATTGCTGAAACTGGAGTAAATAAACCTACATTATTTACTGTCGAAAAAGCATTTGAACAAGCGACTTTTAATCAAAAATTAAAAATAATACAAACACTTTGCAATTTATCGTCTAATGCTCCACGCTCTATAATAATAGAACGTGCTTTTATAAAAGCGTGTCAGTTAGGTCTTTTGGCATCAGTTCAGTGCTTTTATAATTCACCCGAAAAATTAATATCTCAATCTACGTTCCAAAATGGATTTGAAGAAGCCATTATTAACGGACATACAGATTTAGTCATTTACTTCTGTAATCCCCCAAAGCAATCTTTGATTGAGCACGGGGTTATAAGTGCAGCAAAAACAGGAAATCTTCATTTAATTGAGTATTTTTGTTCGATGACCTCTTCTAATAAACCAAGTCGGCATGCGATTACTCAAGCTTTATATCAAGCGATTAATCATGATCATACTGAGGTGTTTACATCCTTATGTTGTAATCCAATGAGTCTGCCAAGCAAATCGTCTCTAAAGGAATCGTTGCTTCTTGCTGTTAAAAAGGGAAGAAAAGAGATTGTTGAATATCTCTGTGTGAATAAAATGGAAGCACTTGATCAACCCACTATTAAAAATGCACTTATATCAGCGGTTAAATTCCAAGAACAGGAAATTGTTCGATATTTATGTGAAATAAATGCCCCAGAAAAAAATACAGTGCGAATAGCTCTGAATAAAGCAATTGGAAGTAAGCAAGAGGAGCTTGTTGATTATTTAAAAGATCGATTAAAAAATCATACAGCTTATCAGTCCCAAATAAAATCTGCAAGCGGTGAGCATCATGAGATTGGTGCACCATTAATCAATCATAGTCTGTTTAAAGTAAGTAAAACAAGTCCAAAAGGTGAACCCCACCAATTCAATGGCTATAGTATTAACTGAATGATTGCTTATTTCTCTATAATCAGCATGTATTTAGGTGATGCTTGCTGTTTTAGACGATTCTACATGCTCATCCACAGTATTAGGGCTTTTAGTCGTTATCCTATTCGTTAAGTTTTGGGATTGCTTCATAAAGCCATTACTACTTAGTTGTTTTATTTCTATAGAACAAATCTCGCCTGGCTTATGCCCATGATTGTACTTATCTAGGACAGACTCAGATGTATTTTTCTCCAGGATAGGTTTTTCAATCTTAGATTCTTTAGATTTTGCAGATGGCCCCTGCAGCAGCTCATCAATGTGGGTAAGGACTTTATCAGATCCATGAATAAGATCTTGTTGTTCTTTATAAATAGTGTACTGAAGCTTGTAGATAGATTCTCGCTGCTCTCCAAATACCATATAACTTTGCTTTCTGGTTTGATAATGATAAAAGGCAAGTGCTCCAGCCAATATTAACCCAACTCCCAGAGCGGCACTTACTCCTATAGGACCTGTAGCAACAATAAGAGCAGATAAACTAGTACCCATAATTGTAGCGGCGATGCCTAAGCCTAAGCCTGTGATACCTAATAAACCGGAGTAAGTGCATAAAAAACTGCCAAATGAACTTAACGCAGCAAGTATTTTATCTTTTCTAGTTACATAATCAGCCGCATTTTTTTCATCACCTTTTACAAGCCTTGGTTTTTGAATGGATTTTGTTAACTCTTCTTTCATCAATGCCAATTCTTTCTTATCTTCAGTAGCTAACGATTGTTGTGAAGAAAGATGCTTGATCCTCTTTCTAATGCTTTGTAAAAAAGCTTGTTCCGCTTGTAGCTCTTCTAGCTCTTCAGCCGCATTTTTTTCAGATTCATTTTTTTTATAGTTTGCATACATGATGGCGCTAAATCCGAGGATGGAAATAACAGCAAAAGCAATATTCAAGCCTAAACCCACCGCCGCACTTGCTCCTGCCAATAATCCAGTATACGCAAACGATTCGGTTAACTCAGCTATAGATGCGGAAGGACAAAATGTTTCCAAAACTGCTGACCAGAAACTTTTATTTTTCAAGTTTCCTACATGTTTTTGTCGCAGACTTAACGCTTTATCAATATGACTTTTTGTATAACCAGGTGCTGATTCAAGCAGTAAGAGCTTTTTATAGATCAGATCATCTTTGAGCTTGGCTGCAATAAGAAGTGGTATTTCACCTTCGTTATTAGGGACATTGAGTAACGCCAGTGCTTTGCTCTCAGAATTTTTAAGTATAGTTAATTTATCGCTGCGATCTTTATCAGTCCGTTTTGCTTTTCTTTTTCTATCTTTTGCTGCTTGCGATATTCCAAGCATTTCATAAACAATATTAAAATAACCTTTTTGTACTGCCAGGTGTAAGGCACTGTTGCCATCCTTATTTTGCAGCGAAATATCAGCTCCTTTAGCAAGTAGGCTTTTTACAAGTTTTAAAGAACCTTTCTGTACAGCAAGGTGAAGAGAAGTATTACCTTGTTCATCGATTTCATTTTTTAAATTTTGTTCGTTGTTCTCTAAAAGGGCTTTTTCAGCTGCTTCAATCATATTGCTTTTCCATATTTAAACAAGATATGTGTTCACACATTATAACAAGAGAAAATTAAGTAAAAATTAGAACTTCAATTATTGATCAAAAATTTAACATTAAAACATTAATTCAAATAAGTTTAAATTACAGAGGCCGTCAAGCTATACTTAAAACAACTAATTGAATTAATTGATGATGGCACGAATTCTTGTTTTACAACATTCTCCTTATGAACCTTTAGGTATCATTATTCATACCTTAAAGAGGATGAAGCTGCGTATACGTTATGTCAATTTTGGCAGAGATCCTCACCAACGAGTGGATATGAATCGTTATCATGGCATTGTTATATTAGGCGGTGCTATGCATCCTAACGAGCTGGATTTGTATCCTCATCTAATTCATGAAATAGAATTATTGCAAGTAGCACTTGCTAAAGAAGTCCCCATACTTGGTATTTGTTTAGGATCTCAATTGCTGAATATCGCTTTGGGTGGATGTTGTTATGCCTTAGACAAACCTGAGTTTGGATGGATACAAGTAGATAAATGTGGTGAACATGAGTTATTTGAACTGTTTGATAAGCCAATGCATGTTTTTCAATGGCATCAATTTGCAAGCCAGCCTGCTGCTGGTGTTGATGTTCTTTTAAAAAACAAACAATGCGTGCAGGCGTTTTGTTATCGTAATAGTATAGGACTCCAATTTCATTTGGAAGTCGATGCTCATTTGATGCAGCGGTGGTTAGAACATCCAGACTATTTAGAGCATTTGCGCCGCCATTTACAATCCGAAGATATTCATAGCATCCACTTAGACAGCAAACACTATTTACCTAAGTCAATGGTACTAGCGAAACTATTTTTTACCGATTTCTGCCGTTTATTTAATAAAAAATCCTATGCATTATCGTCCTATATAGCGGGCAGAGACTTATTCTAAGTTTTCTTTGAGAATAAAATACATGCATGCGGCACACAAGTGTGCTGCATGTTAGCTTTGATTATTTAATACATTTGATTTCATCAATTCTTTTTCTGCGATATCTTCTTTGAAAGAAGCTCTTTGAAAGAAGATATGTTTTTCGAATTGAGGGATAAACGATTTGCGGGTTAGCTCTTTATGTTGTTGATCATAAGCGTTAATTAAATCACTTAACTCATAATCATATGTAGCTTTAAAACTATTTACGGGTGATTTAAAATGAACTGCTATTTTTGCTGCTAAGTCAATTGTTTCTTTAGAATGCTCATCTTGATAAACGGGTTGAATAATTACTTTAGGTTGTTCTCCAAATAGCCACTTCGAAACGAAACTTGGTTTATAAATTTGCATATTTACTAACTCTTTGCCTGTTTTAGTAGCGAATTTTATTGTACCTTCATATCCCGTGAACGCTTTTAACCATACTTTTGGTTTATCCAAAGTTACTTTAATAGTATCATCTATTTCTGGAAAAATTTCTTGAATATTGCTATTAGGTAATTGAAACAATAAATCCAATTTTTTAAGCACAGGATCATTAGTGAGAGTACTGGATGTCAGTTGATATCCAGGAGCAGTTTTAACTAAATTAAATTCAAAAGGTTTGTGTTTAATTTCTTCATATATTTTTTTTAAAAAAGTATCTTCAAAATTTTTGCCATTATTTAATCCGTGTAGACATATTTTTAGGGACTCTAGGGGCAATCTATCTTTTGGTCGCAATTTTGGATTATGTAAACTGGTATTAAGTATCAGGACTTGATAAGCTAAAATATATGCTGCATCTTTATCAGCAATATGACCCTTATAATTCTGCTGATGATAAGTTTCGCCAAAACTTTGAACTAATCTATCAATTTTTTGTGCTTCTGAGGGCAACTTCACTGTGTTTAAAAAAACTCTAAAACCTTCTGTAAAACTTTGTCCTCTAAAATTAATCTGACTCGTAAACTTTTGTAATACTTCCTGATTTTCTTTATCGGGTTTACTCAAATAATCACTAACTGCATTTAAATCTAATTTGTGTTGTTGTCTATGAAAGAAATCGGCAATCTGTTCCGCTGAAGCAATATTATGAATACCGCATATATTTTTTATTTGTTGAATACCCTCTTTAGGATTAGAGTTAAAAGATGCAATAATTTCATTCTGTGCTTTTTCTATTTCCTGATTCGGCATGATACCCTCTTTATGTTAACCAAAAATATGTTTCTTTCAAATGGGATTAATATGATCAAATAGAACATATTTATTTCCAATGGGATTAAATTTATCATTAATGGGTTAAAATGTACCAATGAGGATTTTTCATAAGAATTATGAAAATTTTTCATATGCGGGCTATGTTAGGTTCCTAAAGTTTAGGGCAGTTATAGGCCTCACTACAAAATTGCCTTTAAGAACCGTTCGCTATTTAAGCTTATCTAATACTTGTTCTAGATAAATGGCCGCCTTTTCTAGCTCTTCTTTTTGATGGTAATAATGTGGTGAGATTCTAAGATATTGTCCTTCTCTAACTGAAACTGTAGTATTTAGTATATTTAATTCATGATGAATTATTTCAGCATCAGGATGCTTAAATGTAACTATACCTAGCCGCATTTCTTGTGGGGTGATCCAGTGCAATTGTGGGAAGTTATCTAAAAAAAATTGAGTGTTTGTTACTATTTTTTCCCTAATGCGCGCATATCCTATTGACGCTAAATGTTCTAAGGAAGCATTTAACCCTGCAATAGCAATATGATTCATAGTTCCTGTTAGATAACGTCTCGCATTTTCTTGGAACGTTAAGTCATAATTTAAAAGTTCCCATGGATTTTCAACGCCCAACCAACCTACGTAACTTGGTATTAGTTTTTCTTGTAATTCATTTGTCACATAAATAAAACCGAGCCCTTCGGGGGCCATTAGCCATTTATGACTACCGCAGGATAAAAAGTCAATGCCTATTTGTTCAACCTCTAAATCAGCGGCTCCTAAGCCTTGTATCGCGTCTACACAAAATAATGTGTTATTTTGTTTGCATATCTTACCTATTTTAACAAGATCAATCGCGTGCCCATTAAGGAATTGTACCATGCTAATTGATAACAATTTGGTATTAGGTTTTAGGGCTCTTTCAATATCTGAACTATCAATTATGGGGGTCTTATTATCGATATAATCAATTTCAACACCATGCCGTTGACAGTTTAAGAATGGATAAATGTTGGCTGGAAACTCTTGATTATTGAGGAGAATCCTATCTCCTTTTTTCCAAGGATAGCCATTTGCTAATATATTTAAGCCAGTGCTTGTATTTGGTGTAAGACAAATGCGTAGTGGATCAGTGTGTAATAGTACACCAATTTTTTTGTAAACATTTTCTATGATAGATTGAAATGACAAATAATTATCAATATTTTTTATATGCCTTTCTTCAACATAACTTATAATTGCTTCCTTTACACTGAAAGAAAAAGGGCTAATTCCAGCATGATTTAAGTAAATTTGACTTTGAGTGTGGGGAAAGTTATCCATTACTTTGCCTTTAATATAAAAATAGCATACATAATAACTAAATGATGTTGTTCACTAAATCAAGAGCTTCTGCTTTATTAAGTACAAATTAACTAATCTTTTTGTTAAAGAAGTGTTAATTGTATTTTTATGAATTTATTAAAAAACTGATTGTGCTATTTTTGTACTTAATATATGCCTAAATACAAGGAATCTTGTGATGTCGAAAAAGATGATTGCTCTTTCTGGATTTTTTCTCTTGTCGTTGTTTACTAAGATTTCTGCAGCTGAGGACATTGAATGCAAAGATTATAATAATAATCCAGTAACGTTCAAATCAAAGACAATAACCATTTATAATGATTCTGAGACAACAATTTATCCTGTCTTAGCAACCAGTAAAAATGCTGTAAATGAGTGGCTTCAAGGTTGTTTTCGTACGACTGAACCCTATCCAACAAATTATGTTTATAAATTATATGTGAATGAAAATACAGGAATTGCTCCAGGATCGTCGGTTACGATTACACTACCATTGTATAGTGAATTATCGAAAGGGCGCTACATTACTTGGTGGAATGGTGGGCGTGTGGTGCTGGCCGATAAAAATGACAGACTTCGTAATGAAAAAGACGACGAATTGACAACTCCTTCTAATGTCAATTGTCAGGGGCAAAATACTGAATGTAAACTGAGCACCTATTCAAGTGATGTCCAGTTTCCAGAAAACATATATGCGCAGTTATCCGAGTATACTTTTGGAGATTCTATTATACCCCCGAAACAGTCTTTGCGCTTATTAAAACCGGAGAATGTGGGATACAATATTTCATACGTAGATCATGTGTACATGCCTATTGCCATAGCACCTAAAAATAATCCCTATACTGGGTATAGTGGATCAGGAAAGTCTTTGAGTGCTTTTCGCGGACATCTTGATTCATTTTTAAAAACACCTATTGGGCAAGGTTGGCCAGTTTATAATTTGAGTGAATTAAAATTACCGGGTGGATATAATATTTTTGCACAACGATCTGGCACTTTACCTCCAGAAGACAATGTCCCAGTCAAACCCAAAGAGGGCTTCCCTCCTGTATTGACTGTATTGGCTTGTATTCAAGGAGAATGTACTGAAGAGCAAAAAAAATCACTTCACTTTGGTGAGGCTGTCCAACGAATGCAAAATTTATGGGGTTCTTGTGTTAACTGGGATGAAGACATTAGCAAGTACGTGACGCAAAAAATAGATTGCCCGCAAGAGTTAAAAACAAATCTCCAGGCAGTACAGCAGTTTTTCAGACAAAATCATCAACAATATTTGCAAATGTATGCTGATGGGAAATGTAATTTGAATCCTGGCTCTAAACCAGTGCCGTTTAATTACTGGGAAGCGATTAATCATATTTATGGTTGGGTGCCCTTTAACGAAGGATGCGGTGCCGCAGCTAATCCATTAGCTGATACTAAGATTCCAGGATGGGATCATGCTAAGATTCAATCCATGTATATTCATGATTTACAGTATAATTATAAAGGATCTAATATTTCCCCTGAATTATTGTTCAACCCTTACGTGCAATTGATTCATGATAAAAATTATCTTTCTATGGATGCCTATGGATTCTCTGTTGATGATGCAGTAGGTTTTATGAGTGAGCTAGGAGACGGATTGATTTTTACAGTTGGAGGAACTCAAGGTCTTGAAAATCAACAGCAGTTTAATTATGCCGATGGGTTTTCTGTGGCAATAGGAGTACCGCTTTCTATGGTCGACAAAGTAAATACTCCTTTGATTAAAAAATATGGTGTGTGTGTATTGAATCAAGAAGCAGGAGATCCAAATTGTCAGCAAGATAAGCAGGACGTTATGATGCCAACAAATAGTCAGATAGCTGGGTTTAGGATAGGTACAGTTACTGATTATCCAATTAAGGTTCGTTTTACAGATTTAAATGATAATGAGTATGCGTTTATCGTCAATGAAAAATTTGCTCCATGTACAGGGGAACCTGCACAATGCCCCACCAATAAGGCAGAAATTGTTAATAAGCAATCGTGCATTGTAACCAATGCCAAAGGAGCAAAGCATCCTAAATCAGATGACTGGTGTCAAAACGCCAATCCAAATCAACAAAACGAGAAGCAATTAACTAAAAATTATATTAGCTTTCCATCACCCGTTGATTATATGAACTAATATTTAAAAAAGGCATGTGATGTTGTATGGATGCAATGATGTATCAAAAAACACAGGAAAATACTATTAATGGGTGTGAGGGAATATAATGATTTTTTTGCTAATTCTTATAATAATTGTTGGCTATATAATAGTCACAGGGCTTTACATAGTAAACCAACAAGAGGCTGTGCTTATAGAGCGACTAGGGAAATTTAATCGGGTTGCTCATGCTGGACTGAACTTCAAAATCCCGTTCTTTGAATGGATTGCTGGGAAAGTATCATTAAGAGTGCAGCAGCTGAATGTAAAAATTGATACAAAAACAAAAGACAATGTCATTGTTCAAATTCAAGTTTCAGTACAGTATCGCATTAAATCGGACGCAATTTATGAGGCATTTTATAAGCTTGAAAATCCCGCGCAGCAAATTACTGCTTATGTATTAGATTTGGTTCGCTCCGAAACGCCAAGCATGATCTTGGACGATGTATTTGAGAAGAAAGACAGTATTGCAAATGCTGTGGGTAAAGAGCTGACTCAAACCATGCAGGAATTTGGTTTTGAAATTGTAAAGGCATTAGTGACCAATATTGAATTAGAAGAGAAAGTTAAAAATGCCATGAATGAAATTAATGAACAACAACGCTTACAGGTAGCGGCTCAAGCCAAAGGAGAGGCAGAGAAAATTTTAATGGTTAAAAGAGCTGAAGCTGAGGCAGAAAGTAAGAAACTACAGGGAGAGGGTACTGCTAACCAGCGAAAGGCAATAGTGGATGGTTTATGTCAATCTGTAGATGATTTTCAAAAAACCGTTTCTGATATCACAGCAGCGGATATAATGAACTTAGTATTAATGACCCAATATTTTGATACGTTAAGAGAAATTGGCGCTAATGACAAATCCAGTACTATTTTGTTACCTCATTCACCGTCGGGTTTTAAAGATATTGCAGCTCAAATGCAGGAAGGAATTATAACTGGAAATTTGGTTAGTAAAGAAACTAAATAAGTATTTATTCCAGACAATACTTTATTTAATGAGTTACATTAAAGAATAACCTATTACTCCATACTATTTTGAGTTTGTGTCAATTGATTCAGTGCTACCTAGTCCATTTTCTTGCAGAGTATTGGATTCATATTCGAATCCAATTGAATTAGCCTTTGCTATAGTGTGCTTGCGAACAAGAACATTGGGCTCAAGAGACAGCACACCGGAAATGGGTAAATGGTATTCAATCTGATGAAATCGGTGCCCCCAAGCACCTATATTACACTTTTTGGCTGTTGATAGCTGGCATCAATAAGTTCGTGTAACAATTCTTCTGGGATATCCTTACTGCATGTCAGAGATGTATAGTTACTTCCAAAGTCGTATGAGCGTTTTAAATATTGTCTCATACCTTCAGGAAATGCGTTCACTGGCGCAAGAGCGTAATCAAGATGATCGTAAAGCTCAGCGGTAAGTATATAGCCATTATCTTTTTCTTTCCATTTTAAACCATGGATAAAGCCATCCCTGTTCTCATTAAAAAGTAGATGCGCATGTCGATTCCCTCGTAACACCATGGAAAAGTCTATTACTTCTTTTTCTAATAGCTGATTTAGTAAATCTAATTTACTCATGCTTATTTTCCTTCAATTGCTGTATGTATAGTCGGCCTATTATATCAATTTTATTCAGAGTGTATATAACAAATCCATATGCTAATTTCTGTGTTTTGAATTATATTTATTTTGTTAATCGCTACACTTGTCTTCAGTCAGACTTGTCGAAAATTCAGAATTTACATGCTTATTCTGAAACTACCTAGCCAACAGGTAATTTGAGGCAATGCGAATTTGTTAAAATTTGTGAGTTGATAATATTCTCTTAAGTTAAATTGTATATAATTTGACCTGTATTTGGGATTTTAGGAGTATGGTATGCCTTTGCAACAAACACGTAAATTAATGAAGAAATATGGTGAATCATTAAAAAATGGCACAATTTCTGATCAAACATTAGATCAACTGCTTCAGCCAAATACTTTTAAACGTGCCCCTGCAAATGGCTACGTTGATCCAAATAAACCAGTTACTGATTCGAACCACACGCAAATGGATGCGATTAAGGATTTTGTCGAAACAATTGGTGAAGAATTAAGTCCCGAGATTTTGCATACTTTAACTCATCGCATCATCCAGAGGGCCCCAGACACAGGTGCAAACACCTTTATGCGTAATTCAACATTAGAAAAGGCGTTTCTTGCTTATGAAATGGCTCGATATCCTCAATTGGCTGAAAGCCATTTTGATTCCGATCGCATAAAAACGACATTTCCTCGAGAAACTGATATTTCTAATCTTAAAGGGGTTATATTGAACCCACTAGTAGAGTTTTTTTCATCTACTTCACCTTTAGTCCAGTATAAGAAATCACTACAAAAATTAAAAGAACAGTTACAACAAGATACTTTGGATAGTAAAATTAGAGAGCATGCGCAGAAAGTCGTTAGCCAAATCGAGGCATTAAAAACTCAAGGTAAAGACTCAATTGTCGATCTAACAAAAATTTTAAATAATACTCAAGCTTTATTAAAGGGCGAAATGACAGTTAAAAATTACCAAACCGAAGCTAAGACTGTACAAGGTAAACCTTCTACAGGTATGAAAATTCTTGGTGGTTTGATGATTGCATTAGGATTAGCGGTTGCTGCTGTAGGTGTCGCATTGGCTGTTACTGGCATTGGTGTAGTTGCAGGTGCTGTAACCGCAGCTGTTGGTGTAGGTGTGTTGGCTGCAGGGATAGGCATCTTCGCGAAAGGGAGACAATCTGGCTTATCTAAGGCTATGGACGAACTTGCACTAACCAGCGCTAACAGGAATACAATCGCCACACATTAATTCCTCATATTAAATTCGGCATAGAAGATATTAAGTATTCTATGCCGTACAAATCTTATACCTAGATCCTAATTGCACTAAAAAACTTGTTTTGTTTTTTAGATTTAGTACTATCCTTGGATAATTTGTGGTTCTGCGTGCAGTAAAGTAGCTCTAGGATTTATTAAAATTCAATAAATTCATTTCTCTTATTGCAATTTGCAGACAGTTGGCAAAACCTACAGTGTATCATTTACCTATGCTTAATGTGATTAATCTTGATTTTGATTATCAGGATCAACTTTTGTTAAATAATGTATCTTTTCATTTGTCGACAGGTGGATTACTTCATCTACGTGGGGCAAATGGAGCAGGAAAAACGACTTTATTAAAATTAATCGCAGGTCTATATCGTCCTCAGAATGGTGAAATTCAATTTTTTGGACAAAATATAGATAAAGATCGATCTGCTTATCAACAACAACTGCGTTTTGTTGGTCATAAGACAGGAATTAATCCTAATCTAACTTTAAGAGAAAACTGTTATTTCGACCTTCATACATCTCCTATATCCCAAAAAATTGAAGAAATAGAGGCGCTCGCCACAATTTTTAAATTAGAACATTATCTTAATTTTCCATGTGGGCTATTATCAGCAGGGCAGCGCAGGCAAGTAGGCTTGCTCCGTTTGTGGATGTCTGATGCCAAATTATGGCTTCTTGATGAACCTTTAGTTGCGCTGGATGATCGATCGATTGCAGTGATTATGTCTAAAATAGAGGCCCATCGAAAGCAAGGGGGGGCAGTTTTATTAACGTCACATCAGCATTTATCTCTTCATCATTCTGACTATCAGGAGTATTGCTTGTGAGTTCTACCTGTTCCTTGTTTTTGAAACAATGTAAACGTGAATTATTGATTCAAGTACGTCAGCCACGCTTTTTAGTGAACTCTTGTTTGTTTTTTTTAATTTTTCTTTTTATGTTTCCTCTTACTTTAAAACCAGAAATCACATTATTACGTACCATAGCTCCTGGTCTAGTCTGGATGGCAATCCTCTTATCATTATTGCTTTCTGCAGAACGTTTATTTCAACAGGATTATGAGCATGGTGTTATTGAGCAATGGCTCATTTCAGGCTATTCGTTACCCTTGCTTGTTAGCGCAAAAGTGATTGCGCATTGGTTATTTCATTTATTGCCACTGCTTGTTTTATGTCCTGTAGTCGCAGTCTTGTTTTCTTTAAGTATATGGGAGATGTGGGTATTAGCATTTACTATTATTTGCGGAACTCCAGCTTTATTGTTTCTTTGCGCCATGGTTGCTGCTTTTGGAGTTGGCAATCAAAAAGGCGTTTTAATGGCATTGATTTTATTACCACTCACATTACCTTTATTGATTTTTGCAAGCGGAACGTTGAATATAGCGATGCAAGGCATGCCTATTAGTGCTTATTTGGCTTTGTTATTAGCGATGTCTGTGATTGCCATTGGTTTTTTACCTTATGCAATTGCGGGGATAATGCGTATTAGTTATGCTGAATAATTTATTTATCGTGTTTTGAGAAAATCAGGATACGTGCTAAAATCCGGTTTTTTTGATTTCAATTATTCCTATGTGGAAATTTTTATACCAGTTGGCATCGCCAAAATTTTTTTATACATTTTCTGGACGTATTACGCCTAGTTTAGCCGTAAGCTCCATAGTGCTACTCATCGTGGGCGTAATTTGGGGATTAGCATTTGCTCCACCTGATTACCAACAAGGAGATGCTTTTCGTATTATTTATGTTCATGTTCCTAGTGCGTTTTTATCCATGGCACTTTATATGTGGATGGGCTTTTTAGCAGTATTGCTTTTAGTTTGGCGTATTAAAATAGCGGGTCTCCTCATTCACATTGTTGCCCAAGCTGGTCTTTATATGGCTTTTTTAGCTTTAGCCACTGGTAGTATTTGGGGAAAGCCCATGTGGGGCACTTGGTGGGTTTGGGATGCGCGCCTAACGTCTGAATTGGCACTTTTTTTACTTTATGCAGCCATTTTGGCTACATATCAGGCGGCAAAAAATAAGGAAGATGGTGATAAAATTATTGCTATCTTGGCCTTGGTCGGTATTATTGACTTGCCGATTATTCATTACTCTGTTTATTGGTGGAATACCTTGCATCAAGGTTCTACTTTATCTATTTTTGCTAAACCTAAGATTGATATCAGTATGTTGTACCCTTTATTGTTGACACTGGCTGGCTTTTTTCTCTATTGCCTATGGATTATTTTAGAGAAAGCACGTCAAGAGTTATTGTTTCGAGAAAAAAGACAGTCTTGGGTCAAGATTCAATTTAAGGAGGAATTTAAGTGAATCAAGTTTTAGAATGGCTCACTATGGGCGGATACTCTATCTATGTTTGGTCAGCTTATGGCTTAGTGAGTGTGGTACTAGTCATGAATTTATTAGGGATGAAATGGAAAAGAAAACAAACACGTCAAAAATTACAACAATGGTTTAAGCGATAGAAATGGTTTCAGCACGCAGACGCAAGTTAATCATTTTACTGTTCACTTTGGGCATTATCTCTATAGCTGCTGCATTAGTTTTATATGCGCTAAGACAAAATATCAGTTTATTTTATACGCCAACTCAGGCTATCACTGGAGAGGCCCCGCACCACCATTCTATTCGTATAGGCGGTATGGTAGAGAAGGGATCGATTATCCGTGCGAAACAGGGTTTAGACGTACAATTTAAGGTAACTGATTTTGATCAAACAATTATTGTAACTTATACCGGTATTCTTCCAGATTTATTTAGAGAGGAGCAAGGTATAGTGGCTGAGGGACAACTTATTGATAATCAACATTTTCGTGCTTCACAAGTACTGGCGAAACATGATGCCAATTATATGCCGCCTGAAGTAAAGGCTGCTTTATCCCAAAAGGTGCGTTCATGATTGCAGAAATAGGACTATTTTCTTTAATTTTGGCTTTAATTGCTTCCATTTTGTTAGCTGTGGTTCCTTTAGCTGGTGTGCAATTGAATCGTAATGACTGGATGAATGCCGCGCCGGCATATGCAGTTTGTCAATTTTTCTTTATTGCTTTGTCTTATTTATTGCTTACCGTGTGCTTTTTGCAGGATGATTTTTCAGTGATATATGTGGTGAGTAATTCAAGTATTTCCTTGCCCTGGTTTTATAAACTTTGTGCAGTGTGGGGGGGGCATGAAGGTTCCATGCTATTGTGGGTTGCAATCCTTAGTTTTTGGACTTTGTTGGTTGCTTTTTGCAGTTCTGGCCTTGATAGGGAAATGCGTACACGGGTTTTAGTAGTTTTAGGTTGGTTGAGTATTGGATTTATTCTTTTTTTATTGACCACATCCAATCCTTTTTTACGTCAATTTCAAGTTTTAAATACACAAGGGCGTGATTTGAACCCATTATTACAAGATCCCGGTTTTTTATTTCATCCCCCTATGTTGTATATGGGATATGTTGGTTTTTCTGTGGCTTTTGCTTTCGCAATTGCAGCTCTTTGGGCCGGCAAAGTGGAGGCAAGTTGGTCAAAATGGACAAGGCCTTGGACACTGGCGGCATGGTGTTGTTTAACAGCTGGGATTACATTAGGAAGTTGGTGGGCTTACCGTGAGTTAGGTTGGGGAGGATGGTGGTTTTGGGATCCTGTTGAAAATGCTTCATTTATGCCTTGGTTAGTGGGGACCGCTTTATTGCATTCTCTAGCAGTGACAGAACAACGACAACAATTTAAAGCTTGGACTATGTTACTTGCTATTGCAGCTTTTTCTTTAAGCCTAATTGGTACTTTTTTAGTTCGCTCGGGTGTTCTAACCTCGGTACATGCATTTGCTGTTGATCCCCAACGTGGATTATATATTTTAGGGTTTTTACTCTTTGTTATTGGTGGCTCTTTAGTATTATTTCTTTTTAGGGCACAAACACTACATTCAGAAAGGAATCCAAGTCCTTTTTCTCGGGAAAGTGCTTTATTATTAAATAATGTTTTTTTAGTGGTTATAATGCTGACTGTTTTAATGGGCACCGTTTACCCACTTCTTATTGAGGGGTTAGGATTAGGTAAATTATCTGTAGGTGCTCCTTATTTTAATTCTGTATTTGTTCCCTTGATGGTTCCTATGTTGTTATTAATGGGAATTGGTATTCATCTAAAATGGAATAAAGATAATTGGCGGCTAGTATTAAAAAAATTTGGAGGAACGGCCGCGCTGAGCTTATTGCTCCCATTTTGTTTATTAATGGTTACTAGAGAATTTGATACTTCAGCGTTTATGGGATTGTGTTTGTCTTTTTGGGTGATTTTAAGTACTGCTCAGGCAGCATATAAACGTGTCACTGAACGTGGTTTATCCCATGTAGGACAAGCATACTGGGGTATGGTGCTGGCTCATTTGGGTGTTGCCGCTACGGTGATTGGTATTGCTGTTTCTACTGCTTATGGCGTAGAAGATGATGTGCAGATGACGCCAGGAAAAAAAGCATATTTGCTTGGTTACGCTATAGAGTTTATGCACCAAGAGCCGCTTACTGGCCCAAATTATAAAGGAACCAGGGCTCAATTTAAAATAAGCTATAATGGCAAAGCGAGAGTTATTTATCCTGAAAAAAGACTTTATACTGTAGGCCAAATGGCTATGACAGAATCTGCAATTGATGTTACGCCATTTAGGGATATTTATGTGGCTTTAGGAGAGCCTTTGACCAATGACTCATGGTCTGTACGACTTTATTATAAACCTTTTATTCGTTGGATTTGGTTTGGTGGTTTTATGATTTTAGCCGGTGGTTTTCTTGCCTTAACCGATAAACGATATTATCAAAGACGGCGTTCAGTAATAGTAGGCACCGAGGAGCTTAGCGCATGATAAAAATGTGTTGGAAAGCGATTCCTATCTTTCTTTTTTTACTGCTAAGTGTTTTTCTTTGGCGCGGGTTATCTCTTAACCCCCATGAGTTGCCCTCTACTCAGATCGGGAAGTCCTTACCGGATTTTCACTTACCGCAATTGCAAAATCCGAAATTTTTCTTTAATTCCAGTCAACTTCGCGATCAAGTGGTTTTATTAAATGTTTGGGCTAGTTGGTGTGCGGCTTGTGTGGATGAACAAGTTTTTATGCTGCAATTAGCACGCCAAGGAATACCCATTTACGGATTAAATTACAAAGACAAATCAGCTGATGCATTGCAATGGTTGTCACAATGGGGGAATCCTTATAAACAGGTCTTTCAAGATAGAAAAGGAAAAGTTGCTATTGATTTAGGTGTTTATGGAGCACCTGAAACCTTTGTGATTGATAAAAACGGAGTTATTCGTTATCGCCATGCGGGTGTTATAACCCAGGAAATTTGGTTAAAAGAAATTGCTCCCTTAATGAAGCAATTGGAGCTGGCTTGATGAATAAACTTCTTACGAAACTTCTTTGGGGCTGTCTCTTCCTTTTTTTAGGCTCATACACTTGGGCAAACAGTAGTTATCCTTTTGATTCAGCAAAAAAAGAAGCCCAATTTAATCATCTTTTAAAAGATTTACGTTGCTTGGTTTGTCAAAATCAAGACTTAGCAGGCTCCAATGCAGACTTAGCTAAAGATTTACGTGATCAAGTTTACCAAATGGTTAAAGAGGGTAAAAGTGATAGTGAAATCAGTGATTATATGACAGCACGCTATGGTGATTTTATTTTATTTAAGCCACCAGTGAAATCAATTACCCTTTTATTATGGTATGGTCCTTTTTTATTTTTATTGCTAGGGTTGATTATTTTTTGGCGAACTTGCTTAGTGACTCGTGAGAATAAGCAAGTGTAACTTGCTCGTGAGTGTATATATATTTCGCTGACCCAGGGTATTATAAAGTGAGTTATTATGAATGAGTGGTGGTTACTAGGTTTACTGTTTGGATTAACTGTACTAGCAAGTATTTTTATAATTTATCCATTGAGGCGTCGTTTTCTTGCTAGTTTCTTGCTGATTCCAATTGTTTTTGTAACTGCATTTTTAGGTTATTTTTATTGGGGGGATTTTGATTCGTGGCAACAATATGTCCATCTCCTTGACTCGCAGAAAAAAGCGAATGAAGTACTTAAGAATATTAAGAGCCCACAAGAGTTAATTGAAAAATTACGTGCAAAATTAGATGACAATCCAAAAAGCGCCAAGGGTTGGTATCTTTTGGGTCGTTTATACAGTAGCCAAAATGAAAAACAAAATGCGGTCAATGCTTTTGCAAAAGCTTATCGATTTGATCCAACAAATGAACAGTATGCAGTGAATTATGCCCATAGTCTATGGGTGCTCAATAATTATCAATTTACGGCACAAACTACGGAAATCTTTAGTCGGCTATTAAAGATTAATCCAAATCAACCTGATGCATTGTCTATGTTAGCCATGGATGCATTTACCAGTCATGCGTACGAAGATGCAATAGATTATTGGCAACGTTTGTTACATATAGTGCCGCCACAATCTGAAGAGGCTCAGGCGATTCGAAAGGCAATTGCTAAGGCAGAAGAGCATATTCGATTAAAAAATAAAAATATAGATTGAGTCAAGTCAGTTAAGAAAATAAAACATGAACCATGTACTCTCGCTAAGTCTCCATTTATAATGCAATTAGTTTTAAATCTGCTAGTCTTTAAATAGTATAAGAATTTTAAGGAGAAAATGATGTATAAGAGGGTATTGTTTGCTACTGACTTTGATGAAGTTGGTATTATAGCAGCGCATAAGGCAAAAAAGATTGCTGATGAAAATGGGGCTGATTTAATACTTGTCCATGTCGTAGAGCCTATTCCTGCTTATGCTTATCCTGGTTTTGCTGGATTTGCAGAAGTTGAAATGTCTATCCGGGAGCAAGCTGAAAAAGAGCTTAATGAATTAGGCGAAAAATTAGGGGTAGATGCAAAACATAGATTCATAGAATTTGGTTCTACTAAAAATGAAATATTAAGAGTAGCACAAGAGCGAAATATTGATTTAATAGTTACAGGGAGTCATGGAAAACACGGTCTTTCTTTACTATTAGGATCGACAGCAAACTCTATTTTGCATGGTGCTGAGTGCGATGTATTAATTGTTCGAGCTGTTCTTCCAGAGAAACAAACTCATTAATAAGTACATTATTATTTGAACTAGGGATTTCTTAAGTCATGGGAGATCCTTAGTTTCATTAGGTCGTAATTTTTTCTAAATTGAAGTTTGTCCCTCATTGTATTTCTCAAGAGACTAGAAAAACGGTATACTACTTAATTCCGGTTTATATGATGAATCTACTTATGAAATTGTTGCGTGGCGTTCAACATTTTTCTGCTTTTAATAACGGCGTGGTAGCCACTATAGGTAATTTTGATGGGGTGCACTTAGGTCATCAAAATCTCATCAGAACTTTAAGAGCTAAAGCAAATCACTTACAATTGCCTTTGGTTCTTGTTCTATTTGAACCACAGCCTAGGGAGTATTTCCAGAAAGAGAAAGCACCAGCAAGGCTTTCAAGTTTAAGAGAAAAACTAGAGGTATTACGCTGTTGCCAGATTGATTATATTTATTGCTTTAAGTTTAATAATGATCTGGCACAAACATCTGCAGAATGTTTTGCTCGGAATTATTTGTTTTCTATATTAAATGTGAAACATCTTCTTGTAGGTGAAGATTTTCGTTTTGGTAAAAATAGAGAAGGTGATATTGGTCTACTCAAAAAACTCAGTAAAGAATATGCCTGCGATGTCGCAATTTATTCTAATTTTTGTATTAATGAAGATCGAATTAGTTCAACAAAGATTAGGAGTGCTTTACAGAAAGGTGATTTGAATACGGCGGCAAAATATCTTGGCAGAGTTTACAGTATTTGTGGGCGTATATTGCATGGAGATGGACGTGGACGCCAGTGGGGTATTCCTACGGCAAATCTTGCCCTTCATCGCTACTCTTTGCCTTTGCATGGAGTATTTGTTGTTCAAGTTCGTGTTGTCTCTAAAATGGTATATGGAGTAGCAAATGTGGGACGTCGTCCTACAGTAGATGGTAGTAAAAATATTCTGGAAGTTCATTTGTTTGATTTTGATCAATCGATCTATGGTGAGTTAATGCAAGTGTTTTTCTTGCACAAATTGCGGGATGAGGTTAAATTCACTTCAGTGGATGCTTTGCTCGCGCAGATTCATGAGGATATTAAAGCGGCTAAAGCATATCTTAGGACTTATAACTATTCACCACAAAACTTGAGTGAGCGGTCAGCTGTTCCATAATTCCAGGTAAATAATTACTATAAAATTAACGATTTCGCAGAGTGAGCTCTTATGGCAGAATATAAAGATACATTAAATCTTCCTAATACTTCATTTCCAATGAAAGCTAGCTTGGCAACACGAGAGCCAGAGGTCTTAGCTGATTGGAAAGCAAAAAAAGTTTATGAAAAAATTCGTAAAGCTCGAGTAGGAAATAAAAAGTTTATTTTACATGATGGGCCTCCTTATGCGAACGGCCATTTGCATTGCGGACATGCGTTAAATAAAATTCTTAAAGATATTATTGTTAAATCCAAATCATTAAGTGGATATGATGCACCGTTTGTTCCTGGTTGGGACTGTCATGGATTGCCTATAGAACTCAATGTAGAAAAAAAAATAGGTCGAGTTGGAGATAAAGTATCTGCTCGAGATTTTCGAGCAAAATGCCGTGAATATGCTGCAAGTCAAATTGATATTCAACGCGATGAGTTTCAACGGCTTGGTGTTTTTGGTGATTGGTATAATCCCTATGTTACTATGGACTTTCGTTATGAAGCCAATATAGTCCGTGCTTTAGGTTTGATGATCAAAAATGGTCATTTATTGCAGGGTTTCAAGCCAGTACATTGGTGTATTGATTGCGGTTCGGCACTGGCTGAGGCAGAGGTTGATTATGATGAAAAAGTTTCACCATCTATAGATGTTGCCTTTTTTGCCGTAAATCCTGAAGAATTTATTCATTCTTTTCAATTAAAAGTAGAGGTTAAGCCCCTTAGTCTTCCTATTTGGACAACTACTCCCTGGACTTTACCTGCTAATGAAGCAGTGTGCTTGCATCCAGCAATCGATTATTCTTTAGTAGATGGCGGCGAGTTTTATTTGATTCTTGCCACAGATTTAGTTGAATCCGCTATGGCGCGTTATGGTATAAGCCAATACACGATTCTTGGTTCTGTAAAAGGAAGTGTTTTTGAGCATTTAAAATTAAACCATCCACTTTACGAGCGTATTGTTCCTGTAGTTTTAGGTGAGCATGTTACTACTGAATCAGGTACTGGAAGTGTGCACACGGCACCTGCTCATGGCCCCGATGATTACTTAGTTGGTAAAGCCTACAATTTACCTTTAGTAAATCCAGTTAAAACAAATGGTTGTTTTGCAGAAGATGTTGCGCTGTTTGCTGGACTTCATGTGCTAAAGGCTAATGAAAATATTTTATCAGCTTTAGCAGAAAAAGGCGTTCTTTTAGCGAAAGAGAGTATTAAACACAGTTATCCTCATTGTTGGCGGCATAAATCTCCGATGATTTTTCTTGCTACCCCGCAATGGTTCATTTCTATGGATAAAAATCAATTAAGACAAAACATTATCAGAGAAATTGATAAGGTCAACTGGGTACCTGATTGGGGGAAAGCGCGTATTTATAATATGGTTGAAAATAGACCTGATTGGTGCATTTCAAGACAAAGGGCTTGGGGAACTCCTATGCCCTTATTTGTACATCATAAAACACGTGAATTGCATCCTAATACGCTTGAATTGATTGAAAAAGTTGCTTTACTTATTGAACACTCAGGAATTGATGTTTGGTTTGAGTTGGACGCTAAAGAGTTGTTGGGTGATGATGCGGAGTTTTACGAAAAAATCAATGATACCATGGATGTATGGTTTGATTCGGGTGTTACTCATTTCTCTGTATTGCAACAAAATAAAGATCTATCTTTTCCTGCAGATATTTATTTTGAAGGCTCTGATCAACATCGCGGTTGGTTTAATTCTTCATTAACTACTTCGGTGGCGATGTATGATGTGGCCCCCTATAAGACTGTATTAACGCACGGTTATACTGTAGATGCAGAGGGTAAGAAACTATCAAAATCCAAAGGAAACTATGTAGCTTTAGATCAGCTTGTTAATCAGTACGGGGCTGATATATTACGTTTATGGGTAGCATCTACGGATTATCGTCATGAAGTGAGTATTTCAGATGAAATTATTAAGCGTAATGCAGATGCTTATCGACGCATTCGTAATACCGCTCGCTTCTTATTGGCCAATTTATTTGATTTTGATCCTGCTGAAAATTGTGTGGAAGCACACGAGCTTTTGGAGCTCGACAAATGGGCTTTAAAGCGTTGTCAGCTACTTCAAGAAGAAATTATAGAAGCTTATGATAATTATCAATTTCATGTTATTTATCAAAAGATTCATAACTTTTGCGCAGTTGACATGGGGAGTTTCTATCTTGATTTGATTAAAGACAGGCAATATACATCGGCAAAACATAGTAGAGCCAGACGCTCTTGTCAAACAGCTATGTATCATATGATCAGAGCACTTACTCTTTGGCTAGCACCGATATTGTCCTTTACTGCGGAAGAAATTGGACGTTATATACCAGGCTATAAACAAGAATCGATCTTTACCGAACTTTGGTATGATGCATGGCCTAAAGTTGATTCAGTAAATATGGAAGATTGGGACGAGTTGCATTTAATTCGTGATGAAGTGAATAAGGCTTTAGAAGAAACTCGACAAAAAGGTGAGATTGGTTCTGCTTTGGCTGCTGAAGTTACTTTATATGCTGATCATACTATCTTACCTAAATTGACCCGTTTGGGCGAAGAGTTGCGTTTTTTATTAATTACTTCAGAAGCAAAAGTACATCCTGCGCATTTGGCTCCGACTGGATTAGCAACTACCGAATATGGCATTTCCATTGCTGTTGTACCAAGCCAGTATGAAAAATGCGCACGTTGTTGGCATAGACGTTCTGATGTAGGCCAAAATAAGCAGCATCCTGATCTATGTTTACGCTGTGTAGGAAATATTAAAGGCCAAGAGGAAATGAGGCAATTTATATGAAAAAGTGGTATTGGTTTATGCTGAGCTTAGCTGTGATCATTGGTGATCAGTTAAGCAAATATTTAGTTGGCATATTTTTAATTCCGTATCACCCATTGCCTGTTTTCCCAATGTTTAATCTTACTTTGGCTTACAATACTGGCGCTGCTTTTAGTTTTTTAAGTGGAGCAGGAGATTGGCATAGATGGTTTTTTGCAGCCTTTAGTTTTATTGTAAGTATTATTCTTGCTGTTTGGCTGTACAAAGCTGAAAATCAAACTTGTTTACTTTCCGCAGGCATTAGCCTTATTTTAGGGGGAGCCATTGGTAATTTATTTGATAGGGCACTTCATGGCTATGTCATTGATTTTATAGATCTTTATTATAAGCACTATCATTTTGCTACCTTTAATATAGCAGATAGCGCTATTTGTATTGGCGCCGGACTTTTTGTTTTGGATATGTTAATAAATAAAAAATAATTAGAACTTAGATGTATTCGTAGCGTAAAAGATATCCCTATCTGTGTAACAAGATAGGGATAGGGGCCGTTCTATGAGGGTGAGTTTAATTCATAGACATTTTTTTGACTGGTAGTCCTTAACAGCCTGAATGAAAAACTTCCTGTTTGTATCTCGCTTTTTATTGCCAAAGCTTCAGGTACAATCTCCAAAGTTGCGATCCCCACTATTAGCTTGGCAAAGAAATCTTTCTATCCACGATGCTTTTCCAATACAGGTCTTGCTTCATTAATGGCATTAGTACAGAGCTTATTAAATATTTTATAGTTCTATCGTGTGCAGTTGAGAAGCTGTTTTGGCTGCTTCGGTTTGATTATCATTCTTAAATATGAGCTACAATCAATTTCGTATGTTTTTTGTACAAAAATAAAAACTGTCCTAGTATTAATTTAAGCGTATCGTAAAGGATATTTAAAGCAATGAACATTACCGACCTGCAATCCTTTCTAGCAGTTGTAGAACTTCATTCCATTTCGCTAGCAGCCAAAAAGCTACATATTACTCAACCTGCTTTAAGTAAAAGGATTAAAAAACTTGAGTCGGAATGGAATAGCCAACTTTTTATTTCTTCTGGGTTGAGGACTGAGCTGACGGAAAAGGGAAAACAATTATTGCCTTATATCCGGCAAATGATGCATCTTAATGCTGAATTACTCAAAAATACAGGAAAATATATAAATCAACCACAATTGCTATTGAATCTTGGTACCACTGCATATATAGCAAAAACTATTGTCCCTCCCATGATGATTTATATGAATTCTCTAGACTTAAATTATTTTATTAACACTAATCTCATAGCCGATAAAGATGTAGCTCATAGTTTAAAGGAAGGGGGAACTGATCTTATTATTTCGCCATTTGTGAATAATACCTCTGAAATTAAATCCATTCGATTGTGGGGTGAAAAACTTATATTTGTAGTTGGGCAATCACATCCATTGGCAAAGATCAAAGAGGCGTTATCCTTGGCGGAATTGGTAGAGTTTGATGCAATACTTATGGAAAGAAATTTTATGATACGTAAAATTGTCGATAAAGAAGTTGAAAAACAAAATTTGACACTGAAAATAAGATCCGAGGCCAACATTATTTATAATAATATTGCTCTTGTGGAGCATGGAATGGGCTGGTGTATTATTTTTGAAAGATTGTTGAATCCTAATCTTATTCCATTAACACTAGCTAATTATACACCCACGATTGATTTCTATTGTCACTTTTTAAAAAAGCGTGCGGACGAACGACTGATCCGTATCTTTGTTGATAATTTAGTAAATTGGGTTAATAAATCAAGTGAGTTAAGCACTTTTACTTCTGAGAATTAATAAAAATGAGATCTCTACATTAACTGTGAATTTCAAACAAAACATCAAAAAACAAATGCACTAGTCATTACCAAGTGTTATTTAATCACTTATATGTCCAATAGGCTATGTGCACAATGTTGGACCCCGGATTTATATAATACCCTTTTTATGCTAAAATGCTTGTTGTAAGCGCACTTAGTTGTTTGGCATCAGGATTATGGATACTTACTGCGGCTACAGCGGGTAAGTTTAAGAAATGTTCTGCTTCTTCCCATTCAATTTCGGCTGGGAATAATCTTAAGTTAGGGAGGCATTTATTTAAGAGTGAGCAAAAAGTCAGATCGGCTGGAAAAGGACGAACATGCATATACCCTAGGCTCATTGCCGCCATCGCTTCGGAAATTGTTGCAACTCCAGGTAAATAATTCATTGAATAAACATTTGCTGTTTGTGCTATCGCGGGTAAATAACCAGGGCTTGTAGCAAAGTGTACACCTGCCTGATAAGCGTTTTCCAATTGCTGTGTATCAATAATATTACCAGCGCCAATTCTAATTGATGGGCAATGTTTGATTGCCTGTTCCAATAATTTTTGATCTGTAGAGTTAATTTCTACTAAACTAAATCCGGCATCTCGAATTTGTTCTAACCTTTCAAATAAAAAATTGTCTACATCCAGTGATATGATTACAGATTGATTGCCCAGTAATTTATCTAAGATCATGGTGAATTCCGCCGATAATTATATTTGTAGTAAACAATATTTCATATTGGTTAAGACACAAAACCCAATGTTAGAAGAGTTGGCTTGTAATGGCAAGTATATTGTTATTCTTATTCAAATAAATTAACAAATTCATTCATTTTATAAAAAATAAGTAAATTTTCTAGGCCACAAAATTAGTTGTAGCCTAGATTTTGTTTTTGTAGGCTACATGATTCTCTTTATTGCTTCATAGGCGCGTTGCTTGGTTCTTGTTGTGGTTCTTGTTGTAATTCTAATGGACTCTTTAATGAGGTTACGTCAGGATCATATGGGTTTTGGGAGCTACTAGCCATATTTTTCAATAGATCTTGCATCGTTGCATCAGGGACTGGGGCTGCACTTAATGTGTTTTTTAACCATGATTTAAATTTTTCTGGATGTTTCAATATATCTGCTAAATTTTCTTTCTGGGGGGTATTTTGAGGATTTTCATCCAGATCCTTATCCTTTTGGTACTGATCGACTAAAACTTTAGTTGCTTCATTTTTAGCATTGGGATTAGGAATTTCTTCCACAAACTTGAATAACATTCCCCAAGTCATAGGCTTCGGAGAGTTCCTTACAAAATTACCAAAGACCTCATCCATGGGGCGAGGGGGCGTTGGTGAAGGTTTGGGTGCTGTAGTAGGATGACTCTTAGAAATTGACGCTACTTTTTGTGGGGTCATGGTTGATTGTGGGACATTTAAATGAGGATTTGGCGTTAGTGCTTGTTGTATTAACTTTGCCCGAGCCGATTGCATTAAATTAATTTGATTTTGGAGCATTCTATGCTCTGCTTTATCTCTTGCGAGTTGTAATGCATTTAGTTGCAATTCTTCTTTTTTGGCATCATGTAGGCCATGTCTAACAATTTGGAGATCTTTTTTTGCATGTGTATACATTTGGTGGGATTTCGTTTTTTCCACTTCACTCATCGCACTCAATGTTTGTCCCTCTTCCAGGAGATAACATTTATTGTTCTCTTTTTCTACCCTTTGATTTTTAGAAAGAACGAAAGCTGCGTTTTTGAAGGTAATTGGGTTTCCATTTTCATCCTCAAAACGTCCATCCGCATCAGCAAATCGTTTTTCACCTTTTAGAACCGATCGTATATCTTCTAGGTTTCTTATTTTGTGATCGCATTTTTTTAACTTGTGTTCTAAGGGGCGTTTTTCCTGTTGGTTATCTGTGGCATTAATTGTTTCAGTAAGATCATCTTTTTCTTTATTAAGTTTGGCTATTTCTTCATTGATTTGTTCTTCAGTACCCGTTGTATATATATGGGAGGACTCATAAAACTCATCAAGACTTTTTTCATAATCATCATATTTTTCGCCAAGTAACTGTTGTTCCTTTTCTAACTTTTCTATACGTTCACTAAGTATCCGTTGTTCTTTTGATAGTTGGTCTATAGAGGTATCATAACCTTTTAATGTAGTATTAAAATCCGATTTAGGTTTAGGAGGTGGACTTGAAGGGCTATGTTCGTCTTTATTAAGCACCTTTTCTTGTTGTTCCATTATAATTTCTTCTTTGATTTTTTGGGCTTCAGCTTTTTCTTCTAATAGCCAATGAAATAAAAAAGCTCTTATCCGTTCCTGCTCCATAATTTGTTGCTGGATTTCAAATTGCAGCTCTTCTTCACGAGACCGCTCAAGAGATATTTCAGTACCAATTTCATGAATTACTGTTTCGCCTGCGGGTGTTAATAAAAAAATTTTTATATCCTCAGGATTTTTTAAACCATATTTACTCAGATCGATACTTGAAGGATTAGGATCCATATCACTTTCTGACAAAGACAATCGAAGTTCACTAGCATCTTGCTTTAATTGAAGCTCACCAGAGTCTTGTTTTAATTGTATCGCATTATCCAATTTTTGATTGATGGTTTCTAGTTCCAATGGTGTCAGCTGAGGAGCTTCAGAAGCGATTTCTAAAAGTTCGGTTGTCATAAGTTTTATATCCTATTCACATCATCTTGATCTAATTATACACAATATTGCTCGATAAAACATGAGCTCCCTGTGGTGTTTACTGAGAATAACACCCTAAGTACAACTATTAACTGATTGATTTTGAGCGTTAGTGATTTGTTCTCTACTCGATTTTTTTATTGCGAATAACCTTTGATAATGAGATGGAGTATGATGGCATTCATCTTTAAACGGGATCTCATTATTGGTATTTAATAATGCATGTAATAAACAATGACTGTTTGAATGAGGAATCAGTTCGTAGCGTCTAGGATCGCTGGAATAATATTTTGCATCATCCAACATAGTGTGTGATTTAAGATCTTCTTGTGCAAAAGCCCAGTGATATAATTGACCTCTTTGATTTTCAATGAATGATAATACAGTTTGTTTTGCTGCGCTTGCCTTATTATCAATCCAATTACATGCAGAGACTATTCCTTTTGAACTTGCTGCAAATAATATACCGAAAGAATTATCCCAAGCTTCGCCTATTGTAATTAATACGCTGCCTAAAGCATAGGTAATTATTCGAGTTATCGGATCTAGAACAGTAAGAAATAATCGAGTGGAGAAAGAAATAACATCAAGAATAGGTAGCATAACTAGGTTTTTAATTAATTGTAATGGTGGTAAATAGAGCGCACGAATGAGATTGATACTAACATTGACAAATGGATTATCTGAAAAATGTCCAAAAGGCCAGGTAAAACCATAAAGCGGTGAAAATCTAAAATTAGCAATTAAGTTTTCTGATGGTTTTCTTGTAGAAAAAGAGATTAATAGCTCACCAGATGCACTAATATTACCAAGAATAGCAAGAGTTTTTGTAAATAAATTAGTAATGCCGCGAAATGGTACGTGAATTAAAAGAGCACTTAACTCAAGTAGTGGAATAGTCAATAAGGCCAAAACAAAATCAATACTAGCCGCTAATATTTGTTTGCTTAAACTCTTAAGAAGAATCCCACTTTTTTTCCATCCATTAAGAAAACCGTTATCCAAACCATAATAATAGCCTTCAAAAAAAGGAGCGATGCATAATTTACCTAAAGTAACAAAGCCTTTGCATAACCATTTACAGGTACCAAGAAACCAATCATCTCCTGGATGCATAATAGTATCATATAGAGCAGCACCGCCTTTTCCACCTAAGGCTGCATAGTTGGTATAAGGAAAATCACCCATTTCTTCTCCTAAGGAGGGTATAAGCTTGGTCAAACTATATCCTAAGCCAAGAGCTAAGGATGCAATAATCGCAATTTCTCCAGGATCTTCTTTGAGTACACTGATTGCTTCAATAAAAAACTTATCGAGATTACCTCCCGCTACCGTAGTTTGCCAGTAGATTGCTGATGCCGAAATTGCTTCAGAAATGGTACCATGACTCATCCAATGCGCTAATTTTTGGGTGGGTTCAATGCCAGCAATTAAACCATGTAAATGAAGTTTCGTTAAAATTGATTTGAGTAATTCAGGAGCAAGTATTGCGCCGCCGCCATATGCATATGCAGCCATTGCTAAAGTGCCGATTAAGGGATTTTGTTCACTGATATCTATAAAAAAGCCTGCGGCATGGCGTATCACTCCTAAAACTCGATGTATAGGATTATCATAAGGATGGGGGCTTGGAGGATGATTGGGCCGAGCAATTACATAGGGACTTTTGCTAATTTGCTCCTTAATAAACTGTTCCAAAGTTTGGCCTGTGGTTAAAAATCCTTTATTTTCAAGGGCTAAAATAAGCGAGTTTCGTATTTTAACTCTTTGCTCATTGAGTTCGTCTGAATCTTGTTTCATCGGTTTTGGGATGTGTGTTTCATGAATATGATTGAAAAAATCATCCTGTAAATCATGGGCAATAAATTGGTGCATATTTTTGTAAAATTTATTGAAAAATCCTGGAATACGTGAAATAAATGCTTTGAGCTTTAGACTCGCCCGCTCAGGTAAATAGAGATGACGTTTACTAATTTGTCCCAGAGTATAGAGATCTTGTCCCTCTGGTAATGGATAGAAAAGTTTATCGTGAACAAAATAGCGTAATTCCACCACTTTGTTTTCTAGTCTTATCAGAATAAGCTCTTGGTTTGGAATAATTGCCCAGCTGCCATGAGGATATTGACTTATTATTTTTTTTGCATGTTTCATGTTTTTTGCAAGAATTGGTTCGCTGGAAATATTGGTGAGTCTGTAGATTAGGCTTTTTAAATCAAGATAACCTATTTGTGGAAATCCTTGTAATCGATAGTAAGGACTTATCTGAGTTATAGTAACCCCATCCAGGCGTTGTTGTATTTCTGTTTTATGCTCGGGTTTAGTGTCCATAGCCAAGTAATTGATCCAATCATGACCATCATCCCATAATTTACTGAAAAATGTTGTGAGTTGTGCAAATCTGTTTGCTGGAACATCACTTAGCTTGGTTGCTGGGGGTAATTTATAGTAATCACAAATCACTCTTAAAGCATCATCTAAATCTTTATTATTATGTCCTATATGGAGCTCACTATCCCAAACAAGACAGGGTAATTCTTGTTGTGTACCTGATTTTATTATTTTGCTAAAATCCATTTGATCTTGTCGTGATACTGAATAAACACGATTAAAGGAATAATGTTGCGCTGTTTTATGAGCCTCATAAAGAATGTTGCCTAGATATCCTTCTGATATTAAAGGATATGTTGCTAATAAGCGATTTTGATCGGAACAATATCCTATAATTTCAATTACTTTTCTTCTTAATGCTTCGTGACCCTCATGATCTTGACTGTTTAATCGCCGTTCTTTTTTCAACAATTTTTTCAATGAGTTAATGCATTCATTAGCGAGTTTCAGTTTTTGTTCTTGTATCGATGTCAGGGGATGGCTGTAACTTGCAGATCGTATACAGTAGCGATGAATTTTACTTATTACATTTGCTACTAATGAAGAAGGTCGATCTCCCGGAAGAAGTTGAATTAAGTCCGGTTGATGTGTGAATAACATAAGCTGTACAGTTTTTTGATTATGGTTGGCGATTAAACGAAGTATGTCGCCTCGAGGGAGAAGGTATTCCATATTATAATGGCCATATAATACTGTTCCTGCTTCATAGCTAAAGGGACTGCCTGTTAGCGTAGGCAATGCCTGATGGCGATGGGGCGTAATAGTTAAGGGAACAATAATTTGAGTGTGGCCATTCGTAGTTACAAAATCAGGCATAGAACTTTCCGTTGTTCACATAGTGCACAGGATACTTGGTTTTTTAGTGAAATATCAAGTGGGCTCAAACCGTATAACTAGAAATTTTATAGGGTCACTGATACAATGTTTTAAAAATAAACAGAATAGCTGTTCTTTTTATGATTGACATTTTGCAGACAAGTCCTGAGAGATAAAAAGGATTGCTTAGAGCTGCTGTGGGATGTAGATTTAAAAAAGTGTACCTCTTTACTTAATAGTAATGTAGGACAAACAGAATGGTTATACGAGTAGGGATCTAATTAATGACAAGTTATTGTGGCTATATCGCCTTAGTTGGTAGGCCTAACGTGGGCAAATCAACATTACTTAATTGTATTTTGCAGCAAAAGCTAAGCATTACCTCAAGAAAGCCGCAAACAACGCGGCACAGTATTTTAGGTATATGTACTGAAGGTGATTATCAATTTGTTTACGTGGATACACCTGGTATTCACCAAGGAAACAAGAAAGCAATGAATCGTATGATGAATAAAACAGCGATTAGTGTATTACGTGATGTAGATGTGATCGCTTTTTTAGTTGATGGTACTCATTGGAAGGACGAAGATGAATATGTTCTAAGTTTGGTGAAACAAGCCAAAGTACCCAGCCTGTTGGTGGTAAATAAAGTGGATAAAATTGATGACAAAGATCAATTGTTGCCCTGGATGGAGCAAATGAGTGCAAAACACGAGTTTGCAGCAATTATTCCTATATCGGCAAAAACAGGGATGCAGGTTGATGAATTACAGGCAAAATTACAGGCTTATTTACCTGAAGGGCCGCATTTGTTTCCAGATGATCAATTAACTGATCGATCCACAAAATTTTTGTGTGCGGAGCTTATACGTGAAAAAATATTCCGCTTCTGTGGGCAAGAATTGCCTTATTCTGTCACTGTAGATATTGAATCGTTTAAGGATGAGGGTACGCTTATACGTATTCATGCATTGATATTAGTTGATAAAGATAATCATAAACGCATGATTATTGGTGATAAAGGGCAAAAGTTAAAAGAAATAGCAACCACTGCCAGAATAGATATGGAAAAATTATTAGGCAAGAAGGTTTTTCTTCAATGCTGGTGTAAGGTGAAGTCGGGCTGGTCAGATGATGAGCGGATTTTAAAACAACTCGGCTATGACCATTAGAACGATACAGGCATGGGTGTTACACAAACAATGGTCTGGAGACACCAGTGCCCGAGTTAGTTTTTTGACGCGTGAATTGGGGGTAATTCAATGCCTTTGTAAAGGGGGGCGTGCTCCTAAAAAACAGGCACTTTTACAAGCTTTTACTCCTTTATGGCTCAATATTACTGAGCGTTATGAGCGATATTACATACAATCTATTGAAAGCATTTCACCAACATTGCCACTTATAGGCAATGCTCTTTTTGCAGGTTTATATATCAATGAAGTTCTTTATTATGCTCTAAGTCCCAATTATTCTGACTCGATGTTGTTTGATGCTTATTTATTTACTTTAAATAACTTGGTCTCAACAAAAGATAGATTGGTGTTAGAAGCTCTGTTAAGACGTTTTGAATGGACCTTGCTGCGAACTTGTGGTTATTCTTTTTCATTAACACAGGAAGCTAGAACCGAAAATTTAATTGTTGCTGATTTATATTATCAATTTGTTGCAGGTGAAGGATTTGTTATCGATAGTGGAGGCATCCCTGGTGATCATATTCTTGCGTTGGCACAAGATGATTTAAGTGAAGCAACTTATCTTAAATCAGCAAAAATAATTATGCGTCAGGCTATAGATCATCTCGTAGGAGGGCGTGAGATTAAATCGCGGGCTTTGTATTTTGCTGAAGCTAAATAAGTTATCACGTCACGAAGCGTGCAGCTGATATTGAATCAACTTGTCTTTAACTCCGGATGGACCGTATACTCTTAATTTTAATAGCTAAGGTGTAGAATGAATAAGCCGATATTATTGGGTGTTAATATTGATCATATCGCTACTGTACGTCAGGCGCGTGGTACTCGTTATCCAGATCCTGTTCAAGCCGCGATTGATGCAGAAGAAGCGGGCGCAGATGGGATCACCTTGCATATGAGAGAGGATTTACGGCATATACAAGCCCGCGATGTTCGTTTAATTAGACAAGTGCTACAAACGCGAATGAATCTTGAATTAGCAGTTACTGAGGCAATGCTTCATTTTGCCGAAGAGATTTCTCCTGAACACACGTGCTTAGTTCCTGAAAAACGAGAAGAGTTAACCACTGAAGGTGGTTTAGATATTATTACTCATCAAAAAATCGTAGAACAGGCCGTGAGGCGTTTGCAAGGGATGGGCAGTGAAGTATCTTTATTTATTGATCCTGATTTGGAACAGATTAAGGCCGCTGCAGAAATAGGTGCTCCTGTAATTGAATTACATACAGGATGTTATGCAGATGCAACAGGGGTTGAGCAGCAACAGTATGAATTAGAGCGAATTAAGCGCGCCGCAGAATATGCAGCAGACTTAAATCTGATTGTCAATGCGGGTCATGGGCTCAACTATCATAACGTGCAGTCTATTGCAGCTATAAAAGAGTTGCATGAACTTAACATAGGCCATGCTATTATTGCTAGGGCTTTATTTTGTGGAATGAAAGAGGCAGTAAGGCACATGCGCCAATTAATGCAAGAAGCAAGACTTTATGTCAACAACTGACGTGATTGTAATTCGGATTACTGGGGATTCTGGCGATGGAGTGCAATTGGTTGGTGAACAACTTACTCTTAGTGCCGCACTTACTGGACGTGATGTACGAACTTTACCCGATTTTCCTGCAGAAATCAGGGCTCCGGCAGGTACAGTAGCGGGAGTCGCTGGTTTTCAATTAGCAGCGGATGGATCTATTAAAGATTATGTTATAAGAAGAAGCCTCTAGTAGCAATGTCTGTTGCTTTTTAAACCCTCCATTTTTACGTATAGGTGTCAAATTTGGGGTTAAATTACAGAGAACAGATCTCTGCAGGATTTTTCACTTTGTTTGGATGCATTGATAGCCTGGGTACAGCCGAACTTAAGGTTTTTCTACGCTGTACCCAGGCTAAAATATACGGAGCATAGTAGGTGGCTCTGTGCGTATTTTCGGGATATTTTCGTTATTTGAATGGTTAAGATTCAGTACCTAACCAAATCGGCATTCATTTACATTATCAGAACGGCTAACACATAATTGATAGTGATCGTTTCCACCCCATGGAACTCTTGATTCTTCTATAAACGCTACAGTTTCGAGCTGAACATGCTCCGCTGAAACGCTGTGGTAATAATGACATCTAACTTTATCGCTTGGATGTTTATGATCACCCCATGCTGCCACTCTGAAAACTAAATCTTTCTGTCCAGGGCTTTTATCATTTACTACAAGGTTCCATCCAGGTGGTGGAACAACATAATAATTTGTACCTCCTTTCACCAATAACTCATTTACTGTTGGGCAGGTTTGAGCATAGCCTAGTATTGTTATGCTATATAAAAAGAACGAGATTATTTTTTTCACATGTTGTCCTATTAAATATATTAAGGGCTGTTGTCAACGGCTCTTAGATGTTAAAAATGATAAATAAAAAGATCACCATCTATTTCATCGTATTAAAATGTTATCAATTAATCAATACTGATTTCATCTCAGCAAATCACGTGTATATTTTCCACTAACGTCTAGCATAAGGATTATTATACGATAAGTATTTCTAAACAATTTAATCTGATCGAGTTGTTTAATATAAGTCCAATTAGACGGTTTTATTAAAAATATCGTGAGCAATAGGGTATTTCCTCTGAATATGATTTTACAATAGCGATACTAAGTAACAATGAAGCTGATTTTGAGAAGATAATGGGGCGTTTAGAAAAGTTCTTAACGAACTCTTTCAGTGCAATTAATCTATAATTTTATATTTAGTATTTCCAAATGAACTATTCAGATAAAAAAAATCCCGGCGATAAACAACCGGGATTCAGGTAGAGGAGACTGATAACTAGTCGCGACCAGAAAAGGCGCTTAATATGTTAAGCAAGCTCACAAATAAGTTGTATATAGATACGAAAAGACCTACTGTAGCTGAAATATAATTTGTTTCTCCTCCATGAATAATTTCACTGGTTTGTAGCAAAATTAATCCGGAAGAAATGAGAATAAAAGCGGCAGAAATAGCTAGTTGTAATGCGGGAATATGAATGAAAATTCCTGCAATCATTGCTAAAAATGCTACCATTACACCTACAAAAAGAAATCCACCAAGAAAACTAAAATCTTTTCTAGTAGTTAGTGCATAACCTGATAATGCAAAGAAAATCATACCCGTACCGCCTAAAGCAGTAGCGATTAATTGCGGCCCGTTTGTAAAACTACTGATGTAAAAATTAAGCACTGGACCTAGCGTATAACCTAGAAATCCGGTGAAAGCAAAAACACTTACTAAGCCCCAAACACTATTGCGCAATGCTTGAGTTAAAAACATTAACCCATAAACGCCAACTATCATAAGTAGGGGGTTCATCGGCCGAGCGCCACTTGTAAGGGAGATATAGGCCATAAAAGCACTGAAGAAAAAGGTTAGACTCAGTAATAGATAAGTATTACGCAATACTTTGTTGCTTGCGAGTACAGATTCATTACGTCTCGTAAGTACAGTGACATTATTTTGATTCATTGTTTAGATCTCCTCTTTTTCTATATATTTAGTCTAGCATATCTAAGGGTAAGTTTCCCATATTTCAAGTCTAAAACCTATTATTTTTATTTTAAATTCAATAATACTCATTAATTCTAAGACTCTTTAAGTAAATCACGGAACTTAGCGAACTATTTTGCGCCAGACAAAATTTAGAGGATAGGCTAGTGAATAAATAATTGTCTATTTATAAAGTGAAATAAATTATAAATTCAGGCATACAGTATAACTCAAAACAAGCAACGCTCAGTTTTGCTATGTTTTACATTATTGTATCCTATGTCTACAATAGGCATTAGTTCGACAGTTTGATGTCATAAATTGGGGATTTATATGGCGCGGGCAGCATTAATACAAATGGTTTCCTCAGCAAAAGTCACTGATAACTTGCAACAAGTAGAAAAACTGGTACTCCAAGCACATGAGGCTCAATCTGATCTTATTCTTTTGCCTGAAAATTTTGCATTTATGGGATTACATGAGGCGGACAAATTGGAGATAGGGGAAGTCTATGGCCAAGGCCCAATCCAACAAAAAATTAGCCAATTAGCAAAGCAGTTAGGTTTATGGATAATTGCCGGGACTATTCCTCTGAAAAGTTCAGGATCTAAGGTTCGCGCCAGTTGCCTTGTTTATGATGAACAAGGTAAATGCGCCGCGCGTTATGATAAAATTCATTTATTTGATGTTCACGTATCACCCCACGAATCTTACATGGAATCTTCATCTATTGAGCGTGGGCATGAGCTTGCTCTTGTTGATACGCCAATTGGAAAAATAGGTTTAACTGTTTGTTATGATTTACGTTTCCCTGAACTTTATCAGCAATTAATGTTTCATGGGGCTCAGTTGTTTACTGTTCCCTCTGCATTTACAGCAGCAACAGGTCTTGCGCATTGGGATATCTTATTACGGGCAAGAGCCATTGAAAATCTGTGTTATGTATTGGCAGCAAACCAAGGTGGGGTCCATGAAAATGGACGATCTACCTATGGTCATAGCATGATTGTTGATTCTTGGGGTAAGGTACTTGTACAAAAAGAAACAGGTGTTGGTATTGTTACTGCAGATATTGATTTAAAAAATCAGCAAGATTTACGCCAAAAATTCCCTTGTTTAGACCATCATGTATTAAACTTATAGATATAAAGCCTGCTTAGTACAGTTTAAATTTGATAAATATTTTATTATAGGTAATTAAATGACAGAAGCACTGATTACAGCGAAAAAAATTTTATTGGCTCCTGCTGCTTTGGATGAGACAGGGATTGAAAAATTATTTAAAACCATGATGAATCATCATATTGATGATGCAGATCTTTATTTTCAAAGTTGCCATTATGAGTCTTGGTATCTAGAGGATTCAGTAGTGAAAAGTGGTAGTTTTTCTTTGGATAAAGGGGTAGGTATTCGGGCAGTTAGTGGTGATAAAACAGGCTTCGCTTATTGCGATGATATTTTATTGCCGTCGATGTTGCGAGCAGCTGATGCAGCACGTTCCATTGCACTGACGGGTTCTATGCCAACTCAATCCATCCATGTAAAAAGTGCCGCGGTAAACCGTTATCAAGGTTTAAATCCCATTGAAGGTATGAGTAAACATGAAAAAATCGCTTTATTAGAAGCAATCGATAAGGAAGCACGTAGGATTGATCCTCGCGTGATTCAAGTTAATGCTGCATTAAGTGGTTGTTATGAGGTTGTAATGGTAGCAGGAATGCACGGACAAATGATCGCAG
>NZ_LNYU01000054.1:0-21544 GCF_001468135.1 Legionella santicrucis | reverse complement strand
CCCGTTCTGGGGGGGGGGGGCGAGTAGCTTACTCTTATTTTCTCGAAAAAGAAAATGCTTTAAGTTACGCTCGTGAAGCCGTACGTGAAGCCTTAATTAATTTGGAAGCTCGGCCTGCACCAGCAGGAACCATGCCAGTTGTACTTGGTCCTGGTTGGCCGGGTGTTTTGTTACATGAGGCAGTGGGGCATGGGTTGGAAGGTGATTTTAATCGCAAGGGATTGTCTGCATTTTCAGGACGTATTGGTGAGCAGGTTGCTGCACCAGGAGTTACCGTAGTAGATGATGGTACTTTAAAAGATAGGCGTGGTTCAATAACTATTGATGATGAAGGTACCCCTTCGCAATGTACTACCCTAATTGATAATGGTATTTTGGTGAATTACATGCAAGATAAACTGAATGCCAAATTGATGGGTATGCAATCTACAGGTAATTGTCGTCGCGAATCTTATGCACATGTACCTATGCCGAGAATGACAAATACTTATATGCTAGCTGGTTCATATGATCCTGAAGAAATTATCCGCTCTGTGAAACGCGGTTTGTATGCAGTTAATTTTGGTGGCGGACAAGTTGATATTACTTCTGGCCAATTCGTGTTCTCCGCGAGCGAAGCCTATCTTATTGAGGATGGAAAAATTACTGCTCCAGTTAAAGGAGCTACATTAATTGGTAATGGCCCTGATGTAATGAAAAAAATCAGTATGATAGGAAATGACTTGGGATTGGATCGCGGAGTTGGTGTTTGTGGAAAAGAAGGACAGTCAGTTCCAGTTGGTGTAGGACAACCAACACTAAAAATAGATGCTTTGACAGTAGGGGGAACTCATTAAAAACTATGATTAAGGTAGCCTCTGATTGTTTTGTTGGGCTATAGGCCCAACTTATAATTCTATCTGGCTTTTTGTATTCAGTCTTTTGGGCTTGCATTTGACAAAGCATATTTAACTTCCTAAAGTAAAATATATCAGCATGACATGGATTTAAGTCAAATCTAAAATGAGACAAAAAATAATATTTATCATAATGTTGTTTCTCAGCCCATTTTCTTATTGTAATCCTTTAAAAGTTGGTGTGGCAGTCTCAGGGCTCCCCATTTCCGAGAAGGTGGATACGGCTGATGGCCCTTATTATTTTGGTTTTTGTATTGATCTTATGAATGAGGTATGTAAACGGATTGATAAAAAATGTACTTATCGTGAAATAACTTTGAGCAATCAATTTGATGTTTTAGGACAGGGTAAGATCGATTTGCTCATTCTTCCAAGGCCTTATACCTCACTTGACTTTACACAATATGCTATGAGTGTTCCCTATGCTGTAAGCAAAATACAGTTTATTACCTTAAAAGAGAGCTCTATTAATAAAGTAGCTGATATAAAAAACAAAAAAATTGGCGTAATTAAAAATACTTTTTATAGCCTGTTGACTCAATCTCCTTATCATGACTCCAATAAAATTATCTCCTATAATTCAAACTCAGATCTCATATTAGGTTTAGTACATCATAAAATTGATGTTATTGCGCTTAATAATGCTCTTGCTTATATATTGATCAATAATAGTTATTACGATATTAAATTTGTAGGTTCTTCTTTATCCATGGGCGATGGTTATGGAATAATCGCTCTCCCAGATAAAGAGGCATTAATCAAGAAAATAAATGACGCGATTCTAAGCATAGAAAAAGATGGATCTTACGTTTCTATTTATCAAAAATATTATGCATATTAAATTTTGTTAAGCATGAAATTAGAGTTTTTTCCTCAGCTACCTCATTCTTCAAGAGCTTTTTTGACCTGCTAACTTATGAAGCAAAGAGCTAATCTCAAAAAGACGCTCTTCCGTCGAAGTGCTGTCTAAGGTAAAGCGCAAACATTGAGGACCGTCCATTTTATATCTTTTAGCATGTACTTGAATCAAACTTATCAAAACACCAGTGTCGATAGACGGGGCCTCACCAAACTCTATTTTACCTTGCTGGGCGCCGGCACTAATTTTTTGGATTCCCATTTTTCCTGCGTTTAATTTTAATTCAGTAATCAACAATAAATGTTTCACTTGTGGTGGTAATAGACCAAATCGATCAATTAGTTCAATTTGTAAATCATGTAATTGCTGATTATCTTTTGCATTAGAAATTCGTTTATACATAATAAGTCGATTATGGACATCTGAAATGTATTCTTCAGGAATGATTGCGCTAATCCGTAAATCGATCTCGGGTCCTTGATGCATAGGTGCAGATAATTCGGGTATTTTCCCTGCTTTTAAATCATTTACGGCTCTATCAAGCATTTCCATAAATAAATTAAATCCTATGGCATGCATATTACCACTTTGTTCCTCACCTAAAAGTTCTCCTGCGCCACGAATTTCCAAGTCATGCGTCGCTAAGGTAAATCCTGCTCCTAGATCTTCTAAGGAGACAATTGCTTCAAGGCGTTTAACGGCATCAGAAGTCAATGACTTTTCATTTGGGGTAAGCAAATAGGCATATGCTTGGTGATGAGAGCGTCCTACACGTCCACGCAACTGATGGAGTTGTGCTAAGCCAAATTTATCAGCTCGATCAATAATAATTGTATTTGCTGTAGGGATATCGATACCTGTTTCAATAATCGTTGTACATACCAAAACATTAAAACGATGATGATAAAAATCAGACATCACTCGTTCTAACTCACGCTCACGCATTTGCCCATGAGCACTACGAATTTTGGCCTCAGGCACTAAGGTTTGCAAATCCTCACAGATACGCTCAATGGTTTCCACATTATTATGTAAGAAAAATACTTGGCCACCCCTTAAAATTTCTCTTAAAATGGCTTCACGAACAATAGGATCCTTTTTTTCCTGCCAAAAAGTTTTAATCGCTAAGCGTTTCGCCGGCGGTGTAGTCATTAATGAAATATCGCGAATTCCTGCCATAGCCATATTCAATGTTCTGGGAATAGGAGTAGCTGTCATCGATAAAATATCTACATGGGTACGTAGCGCTTTGATATGCTCTTTTTGTTTGACGCCAAAACGATGTTCTTCATCGATAATAAGAAGCCCCAGGTTTTTAAAAGCAATACTGCTTTGGAATAGTTTATGTGTCCCTATAACGATGTCTACACTCCCTGATTTTAATCCAGCAAGCACGGCTTCACTTTCTTTACTGGAACGAAAACGTGAAAGTAGCTCGATATTAATAGGGAAATCGGCAAATCGATCTCTAAACGATTCAAAATGCTGTCCTGCCAAAAGTGTAGTTGGTACTAAGATACACACCTGTTTATTGCTTTGAACGGCTACAAAAGCTGCACGCATAGCTACTTCAGTTTTACCAAAACCCACATCACCACAAATTAAGCGATCCATTGGCCTCGAAGATTCCATATCTTTGATGATTTGTTCAATTGCTTGTAATTGATCAGGCGTTTCTGTAAAGGGGAAATCACTTACAAATTTAGCATAGTCACTGTGATCAACTTGATATTGATATCCAGGTTGTGCTTCTCTTTTTGCATAGAGGTCAAGAAGTTCAATTGCAACATCATGGATTTTTTCGGCAGCTTTTTTCTTTTCTTTTTGCCATTGATCGGTTCCGAGTTTATGTAGTGGTGCATGTTCGCTATCCACACCAGTATAACGGCTAATGAGATGAAGTGAGGTCACTGGAACATAAATTTTGTCTTCACCCGCATAGGCGAGAACTAAAAATTCGCTAGCCATCCCATTCGATTCAATATGTTGTAATCCTTGATAACGCCCCACACCAAACTGCAAATGCACTACAGGAGCACCGATACGTAATTCCGCCATATCCCGAATAATTAAGTCTGGATCAACCAATTTTTGTGAACTACGTCTTTGTGGTGTACTTTGCTCTCCAAATAATTGCGACTCAACAATAATCACAATATTATTCTGTATTAATTCACATCCGTAAATGAGGGCTCCAGTGCTGATATTGAGTTTAGCTGTATCATGAATAAAACTATCCCATGATGACTGTACTTTAGCAGTGAGTCCACTTGGTTTTAACAGATCAAGTAATACTTCACGACGTCCAGCACTTTCAACCACAATTAAATAGCGTCTAGAAAAATTAGAGCAATACTCACGTAGATGACTTAAAGGTTCTTGGGTTTTCCTATCGATGGGTAATTGTGGGCCAGGGGCAATCTCAAAATTCACTGCACCTTTTTTATCTGAGGCATGATGAAATAGGCGTAATTGTTCGTAAGTATTTGCTAAGGTTAGTAGCTCATTTGGATTAATAAAACAGGCTGAGGGAGACAAAATAGGCCTACTGATGTCGTATCGTCTTTGTTCAAAACGTTCATTTAACTCTTGCCAGAATTGCTCTGCTTTATCTTGAATGTTTTCAATGAAGCATACCTTAGCTGTGCTTGGAAGATAATCAAAAAAAGTGACTGTTTTTTCAAAAAACAAAGGAAGATAATATTCGATGCCAGACGGAAATTGCCCTTCACTGATTGCTTCATAAATCGGGCATTGGCTGGGGTTTCCAGGAAATAACTCTCTAAACGCACGTCGAAACATCAGTTGGCTTTGTTCGTTTAAAGGAAATTCTCTGGCGGGTAATACATTGATTTCTTTGATTTTTTCTATGGTGCGCTGCGTTTCAGTATCAAACTCTCGTAAACTTTCAATTTCATCATCAAAGAGTTCAATACGAAATGGTAAACCAGAACCCATGGGATAGACATCAATAATGGAGCCACGTAAAGCATACTCACCATGTTCGAGTACTTTATTGACACAATGATATCCAGATTGCTGGAGTTGGTTGCGAAAAGCGTTTAAGTCTAATTTCTGTCCTTCTTTAAGCATTAATGCATATTGATTCAAAAACTCAGGGGGACATAGCCTATGCATTAAGGTACTTGCTGATGTGATAATAATTGCATCAGTGACTTGTTGGATACGACTTAAAGCATACAGTCGTTCAGAAATAATATCCTGATGTGGCGAAAATTGGTCGTAAGGTAATGTTTCCCAATCAGGAAAAAACAGTAATTCTTGAGACGAAGTTGAATTAAGAAAAAATGTTAGCTCTGCTTGTAGCTGATTGGCACTCAGATTATCTTGTGCGATCAAGAGCTTAATCCCAGATGTTTGTTGGCAATACTCTGCCAGTGCAAGTGCCAAGCTACTGCCATGGAGTTGTCCCCATGTTTGTTTGGCTTGTGTTGGTTGGAAGAGCAGGGTACTTATGGACATAGCTTGGTTAATCGGCTGAAAAATCAGCTATTATACCTGATCTGTTGCTTAGGTTGTATCTTAAAATTGTCGATTATGCTCATTCAAGTGGTCTTAGGACCAGTAATGCAAGAAAAAAATATAAATACAATTGATAAAAATGTGCTTAGTAAAGAATGGTGTATTGCTAAGAGCAGTGAATACAAGCAGTACCTAGCTAATTTCAAGTGTGATGTGGATTCAAACATTCAAAGCCTTACCCTTTTACATAATCCCTAGCTAATGTTTATCAAAAATAGGGAGCAATGAAGAAGTGGGTATCAGTGTGAATGAAAAGACTCAATTGTTTCTGATTCGATAAACGTGCTTCCATAACGAAAATTGAATAGCCTCGTTAATCTTCCCCTCATTTTTTTATATTTAAATAGTAAATAGGCAAGTATTAATTTTTAGGGGCTATATTATGCCAAGAGACAATGTCAATACAGAACAATATCTAGTAATTAGAAATTTAAACAATTATCTCAAATATCATAATTTACCACTCAAAGTAGGTGAAGATGGAATTTGTCATGCATTATCTACCTTGTACATTCAATATACATTAGAGGGAAAGGAGAAAGAGTTTGAAAAGCTTTTATCGTTTATAGCCCAAAAGACTCCGGTGGGGAGCAATGAGTTTCCCGATGCAGAACTATTTATTTTGGTTGAAAAGATAATTGCTTTGCAAGAGGGGAAAAGTACGCGTAATAAATACAGTCAATCCAACTCCCATGAACAGTTACAGGTAAATGGACAAAATTTGGGATCAGTTTTTCAAATAGGTCTTAAAACCAATCTTGATAACTGGGCCCAAATAGTAAGGGATATCAATTTAAGAGACAATGAAGTCATGCGTGTCAGTACCTTACAGCATACTATTGCAATTGCACGCGATGAAAGTGGCGGTTATAAAGTATATGACCCAAATAACTCAAAAATAAATCAAAAATTTGATAATGAAAGAGAAATGGTCCAGTGGTTATCCAAAGAGGCATTTAATTTTTCCTTAGTTTCTTCGGGTACGCTGGATATGAATATAAGTGTCATTAGTCATGAGCCAAGCCCAATTGATAGAAATTTTCCCAGTAAAAACGATCTTCTGGATCAATATCTAACGCCAGAGCAAAAAAAGATAGATTCCAAGTTGGGTGGTGGTTTGCACTTTGCAATGAAATTTGATGATGCTGAGGCTGCTGAGTATATTTTAAATGATAGCGGGCTCAACTTAACGCATTTAGGTGATGATGAGGTTCGCTGCATCGCATTATGTGCCATTGTCCGTGATTCAGCCAATGCGTTAGGTGAACTCATAGACATATTGGAAAATGAAAAAAAGGATATTCTTGACGCTGCCTTTCGGTACGCTTTGTCTTCTGGTAGTGCTAGATGCATAGGGAGATTTTTGGAAAATGATCATATCCAGCGTCTCTATAATAATTGCATAGAACTTAACTATGCAGAAACTGCAAAGAGAGTGTTCCAGGGTATGAATGAGCAGTTAATTGATAAAGTAGTAAATGATGTTTTGGAAAAACGGGGACAAGAAGTTTTTACGCCTCAACTTGTAGCGGAATTGATAAAAATATCCATAGAAAAACAAAATTCTCATGCTATAAGCCTTCTTGCCAAAAAAATAGCTAATTTTGATCAAATCATTTCTAGTAATGACTGTTTAGAGTTTTTAAAAGTAGCTATAGAGAACAATGATCCATTAATGGTTAGAGCATTAATTACTAATCTCAATATAAAAGAAGAAAAGTTAAACTGCTTAAATATGGGATTGTCAGTAATTAATAAGTACAATGTCGAGATTTTTACCACCTTACAAGAAAAGGGTTATGAATTTACGCCCCAGGCAGCTGAATTAATTGAGAGCAAGAAAACTCAAGGTATTGGTATTTTAAAGAGTTTGGGAATAGCCTTGATACGTTTTTCAGAGTTTCTTACCAATCAAAACAAGATTCAAGTAGATAATGATAAGGTCAGTCAATTCTCTCCCAGGGAAGTATCTGATAATGATGAGAAAAATATTACCCCCATTGAAGATAATAGTGGGTTCCCAAAGCACCAGATTATTTTTGCGACTGATGATGAAAGTGAAGAGGACGAATTGAAAAGTGATGCTCAATCTTTAAAGCAGAATGTGCATGTCTTCAAGGAGTTCAAAGAAAAACTTTATTCCATTATCTCATCCTCAAGAGAGGCTGAAACAAAAACAGAGACTAAAGAGAGCTCATTTAATGTAACTCCTTAATTAACTCACGTTAATTAAATGGTGAGTCATTTATTTTGATCTCAAAATAATTTAATAAGGCAATAACTTCTGGGAATGAAAAATGTGCGTTTTTGATGCTATTTTCGTTGGGATTAATGCCGTAGTTCATCGCGTTTGTAAAATCAGCAGAAGTGAAATTCGTATGGACAAATAAACTATTAAGTAAATCAGTTCCTGCAAAATAAGCATGGCTTAAATTGGCTTCTCGAAAATCAACCTCATGAGCTTTGCATTCTTCCATTTGCAGATCAGTGAGTTCTAAACCATAAAAACTGGAGTGACTCACATTACTGTTATAAAAATAGAGTGGACTTGTAAGTTTGACTAGAGGCCAACTCAACTCGGTCCAATTTATCCCTATGAGTTTTGAGTTTTTAAAGGAAACTTCTGAAAATTTGCAATTTGGAAATTTTGCGAGGCTAAGATCACAAGATTCAAAATCACAATCAATAAATTTAGTATTACTAAAAATTGTTTCGAGGAATTTGCATTGTTTGAACTGGCAATTTTCAAAAGTCATCAACTCTATTCGTTTTTTTGTAATATTTAATTGTGTGAATGTTTGTTCAATATAGGTCGTTTTATGAAAAGGATGTGTCATTCATTTTCGCTAATGAGTTTGGATGCTCTTATAATACTTAACGTTCGTTTCGGAATAAAGAATTCGTTCTTATCTTGATCTGTTCGAACTAAGAAAGTGCGATTTTGGATGCAAACTATTTGGATAAAAGTTCTTCGAATCAATCAGAAAAAAATAGTTCAAGTCAAGACTGTTTTTTTAATTATTGTTTGTATAAAATAGCGATGGCTTAATTCCTTTCCTAATACCACAAACCTGTGGATATTTCTTTAAGTAAATATTGAGTTTTTTCTCTAGCTTTTTAAGAGCCTTTGTTTTATCTGGGTTTTCGATATATTTAAATAAGTTTATTTCTGTAAGTTATACACATTTTCTGTGGATAAGTCTGTTTATAGGTTGTCAAATATCTTGTACTAATTGGAGATTAATGGATGATGTATTATTTCTCACAGTGTTTTTATGAGGATTGTAAGTGGTTATGGACAGAGTCATATTGAATCATTTTTCTGTGTGGCGCTTAGAGGATTTGCAAGAATAATAACGTAGATAACTGTGCTTTTATGACAGTACTTATTTTAGTTTTATAGCCTATAATCATACTTTTTGTATAACATATTCCATGTTGAAATCTTCAGCTAATTATGAGACGTTTAATAAAAATTCGTTGAATGCATCGATTCTTAGTCGTAGCAACAGATTACTTTCTGCTATTGCACAAAAATTTCCCATTCATTTTGATACAAAACAATTCGATTTTTATCCTTTTTGTAATGAAATGGGTTATAAAAATGTCATGAGAAAATTAAAGCGAATTCAAACACAGAATACTCAGCAAATAAAAGTGGCTTTGTTATTTGGTGAATCAAACTTTATTTCGATGTTACCGGCATTAATAGGCGTTGCCGATTTGATTTTATTGGCAGATATAGAGCCAAGTCAGCATAAGCATCTGAAGTTTATGTTAAATTGTTTAAAGCAATCAGACTCTCCAGCACAATTTATAGATAGCTATGCACAAAGTAACAATCCATTATATCAAGGCCAGTGGCAGGATAAGTCATCAGATTTTCAGCTAATAAATATGTCAAAAGATAATTTGAAACGTGTATTTAATAATGCAAACTATCCGGCACAATCTCTCTTAAATTATCACTTTTTACACAGCGTCAAAAATTTTTTAAAATGCAAAAGGGCTATGCAAGAGCTTTTTATCCTACAAATTGAGTTCGATTTGGGAGATACATCCGCATGTAACAAATTGGCTGAATTATTCAGACAATATAATGCCTGTTTAACCTTATGTAATTTTACCAATATTCATCACTATGTGGAAAATATAACGTTATTTGATTCAATCCCTAAGTTGCTAAATCACAATAATGATTGTTTAATTATGTATTCAACGGGGCCCGCGGCTGATTTAAAAACAAATCTCTATATTGGCATAGGTCATTATTTTTCTTATATTTTTAACCAGGAAAAAAATCCTCCTGTCAGACAGCACATAACATCACTAGATACAGAACATTCATCCAAGTTTATTTTTAAAGATAAAAAAATAAAAGATAAGAAAATTCCTTTTACAAAATTTAGTTTGTACCAGTTAACTGGATACGAAATATCGGATGATAATTACCGTGATTATTTTTTCTCTCATCTCAATCACCATATGTTTGAGCATTTATATACTACGTTTTTAACTGAAAAAAAACATGCTAATTATGTTCCTGAAATCATGATGGCTTATAATCTTTACAAGTTAGATACAGAAAATAATCTAGAAATAGAAACAAAAGATAACGCGGGGATAAAATCTTCGAGTAAAAATAAAACAGGATATTTTTCCTCATTTTTTCGATTTTTTGCTTCGACGAATAGGCCCGAACATCAATATCCGCTCATAAAACAAACCCATAAAATATGTCAAAATTGAGGCTTATAGGATACCCAATCCTGCCTTCAATATTTTGTTATTTTCGTGAAAGAGCAAATCTATTTTCTATTTGAGCATTGTGTCTATATCAAAATTGGTCCTGCATGAGCGAGGACGATATCAAACTCTTTAAGCCGATGGTAGTATTTTTAAGCTGAACGCATCAAAGTAAAATTAGGAGATCTTGACCTAAACTCATGTTCGTTTTTATACAAAGCGATGACTTAAGCATCATTTGAAGCTTCGGTTTCAATAAGTTCTAATTCGTCTAACGCTATATCTACGGATTCAATTTTTTGAAAACGTGATGTGATCTTCTTGGCCGAAGTATTTACATCATTGACATCCTGATGAGCTAAATTAATGTGTTTGGACAATTTATCCATTCGTTTTTCAAAGCGTTGAAAATCATCTGCGAGCGCTTGCAAATGTTTTTGAATAATATGAACTTGTTTGCGTGTGGCATCATCTTTCAGTACTGCTTTAGCGGTAGTAAGTACGGCCATCAACGTGCTTGGAGAGACCAGCCATACCTTTAATCTTTGTGATAGGGCAATCAAGTCTGGATAATTGGCATGGATTTCTGCAAAAATAGATTCAGCCGGAATAAACATCATAGCCCCATCAGTTGTTTCATTCGGAATGATGTATTTATCTGCAATGTCTTTAATATGTTTTTGAATATCTTGTCGAAATTGCTGTTGTAATGATTTTTTTTCCATTGTACCTGGATCAGCGTTGCTGAGTCGTTGATAGGTTTCCAGAGGGAATTTAGCATCAATAACCACATTCCCAGAGGGTTCAGGCAAAAATAAGATGCAATCAGCCCGTTTTTGATTGCTCAATGTATATTGCGTTTGAAAGTGAGTGGCAGGAATCATATTACTGATGAGTGTTGAAAGCTGTACTTCACCAAAAGCCCCACGTGCTTTTTTATCAACAAGAACATCTTGCAGGCTTACAACATGATTCGATAATTCCGTAATTTTCTTTTGTGCTTCATCAATAATAGTCAGTCGTTTGACTACATCAATAAAAGTCGAGGAGGTTTTTTCAAAACCTTCGGTTAATTTATGATTGACTTGTTGCGTTAAACTATGAAGGTGATTACGAATTTCTTCAGTCAGCAATTGTAAGTGAGAGGTAAGCGAACTCGCATGCTGCTTAAAACTATGGTTTATTTGTTCACGAACATCCGTCATTTGTTTTTGAACAGTATCATGGATGAGCTGTTGTGTTATTAATTGTCCTTGGGCAATTTTTTCACTAATATCGAGGTGTATTTGATGTATTTCTGTGGTAAATGTGCTGAGAATTTTCTCTTGATATTGTTTATTAAGGTTGTTTAATTGATGTTGTTTTACTAAAAGCCAAACTACTATTAAAAACTGGAGGGCTAAAGCACATGCTATGCCCTCAATTAAGGATATTGACGATAAAAATTGCATTCATTAGTCCAATAATTGACTGAGTTTAATCGGAAGATCGTGTTGATAAACCGGTTTAAATTGCCCATAATCGGTTAAATGTAAATAACCCACCGAAAGCTGATCCTCTGCTAATTGAGCGGAATTGTCAAAGCTAAAGTGAATTATTTGTCTTCCTGGTTCCAGCCATAGTGCACTTTGAGCGGTTTCCACTGGAATATTTTCACCCGCAGCATTTTTTTTGTAGAGAATGCTTTGTAATGCATAACGACTTGCAGTGGCAACATCTGCAGTTACAGCGAAAGTTAATGGTTTCGAAGATGTCTTCTTAATACTGACTAAACCTGCTGATGGTATGGAATAGGAAAATGCAGCCCGTCCAGTGCGGTAAGTAGGACTATTTTCTTCAAGCTCACTCGTTACACCGACTTCGATATACCAATTCTCACCATGTGTATTTATATCTGAAAGTAAAAGCCCACTTGCCTCATATTGATTGCGCTTTATTTCTTTTAATTTAAGAGAAATACTCTGATTATTAGGACCGATTAATGTAGCATTGATGTCATCAATAGGATAAGACGTTTCATTATCTTTTAAAGTGATAGTGGCATTAAATTGATCACCGTATTGATACCGCAATGCAGCAGGCTCTATTTGTAAGTAGAGTAACGAATATTTTTCAAAAACATGAATCAGATAAGCATTTGACTCATTGTGAGACTTTATTTTTTTGCTTTTGATGACGAAATTGCCTATGCCTAATTCAGGTTTGATTTGCAACATCGTTTGGTGGGTTCCTATTTTTAGTGACTCATCGATGGCTTCATCTTGGCTGTATAAAGACGATGCATCTTTCAAACTCATGAATGGGTTCGAAGCGCTTTTAAGCTCTAATGCAGGAATGGCTTTATCTTCTAAAGGAATAATACGTACTACGGCGCCTGGTGCATGGAGAGCTAAGGTAACTCCTTGCTCTAGTTGCGTTGCTGTTACTTTTTTGGTGTAGCTATAGCTTTTTTGGACATTACTGCTTGCGTTCTTCAAAGGAACTTCAGCAATCTGCCAGCGGTCTTGTAGGTTTTCATGAGATAAAGTATCACAGGTCTCGCAATCATAAGATTTGATTGGGTGTTGAGGTAAGTTGTATGCATTTACCTGAGCAAAATAAAACAATGACAATAAAGTAAGCGTAGTTCTCATCAAGCAGCTCCTTCTGAATCGATGACAGAGGTAAGTATTTTTTCCAAACCAAAACATGAATGTCTGCTCTGATTATGGCTTAGGGTCAAATGATCCTCTAATTTATCTTTATCATAAAACCAAATTGTGCCAGCAACTGTTTGTGAGCTGCAATTTAAAAAGCCATCAGCGCAACTGTCTAAATAAAGTTTGGCGATTTTTAGACCACTGTTAAGAATATAACCATTGCAATAACTGGATGAATTAAGAGGGGAGGCTATAACATCAGTACCTATGACAGCCTTAAATGGTTTAGGTAAGGTAGGGCGACTTTTTGTACCAAACAAAAGCTCTTCATTATAAATGTACATATCACCAACACGTTGCTGTTTGATAGCATCCCCAGTATAGCCTAATAACCAGCTCAGGCTGGCCTCAAAAACTCCACCATTAAGTAAGGCATCAGCTAGGGGGGTTCCTCCGCTGGATGGCGCTAGGGCAATAACTTGATCGATTTTATTTTTTAGCTGCAGATAACGACTGTCATAGGTTGGGTTAGAAAGAATCCAACGAATGACATTCGCGCCATTAGAATGGGTATATACAATTAATGAGCTAATTTTTTTATCTGCTATAAAATTCAATAATTGATCTGCTGTACATCCAGCCGCATCTTCATCCCACATATATTTGCTGAAATCACAGTGCACTACGTAATAATTTTCGGGGTTTGGAAGGGCTTGAATGAGGCTTTGAATAAAGTCGGTTTTCCAGTAGCCTCCCTCAGCATCATCACGATGATCTTTGGTGCCATGTACTAATGCAATCCCTAAATTGCCGTCAGGCTCTGGAAGTGAATAAATCCATGAAGAAAATAGAAGCAAACACAAAGTGATTAAAATACGCTTAAAATCCATTTTATTATCCTAGATTATATTAAATCAGCATGTATCTATAGCATATTTTTTAGTGATAAACTAATGTTTTTAAGAGAATTATAAGCATTAAATTTGTGCCTTGTAATTATGTTTTAGATGGATGGTAATGAATGATTATTGATGAAATAAAGGAACAAGTGGCAAAGCTAAAAGATAAGATAAGACAGTATGATTATCATTACTATGTACTGGATGAGCCCTTAGTACCTGATGTCGAGTATGATCGGTGTTTTCGTGCGTTACAAAATTTAGAAGCGAAGCATCCTGAGTTATTGTCCGCTGATTCACCAACACAACGTGTTGGTGGTACTCCTGCAGATGCGTTTGCACCCGTAACTCATAGACAGCCCATGTTGTCCTTGTCAAACGTCTTCAGTGAAGAAGAGTTGCAAGCATTTATTAAACGAGTCACTGAAAAATTAGATGAGCCGGTTCAGCAATTAATTTTTATTTGTGAGCCCAAATTGGATGGTCTTGCTGTAAATATTACTTATGAAAATGGAATATTAGTTTATGCAGCTACTCGTGGCGATGGAACTACAGGTGAAAATATTACCGCCAACATTAAAACTATTGCAGCAATACCTTTAGTTTTAAGAACTAATAAGCCACCTCGTTTTATTGAAATACGTGGCGAAGTATACATGCCCAGAGCAGGATTTGAGGAATACAATAAAAAAGCCAAAAAATCGGGTGAAAAAATCTTTGCGAATCCACGTAATGCAGCTGCAGGAAGCTTACGGCAATTGAATCCTGCTGTAACAGCAAGCAGACCATTAGCAATTTATTGTTATGGTATTGGCGCTTGTGAAGATTATCGTTTACCAAGCACTCATTGGGAGCAATTGCAATTACTAAAAGAGTTTGGTTTTAGAGTTTCCGCTGAATCAAAAAAAGAGGTAGGGATTAAAGGTTGTTTGGATTATTACCGTAATATGCTTACAAAACGTGACCAGCTTCCTTTTGAAATCGATGGCGTTGTTTATAAAGTTGACAGTATTTCTTTGCAACAACAATTGGGTTTTATTTCGCGAGCCCCACGTTTTGCTTGCGCCCATAAATTCCCAGCTACTGAAGAAATAACGGAGATTTTGGCAGTTGATTTTCAAGTCGGAAGAACGGGGGCGTTAACTCCTGTGGCTCGTTTAGCTCCAGTGAATGTTGCTGGAGTTACTGTTAGTAATGCTACCTTGCATAATATGGATGAAATTACTAGAAAAGATATTCGAATAGGGGACAAAGTGATCATTCGTCGAGCTGGCGATGTTATTCCTGAGGTAGTTTCAGTTGTTTTGGAACAACGACCAGTAGATACTAAGACAATTTGTTTACCCCTAAAATGCCCTGTTTGTGATTCTGATGTTGTTCGTGAGGAAGGTGAGGCGGTTGCGCGTTGTATTGGTGGTTTGTTTTGCAAGGCTCAATTAAAAAGAATGATGTGGCATTTTGCTTCTCGTAAGGCAATGCATATTGAAGGATTAGGTTCTGTTTTAATTGAACAATTGGTTGACGAAGGCATTATACGTCATCTCCCCGATCTTTATATGCTTGATGTTTCTACATTGGTAAATCTTCCACGTATGGGGGAGAAGTCAGCAAAAAACTTATTACAAGCATTAGAAAATAGTAAAAAGACCACATTAAGTCGTTTTCTTTATGCTTTAGGAATCCGCGAAATTGGTGAGGCAAGTGCCCGGGTATTAGCAGCGCATTTTGGAGATATTGAAGCAATTTCAAAAGCAACGGAAGAGGAACTCATGGGCTTGGAGGATATGGGTCCTGTTGGGGCTGCAAATATAGTACATTTTTTTGCACAACCCCATAATCTGCACGTGATTCAACATTTGTTAGAATTGGGGATTTATTGGCCCAAAATTGAGAAAAAACAACAGAATAAGGAACATCCTTTATTTGGGAAAACAGTGGTCCTCACTGGAACCTTAAATACACTGAGTCGTGAAGAGGCTAAAGCAAAATTGCTCATTGTGGGGGCTAAAGTAAGTGGTAGTGTCTCGGCGAAAACAGATTATGTGATTGCTGGTACTGAGGCAGGATCCAAGCTTGATAAAGCAACTAATTTAGGGGTTTCTATTTTAGATGAAGAACAATTTCTTCATCTGTTATAAATTGATATGAGTTCAGAATAAGGATTTTATTTGAATCGTATACACCGAATAATTTTCATTTTTATGCTTTTTAAAGATCTAGGCTGTGTGTATGCATGGCCAGGGGTTTTAAATAATCCTTATCCTCAAAGTGAATCAAAAGAGAATATTTATTACTCTTCTTTTTCGGAACAACCTAAAACATTAGATCCAGCTCTTTCTTATTCTTTAAATGAGTATCTTTTTATTGCTCAAATTTATGAACCATTATTGGAATATGATTATCTATTAAGACCTTATCGATTAACTCCTTTAACAGCAACACAAATGCCACAACTAAAGTATCTTGATGAACAAGGAAATGTACTCCCTGCAAAGGGTCAGGTTACTCCGAGTTATAGTGTGTATACTATTAATATTAAAAAAGGAATTTACTATCAACCCCATCCTGCGTTTGCCAAAGATGAAAAAGGAGCATACCGTTATCATCATTTATCAGAAGACTATTTGGATGATGCAGAGATTCATCAATTATCAGATTTTAAATACAAGGGTACTCGAGAGTTAATTGTTGATGATTATATTTATCAAATGAAGCGTTTAGCTAATCCAGCAGTGAGCTCGCCAATTTATGGACTCATGAGCAATTATATTGTTGGTTTTGAAAAATACGGACAAACACTTCCTAACACTCATCAATACATTGACTTGCGTCGTTATCCCTTGGCGGGGATTAAAAAGATCGATGATTATACGTTTGAAGTTACTTTAAAGGGAGTATATACCCAGTTTTTATTTTGGCTTGCTATGAGTTTTTTCGCACCTGTACCCTGGGAGGCGGATCTTTTTTATTCTCAACCAGGAATGGCAGATAATAATATTACACTGAGTTGGTATCCAATCGGTACTGGTTCTTTCATGCTGGTTGAAAACAATCCTAACCGCAGTATGGTATTACAAAAAAATCCTAATTTTAGGGAGGTGTATTATCCCAGTCATGGTTCCGCAAGAGATAAGAAATTAGGGTATTTAGATAATGCAGGTAAGCGTCTTCCTTTGGTGGACCGAGTAGTTTTTACCTTGGAAAAAGAATCGATACCTCGTTGGAATAAGTTTTTACAAGGTTATTATGATAATTCAGCAATTGGCTCAAACAGTTTTGATCAGGCTATCCATATTAATCGACATGGAGATGCAACTCTAACTCGAGAAATGCGTAAAAAGCATATGTATTTAACGCAAACGGTACAGCCCAGTACTTATTATATGGGTTTTAATATGCTCGATAGCGTTGTAGGTGGTTTTAGTGAACGCGCTCGTAAGTTAAGGCAAGCTATTTCTATTGCCGTAAATTATGATGAAGAAATCGCTATTTTTTATAATGGACGGGGATTCGCTGCACAAGGGCCAATACCACCTGGTATTTTTGGCTATAAAGAAGGCAAAGAAGGAGTCAATACTTCCATTTATCAATGGGTAAATGATGAAGCAACACGTAGGCCGATTAGTGATGCGAAACAATTAATGATTGAGGCCGGTTATCCAGGTGGTATTGATCCAAAAACAGGCAATCCATTGATTCTTCATTATGATGTGACCTCATCGGGAGGACCAGAAGATAAATCTTTATTTGATTGGATGCGTAAGCAATTTGCAAAAATTGGTATTGATTTGAATGTAAGAGCAACTCTATATAATCGTTTTCAAGAAAAAATGCGTACTGGAGAGACCCAGATATTTAGTTGGGGCTGGGTGGCCGATTATCCCGATCCAGAAAATTTTTTGTTTCAATTATATGGAGGTAATGGCAAGGTAAAATTTGGTGGTGAAAATGCTGCTAATTATGAAAATCCTGAGTTTGATCGTTTATTTAATTTAATGAAAAATCGAGAAAATGATTCACAAAGACAGCAGCTCATTGATGCTATGGTGAATATTGTAAGACATGATGCTCCCTGGATCTGGGGTATTAATCCCGAAGAGTTTGTATTATCCCAAAGTTGGGTCTCACATGTTAAGCCTAATGCTATGACTTATGGAACATTAAAATATACAGCGATAAATGTAGTAAAGCGAAATGCACTGCGACAAGCCTGGAATCGGCCTATTTTTTGGCCTTTAGGGTTGTTATTTTTGCTTCTTTTGATTTTGATTCTGCCTTTGCTGATTGCTTATCACAAGAAAGAAAAACAACCCGCAAAAAGGATTTGATATATTATGATTAAGTATTTGTTGCGTCGAATTACTTATTCAATTCCCATTCTTTTGGGGATTAATCTGCTTACTTTTATTTTGTTTTTTATGGTGAACACACCTGATGATATTGCACGCATGCACCTAGGACAAAAATATGTTGCACAGCAAGTTATCGATGATTGGAAAACGACACATGGTTATAATTTACCCTTGTTTTACAATGAACAAAAAAATGGAATGCAAAAAATAACAGAAACGCTATTTTTTCAAAAATCCATGAAGCTTTTTACTTTTGATTTTGGTATTTCTGATGCTGGACGAGATATCAGTGAAGACATTACTTATAGAATGTGGCCTAGCCTTTCAATTGCGTTACCAGTTTTATTTTTGGATATTATCAGCAATATTATTATCGCTATGGTGATGGCTTTTTTCAGAGGAACATATCTTGATTTAACTGGTGTCATCATTTGTATTATTTTAATGTCGATTTCCAGTTTGTTTTATATTATTGGAGGCCAATATCTTTTTGGGAAATTATTGCGTTTAGTTCCGATTTCAGGTTATGACGGTGGTTTTGACGCACTGAAATTTGTTATTTTGCCAATTACAGTCGCTGTTCTTAGTGGTTTAGGGGCCGGTGGACGTTGGTATAGAACTTTATTTTTAGAAGAAATCAATAAAGATTATGTTAAAACAGCTAGAGCAAAGGGATTATCTGAACAAAGAGTGATGTTCATTCATGTGTTAAAAAATGCTATGTTACCTATTTTAACCGGGGTTGTCGTACTTATTCCTTCTTTATTCATGGGGAGTTTAATTCTAGAATCCTTTTTTGGTGTACCTGGGTTAGGCAGTTATACGATTGATGCAATCCAGCAACAGGATTTTGCTATAGTAAGAGCAATGGTTTTTTTAGGATCTATTCTTTACATTATTGGTCTGGTTTTAACAGACTTTTCTTATATGCTCGTAGATCCGCGTGTAAAATTATCATAATTTATCGATCGAGGGAGGAGAACAAGATTTAAATACTGAGGATTCAGTCGACTTGGCCTGAAGATGAGTAAAAAGCTCCGTCCTAAGACTCTATTCTAGGCTTCGAGACCTGCCACAAAATTTAAACTAGAAAAATGATTTTGATCTGCACTTAGATATTCGTGCTAAGGCTTAACGACAGTATTATGCGCTTTCTCAGCATGAACGATTTAAGATGGAGACAGGCTCTAAATAAACTCTTGAGCCGAAACTCTCATAAATTTAATGATAATGCTATAAGATCAATCAAACATTAAGGAACAAAATGACCTTTGAATTTTTATGGACAGATAAATGTTTTCTTACTTTATTAGTCTTAAGCATCTTGGTTATTTTATTGAGCTTGCGTAAGCAACATGTTAGACGTTCTTTTTCCATTATTTTGCATAACCCAATTGCAGTAAGTGCGGGCATTATCCTTTTGTTTTTTATTACTATTGGTGTATTAGACTCTATTCATTTAATGCCAATGAATCACAAAGCAGAAACAACTATTACAATTCTTGATAATATTTTAGCTCCTATTGATCAAATTACAGAAAAAACCTATTCAGCTCCATTAGCGTTAAGGCAATTTATTAGTGAAACTGTTTTAATTAATGGTGTGGTCAAACAAATTTATCCGCCGCTTATTTATTCTGCCAAGATCAAAACTGAAAAGGAGAAAAAAAGGGTTATAACAAATACGTTCATTTATGCGTTGCAATGCAGTACTTTTGCGATTTTTATGAGTGGACTTGTATTAGTTATCATAAGATTCAGCCTGCGTTTAAAGCTTTTTAATTTAACTCCTACGAGTTTAAGTACCCTGATTACATTAGGTATACTTACCTTTTTTGTTGTATTTGGATATGAGTTATCACGAACATTTCATGTATTAGGTACAGGACAAATTGGACAAGATATATTTTATTTCACCATTAAAAGTATTCGTACTGGCTTGGTAATTGGTTTTTTAACTACATTGTTTATGTTGCCTTTGGCTTTATTTCTAGGAGTAGTAGCCGGATATTTTGGTGGTTTGGCAGATGATGTGATTCAGTATCTTTATACTACTTTAAGTTCAATTCCAGGAGTTTTATTAATTACCGCATCAGTTTTGTCATTACAAATATATATTGCCAACCATCCAGGACAATTTACTACTTTAGCCCAAAGCGCTGATGCACGTTTGTTAGCTCTTTGTTTCATTTTAGGAGTAACGAGTTGGACTAATTTATGCAGACTTTTGCGTGCTGAAACATTGAAATTACGTGAAATAGATTTTGTTTTGGCAGCGCGTGCTTTAGGTTCAAATTGGTTTACCATTATTCGTAAACATTTACTACCTAATGTCATGCATATTGTAGTTATTACTTTAGTATTAGATTTTAGCTTTTTAGTGATGGCTGAAGCATTACTCTCATATGTAGGGGCAGGTGTTTCACCAATGACCATTAGTTGGGGAAATATGATTAACAGCGCACGCCTTGAGTTGGCACGTGATCCAGTTATTTGGTGGCCTATGTTTGCTGCATTTCTTTTTATGTTTTTATTGGTACTAGCGATAAACTTATTTGCTGATGCTGTGAGAGATGCATTTGATCCCCATCAATCTCATGTTTAATTGGATCGCAAGTTGAGCCTTGATATATTAAGGCTCAACTGGGAGCAATTAGATTAACATCTAAGAGTAGAACTGGTATTAAGTATTAGATCTTCTTCAGTCTTTTTGTCTAAAGTAGCAAATACCGATTTAGTGTGAAATGGCTCAGTAGGTTCGTTGCTCTTTCTTGATAAACCAAGATTTTTTTCTGGATCACAAGTAGTATGTTGTACAGTTTCATTAACTTGTGGTTCATCAACTTGGGAGCTTGATTTTCTAGCGTTATATGCATTGACAGCAGCTTTAACTCCCATCCCAGCCAATCCACCAATAAGTAGAAATGGTGACCAAACAACAGCACCTATAGATTTTAAAACGCCTTTAACCGTTAAACCATCTTCATTGACGACACGTGAATGCATCATATCCATCATGCTTTTATTACCTGAATAACATTCTTTAGCACTGGAATAAAGATAGGCCAAACCGACTACACCATAAAGTGCTAGCGCCCCTAAACCAAAAGTTGCTGCACTAAACGCAGTTGCTGCTCCTACAGATGCGGCTCCTAAAGTCATTGATGAAGCAGCATAACCTGCAACACCCACAGTAGGGCTCAACAGTAAAGCAAGAATTATGGCAGGAATTAAGATCGCAGCACCTATTAATAATGCGCCTGAACCATAGTATGTGTATCCTCGATGAACATGAACAGAAGGACGAATCGGAGGGAAAATACGTACATGAGGATGACCATGCATATGTTGCATATGTGGATTGCCATGTACATGTACATGAGTAGGTACATGTGTAGGGCCAGGGTGATTGTGATAATGTCTAGGCAATTTTGTCTCCTTATAATTTAAGCCAAATTCGTCGCCAGTATAAAAGTAAAAGCTTAAGGTTTTATTAAGAAAATATTTGAGATGAATTTAAGCTCAGGGCGATTTCATCAAAGTTTAAAAACCTATCACTTTTCTCAAATATTTAGTAGAAAGGGCAGCTTTCAATCGTTTTAAAGCAATG
>NZ_LNYU01000053.1:30678-54976 GCF_001468135.1 Legionella santicrucis | reverse complement strand
TCTTTTGGCGGTAGCTTTGGTTAGAATATAAAGAGGATCAGTTCTCCTAATAAACTTCTTTAAAGTTTATTAGGGGTGACCTATTACTGATAAAGATAGGCTTTGATTTGTTCCGAGGCATTTGGAGACAGAGACTTTGCCATAAATCCCTTTATTAAATTGTCTATCCCATTTTCCAATACATCAAGGGCTGTACTTTCTCGCGTAGCCTTTGTTTCTTGGCTATCAGCTATAGCTTGAGTATTAGAAAGAACTAATCCTGCTGTTTGATTTGCATATTTTTGTAGAAATGTAAGAGCAATATATCCCCCCATTGACTCACCTGCAATAATCGCTTTATCAATATTTAAGTAATCTAATAATTGTTTAACTTCATCCGCATATTCACTCATAGAGATTGCCCTTCCATCCGCCCCTGATGATTGGCCAAAGCCCCATAAATCTAAAGTAATAACATGAAAATGCTTTTTTAGCCCATCCAGTTGGGGTTGCCATAAGCGTTGATCGGTTGGAAATGCGTGAATGAGTACAAGAGGTTTGCCTTGGCCAACTTCAGTATAGGAAATAAATTGATTTGAATCAGACAGTTTCATTGTTGATGCAAGCAGAATATTATTGAAAAAACAAAGAAATAGAGGAAGGATTAAGAGGGATCGTTTCATCAAAATTACTCCATTAAGTGTTTGTAACTTCCAGTTACTTTGACTATATAGCAAAAATAAAATCATAGATCGGGCCTTGGCCTAATTACTAAAATTCAAATTTTGCTCATGGTTGGGCCAAGGCCCAACCTGAAACTACCAAGATCACTATTAATCCGGCAAAGACATTAAGCTTGCATTACCACCTGCGGCAGTAGTATCTACGGTATAGGTTCGCTCATGACAAAGTCTAATTAAATAATTAGGCCCGCCTGCTTTGGGTCCCGTTCCTGATAGCCCTTCACCTCCAAAAGGCTGCAACCCGACAACAGCTCCTATCATATTGCGATTCACATAACAATTACCGGCATGAACTCTTTGCCTAATATACTCAACAGTTTCATTAATTCGGCTATGAATTCCTAAAGTTAAACCATAATCGGTAGCATTAATTTGTTCAATAACATGATCCAAATCCTTTCTCTTGAATTGAATTACATGCAACACTGGGCCAAATACTTCTTTTTCCAACGCATTGATATGATCTATTGCAATAGCAGTCGGTGGCATAAAATGGCCTGATTCAAGTGACTCATCTAATGAACATTGATAAATAATTTCAAAGCGTTTTTTCATATTATCTACATGAGCAGTTAATGTAGATAAAGCAGTTTTATCAATGACAGGCCCCACATCAGTGGCTAACCAACGAGGATCACCGACTACTAATTCAGCCATTGCACCTTTTAAAAGTGCTATTGTTCTTGGATAAACTTCTTCTTGGACAAATAATACACGCAATGCCGAGCATCTTTGACCTGCACTTCCAAACGCAGAGTTTACCGCATCAACAACTACTTGTTCTAACAGAGCAGAAGAGTCAACAATCATCGCATTTTGTCCCCCTGTTTCAGCAATTAACGGGATAATTTCACCACCGCGTGCCGCCAAGGTGCGATTAATAAGATATGCTGTGTCTGTTGAGCCAGTAAAGAGGACTGCTTTTATTCTTTTATCTGCCACTAATGCAGCACCAATCGTCTCACCAGGGCCAGGAAGCAGTTGTATTACCCCTGCCGGAATTCCTGCTTTATGCATTAATTTAACGGTATATGCAGCGATTAATGGAGTTTGTTCTGCGGGTTTTGCTATGACACAATTTCCAGTAGCCAACGCAGCAATAACTTGACCTGTAAAAATAGCTAAGGGAAAGTTCCATGGGCTAATGCATAATACTGTTCCTCGTGGATGAAGACTTAACTCATTTAGCTCGCCTGTATAGCCCGATAAGCGTAAAGGTTGGGTCAATATTTGCTGTGACTGTGTCGCATAATAACGACAGAAATCAATCGCTTCTCGCACCTCAGCGATGCAGTCATTCATTGTTTTTCCTGCCTCAAGACAAGCTAAAGCCATAAGTTCAGTATCATTTTCCTGCAACAAATCAGCAAAACGATTTAGGCATACAGCTCTTTCTCGAACAGCGGTATTTGACCATATAGGAAAAGCTTTGGCCGCTTGTGATAAAGCTTGCTCTACATCTTCAAGTGTTGCATTTCGAACAGTTCCAATGATATTTTCAATTTGTTGCGGTGATTCTATTTGTTGCTCTTCACCTTTAGAGATGGCATTCCCTGCCACAATAGGCTCTGAAACCCATTGTTGTAATTTCATTTTTGCCATTTTTTGCTGTAACAACGTACGTTCGATGCGATCAGAAAAATCAAGACCTTTGGAATTTTTTCGAGAGGGTTGAAATATATCTGCTGGCAAAGGAATATTTTTATTCATTTTATGCAATAAAGACTGTGCTTTTTCAACAGGATCCTCAACTAAAGTATTTATGGGCGCGTTATCATCAACGATACGATTTACAAATGAAGAGTTAGCACCATTTTCTAATAGCCGTCTTACTAAATAAGGCAATAAGTCTTCATGACTTCCTACAGGGGCATAAATACGGCATGGAATTCCATAACGCTCTGCAGGCACAACTTGCTGATACAACTCATTCCCCATCCCATGCAGACATTGAAACTCAAAATCTCGATAATCTCCAGTGATATTCAAGATCATAGCAACAGAATAAGCATTATGTGTGGCAAACTGTGGATAAATTGCATCAGTCATAGTTAGAATTTTTTTCGCACAGGCCTGGAAAGAAACATCTGTAAAAACTTTTCGGGTAAACACAGGGTACTCCGCCAACCCTTGCATTTGAGTTTTCTTAATTTCACTATCCCAATACGCACCTTTAATTAAACGTACCATTATGCGTCGCTTTTTTCTTCTTGCCAGTGCAGCAACCCAGTCTAATACATAAAAAGCTCTTTTTTGATAAGATTGTATCGCCAATCCAAAACCGTTCCACCCATCTAAACTGTCATCATTAAAAACACGTTCGATTACATCAAGGGATAGATCTAAACGCTCAGACTCCTCGGCATCAACTGTTAAAGCAATTCCGTATTCCTTAGCTAAACAAGCCAATGCTAATAGTTTAGGCGACAACTCAGCCATAACACGTTCGTGTTGGCTTTCATTATAACGTGGATGCAATGCAGACAGTTTGATAGAAATTCCTGGGCGTTTATATACATCAGAATCTGTTGCAACCTGTTTGCCTATCGCCTCTATTGCTCGTTTATAGGCCTCAAAATAACGTATCGCATCAACAGAAGTAAGAGCCGCCTCACCTAACATGTCGTAAGAATAGCGATACCCTTGAATCTCTTTCTTTTTGGCTCGAGTGAGCGCTTCGTTGATGGTACGTCCCATAACAAATTGCTTACTCATAATACGCATTGCTTTATCCACTGCTTTTCTAACTACTGCCTCACTACTGCGATTAATTAGCTTCATTAGTGATTTCGTTAAAGTAGTTTGTGCTTTTTCAGGAGTAAGTATCTTACCGGTTAACATTAATGCCCAAGTAGTTGCATTTACAAAAAATGAATCACTTTGACCAATGTGAGATTTCCAGTCACCGCCAGATAATTTATCTTTAATCAAATTATCGATTGTGGCGCTATCAGGCACACGAAGTAATGCTTCAGCAAGACACATGAGAGCAATACCTTCATCACTTGATAAAGCATATTGTGTCAAAAATGAATCTATACCAGTGCTTTTTTTACGCTCAGTTCGTACTGACTCAACTAATTTAGTTGCACTGTTTCTAATCGCAATCAATTGCTGTTCACCTAGTGTCGCTTTTTCACAAAGCTCTGTTATCAATGATAACTCATCAACACGATAGGCCTGACTAATGGCAGCTCGTATTCCTTCGGGTAACTGCATGATCTGCTTTTCCAGCATAGTATTCTCCGAATCAAACATGGAACTATTCTCTTGCCTCTTTTTCTCTAAGACATAGAAGAGATAAGTAGAAGCTGGGTTTAGGATAGTTTTAAAAGGAAGAATGAAGTATAGTTTAGTGCCCCATAAAATGGAATGCACTTAAACTATTTTTGCTGTAAAAATTACCCTTTCCAGCATGAAATCAAGATAAAATGCCTCATTTTCAGCACAAATAATGTTGTTTTTTTGATCAAACAGAATTAATTAAGAGCAAATAGATTGGATTTAAAAAATCCGAATAGAGTAAAAATTACTCCATTTGGTTAAAAATACACCTATCATGGACTATCGAATTAAATTAAGCCTATGAATTGAGTAATATTTTATCCTGATGGGTAATTAACGACCTTATGATTTTACAATTACATGATTTGTTAATATAATCACCATTTTTTTGAGGAACAGTAATGGTGAATAAGAAAAAGAAAGGAGATGTATGAATACTTTATTGACTCTAATCTCAACTTTGATTTTGACCAGCAATATTACAACGAGCACTGCTTCATTTGCTCAGTCTGAAACTGACATTAATACTAAAGTAGAGCACTTAAGCCATAAAGCGCCACAGTTAAACAAAAAAGTATTAAAACTTGCTTTAACTGCTTATAAAAATGCAAGCAAAAAAGGTAGTGTTAAAAAACCTGTATTGACTGTGATTGATTACTCTTTACCCTCCAATAAGCAACGTATGTGGATCTTTGATCTTCGTAGAGAGCGTCTTCTTTATAATACCTATGTTGCACACGGTAGAAACTCTGGCGTAAATAGAGCAAGTCATTTTTCTAATGTCCCTTCCAGTAAACAATCCAGTTTAGGAACTTACATTACAAAAGATACTTATATTGGTAGTAAAGGATATTCTTTAAACCTACAAGGTTTAGAGAAAGGCATCAACGATAATGCATTAAGTAGACGCGTAGTGATACACGGTGCATGGTATGTAGAGCCAGACTTTATAAAAAAAGCTGGACGTGCAGGATTATCCTGGGGCTGTCCTGCAGTCGCACAAACCCTAGCAAAACCAGTGATCAATACTATTAAAAATGGTTCTGTAATTTTTGCTTATTTTCCTGATAGGAAGTTTTTATCGCGTTCTGGCTACTTGGTAGGATAAAATAAAAAAGCCAGGGTTCCCACCCTGGCTTCCGCAGTCATCCGTATAAGAACTAAAGTTCTTATTGTCATCCTGACAAAACCACATCCTTATGATTACAATTCCTTTTGTCTGACTTACATCCATATAAGTCATGTTTTAAATGTAGCAATAGAAAATAAGAAGTGCAAGACCATTAAAACTGAGAATGTCTTACTAGTCTCCCTAAATAAATAGATTAAATTTGGAAAAAGAATTTTTAAAACAATCAGTTAATTTAATATTGATGAGATTGCATTTAAAATAACAGTCATTGTCTTTAATCAAATTGAGAAATTTCTTACAAGAGATCCAGCAAAAAATCCTATGTTAATTTTGTAAAAAATAACATATCAACCTCTTTCAAAAAGAAATAATCAACGATATACATGTCTAATGCTTGATTCTCTCAGAAGATATGCTAGTTTATTCAGCATCTCGATTTTGCTTTAGAGAAAAATGATGAATAAACAATCGTTGACAACAGTAAAAAAAGACAAGCTCCAAATTATTGACTGGCTTATTGAGCATTTTCCTAACGCTTTTTTTAAAAAAGGTACCCAAATAAAACCCCTAAAAATTGGTATATTTGATGATATCATTGATTTCTATGAGCGGTTGGATTCACCTCCTTTTAGTAAAAAATCATTGCGTGATGCCTTAAGCTACTACAGTGCGTCCCCTGCTTATTTAAATTGTCAAAAAGAAAATGCTGCACGAATTGACATTTACGGTAATGAAGTTGACGTAGTCACTCAAGAGCAGGCTAGATATGCCTATCAGCGTTATCAAGAACGGTACAACAAAAAGAAAAACTTAGAAAAAAAAGAATAAATATACTTTTGTTCTTAGTGTACTCATCCTATTTAGAAACGCGGAGCTTACATTAAATAAGCGCCGCAATAGAATCACAGACTTAAAACCAGATGAATGCTATAGCAGTCTAGAAGACACTCTTTCTGCACGATATCCAATAGGCATGTATTCATTTGGCTGATTGGAAGTTCTTTTAAGATCTCACAGTGCGGGAAATTGTAAACATAACCTGATTTTTAATCTAAAATTATTACAAATGGATGGATGAAGCAAGGGATGAATCATGCGTATCAAACTGACTCTTTTTCTCATTTGGATTTTCTCTTATGCTTATGCTACTGATCAAACAAACATTGGAAACTGGACGCAAAATTTACTAATAGAAACACTTTCTGCAAGTTATAAAGACACCCCTTCGGAAATTAGAGCTGTGCAAAAAAATTATCTCCCCTATGCATGGGGCCCAATGCATCAATTTTTACTTGATAAGCGTCTTGAAATTAATGAGAAAATGCTAACCTTACATCCAAAAGCATTGACCACTCCCCAAATAATAGAAAGCAATAACTGTGAATTAACTCCTTGTTGGCAAGTAATTCAATCGTTTAATATCCCAGAATTATCCCTTAATATTGATTTATCACTGCAGGTTATTCCAGGAAAGATTGTTAAAGGCTCTGACTCGCCTTTTGTAGTTCAAAGTCTCTCAATGATCTTACGTTATTATTGATGAACAAATTATTAGGAAATTTGCATAGCACATCAACCTTGTAATGCTAATAAATAATTCACTTTCAAATCAGTTCCTAATGAAGCTTTTCTTAAAAAAGGGTTATAATCCATTCCTTTTATATCAATCAATTTAAATCCAAACGAACGAGCTATGGCAAGTAATTCGCTGGGTTTTATAAATTTTTTATAATCATGTGTTTGTTTAGGTAATAAATTTAATAAATATTCCGCAGCTATAATTGCAGTAGCATAGGCTTTAACTGTCCTACTTATCGTTGATAAAAATAAAAAACCCTTCGGTTTAAGTAGGCGTCTACAATGTTGCAAAACCAGCTCAGGATTCTGTACATGCTCCAACATTTCCATACAAGTTATCACATCAAAGTGCTGATGTTTATATGCTTCAACAGAAGTACAAAAATAATCTATGTTCAAATGACTTGTTTTTGCATGCTCCTGCGCAACAAGGATTGTATCAATTTCAGCATCAATACCAGTAACTTTTGCGCCTGCATTTGCCATAGTTTCGCAAAGAATGCCACCACCACATCCCACATCTAAAACATTTAAGTGAGCTAATGGAACATGTTGCTGTATAAAATCAAGACGTATTCCGTTAATATCATGTAATGTTCTTAACGGGCCTTCAGTGTCCCACCATAACTTAGCGTGTTGAGCAAACTTATTAATTTCTTCGGGATTAACAGTCGTTTCTGTATTACTCATGATGCAATAAATCCAAAGATTTAAAAAAATGAATCACTTGGGGATTCGTAATAAAACTGACATTATAGGGGTGTTCAGCGATAAGACCTATAGGTAATTTATCAAGAGCAACAGTTTTTGCGATTTTACCTAACAAAATCAATTGAATATCTGGCTTAATTAGTGCAAGTTGAGCAAAAATACTTTGCATAAAAGGCATCCATTTACGTGCATGATATGGAACTTTCCCTTCACTATAAACCAAGCAAGCATTGAGTAATAAAATACCTTTTTGCATCATTCTCTCAAACAATTCATTTGCTGTTTGCACCAATGGACTTTTGTCAATGAGGGCAATGCTTGCTTGTGAAGTATCCTCTTCGAGAGCGCCACGAGCTTTCAATAACATTTTGATTATATTACGTAAAGAAGTTGCTCTATTGACCGTTTTACTCAGTCCATTTAAGCTCCATAAACTTCCTACCGAATTATCCCAAAAAGCATATCCATTTGCCGACTCTTTACGTGGATATGGCGACTCACCAAGTAAGATATATTGAGTTTTTGTAAGCGGCAAACTAAACGCTGTTAATAATCTCTCTTTTCCGGGCAACCAATCTTCAGTATTCATAAGCTGATGTAAATAGTCTTGATCCATGGCTTCTAAAGCATTAATTAGGATCCCCTTCCATTCAGAATGACAATGATGCAAAAAAAATTGATTTTTCACTTTATTATCCTGTAGCGAAGAATCAAAAAACACTTCCATTATGCCCCCTTTTTAACTACAATGATGATTGATTAGACACTCTCTATGGAAGTCATGAGTACTACAACAAAACCACAAAGCACCTTCACTAGTGATGCCATCCATAATCGTAACTGTTACGCCTATTTTCTTCAATTAAAACCAGTCCTAAATAAAAAAATTAATTCTTTATTGCCTGTTTTTGCCAAATTGCACTCAATAATGGGGCAAGAATATAATGACAGCTACCCTTACGGCGATTTATATTCCTCATGTATCGCTTCCTTGGAAGAGTTCATTGGCAATAATTCAATTGAAAAAGTCAAAATTCTTGATGATTTAGTGCTAGCCATCTACCATAATGATAATCATATTCTTGAAAAACCATCTGAATGGATAAATGACATAGGTGCAAAAACTCGTCCTCAAAAACCCGCAGCTAATAAAATTAAACAAAAAGTAAAAGATACACATGATACTATTAATCAGCGAACACCAAATGATGTTGGTGGTATTTTTAGCCGTTTGTATTCTTTATTTTCGAATGATTTTAAACCTCAATATGAAACCAATCTACCGTCAATAAAAAATTATTCTTATAAAAATGTTTTAGATCCTATAGAGTACCGTTTTAGCACGCAGGCTCAACGCCATAATGGCAAAACCAGAATTAGTCCTCTTTTTAAACGTTGGTTACAAATCAGTGCCGAAAAAAGCAGCTCTACACAACCAATATGCCATATCTATTTTAATAATCTAGGATTAGATCGAAGTGATCTGAATCTAGCAGGCTCTAAAGAAAGAAAGTTCACTCTTGAACTTCACAAACTTGAAAAAAATCCCAGTTATAAAGTTTTGGTTATTACTCTCCCTGCCCATGAAGGCTTAATGGACTCAAACCATTATAAGATAACTAATGATCGATTATCCATTCTCTCTGTATTTAATGAGTTTCTTGATGTGGCCAAAGGAAAGCATCATAAAAGTGGGATTTCTGATTTTAAAATGAGTCGTGAAGCACGAAAACAATTGTTTGGCACTTCTAAAAATGAAGAAATAACCCTAAAAAGCTTACTTAAAAAAAGCTTTAAAGCACAAGGTTTGGAAAAAAATCACTTTATATCTACTGCCCAGAAACAAGCTATTTGGTTGCATTTTATCAAATACGAACTAACAAATTATATTATTGGTACAATTCAACCTAATAGTTTTAATTTTTCATGTAAAGACGCTATAGACCGTGGCGCCCTCTCTTCATCTTATTTTAATTTGATTCGATCTTTTGAGTTAAATAAACCTATAACTCGAGAAGAATTTGAACGCTCTATAGATGCTGCGGCTGCAAGCATTAAAGGCCGAGGAATGAATTTTCATAGAAAAATCATTTGGAATGCATTAAATGTGTATGTTAATGCAAACTACGCAAAGCTATTCGCTAATCGTGAAAAATCATGGTTGATTTACTGGCGTGATATGAATTGTCCTCATAGTCAGGTTGAAGAACTACTGAAAATCAGACTCGAACAAACTATTGAACAATTTAAGCAACTACCAGAAGATGAAAAAACTAAGAATGCAAAAGCACTAGGTTTGAAATTGTTACACACAATTTACGAATTAAATGAACAAAAAACTAGTGGTAAGCGTCTCTTACTCGAAGCAGTCTCGCGAACCTCGGAGTTAATGCATTTATCATCAAAAAAATCAATAAACGATTACAAAAACTTAGCAAATGAGCTTAAGATAAATCATCCAGTTTTATATGCACTTGGTGGTCTCATGGAGTTATTACTAGGTGCAATTTTTTACCTCCCTTCTTTAGGGTATTCACAAAAGATGATTGATCATGGACTGGCTACGGCAAATACTGGCTTTTTTGCATATAATCGAACAAAACTAAGTAATGAAATACTCGAGTTTTCCTTAATTGAATCTCATGACCCTATATCAATAAGAGCGCATAACACCAACTGAGATGCTAAAAATTAGCGTCCAGGTGTTGTATTAAATAATTCCAAAAAAACAAATTTTTTACTTGCTTATTCATTCTTTGTGGTTAAAAATAGAATCTACAGGGAGATTATTAAACACAGGGAGTGGGCATGGCTAGTAATGAAGAAGAACTTCAAGAGAAATTAAAAACCGAATCAAATCAGTCTGATAAAAATAGAGTCCTTGTTGAAAAAACATTAGCACAAATGAATTTTTCAGATGCGGCCAAACAATTATTATTGGATCCAAATAGCCCTACAACAGACTTAGATAGTATACAAAGTATTGCCTTAACACAGGAACACCTGACACAAGTTAAAAAAAGCTTGGGCGCGATTGTAGATAGTTTGCAAGATAATCCTAGCCTTATTTCGCGTGCTGCTAAATTTTGGGGTGAGATCCCTTTATGGCAAAGAATTTTAGGTGGTGTTGCTATATCTGGCCCTACATTTCTCGTAGGTGCTGCCGCACATATTGGTTTTTTAGTAACTATTAGCGGTATAAGTGCCCTAGCTTATACTACCAGTGGTATTATTCTTGATGATCATCATTATCATAGTCAAAGCATTGCTCAGAAAATAAAAGAAGGAATTTTTGGCGTTGCAGAAGTGCTTGAATTAACTATTGGCGCATTAGACTCCATTCGTAGAAAACTAGCTATTGAGGTTGAGCGATTTAGAACCGAAAATGATAAGCTTGCCAAAGAGATTACTCACTTATATGATGAAGTTGAAACATTGAGTATGCAGGTCGAATGCTTCCAAAAGACTGAGGAGTTGTTGCGAAAGCAAAAAACAGATCTTGAAAATATCTCAATAACATTAAAGCAAGATTTAGAAAAAAATGGTGAGCTTTTTCAAGCGAATCAACTGGAACTTGCTAAAGTTAAGGGATGGCACGAAAAAAGCTTATTGCAATTGTCTGAACAAGCTTCTCAGTTGTCAGAAGTAAGAAAATCTATGGGTAAAGAAGTAGAAAAGGCAAAAAAAATCGCCTCAACTTTAGAAACAACGGTAAGATTCTTAACCAATACAGGAATTAATGACACCAAGCAACGAGAAGTATTTCAAGAAAAGCTTGATGAGTTTTTAGAAAAAACGAATAGTTTTGATGAAATTACCGAACGAATGAGTAATGCTGAAAAAGAACTTTCGGAAGTTAAATTTGAATTAAAAGCCAGTAATGAACGATATAAACTATTGTTAGACCTCCAGGAAAAACTAATTTGTCGTCTGGAACTTCTTGATCAAAGTGTAGACTCAAGTATGAATCCAGAACTAACCCCGCAAAGAATACAAATGCCAACTCAAAATCAAGAACAAGTAAAAACTGGGGGATTATTGGGGGTTTTTGGATTTATGGCTAGACCTCTGTGGCCAAGCAGTGTGCCAAAAATAGATCAAAAAGATCAAGAAAAAACCGAAAATAAAGAGCCTAGTGAAGGAATAAAATTAGCCCAATCTCTATAAAATTTAGAGTCAGTTCTGCTCTCAGATACTTTGTGCATAAAGCAAAAGACGTAAGTGGAGCAGAATAACCTCTTTAATATCTTGGTGCAATTTGAATCTTAGATATGAAGAAGAAAAATCGATACAATTACGAGTTACTCGCTTCCAAAGGCACCAAACACATTGTGAACCATCTTAATTTAAGTTATTGTGTATCCTTTAGTTTTAAATCTAAAAACCATGAAAAGCATATATAAAAAGCTCATAACTAGAATAACAAATAGCCAAGAAACAATGGTAGAACAACTTCATCAGTTTTGTGAGATCAATTCTAGTACATCCAATTTACCGGGATTGGCACAAATGATTGATGCATTACAAGCCGCATATAAGCCAATCGCAGATACAATCCAAATACAAAAACTTCCTTCAATCCCTGTTATTGATATGTCAGGCAATACCCAAGCACAAATCAGCGGTGATGCCTTATTTATTAGAAAAAGACCTCACTTACAAAGGCGTGTATTACTCAGTGGACATATGGACACAGTTTACTCTCCAGAAAGCCCATTCCAGAAATTAACTTATATAAATGATAATTGCATTAATGGGCCAGGTGTAGCTGACATGAAAGGAGGACTTATTGTCATGTTGCATGCCCTATCTGCTTTTGAGCAAGATGAGAATGCAGTAAAACTAGGTTGGGATGTACTGATCAATGCAGATGAGGAAATTGGATCTCCCGCATCAAGTATGCTTTTTGATGAATTAGCTGCACATTATCAGGCAGCATTAGTTTATGAACCAGCAATGACCGAAAAAGGCACCTTGGCTAAAAATCGCAAAGGAAGCGGTAAGTTAACTCTTATTGCTACGGGAAAATCAGCGCATGCAGGCCGTGATTTTTCGGAAGGCCGTAATGCAATTTGTTATTTGGCTGAAGCAGTATGTGCCATTAATGCACTTAATGGAAAACGCGATGGAGTAACCATTAATATCGGTAAAATTGCAGGAGGCCAAGCTCTTAATGTTGTTCCTGATAAAGCCGTAGCACAGCTTGATATCCGCATTAATCTGCCTGAAGATGAGTTTTGGGTACGGACTGAGTTAGATAAAATCATTCAGAAACTCAAACGTCCAGATTATTCTTTGAGTCTATGCGGGGGTTTTGGCAGACCGGTGAAACGTATAAACTCTGGTACAGAACGTTTATTTCATCGCATTCAGCATATAGGAAAAGAGCTAGGCATTTCTATAGATTGGAAAGATAGTGGTGGCTGCTGTGATGGTAACAATCTAGCAAAACACGGAATACCTGTCCTAGACTCACTCGGAGTAAGAGGAGGTAAGATTCATAGTGAGGAAGAATATATATTATTAGATAGCTTGCCAGAACGTACCGCACTGAGTACGTTACTTTTACTGGATTTAGCACAAGGTGGTTTAGAGGACCTAACAAAATGATACTATTTCGAAGCGCTTGTGATAATGATTTAGATGCAATTCATCATTTGGCTGAAGAAAGTGGAATTGGAATTACTACGCTTTCCAAAGAGAAAGAAATATTGCAAAAACGTTTGTCGTGGGCTACTGATTCTTTCAAAAAAGAGATCCAACAGCCGAATAATGAATATTATTTATTTGTATTGGAAAACGAAAATGCAGAAATCGTAGGGGTTTCAGGCATTGAATCGCGCACTGGGCATGATACACCTTTTTATTCCTATAAAATTTCCAAACGTACACGTGTTTGTCGCTCATTAAATATTAGAAGCGATTACGAGGTTTTGAGTTTGGTTAATGATAATCAAGGAAGAAGTGAAATTTGTACTTTATTTTTAGAGCCTCAGTACAGAAAGAAAAATTATGGCCTATTACTTTCTAAAGCTCGTTTTTTATTTATGGCTCAACATACTAAGCGCTTTGCTTCTACAGTAATTGCTGACATGCGTGGCATTTCTGATAAAAATGGTATCTCGCCTTTTTGGGAAAATGTAGGTAGGCATTTTTTTCATATGTCCTATGCTGAAGCAGATCGTCTTACCATAGCAACGGATAAACAATTTATAGCAGATTTGATGCCGCGAAATCCTATATACGTTAAATTACTCTCCGCGGAAGCTCAGTCGGTCATTGGTCAACCCCACCCTTCCACTGCTGCCGCCATGAATATATTGTTAAAAGAAGGATTTAGATATAACAAATACATAGATATTTTTGATGGTGGCCCTACTCTTGAAGTACCCATCTCAGAAATAAAAACTATAGAATTAAGCCACATTGTAACGATTAAAAGTATTAGCGATGAAGTGAGCAGCGCTGATTATTTATTGTCTAATGCCCAATTAGATTTTCGCGCAACCATTAATAGTGCCCTAGTCAATAGCGAAAATAATACTTGTATTATTAGTAAAAAAACTGCTGAATTATTAAAAGTAACATGTGAAGATCAGTTACGCATAGCTCCTTTACAATTTGATCATGAGGAATAGGATGTCTAAAACACCAATGATGCAAGGCAAAGGTCAATACATCAATGGACATTGGATAAGAGGTAGTGGAACTTCTTTAGAGTCTATCAATCCAAGTTATGGAACTTTGTTTTGGCAAGGAATAAGCGCTACTGAGCAAGAAATTTCTGCAGCTTGTCATGCAGCACATCAAGCACTATTCACCTGGTCTACCCTTGATTTTGATCAACGGGCAAATTATACCAAAAAATTTGCACAACAAGTTGAAAAAAATCGCGATCAATTAGCTTACTTAATTGCAGCGGAAACAGGAAAACCATTGTGGGAAGCCCAAACTGAGGTTTCTGCAGTCATAGGAAAAATTAATTTATCCATTCAAGCCTATCATGAAAGAACAGGGGAAAAAACAAACAAAACTCCTGAGGCAACGGCTTGCCTTCGTTTTAAACCCCATGGTGTTGTGGTAGTTCTAGGCGCATTTAATTTTCCGGCCCATCTTAGCAATGGACATATAGTTCCTGCTCTGTTGGCGGGCAACACCATTCTTTATAAACCAAGTGAATTCACACCTGCTGTTGCTGAATTTATCATGCAATGTTGGCATGATAGCGGGCTACCTCCTGGAGTAATCAACTGTTTGCAAGGAGGTGCCGCTTGTGGAACTACATTGTTATCCCAAGACATTCAAGGAGTCTATTTCACAGGAAGTTATCAAACTGGTTTACGGATACATCAACAATTTAACAATAAGCCTGAAGTCATTTTAGCACTTGAAATGGGAGGCAATAATCCTTTAGTGATTGATAAAGTCAATGATCTTACTGCGGCGGTCTATCATACTTTACTCTCTACTTTAATTACTTCTGGTCAACGATGTACTTGTGCACGTCGAGTTATCATACCTGATTCAGTTCAAGGTGATGAGTTTTTAGAGCATTTTATTAAGGTATGTGGATCCGTCAAAATAGGGCCATTTGATCAACATCCAGAGCCATTCATGGGCTCCATAATTGGTCATGAACAAGCATTAAAACACTTACAAACGCAACAAAAGCTTATTGAATCAGGGGGCAAACCATTATTATCTATGTCATTACTTGCTGAAAATACGGGTTTACTTTCACCTGGTATTATTGATATGACTCATTACCCTAATCCTCCTGACGAAGAAATTTTTGCACCTTTGGTACAGATCCATCGCTACAGTCATTTTGAACATGCAATAGAACTTGCTAATCAAACACGTTACGGTCTAGCGGCAGGATTATTAAGTGATGATGAACACCATTATCATCAATTTTATCAAGAAATACGTGCTGGATTAATTAATTGGAATAGGCCAACAACAGGAGCTCCCAGCAGTCTTCCTTTTGGTGGGATTGGTTTAAGCGGAAATCACCGCCCCAGTGCTTATTTTGCAGCTGATTATTGTTCCTACCCAATAGCTAGCATGGAACAAACTCATTTAACAAAACCAGCCCAGATTTTACCTGGCATTGTATTAGAATAAAAAATTAGTGATTCTCTTAACTTCCTCCGTAAAGAGAAAAAACGGAACATGGACTATTAAAAATGAATGCTTATGAATTAAATTTGGACGGCTTAGTTGGCCCTACTCACAATTATGCAGGTCTTTCAATAGGAAATATTGCTTCTACTTCTAATGCCTTAAGTGTCTCAAATCCTCAAGCCGCAGCGCTTCAAGGATTACAAAAAATGCGTTTGCTTCATGAAATGGGTTTAAAACAAGGTTTGCTACCACCTCATCAACGCCCTAATCTTGAACTCCTTCATCAATTGGGTTTTAACGGCACTCCAAGTGAACAAATTAATAAAGCGTATAAAACGGCTCCAGAGCTTTTAAGTGCATGTTATTCGGCTTCAAGCATGTGGACTGCTAATGCAGCTACAGTTTCTCCCAGTATAGATACCCAAGATAATAAGCTTCATTTTACAGTAGCAAATCTTATATGCAATTTACACCGCCATCATGAAGCTGATTTTTCAAAAAAAATTCTAGAGATTATTTTCTCTAATTCTCACTATTTTAGCCATCATCCGATTTTACCAAAATCATTGATTACAGGAGATGAAGGTGCTGCAAATCACAGTCGCCTCTGCCAAAGCTATGGGAAACCAGGAACCCATCTCTTTATTTATGGAAAAAAAGCCTTAGGAGCAAACAATATTGGACCAACAAAATATCCTGCACGGCAAACCAAAGAAGCATCTGAAGCTATAGCTCGCCAGCATCAACTCATGCCACATCAAGTTGTTTTGGCTCGCCAAAATCCAGATGCAATTGATCTTGGTGTTTTTCACAATGATGTGATTTCAGTAGCTAATGAATCAGTTTTTCTTGTCCATGAACAAGCGTTTGCTGAACAAGACGCTGTATTAAATGAATTACGTGAAAAAACCATCTTTCCATTAACAATTATTGAAATCTCTCAGAATGAACTTAGCATTCGTGATGCTGTTGAAACTTATTTGTTTAACTCACAAATCGTTAGTTTAGGCGAGCAAAATTCTATGCTGCTCATTGCCCCTTATGAGTGTCAAACTAATCTTCGCGCCCATGCCTGTATTGAAAGGATACTCTCTGAGAGCAGTAATCCCATCAACTCCGTTCGTTTTCTTGATCTCAAGCAAAGCATGAGAAATGGTGGAGGCCCAGCTTGTCTTAGATTACGCGTCCCTATAAATCAGGAAGAACTTCAAGCCATGCATCAAGGAGTTTTAATTAATCATGAACTATTAAATACTCTCGAAAAATGGGTAGTAAAGCATTATCGCACTGAATTGACAACAAGCGATTTAGCTGATCCTAATCTGGTCAATGAGGTCTTTTATGCTTTAGATGAATTAACACAAATCTTAAAATTAGGTTCAATCTATCCCTTTCAATTAGAGAAGATGCGCTAAAATGTGGCAAACAAAGATGGGGACTTGCATTTATACTTCTCCTTCTGGCTATAAAGTATATCAAAATTTATTTTATCGATGGTTAACTTTAGGAAGTGATGCATTACAGACTGTAATCAACAGGCGCGATCCTCATAAACCTATTTTATATTATCTTCCTGCCCTAACCTTGATGGCTCGTACCTATCCTGGAACCATTTGTCTTTTAGGACTTGGAGGTGCAGGAATTCCATTGATGTTAAACGATAGACCATTGATCGCTGTAGATAATAGTGAAGAAGTTATTGAGATTGCAAACCGTTTTTTTATGGCAGATCACTTAAAACATTTAACTATTGTCCATGAAAATGCTATGGACTACGTACAAAATTGTAAAACAACCTTTTCGCATTTGATTGTTGATTTGTACAATGCTAATCATTTCCCCCCCGAATGTGCTGATGAAACATTTTTTAGCTCCTGCAAAAAAATAATCACCGAAAATGGTTTTTTTGCGATTAATTTAGCTAATTTAAAAGAACAATATCCTCTTTTTCAGTTGCTTAAAAAACAGTTTAAAAATACTTTTATTGTACCCATAAGAAATAGTGCAAATATGGTCATTTATGCAGCAAAAAGCGACAGCATGGAATTGTTTATCCATAAAATAGAACAAACGGCAGCATTTAAACGAATCATTTGGGTCGACTCCTGGGGATATGTAGGGGATTATAAATAACTGCGTTACCTCATGCAGGGACTGCTAACATTAAGACAATCCTCGACAGTCTTTAATTGACTCTCCCTTAGATCTTTTACAGTGCTTTTGTAACGAGAGGCAATAATAATCGCTGGTATTATGCCAATAATTGTTGCAGCAAGAGCCACACATGCTATTTTAGTTGCGGTTGATAAACAGGGTTGCTTATTTACATCATTAGCATATTTCGTATACAACTCTTGTTTTTTATCTTCTGGGGACAATTCTGCTTTTATAATAAGTTGCCTTGTTTTTTCCAGTAATTTATGCGGATTATCAGACGCCTTATCCTTTAAAATTGTATCCATTAATGTTTCAAGATATTGAGTTTTACTTGGGTCTTCTTCTCTATAACGAAAGATAAGACGATTGAAATTATCAACTGCTTTACTCTGAATTAACTCTGATAAATTTAATTCACACTCCATATTAGGTTTTTGAACTTTACCAATTAAGTCGGGAGCAAAACTTGCATGACCAATTTGACCGTTAAACATCACACAGCACGACTCAGTAGGGTCTGCATGATAAATTGTTTGGATTTCTTTTTCATTTTCAAACGTTCTATTTTGCAAAACTCTTTCAAATTTGTTGTCTGACTCACCTGTAGCACTATTACCTGGATAATGAACTAACTCCAGATTACCGTTAAATCCTTGCCCTATACAATGCTTAATAAAGCCATCTAATTTATCTTTGTCTAAACCACCTGCAAAATGTTGCATCGCAATCTTCGCAATATTACCATCAGCATCTCGTTGAACCATTGTTAGTGCATGACATGCAGACATACCCGCTGTATATATTCCTGCATACTTAGTTGAGTTATCAATAATTACACAGTCTTCCTGATATTTAGGCTTTGGATCCCCCGAATAAGTTGCCCATTTTAAACAAAGATTTCCCTCCATATCCAAAGGGGGAACATTCTTATTGTAAAACTCTGCCTGAGGCTCTACTCCATTTTTTGAGTTAACAAACTTTGGCATCGCAGTCTCCACTTATCCTCTTTCATAAAATAAATATCGCATATGAAGATGATGAGAAAATTAGGGTATCTCATCACAATTTGTATAGCCTTAACGCATACCATTTTATGACTTAAGTTTTAGAATTTATTGTTGATAAAATACGCCCTAAATAAATAGGACATATAAAGAAGAAACAAATTAGCAGCAAATGGGAAGAAATAATGCTTTAGTGATTTTTGACTGCTGCAGTCTACCCTATTTATTTTAATTGAGGTTCGGCCGGGAGCCTGACAAAAAGGACCCTTTCTTGTTTTTAATTCAGTGCAAACTCCACCTCAAGTGTTTTTTCTATTTTATCTTTAGCAATTTCTTTTCTTTTAGATTATTTCGGAGCCAAAGTATTAATAACTGCTTGTTGTAAATGAGTATAATAGTCCTGTTTGTAGAACATTAAATAAAGAGGAATACTCAAAGATTCCATATTTGCAACTTTCCTAAGCGCTGGTTCTTGAGCTAAAATTTGATAAGGTAGCACCGCTCGGCCAATTCCTAATTTAACCGCTTCAATTATTAAATGGATATTATCTAGATAGTGTTGACGCCAAGTACATGGTTTTTCTTGTTGTTGTTGTAAAAAAACATGAGTCATCTCATCTTGAATATCATGATCAAGATAAACATCCTGGACTTTGTTTGTACATTTAGCTGACTCGACTAATATATAGGTTTCTACTCCAATTTGAATAGCTTCAATAAACTTGTTATTAACACAATCCGTTGAAACAATAAAATCAACTTGATTTGTTCCTAAAGCGCTAGGTAGATCTCTTGATTCCCTCTCTATGAGTTCTAGTTTGATATTACAATTTTTAATTAACAATTGACTTAAAGCATCTAGTACAAAAAAACGCAAAGCAGTAGAAATACCACCTATGCGTACAATTCCACATAAACCCTCTTTGCTGTTAGTAGAAATTTGTTCTAAGCACTCATTTTCAAGTGCATTTTTTTTAAGACAATATCTAAACAGTTGATGACCCACATTAGTAAGGCAAATTGATTTGGTATTTCTAACAAATAAATGCCCTACTTTCTGTTCAAGCTTACCTATTCGTTGGCTTAAGGCGGATTGTGTAATACATAAAGACTGCGCTGCCTTTGTGAAATTTAAACAATTGGCAACAGCAAAAAAAGCATCTAATTGCGATGACGATAAGCTCATTAATAAAAATAATAAGTAGATAATATTTATTAATTTTACTAAATGATTTAGGCCGGATAAAGTTCCAAAACGAATTACTGCTTATTTTTAAATGAGATTTTAATGCATACTATAGAAAAGACGTTTAGAGAAAAAATTTTAGCTGAAAATTTTTCCTGCGTAGGAGCTAAAACATCCATCAACAGATCCAAATATCAATTTTGCTTATTAGATAGAATTGCTACTGAAGAAGCTACAAGCAAACTTTATCAAGCGCTAAAAAATTTTACAAATTCACGTATAACTATTGATAATCGTTTTGCTAGCTTTATTGCATGCTTTGCTAGCTCCACCAATATTCAACCAGAGGAATTCGAATATTTACTGTGGTTACAATTAAAAATGTTATATGAAATTGATGAGCTTCCTTGGGATAAAAGCGTTTCAAATGACGTTAACAATCGATTTTTCTCCTTTAGCGTCGCTGGTGAAGCTTATTTTGTTATCGGTCTTTGCCCAGACCATCCTAGAAAATGTCGTGATTTTTATTATCCTATGCTAGTTTTTAATTCACATCATCAATTTAATTATCTTAAACAAATTAACGTCTTTAACAAAATCCAAAAAACAGTTCGTGCTAGAGAGTTACACTACAATGGCAGCATTAATCCTAATCTTATTCATTTTGATGAATGTAGTGAAGCATTACAATATTCTGGTCTTAAAGCTAATCTACAGTGGCAGTGCCCCTTTAACTTTTCAGGAAAAGAATAATGTTAGATTTTCAAATACGCGCCGCTACAAAAAATGATTGGCCGCAAATTGTATCCATTTACAATTACTATATTGTTAATTCTGTTTTTAATTTCGAGCAACAAGTTCATAGCTTAAAAAGTCTTACATTATGGTTTAATAATTTTTTAGATGGTAGCCCTCATCAATTACTAGTGGGTACAAATAAACAAAATATCGTTATAGGCTATGCTGCTACCACACCTTTTAGTGCGATTATGGGTTACCAAAGTAGCTTTAATATAAGCATTTATTGTAATCCTAAATACAGAGGGGTTGGACTAGGCTCCTATTTATTAAATGAACTCATAGAAAGAAGCAAACTTATATCCTTCGCACATAGACTATATGCTGGAGTTACAGTATCAAATGATTTGTCTATGAATCTTTTTCAAAAATTTGGTTTTATAAAAGTTGCACACTTTACTGAGGTAGGTTATAAATTTGACCGTTACTGGGATGTAATTTGGTTTGAAAAGCGTATATAGTGAAACCATTATAACAGGAAACGGCCCTTTTCGTCAGAAGTCCGGACGAACCTCTAATTACTTCCGGTCAACGACAAATTTTCCTTTTAATTCGTAATAATCAAACTTTGTATTACAAATATTGTTATTAACCATAACATAACGATCCGCACAAGGAGCGGAATGATAAATTCTTTGATTATTTTCTCCCTCAAATCTTTTTTTGTTATCCTATTCCAAGGAGTTAAACTATCATTTTTTAATCCATCTTTTTGGCCAAAAAACATTCGCATCTCACTCTCCACTTATGATCTTTCATAAAATAAATATCTCATATAAAAATGATGAGCAGATTGGGGAAACACATCGAACTGTGTATAACCTTTACGAGTATCATTTGTATAAGCTACGTTTTCAAGAATTTATTTTCGAGAAAGTGAAGCAAATTAGCATCAAAAGTTTAAAAAAAATCAATATGACGAATACTCTTTAATATCGATCTTGACAAGAGCATCATGAGTCATAATAATATTTATTGATTTTTAAATAATCAATCTCCTGCAAGGATTGCCGGCCCTAGCTGGAAAAAATATGAATAATAAAATAGTTATGTTGGCTCTAATCTCTTCGTCTATTATTTTCTCTCATAACTCTAATGCTGCTGATTACCATATTAAAGGTTTGTCAGCGAGTACTTCTTTGGGGGTTTTATCAGGTAAAGCTGAGGAGTATGTTTATTATCCAAACACAGATAAGAAGTTAAGCCAACTCGATTGGCGCATAAAAAATGCAGCCATACTAAATGGAGAAATAAATTATAATTTTGTAGATTGGCTTAATCTTGTTGGTCGAGGCTGGATTACCCTAGCAAAAAATACTGCAGCTATGGATGACTATGACTGGCTTAACCCACATCAAAAAAACTGGACGCACTGGTCACATCATGAAAACACACATCTTAATTATGCCAATGAGTTTGATCTGAGCTTAAGAGCGTGGCTACTTCAAAAACAAAATTATAAGTTAGGTGTAGCTGCTGGGTACCAAAGAAACTCTTTTAGCTGGCAAGCAAATGGGGGATGTTATCAATATGACAATGGGGCACATGTTGGTTGTTTTCCAAGTAATGAACCTGGAATTGGGTACCAACAAAAATTTAGTACGCCTTACGTGGGTCTAACCAGTAAATATTCTATCAGTAATTTTGAGTTTAATGCTTTTTTAAAATTTAGTAATTGGGTTTCAGCCCGGGATCATGATGAACATTATGCCCGCAACTTAACATTTAATGAATATGGAAATAATGCTAAATATTATGCTGCAACAATAAATTCGGGCTATTTTTTAACAAAAAATGCTAAAATTTTTGTTGAAGCATCCTACAGTCATTATTCTAATGTGCGAGCTGATAGTGAGATTATAGATAATGATACTGGCCAGCATGTTTATGACAATGACTCATCTGGTTTATCCAATAAAAATTACACCGTTGCCCTTGGGCTTCAGTATCTTTTTTAGAAAATAAGAGTTTGTTAGGTCTTAATTAGCCCAGTAGTAGCTAGGTAATCGGTGATAAGTTTTATGCTTTTCAATGATTTTTCCTTCTCTATGGGCTATTATTTTAAATTAAGGGCTCCTACTTTAGAGTTTCAACTTCATAGCTAATAATTTTCAATAAAACAATACCCAATACAATTATTTTTATTAGCGAATTATTGGGGACAAATAAAATGCAAATTGATTTTCTTAATCGGGAAGAATTACAAGAATTTATTTTTCAATTTGAACAAGCACTTTATAATCATCAACAATGGTATAACTCAATTATCCGTTCCCTTGTTTGTAGATTACCGCCAGATCAGCATGATGTCAGTGTTAATGCTCACAAAGAGTGTCGCTTTGGTCAATGGTATTATGGCTCAAGTTCTCATAAACTCAAACAACACGGCGCATTTATTGCACTAGGAGAAGAACATCACTATATGCATAAAGCAGCCACAACCTTATTAGTTTCGATAAATAACGATAATAAGGTATCACCTCATGATTATGATATTTTTTCAAACAGTATGGAAAAACTGCATTTAGAAATATCTGCTCTGCAGCGAGAATTGAATGAATTGCTTTATAGCCGTGATTCACTTACGGGTACTATCAATCGCAATAATATGCTCCCTATTTTACGTGAACAACAAGAACTCGTTAAAAGACAAGTACAGTTATGCTGCATAGCAATGTTGGATTTAGATAAATTTAAAAATCTTAATGATCAGCATGGTCATCTAGCGGGTGATTGCGTATTAGCTACTGTATCACGGTTCATTATTGAAAATATGCGTCCCTATGATAAAGTTTTTCGCGTTGGTGGTGATGAGTTTTTACTGTGTCTTCAAAATACCAACACAGTTGTTGCCTCAGAAATTATCGAACGCATTCGTAGTGGGATCGCCAAAATGGCAATTCATATTAACAATAACGAGTCTGTCCATATCACAGTATCTATTGGTCTTACATCACTTAAAACAAATATTTCGATTGAGCAAGCGATTGAGCAAGCAGATCAAGCGCTTTATAAAGCAAAAAATGAGGGCAGAAATTGTATACGAATTATTTAATAACTAGTTTGTCTCGGATACTGTATTGCCTTTTATATTTTTAATGCTGCTCGTATGTTTTAGATACAAGCAGAAACTATTTCACATAGTTACTGCTCACTTCATTTACTATACCATCTAATCTTTTTTATTTTTCTTAGATTAAATGATGCTTAAGCAAAATTTGGAATCATCTTTTGAACAGCAGATTTAGCTAATAAATATCTAATGTTTAGAATACATTGTTTACGTTCTTGTGAAGTAGGAACTGTAGCCATTTCTGATTGTTTAGAAAGATAGTCATATTGTTTAAAGGCATGGAATGAATTATCTGATGTCCCAGAAAGTTCACATAGAATCTCTTGCATTTCCTCATCACTCACATGCAGCATATCAACTGGCTTTCTTCCTTTATAATCAAGTGCATCACAATCAGCCCCCCGCTTTAGTAACGCCCTAATCAATTCAGGACAATCACCTCTTAAACAAGCTATATGCAGTGGCGTCATTCCGTTTCTTAAATGGATGCAATTTACTTCAAGCGCTTTTTTGGCAAGTAACGCT
>NZ_LNYU01000053.1:19948-30668 GCF_001468135.1 Legionella santicrucis | reverse complement strand
CAATTTAATAAAGAATACAATAAACTACTGCAGCAAAATAAAGGTGATGAGTTTTTACGTTTCATCAAAAAAAATATAGATGCACAATCAGCGTCGGGAGTGCTGCGTTTTGGCACTATGGTTATTCAGGGACAACAGGTGGAAACATTCCCGTTAGCTATTACATCTATTGTTATGGATCAACTCCATTATAGAACACTCCTTAAATTAATCTATAAAATAAGTGATGAAGGTAACCAAAAAGATATCACTCAATTTAATAAAGAATACAATAAACTACTGCAGCAAAATAAAGGTGATGAGTTTTTACGTTTCATCAAAAAAAATATAGATGCACAATTAGCGTCGGGAGTGCTGCGTTTTGGCACTATGGTTATTCAGGGACAACAGGTGGAAACATTCCCGTTAGCTATTACATCTATTGTTATGCATAAACTCAATGAAATGAATGGATTCAAAGCGAAAGTGGTTAGAAAACCAAGTCTATTTAGTCCCTCTGATATGTCTGTTTTTAGTTCGCTTTTAAGATCAATTTATGCGATCCATGATACACAAAATTACGATTTGGTTGAGTTATTTAATAAAGAATATGAGAAGCTAATCCAAGGAGGAAAAGAAGGGCGGTTTTTAAACTACCTGAAAGCTCACCTTGATGGTGAAAAAGCAGAGGGAGTTTTATATTTTGGTGGTACACTCATGATACAAGGTCAGCCTGTCGAAAAATTCCCATTGAACGTGACTTATATTATCATGAATAAGGTCAATGAGGCCAACGAAGAAGCCCAGGAACAGGCACGTCGTGCAAGATACTAAAAATTAACATAAGCTAAGGCTACTTTATTCAAGGCTGCTTTTCTTTGCAGCCTTCTTTTTTTGATTTTCTGATTTCTCATCGTAAGTAACCGGAGAATATAATTAAACTCTCGGTCTGGATAATTATGAATATAATTTTGAGTTACGGAGCAAATTTTTCTCACTATTATTTTCTTTTTTTCAGGCAATAACTCTCGAATTATTTTCTGTATTACAGAGCTAGATGTAACGTATCCCAATCAGCATTAATTAAAGGTGTCACATGAATATGACGCAGCATGTGTGGCCAGATATGGGAGCCTGTTTTTTGCTTCATAATCTCAGTTAATTTATGTTGATCTAATCCTTAGCCTATGTGTAATCCGGTTTCATATAAAAGTAAAATAAGAAACTTATCTCTATAATTCGTACAAGTTGGTAAGTAGTGGTTGCATTAGCGAATTGAATCCACCTGAACGGAAATCTCACTAAGTCTGATTATCAAAATAATCAGACCTAGTGAGATTTAACCTAATAACATTAGGACGTGTTGACCAATTCATCTTCCCCCCACCTACGTCCCACAACTTGTTCGCGGCATCCAAATGTTTAAATACGCTTTCAACCTGGTGACGATATTTGTGCTGAGAATCTGCCTAGGCATTGCAAACTCGTTCCTTGAGAGAGCCCCACGATCACAGCTAAAGGAATTTTCTATGTGTGTGAATTTAAAAATAATTTCATCTGCTAGTTAGTGCTCATCTATTGCTCTAGAAATTGGCACCATTTATGTGTCCTTTAACAATGATGTTACCGGATTTAGTTTTCATCACTTCTGAAGTCACATTTTCCCCTTCACTAATTGCATATTTTTCTGATTTTGTAACCTGTTAATTTTTAACAGTTATATCCAAAAATCAAAAAGACTAAAATAAGGGCACATAATAAAATAAAAGGACAGTAAGCAATGAATGAGATTAAAGACATACCAAATGATGTAGCGTTTTTTTTCCAAGAGGCAGAACTTGATAGAAATGCTTCTTGGGAGAATATTAAAGCTGCTTATAGAAAATTAGCGCTAAACTATCATCCAGATAGGATAAGAATGGATGATAATAACCCCAATAAAGCAAAATTAATTTCTGAATATGAAGAAATATTTAAAAAAATAGCTAGTGGGTATGGCTACCTTGAACAAATGAATCAAAATAAAACATCAAATACGGATGTTAATAAATCAGAAATGCCTTTTCAAGATGAAGCAAATCCTAATGCTTTAGTCCCTAAGGATGGAATGATCAAGGTTTTTTTTCCTATATACATTCTAAAAACAGCCAAACCTGGAGCACGAACATTTTATGGTGTATCACTCACAGCGGCAGAACTTGAGAGCCCTGCACGGTTTACTTTTCTTTTAGAACGACTTAATGAGGCACTTAAATATGGGGCTTATCAGGTAGGATTAGACCGTGAAGAAACAAATAAGATCATTAATCAGCATTCTTATTATAAAAATATGGAGATTTCTTTTATAGCAGCTTTAGAGCTACATGTACATTTTACAACGCTAAATCCACGCGAGGGTGAGTCTTGGGCAAGACCGACACCTTATTTCTGGTTAAAAAAAGATACAAATATTTCTATCCAAAATGTCTATTCGCTCTCACCAGCTATTAAAGCTGATTATGGCTATAATGTGACTGAGGCAATGAAAGCGTTACAACGCGAATTTATACCTGGAAAAGAGATAACCCCATTAATTACGCCTACACAGCCATTTGACTTCTATCAACCATTAAATACTAAAGCGCTTATTAGTGAAGCCCTTAAACATTACCGCGCGGAGTATGAAAGGAGTATAAGGTACAATACTGCAAGTGCAGAGATTCTAGATAACATTATTAAGATGCAAGCATTGTTGTTATCCGATAGTTCTAAACAACATAAAATAGAAGAAATTCGCAAATTAACCTATAGCGGTAGATTTGGTTTAATTTTAGATGCCATGGATTCGTACTATACACATTTGGATGATGAATTAGAAGATTGTGTGGCAAAAGAAGAAAAGCAATCTTTACTAGAAGGAACATCACAAGGTTTACTGGACAACGGTGATAATAAAATATGTGAAGCTGAATTAGCAGAAAGTTCTTTGAAAGAAGCAGAGCAACCCTTACTAGAAGAAACGCCACAAGGCTTACTGGACAATGGTGATAAAGCTAAATTAGCAGAAAGTTTATTTGAGCAATATTTGAAGGAAAAAAGTAAAATTAATGTGAACTTATCTCCTAAAGAAGAAAGAGTAGCAGCTTTAACCCTTATATCCAATATTGTTAAACAAGCTGATACTATAGAAAAGCTAAGTGATTTTTACAAAGCACTCAATGCACTTGAGCTACGAACTCCCTTTTTTAAATACGCGCAACGAAATTTCTTTAGCAAAGAAACGGGTGCAACGCCTTCTTGGGAGAAAGTATTAGGTGAGATAAAAAGTCAAGCGATGAATCTAGCAACAAAAGAATCTCAAGATCATCCAGTGGATTTCCAAAATCATTACAATTTATATCAAGATATTTTTAAAATCTGTGACTTTCATGGACCTGTAAAACATGATGGCTTAAATGCTTTAGAAATAGTAAGAAATGTAACTTCCACTACTTTAAGCTTTCTGGGATGGAGATGAGTAGAGCGACAGATCAGTAGCCTTATTCAGAAACGAGTTGCAGATGCTCCTTAAAAACTAAAAGCGATAAAAAATACAGCAAGGTGCGAACTTTGCTAAAGAATTTACTTCGAAGCCATTGATGCCTTTTATGCAAAGACAATGGCTCCATTTGAATTAAATTTGCTTGCATACCCTACTCATTGTATCTAAAGTTTTGCCATTTCAGAAGTAAGTAAAGGATCACTATAAATTACGAAACAATGGTTCATTGAGTCACAAGAGGCTTTAATGCTATTTCCTGGATTGACAGGTGAAGTAATCACACCATTTTCGCATTGGATTTTAAACTCACCGCCCTGACCAACAGCAGGATACAATTTCAACCTAAATGTATTACCTGAAAGATAAGTTGCATCAGCCATGATTAAATGAGTACATCCATTGTAAGCTTCACAATGATCTAAATTTTTTATTGTATAAATACCTTGCCAGTGTCCTGGTAATTTGCTGCATAAGTCATTAGCACCCTCATTAGAATATGCCGAAGCTGCAGTAAAACCCATTATGAGCCCTGAAAGTAATAAGTATATTTTGTTGTTCATCATCCTATCCTTAGAAATTACTGTGCGAAGAAGTATATAACGAAATGCATAAAAACAGATATGCGTTATTTATCAAATATAAATGTGCAATACTTGTTAACAAACTCCCCCACTCCCCTCCTTCTGTGTGACCATGCCTTATCTTTTTATGGCAAAGTGGCCTCTTCCCAACTGCAGATACTCCTATTGAAAAAATATCAATCTAAACATTAATGGTAGCTAATCTAGAATTTTTTGGATTAAAAAGAGAAATGCATCATTTCATTAAAATAAATACCGAGTAAAACTCTTAAGACTATTGACACAAAGCCCACATAGCAAGAAACTAGTACAGCTCATTCAATTTATAGGAAAAAACATGACTGATAAAATTCGAGGTAAAGTAAAATGGTTTAACAAAGATAAGGGCTTCGGATTTATTGAAAGCGACGGTAAAGATTATTTCGTGCACTTCAGTGCCATTCAAAGCAGCGGTTTTAAATCACTTCCTGAAGGTGCCTCGGTTTTATTTAAACCAGGAAAAGGTCAAAAAGGACCACAAGCCGAAGAAGTCGAGCTCATTTGACTTGTTTTCCTGGCTTTTTTAGCCTTGATTTTTCCTCGAGGAAGAAACTGCGGGAGAGCCTATTTTTATTTTGGATTCGCACTATATCCCAAGGTAGAATTAGGATATATTTTTTCGAATTCAACATGATGCCTCTTCGCAGCCTGTAAATCGGATCGCGCCACGGCAGCTTCTGACAAAAATAACGAGTAGGGGAAAAACCAGACAGGTGGATTCATAGACGATAATTTTTTTTCAATGGTGTTGACATTGTTTGTTACAAAGACATTTTCAATGTCAATTAAAGAAGCATGATGCAAACTCATGTGACTCGCAGTCAAATAACTCAACACCAGGATTTGATAATCAGACTTGCTTTCCTTGGTGTATTTTTGATTTTTAATCTGTGAATATAATGTATTAAACTGTTCTTCATTCCCCAAGTGCAAATAGGCCAGGGCCTGACTAAACTGAATAAAAAGCGTCCCTAGTTCCTTTGTTCCCTCCGGCATGTCAAGCAATAGAATTTCATGCCATTTTCCAAACCGTGCAAGCACCAGATGCTCTAAAGAAAAAAGAATATCGCGATAGTCTTTTAAAGAATCAAGGCGAGTACCATCCATTAACTCCTTTGCTGTATGCGCATAAAAAAGAGACTGATCGACATTATTCGTTAACACATTCAGCACCGTAAGAAACTGATAAGAATGTAAATAATGATACTCATAATAATAAGAATTTAATCCAGCTCCATTATTTTTGAAATATTGATCGTCTATCTCAATTGCCGCTAAGTTCGCTTGTATCGCTTCATTATAACGACCTCTTCGCCAATAAATATGATTAGGCATATGCGTATAATGCGCAATTTTACCCATAGAAAAAGCAGGTATTTTTTGAGCAACTATTTCTCCCAATGGGTCTTTCAAATTTTTTTCTGCCAAATGAATATAGGTGTGTAACAAACCAGGATGATCGGGGTAAGAGGCATCCTTTAGGATGGGACGCAATAAGTGAAGCGCTTCTTGCTTATAGTCTTGATTCGAAGTACGGCTGCAATGGCTCGCTTCACCATCATCCTCTATTGTAGAATAAGCAAGAGCATCCACCAATAAAGCAAGGCTTTCCCCTCGCCATTCTTTATTGGATTTGTACTTTTGATATAATTTTCTCAATGCATCAATGTATTGAATTTGTAATTGCTGCGATGAAAGTGTTGGGTCAATGGAGAACGACTTCATAGTGGCTTGAATCAGATCAGATTGAAATTCCTTTTGGGAGGAAACAAGACGACGTGCGTTCTTCATATCGTCTAAGCCAACCCTTGAAAAAGGTTTATTAAGTTCTATCAACTGCTGTTTTTTAGAAACCGCTATTCCCCAATAACACATCCCGCATCTCGGATCATATTGCAAGGCTTGCCTAAAATTATATTCCGCCTGGACATATAAATAACCATAATAATTGAGCATGCCCTGATCAAATAACGTTTGCGCTGTGCGATCAGTACTCACGTGTTTATAATGAACAGTAGACCATGATGCCTGGGAGCAAAAGAATACAAAAACAAGAAGTAGATACTTTATCATCGCTGAGACTCGTGATCATTGAAGTGCTATAAATGAGAACCAATGGATCTCGAAGAATCCACCTTGCTCCTTAGTTGATCAAATATTATATATTATCTATATTGCACGTCTACTGTTATTTTTTAACAAGTGATACGCTGTTCATAATATCTTATTAATCTTGGGGAGTTTTTACTATGAGGTAGCTGCGCGAGTTATCTCGCAGATCTACTCATGCCCTACCCCTCAATATAAGCATAATGTTCAATGAAAACTTTTGTACAATATATATACATATGAAATGAAGATTCTTGATAAAATCAAAATATCAAAATGAACTTTTAAGTGGACTTCAACTATATGGTTACTCCTCCCTCAATGACTGCATTACAAGAAATAATTAAGTTTGGTCATGTTCCTGCTGTGAGTTATGCTTGTGTCGCATACCAAAAAAAAGAGAAACATCAATTTGTAAGAACCTCAATAGCTGTTGGCAAAAAAAATGCTCAATCAACCGACTCTGAAATAATCGTAGATGATAAAACCAGATTTCCAGCATCTTCCCTTAGCAAAATTGTTTTTACTTATTTGGTATTGCAACTGGTCAAGGATAAACAAATCGATTTGGACGAACCATTGCATAATATACTGCAATATGAACGATTCTTAGTGGATGGTAAATACCCTAAAAAAGCAAAGGAATTAACGGCTCGACATGTATTGTCACATACTACAGGCTTGCCGAATTTCGGAGCAAATTTATCTTCAACACTAATTTTTGACCCTAAACTGGAACTGAGTGAAGGATATTCCTATTCAGGCGAAGCTTTTCTTTACTTGCAAACAGTCATCGAAGCTAAAATTGGTAAAGACTTAGAAACGTTGGCTCAAGAATATGTGTTTGGTCCATTAGGCATGGGGCGTTCTACATTTATGCCACCATCTGAGGATGACGACAATATTGTAGCAGTTCATACTGAGTTAGGAAAACCAACTTCAATCTATATAGGAGAGCCTCACGTAAATGCTGCTGGATCGCTACTGACAACGGCGGATGATTTTTCGAAATTCATGGTTGCATGGTTAGAGAATATGAATGATCCCATCATCGAACAAGCATTTGAACCAGCGAGCACTGATGACCTCATAACATGCGGTTTGGGCTGGCATATCTATAGACATGAAAATGAAGTAATTGCATATCAATATGGTGAAAACCCCAATACGCGAGCTTTTATTGCTATCAATATAACAACCAAAAAAGGTGCCGTATTTTTTACCAATTCAGAAAATGGGATGAGTATTGCTAATCAAGTGTTCAGTTCTCCTGATTTATCTCCTATTGGTAACATGCAAGAGCTTTATAAACATTTGCATTATACTCAAAGCGATGAGCCAGGATGGCAAGAAACGATGTTAGGGAAAATTGCTGAAGTAGGTAATAAATTTGAAGAGGCGAGATATTATTTTGAAAAAGCCCTTGGGTTATCACCCGAGGATGAAACTAAACTGAGGCGTTTAGAATGGTTTAAGGCAGTACATCATCCCTTTCCGGAAAAAAAATTTACCCTATCATTGAAAGCGTTTATGGGAAATTATAAGAACTCCTATAACGATGACATTGAGATGTCTATCAGAAATGATAGTTTGATACTCAAGCAATTTGATCAAAAAATAAAACTTGTGCGGGTAGCAGAGACTGAGTTTTTGCCTGAACAGGACCAATCTTTCAAAATAAGATTCGATGGAGATCTAATGAGCATTAGTTTTATCCACGGTGGTCGTGATAAATTTTTATCGAAACAGCCTTCACCAAAATCTCTATTACACTATAAAGACGAGGTGAGACAATTGAGAGAGTCTCAGCCTGGTTATATGAGATCCACGGAGGTATCGAGGGTAAAAGAAAGAGAATATATTGACACAGCACCTAAACCATCTTGGAGATCATAAAAGAATTATGCTAATGAACTCAGAGTAAATACTCTCTGCATTGAGGGTGATAATTATGGAATATAATTATTTTGCTAGATTATGCCGTGGAAGTATAATTGTGAATCGAGCGCCTTTTAATATCGGAGATTGTGTCGCTATGATCTTTCCTGCATGAAGATTAACAACTTTTTTAACAATAGCTAATCCCAATCCAATATGTTTATCTCCAATTTCAGCATCTTCGGCAACCGTATATTCAGAAAAAATGTCATCCACACTATCATTCGATAAACCTGGACCATCATCGTCTACGTGAATTAAAATATGATTATCATCCAGCGCAATGGCTAAAGAAATATGGTGCACTGCAAATTTCATCGCATTTGTAATTAAATTAGTAACAGCATGTTTTAAAATATTTTCATCTATGTATGCTTCTAAAGAATTTAATTCGTTAACATGAAATGTAATTTCGAATGTTGATGAAGAATAAGGCGCTAATAACTTTCTTAACCATAATATTATATCTGTCTTGGACTGTTTTAATTTTAATTCACTTGCATGCATTTTTGAGTAAATCAAAAAAGTACTGACGATGCGGTTCATGTCTGCTATATCTTCTTGTATGCTGTTCACCTGTTTATTGAGTAATACATTTTCTACGTTTTTCCTTTTGATACTATCTGTCGCCATTTGTATGGTTGACAAAGGAGTTCTAATTTCATGTGCGACAAACCGGCACATTTGTTTATGTGATTCAATCAGTTCTTTTAATCGCTCACCCATGTGGATGATATTTATATAAAGCTCATACAACACAGAGGTGGTACCTATTTTTCGATGAAAGTCAAAGTCTCCTTGGCTAAAATTTTTAGTTATCTGATATACCTTTTTCATATTTCTCACAAAAAGCAATGAAAAAAATGCGATAAGACAAAGAGATAAGAAAAAGAAAGCCACTATAAAATAATACATTACGTCACTGATTCTTGCTGTAATTGGTAGATATCTGAGTGGGCCAATTTTGAGTACTCCACCACTAAAACCATAATAGATAATACCAATTTATGACGTGTTTTTATTTGTTTCAAATACTAGATTTGTTGTTGATAAAGAACTAATTATATTACTTGGTAAGTACTTACTCTTGGTTTTATAAACATGAAGTGGAAAGCCATATATTTTTTCTAGCTTCAATATTTCTTGATTCCACGTCTTTTGAGGCTTTAATAATAAATGCTCAACTATTTGCTTTAGCGCAGGATTCATATAATGGAAAATAACTTGGCTTGGATCTGAAAAATAATAAGCTAATGCGTAAGAGGTATTACCAATTTTTTTATACGCCGTATGTTGTACAATGACCAAGTTGAGAAATTGATAGGTTGTACCTGACAAGAAAATTATCTCACCATTATTTAATTGGCTATTTTGCGTTGAACTAAGTTTTAGGTTGTTGATTGTTATAAGATGAACAACATTATCTGTCTTTTTCTTTATTACTGCATCCCAGTTTGATTCCGGGTTTTTAATTAATTCATTTTCTAAACTAATTAAAAGTCCTTGTGACATCGTTTTCCCAGCATTAATAACTATCTCTGTCTCAACCGACTTTAAATATTTAAAAAATGCCAAAACAAAAATTAAAAAAACCACAAAAAACGCAGTCAAAATTTTAATATATACATTAAATTTCATTGCTATGCACTCTAAGTAAATAGATACCTTTTCACAAGAAAGGTTTCTATTTTATGATGCTCTTTATCAAGGAAATCATAAACTCATTTAAGAGTGGCGATTATTGGATCTATCTTCAAATCAGCGCCATCTTTTCTCAATTATAAAATGAGTGTAGCATTATTATTGTTATAATTTACAAGTTCTATCATTTATCCCGTCAATTGATTCGAACCATAAGTTATATGTGCAAATTATGATCAAAAAAACTTGGAATCATCTTTTGAACAGCGGATTTAGCTAATAAATATCTAATGTTTAGAATACATTGTTTACGTTCTTGCGAGGTGGGTATTGTAGCTATTTCTGATTGTTTAGAAAGATAGTCATATTGTTTAAAGGCATGGAAAGAATTATCTGATGTCCCAGAAAGCTCACATAGAATCTCTTGCATTTCCTCATCACTCACATGCAGCATATCAACTGGCTTTCTTCCTTTATAATCAAGTGCATCACAATCAGCCCCCCGCTTTAGTAACGCCCTAATCAATTCAGGACAATCACTTCTTAAGCAAGCTATATGCAGTGGCGTCATTCCGTTTCTTAAATGGATGCAATTTACTTCAAGCGCTTTTTTGGCAAGTAACGCCTCAATAATTGGCTTTTGAGCTAAGGAGTGCTTTCTAGAGTCAACATGATTCCATCCCTTACATAAAGCAAGCAAAATGGGTGTATAACCAAACTCCATACTGTAATCGTTAATATAATTACCTTCTTCTATATAATGGAGTGCGGTATTCGTTCGTGAATTGGCTATATAATATAAAAGTTCGGTTTGCGAACTCATCAGTCCCTCATCCACGTTGTCGTGTTTAAAACAACGTCTAGGTATCATGAGTGAAGAAGTACGCATCAATGGCGGATGTACTATGACACA
>NZ_LNYU01000053.1:0-19938 GCF_001468135.1 Legionella santicrucis | reverse complement strand
GTTCGGTTTGCGAACTCATCAGTCCCTCATCCACGTTGTCGTGTTTAAAACAACGTCTAGGTATCATGAGTGAAGAAGTACGCATCAACGGCGGATGTACTATGACACGCTCATTATAAATCTCACATTCTGGTTGATTGTTATCCACTATACCGTGAAGTCTTATTTTCTTGAAATTTGAATCATAAGTCGTATGTACAATATTTACTTTTTCATTTTCCAATAAATTACTAAAATATAAATAATGTTGATAGTCTCTTTTTATCGCTTGATTCAACTTCTTCAATGTAGATTTTGGTATCAAATGTTCATTGATCTGTTGCATATAAGGAATTACTTTTTTTATGCGGGCAGTAAACTCCTTTTCGTTAAGCGTTTTAGAAAATACATGTAACAATTCAACTGAATGTTGTTCTGCTCTTTTACTGTATCTAACCTGAAGTAACTCGCTCTTAATTTCCATTTTATTCACCCTAGTAAAACATTTACTTAAATATTTGTCTTTATATTTTCATTATAAAAATCCATAATTAAAATTAAGTTAATTTGAAGTGAATAGTTGGAATAGTGCATTCTTGGGAGGGCGATGAGTAACATATGTGCGCAATTTAGTGTTAAAATAAAAACAAATTGTGCTAATCGATATCGCCATTTTCTATAGAGTTTTTTCCTAGGACAATACATTAATGAGATTTACACACATCAATATAGAAACTTTAATTTTAGTCGCTATTTGGGAAGAACCCAGTATATTTCAAGGATGTTTTAAAATTTCTACGCTACAAAGTAAATACGAAGAATACTTCTTTTTTCGATGTGAATTAAGTAATTCCATGTCCATTGATTTTCCTGTACATGAGTTTTATCCAGATGATTATTATTTCACTCATTTTTATTGCAAGGAAGAGAAGCTTGGCTTGGATAATGGAAGCGAATCAATTGAGTATGCTTTATATATATTAAAGTATGCACTCTACATTACTATCAAAGAGATGTTGAGCCATCGTACCCAAAAACATCAATTCCTTTATATGGATGATATTGTATTAGAATCTCTAATTCAAAAAATCAAACCTATTTTAAACCAAAACTCATTATGGAGTGAGTCCATGAAAGAAATAGGTTTTGCGGTAGCTATGGACTTTTGCCCGCAAGAAGAAATGGCAGAAATTGCGGTACAAACATTGTTATCTCATTTTTCAGAATTCACAGCCTAAACGCAATCTAATTTTTGAAATGCGATAAACACTGACTGTTGATAATGATCAAATCAACACGCTTAATTTAAGGTGTTTAACTCCATGTTTTTCAAATTCATTAGCGTATTGTGCTTTAATTTCTTCGACTTTCCTCATGCGCTCCATAGGATCCATCTTCCTGTATTGTTCAACTCCCATTGCATGAATTACATCTCGTTCACTTAATCTCTGAATTAATTCATCCCAGAACAGTTTCTTTTCATAAGGCTCAATAAACTTTTCATTAATTAACTCTTCATACTGAGTTTTTTCAAAGTATTCATCGAACTCTGGAGAAAATTCTATCAGATCATCTGCTTCCATTTCTTTAAAATAAGATAAAAATTTTTGTTTTAAGGCTTCATACTCATTTTGTTTTGTTTCCTTTATGGTATATGAATGCAGTACCCAGTCGGCTATGTATAACATATCAAGTAATGTGCGATATTCTTTCTTCGTAATATTAATTTTCATAACTTATTTCTTCTGATCATTTATTGGCTTCTGATACAAGCATGTTTTAGAAGTTAAAAAACTGTTTTGCAGGTATATGGTAATTTAAACATTTTAATGCTCTGTTGTTAATATCTTATTAATATATAGATTTTATCTCTATTTTTGCTTCCTTTCATCAAGTAATTGGCAACGAAGTAATCGGTAGTTTAAGAAGAATATTTAATGTTTATTTAATGATCATTTGGTAAAATTAGGCTTCAATTAATCTGAGAAATAAGGTAATGTAGATGAAGTCTAAATATGAAAAAATACTTAAAAATAAAAAAATAATAAATAGCAATGTTTGTTCGGAAAAAAATAATAAATTGATAAAACAATCAATACTGCATAAAAAATTAAAAACAGAAAATATTATAAAAGAGAATACAAAACCAATTGATACTGTAAAAATCCCTGATAACGATACGCCTAACCCTAATCAATTTTTCAATAAGTGTTATATAAAGGGTGAAGAGAAGAAATCTAAAAATAGAGTTGGAACCCGTCAATACCATACAACTAATAAATCGCAAAAGCCAGAGCAGGAAGTTATTGATTATCTTCATACCAAATCAAAAGATTTAGATAAGCAAGTAGCTAAAAAACAAAAAGAAGGTGGATATAAGTCCGATGATTGGGGCATAGCTACCTTTGGACAAATTTTTAAGAAAAATGGAGTCAAGATTGTTGTGCAATCTTTAGTAAATGGTGCTAATAGCTTAATTACTGCACTAAATAAGCCACTCAATGAGCTCACCGTTCAAGATTTACAAGATCTCGGCATTTTATATCTGAATGGTAATTTCCCAGTAGGTTCCAGTTTATATTTTGCATCATCTAATGCACTTAAAACGGGACTGATCCATCCAGAATATTTATCCAATAAAGAATGGAAACACTATGGTCATTTTACCCAGGTCTCCCCTACTCGTTGCCCACATACAGGGAACATTAAGCGAAATCTAAGAGAAACTACAGGTCTTTTTAGAATCCCAGATTGGTTAGATGAAATTCCATTAGCAGTTTCTGAGGTCAAGGCAAACTCCAAGCATAAAATGACCCTTACCAATGGTACTGACAAAGAATATGATATTGGTTGTGGTGGAGTTCTACAAATATATGTTAGTCCTGAGGTCATGGGTATTTTACACCAAAATGTTACCAAAGTTATTTATCAAACAAAAGATCAGCATGGCATTAAAACAGCAGTTCGTGATAACGAAGGGGTAATTGTTGAGTTTAAGTTTAAGGGACATAATGGCAAAGCTGGTGAAAAAGGATTTATTATTGATTTAAGTGGAGGTGTCAAGGAAGTCCATTCTACTATAGAGGTGACTCCTAATGGCGAAGCTTATCCTATTTTTAGAGGATAATCGATAATAAAAAATTCGTAATAGTACAAGTGTTTACTCAAACGGCAGAATTTATCCCAAAGTGTGGATAAACACTGCCGTTACCGTTAAAACTACATAAATTTTGACAGTTAACCTAGTGCTGTCCTGATGTGCAAATATAAAATTTAATAAAATTTCGATATTGGATTGGGCGGAGGAGTATCTTGAAGTAATTTGATAGGTTCTAAGAGATGATAATCTACCTTATGTTCTAAAATTTCTTTGGCTTCGGGTGAATCATCTAACTCTGATATATCTATTGATGGGCAAGTTAATTTTTTATTCACTTTAAATAAACCAAAGCCACAACCTCGCTCCCGCATTTCTTCCCGGATATCCTCCATTTTTTGAGAGTAGATAATATTAGGTGTATAAACACTGACAGAACCATCCTCGTTTTTTGAGATTCTATACTTGGTAAAACCAACCACCTTTTGACCTTGTTTGAGGATTGAATTCTTATTATTACCATTCACCTCATTTAAAGATGATTCTACTGATTTAGATAATGCATTTTTTTCAATTTTTTTAATAATAATTGCATTATTTTGTTTGAAAAACTTCATCATTTAATGAACTCCCTGTTTAATTTTTGCGATCCATAATAACAGTAATTTTTAATACATTGCAAACGTTTTGATACTTGAATGGGTATTATTGACTCCATTAGAACCACCTGTTTTTATCTCCATATTAGCAAATAGAATTTATGTATTTACTCTCCAAGCGAAGCTCATTAGTTATTGATTGCTTGCATGCAAAAAAAAGACATTTTTACTTGCCATGCATCAAGTTGTTCGGGAGATAACCGTACACTCTGTCTAAGGTGAAATAATAATCTTACTACTGGACTTTGATTCAGCAAGCGATTGCTCCAACCACTCTCATTGCTTCTAGCCTAACAAAAAAGATTGGAGGAATCTGCGAACTCTTCCATATTGTTCCACCATTTCATCATGAAAATTATCATCCATCGGGCGAGCCAATGTATTTACACGGTAAGAGTTATTTCATCTGTTTTCTGATAACATTTAATAAATTATTACTGGAGAATTTTAATGGATGCGAAGTTTGAACTTATACAGACCCTACCTAAAGATATTATTGAAAAAAACCCCCAATGGAATATGCCCTATGTTCCTGCTGTCAAAGTAAACTCAGGACGTCCCATCTACTTTTCAGGTGTCAATGCTGCGCCTATTTATCATAGTCACCCCCATCAGCCAGCAGAATTTAATGCGCTTGATTTCAGTGTAGAATCACAAACACATCTAACCATGTCTAATTTGAAAACAGCGGTTATAGCTGCAGGCGGACAGTTAAATGATATTGTTCAATTAATTATCTTTATCGTGAAGGTTGAACAACATGGCGAACTAATAGGAAAAATAGTTTCAGACTATTTTGCCGGCCATATTTGTGCTTCAACCGTGGTAGGTATTGAGCAATTATTCACCGATCCAAGACTAATTTTAGAAATTACAGCCGTGGCATATGTCTAATCATCGATCATGTGAATTCAAGCTTTTCATTAAGAATAAAATCGATTAATATTTTTAATACCTTTGCTTTGATTAAGGATTGTCGATTTGTTGGTTTTCATTTGGAGCAATACCAGAAGGACTTTGTTACGTATCTTAGAGTTCTGCTTTAACGTTAACATCTATCCCTTTTATATGAATCACGTCCTTCCCCCTTCAGAGATAGATTTACTAAAACAACAAATTCGTGAACTCGCTATTTTATCCTTTGGGAAGGTTCCTGAATATCAATGTTTTTCGAACAAGCCTTCGGCTTTAAAGGACAAATTAATTGTTACCCATCGAGATAAAAAAGGACAACTACTTGCCTTTTCATCCTCAGTAATAATGCCCTCAACCAAGGTAAAATCAGTCTTACATTTAGGCCTCTTTCTCGTTTCTCCCTCTCATCGTCACAAAAGCCTCCAATTTAAATTAGGTGTTGTATCTATTATAGTCTATGTGCTTAGCAGCTCCTTGAGATACAGGTATTGGATAACCAACGTTTCGAGTGTAATTGCAACCTTATCCACTACAGATAGAATGTATTGCCAGGTCTATCCCGGGTTTAAAAAAAAGAGCCCAGATCTTATCCATATTAAAATAGCCGATGAATTTCAAACAGGCGTGAGGGAACGCTGTTTTATTGCGCAAGATAGTACCTTTGATAAAAAGAAATTTATTTATTCCAAGGCCAATAAATCCAATTGCTTTCTGAAAAAAGCAAAGGATAAACGCTATCTTGGGTTAAATAAAACCCATAATAGCTTTTACCAAAGTCTCGCTAATTTTGATGAAGGTGACGCTATTCTTCAGATAGGTTATGCGACTCATTATCGTGTTGGTTTTGCCCTATTAGCTTATGGATACCGCATTATTATTAACCAACTAAACCGTTATTTTAAAATCAGGAGAGAATATGCATAACATTAGCTCAATAGGCCAATCTTGTTCCATGATTCGCTCCCATAAACAGTCTACCCTTCTCTCTTTAGATAAGGATTTCATTAAAAATGAACTGGCTCGTTCAGGAGTCATTTTATTTCGAGGCTTCCAGCTAGAGTTAGACGATTTTTCTGCATTTACCAAAACCATCTGTAGAAAGGTCACCTTGGATCCTGCCCGGCAGTTTGCTTCTGAGCGGGTGCAATTGGTTGATTCCGGCTTAGATGCTATTCCCTTACATTGTGAAAATGGATTAACACCTTTTCTGCCCGACGTTTTATTGTTTATGTGTGAAATACCTGCGAAACAAGGCTCAGCCACCACCTATTGCGATGGAGAGCTTGTCTGGGAAAAGTTATCTGTTGAGGCTAAATCCTATTTTAGTAGCCATCATTTCTATTTTTCCAGAACTATTCCTCAGGCCTTATGGACCAAGTATCTGGCCAATGAGCTGGGGATTTCGGATGCCAGCCTTATCAATCATAGCTTATTTGAAAAAATGCGCGCCTCTCTCTCTCAGCACCACTTTGAATTGCAGGAAAACGGGGACTTATTTGCTAAGTTAAAGATTCATCTGGCACATTCCTCTTATTTCTCGGATAGATTAAACTTTGCCAATAGTTTGATCGGGCCGTCATTTAACTATCAAAATCCAGAGATTGAAGATGAACAGGGTTTTCCCATTCCCGTCTCGTTTATTCAAGAGTTTGAACAGATTTCAGCAGAATGCACGGTCGAGCATCAGTGGGAAAAACAGGACTTTTTACTGATAGATAACACGCGTTTTATGCACGGTAGAAGGGCAATTGATGATCCCGATCGAAAAATTTACGCCGCCATGGGGTATTTATAATGATGAGCACAATTTGTATAAACAGTATTCCATCCTCTGCAGCTATTTGTTTTAATTTTAAACAAATGATTGAAGCAGATGAAATGAAACAGCAGGTGAAGCAGTTACAAGAAGCCTTAGCTCTAACGAACTTAAAATGCTTGGGCCTATATCTAGATAATAGCCCAGAATGGCTCTATGTTAGTCTAGCTACTATGGCGGCTGAGATTAGTTTAGTTCCACTACCTCTGTTTTTTAAGCTCGAACAAATTAACTATATTATTTCAAGCACTCAAATGGATGGGATTATCAGTCATGACCCGCAGATTCTTTCGCAGCTAATGCCCGAGGGCAGGCTAACTAAATTGGCGAATAACCTATTTATTATACAAAAAGAACCCTCCTCCTCCGTATTTCAAGGTATTTTAACCTTTACCTCTGGGTCAACGGGGGCACCCAAAGGTGTCTTACTTCCCTACGCCAATGTAGTGAAACAATTGAATGCTATTTATGCTCATCTTCAACCAGAAAATCTGATCAGATACCTTTCCCTGATGCCTTTTTCAATTTTATTGGAGAACTTAATTGCAATAGATACCTTATTGCATGGTGGCGTGGTTTATCTTCAGCCTGTAGCTAGCTTTCTGGATTTAAATCAGTTTAGCATCAAGGTCGCTCCCCTATTAGTTTATCTGCAAACGAGCGAGATAGACACCTTGCTACTCATGCCCTTATTTTTAGAGCAATTAATGGATTCTTTAGAAAATCATCAACTAACTTTACCTGAATCAATCCGCTTTATTGCCTTGGGTAGCGCGATGGTTTCGTCAAGTTTGTTAAGCAGAGCAGCCAAACTAAACTTACCAATTTATCAAGGTTATGGCCTGAGCGAATCTTGCTCTATTGTAAGCATGAATACTGTACAGGAAAATAAATTAGGAAGCGTAGGAAAGGTCCTTCCTCATATTGATCTAAAGATTGATGAACAAAATTCAATACTAATCCGGGGAAATCTTTTTCAATCTTATTTGGGCGAAACCGCTATTAACCCAGATGAGTTTTTTGATACGGGTGATTTAGGTTATCTAGAGGATGGTTTTTTGTACTTTACGGGCCGGAAAAAGAATCTCATGGTGTTATCGAATGGTAGAAACGTCTCACCCGAATGGATAGAAAATGAGCTCTCAGTAATCAACTCAATAAAGCATCTAGTGGTAGAAGGTGATTCCCGACCCTTTATTAGCGTCATCATTGATCCTAAACCCAATTTTGATGAAGCACTTTGGCTAGAGAGACTAGGCGCTATTAATCAAAAACTTCCAGCCTTCGCCCAGGTAAAAGCCTATCTTATTGCAAGAGAACCTTTTACTCGCGAAAATCACTTATTAACTTTAAAGCACCGCCCCGATACAAGGGCCATTCGAAGGGTATATCAAAAAGAGCTGGAAGCAGTTTATGATGAGCTTAGCGAAGCTTTCTAACACAAAGCCTCATCATCTTTTGATGAGCTGCTTTGCAAGAGAGGGACTGATTTAATTTTAACTAAAAACTGTTAATCTATGCACTAATTACAAAACTAAAGCCATTCCAAAATCTTGTCCTAAAACAAGTCTACGTACACACTTGGCCCTATTTGTACAATTAACGCTGGCCCTAGTCGAAAATATTTTGGCTCTAGCAAGGGAATTACTTGGTATAATTTCGTGTCAGATCAATTTTCAGGGTTTCATAGCATAGTTGTACCAGAAACACTAAGAGATTCCATCTCTATTTTAGAGGGGTTGCTTGAACAACAAATGGGTTTAAATCCAACTGAAATCATGGCTGATGCAGCAGGCGTCCGTGACATGGTATTTGGTTTGTTCTGGCTACTTGGGTATCAATTCTCGCCAAGACTGGCTGATGCTGGTCCTGGATCCTCTACTTCTGGCAGAGACTGTAATCTTTTTTTGAAGTCTATAAAAGCTTTTGAAGAGACAGGTCCTTGAGGAGTAATAGTACGCATGGCAATTACCAGACCTAATCCTTCATTAATGATTTGATCCAGATTATCTATTTTTAGTTGTGATGTTTGCTGATAATAGTCAGTTAATTTTTTTCGTGCTTTTCCGAGTGCTAGACTTATTGCATCAACATCATTGTCTTTGCCCTCTGTATTGAGTTGCAAAAGTTCTTTTCGTAAAAAGTCTGCAATTTCACTCTTCATTCCCAAATTAATTTTAGGGCAGGGAATTTTTAACAATTTCAAGATGTTTGTCATAGAATGCCAGAATGTATTTCGTTGATAATATTGATTCAGACGCTCAATGATTTTTTCAGAGGTATTCGTTTTACCATGATGTGCGTTTGCGAGTTGATTCAGATTTTTTTCTAGAGAATCTAAATTTATAATTTGCGATGGATTTTGAGTAAATGCGAAGAAAGCCATTTTAAAAAGGTTTCTTTGCAATTGATATTCATTTTCAGGACGAGTGACTTCAGTTTTTAATAGAAGAACCAGTTTTCTTATTTCCTGACATTGCTGCATTGGATTTTTCTCTTTAGAGGCCAATATTGTATCTACTTCTTTAATTGCGAAACGAATAAACTCTCGTTGCGCATTCAATAAAATTTCATTATATTGAAGATGCTCCTGCAATAGAGTTTTTACTTCTATTCCATATTTTTGAGCATCAGGAGCAATAAGATCAATTTGATTCCATATGAAACCCTTTTCATTGTTTCTCGCAAGAGTTTCTTTTACTAATGTAATTTTTTTTTCCAAATATAAGATGGCCTCATCATCGGGTTTATTGCGAGAATGTTGAACACTTTCAAACAATATGTTTTTAATTTGATTACTAATTTCACTTTTTTCATGACAATGATAGTGATAATAATTAGCAATAGAGGTTAGTCTATATTGTAAATTGGGTAATTTATACTCTGGTTCTTTTCTCAGTAAAGACTGTCCAAAATTGAATTGCTCATTACGTTCTATACCGCTAGGCATTGCTAAAGTGTCTGGAAGTTTGTTTTTATTAAATCGAAATTGTTTAGCAAGTAACGAACAAAAATATGCTTCTTCTGGACTATAAGCCATAATTTTTAGTTCATTTGCGACTACAGCCATTTTATCGTTTAGCTGTTTTTGGCGGGCTAATAAGTTTATGAATTTTTTTTGCGGATTTAGGTTGTCATAGTTTTTTTCAAAAAACCAATTAAATGTAGCGGGATAAAGCTTTTTAAATAATTTTCGATGTTCTTGATTAATAAATAATGTGGAGTCCTGTACATAATCTTCTCGATGCAGCAAAATTTTTCGCTTATTAATGGAGACTCCTTTGCTATAGTTCCCCTCCTCTTTTTTCATGCCACATAAAAGCTTAAAACGTGCTGCATCGGATAACTCTAAATGACTTTCGAGGTGTTCTTGTTGCATTCGTCTTTTGGTGTTTCTATGAGTAATATAAAACTTAGAGTTCATTTTGGGTAATGTACCCGTTTCTCGGCAAAAGCGATTTAAATCATCATGTAAAAGTAAAGCCGTATGGTTTTTTTCATGATGCTCTAACCTATTTCCTACACCATGCTCTCCATAATAAATTTTTATTTTTGCTTTAGTTGTTTCTGGTGCACTAAATACATATCTACCCGCATGTTGTGGATCAAAACCAGGTCTGTATTCATGAAGCATTAATGTTGATTCAAATTTTTCTACATTAGGTGGAATTGTATAAGAAGGAGCATGATCACGCCGCCCCGGCCCAGGAACCTGATCGATAAGAAATAGATTCACTTTAATTTCTGGATAAAGCAGATAAATAACATTAGCCATACGCAGACATGCATCAGCACCGCGACTAAAACCTTGTAAATTAATTGTTTTTGGAAGTTCACCCTCATTTTTTTCAATAATATTGTTAAGATAAACTGTTGCTTCAAACAATAAATCTTCCACTCCTTCCCTAGAAAGAACTCCTGTCAACTGTTGCATGGCATCAGATATTTTTTTGGAAATAGAAGCGTTAATTGGTATCTTGGTATGCGTTACTGGATTATAAAAATAAGTACCTGGGGTCGGATGTTTGCTTGTAGACGACGTGGGACTTGAGCCTGGCCCATCAAACAATCTCGAGACTATAGAGGTATTGTTTTTATTTGCTTGTAAAATTGTATTGTGAAAATTACTGATAATATGAAAATCAGATTCACGATGCTCACCTGTACCTAGAAAACTAAAGTTTACTATTTGAATTACTTCTTTTTTGATCATAACATATAAATAAAAATCATAATGATTTATTGTAGACCAAAATAAGAAATGATCAAATAACAATACAAGACTTAGCAAAATCAAAACCTACCCCTATCAAATTTTGACAGTTGGATAATCATTATATTGAATTAAAATTCATTAACTTAATTTATTTTTAGGGTAACATGAATCATGAATAAAATTAGAGAGAATTATCCTGGCTTTTTCGATAGTTCAATTTATAACGAAGGAGAGAAGCTACTGCGCTACGTCGTGGGTGGTGATACTGCCTATGCATGTTGTTGATGTGTACACTTCTAGTGAACATTTTGGTTATAATTTCGTACCTACATTTACTAAGCGACCAAAATCATCGAGGCAAGTCTATAATTGGACTACTAATCAGCGTGAAGATTGGTTTGATTCTAAGTTAGGTGTTAATTTTGCAGTATTTAAATCCATGAGCAGCGCGGCCGCTCCGAGTAGTGCATCGGCGTTGTACCTCACGTCAGATCAAGCTTTCAATCTCGATTTGGCTGGCGTGAAGGAATTATATAAAGTAAGAACAAAGATTTTATCGATCTCAAATCACAACTTGAAAAACTTGCTACTTTGGATAGTCATCATCAAATTGCTTCGATTTTTTGAGTATCTCTCAGGCCTAAAGCACGGTATGCAGACAATGGGGCTAATTATCAACAGAATCTAATATTAAAACTTTTTATATTTTGTAATGAAATGTTTGAATATATCGGACAGCTCATGCCAGAATGCGACTATTATTACCAAAAAAGTAATCAAAAAGACAGCGACTACCATTTGAATTATGTTAAAATTAAGAGCATCTCGCGCAACAAACCCACTTGTAATTGCCCCTGAAACCACCAAGAGTATTCTAATGATCCATCCCAATTTTTCATCCATTTTCAAAAAATTACAATAATCTAGTATTAATTATTATTTTAGAAATCACAACCTATACATCCGATCTGAAGGCTCAGCTAGTCCTAATAATTTAGGACTATATTTAAAGCAAAAACAAATTGTTTATCACAAGAATGTTTTAAGAGCTATATTTGGAATATAGGGATAATTATTATAAGGAGTATTGCAATGAAATTTGATCAACATACTTGGATCATTACTGCAGACACAACTAGTTGCCGTATTTATGCATCAAAAGCAAAACCCCATGATCTTACCTTGGTTAAGGAAATGGTTCATCCTCAAGGTAAGCTTAAAGATATCGATTTAACCTCAAGTAAAGCTGGTCGTACCGAGCAAGGAACTTATACGCAACAATCTGATCCTAAAGAAATAGAGATAGATAGTTTTGCAAGGACAATTGCTGATGAATTAGATGATGGTAGAAATATTCATGCCTATGAAAAACTGATTGTAGTTGCACCACCTCATATGAATGGACTTTTATTTCACCATACGAATAAACATGTAAATAATTTAGTCAGCCATAATATTAAAAGTGATGTGATGCATTTCTCTAAACAGGAGTTGTCTGATTTTTTAGATAAGCATTTGCGACCACAGTAAACACTCAAAGAGAGAACTAAGTTATAACCAAAATTCATGATTTTGGGTTTTGACTGTTATTTTGCAAAGATAAATTAATTGAGCTCAATTGACTCCAATCAAAAAGCATAGGATTATCATGAAACGATTATCTTTCAAACACTCCTTACCAGTATCTATTGGAATAGAGCTAGAATTTCAAGTTATTGATCCAAAATCATTTTCTTTAATTGCTCGTGCAAAAGATCTTATCAGAAATATTCGTGAAAGCGCTTATAAGCAAAATATTAAACCAGAAGTGACACAAAGTATGATTGAGATTAATTCTTCAATTCATTATGAAGCAAAAGAAATGTTAAGTGAATTATCTCAGTTACAAACGTTTTTGTTGGCTCAAGCTACAAATCTACAAATAACCTTCTGTGGTGGCGGTACCCATCCTTTTCAAAAATGGAAAAATCAAGAAATATTTCCAATAAATAGATATAAAAATCTTTCAAGAAAATTCAAATACCTTGCTAAACGAGCAACAGTATTTGGCCAGCATGTACATATTGGATGTCCTAATGCAGAAGATGCACTCTATCTTACACATGCTCTTGCACGTTTTGTTCCCCACTTTATTGCAATATCAGCTTCATCTCCTTTTTATCAAGGTATAGACACTGGATATTATTCTTCAAGGTCTACAATTTTTAATGATTTTCCTTCAAGTGGCGTAATCCCTTATTTAACAGGATGGAACGACTTTTCTCAGTACTTTTATAAAATGAGTCGATTAGGAATTATAGGGAGTATGAAAGACCTTTACTGGGATATCAGGCCTAGACCTGATTTTGGAACAGTAGAAATTCGCGTTTGTGATACCCCTTTAACATTGAGAAAAGCGATCTTAATCGTTGCATATATTCAAACGTTATCACTTTACTTACTGGAGGAAAAGCCAATAAATATCAATCATAATTTGTATTTTTTATATAACTATAATCGTTTTCAAGCAAGCCGATATAGTTTTGATGGCGATTTTATTGATCCTAACACAGAACAACGCTGTTCTATTATCAATGATATACTTGATACGATAAAAAAAATTAAAATATATGCTCAGAGACTAAACAATGACGAGTTTATGAAACAATTGGCTGATGATGTAAATAACAAATGTAATGACGCGGTTAAATTAAAAGAAATTTTAAAACGAACAGGATCATTTCAACACCTTGTAGCCGAACAATGTCGAATATGGTCACACTAAATACTAGCGAGCTTTAAAAAATTCGATATTCAAAACATTCTTACTAAATCATACAAATATCAGCTTATGTTAACTTGTGCTAACCTTTCTAAGGTAGGTGTAGTAAATCTTCATTCAAAAATTAAATATATAGGGACAATAGGTGATTAATTTTTTACTAGTCTTTTTAGCGTTTATTTTGGTTTTACTCAATGCCTTTTTTGTGGCTGCTGAATTTGGAATGGTAAAACTTCGAGTAACTCGAGTAAAAGCAATCAAAGATATTTATGGCTTACGAGGAAAGATTTTATTTCATGTACATAAACATCTTGACGCGTATTTATCCGCTTGCCAACTAGGCATAACCTTCGCATCTCTAGGATTAGGCTGGATAGGAGAACCTGCCTTTGCTCATCTTATAGAACCACTCCTGTTTTTTATGGGATTTAACTCCCCTCAACTAACAACTATAATTGCTTTTTTTGTCTCATTTTCGTTTATTTCTTTTCTTCATATTGTCGTTGGAGAGTTAATGCCTAAATCGCTAGCTATCCGACAATCGGAAAGAGTATCTTTATGGACTGCTGTGCCTCTATATGGATTTTATTGGCTCATGTTTCCTGCAATTTGGACTCTCAATGGTTGTTCAAATTTTCTATTAAAGGTTTTTAATCTCGATGCAGTCCATCAAGGTGAACATTCTTACTCCACAGAAGAAATCAAGTTACTCTTAAATGCAAGTCATCTTCATGGTGAGCTTACGGAAGAAGAAGTTGAAATTATTGAACATACCTTTGATTTAGCTGATCTTAAGGTTACCGAAGTCATGCGATTTAATGATGAAATGGTCATGCTCCCTATAAATAAACCTATTGAACAAATCATGGATATAATCATGGAGCACCGCTATAGCCGTTACCCTGTATATGATCCTGATGAAAAAGATGTTATTGGGATTATCCATATAAAAGATATTTTTCCTGTACTATATCAGCAAGGCAAGATAAAAGAATTACGTACACTGATTAGGCCTATGCTAAAAGTTTCACGTCGGCTTCCTGCATTGGATTTATTACGCAAATTTCGCGAAGGGATGCCTCATTTTGCTCTTGTTTACAGTGGTCAAAAAACGATTTTGGGATTTGTTACACTCGATAATTTACTTCAGGTACTTATTGGTCGAATTAAGGATGAATTTCATCGCACTAAAGTTGATTGGGTATTAAATGATGATGGAAGTATCTCTGCATCAGGAAATTGCTCTATATACTCTTTGGAACAGGCCATTGATCGTGATATTGATGTGGATAATAACATTGACATTTTGAATGGTTTGTTTTTTTATCGGCTAGGTTATGTACCTAAAGAAGGAGAGCACATTGATTTTCCAGAATTCAATGCGGAAATAGAGAGTGCAATTGCTTCAAAAATTCTTAAAGTAAAAATTTATCCGAAGAAATTACCTGATGAACACTATTGAACATGAGTTACTTATGAATAAAAATGCCACACGTTCTTCTGATGCTCTTTTAACGATTGTTAATCAAAATGATTTAAAAGGGGAATTAACATTTCAGCGCATTTTACACGCACTTGGGGAAAGAGCTTTCGGTGTTGTGCTGTTATTTTTTGCTTTACCAAGCGCATTACCTTTTTCTACTATTCCGGGTGTTTCAGTGGTTTTTAGTGTTCCTATATTACTATTTGCTTGCCAAATGGTATTTGCCAGAAAAACGCTCTGGTTACCAAAAATTGTTGCAGAACGTACGATTCACCAAAAAAACATTTCAAAAATTATTCATGCATCAGTACCCTATTTGATTAAAATCGAATATTTTTTAAAACCTCGATGGTCCTTTATGACCTGTCGTTTTATGGAAATAATAAATGGAACTATTATTTTCTGTTTAGCGATACTGTTGATGCTGCCTATTCCTTTAAGTAATTTTATTTTTGCAGCATTACTTATTACCTTTAGTTTAGGTTTGATAGAAAAGGATGGATTATTTATTGTTTTAGCATATGTTGGTGTCTTTTTTTATGTCAGTTTTATTTATGTATTTATAGTGGCAATAATTAAACATTTTTTTAATTAGATAAAGTTAACTGCTTATTCCTCCGCATAGACAATTATCAAAACTACGCGTACCATACCCTATTTTTAGTCAAAAATTACCCGATTGGAACACGTATGTCATTATTTACTCCTCAAGATCTCGTGCCTTTAGCAAAAAAAAATTTGGGCTTAAGACTTACAGGAAATACTGAAGAGGCTAATTCAGGCGGATTTGGTGACGCGATACCATTATCCCATCTTGGTGGAGCTAAAGATATTATAGAGTTTTTAACATTGGCTTTTCTTCCTGAATTACCGAAAGATCAAATGGAGGTTATTTATAATCGATACAAAGAAATTGATATTCACTCAAGTGATTGCATGCCCCGATTGATATTGCATTATGCCGCACAGAATAATATTGGCGATGCTAAAGAGAGGTTATCTCATAAAAAAATTGATGCAATATCGATGCTTTATTTTAAATTGGAACTTGCATTGATTGAGGTTGAAGCAAAAAAGCTAGTATCTTTTTATAACGCTACATCAATGATAGCGCCTTTAGAATTGGTCGCAAGTCAATTTCCTTATTTAGCTCAAGAATTAGCTCATAATTTTAATGAAAAACTTTTCTTGCGCTTGAAAAAAAATTGGGATGTATATGCAACTAACGATGATATGGATTATCTATTTTTATCAGATAATCTTCCTCATGTTCAAAAATATGAGGCAGGTTATGATTTTAATAATTATCCACTTGGTAAAGTTGGCCGTCATCATTTTGAGGCTGCAAATGTTATAAAGCAGGTGATGTTTTTAGGCGGCGAAAATCGTACTCCTGATGCTGAGAAAAATTTAGAGCAACGTATTTACAACTCTATAAAAAGTATTGTGAAAGATGGGTTATATACATCATTAAATCAGCTGCAACAAAACATCACAATAAAATTATCACAACATTCAGAATATCCTAGTAATTTTAAAAAAGCATGTAATGAAATGATAATGTTAGTTATTAAACTACAAAAAAACGAACAGCTTTCATCTGAAGAATCACTTGATTTGATGAAAAGAACGGAAGATTTAATCGATAATCCAGCAGGATATAAGACATTTCTTACAGCAGCAAATAGTTATCGTATGGTTTCTGGAGGACAGTTATCAGCATACATGATGTTAATTGCTGGTTGGGCTGCTAAGATTATTACAATAAATTGTATTGGTGATGCTTGGATTAAGTTTGCGACTGAAAAACTCGAGTTAATTTCAACATCCCAAGAGCTTGCTCACGTTAGCCAAGCCTTAAGTTTATAATGATAAGTCATATTCCTGTCTATTTTAAACATAGAGACTGGGGAGTCGTTGAGCGATATGTAAAAAATCAAGATAAGGCGATAGAATGGAGCAATTGCGTTTCCTCTGATACTCCGTGGATTACCACGAGTGGAGCATTTTATGTTGGTTTTATATACAATATATTTAAATTTAACATAACATAGGAAAAACCATGTATAGTAAAATCCCCGTGATTGCATCAAATGTTCTTAAGCAAGGTGTGAAATCGAATATTATTAAACCTAATGTTAACTCAACACTGTTTAAACCAAGTGTTAGCTTTAAACAGCGTGCTGAAAATCTTGAAAAAGCTACACGTGGATTTGAAGAGGCCTCCAATAAATTAAAAGCCCTCTTAGATGAAGTAGAAGAATTGTCTAACCCTTTTCAGCCTTAATAGTCCACTTCTCTGGCCAAGCAGTAAAATCGAGCATATTTTTGTCATTGAGGTGGAGTGTATAAAGAGGTTCGAGTGGAAAATCAGGATTTAGAGTAATATTCCAATGCTGACCATCAACCTCTGCAGAGTACGCGTAACCATGGACTAAAATATCAATTGCTGTCCAATTAATGGTTTTATCAAAAATTTCATTCTTCATTTTTCTTCCTCAGCGTGAATTCGCTTTCTTAGTCTTTTAGGGCGTATCCATGCTAAGGCTATTGTTATTTGTATGCTCAGCAATAGTTTCCTCTACGAACTCTAATATGGTTTTTAAATTCTCTTTCTCTAAAGTAAGAGCATCCAAAAAATCATATTGGCAGACACGTTCATAAGCTTGTTTAACCGAAGCATGGGCAGTCTCAATATCATTACTTATCCATTCATATGCTGTTCCTGAGTTTAGAGCTGTTTTAAAATCGGTTATTAGTAATCTAGCTTCCTTTTCTATTTCTGAAGCTATTTTTACATAATCATCCGGAGCATTTGCAAGATCTTGTATTAGTTGCTCTAATTTTCTTTTTCTATTTGCACTAGCTGCTGCTATTTCTTCAGCTGATTGAGGCCCTGTTGTTTTGATTTTTTGTGCTTCCTGTATATATCTTAAAAGGAGTGTGTGAGGGTTTGGGCCTATATGGTTTTGATACTTTACAAGGTTAGACATGGTAATTTTAATTACCATGTCTTCTTCTCCCGTGTTAAGTTGATATCCCCTTGTAGCCCATTGCGATACTGCACGTTGTATAATCTGAGTTTTTGCTGCCACATCGGGATCGGCTTCAATATTGTCTGTAATATAATCATCACCTATCTCTTTAAACTTTGCTTTTAATTCCTTATTAAGGTCATTAAACACCTTAATTAAACCATGCAGCATTAATTTATCCTTAGCCTCATTAAGTTCATTCTCATTCATTTCAGAAGTACCTGCATAGACTATACGTGCTGCTATATTCTTGTCTATGGTAACATTGGGGTGTTGTTTGATTATGTTATCCACTTTTTGCATCGTATGATAATACGCTGAATCGAATCTATTTATTAAACTATCATGGGGAGCAAAAAACGCTTTGTGTCCATAAGGCATATTAGGGCCTAACCAATTTAGATATTCTGCGCCATGATGGGTATTGTTATGAACCTTGTATGTTTGTATTTTATAGGGCTTTGGAGGTTGAGATGGCTTTCCTTTCATGATATTACTTAACCATAAAGTAGTTAATATTGTATTTTATAGTACAATTTGATTAAATAATCAACAAAATAGACGGTCTTAAACGAGTATTCCCAGCGGTTTTCCCTGTCTCTCTTGTACATCCTAGTATTACTTTATCAATTCAGTCCCTGCAGTGGCTGGATTAAGTCTGAAGGATATGAACAACCAGTTATTGCAATGACCATTCAGTTAGTAAATGGGGGTACGTGAGTTTTAACTAAACGGTGAATCAAGTTTTCACTATGATAAAACATAGCCTCCATCGACCTCAAAGATTTTACCTGTAATCCAACTTGCTTTTTCTGAAGCAAGAAATAAAGCCATATGTGCAATATCATTTGGTGTTCCAGGTCTTTGTAAGGGAATATTACTCAGAAGATAGTTCCATAACTCTGGATTGCTAATAGCTGTATCCTCATTCATTCCTGCTTCAATAACACCAGGTGCAATAGTATTTACTCGTATCCCATACTTTGCTAGATCCAGAGCAGCATGTTTAGTCCATTTATTTAATGCTGCTTTTGAGGAGCCATAGCCAATACCTTTAGGCATGGTTATAGTTCCACTGATTGATGAAATATTTATAATGCATCCTTTATTTCCTCTATCTGACATATTTTTAGCGCAGATTTGAGTTAAATAGAGTGGCGATATACAATTGATCTGGAAAACTTGTTGCATTTTTTCTGGAGGTAATTCAAATATTGTTTCACGAGAAGATATACCTGCGTTATTCACTAATATGTCTACATATCCTAAATAATTAATTGCTTGTTCAGCAAAAATTGGAACTTGATCCATATCAGAAAAATCTGCATAAAATGCGTGGGCATTCCTTCCTATTTTTTTGATGGCTTGAGTGGTTTTCTCAGCACCTGAAGAGTCACTATGATAACTAATGACCACATCTGCTCCTTGTTCAGCAAAAGCTATAGCTATTCTTTGACCTATGCTGCGATTTGCTCCCGTAACAATAACTTTTTTCTTTTTAAAATCCATAAGATTCTCGTGAATAAATTAGGCTAAATTTTTTATAAGTTATGAAATGCGCAAGAAATTTAATTGCTGCTAAAATAAATTGTAGACTAATAATTTATAAAAAAATGGAACTTTTTATGCGCTTTTTTTCGTATGTCTTATTTATTTTTCTTAGCATCTCAACCGTGCATGCTGAAATCAAAATAGGAACTATTCATTATTATCCTCCATTTATTATTAATAAAAATCAAGGATTTGATATTGAATTGATGAGTTACCTTTGTCAAAAAATAAAAATCAAATGTTCATTCGTTCAAATGGAGGAAACGGAATTATTTAAAGCTTTAGAAAATCGAAAGGTTAATCTTGTAATAGCAGGTATAATGATCCCTCCTCATAGTGCTGTCTCTTGATCACATCTCCATCAATTTGGTAGCTATCCTAAGTCCTTCAACTCGCTCTTGTAAACGGAACCATCCTTTCCAGATA
>NZ_LNYU01000052.1 GCF_001468135.1 Legionella santicrucis | reverse complement strand
ACTATCATTAAACCGATGATAACTCCATACCGCTATGCTGATTAGCTCCAATGGGTAACGGTATCTTTTCAGCTTCCTTTCCAACATCAAATCCAATTTTTGATGCCACAGTATAACTTGTCTTTTTTATTTTAGGCATAACCTCTAAAAATGAGTAATTTTTATTCGCAAAATAAGGTCATTAAGGAAAGACGCTATGAGAAACCACTGGCTGAGAATAGCTGGGTAATCAACAAAATGACATCTCCAGGAATGCCTGCAAGCTACAGATCTGCCTAAATTTCAGTGAACACTCCAGTGCATAGGGTTAGGCAAAAAAACCAGTGTAACCGATCATTTCTATTTTCGACAGAACTTACTCAGTTATAGGGTATAACAATTATTCACTATAAATTAACGCTGTCTTAATAAGGGATTTTTATAATGAAAATAAAAAGAAGGTATTAAGTTAGTTTACGAATTTAATATGTTGGAGTTAAAAATGAAAGATAAAAATGAGAAACCAATTTCAACCAGTAAGGAAGAGTTTGAAAAAGCAACTCGGCCAAACGTGTTGGCAACACTAAGTCTGGGTGCTTCATTAATGGGTGCTGCTTTTAAAGCTGGTGCTATCGAGATGTGGTCTTCTTTTAAAAAAGCGGATGTTACAGAAAAAGAAGATGTTTCCTATGAGATACGAAGAGAAGATAGAAAAGCGCTTCATGAACCAAAGCCTCATGTACAAGCTGTCAATATTACTTTAGATAAGAAAGATATTTCACTAAGTGCTGAACAGGCAGAAAACTTCAATACTCAAAATCAGATGGAGGATGAATATCAATACTCTCCTTCGTTTGCAGACAGAGAGCGTTTTTTTACAAAAGATCAAAAAAGAGAAACAGCTATTGCTGAAAGGTTCAATCTCGAAGCAGATGAAGCGCCTAACAAATTTTTTAAGGAAGATTATACAGAAGAAGATGTAGCAATATGTAAAAAAGAACGGGAGGCTGGGAAAGCTGGTTGGCTGTGTCATACAATTTTCAAAGCGGCGAAAAACACAGTCCACATGAATAGATGTGGTATATATTCTGATTTTCAGTTTGGCGATGAACACATAGATATTGCTATAAAAAATTCTACACAATTTGATTTTAATAAGCAATCATGAGTGAACCCTGACGGAGAGTAAGACATGAAGATAATTTGTAGTATTATAGGGATGGGGCCAAGAAGACTCGTCGAGCTTAATGTGAATAAGTCTACATCGATATTAGATGCCAAATTGGCACTTATAAACTATCTTTACCCTAACGTTAAGATAGATAAGGCGGTTGAAACCTTATTAAATACCGAAGTAAAAATATTACATGCGGGTGCTATTAAGAAAAATTTTGATGGTATTCTGCACGAAGACGATATCAATTTAATTATAACAGAGACATTTACAAATAACATTCAATCTTTTGAAAATAATCAGCAATCAGGAGGAATTTCTTCTACTGAAATTTTTTCGTTGCCTCCCTCTCATGAAATATTTATTAAAGAAATACCTATTAAAAAAACAAGTGAGCCTTCCCCTCAGCAAAAAATCATTGAAAACAATATGATACATTATATTTGGATGGGAAACTTATCGACCCATATTAATAAAGTTTGCTGTTCTTTAGGACCTAAAAGTCTAGCGCAACAGTCTTCTGGGGCTAAAATAACTGTTTGGGTCCCCGAGCATTTAATAGGTGACGCAAAAGCATTATTTTCTGATTATCCTAGTATATCAATACAATCAGTGGATGCTATGTTAAAAGGTCCCTTAAAACATCTGAGCAAATCTACCATAGAAGAGATAAAAAATACGTTAGAAATACAAGAAAAAAACGAGCTTTACACCGCTCAAAAAGATCTATTAACGTTTGTTATTCTCGAAGAATTTGGAGGTTATTTTTTTGATTGTACCACGCGCTTCACTGCTAAACCCAACTTACCTCAGGTGGTAGGTGTTAAAGTTGCGATTACTCAGGAGGCAGTAAATTCGTCTACCGAAATGCTACGTAAATATAACTTATCTCCTTGGTCTCAGGTTGATGTATGGGCATTTGCATCTGAGCCAGGACATCCCATAATGAAGAATGCATTAAATGCTTATTTAAAGGATGAGCAACGCGGAACCAACAATGCACTATCGATGGGTTTTATAGGCGAATCTTTAGTACAATACTTTGGTTTATTCCTGAATCAGGAGTCTCTTTGGTTGAAAGAATCAACTCCATTTGGCTGGAGAGTAAATGAATTGACTATGGATAAAATACATATGGGATTGTGGAGAAAAATGAGTGATGGAACTAAAGAAGCATTGTTGGGAAACGCTTATAAAGAGCTTGGATTAAATATTCGAGAAACGTCTCCAGAACTTCAACATCCAGTAAGTGTATCTAATCCTGCTAATTTCTCAGGTACATTATTTCATAACGCAACTGAAAAAAATACGCCCTCAGAAAATGTCGTAGAGAATGGTCCCAAAAAGATACTTTGAACTGTATGACTCTGTTGCAAAAAAAAAGGATACATAGCGCATGTCTATCCGCAAGCAATCAAGTGGATATGAATGAGTTTGGTGCTCTGTGGAAACAAAGCGATTGGCGAGGAATTCAGTATGTTATTGCCGATAAAGGCAATGAGTCATACAACAGAAATAAGAGAACGAGTATTAGCGTATATAGAAGAAGGCGGATTAATAAAAACAGCGTGTAAGTTATTCGGAGTAAGCCGTTCATCGCTCCAGAGATGGAGACTAAGAAAAGCTGTAGTAGGATTATTATTACCCTGGCGTCTAAAAGTTGATTATTCCCATGCGGCATACTTAGTTTCATTTTTCTTAAAAAAATTCATAATTTTAAATTCATTAAATTGTATTTTAGTCAGGTAAAGTCTGATGTTTATGAGTAAGTCATTCACACATCTTACTGGTTTAAATAAGCACGCATTAGCTTTCACATCCTGATTGACCAATTCTTGTGGATTTAGCTCTGGGGAATATGGAGGCAAAAAAAAGTTCTATCTCATTTTTAAATTGCTCAACATACTGCATTACTTTTCTGCTGTGATGCATGCGATGATTATCTACAATCAAAAAAATTTTTTGTTTTACCTGGCGACGTAATCTACCCAAAAATTCTATAAATTTCTTACTGTCGCAATTATTCTCAAAGACCATCCAATTCATAAATCCCTGGGGGCTAATTGGGGTCGTGTGGAAGAACCACCAAAAGTGTTAATTCTGAGTGAAGCCGCCAACTAAGCTGTAATTTAAGCCAAAGATGGAAGTCTAA
>NZ_LNYU01000051.1:6808-8377 GCF_001468135.1 Legionella santicrucis | reverse complement strand
CTTATCATTTTTCTAAAACTAATCTATAAAAATTGCAGAATACACTAACTTCTTTGTTTTTTATAGATATTTAATGAGGTCTGCTTATGTTGATGAATAATTCGTTTACCGTTAAAGAGTTAATACTTAAATAATTCACTCTGTAAGGATACACCTACAAACAAAAAGCATACGATTGACTTTTAACCTTAAAGAGTAGTAACCTAGTCTTAGCTAGAAAATGTCTATTTTATACTCTCCAAATCGTCGTTTTATTCATTTAATCCCTCGTTCTGTAGTTTTTAATTCCTGACCGGTTTCCGGCTAAATTCGCCTATGCAGGATTTATAATTAATACAAGGATTACTTATGTCTAAAACAGTAAACGGAGTCGTTAAATGGTTTAACGACTCCAAAAGATTTGGTTTTATTGAGCAAGATTCCGGGCCGGATGTATTTGCTCACTTTAAAGAAACTTTAAGTTCTGGCTTCAAAACCCTCACAGAAAGTCAGCGAGTACAATTCATTGTGACGCAAGGAGCAAAAGGTCTTCAAGCACAAAATATAATAGCTCTTTAATTGAAATAGTTAATATTATTTAACCACTATATCTCTTTGTAGTTGTAGTGGTTACTTGAAGGAAACGACAGTGAGACAAAATAAAGTTTATGTAGGTAACTTACCATTTGGAATTACTGAAGAGACATTACAAACAGAATTTTTAAAATATGGTAAGATAGAGAAGCTTGTTTTAATAAAAGATCGCGTTACTGGCCACATCAAAGGTTTTGGCTTTATAACCTTTAGTTCCCAACAAGAAGCCCAATCCTCTTTAGATATGAATGGTAAAACGCTCGAAGGACGTCCATTAAAAGTAACTATGGCCCAAGAAAATTACACCTCACGAAGGCGTTATCGATAACTTATACTAATTTTTAATATTAAAATCTTTGCCTAGGGCACATTATCCTATGTATTTTACCTCAACATATCAAACTATTTTATTCATAAAGAGTGAGCGGGCAGCATTTATCGAACGAGAAAAAGAGAATTATTGGAAAAAATTACTGTGGCAAAAACGTGACGACATCCGGCGGACCACACTTTATACGTACAATGGCAATTAAGCACCAAAGAGAGAAAAATTCATGATTCAATCAGAACATACCGATCAACTCCTATCATTCGATCAACTCCCCCTACGTCAAGAGTTAATAAAGAGCCTTGCTTCTTCAAACTATGAAAATATGACCTCCATTCAAATGCAAAGTCTGCCCATAATTCTTCGAAATGAAGATATTATTGCTCAAGCAAAAACAGGAAGTGGAAAGACCGCTGCTTTTGCTTTGTCTTTATTAAATAATTTAAAAGTTTCTTTTTTTGCAGTTCAAGCATTAATTCTTTGCCCTACACGTGAACTAGCCGAGCAAATAAGTCAAGCTATCCGTCGATTAGCCTGTTTGATACCCAATGTCAAAATTATTAATTTATCTGGTGGTATACCAATGAAGCCTCAACTTGATTCATTACGGCATGGAGCGCATATCATTGTAGGAACACCGGGGAGAGTTCTTAAGCATTTGAAAAACA
>NZ_LNYU01000051.1:0-6798 GCF_001468135.1 Legionella santicrucis | reverse complement strand
TCAAAATTATTAATTTATCTGGTGGTATACCAATGAAGCCTCAACTTGATTCATTACGGCATGGAGCGCATATCATTGTAGGAACACCAGGGAGAGTTCTTAAGCATTTAAAAAACGCCTCTTTAGACTTATCTCAGGTAAAAACTTTAGTTTTAGATGAGGCAGACAGAATGCTGGATATGGGTTTTTTTGATGACATTAAAAACATTATTTCGATTTGTCCTAAACAAAGACAAACTCTACTTTTTTCTGCGACCTATCCCGAAGAAATCAAACAGCTTTCAAAGCAATTTATGAAAAACCCCAAAGAAGTTCATGTAGAAACTCCTCCTGAAGACATTGATGTCGAACAATATTTTTATGAAGTCTCAAAACAAGCTCAGAAATATCCCTTATTAAAATCATTACTGTTGCATTATCGACCCATATCAACGTTAATCTTCTGTAATACCAAACAACAAACAATGGAAGTAACAGCCCAACTTCTCCACGAAGGCTTCAGTGCCATCGCTTTAAATGGAGATATGGAGCAAGCCGATCGTGATCTTGCTGTCTTGCGTTTTGCCAACCAAAGTTGCTCTATTCTTGTCGCCACTGATGTTGCAGCACGAGGACTTGATATAAAGGAACTTCCTGCAGTGATTAATTTTGATCTCGCTTTTGATCACGACGTCCATATTCATCGTATTGGTCGAACTGGACGAGCAGGAAGTAAAGGCATTGCCTTAAATATTACAACGCCTTCAGATGTACAACGAATTTGCATCATTGAAGACAATCTCCAGCAGCCCATTCATTGGGGGAACATTGGTGAACTAGAAAATCACCACATTACCCCGTTAGTGCCAGAAATGGTTACACTTTGCATTGCTTCCGGTAAAAAAGATAAAATTCGCCCCGGCGACATCCTTGGGGCATTAACCAAAGATGCAGGATTAGCATGCAACACAATTGGTAAAATTAACATCACTGCCATATACTCCTATGTTGCAATCCACCACAGCCAAGTAGATAGAGCGTACCAATATTTACAAAGTGGAAAATTAAAAGGACGTAAAGTTAACGTACGCAAAATAAATTGATTTTTTAAAGCCTTTAAGGATGAATTACTTAAAATATTTAAATAATAGTCAAAGTAATTTTAAACCACAAAAACCATTATGCTCAAAATTTTTCTGTCACCCAAACGTGTCTCAACCGTGGCCGCACTATGCTGGGACAGGCAGTTTTAAGCCTCAAAGGTGAACCACACCCACTAAATTTCTGGAGTTTTTTTTAGACTCTCTTCTAAATTCTAAAATTGTTTCGTGATTGAACAATCGTTCCTATTATCGTATAGAGATATTTTTTAATATTTATAAAATCATTAAACAAAGGATTAAGTGCTTTGAGATATTTTTCTTCTCCATCTGTTAAAAGCTGGCGAAATAGTAGTTTTTTTTCAGACGAAATAGCTAGAACATAGTCCAAATTTTCAGCGACCATTTCTGGTTCAACAATCAATAAACTTTTATCAGGGAAGTTTGGTTCCATGGCACAACCTTGAACATAACATGCAAAAGCCTTACTACTAACTAATAAATCCGTTTCAATAAAAGAGGCTTCAATTAATCCATCCGATAGAAAATATTCATAAATATATTGGGGTTCTATTAGTGGAATAAATTGTTTCTTAACAATACTAGGCTTAAATGTTCCACAAATGTTTTGTGGAAGCGCGTCTTCACCAATTAATTGGCTTACAGTAATTTGAAAGTAGCGTGCAATTGGAAGAAGAGAGGAAATATTAGGACTAAACTCTGCCACATTAGAGCGTAATCGGCTAATTGTACTGGTAGGCAACCCAGTTTCTCTTGCTAACTCAGTGGCATCAATATCACAATGCGCCATTAAGGAAGAGATGTTTTCTCCTATTCGACTAAAATCTAAAAGTTTCTCGTTTTTCTTCATGCGATTTATATTCCTTAAATTGAAAAGTAATAGTATATGGAAAAAATTTTTAAGCCAATCATAATGAGTTTAATTTAAAGAACAGAATAAATTTCATTTAATGTTAAATATTATTTAATTATTTATAAAAATAAAATTTACTTCGCTTTAATAAAAGAATATATTCACTTTATGGATTTTATTTTTAAATATCCAATTAATGGAATATTTTGTAAGGAACATACATGGAAAGATATGAATTCAGTGAAATTTTGGTTAATTATCATTTAAATGAAGTGTGCAATTATAATTGTCGCTATTGCTTTTCAAAATGGGAAATTCCAGAAAAATTAAAGCGTGAACAAGATATAACAGCAAGACTTGCCGTACTCAAAGAATTACAACGTTTCTTTTATCGTACTGATAACAATAATCCTATGAGAGAACTAATGTCTTGGAATAAAGTGAGGATTAATTTTAGTGGTGGCGAACCAATGCTGATTCATAAAATTGATGAAATCATTAAGGAAGCGCATCAGTTAGGATTCAAGCCGTCTTTAGTTACAAATGGTAGTTTGCTTAACACGAACAATCTTCTGAAACTTGCTCCTTATTTAGTAAAATTAGGTATTAGTTTAGATAGCCCTAATTTAGAAACCTTACAAAAAATTGGGCGAATGACAAAATCGGGAAAAACTTATAGCACTCAATCGATTTTAGCTAGTGTAAAACGTGCTCGAGAAATTAATAGCAATATTATTATTAAAATAAATACCATCGTTAATGTTTTGAATAAAGATGAAGATTTTTCTTCGCTGATTGATAGCATTCAACCGGATGAATGGTCCGCCATTCAAGTGCTCGATTTTTTTGATAAAGATTCTGCTATTAGTATAGAAGAATTTAATAGATTTATTGATTTTCATCGCCAACGTTATCCGCATCTACTTTTTTCTGAAAATAATGAGGATTATTCCGCATCATTTTTGATGATTTCGCCAGAAAATAATTTTTTTTCAAACCGTGGTCAATTTGAAGGAAAAGGCTATAAACATAGTGAACCAATTCATATTGTTGGAGCAGAAAAGGCATTAGCTCAAATTGATTTCGATTATGCTAAATATATCCAGCGTCATAAAGGTAAGCATATTTTATATGATCTTCCAATAGCCCATGGATATACATGAGTTATATTGTATATCTTCACAATAAAACATCTTAGGTTTAGGCTAGCAATTTATCATTTTAACCGGTGTCCTATTTAAAGCTTTTTAGTGATAGTAATATTCACTTAATTTTCAAGGTTCAAAAAGAGATTGATAATTGAGCTAATCTATATCGTGTAGATATTCTCATTTAAAGTGTATTTTTTCGATTTCCGAATCTTTTTTAAGATAATTCTCATTATAATAAGAAATATTTGAAAAACAGACTGAATTAGCTATAATTCTCATTATAATGAGAATTGAGTAATCTAAAATGGATAAGTATAATATCGAGAGCCTGGAAGAATTAGCAGAGGTACTCAAAAATCGACGTCGGGAATTGAATATAACTCAAAAATCCTTAGCGGCTTTTTGCAATCTTTCTCATAATGGCATTAGTCGTATTGAACTCGCACAATCTGATGCTCAACTATCAACAATTTTAAAAATGTCTAAAATTCTGGGTTTTAAAATTATACTCGAGATGGAACAATGAAAGCACTTTATGTGTTCTATGAAAATAAAAGAGTCGGTGTTTTTTCGCGTGATGAAAATTTAGTTTCTTCTTTTTCTTATGATGAACAATGGCAAGTTGATAAAAATAGCTTTCCTCTAAGCCTAGCTATGCCCCTCTGACAGAAATCTTTTAGCAATAGAATTACTCTATCCTTTTTTGAAAACCTTCTTCCCGAAGGTGATGTACGAGACGCTTTGGAGTATGACCATAATATTCATGGTTCTTTCGAGTTTTTGGAACGCTTTGGTCAAGATTGTGCAGGAGCGGTTATTATTAGCCCTAATGAGAATTTTTCATATAGACCTGGTAGTTCTTCTATGAAAGAAATAGATATAGAAGAAATATATGCAGCAATAAGTAAAAAAAAATCTATCGCTGAAGTAGTCTCTCACATGGAAAAAATAATGGATAAACATCCACGAGCAAAAATACCTAAACGTATTAGTACCTTGATTGCAAAACGAGCAAAAGGTTTACGTCAGCAAGGCGAGTGAATAAGCTTTTTATTTGGACACTTTAGTGCTTTTTAAGAGAGAAAGGAAGAGACATTCGAATGAATGCACTCTTTACCCCCTAATTGAAATTCACCTTTATAAGTACTTCTCCAAATTGATTATTCATCTCTAAAAATTAAACGAAACTGCAAAAATGTCGAAAAGTAAACAGATCTTCTATTATAGGTGAACCGTATATTTTATTTTAAAAAAACATCCGCTATAGTAACTTGGCTTCAGATAGATAACACGCAATTAATTAATTTTTAAGGATATTTATGAATTATGTGAAGAGATTATGTTCTATTTTTTTGTCGTTATTTTTAACATCATATGCAATGGCATCAACAAATAAGTCTACTCTGTTGTTAGTTCATGGCGCTTTATTTACTAGTGCAGGTTGGCAAGAGGTTCAAAGTCACCTACAAAATCTAAATTATAACGTGGTCACTATTGATGTACCCGGAAGAGCTGGAGATGGAATTATTGCGAAGGATGTCACTTTATCTATGGCTACAGAGAAACTTTGTAAAGTTGCTAATTTGCAACGAGGGAAAGTCGTTTTGGTTGGACATAGTCAGGGGGGAGCCTTAATTACCAAAGCTCTTGACAAGTGCGGCAGCAAAGTGAAAGCTTTAGTTTATTTAACCGCAGTAATGCCATTAAATGGAGAAAAAGCATTTGATGATCTCAATGAGAGTGATGCAGAGAATTTTAATGCAGATACTTTCTTTGATGAGGAAAACGCAATATTCCATATTAATTATAATGGCCCCATTAAAGAAACATTTATGGCCGATGTAACTCCAGAGCAATATGAACGAGCTTTACATAATATGGTTCCTGAGCCTGCAAATATCAGCGAAGAGATCCTAAACTACCCCATAGAGCTTTTTAATGCTATCCCTAAATTTTATATAGAAACAACAGAAGATAAAATTATTTCTATTGCTACCCAAAGAAAAATAGAAAGAAAAACAAAGTTTGAAAAAATTTATATAATGAACACAAGTCATTCACCTTTTCTTTCTAATTCAAAAGAGTTAGCAAATCATTTGATTGATATTATGGACAATTTTTAAAAGCGATAATCAGGTTGCCTGAACATTTGCATAGAATAATGAAATTTTCGAAAGAAGCAGCTAGGGTAATCTGGTTGCTTGCATCCTGTGCAAATCCCAAAGATGCGAAAAAAGGTACGCTAAGCCATGAACCTTTTTGGCGATTGATAAAAATCTCTATTTCAAAAATGGAAGAAATAGGTAAATTCAGATAGATCTTTGGTTAATACAATTCAGATGCCCTGTATCAGAACGTCTTAAGTCAAGTAGAAAATATTAAAGATTCGAGAGATTACCGTATTTGAGTACGCCACTATTATACATCGTACGAGACATTGAGTTTGGAAAGAAAGTTATTTATAAATAATTCGCCTTGTCAGGAGCAAATGTACTATGCAGAGACTGGTATTGCTCTTTAAGTTTATAAAAATAAAAACACTCTTTAGGATCAAGCAAAAAAGTAGCTAACAAATGAGAAGAACCATTTAATATCCTTTCCATATTGATATGTTCCTGATAACAGGAAGATGCACTGCGAGGTGTATTATATACAGTGAAGTTGTAACCACTAAATAAAATAAATGATAAAATGACGAAAAGGAGGCTTCTGGATGTAATGCCAATTGAGAACAGAACCAAAAATCATTTTTTAATAAATATTCGGATTCTTTGGGTTGAAAATTAATATGAATTTATTTCAATCATTATTAGAGCATGCTTATTATCAAACACCGTTTACTATTCCTCGCCAATGCATCGAGGAGGCAATAATACGTTTTTTTGAATTTCTAACGCTTCCCGATGGGGTGAAAAATAACATTGATTTCCAACTACGTGAAGGACATAGGCGCGGTGATGTTGGTTATAAAAAGCGTATTGCTTCTGACGATGATTATAGAGATGATAAAGAGTTTTTTCATTTTCATCCTGACATTTTTAGACGCTACAAAAACTTTATTGATGAGCATCCGATAGTGTCAAATTTTTTAAATGTAGCTTATGATATTTGGCTGGAGGCTGAAGTAACTGTAAAATTATTATTGCGTCAACTGGAAGATCAATTTCCTGGATGTATAGAGACCATTTTTCCAGACGGTAAATCAGAAACTCTCCTGCGTTTTCTTAAATATGACTGGCAAGTTTGCGGTCAATATTTAGCAAAGCCACATTATGATGCCGCCGCAGTCTCATTAGCAATTGCAGAAGACAAACCAGGTTTGCGAATCGGTAAAAACCAATCCTCATTACAGCTTATTCAGCATCAAGAAGATAAAGCCGTATTTTTTATTTCTAGTAATTACAAGCGCGTATTTGGTGAGCAATGTCTTTTTAATCCCGCATGGCATGATGTGATTCAAATAGATAAAACCAAAATAGGAGCACCTTACTCAAGGTGGGCTATTGTTGCTTTTTTTGTACCTTACGGAGTTGCTGAACTGCCTCGTTCATTGACACATCGGTGTATTAAGACATAATCAAACTGACTGCAAGAGGCACTCAATTGGTAATAGGTCACCCCTAATAAACTTTCAAGAAGTTTATTAGGAGAACTGATCCTCTTTATATTCTAACCAAAGCTACCGCCAAAAGAT
>NZ_LNYU01000050.1:103274-116365 GCF_001468135.1 Legionella santicrucis | reverse complement strand
AGTACAAACTCATTGTTAGAGCAAACCAAATTGCTTGGCAGGAGCTCAAAAATATGACCGCTTAAAACTGAGTGTGCGTAACATGAGTAAATAATAAAACTGAAATTAGTATATTGAAATGGACCGGTGGAAAAAAAGGCAGTGGTAATTTTGCAATTCATGGCGAAAATCTTTCAGCTTTGGCGGCTATAAAAGCGGGTTTTGGCATGACAGATCGTGAAATGAAGGTGGATGTTATATACATTGATCCTCCATACAATGTCGGCGGAAATCAAGGATATAAAAATACGTGGAAAGGTATTTCAGAAAAAGAAAGAGACTGGGCGGGGAATCATGGAGCATTTCTGGATTTTATGGAGCCACGATTAAAAATCGGTCATTCACTCCTCACTGAAGAAGGAGTTATATTTATATCAATTTGTGATGGAGAAGTTGCGCACTTAAAAATATTGATGAATCAAATTTTTGGTGAACAAAATGAAATTACGACTTTTATCTGGAATAAAAATCAAGGATCTTCAGGAAGTCACGCTACGGATATCCATGAATATATTCTTTGTTATGCTAAAAATAAAAGTAAAACACCACGATTAAAAGAAATTAAACCATCTGCATCCCTTATTATTGAAAAAGCAAATTGTTTTGTAAAAACGTTTTCATGGGAAAAAGCTCAAGAGAAATTTAAAGAATGGATTAAAGAACAAAAAAAGCTCAATTTAATAACTGGCGGGGAAGCCCAATACTGCCTAATTCATCCTGTAAACAAAAGAGTTATTCAAATAGATAATTCTTGTGCCCATGATGACCATAGAGGGAAAAGATGTCGAACCCCATTAATTCATCCAGAAACTAAACTTCCTTGTCCAGTGCCGAAAAATGGATGGAAATGGAAACAAGAAACACTCGAGAAGCTCGTTAAAGAAAATAAAATTTATTTTGGAAAGGATCATACTACCATTCCGAGAATTATACGTTATCTAGATGAGCATTTAATGGAAAATCCTCGTAGTGTAATTACTATGTCATCAACAGGGAAAAACGATCTACCCAAACATATTAAATTTTCAACGCCAAAACCAGTAAAACTAATTGAGCATCTTATATCTTTATATCCTAAAAGAGATTGTATTGTCCTGGACTACTTTGCCGGATCGGGAACTACTGCTCAAGCAGCTCACGAGTTGAATAAAAAAGATAATGGAGTTAGAAAATGGATTTTAATTGAAGAGATGGGTTCAACTTTTCATAAAGTAATGATACCGAGACTTGATGCTTTTGATATGGAAAAAGATTATTCAATTTTTAGTGTAGAAAAGAAACCATTGAATAATCTTGAACTTCTAGACACATTTAAACGCTATTCTTTTGATTTTTTTTCTGCATACCATAGATTGAATGAAAAAAATTTAGTTATTAATCAGGGCTTGCAGGTCATGGGCTTTGATGAAACATCATCAATGTTAGTAGCAATGACAATACCCCATGCGCGAAATGATAAAAATTTTTTTGAAAAAGAATTATTCATTTTGAAGCAGGAAACCAACAAATATCAAGCTAAAAATATTATTGTGTACACTGTAAAAGAAACATTAGAAGAGCCATGGGTAGGGGTTGATCAATCTATTATGTTGGGAACGCCATGCAATAAAATAAAAATAATTAAAATACCTGAGGAGCTCATTAAACAATGGCATGAAGTTTTGTCTGGCATGTCGAGGTGAGGAAAATATGAATTTATACTCACACTTAAAAGAATTCCAAAAAAATGTAGTAGATAAAAACCTACTATTAATAGACGAAGTTTTAAACCAAAATAAACCAATCTATGGCAGACAGGTCACGATCTCCCCAACTGGTTCGGGCAAAACATTCATTATGGCCGCTTTAATTGAAGCTGGTTTAAAAAATTTTCCTTCAATTAATTTTATTTGGTTAACGCATAACAAACAAATCCTAATACAAACCCAAAACGAAATTAGAAAAAGTCTCGGAAATATAGTTACCACTGTTTATGATATTGAGCATGAAATAAACTCTTTTATGGGCAAAGTATTATTATTTAATGTTCAAAAGGGAATCTCAAAAAAATCCCTCCATTGGTTAAAAAAATGGAAATCTTTCCAGGATCTTGATAGACGCCGTTCTATTTTGATAATTGACGAAGCTGACGAAGGTATGTCTGGTAAAAATATGGATTCTTTAACACAGGTTCTTTCTCCCATTTTAGAATTAGGGTTTACTGCCTCATTTAAGAAAAAAAATAATGAATATGAATATATTAATGTCTCTTATAAAGATGTGATTGAGGCAAACATGCTTGTGAAAGAAATCTTTTATGAAGCTTCAGATGAAATTAGTCGAAAAGAGATAATACGTAGAGCAATAAATCAGAGACAATTCCTAGAGGAAAAAGCGAATTTATTAAAGGAATTTGATAAAGATCGTTTTTTCATACCAAAAATGTTAATCCAGGCTCCTGCAAAAGATTGTGAGGATATGGCGAGAGAACTCAATTCTTTTTTACAACTGAATGATCAGGATTTTTTAACTCAAGTAGTTATTCATACACAAAATTCTCGTGGATTAGATGAGTTGGAGGACATTTCAGAAGTTAGGTATATCATTGGTGATCTTATGGTTGAGCGAGGGTGGAATTGTCCGGAAGCATATGTTTTGCTGTCAACGAAAGAATCAATTAGTAAAAGTAAAGGTATCCAATTGTTAGGCAGGGTCATTAGATTACCAAAATCTATTCCTTTTGATGAAGATTTTGACGAATTAAATAGGGGGTACGTATATATTTCTGGGAAGCACTCAATAGAAGAATCATGTAAAAATTTTATACATGAGTTGCCTGTTTTATCTCCCCCTAAAGAGGTTTTACAAATTGAAATTCAAAAAAATATTATAATTCCTTCTATAAAAACTTTTACAGATCGATTAGAAAAAAATATAGAAGATGATAGCTTGATAGGAACAAGCGAGTTAATTTGTGAATCAATTGAAGAGTTATCTAAGAATTGCGCGACTCAACTTCCTATAGTTAGACAAGGTAAACTCAAATTAGATAAAGAAGTTTCTGTTAATAGCGAGATGAATAGAGTTGGACAAGTAGAGTGGAACGTAGAGATGGCAAAAAAATGCCTAATTGACGCTCTTACATATCATCTGCCCAGAAATTACGCAAGCCTCATTATAACTAAATATCAGATAAAATTAAGAGAAAGTGGGGGGCTTGAAAGAGTCGCTCCTTCTGCCAAATATTTAGCAAAGTTAATCAGAGAATCAAAAAACATCCGAGATATATCTTCTAAGTTATCTTATAAATATGAAGCATACAAATGGCCACCTTTTAAACTCATTTTAGCATATCCTCATCCGCAAGAATTTAAAAATTCTTTATATCCAAAAGTACAATTAAATAGTGAAGAGTTAGACTTTGCAAAAATTTTAGAAAAGATTTGTATTAACAATAATTTTAATTGGGTCCGCAACGATATTTCGAATATTAAAATTTTTAAAGGGCATTGCCCTGATTTTATTGTTTTCAATGAATATAAATTTGTATTTATTGAGTTTAAAGGAAAGCATTTATTGTTTTCTGATGATACTAAATACAAAAATTTAAAAGGGCAAATGACATGTCCTTACTTATTGGTATATGCAGAAAAAGATACTGGTGTGCATATGGTAAAAGGATTAGATGGCCAAATTGATCAACCCTTTAATGAATTACTTATAAAAATTACCCTTACCTAAATTTATTCAATTTCAAATATAACCTCTCTTCTTCTACTCTTTGAAAATTCAAAGTTAACCCAAAAGTAAACTTTGGTTACAAATCTGCTTTAATCCCGAAAAAAGATGATTGCTTGAGTTTCAATTATAAATTTTTTAAGAGTAGTATGTAAGTTCCAATGATTCACTTTGTGATAGATAACGTACCTTATCTATCACAAATATGCTAAGATCGAGAAAAAACCAAAGGAGTGAGCCTTGAATTCTCTTGATCTACAAAATGACAAAAATCCAAAGTTTGTGATAGATAAGATTAAAGGCAAGGTAAGTGTTCAATTTGATACCAACTCATTGAAGGCATGGTTTGGATATTATTATGAGGTTCATGTCAAAGGTGCGCCTGAAAAAACAGAGCAAGCCAAAATGAGTGATCTGACAAAATTCATTCAGTTCTTTGAAATGGAAGTAGGGCACGATCAAGTTGATAGTTGGACCCCCGCGGTTAGTAAGCAATTTCAAAAATCTTTAACAAAAACAATTTCACTAATCACTCAAAAACCATATAAGGCGACTACGGTTAATAGAACCATGGCTACAATTCGGCATATTGGCAGATGGCTTCATCAGCATCGACCATTATTGGCCGGTGATCCACTGGCACAGGTTAAAGATGTGCAAGTTGATGCACCTGACTGGAATGGGTTAACAAGTCGCCAATTAATGCGACTTAAATCTGCTTGTGAACAACGGATTAAAAGTTGTACTCGAAAAAACCAAAATCCATTATTGGAAGCCGCAATATTTTATACCTTGTTGGGGAGTGGTCTTCGGGCATCAGAGTTGGTTTCTTTGAATGTGTATCAGTATGAGAGGAACGGTTTATCTAATGTCGTTCGACATAAAAGTAAAAGAGTGACGGGTAGGGTGCCTTTACCAATAGAATCGAGGCAGTTTTTAGAGCAATATTTAGAACTAAGAAATCCAGCACCAGATGAGCCATTATTTGTAAGTCGATATAATACACCCCTTAAAACACTTGATGTTTATCGGACTTGCCAACGACTTGTAAAACAAGCCTTGGCATTTTTACCTGATGAGGAGAAGTTTGATTTTACCCCACATATGCTTCGTCATACGTTTTTAAAAAAAGTGACAGATAAACATGGGGTTCATTTTGCGCAGGAAGTTAGTGGTAATGTTTCGATTAAAGAGATATTCAGGTATGCCAAACCCAGTGAGGAAGAAATGCAGACGACGATTGAAGAATTGTTTGATAGTTAACAGTAAAAAAATTTTAAGACAGGAGGTTATATGTTTAAAAAAAATGATAATTTTTATATTGCTTTAGTTCAATTTGGTGTAGATACATTTGAAAATGGAACTACTCTTGATGAAACTAAAGATTACTTATCAAAAAAAGGATACAGCCACCAAAGTAGCAGCCACTTTTTTAACGAAATATTTCATAAGCTCTTTGCCCCACATTTGCATGAAGCGGTTTTTAACCAAAACCTACCTGAAAAATTAAAAAACAAATTTTTTATAAAACCAGAAGCCTACTTTAATTTAATACAGTATAAGGCTAACAGAAGTACGAGAAATGCTTTCTATGTAGCAAGCATTTCTTTAATTATTTCTGCATTCCCATTTGTTTTTAATTTTTATTTATATTTAAAAAAAGTCTTTTGTTAACAATTAATTGTCAAGACTAATTATTGAGGTGGTATTTCATGAGGTGTTGTGTTTGGGAAATATATTAAAAATTTATTTGCATATTTATTACTTATATACCAATTATGAATAATGCAATCTCTTAATGGGTAACTGGTTTACGTAAATATATAAAGTAAAGTCCCAACATATGAGCATATTAGTAGAAACCTCAAGACTGTTAATTAAAACACCCATCTTAGATGATCTCGAGTATTGGTATCTCCTGCATTCAGATGAACATGTTATGGAATATATGGGTGGAGTCCAAAGCAAGTCAGTAATTCAGGAATGGCTTCAAAGTGATATTTTGCATTACAACAAACATCATTTCACTATGGGTTCTGTTTTCGAGAAAAACAATAATGAATTCATTGGTCGTGCTGGGCTTGTTTATCTTGATCACAATGATAATCAACCGGATATCGAAATTGGATATATTTTACATAAAAAATACTGGGGCCAGGGGTATGGAGTTGAATTAGTGGAGGCATTAATTGATTGGGGATTTGCTCATTTAGCTGTTGATAAATTAGTCGTTGTTACTCGCCCTGAAAATACAAAGTCAAAGTGTTTATTAGAAAAATGTGGCTTCCATTATGTAAGAATCATTGTATTTGGTAATATAGATTTTCTATTGTATGAAGTGCATAAATAACGTTTTCAAATTAGCCCAAGAGAAAAAATATTTGCAGAGCTAGGAAGCCGACAAGTGATAGTCCAAGTCATCCTTGCATAGAAAAACCCATTACTGGGGTGTTAGTAGAATATTATGTTCGTACCACTAATTTCTCTTTTTTTTTTCAGAGAGGTTTTTTAAAATCACTACACATAAATATTTTGCAATAATGAAGAAGTTTAATTCTGAAAATGAGTTTCTTACCTGAGCAACGATTTATTTTCCTTCCTTTAGGTATCGAAGCTGGACCGGCTTGTAACAAATATATTCCTTTAGTAAGCTAATCGACTGATTAAACTTAGATGTTGTGCTCTTGGAATAAAGGTTACGGCAGTGAAACTTGTTTACGGTATTATCGACTAGGACTTTAACATTTTGATGCAAACTTCTATTTGTGCCAGAAATAAATCTAAAGGGATCTAAAATGAATTTAAGTGAGATTGAGAAGAAACTTGGCGAAAAAGCAAAGTTAGCAGTTAGTCTTTATTTACTTGATGAAAAAGGTCTCATTACCTTGGAAGAAGGGTACAAAACTGAAGTCATGATGCCAATGGCCAGTACTAAAAAAGTTGCTATTGCCTTGAGTATTTTGAAAAAAATCTATGACGACCAGGAATTGAGTTTAGCTACTAATATTACTATTAAAAATACCGATTTCTCCCCTGGGCGCCCTACGAATACATTAGATCGGTATTATTTCAGGCCCTGGTCTATAGAAACAACAAGAACTGTTGACGAATTATTAACCTACATGTTAACTGAAAGTGATAATACTTCAACTGATGTACTTCTTGGTTTGGCAGGTGGTCCAGACAAGGTTAATGAACTAATTTCCCAGCTTAATATAGAAGGTCATCATCTATCCTTTACTTCTAAAAAGTTGCTCGCTGATTATTTTAAAGTGCCTGAGGAAAAATCAATCAACAGTATTCTCCAAATACTCTATGAATTTATTAGTGCTTATTCAGTTCGCCCTACCGAAAATTGTCTGGCGGAGTCAGAAGAAGATGCCTGCACTGCTAAGATGATGACGGATTTATTAAAATTGTTGGTTTCTCAAGATGAGAAACCAAGCTGGATTGGAAAAGCCGCTAATGTCTTATTAGAGAAAATGCGACAATGCAAAACCGGCGAAACCCTGATAAAAAAAGGAGCCATCGAGTTTTTCCCTAGACCCACTGACTTTGGTTCTAAACAAGGTGGTTTAGGAGGAATCAGAAATGATACAGCGTTCATCCAATTTAAAGAGGGCCACTGGGCCATTCTTTCAATTCACACATGTCAATCAAATCTTTCTTTAAAAGAAAGAGATGAAATTATTTCAGATTTAGCTAAAGAGATTTTGATAACACATTGCAACTTACAACCTCAATTGAAAGAACCTTCGGAGGAAGAGTATCAAGATAGTTGGCTTCCTACTTGTTGTACTCTTTTTTAAATGAAAATTATTAATTAGCTCCAAGCCCCTATTCAAAATAGGTTTTGAGTTGAAAAAAGGTGGTTATTTGCTAAGCGATTGGAATTAAACATTCATTCTTTCGGTATTAATTGAAAGCACATCATGCATTGTGGTTTAAAAAGGCATCTTAGATTTCATTATTAACAGATAGTTTTCTCACATTCCATGCCTTATTCTTGCAACATTTTCCTTTGATTAAAGAAAAAACTTTCGACTTTAACAGCATGTTAGTTCAAAATTACTGCACATAATAATCTACTAACCACAATAACTTTTATGTGTTGCAGCGCATAAAGCTTATTGTGGAAAGTAAGTGATTATGTAAAGTAGTTCAAAAAAAACCAATAATTGCATGGATCATCCGCCAAATTACCTTACATAATATCTAAACAATTACAGATGGTCCTCCATTGAAATAGTGGATGTATATGTCCTCTATAAGGATTGCACCCACTGCAATAGTGATTTATTTTCTTTCCATGAAGGTACTTTTGGTATCGCTGCAGCACGGACTTTTTCCATTGCTGCTCGTTTCATTTCAAGATTAGCTCTGAAATAAATTTTTTATATTTTTAATATCAAGATGGCTATGAAAGAGTTAATTTACAAAAACTTAGTCATTTTTAATAATAACATTTTAAATGCGTATTGACTGCAAACTAGGCCTTGCGTACCATTCGAAAAATTAAATGGATAACAGCTGTTTAATAATTAATTCTTTCATATATGGAGTGTATAATGCCTAACTATTCAGTAATGGTGATAAAAAATAAAAATGAATACGATACTAAACATTCAATGAGTGTTAAGTCAAAAGAAGAGTTAGACGTTAAATTTAATGAGCTCAAAGAAAAATATAATGCAACAGAAGATAAAACTAGAGAAACAACTATGGGATCTATGGGAAGTCATGGTTTTTTCAAATTTGCAACTGGTCAATGTAAACATAATAAAGAAGTGGAAATACAATATAATGAAGTGACAGGACAGCATCGTTGCTAGGGGTTATTAAATAATTACTTAGTTTTAGTACAATATTGAATTAATGTCTTCTCGAAATTATAAATATTAGGTGCAGTAGTTGAATAAGAACCTGATTCAACTTGGGGTTAATCAAAAAATTCCCGCACCTAATGTTTAGAATCAACAATGAATCTATAGTACGAAAGTACATATCCAGTTTTAATTTACAATGATTGTAGCCATTTGAGTAGCGTTTTATTTTCCTTCCAGGATGGTAGTTTGGGAATAGGTGCTGGACTGATTTTCTCAATGGCAGCACGTTTCATTTCAAGGTTTGCTTTGGCATAGATTTCCGTGGTTTTAATATCAACATGACCTAAGAAATCACGAATAATATCTAAGGATACTCCACCTTGTAGCAAATGCATCCCTTTTGTATGCCGAAGTGTATGTGGACTGATTCTTTGTTTAAAATGAGGATGAGCTTCGCGTACTAATCGTTCATATTTTTGTAGAATATAATTAACGCCTACACGTGTTAATTTGTTACCTTGATTGTTTCGGAACAATGGATAGTCAAATGTCTCAGGAAGCAATAAATTATTTTCATGCAAATAGCTTTGCAAAAGGTTAACTGTATTATCCATAAGCGGAACTATACGTATTTTTCTTCCTTTGCCTAAAATACGAACTTGGGCTGGCGTTTCTAATCGCACATCTCCCACGGTAAGGTCAATCAACTCCTGCACGCGTGCACCAGTATCATAAAGGACACTTAATAGCACAACATCTCTCCGACCCGCAGGTTTTTCAAGATTTGGTTGTGCTAAAAGAGCAACAAGATGATCTTTAGAAAGATAGCTGACTTCAGGACGAGCAAACCGACGCAATGGAATGGCCAGTATCCGTTGGCATTGCAGTAAATATATTGGATCTTCTACTTGAATATATCGAAAGAATGCATGTAGTGTGGTCAGGCGATGATTTAATGTGCGTGATGTACAGTGTCGATCTTTTTCAAGATGATCAAGAAATGCTTCTATTAGTTCTACATCGACCTGTTTAATTTGTAGTTTTTCAATCGGAATATTCTTTACATCACGACAAAATCGCAATAGTAGAATAAAGACATCACGGTAAGCTTTTATGGTATTTGGACTTAAATTCCGTTGACCAGCCAGATAGTTGCTCAAGAAACGGCTTAAATAAATTGAAAAATCTGTTGGTTTCATGATTATCTCCCTTTCGGTATTACACTGCCAAATTGCTTATTCATGCGCTCAATCAGGTTAGGAAATAACTCAGCAGTCAGATGAAGGTATTTCTGTGTACCTGTAAAATTTTTATGACCAAGATAGGCTACAAGAAAAGGTAGCTTAGCATTCAGATCACAACCTTCTTCATACCACTGAATAAGTCTGTGTACCGCAAAAGTGTGGCGAAGATCATGGACTCTTGGCCCTTTTCCTCTGCCTCTATGAGGAATGCCGCATTGGAGTAGCATTTTTCGGAATAAGGTATAAATGGTTCCTTTGCCCCAAGAATTTTCTGAAGGTGAGGGAAAAAAGAAAGCGTCTTCTGTTCGTTTTTCCAGAGAGTTATTATCTATGCATTCAGCATATATTCGCAAGCGTTCTACCGTATCCAGCGCAGGTGGAACCAGTCGGTCTTTATCATGCTTACCTTCTCGAATAGTGATAACACCTCGTTTCAAATCAACATCACGAACACGCAAATTCAATACCTCACTTAATCGAAATCCACATCCATACAATAAGCGAAATATCTCTGGAATAATAAGATGTCGCAGGGGCGAACATGGTGTTGGTTTAATTTGATCTACGGCATGAAAAATTTTTTGAATCTCACATTGTGTAAAAATATGGGGAGAGAAAATATATGACCGTTGAGCGCCAAAGCGATAAGGAGGTACATAGGCTGGATAACCTAATCGTATCATTAAACGCGCAAGTTGCCGAATGAGGATAATTCGATGTTGTTGTGTTGAAGCTTGCTCATCAGGTTTTTTCTCCAGCCACTGCATCACAAGCTCTTTGGGTAACTCATTTTGCTTTATCGTCGTATGGCAAAGAAAATGATCAAAGCATTTTAAAATGCGATCATGTTTTTCATATTTATACCCACTCGCTCGTTTCTCCAGAATCAGTTGCCTAATCATCGGTGCAAGTGGGCTTTCAAACTGAATGGCTGTGCTGTTAATTGCCATGATTCACCTCCTTGATAGTCAATGCCACTTGACGTAATGTTTCAACACTCGTTTTAGCGTAGATCATCGTTGTGTTCATGGAGGCATGACCTAAAATATCAGCAATCATCGAAAATGGAGTATTATCCTCTAGCAAATAGGTGGCTAAACTATGTCGTAGTGAGTGCAGCCCCTTGTGCTGTTGGCTTCTAAACTGAATGCCAGCCACACCTCTCCAATATTTCACTATGGTATAAAAGTGATTATTTGTGCTCAATGGAGTAAAAGGCTGCGTTAATCTTAAAAATACTTGCCTGTATTTTATTTGTGGGCGAGCATATTTAATATAATCGATTAAGGCATTACCAACTTCATTGGTTAAAGGTAGACATAAAGGAGCTTTGGTTTTTCCTTGCGTAATTGAGATCATTTCCGCCTCCCAGTCAATATTATCTAAGGAAATCTCACGAATATCGCCTAACCTCAATCCTAATCGGCAGGCCAGTAGCAATATGGCGTAATCTCGTTTTCCTCTGGGCGAGCTTCTATCAACTGCATCAAGTAATTTAACTATCAATTCTCGGTCCCAAACTGAGGGTATCTTTGCCTGATAAGGAACAGTGATACTAGGTACTGATTGACTTAAATCGTTTTTTAAGTAACCTCGATAAACCAGAAACTTTAGGTACATACGTAGATATGAAGCAATTCCTGAAATAGTTCTTTGACTGTAACGCGATAACGAACAGATAAAATCGGATATATCTTTTGGTTGTATTTGGTAAAAAGTTTTAATGTTTCTTTTTCCCATGAAATCAAGGAATAAACTTATCTGGCTAAAACATTCACGTACTGTGCCAGGACTCAAGTAACGTTTCTCTTCGCAATATTTTTTATATTCATATAGGTTCTTTTGCATTGCAGGTGGGATATTAAGTTTATCTAATACAATTTTGCAACGCTCAAAATAGCCAAAGCGAGCATAGTTCCACAGTATTTTAAGGCTAAATTCAGCATGTCGTCGCCAATCTTTATATGCAGAAGTTGGCAAATTGGGATGAACATCGTGATATTCTAAAAATTCCAGTATGAGTTTTTCACAGAGCTGTTTTTTGTATCCATTCTTTTTGGCAAACGTTATTAACCTGTTCCAGGTGGACTGATAACGCCGTATTGATCGTTCATTATAGTTAAGTACTTGTAATTGACTTAAGGCACCAAATACTAATTCATCTAGTGATAGCTTTTTTGGTTTAGGTTTATTGGAAATCATGCATAATCCTCCATTGGTTGTTGACGTCCTTTATGGCCGCATGGAAGGATTATCGGAGATATTATGTAAAGTCTTTAGATAGATATCTCCTGATATTATTGGCTTATATTCAATTACTTTACATAATCAATTACTTTCCACAATAGATCTTTGTAATACTCAATCTCGAATACCCTAGCTCCTGGCTAATCATTTCCCTTGCAGTCCTGTCCCAATATTTTTCAAGGGGATTAAGTTCTTTGTAAACTCTACCTCCTTGGATTGGGCATATAAGCCCTTTACCAGTTTTGTCATATGACTTTGTTATTTCAAGATATCTTCGCTGAGCGTAGGCATGGCGAAGTCCATGGCATTTGCTTAAGCCCATTTTTTCTATGACTTCATGATACTGGGCTAGATGATTTTTATAGGTCTTTTCTTTAGGAATGGGTTAAATTACAGATCTGAGGCAAATGCGAATTAGCGTCATATTTCGGCTTAAATTAATGAAAAATTAAGTCACATTGGTTATTAACCAATCTAATCTGGTAATAAATTACTTCATTTTAATTTCTTCAAATGAGCAGTTAAATTTATAGTAAAGCTCGGTCATAGCAAGGGTTATCGATGATTCCAGTTCGCATTTGCCTCAGATCTGTAATTAGCTTTCCATAAGGCTTGAATCTTACATCGTTTTAGATAATCTATGCGTTTATATCTCATAGCTTCAACTCCTGTACAAAATCAGCAAAGGATTTTACCTTATCTTAACTGGTTGTTTTATATACAAAAGTTGCGTTAACTAGTTGAATTCGCCTTTAGTTTGTTGCTTAACGTTTCCGAATTATTCAACGACTCTAAGTTATCGAGCAGCTCCTTGACTGGTTTATGATTTTTCATTAAAGGATTAGCCCACAAAAACAAGATATCGTCATCAGTTAATATTTTTTGCACTATATCTGGTTTTTCTTCCAGTAAAATTTCTATCGCACAGGCTACCAACCATTTGGAAGTTGATAATTCCCCTTTTGCGATTTCCTCAATAGTTTTTGGAGCAATACTTTTTTCTTTGTTAAAAAGGATT
>NZ_LNYU01000050.1:69303-103264 GCF_001468135.1 Legionella santicrucis | reverse complement strand
AACTCATTGTTAGAGCAAACCAAATTGCTTGGCAGGAGCTCAAAAATATGACCGCTTAAAACTGAGTGTGCGTAACATGAGTTAATAAATCGAAGTCTAATCTCTTATGCGTTGAATAAATTACCTTAATTGCGGAGAATAAGATGAATTACCTTTACCCGGATCCATTGAGATTGGGTGATACTATTGGGCTGATTACCCCCTCAAGCCCAATGCTTCCTGGATTGCTTGAAAAAGGTATTTCTTATTTGCAGCAAAAAGGGTTTAAAGTGAAAGTAGGGCAGCATGTGTATGCTAGGGATCGTTTTTTAGCAGGAGAAGATGAATATCGAGCAAGTGATCTCATGGATTATTTTATAGATAATGAGGTTAAAACGATTATGGCTATTGGAGGGGGATATGGTTCACAACGAATATTACCCCTTCTTGATTATGATATTATACGCGCTCACCCTAAATATTTAAGCGGATTTAGTGATACCACCGCGTTACAAGCAGGGTTACTCAAAAAAGCGGGAATTATTTCTTGTACTGGTTTTGTTTTTGGTGATATCGATAGGGAACACCCTGATTCTTTGATTGAAGCAACGCTTTGGGCTTGCCTTAGAGGAGAGTCTTTTCAAATCAATGAAGGTCAAACAGTAAAACCTGGCCTTGTTCAAGGAAGATTAGTGGGGGGGAATTTAGAGTCATGGGTTTCATTAATGGGCACACCCTATCAACCTGAAGTAACAAATTGTATTTTAGTGTTAGAGGATGTGGGTGCCGAACCTTATCAGGTAGATAGCCGACTTTCTCAGCTTGCTATGGCTGGTTTTTTTGATGAAGTAAATGGAGTGATCTTTGGTCAATTTGCTCGCTGTACTGCAAAGTATTTTCCTGAACGTGATGGGACTGTTGACGATGTGATTGAGGAATGGTCGTTACGGATTAATACTCCTTGTATTAAAAATTTTCCTTATGGACATTTCTCGAGAAGATGTGTTTTACCTCTAGGAAGAGAAGTCCTTTTAGATGCAGCTCAAAGCATATTAACTATTTTATGAGATTATCTTATCAATTGAACGTTTTTATTGTAAAATAAATATACACTTTGTTTCGTGAGATGGTAAATGTCTTTTAAAGAGTTACTAGAAACTGAAAAATTAAAGTTAGATGCAATAAAAGAGCCTACGCAACGGAAAGAAATTTTTAGAACAATTCATGAACTTTATTTAAAAGAAATTAATAAACTCATAGAACAATTAAATAAGAGTCAGGATGATCAATGTAGAACAATATTAAAGCAAATCAAAGAAGTAGATAGACTTTACCTTCAAGCAAAAGGAATTGAAATTACAGCCCATATTTTATTTAGTCGTCATGGGGAATGCAGTAGCTGGGGACAAAAGCGTTTAGGATTAAGTCCCAATGCTGCTATTTCAGAAAAAGCCGCAAAAAATATGGAAACAACCAATCAATTTAGTGGCAGTTTATTATTTTATCCTGCAAATCAACATCCTCGAATTGCAATCTCACCGATGAATAGGGCGATGCAAACGGCTGGATTGGTGATTCCTACGGAAATCAATAATGCACAAATTTCTATTCTTCCTTTTTTAGTAGAAAATACGGTTTCTCCCTCTGGATACGATGTTCGCTCAAAAGAAGATATGCAGAAATTGTATGATCGGTTTTCATTTTGGAAATCACCTATCCAAAAAATTCTTTTAAAAATATCCATGTGGATTTACAGTGATGAAGATTTCAAACAACTTTATAAAAAAAGAATGGAGGCAGCAGAGAAAATTCAAATTCATGGTAAACCCATAATTCTCGAATCGAGGGCGAATGGTAAGCCGGACGTGTGCCAAAACTTGGATTATTCCGGTGACAAAATAAAAGATACTAAAGCGTTCATTGAACGCGTTGAGCAACAAGATTGTTGGTTATTTGGACATGGAAAGAACTTCAAAACGTTTTTCCAAAATGTTTTGGGTATTGAATCAGATTTTGATTATGGTGAAACACGCAGTGTTTATAAAATAAAAATCGATGGTGAGGTGTCTTCGTTATATCATCCCCCATATGTAATGCTTATTAATCAAGAAACAGGAAAAATTGAAGGAAAATATACCGCAACTTCAAGTATGCCTTATATGGAGAAAACAACACAAGAAAGTCATGACTCTGAAATACCTGATGTACCGCAGGTAATGGTTAAACTAGGTATGTCTGTTTCTGAAAATATACAACAAACGGAATTGGAAAATAATAGGAAATTGATTAGTGAGAAGCCCCTGGCTATTTTTGAGGAACAGGCTCTTGAAACTGATGAATCAGAAAAGGTCTTTAATAGATAAAACTACAATTAATTTTGCTAATATGATTAGGGTATTGTATACATAAATCTTTCTTGAAGAAGATTCGATTTACCCACCCATTAGATAGATGATAACATTTCATGGATGATTCGTTTAAATGACCCTAAATGGATATTAAATACATGTTTGATGCAATTATTTTTGATTTTGATGGAGTCATTCTTGATAGTGAACCTATTCATTATGAAGCATGTTGTAAAGTACTTAAACCTTTAGGGATAACAATAAGTTATAAAGAGTACATGGATAAATATCTAGGCTTGGCGGATAAAGATATGTTTCCTATGTTACTAAAAAATGAAGGATTTAGTTGTTCCAATACAGAAATTCATTATTTCATTCAACAAAAAAGCACAGCATACATCAATATTATCAACTCGAGTGATTCGCTACCCTTAGTTGCTGATTTTGAGCAGTTTATTTTTAAAATAGCATCTAAAGTGAAAAAAATTGCTATTTGTAGTGGTTCAAGTCATAGTGAAATAATGGCAGTTCTTTCCAAGGTGAGACAAGGAAAATTACGCGCTTATTTTGATACTATTGTCACCGCTGAAGATGTTCAAATCGGGAAACCTTCCCCAGAGGGATACTTATTAACAGCTAAGCGATTAGATGTTTTGCCATCTCATTGTTTGGTAATAGAAGATACCCCTCACGGAGTTAACGCAGCAAAAGCCGCCGGAATGCAAGTTATTGGTCTCATGACTACTTATGAGCGACAGTATTTTTTTACTGCGGAACGAGTGGTTAAAAGTTATAGGCAATTATTGGCAAAAATTTGGTAACTCGTGCTGAAAAATTTGGGATAAACCATAAATCATTTAGAAAAAGAATGAATTAATATGAAGATTATTGTTGGATTAATTTTTTCCATGATGGGGAGTATGGGGATAGCTATGGATCTAGAAATAGTAACTATAGAGCAATCTGAATATCATCAGGTTCTAAAGCATCAGGCTCAAGAAGTACAGTTTCCATTGAGTCAAGCAGATAAAGACTTAATTGATGCAATGAAAAACAAATTACAAAAACTTGGTGGGGTAGGTCTTGCTGCTCCCCAAGTTAATTTTCCGAAACGGATCATTGCTATTTATATTCCAGAAGAAGCTACTTTATTACGTGATCATGTTAAAAGTTTTTACCCCATGCATATTATGATAAATCCGAGTTACGCTCCTGTTGAGGGTTCTGCAATTCAACATGACTTTGAAGGGTGTTATTCTGTTTCCAGTAAGTCTGGAAAAGTACCACGTTATGAACAAATTAAAGTGAGTTATTATGATGAATCGGGCCAATTTCATCAGCAAACAGAAGAAGGATTTTATGCCCGGGTTTTACAGCATGAAGTAGATCATTTAAATGGTTTTTTAATTCTTGATCGTTTAACACCTGATTGTGAACAAGGTTCCGTAGAAGAAATGATGGCTTTACGGCGTATTTCATTGTCACCCGAAAAAAGGGCTCTTTTTGATCAGATCATGGCGAAAAAAATGAAAAAATAGGGATTACTTTTTTAATAACTCTGCTACGTTTTGGACTGTAAACTGAGCTTTTGCTTGCTGGTAGCCAGCATCTGTAATTTCTTTATATTTTTTAAAATCTAATATACCAAACTGTTCTACTTTTAAAGAAATGCCATAATCGGCCATGGACATTACCCGTTCAGTATTTTGTTGGGAACTAATTGTTAATAGTTGTAAAACTAATTCGCCTAAGCTTATTGGTAACGTTTTTTTTCCCAGAAACTTATTATAAAGCAATTTCCAACCTGAGAGTGAATAGGGCAATGGTGTTGTTTGGAACGAGTGCTTACTGCTAATGTTAGAGGCAATAATTTTACTGCTATTTGAATAACGTCTCATCACGTCGATAGGCATATTATTGAGTACTCCACCATCAATAAGTAGTTTGTCATTAAAAGCCACAGGAGGATAAATAAACGGTAGCGAAATACTTGATCTTATCGACTCCCATAATAATCCCCTATCATGTACGTATGAATTTTGACTAATTAAATCGGTTGATACGCAAAAATAGTTAAGCCATAAATCCTCAATTTGATTTTTTTCACCGTAAAGTCGCATAAGATTGTCAGCAGCTCTTTTACCTGCAGCAATTGCAATATAAGGAAAGGTAAAATCGATTTTTGCTCCTTTAATTAAATACTTCTCAACTAAATCGAATATTTCATTAGAAGTATATCCCATCGCAAAAGTAGCAGCGAGCATAGCTCCCATACTTGTTCCAGCAATATAATCTACAGGAATCCCGCGTTCTTCTAATAGACGATAGACACCAATATGAGCCAGTCCCCGTGCTCCTCCACCACTTAAAACTAATGAAATTGTATTGTCTGTGAAAATACGCATCATACGTGAAATACCTGCTGTTGTATTTTTGCGAAGATGATAATGTGCATTCACTGACCGTTTTTGAAGCCAATTTTGAGTGTTGCTTGGACGAGTTGCAGTATTATGCAAAATTAATAAAATGCTTCGTTTTGCAAAATGGTGCTGGCTCTCTGTGATATAATGCTCCACTTCAGATAAATCAAAAGCATGTTCTTCGGCAATCGCTAAAAAGGCAAGTGAATCAGCTTGACGAAGACAAAATTTAGTCCAATTTGTTAATGTTTCATCTGCCAGATAAAATATAAAAGAGAATTCTTTTTCTTGTTGGTTAATCCATAAAATTCCCTCATTGCTCATGTTACCCTGTTCATCCAAAAAATTTTTTTGTATTTCCACACAGTGACTGGTTAATAAAAGAATTTTCTCGCCATAGGAGTGGCGAAAAATAATTTCTTGTAATTGAAACTCAAAATCGGGTATTGGTTTAATGGGAATTATAGCGATTGATTTATTGCGAGAAGTGGGAGGTGGAACTCCTTGTAGGGAATTGGTTAGCCGTTTGATTGTAAATTGAGTGACCTTATTCAGTAATTCAGGATATGTTTTGCTTAATTTTAAGAAATTATTTTTTGATAATTTTAAGATTATACTATCGCGCAATGTATATACATTAGCAGAACGAGGTAAATCAGATAAAAGGGACATTTCCCCTATAATTGAACCTTCATTCATTTCCCCTTGATACGTCACATTATCTTCTGCATCAGTGACTTGGTAGAAAAGCCTGCCTTTGATGAGAATGTAGAGATCATTTGTGCTTTCTCCTTTTTTTATAAGTAAGGTATCACCAGTATGAGATTCAATTTCTAAGGTACGAGCAAGTTTTTTAAGGCAAGCATCACTTAAAGTGCGAAAAGGCTCATACATTTTTATGAAGTCATAAATTTCTTTTTCTGTGAATAGGGAAAAATTCATCTTTATAGTTATTACTCTTCTCAATTATTATTTTATTATAGTATTTGTTTTTGAAGTAGGAGTACTTTTAATGATTAACTTACCGTATGTTTAGTATAAGAAAACAATCTTTACCACGGCACGTTCGGGCTGAGAAAAGCGTCGTCTAGTACGAATTTTCAAATTCTGTACTAAGGCTTCTAATTCGTTAAATTAAGCGACATATTTTATTGGAAGAACGATGATAAATTCACTTCCTTTTCCTGGGGTGCTGTTTACTGAGATACTTCCGTGATGATCTTGAACGATACTGTATGAAATAGATAAACCTAAGCCTGTTCCTTTTCCTGTAGGTTTGGTCGTAAAAAAAGGTTCAAAAATCCGAGCCATTGTTTCTTTATTCATTCCTGTACCTGTATCACGCACACTAATTCGAATTTGATCATTATCCTTATGGGTACTGATGGTAATTTCACCATGATCAGAAATGGCTTGTGCTGCATTTGTAATAAGGTTCATAAATACTTGATTCATTTTTCCCGGAAAACATTCTATCTCAGGAATATTGCCATAGTTTTTATGGATAGCAATACGATCACGAACCAGATTGCGTAATAAGGTTAATGTAGAATCTATGTTTTCATGAATATTAACCCATTTCAATTCACTTTCATCGAGCCGCGAAAAAGTACGTAGATCTTTTACAATATTTGCTGTCCGCCTAGCTCCTTCTTCAATGCTATGAAGCAAATCATGAGTTTCTTGCAAAGTAAAACTCAGATCGATTCTTTCACAATATTTCGAGATTTCTAATAATTTCTCTTTTAGAGGGATCTCTGATGTAATTTCTCTATATTTATTTAATAACTGAATGATGTCTTCAATATCATTTTTTAATGGACCAATGTTTGCAGAAATAAAATTAATAAGATTATTGATTTCATGGGCGATTCCTGCGGTGAGTATGCCTAGAGAAGACATTTTTTCGGCCTGAATTAATTGAGTCTGTGTTTGTTTTAATGACTCTAATGTATTATTAAGCGGGTGGTTTTTTTCATTCAGATCTTGAGTACGTTGTTTAACACGAGACTCTAATTCGATATTAACTTCCTGCAGTTCTTGTTGCGCTTTCCTATGTTCGGTAATTACTGCTGACAGTATTAATGTTGTAAAAAATATAATGGCAACAAATGATTGTAAAAGTAATATACGTGTTGAAAGATCAATGACACCAAACTGATAAACATATATATCGAGCCAAATTCCAGAAAGAGAAGTTAAAAATGCCACAATTATTGCTATTCGGGTATTGAAACGTACAGCAGCTAAAATACAGAATGGGAGCAAAGTAAAAGCGAGACGAGGATGACTCAACTTATCGAGTATGCTGATTGTACAGCCTAATAAAATAATTAAGAGACTAAACTCAAGAAATAATCTCCAGTTAAAAGGAAATTTATTGTGATACCAAGTCATAATGAGAGGTGTCACGACAAGAATTCCCATGGAGTCACTAATCCACCAAATGAACCAATTTTTAATCATTGATTCTGGGTTAATCAAACCAAATAGGACTAATGCAATAGTACCTATAGTACAGCTCGTCAGTGATAAGAGAAAATCGCCTCCAAATATAAAAATTAAGATATCTCTAACTGTATAGAAGGGTGTTTTTGTATGGGTATAGTATTGAATAAATTTGGCAGCCCAAGTTGCTTGTAATCCTGCGCCAATGCCTACAATTGAATAAGCAGTTAAGTTTTGCCAGAATATTAGGTCACCTTGTTCAATGAATAGAATTGCTGATGAAAGGGCGATACCCCAAAAAACATGGTTGCCACACCAGAGTACCATCGCTAGAGCGAAGCCTGCCTGAAGCCAAAGAGGGGATACCATCGCAGGAATAGCCCAAATATTACTTATAACACCCATTATTGTATAAAAAAAAACTGTAATTACATTCTGCTTGAACATTAGCCACAGTTTTTTTTTATCAAGATCCATGTTTTTTTCCGATGACTCTATACAGTTTGATTTTTTCTTCTTTGCCTCTAATCACTTGGGGTTCTAATTCTTCGATCATAATTTCATCAGCGATTGGTTTGTAAGTTGTTTCGCTAATTAGCAATGTATTGGGTCTATCTTTGGTAAGTTCTTCGATTCGTGAGGCAGTATTTACAGTATCGCCAATAGCAGTATATTCCATGTGATCACTGGTACCTATATTAGCAGCGATGACTTCTCCCGTATTTATTCCGATCCCTATAGTGATGTCACGCCCAAGCTCGTGGTGGAATTTATTGTTAAATTCTTTTAATGCATCTATCATCGCCAATCCAGCAAAGACAGCATTTGATTGGTTATCAATATGAGATACAGGTGCTCCAAATAAAGCTAGGATCCCATCTCCAATTAATTTATTAACGCTCCCATGATGGTCTCGTATGATTTGAGTCATTAATTCAAAATAAGCATTAAGTATTTCTACCGTTTTAACAGGCCCTAACTTGCCTGATAGCGAGGTAAATTGACGAATATCCACAAACATTACAGAGATAATACGATATTCACCATGAGTTAGAGAGATACCGTCTTGATCATGTAGTATTTCATCAACTATATTTTTAGGAACATATCTTTGGAATAGATCCATAACCCGTTTTTGATAGGATAACTCATGGTTTAATTTTTCAACCAAAGACATTCGCTCTTTTTCAAGATTCCACATTTTTAGACCGGTATCAATATCCATTTTTAATTCAATTGGATCCCAAGGTTTTGTAATATAACGAAATACTCGGCCAGTATTTATGGCTTTTATAATCGCCTCTATATCTGTAAAGCCCGTTAAAATCATACGGATGGTATTAGGATATTCAGGAATAATAGACTCTAAAAATTGTACCCCAGTCATCTCCGGCATTCTTTGATCAGTAATAACAATTTGAATATTATTATGACGCATAATTTTTATACCTTCGCGCCCTGAAGTGGCAGTAAACACGTTGAATTGACGGCGAAATGTTGCGACAAAAGCAGTGAGATTATTCATTTCATCGTCAACATAAAGAATGTTATTTTTTTCATTATTCATAAGAGCTCGTTTCGAAATAAATCAAAAACTTTATAAATGTTTATATAGTCTATAGGTTATGTTATCAGCACTGTCAACGGTTAAAAAACAATCATGTTAATTAACGTTTATTCTTTATTTTTCAATGAGGCAAACTTGACAAAATTAAATATTACTTCCTAAAATGCTAACGGGTAAATCACATTTTGCCTTTATGCTTATTAACTAACTCTAAAAGGAATTAATTATAATGAACAAGATACAATTAACAGGCGTTGCTCTTGCTATTGGTGCTGCCTCTATGTTTGCTTTAGCTCCTGCTTTTGCTGATGACGCATCTTCTGCCTCTGGCATGGTTAAATGCCAAGGTGGTAATGCATGCAAAGGACAAAGTTCTTGCAAAACTGCTGATAATGCATGTAAAGGCCAAAATTCTTGTAAAGGAAAAGGCATATCAGAAATGAGTAAAGATGATTGTCAAAAAGCAGGCGGTACTGTTGTTCAATAATTACAGATAATTTCTAGCATGATCCAGGCATGTATCTTTCATGCCTGGATTTTTATCAGGTATTAATTATGAATACCCCACAAAATAAAATTGTTCCACGCATGCCTTTTCTTGGTTTTGGTCTGGGATTACGACCTGATTATTATGAAGAAATTTTGACGCAAAAACCCAATTTAGATTGGTTTGAGATATTAACTGAAAATTACCTGGTTCCCGGTGGAAAACCACTTTATTATCTTGACCAAATTCGCACCCATTACCCTATAGTGATGCATGGTGTTTCTCTTTCATTAGGTAGTTCAGATCCTTTAGATCGTGATTATCTACAGCAATTAAAAAATTTAGCTTCTCGAGTTGAACCAGTTTGGATTTCTGATCATTTATGTTGGACTGGAGTTAATGGGGTTAATGCCCATGATTTATTGCCTATTCCGTATACGCATCAAGCAGTAAATCATATTGTTTCTCGTATCCATCAGGTCCAGGAGTTTTTAGGGCGCCCCATTTTAATTGAAAATGTATCCAGCTACCTTACTTATAAACAATCTGAAATGACAGAATGGGAATTTATTCTTGAAATTGTTAAGAAAGCAGATTGTTATATTTTACTCGATGTCAATAATGTGTATGTGAGTGCTATAAATCACCAGTTTAATCCTATGGATTATATTTTTGCCATGCCTGCTGAACGAGTGGCCCAAATTCATTTGGCTGGCCATTCCAATCATGGTCATTACATCATCGATACTCATGATGCGCCTGTAATCCAGCCTGTTTGGGATCTTTATGCAGCAACGTTACAACGATTGGGTCCTGTCTCAACTATGATAGAACGAGATGACAATATGCCGCCTTTAGCTGATTTGCTTGCGGAAATAAAGCATGCTCAGGAAATTGCTGAATCAGTAACGATTGACGAGGTGCTTTTATGACAGAGCTTCTGCACTTACAAGAGCAATTTCAAAAATTTTTATTATCAGATCAGTCAGACATTTTTAATTCAATTATTCAAACTGAATTAGTTTCAGCGGATACTCGCTTAGGTATTTATCGTGACGCTTATAAACTTCGATTGATAGAATGTTTGTCGTCTAATTTTTCTGCGTTACATGCTTATTTAGGTACAGAGCAATTTAATGAGTTTGCTACTCTTTATATTAATGCACATCCTTCATCTTATCGTTCTATTCGTTGGTATGGAGATTTGCTTCCCGAGTTCATTAAAAACCAGTATCCTCAATACCCCCATTTAGCAGAACTTGCTGATTTTGAATGGAAAATGGGTTTAGCTTTTGATGCTGCAGATGCACACGTTGTGCAGGTTGAGGATATGGCTTCAGTTCCCCCAGAAGCATGGGCAGGATTACAGTTTATTCTGCATCCCTCTTTACAGCGAATCAATTATGTTTGTAATACAACTTTCCTTTGGCAAGCGTTGACCCATGATCAAAAGTTGCCTGAGTTACAACAAAGTTCGGAACCTACGGCATGGATTTTGTGGCGTAAACCTGAATACCTTATCCAGTTTTATAGTTTGTCTTGTGAAGAAGCTTGGGCTTTAGATAATTTATTACAAGGGATCTCTTTTGGTGCTTTATGTGAAGGTTTATGCGAGTGGATAAACCCTGAGGAAGTAGGAATGCGAGCTGCTTCCTATTTAAAAGCCTGGATTCAAAAAGGTATGATATCGCGATTACTGCTCGCAGAATAGTTTTATTTTCTCCTTGTTACATATAAGCGTTACGTAATTTTCCACGTAATGGCGTTAACTTAAAGAAAACTGATTCCTATTTTTCTGCAGCCCGAATTAGTGTATAGCAGGGGAAAGGGTGGTACGGATTACGACCGCGCCTAATCCGGGAGTACTTAAGCATGCACGCCTCATGCACCAAAAAGATTAATTTTGCATATATTGTGCAAAAATACAGCTTTTTACCAAGAGAAAACTATACCCTTGAACAGATACTGTTACATTTGCTTTCGACTCAGTAATGTAACAATAGGGGGCAATATCGAAATAAAAATAATTCCATAAATAACCAGCGCGAAGTTTTCTTTAATTAATGGAATTGATCCCAAAAAATAACCAAGACTTAAGAGGCTAGCAATCCATATAAATGCGCTTATTAAATTATATAGCGTAAAACGAATCATACTCATCGTTCCAACTCCTGCTACAAAAGGCGCAAAGGTACGTATAATAGGAAGAAAACGCGCAAAAATAATCGTTTTTCCACCATGTTTTTCATAAAATGCATGTGTTTCTTGTAGATGTTTTTTATTGAGTAACCAAGATTTTTCAGCCGAAAAAATGCGAGGTCCTAGTAACCGCCCCACTAAAAAATTGATCTGGTTTCCGAACACTGAGGCACAGAAAAGTAATAAAAACAAAATAAAAGCATTTAATGGATTTCCAGGCTGTGCAGCAATACTTCCAGCAGCAAAAAGCAAGGAGTCACCGGGTAAAAAAGGAGTGACGACTAACCCTGTTTCGCAAAAAATAACAGCGAATAAAGCTAAATACGTCCAAAATCCATAATTTGAAACAATAGTGTTCAAATAAACATCAATGTGAATTATATAATCCAAAATATTCAAATGCATTTTATATAAAGTTGAAATAATAATATAATAAATATTCTTACATACTTATTCGTTAATTTAAAACATTAATTTTTACACGAATTTGCTCTTTTTTTGCTATCCTTATAGAATAATCCACTATAAGGAGCATGAAATGACGCAAAAGCACCATTCATCTCATAGTTCCGTTAATCCTAAACATAGACAAAGTGATTCAGGAAATCCAGGAAATATGTATATTAAGAGGAATCGTCTACCAAAGGAAATGGAAAAAAATGCTAAAGTTAAAAAAGTAACTAAGAAGCCAACTTCATGAATACATTATTTCATCTTGCATTTCCAGTACATGATTTGGCATTAGCTAAAGAATTTTATCATCAAAAACTGGGGTTTTTGTTAGGACGAGAATCTGAGAATGCATTGATTTTAAAATTTGGTACTCATCAAATTGTGGCGCATAAAGTAGATCTCATTCCACCTCCTCAAGGAGGAATCTATCCAAGGCATTTTGGTTTAATTTTTCTTGAGCGAGATGATTTTGATGCTTTTACGGCAAAAATTAAAATGCAGCACATTTCTTTTGAAATTCCACCTAAAATACGATTCAAAGATACTCGAATAGAGCATCAATCTTTTTTCTTAAAAGACCCTAGCAACAATTTGCTGGAGTTTAAATATTATGAATTTGCTTCTGCTATTTTTGGTGAACAAGATTACAAAAAAATAGGAGAATCCTCCTGGCATGGGTAGTAAAAATCCATTTTCACATTGCCCCATGCTTAGTGTGTATCATTCTGTTACAACAAAACATATTGGATTAATTTTAGGAGAGCGAGCAAAGTCTACAGGAGCAATAAATCCTTCTTGGTTATAATCTATAGTAATTCCAACAGATTTATAGCAAGTATATACATATTCAGAGCAAATAAATGCATGTGAAGAAATAACTTCGGGGCTTGCTTTATCAAAACCAAACGCATTCATTCCTATGCGTGCAGCAATTCTGAGAATTTCTTCTGTATTGTAAGGATATCCCAGCAGATCAACTGCCTGTTTTGACAGATTTGAAAAGGAATTAATTGGAAAATTTTGATAGCGAGCGAGCATTATTTTCCCAGGATATCCGTGACCACTACCATTATAATTACGCACATAATTGCTTAATGCAACGGTGCGGACACCAACTGTTTCAACACTTTCCATGACCATGATTCGGTCAATTGCTTCCAGGCGAACAATAAAGGCAACATGACTCCAAACACTATTTGTTGCTCCTTTAATCATAGATGACATTAATGAATTTCCCGAAGCAAATAAAAGATCACCAGTTCTTATTGTATCTCTTATTTGATGATAATCACTGGTATTTACATTAGGGAAATTTTCTTGGGGAAAACCATCCATAGTTACTCCTCTTAATTAAGTTTAATACGATTGGTATGATACGTTAAAAATAGTTAATTAATTTTATACGCAGGGATCCTTGATTGTTGTGCTGGTTTATATTGAATTTGACAGGTTGCTCCTGTTGATTCAATAATGATTTCATCTTTATCCGCACTCATTGTCATTTGTCCCGTGTAATACTTACTCATTCCTTTGGCAAAGGCATGTTGTGCATCTGATGTTGTTGGGATAGCTGGCACAAAATGAGTCAAGACCAGATGTTTTACTCTCGCTTGTTGTGCCATTTTGGCTAGCTCTAATGAATCAGAATGATAATTCTTGGTTTCCAACGAAAATGCAGCATCCAATTTATTGCCTTTTTCCATTGATTGTTGATACGTTTCTTGGTTTAACGGATTACTAAGCACTTCATTAATTAAAAGATCAGTGTCTTTAGCATGAGCCGCGAGTGTAGGATTAACTTTTGTATCGCCGCTGATGACTATTTTGCATCCTTTGTAGTGTATAACATATCCCAGCGCCGGATAGACAGGTTCATGAGAAACAGGAAACGCAGTAATTTTAATGTTTGGTATATCATAAACGGTTTGATCGTGGTTAACTGCGTCTACTAATTTGGGGATTCCAAACCCTAACTGTGGATCTAATCTTCCTTGGCTATTAGATGCACGAAAAATTACATCCAGTTGATAGGCTTTGGTTAATCCTTTTATAACTTGCTTCACTCCATAGGGTCCATAAACATGGATGGGTTGATTACGTCCATTATTCCAAGATGCATTAATAATTTGCCCTAAGCCACTGAAATGATCTGAATGCCAATGTGTGATAAACACATTGTGAATCGCGGCGTAAGGTAAACCCATAGACGCTAAAGTTTGTGATGCCCCTTCGCCTGCATCAAATAGCATAAACTGTTTATCGGCAATCATAGCAAGACAGGCTGGTTTACGAATATCTTGCATCGTCACTTCTGGATCACCAGTTCCGCAGAAATAAAGATGCATCTTACTATCAGTCAATAAATCTTTTTGAATGGGTGACTCTAGATATAAAGCAGCAAAAGAATGACTGGTATATGTGAGTACAATAAAAGAAAATATTTTAAAAGAAATTTTCAGCATGAATAAAATCCTTAAAATTCAGAATTAGGGAGAACTTCGGTCCAATTGTAAATTTTCCAATTGCCTAATCGCCAATTTTTAAATCCTGTTAAAATGGGTTGGCAAGAAGGGACATCTAAACGAACAAATGCTACATTTACTATTGTTTTAGTCTGAGCTGATTTTTCTTTGGGTATATGATTTTCTTTGGATTCCATTTTTAAAGTCTTTAGGGCATATAAATGTGCAATGCCTTTAATTAAATCTATCTCAATATCTACATTGGAAATTTGATACATTAATTGGGCAACATGACTTTTAATAAAATTTATAATGTTATCCTTAGCTTTAATCGGCTTATCACAGGAAGGATTAATAAAACAACTTTCTGGCTTATCTAGCCAGAGTGCAGCGATATCACTAATATTTTGGTTTTCCAAGCAGTGCATGTATTGTGTCAATAAATGAGATAAATATTTTTTTGTTTCTGCGAGTTGCGCCCTATATTTTTTATGATAATCCAATGTTTCTTCAATTAACGCTTGGGTAATGGGGTTAAGTTTATTTTTTAAGTAGAGTAAGCGTTGTTGTAATTCATGAGATAGTTTATTAGGATATTGTTGTAGCATCAGCAAAGCAGGCATCATTCTGCCTTCTTGTTGCTCATCAGCTAACCAATCTGCTTCTGGAAAAAAAGAAAAATACAATCCTACCGCCATCATATTGGTAATAAATCGTTGATCATTTATAGCGGCCTGAATTTCAGGATGAGCGATATCATTTACGCCATTATCAATTAATGCTTGATATTTTTTTGCGTTATCAAATGTCGCCAATGATGTTCCTTTACGATAAAATGTTCCGTTTTCAGTAATCATTCCTTGTTTGTTGTCAGGAATTAACTTATCTGGATCAATTGCAATAGTCGGATTTTTCATGTTGCAGACCTATTTAAAATTTTATCAACCATTTTCTGTAAACTGGGTATCAAAGTAGTATATTTTTCTTTTAATTGGTTCACAATCTCCGGAGTAACAGCCTCTGGTTGTTGTGTAAGATAAAGTAAAATAATCATTATTCGCCCTTGATGATCGCTTTGCAACCACTCTTGCGGAGAGAAGAAACCGATGATATCCAAGGCTTTCAAAGAAGGTATCAGTTTGGATTCAGTCTCGATGATTTCCAATAGATTTTTTTCTTGGTTGGTAGCATCAAGTTTTGATAATTCATCAAAAAAATAGGCATTAATCATACTTACTCCATAGGAAGCTGCGCGAGTAAAGGTGCCATCTTTTTGCACTTCGCCAATTTGGTTATCCGGTATCCATTTTATTGTCATAGATTGATCTCAAATAAGTTAGATGAAACTTTCAAGAAAGGAATTTAGAGCCTGTTGACATGTATTCTTTTTGCATTTGTACTAATATTGGTTTCTACAAAGCAGGATGGTCGTGCATAAAGCAACGAACGTAGACAGCGGAAACCAGTTGTTAACAGACTCTAATTGGATAAGATAATACAAAAAGCTAAACCATAAAAGTAAACAAAAAGAATTTCATGGATGATATATTGAAGAAAAGCATTCAAATTACATAGGCGTAATTTGCGACCAAACTGGCACAAGCCAAATGGTTGAATTTTGGTGGAACAGTATTATTTTAGTTCGGTTTTGTGAAAAGACCTTTGAAACGCAGAGCATAGGTAGCTATGTGAGTATTTTCCAGGGGCTTTTTTGTGCAGAATAGTTCAAATACAGTTGTACCTTAGAGAGACTGACTTAGTATCAAACTTCGGCTAAATTCCCTTTGGTTTCCAACCAGACTTTCCGATCACCCGCTCTTTTTTTATTTAACATCATATCCATAATTGCTTCTGCATCCCCTTCATCATCGAGCGTCAGTTGCACCAGTCGTCGCGTATTCGGATCCATAGTTGTTTCACGTAATTGTATCGGGTTCATCTCTCCTAATCCTTTAAAACGTTGAACATTAGCTTTAGCTCGAGTTGTTTGGGTTAGGTGGTTAAGAATACGATTTTTTTCTTCATCATCGAGCGCGTAATAAACCTCTTTTCCTGCATCAATTCGATAAAGGGGGGGCATGGCAACAAATACATGTCCTGCTTGAACAAGAGGTTTAAAATGACGTAAAAATAAAGCGCAAATTAATGTGGCGATATGTGCTCCATCTGAGTCGGCATCGGCAAGGATACATAATTTGCCATAACGAAGCCCGCTAAGATCAGAAGAGCCGGGATCTACTCCTATGGCCACGGAAATATCATGAATTTCTTGGGAAGCTAAAACTTGAGATGAATCTACTTCCCAGGTATTAAGAATTTTTCCTCGCAAAGGTAAAATCGCTTGGAAATCCTTATTACGTGCTTGTTTTGCTGAACCACCTGCTGAGTCTCCTTCGACGAGAAACAGTTCGGCTTGGCTAAGATCAGTTTGCAAACAGTCAGCCAATTTACCAGGAAGGGCTGGTCCTTGGCTTACTCGTTTTCGAGCTACCTGTTTCGCTTGTTTTAAACGTTTTTGTGCCCTCTCTATTGTTAATGCAGCAATTGCTTCACCTTGGGTACGATGTTGATTTAGCCACAGCGCAAAGGCATCTTTAACTACATTACTGACAAAAGCTGAAATTTGACGAGAACTTAAACGCTCTTTAGTTTGACCCGCAAATTGTGGCTCTTTCATTTTAACAGATAAGACATATTGACAAGGCTCCCATAGATCATCTGCAGTGAGTTTTACGCCACGAGGAAGCAAATTTCTTAACTCACAAAACTCAGCCATAGCATCAAACAGACCTGAACGTAAACCATTTACATGGGTACCCCCCTGGACAGTTGGAATTAAATTCACATAACTTTCACTAAAGCTGGTGTTTGCGGAATTAGACCAAACCAAGGCCCAGTCAACGGTTGCCTCATCACTTTTAAACTCACCAATAAATGGTTCTTCAGGTAAATAATCTCCATCAGGTAACGATTGATTTAAATAATCAGTAAGTCCCTGTTCATAGCACCAATGCATTTCTTCATTGTTTACTTTATTGATAAAAGTCATAGATAAGCCAGTACAAAGTACTGCTTTTGCTCTAAGTACATGCATTAAATGTTTAATTGAAACCCGAGTTGTATCAAAATACTTAGAATTAGGCCAAAAACGAATAGTTGTTCCTGTATCCCTTTTTTTGGTTAGGCCTGTCTCATTTAATTCACATAATTTATCGCCATTAGCAAATGACATTTGATAAATAAGTCCATTGCGTTTAATGGTGACATCAAGGCGCTCGGAAAGTGCGTTAACAACAGAGACTCCAACTCCATGCAATCCACCAGAGAAGCTATAATTTTTATCAGAAAATTTACCTCCAGCATGAAGGCGAGTCATAATGACTTCGACACCGCTTAATCCTAATTGTGGATGTAAATCAACAGGCATACCGCGGCCATCATCTTCAACTTCAATAGAGCCATCTTCATGGAGTGTGACGCGAATATGGCTGGCAAAACCGGCTAGTACCTCATCCACACTGTTATCAATAACTTCCTGAGCCAAATGATTTGGACGAGTCGTATCGGTATACATGCCGGGACGCCGTTGAACAGGCTCAAGTCCACTTAAGACTTCAATTGCTTGGGCAGTGTAGTTTTCTGACATGGGTATATCTCAAATATAAGTTAAGTCTATTGTAACAATTCAGCACTGTGTCATGTAAATATAATTAAAATTGTGGTGAATAGTTAAGGTTTATTTTACCACATATTATGATACAGTAGATGCATATTCCTTTGTAAATCTATATTAAAGAAGCTTTTTTTGGCAAGTAGGGAAAGAGGCAGTCTCAGAAGACATATGCAAAAAAAGAGTGTTGAAATTCATCAATTATCAGTAGCATTTCAAGATCATCGTAAGATAGTATCGGCTTTAGATCAACTCAATTTTAATTTACATCCTGGTGAGACCTTGGTTTTATTGGGTGAATCAGGTTGTGGTAAGTCTTTGACTTCCTTAGCATTAATGCGTTTGTTACCTAAATCAGGTATTTATGGAATTGACAGTCAAATTCGGGTAGATGGACAAGATATTCTTGATTTATCGGAACATATGATGAGGCAATTAAGAGGTCGCAAGATTGCAATGATTTTTCAAGAGCCAATGACAGCCCTAAATCCAGTAATGACTATAGGGGAGCAGTTAGCAGAAGTTTTAATAAAGTATCATTCACTGACCTCGCAAGAATTAGAAAAATCGCTATTAGCTCTGCTTGATGAAGTAGAAATGCCACTTCCTCACGTTAAAATTCATCAATATCCGCATCAATTATCAGGGGGGCAGAAGCAACGCGTAGTCATTGCAATGGCCTTAGCATGTAAGCCCGATATTTTAATTGCAGATGAACCAACAACAGCTTTAGACGTAACAGTGCAAGCACAAATACTTGACTTGTTAAAAAAAATACAAAGTACGCGCAAGATGAGTATGCTGCTGATAACCCATGATTTAGGTGTAGTAAAAGCAATGGCCACTCATGTGAGTGTGATGTATGCAGGACAAATAGTGGCTCAATCACCCATAGGTGCATTTTTTTCACGACAAAAGCAACATCCTTATGTTCAACAATTGTTAGATTCCGTACCTTCTTTTGCAAAACGACAAGAACGCCTGTCTGTTATTTCTGGATGTGTTCCTGCTTTGGATGAAATGCCTTCGGGTTGTCGATTTCATCCTCGTTGTATTTATGCTTTTCCTCGCTGTCAACTGGAGGAACCGCAATTACAAGATATGAGAGGACAACTTGTGCGTTGCCATTTATATCCGGATCTGAGTGAATTACCTCCTTTAGAAAAAAATAAAATAGCGTGGAATCGTACCAATGGTGAAACGAATAGTGTTTTGCATGTAACTGATTTATCTATTGCTTTTGTTCAGAAAAAAGGGATATTTAGTCGCCATAAAGTTTTATTGAAAGCTGTTGATGGTCTTTCATTTCGATTGCAACAAGGAAAAACTTTAGCCTTAGTGGGAGAGTCAGGCTGTGGTAAAACAACAACCAGCCGCGCTTTATTACGTTTACTACCGGTTGTTGGTGGAGAAATCCATTACAAAGATCAGAATGTATTGAATTTAAGGGGACGAGCATTAAGAGAATATAGAAAAAAAGTTCAAATTATTTTTCAAGATCCTTTTTCTTCGATGAATCCGCGTATGACAGTTGGGGAGATTCTTGCTGAAGGAATGCATGCTCAAGGAATGACACATTCATTCATTCGCAAAAAACAAAGGGAACTATTAAGCCATGTTAACTTGCCAAGTACCAGTTTGCAGCGATATCCACATCAATTTTCAGGTGGACAAAGACAAAGAATTTGTATTGCCAGGGCGTTGGCTACTGAGCCTGACATCTTAATCTGCGATGAGCCTACAAGCGCTTTAGATGTTTCTGTTCAGGCTCAAATTCTTAATTTATTAAAAGAATTACAGCAAGAAACAAGAATTTCCTATTTGTTCATTACCCATAACATGGGTGTGGTTTCTTATATTGCCGATGAAGTATTGGTTATGAAAGATGGAGTAGGGATCGAATTTGGTACTTGTGAAACTATTTTGCAACAGCCTAAAGAGGCTTATACACGGCAACTTTTAAATGCTGTATTAGATGTTTTTTGATCCTAGCCATTTAATAATTTATAAGTTTTAAAAGCGAATTTAAACTTGCAAAATTTTTTAAATCTGCTCCCAAATATTGAGGTTTTTTTTAGTAGAGTCTGTTAAGATGAGGTGATAATGATATTAAAAAGGAGTTTTTTCATGAAAAAAACGGTGGGCTTGTTGTCTTTATCAATGAGCTTTTTAATAGGTAGCGTCCAGGCAGGAACAATGGGACCAACGAAACCCGATTGGACTTGGGTAGGCACGTTTAGTGCTGGTCCTGTATGGGGAGCGAGTGCTGAGACACAGACCATTGAGCTAGCGCCGGATATTGTTAAGACATATACAATGGAAGAGTCTAATGATGCTATTTTTGATGGTGAGGTTTTCTTAGGCATCCAAAAAACACTCTCTCAAACATTACAAGGCCAGCTTGGTGTTGCTGTTGGCTTCACTAATAATACTTCATTGAATGGAAGTATCTGGGACGATGCTGATCCAGAGTTTAACAATTTTATCTATAGTTATAAGTTGCAACATACTCATGTGGCTGCAAAGGCTAAACTATTGGCAGAATTGGGTCTTGTGGCCATGCCTTGGGTGAGTGGTAGCATAGGAGTTGGTTTTAATGATGCCCATGGATTTAATAATACGCCTACTATTTTTGAAGCGCTGCCTACCCCTAATTTTGCATCACATACTGAGACCAGCTTTACATACACAGTTGGAGCTGGCTTGCAAAAAGCGCTGAATGACCATTGGCAGGTAGGAGTTGGTTATGAATTTGCTGATTGGGGTAAAAGCAGGTTAGGTCGTGCTGAAGATCAAACTTTAAACTCAGGCATATCTCTTAATCATTTTTACACCAATGGTGTTTTATTTAATCTCACCTATTTGGCATAACAACAAAAGATAAGGCCACATATAGTGGCCTTTAAAAACGCCACAAAACAAATCTGACTTTTTTCCAGTGATCTCAGATTTTTTAGGTCATAAATTGTTCAAATATTAAACTATAATCAACATTAAGAGATATCAAATTTTGGACTCCAATGTTATCTCATGATGTGATAAAAGTAATTGATCAAATTGGTGAAAAAATCGAGACTAATGAGCTTGAATTATTAACTTTTGAAGACATCAAGAATGCGTGCTTCATGGTGATGGGGCACATAGAGCAATTAAAAGCCAACAATAATTTTACTATTTCTGATCATGCTCAAAAAGACGTGCAATCCTATAAACGCATCATTTTGTGTTTAGTGGAGTTGCAGGCAAAATTTATAGACATGAATAAAAATAAAGTGCTGGGAAATTATATTGCTGATTTAAATGACATACGCAATACGATTTATTCTATTCCTAATCTATTAGGTTTAGATTATAAAAATAAAACAGAAAAAATTCATTATTATATTTTTAATATGATAATCCGAATCAACAAACTTAAATATAAACTTCTAGAAGTGAATTGTTTTGATAGAGCTCAAATGGCGCATGCAGAATTTGTTCAAGAAATAATCTTCTTATATTCTAAATTACTGGAAATACATCATGCAGCCAAAATGCGCTATTCGGTTGTTATCAAGGGATATTTTGAAGCGATGCAAGAACGTTTCGATTTTTATTTAAAAGAAATTACTTATTTCCGTAATCTTGAAATTATCAACACAAAATGTTTGTGTTATTGTGTTATGGATTACCTTCCTAAAAATATTCGCCATTAATTGTTCTGTTCCTGATTTGTAACTTTATGATACATTATTTAATGTGTTAAAACGTCCATAGGCATTGATTTGTGTGGTATAAACGAGAAGCTGAATATTTAATTTTGCATTTATATGTTCAGCCTGGAGCCAAAAAAACAGAAATTGTTGGGATACATGAAGGAGAGCTTAAAATTCGCTTAAACACCCCGCCAATTGAAGGTCGTGCTAATAAAGAATTATTAAAGTATGTTGCTCAAATATTTAAGGTACCACCAAGCCAAGTTGTTTTAAAGCGTGGTGATAAATCCAGGCATAAGGTGCTTTTGGTGAAGAACTCCTTAGTAGATCCAAATGTTTTGTTTTGAACCACTATTTATGTTCTCTCAAGCATAAAGCGCGATACGTAGTAAAAATTAATTGTACAGATTAATATCGCTTGCGTAATTACTTATTTGGATGCTGTCAGATTAATCAATTCTTGTGTATCGTCAAATTGTAAGGGTGCAAATCTCTCGGCAGTTTTAGAGTTATATATAACAAATAAAATATTTTCATTTGTCATATAAGTTTTTTAAATAACTTGTTAAAAACAATTAGTCACTATTAGATTCGTATAAGAGAATGTGGGTTTATCACACGAACTTTTCGGTAGAGGAAGGGTATAACTCTGTTGTTAAGCCTTATACCGGGCCTTAGCGACGGAGTATTTTGCTCCTCCTCAGGCTGAACGACCGGACTAAATAGATTTTTTAGCGAAACTCACGTGAAGTTAAAATTTTTATAAGATGCGTTTTTTAAGTCAAAAAGAAAAAATTTATGTTAGATCGAGATATTTGCTAATAAATGATGATATGTTATTGATTATTAAATTGAAGAAATTGATGTCATAAACAATTTCAATTGATTAAGAAATGCCAAGACAGGAGAAAAGTATTCATGCAAATTACATTTTTATTTTATGAGGGCATGACTGCTCTGGATGCTATTGGACCTTATGAAGTACTAAGTAGACTTCCTGGTGTTACAGTGCAAAGGGCTAGTCTAAATTCTGGGCCAGTACATGCTGGTTCAGGACTTACTTTAATGGCTGAGCATGCGTTGGCCGACATCTCAAAAACAGATGTTTTATTAATTCCAGGTGGTGGTACTGCGACTGCATTACGTGAATATCCTGAAATTCTAGAGTGGATTAGAAAAATTCACGAACACACATTATGGACAACCTCGGTATGTACTGGAAGTTTAATTTTGGGAGCAGCAGGTCTATTGTCGGGTGTTAAAGCAACGACCCATTGGGCAGTGATGAACCGATTGGCGCATTGGGGAGCTTTACCCACATCAAACCGATTTGTTGTCGATGGTAAGATTATTACTGCTGCAGGAGTTTCTGCTGGTATTGATATGGCTTTCTATTTGGCTTCAAAACTAACTAATGAGATTATCGCTCAATGCTTACAACTTGGTTTGGAGTATGATCCAGAACCTCCCTTTAATACAGGATCACCGGATAAAGCGCCACAAGATATGGTTCAATTGGTTCGTCAGCGTTTGAAAGATCGGTTTGAGCCGGAATAAAAGTAACAGATCCCATAAGAACCTTTCACATTGTTTAGATACATCGCCTGGATACAGCGTAGCGGAATCTGGGCTTCACTACGCTGCGTTCAGATAATATACGGAGCATAGGTATAGTTCTGTGCCTATTTTTCGGAGCTATTTTCGTTCAAAATAGGTCCTACTTTATTAAGCGACATAAAAAGCATGGAGGTGTCTTTTTATGTCGCATCTGTTGGACGTATGCTAATTAGGGTAAAACATAGATAATCAACGCAAGTAAACCTGCAAAGGCAATGAGTGGATGTATCACTGCTGCTAATTTAGGAATCTCTTTATTTTTCATACCTAGTATAAATAAAGTTAACCCTCCTAATGCTGCAAGAACAAGCAGAATTGAGCTTGTAACCAAGAGGGAAGACCAGCTAGGCATAAAGAGAAATACGTACACTAAAACGAGGATAATTCCTGCTGCTGCAAAAATGCCATGCAAAATTTTAGCGGCCTTATTCACAGGTTTATCCTGTAATATTGCAGTTAACAGGATCAAACCGCAGACGGCAGCAGCAATAAATAAAACAATAGCGAGTATTAACATAGAACCTCCTGTTTTGGTCAACTCCCTATATAACATTATAGCGTGTGAAAACTAAAGCTATGCTCTGCATTTGAGCAGATAGTCGCTATTATTCAGTTTTACTGTGTCACATAATTTTGTTTGGGTGCATCCAGAGAGATACCTAATAGTTCTTCTTCTAATGTTTTATTCATGTCTTTTTGGGATGATGGCACATTAATAACAGGAGCAGGATTTTTCAGTGCCTCAGTGATGCTGATAAATTTGTAGCCATTTTTTTGATACATTTCCAGAATATCACCTAATACATAGCTATTAAGAAGATTGGCATGAATTAATAATATTTGTTTGCCATTTTTACCTGATCTTTTTTCCGCGTTTAATGTTTGTTTCCATATATAAGCGAGATAGCGGGGTTTGAGCTTCTGAATATAATTTACTCTTGAACGATATGGGACTTTATAAAGCATTTCATTAAATTCAAAATCTTTACTATCAATTGTTACAGGGGCAATAGTGTAATTGTGTTCTTTAAGATAATCATGGACTTTTTGTTTTTTTCCATTATTACCTTCTGCAAGATAGGGGTAACGAAAATATTTAGGATGAGTCATGATTGGCTCAAGAATTTTATCGGCACGGTCAAGATCGGCGAGGTATTTTTCAGCACTCATTTGGTTTAAGTTATAATGAGAATAAGTGTGGTTACCTAACATGAATCCTGCTTGACGAAATTGTTCTAGAAACGACCATTGTCCTTTTTCTATTGCCCCTGCAATGACAAAACCTATGACAGGAACTTTATATTTTTGAAATGTTTGTACAATTTGAGTAAAGCGCTCTGTAGAGCGTTGTTTATTTCCAGGGGTATTCATTCTAGAGGCAACAAGAGGTAAATCATCCATCGTAATGGCGATTTCACGTTCCTCAGCAAAGCATATTGAAGAAAATAATGCAGTAAAAAGAAAGAATATTTTGAGCATCAATGGTCCTTATTAATTCTTAGTAGTATTGTGGTTTGATTTTTAGATGACCTATTTCTAAGTACTGCTGTTTGCCTGCATCTATCAAATTGGACAAGTCATTTAAAAATAACCATTATAAACTAGATCGATTGTAGTCATTCAAGGCAATACATTAAAAGAAGAATCGGAAACTGTAAACTCCTATCATCCTATTTAAATTTAAAAAAGCAACTTTGCACGTTATTATTGTCTTGTGTTTATACATTTTGGCATCGATAAACATTCAATGCATATTCTTTGTGCTTAAAAGGATATTTCTGGGTAGGTATTTTCTCACAGTGATCAAAGTATTTTTTTAAACAGCTTTGCCTATCATATCTATCGATGTAGAGCGCTTCTTTTAGTGTTTTATCTATAATTTTTTTATTAATTTCTACACTCCACAATGCATATTGATTTTGTGCGGTACCACAACCTAAAGTATAAATAGTTGGTTTATTTTTAAGAAAAAACATCATACGTGCTTGAAACCAACCAGAAGTAAGAATTGTATTAGGTAGTTGTGGATAGGTGGCGTTGAATTGTTGCATTAAGTGATAAAAGGCAAGTTTTTTAGATTTAATAAGATTAAATTTAGAAGTGTTATCAATCAGAATACAGAGGCTAATTAAGCTATAAATAGCAATTAATGAAACAGCTAATTTACGATAAGGTAAAATGGTGTAGCTATATCCAAATAAAATCGCGCTACTGATCAGGTACGGTGTAAGCCAAAATATCCTAACCTCTGCTTTACTTGCTGCATAGATGTAAAAACATAAAAAAGTAAAACAGACGATACGACATAAGCGCACCGTTAAAGCATTTTTTTCATCCAGATTTTTGCTACTTACTAAAAAAGGAGGCAGAAGCATAATATTGAGTGCAGGGATAAAAGATGTAAAAAAAGTTTTGACTGCATTATAAAAGGGATTAACTGCGTGATTTAACTGATGAGTGGTTAATTGATAGATGAATGATTGCCAATGATTTTGGTAATTCCATAGAATTACTGGGCTAAAAATAAGGAGCGCAAGAATTGTGGCAAAATAAAAATGCTTTGTTTTAAAAAGAGATCGGTAGGTACTAAAGATTATAAAAATGAGTAAGGATAGAATTAAGACAATGCCTGTATATTTTGACAGCATCATCAAGCCCGCACTGATACCGATATAATATAACTCTTTGGTTTTGTTTGTTTGTATCAATTTTACCGTGTAATAAAGGGTTAATGCCCAAAATAAAGTAAGAGGTGTGTCGTAAGTAGTCTGTTTGAGAATATCCATCGTGACCAGTGGTGAGAGTAGCCACAATAGAGCGGCAATCCAGCTTGCTTCTTGGGATAAAAAAAATCGAGCAGTTTTGTAGATAATTCCACAGCAAATCGCCGCTACTATAATGCCTACAAAATTTAAAGCAAAAAGATTATTGCCGAATAATAATGTGGCGCATTTAATGAAATAGGCAATCATGGGGGAGCCATCATAGTATGATAAAGCAAGATGGCGACTCCAATCCCAATAATAATAAGTATCAAGGGATAAAATATTAATAGGGGCTATCCCTAACATCAGAACAAAATAAAGAAAGAGATAAAGATAAATGCTACGTGGTGTGCGTATCATCAGTATTTTTCCAGCGGAACGTGCTTATCTGGCCATACATGACGAGAATAAATGTAGTAATTTAAAAGCGATATTAAACCTATACCCAAGCCCATGATGATATTTTCTCGGATAGGTCCTCTACCAAAACAAAGAACACCAAAGTGTAACCAATAACTTTGCAAGTAGATTATGAATATAGAATAAAGAACAAAAATAATTAAGCGCTTTATTTTCATTGAATTAGGTATTTTGCTTTTCATTCTAAATGTGAATCTATTATTCAAAATAAAATTATTGATAATGGCTGCTGCAATGGCGATTCTTGATGCTTCAAAGGGGGAAAAAGAAAAATGGCTGCGCAAAATATTGTATGTAGTAAACTGTACGATGACTCCCAAAGAGCCAACGAGACACATGGCTATATAACGCTTAATTTCATTATAACGCAAAATAAAAACAACTCGTAGAGAATCAACAATACTGTTTTTGGGTAATTTACTATAACCCATGTTTCGATCAATAAAGTTAATTGGATATTCACAAATCTTCGCGTTATTTTTATGTAACAGCCATAATAACTGGATTTTATACGCATAATGATTTGTAAGAAATTGCTTAGGAAGCACTTTCAGTAATTGCTGACGACGTGTAGCCCGAAATCCGCTCGTGAAATCTTTATATATAGGCGTAAGAATTGCTCTTGCAACATAATTACCTAATACAGAAAATAATTTGCGATGCAATTCCCAATTTTTAGGAATACTCCCTCCCTTGACGTAACGGCTTCCTATGACACAATCATGAGTTTTAAGCATGTCCAGCATAGGAAGAATATATTTAGGTTGATGCGAAAGATCAGCATCAAATTCAAAAACAATATCTGCATTAAGAGATGTTAATGCATAATTCATCGCTTGCAAATAAGCAGAACCAAGGCCCGATTTTGTTGGTTCATGTTTTAAATGCAATTTAGGGTACTCTTTTTGGAGAGAAGTAATAATTTGTTGGGTATTATCTGTAGAGGCACTGTCAAAAATTAAAATATGAATATCGTAGTTATTTCCTAATTGTACTGATGCAAATACTTGTTCTATTGTAGTTTGAATGACTGATGCTTCATTATATGTTGGAATGATAATAACAACCTTTTCTCCTGATGGATTTTTTTCATTAGAATTAAAAGGCTTATCTGCATCAAGAATCAACTTATATCTCGAAATATTAAGGGATATTTTGCCATGAGTGTACCAATTAGTTTTTATAAAAAAAAGAGGGTTCTTGTTGGCCTTTATCATTTATCTATTTTTATTAATCTAATTTTGCCGGCTTTTAACTGTTTTTTTGCAAAAAATTAACACTATTGTTTAATCGTTTTTCATCAAGTCATAGTACAATTTCACAACTCCTTTTTAGGGCTCTTTTATGAGAAAATCCCAAATAAGCCTCATAAAGCATGCTTTTTTTAATAATTCCTATAAAAAACACAATTTTTCTTTTAAAGAAGATGAATTTAACTTAGAACAATTACGTAAAGAATTTTTTTTATTACACCAAGTTGTGTTATCGAATCAATCTTATTGGTTAAAAGATAATGAAGCTGTATTTTATTTATTGTACTTATGTGATGTGTTGATTTTATATTACCAATCTGATTATGTAAGTTCTGATCTACAAAAATTACAGCAATTACGTAAAGAAATAGAAGCATTTTTTCACGAAGATCTTGTTAAGAACCAAAAAGTAATTCATAAATTTCCAGATTTTATCTTAAACAAATTAAAAATAAACTTTCAGAATTCTTTATCTGTTTTTATAAGTATTTCTGAACTACGCAAATTTGTTGGTGATCTAAATACCAACCGAGCTCGATTTACTTATAGTCGTGGCTTAGCCAAATATTTCATTACCTACTTGCAAAAGAGCTCTATCGCTGAATTCATTCAAGAAATAAATAAAACACTTAGCAATCCATATAGTTTTACTGAAGGAATAAACTTTTTAAATAAGTCGAGTAAGACAATAACCGATGTAGGCATTGCACTTTTTACGTTTCGTTTTCTTCTAAATCTGATCCTGATGATTAAACATTTAATACAGTCAGCAATAAGGGATGAGTTATCGGCCAATAAAGTTCTCCGGCAAGAAATGGAGAAACGTGGATTTGTCATGGCCAGTGATATGGTGTGGGCTACGGTGAGTTTGTTGACTACTTACAATCAATTTTTCCATGTTGCGCAAGCACTTATTTCACCAATTGTTGTTACTTTTCTGATTTTCGATAGTTTGTTGCTTTTAGCACAGTGGATTTTTGAAGCGAATCAATATAATGAACGCTTGCAAGAGTTGCAAGCACAGCAAAAAGATGCAACATCTTTTGAGCTCGCTGTAATTCAACGCCAGATTGATGTATTAAATGATGAATGGGAGTCCCAATGTTCCTATTTTGCGATCAACATTTTCGCCGCGAATATCATCGCTGTCAGTTTTGCAATCAGTATGGTATGTACTGGGCCACTCGCTCTAGCAGGTCTCGCGTTTTTTAGCATGCTTGGCAATGCATTGTATAATACTTCTGAGAATTATAAGAAATACCAAAAAGCAAAACTAACACTACAACGTGAATTATTTAATGGCATGATCCTGAACGATGAACATCATCAACAGCTACTCAAGATCCTTAATGAAGAATACGTTCAAAGTTACCAGCAGTTCTGGAAAGCCTTAACGTTTAATGTTGGTGGAATTGCATTTGTTATCACTGCCGCTGCGGCTTCATGGCCAATTGCTCTTGGACTAACACTTGCCTATATGATTTATTGTGTCAATGATGCTTATCAAAAACAACGAATGAGTAAAGAGGAGGCTCCTCATGATGTTTATAGACTCTTAAATTCGCAAGATACAATTTCAGAGTTTTCTTATAAATTAGAAGAGGTTACAGCATTACATACATTCCAAAATTAATATAATGCGTAAAGCCACCTAAATAATTATAAAGTTGTTGTCCCCCGCTGAAGCTTAATGCTGTATTAGGATAAATATGAAATAAAATTCCGCCATCAAAGTTATAGCCCGCTCCATCATATGCACTAATTTTACTTTGTCCGTATACTTCTCCATAAATAAGGAATTTGTCTCCTATTGAATAACTTAAAAGAATATCAGGATTAATACTATTAAAATAATGCCCGCCAGTCAGTGAAGGATCGCTAAGCCTGCTTATGCCAAGCATCCCAGAGAGACTCAAGAAATTATTAATCGTATAGTTAGCAACACCATTAAATGTGGATCCCCATCCATGACTTCCATAAGCACTACTTCCCCCTGGTGTATTAACCGCTTCTTCTAAAGCAAACATCCATTGTTGATTGTAATAAATAGAGTGTTTAAAGGTTAAAAAAGTGGTGGTGTTTCCTGATCCAGGAAAACTTTTTTGCTGAATGTAATTAGGTATACTGATATAGAATTCATTGTTAGATGGCAGACCAAAACGAATTTTTGCATTAGGATAATTTTGTTGAAGACCCTGATGATTATTGACTTGTTGAGCAATATAGTTTGATTCAAATAATATTTTTTTAAAAGGTACTGTACATGTGCTGGTCATATTACTTGGATTGTTTATGACATTTAATAGATTGCTACAAGGATTATTAGAGTCTGCATAAAGAGTATGAGTGTAAAAAATACAAATGAAAAGTTTGAGTAATTTTCGTTGCATATTTATATTTCAAATAGGAATGTTTTTATTCATAACTCAAGGATTTTATACGCTTTATATTACAGATAACAGCTACACTATGTATATAAGAATATTATTAAGGAAAATAAATAATGGCAGTTACTACAGGATTATCAGGTAATGAAATATTTTGTCTGCAACTTAAGAACTACTCACCTGGCCCTATAGTAGTTGGAAATAGTGTCCATTCTTTAGGCATTATTGGAAGCGTAGGTTCAAGTTTTAAAGTGATACTAGGCGGTGAATTAGCCCAAATTACCTCGCTCATAGAAGAGGGTAGAGAAACTGCCTATAAACGTATGTTAGAAGAGGCGGTCAGCAAGAATGCAACCGGGATTACGGGAGTGACTAGTCAGCTGATTCTTCATGGCGCAAATGTTGAGTTTTTATCTATAGGATCAGTGACTTATGGAGAAGAGGGGGCGAATAAGGAAAAGTTTTCAACCTCGGCCGATGGTCAGGAGTTGTATGCACAACTTGATGCTGGTTACAAACCGATTTGTTTTTCGTTTGGTAATGTTGCTTATTCTATGGGTTTGGGGCGCGGTATTATTGGAAGTTTGAAAACTTTGGGGCGTGGTGAAATTAAGGAATATTCGGACATTTTTAATAAAACCAGACACCTGGCTTTAACGCGTATCACGGCACATGCCAGACAGTATAATGCTAATGCTGTTCTTGGTATTAAAACAACAGTTTTACCTTTTGGGGGTGTTAATGAAATGCTTATGATAGGAACAGCTTCTTATAACCCTCAATTAATGGGAGATCCAGGAAACGAAATAGTAACAAGTGATATGACTAATATTGAAATGTGGAATATGGCGCGTATGGGGTATACTCCTATGAAGTTATTGTTAGGTACTTCGGTCTATTCTTTAGGATTAATAGGTGGAATTACTTCAACAATCAAAGCATTTGTGCGTGGGGAAATTAATGAGTTAACGCGTATGATTTATCATGCACGTGAAAATGCTCTGGCTATAATCAATGAGGAGGCTCGAGCTTTAGGGGCTGATGATGTAGTAGGCGTTAAAACTTATGTCTATCAATTGGGTAATGGCTTAATCGAATTTTTAGCTATAGGAACGGCTGTAAAGAAAAATAATCGTGTAAAAACTGAATCAGAACAATTGCCACCTCAAGCAATAGTTGTTGATAAAGATACATTTTATGATTCAACTAATCTCAATAGTATGAATGTAAATATCAACAGTGGAAGCAAACCTATTAACAAGGGTACGTTTCCTTTAGTGATTCCCATAGTGATTATTATTTTTATTATTCTACAATTTTTTATTCATCATTTTAATTCGATTTTCCATTAAAGGTTAATATTAATTAATTTTTTAACCAATTTTAAAATTATGAGCTATTATTCAAAAGCACTAAACTCACGTTAAATAAGATAACGCCATGTTCGACTTATTTAAACAATTCCTAAGAGTTCAAATTGTAACGGTGGGTTGCCAACAAGCTTATTAATCATTACCCCAACCGTGTGAGCTAAGATTTTCCTGGCGATCCTATTAGTTAAATGCCAAAGATCTGTTGCTCTGATTTTCTCAATATGGAATTGCGTCGCCAATTGCCCAATAACCGTCTCCACTAATCGACGAGTAGAGGTCAGCCAGAAATTACAATCTTTTCCTCTTGGATCCGACATGTTATTACGCGTTGGTGTTTGTAAATTAACATGGGTATGTGTCCTAATCTGCTCTTGATAATTCTCACCAATCAAGCCTTTATCTGCAATAAGCAATCCATGAATGTTTTCTACAATATCCCATAATGATTCACGTTCATCGATATGAGCAGGAGTAATTGTTATACACGTAATAATCCCTTCAGAGCTTATGACAAGATTGCCTTTGAAACCGTAATATGTCTCGCTTTTAGAGGCACAATAACCATAAGCAGCTACTCCTCGAAACACAGAGCTAAATCCTGCTCGCTTAAAATGACATACGGGCATAGGCAAACCATCTGCTATATGAAGTGGATCGGTTAATGCTCCCATTTGTTTGGCAAAAGCAGCCTGTATTTCTTGCTTGATTTTCCATAAATTTGCAGACTGTTTCGCGTAATTTACACGACTACCCAAACCAGGAAACCAATCAAGCCAATGCTTTTTAAAGTAACGCCAAATACTTGTATCAGTATCTTTTCCCATAAACTCACCAACAAGTTCCATAGTGATGACTTCGCTGTCTGATAATTTAGGTTCAAATCCACGTTGTCTTAACGGAGTACAGCCTATGATTTTTTTTAGTTCTGTTTCTACCAAGCAATACACAGTAATGATAAAATCTTCAATTGACACCGCTTACTCCTTGTATTTTATGATTTTTTGTAAAACAAAAATTACAATAAAATACAGTATCACTCAAATTTTATTCATCGTGATAACTGGTTTCCTTTCAGATGAAAAAATTTGGATTATCATTTAGGTTAATTTTTTGTGTATTAAAAAGATGTTATGAAAAAACGATGGGATTTGAAGCACATGTTGTACCAAGGCCAAAAGCTTTTCGCAAGTATTTACAGAAAAAAGCGCATGGCTCACGCCAATCATGACGTACATTTTCTGGCTCGAACCATTCATGAATGGCTACCTCAAGGTATTCAATCCATAATTGATGGCACATATACACCTAGATTGCTTAAGCGTTATTACTTCAAAGATGAAATGTTAGACCAGCTCCATATCTCAGACAGAGTATTGCAACATTTATTGCTCCAACAATTAAAACTGACATTTTCACATATCATGAATCCCAATTGCTATCATCTCTATGGCCCCAGTGGTGTTCGATTAGCAACACAAAAGATACGAGAAGTTCTTATAACTCAAAAACCAAAATACATTATTCGAGCAGATATTAAGTCTTACTATAAGTCCATACAACATCATGTATTGATTGAAGACGTCAAACGTTATTACACCGACCCTAAAGTTCAACACATGCTCGAAAACATTATAAAAAATCCCATTGAAACACCGAGGGGTTATAAAAACTCTGATAATGGCATAGCACTTCGTGGTCCATTATCGCAATTTTTTAGTGCACTGTACTTGAAACCACTGGATGATTCATTCGATGCTATGGATGCAGTCTATCTGCGTTATCAGGATGATATCATTATCTTATGTCAGACAAAACGCCAATTAGAACGCTGTAAAAGACGTCTTATGAGCATCCTACAAGAAAGACATTTGCAATTATCGCGTAAAAAAACACGCATTGGCGCAATAAACAGTGGTTTCCATTTTTTAGGCATCCAATATTTGGAAACATATTCTCCAAATAACACCTGTGACCCACAGGATTTAAGTCTTTCGGCTGCAAATGATACGTTTGCAGATGAGTGTTTGTTATTTAACCAATCTGGGGGGGGGTAATAACAACTCGGCAATTGCCGAAAGAGAACATTCTGCGCAAATCTTCATTGTTCCGCATGCGAGAACACTAAGAAATGCACGTGAACAAGTTAGGCTTATGGTTATTGATGGATTCTCTGTCCCACGAATCAGACGCTACTTGAACGCGTGGTTGACCTGGTGGGTGAAAACGAGTCAAAGCTGGCGGTATCAAACCGTATTATCCCAATTTATTCACACATGCAAAGACAGCCGCATAGCAGAAATCGCTATGGAGCTGTTGCTGACTAAATATTGTGGAACTGGGCATCCTGTACGATTAACGGCGGGCTTAGATTTTCTAGCGACTGTTTGAGGTCGTTGGTTCTCACTTCATCAATGGCCG